>NZ_JAMJXC010000016.1 GCF_023571765.1 Xanthobacter aminoxidans | reverse complement strand
CCACCAAAGCTCGCACTCGTCGCCATCGCCAGACGCATCGTCGTCACCGCAAACGCCCTCCTACGCGACAACGTCACCTTCCAAACCTGACCAGCCCTCAACACAGTTGCCGGCTCGCATTCCGCTTTCGCTGCATGCGTCCGGGGCGCGAGGGCGGTGAGGGCCTCCCTGTCGGTCCTATGCCTGGGACAAACCCTTCCCTCCGCTCACATAAGCGCGCCAGCCGCCCAGTGCGGTGATCTCCTCCGCCTCTTCCACCGCATGGGCCTCGCACAGGAAGCCGGGCACCTCGGAGCCGTCCTCCAGCCGCAGCTTGCCCACCCCCAGCGGGGCGGGGATGGCGGCGACGAAGCGGCCGAAGGCGGCGGGGTCCAGCGCCCACACCTCCACCTCCAGCCCCGGCCCGGAAAAACCGGGGGCGCGCACCACGCCGGGCTTGCGGGGCGTGGTGTCGGGCAGGACGAAGAGCCGATAGTCCGGCGCGGTGCGGCAGCTCTTCACCAGCACGCCGCCGGCGCCGGTCAATTCGCCGTTGAGGGGCATGCCCGTGAGGTGCGCGCCCACCACGGCGATGGGCACGGCATCCGGCGGGAGAGAGGCGCGAGCGCCGCTGAGCGGGGTCTCGTTGGTCATCTTGGTCCTCACACGGTTTCGAGCACGCAGACCACATCGCCCGAGCGGACGGTGCGGCCCGGCGCGGCGCGGATCTCGCGGACGCGGCCAGCGGCGTGGGCGGTGATGGAAATCTCCATCTTCATGCTCTCGATGATGGCGATGGTGTCGCCTGCGGCGACCACCGCTTCCTCTTCCACCAGCACCTTCCAGACATTGCCCGGCACGTTGGCGGAAACGCCGAAGCAGCCGTCCGGCATCTCGCTTTCGCCCAGCATTCCGGCGCCGTCCTCGACGACGAAGCTGTCCAGCCCCTCCGCCTTCCAGCGCGCCCGCTCGGCCTCGAAGGCGGCCTGCTGACGGGCCTTGCCGGCGGCGATGGCGCCGGAATTGGCGGCAAGGTTCGCGGCGTAGTCCGCATAGGAGAAGCGGCTGTCCTCGATGCGCACGGGATAGGCGCCGTGCGGGAAGGCGGCGCGCGCCTCCATCAGTTCCTGATGGGAGACGTAGAAGAAGCGGATCTCGTCGAAGAAGCGCAGCAGCCACGGGTTGTCTTTGAACGCAGGCGTGCGCCGCCAGGTGTTCCACATCTGGATGGTGCGGCCGAACAGCTGGTAGCCGCCCGGCCCCTCCATGCCATAGATGCACATGTAGGCACCGCCGATGCCCACCGCGTTTTCCGGCGTCCAGGTGCGGGCCGGGTTGTATTTGGTGGTGACGAGGCGGTGGCGCGGATCGATGGGGGTGGCGACCGGCGCACCGAGATAGACATCGCCGAGGCCGAGCACCTGATAACTGGCGCCGAAGATGATGTCCTTCACCGCCTGCTCGTTCTCGAGCCCGTTGATGCGGCGGATGAACTCGATGTTGTCCGGGCACCACGGCGCGTTGGGCCGCACCAGCTCCTGATACTTGCGCATGGCGAGTTCCGCCTGCGGGTCGTTCCAGGACAGCGGCAGGTGGACGATGCGGCTCGGCACCACCACGTCCTCAGCCGCCGGCAGGCCTTTCTCGATCTCCGCGAGGGCATCGAGCAGCTTGGTGCGGGGCAGGCTCGCGCCGTCATAATGGATCTGGAGCGAGCGGATGCCGGGGGTGAGGTCGATGAGGCCCGGCAGCTTCGCCTGCTGCACCGCCTCGGCCATCAGATGCGCGCGCAGGCGCAGGGCGACATCGAGATGCATGTCGCCGAACTCGACCAGCAGATTGTCGTCGCCCTGCCGGCGATAGACGACGCGCACCGGCCCATCCTCATGGATGGCGAGGAGGGGGGAGGATGTCTCCTCCGGCGCGCCGACGATGGCCGGGCCGGCGATGGGGTCTTCCGGCCGGGGCAAGGGCACGAAGCGCACGCGGTCGCCGGGCTTCAATTGCCCCATCTTCCACTGCTCGTCGCGGGCGATCACCGCCGGGCAGACGAAGCCGCCCAGCGAGGGTCCGTCCGGGCCGAGGATGATGGGCATGTCTCCGGTGAAGTCGATGGCGCCGATGGCATAGGCGTTGTCGTGGAGATTGGAGGGGTGGAGCCCCGCCTCCCCGCCGTCCGTGCGCGCCCAGCGGGGCGTCGGCCCCATCAGGCGCACGCCGGTGCGGGCGCTGTTGAAATGCACCTCATAGGTGGCCGAGAATAGGTCCGCGATGTCGTCCGGCTGGAAGAAGTCCGGCGCGCCGTGGGGGCCGTAGAGCACGCCGATCTCCCACTCGCGGGTGAGGGGGGCGGGGGCGGGTACCTCGGCAGCGGGCGTCGTGGGGCGTGCGGCGGCGGGGGCAAGGTGCAGCGCGTCGCCCGCCTTCAGCGTGCCGGTGGCATGGCCGCCGAACTGGCCGAGCGCGAAGGTCGCCCGCGAGCCCAGCACCACCGGCGCCTGGAAGGCTCCGGCGACGGCGAGATAAGCCCGCTGGCCGGCGCCCTCGATGGTGCCGATGGCGAGCATCTGCCCGGCCTTCACCGGGAAGGCCGCATCGTGCGGCACCAAGGCGCCGTCGAGCTTGGCCGGCATGTGGGCGCCGGAGATGGCCACCGTCGCATCGTCATGGAAGCGCAGGGTGGGGCCGTTGACGGTCATTTCCAGCGCGCACGCCACCTCGGCATTGCCCACGAGGGCATTGGCGCGGCGGAAGGAGTGTTCGTCCATGGGGCCGGAGGGCGGCACGCCCACATGCCACAGGTTCAGCCGCCCCGGCAGTTCCTGAAGGCTGGACTGGGCGCCGGGCACGACCACTTCCACGCTGGTGGGCCGGAAGGCGAAGTCCTTCAGCGCGGTGGTCGCCACCTTGCCGGAGGCGAGGAGGTCGGACGCGGCGATGGCGGAGAGATATTGAAGGTTCGTCTCGATGCCGCAGATGGAGGTCTCGGCGAGCGCCTTCTGCAACGCCGCGATGGCGCCGGCGCGGTCGTCCGCCTTCACGATCACCTTGGCGAGCATGGGATCGTAAAAGGGCGTCACCTCCGTGCCGGTCTCGATCCAGCCGTCGATGCGCGCCCAGTCGGGGAATTTCACCTCGGTGAGGAGGCCGGCGGAGGGCTGGAAATTGGCGTGGGGGATTTCCGCATAGACGCGCACCTCCATGGCCGCGCCCTTCGGGCTGAGCGGTCCGGCAGCGGCGATGGGGTCTTCCCCCGCCGCCTGGCGGATCATCCACTCCACGAGGTCGATGCCGAACACCGCCTCGGTGACGGGATGTTCCACCTGCAAACGGGTGTTCACCTCCAGGAAATAGAACTCCTGCCGCGCCGGGTCGTAGATGAACTCCACCGTGCCGGCGCTCTCATACTTCACGCTCTCGCCGAGCTGGACGGCGGCGGCGTGGAGGCGGGCACGCACGGCATCGGAGAGGAGGGGGGCGGGGGTTTCCTCCACCACCTTCTGGTTCCGCCGCTGGAGCGAGCAGTCGCGCTCGCCCAGCGCCACGACCTTGCCCTTGCCGTCGCCGAAGATCTGCACCTCCACATGGCGTGCTTCCGAGACGAAGCGCTCCAGATAGACGCGGGCATCGCCGAAGGAGGCGCGGGCCGTGCGCTGGACGCGCTCGAACACGTCGCGCAATTCCTCCGGCGTGTGGCACAGCTGCATGCCGATGCCGCCACCGCCGGCGGTGGACTTCAGCATCACCGGATAGGTGATGGCTTCCGCCGCCTTCAGCGCCTCTTCGGCGCTTTCGAGGAGGTCGGTGCCGGGCAGCAGGGGCACGCCGCTCGCCTTGGCCAGCTCGCGCGCGGTGTGCTTGAGCCCGAAGGCTTCCAGATGCTCGGGCTTCGGCCCGATGAAGGCGATCCCCTCTTCCGCCAGCCGCCGCGCGAAGCGCACGTTCTCGGACAGGAAGCCGTAGCCCGGATGCACCGCCTGCGCCCCCGTCGCCTTGCAGGCGGTGATGACGGCATCGACGTTCAGATAGCTCTCGGCGGCCGGGGCGGGGCCGAGACGCACGGCCTCGTCCGCCTCCAGCACGCCGCGGGTGAAGCGGTCGGCATCCGAATGCACGGCCACGGACCTGATGCCCATGGCGCGCGCGGTGCGGATCACCCGCCGCGCGATCTCGCCGCGGTTGGCGATGAGGATTTTCGAGAACATCTCAATCCTCCGCGCCGAACACGAGCACCTGAATGGGCGTCGGGTTGAAGCCGTTGCAGGGATTGTTGATCTGCGGGCAGTTGGAGATGACGAGGAGCACATCCATCTCCGCGCGCATCTCCACATAGTCGCCGGGGCCGGAAATGCCGTCCACGATGGCGAGTTCCCCCGTGGGCTCCACCGGCACGTTCATGAAGAAGTTGATGTTGGGCACGATGTCCCGCTTCGTCATGCCGTGCTTCGCCACTTCGAGCACGAAATTCTCGCGGCAGGCGTGCAGATACTTCACCTGATGGCCGAAACGCACCGTGTTCGCCTCGCAGGAGCAGGCGCCCGCCGAGGTGTCGTGCCGGCCGCAGGTGTCGGCCGTCACGGTCGCCATCACGTTTCCCTCGGACGAGATGAGCTTCGTGCCGGTGGAGACATAGGCCGAGCCCTGGACGCGAAGCGTATCCTGCGAGGAATAACGCTCGGAAAAGTCGTCGGCCTTGTAGAACAAGGTATCGACGGCCTGCTGGCCTCCCAGATCGACGATGCGCACGCTCTCGCCGGCCTTCACGAGGCAGGAGAAGGGGGCATTGGCGGGGACGAAGTAATCGCGCAGGGCGGAAGACGCATCGCGGACGGGAGAAGCAAAGAACCGGGTCATGTCGTCCTCCCTCAGCGCGCATTGTTCTCGAAGCCGCGCACGGCTTCGATGGTGGCGGTGCGGCACAGGTCGTCCGCGGCGGGCGCGGGCGGCTGGTGGCGGATAGCCTCCACCGGGGGCGGGGCATGGTCCGGCGCCGGGTCCATGGGATGCGGGCAGTTGGAGAGGGCGACGATGAGGTCCATCTCCGCCCGCAAATCCACGAAATCGCCGGTCTGGCGGGCGTCCTCGATCCAGCGGAAATTGCCGTCCGCATCCGTGCGCACGGGGGCGAAGAAGGTCAAAGCGGGGGGAATGTCCCGCTTGTCGAGGCCGAGCTTCAGCGTCTCCAGGATGAAGTTGTCACGCGTGTTGCGCAGCACTGTCTCGCCATAGCGGGCGCGGTTGGAGGCGGGGGTGGAGCCGCCGACCAGCGCGTCGTGCATGCCGGTGGTGTCCTCAATGAGGGAGAACATCACCCGGCCCATGTCGGAGAACAGCACGCGGCCCTTTCCGAGTGCGGAGGTCCACTGCACCTTCACCGTGTCGGCATAGTTCAGCCGCTCCGAGGCGTCCGCCGCCGACCAGGCGATCATGGAGACCGCCGCCGGCCCGTGGGCCAGATGAATGCGCAGGGCCTCGCCGGCCTTGAGCGGCGTGGACCAGTACCATCCGCCGGGAATGGTCTCGGTGTGCAGCACCGCGCCGGGCATGATGGCTGCGGAGCCGCGCAGGGTCGGGCCGGGCAGGGCCTTGGGCGCATGCTGCTGGCCGGCTGCTTTCAGCTCTTCGTAGCGGCGCTTGTTCTCTTCGATGAACTTCTGGGTTTCGACGCTGACGGTCATGGCTGTCTCCTCAAGCCGTCTTCAGCGCCGGGTCGTCCCGGCCGGTGCCCGAGGGAATGGCCGGGTCGTCCCGGCCGGGGGCGGTGGATTTCAGCTTCAACTGGCCCGCGATCCGCTTGGGCCAGACCTCGATGTCCTTGGCGATGGTGGCGCCGTAGCGGGCCTTCTCCTCCGGCCGGTTGCGGCGGCGCTCGAAGGCGATGATGCGGGTGGCCAGCGTGAAGGCCTCCTTGAGGTCGTGGGTCACCATCACCACCGTCATCTCGCAGGTGTTCCACAGCTTCAGCATGAGCTGGTGGATGTCGGCGCGGATGCCGGGATCGAGCGCGCCGAACGGCTCGTCCAGCAGCAGGATCTTGGGCTTGCGCATGATCGCCTGCGCCAGCGCGAGGCGCTGCTGCATGCCGCCGGACAGCGCCGCCGGATATTTGTCCTCCGCGCCCTTCAGGCCGACCTCCTCGATGAGGGCGCGGGCCTCGTCCTGCGCCTGCCGGCGACGGGCGCCGAACAGGCGGCCGGTCAGGGGCGCCTCCGCCATCTCGGCGGAGAGCAGCACGTTCCCGAGCACGGTCAGATGCGGGAACACCGAGTAGCGCTGGAAGACGACGCCCCGGTCGGCACCCGGCTCGCGGGCGATGGGCTGGCCTTCGATCAGCACCTCGCCCCGCGTGGCGGTTTCCTCCGAGAGGAGGATGCGCAGGAAGGTGGTCTTGCCGCAGCCGGAGGGGCCGACAAGGGCGATGAAGGAGCGTGGCGCGAATTCGAGGCTGATGTCCTCGAGTACGATCTGCTCGCCATATTCCTTCCAGAGATGGCGCACGGAAATGGCGGTCATTTCGCGCCTCCGAACCAGGGGAAGAGGGCGCGGCGGGCGCGGGCGAGGCCGAAATCCATGGCCACCGCGATGAGGGTGATCCAGGCCACGTAGGGCAGGATCACATCCATGGCGAGATAGCGCCGCACCAGGAAGATGCGATAGCCGAGGCCCGAATCCGAGGCGATGGCTTCCGCCGCGATGAGGAAGAGGAAGGCCGGGCCGAGGGAGAGGCGCAGGCCGTCCATCAGGCGGGGCAATATCTGTGGCAGCACCACCCGCACCATCATCTGCCAGGTGGAGGCGCCGAGCGTCTGCGCCTTGATCATCTGCTCGCGCGGCAGTTCCTCCACCCGCATGGCGAGGTCGCGCACCAGATAGGGCGTGATGCCGATGGTGATGAGGGCGATCTTGGATTCCTCGCCCAGCCCCATGACGATGAACAGGATGGGCAGGAGCGCCAGCGGCGGCACCATGGACACCATGGCGACGAACGGCGCCAGCAGCGCCCGCACGAGGGGCAGCATGCCCACCAGCACGCCGATGACGAGGGCGATGATTGTGGCGATGGCCAGCGCCGAGAGCAGCCGCTCCATGCTGGCGAGGGTGTCGGTCCACAACAGGTAGTCGCCGGTGCGGGCATCGGCGGTGAAGGCCATCTTCACGATGGCATTGCCGAGGGAGGGCAGGCTCGGCAGCAGCTTGTCGTCCGGGTTCTCCGCAAGGCGCTGCGCCGAGCCGAGGATGTAGGCGAGAACGACCAGAGCGAACGGGAGGACGGCAAGGAACAGCGCCGTTCCCCGATCCGGCCTGACATTGATGAGGCGCATCAGCGCTGCTCCTGAAGGGTGGGAAGGGGGGTGGAGCGGGTCATCATCCGACCGCACCGTCATGCCCCGGCTTGTCCGGGGCATCCACTTGTCCGCCAGATGGATCTTCGGCCTCAGCGAGCGGACCTGCGGGACCGTGGATCCCCCCGGACAAGCCGGGGGATGACTGCTGGGGGAATTGCGCCCGGCGGGCTCCCTCTCCCGCAAGGGGAGAGGGGAGGAAAGCCTCACAGCTTCCCGTCGGCGACCATCGCCATCCAGGTGTCGGTGAAGCGCAGCTTCACGTTCTTGGCGTCGCCGAGCACCTTGCCGCCGGGCAGCTCGATGCCGATGGCGTCGGCGGACTTGGCGCCGGAGCCGAGCAGCTCCTTCTCGAACAGGAACTTGCGCACGCGGTCCATGGTGGTGCCCACATCCGGCGAGCGGACGAAGGCCACCGCCTCGGGCGCCTTGGCGAAGAGGCGGGTGGCGGCGAGCTGGCTGTCGAAGCCGGCGAGGTCGGTGCCGGAGGCCTTGCCCATGGCCTCGCGCGCCGCCTTGCCTTCCGGCGTGTCGGCGGTGAAGAGGGTGGTCGTGTCGTACCAGATGCCCACCAGCGCCTTGGCGAAGTCCGGATTGTCCTTCAGCACGGCGGTGTTGGCGACGAGGAGGTCCATGATCTCGCCGGGGATCTTGGAGCTGTCGAACACCGCGTGGGCGTTCTTGTCGGTGAGGATTTCCGAAACCAGCGGGTTCCAGGTGACGACCGCCGTGACTGCCTTGGTCTTGTAGGCGGCGACCATGTCGGCATCCGAGGTGTTCACCACCTTCACGTCGCGCTCTTTCAGCTTGATCGATTCAAGCGCGCGGGCGAGCAGATAGTGGGAGACCGAGAATTCGACGAGGTTGACCTTCTGCCCCTTGATGGCGGCAAGGTCCTTCTTGCCCTTCAGGATCACGGCGTCATTGCCGTTGGAGAAGTCGCCGACGATGACGGCGGTGGTGTCCACGCCGCCGGCGGCGGGCACGGAGAGGGCATCCATGTTGGTCACGGTGAGGGCGTCGAAGGCGCCGGCCGTGTACTGGTTGATGCTCTCCACATAGTCGTTGAACTGCACTACATCGATCTTGATGCCGTACTTGTCGGCCCACTTCTTCACGATGCCGGTGTCGTTGGCATAGCCCCAGGGCATCCAGCCCACGTAGATCGACCAGGCGACCTTGAATTCCTTCTTCGGCGCGGCTTCCGCCGGGCCGGCGCCGAGCGCGAGGCCGGCGACTGCCGCGAGGCCAAAGGCCCCCGCGAGCGCGGATTTCAGACGATGAAGTTTGGACGAAACCGGAGTGCGCATTCAAATTCCCCTTCGCTTCGACGAATTGGGAATTGGCGAGACCAGTGCCGCCAATTCCTTGGCCACTGAGGTCTCCCGGGCTTTTATCCCGCCGTGCACCCGCGCCGGATGTCTCCCGTCGCGGTGGCAGCTCTCGGACCAGCGCATCGTTCGATGCCGGAACCCTAGCCACCAACTCGACATCTCTAAAAGCAACCCGCGTGCCAAGCCGTCGCGCATTTGTTTTCAACAGCTTGCCGGAATCGCCCGGCAAAGGCCTGCGCCTCGGCTGGGCATCTGCGGCCGAAATTTTGTGCAAATGCGTCGGTTCCGGTGCCCATTGCATACACGCGCAGGCTCGCCATCCGCCGCGCGCCAAGCCATTCTGCGGGCGAGGGAGGCGGGTGATGCTGGACCGGCGCACATTTCTGAAGGGAGCCCTCGCGGCGGGGATGCTGGCCCGCCCGGCCTTCGCCGCGGGCTATCCGCGCCTGCCGTTCGAGGCGCTGCAGCAGATGGCGGACGCCGAGGTGGCGCGAGCCCGCGCGCAGCATGGGGCACGGCTCGCGGTGGTGCTGGGCGTGGTCAATCCGCGCGGCAACGGCCAGCTCTTCCTCGCCGCCGCGCCGGACCTCACCCATCCCGGCGGGCGGCCCATGACGCTCCATGGCGGAACGCCGTTCGCCATCGGCTCCATCTCCAAGGTGTTCACCGCCTGCCTGCACTATCAGGCGCATGGGCCGTTCAAGGGCAATCTCGGCGACTGGCTCGCCCCCCGCGCGCTCTCGCCGGGCCTCGCGCGCATTCCGCTCGCCGATATCGCGCGCTACCAGTCCGGCATGGCGCAGGACAATCAGGGCGGGGTGCATCCGCCCGGCGTGATGGCGAGCTTCGGAACGATGTTCCCCTATCTCGCGACGCTCCAGCCGCCGTTCCCGCCGGGGAGCTGCTATTCCTATTCCAATCTCAGCTGGTCGCTGCTGGCGCTGGCCGGATCAGGCGCGGGGCAGGGCAGCATGGGGGCGGCGGCCGAGCGCTACGACCGTGCGTTGAAGGCCTACGCCGCCGGCATGGGTATGTCGGCCACCGGCATCTTCCGGCCCGGGATGAAGCCGCACCTCCCCATGGGCTACCGGAAGAACTGGCAGCTTCTGCCGCCACGCGCGGACTATGCGCCCACCCGTCTCACCGGCGTCGGCGCGGGCGGCATCGTCTCCACCGGCACCGACATGCTGGCCTTCCTCAGGACCAGCATGGGCCATGGCGACGGCGGCATGGAGAGCCCGGCCCTCGCCTATCAGCAGGGCAACATCTTCGCTTCCCCCCGCTGCGGAGGCGGGAACGCGCCGCGCACGGCCTATGGCTGGATCATGCACGATGTGGCCGATGCCTCCGGCCCTCTCGCCCTCGTCACCAAGGACGGGGCGGTGGCGGGCTTCACGGCGTGGATGGGCTTCCTCGCCTGGCAGGGCACGGACGCGCCGTCGCCCTTCGGCGTGTTCGCGCTGGTCAACGGGCCGGGCGCCGCCGGCCTCGGGCTTCGGGCCATGCGGCGCATCTTGTCGGCGTGAGGCTCGCCAATCGTCTCGGCCTCAGGTAATCGCCATGGGGAAACCGGAGGCGGGATGATGCGGGGATTGGTGGGGCTGGCGGCGGCGGTGGTCGTGTTCGCGGCGCTCTACGTGACGGGCGCGCTGCTGGCGCCCGTTGTCTTCGCGCTGTTCGTCATCGCCGTGGTGCATCCGCTGCTGGCGCGGCTGGAGGCGAAGCTGCCCAAGATGGTGGCCGTGCTCGGCACGCTCCTCATCACGCTGGCGGTGGTGGGGGCGGTGTCCTCGGTGGTGGTGTGGGGCTTCAGCCATGTGGCCGCCTGGGTGTTCCAGAACGCCGCCCGCTTCCAGACGCTCTATGGCCAGGCGGCGGTCTGGCTGGAAGGCCACGGCTTCGTGCTGGCGGGCCTGTGGGCCGAGCATTTCGACGTGCGCTGGCTGCTGCGCCTGTTCCAGGATCTGTCCGGCCGCCTGCAGGGCATGGCGAGCTTCCTCGTCTTCACCTTCATATACGTGCTGCTGGGCCTGCTCGAAGTGGACGCCATGAAGAGCCAGGTGCTGCGGCTCTCCCGCTCCGGCCGCGCGCCCTTCCTCGCCCCGGCGCTCGCCGACATCGCCCGCAAGATGCAGACCTACATGGCGGTGCGCACGCTGATGAGCATCGCCACCGGCGCGGTGGTGTGGGCCTTCACCCTCACCGCCGGGCTGGAACTGGCGCTGGCCTGGGGCGCCATCGCCTTCGCGCTGAACTACATCCCCTTCATCGGCCCGTTCGTGGCGACGCTGCTGCCCACGCTCTTCGCCCTCGCCCAGTTCGAGAGCTGGGAGATGGCGGTGTTCGTGTTCGTGTGCCTCAACATCATCCAGTTCCTGTCGGGCAGCTATCTGGAGCCGCGCCTCGCCGGCAAGGCGCTGTCGGTGTCGCCGGTGCTGGTGCTGCTGGCGGTGTTCTTCTTCGCTTTCCTCTGGGGCATTGCCGGCGCCTTCATCGGCGTGCCGATCCTGATCGCCGGCCTCACCTTGTGCGCGCACCACCCCGACACGCGCTTCGTGGCGGAGCTGTTCTCCGGCCGGGTGGCGACCGAGGAGGCGTGACCTTTCGGAGGCCGTGCCGCGAGGGGTGTCCTAGGGCTGCCGGAACCGCGCGCGGATGCGGCGCTCCAGCTCGTCGCGCACGTTCCGGTAGGCCTCCAGCCGCTGCTCGCGGTTGCCGCCTTCGCCGGTGGGGTCGGGGGTGGGCCAGTATTCCACCTTGAGGGCGTTGGTGCGGGTCAGCTCCAGCGCGCGGTGGTGGGCGTCGGGCGACAGCGAGATGGCGAGGTCGAAATTGAGCCCCTCGTATTCCTCGAGGTCTTCGACGCTCTGCGGCCGGTGCTTCTTCACGTCGAGGCCGATCTCGTCCATCACCGCCGTGACGAAGGGGTCGGGATCACCCGCGATCACTCCGGCCGAGCCCACATAGATGGATTTGCCGAACAGATGCCGGGCGAGCGCGGACGCCATCACCGAGCGCACCACGTTCTGCCCGCACATGAAGAGAACCGATTGCGGCCGCGCTGAGCGCTGGGACGCCGCAGGGGGCTCCATCGCCGGTCAGCCTTTCCAGTGCAGGGCGCAGACGAGGGTGAACAGGCGGCGGGCGGTGTCGAAATCCACCACCACCTTGCCGTTGAGGCGTTCCTGAAGCAGCGTCGATCCCTCGTTGTGAAGGCCGCGCCGGCCCATGTCGATGGCCTCGATCTGGCTCGGCGAGGCGGTGCGGATGGCGTTGTAATAGCTCTCGCAGATCAGGAAATAGTCCTTCACCACCTTGCGCAGGGGCGTGAGGGAGAGATGGTGCTGCACCACCTGCTCGCCGCTCTCGCGCTTGATGTCCAGCACGAGACGGTTGTCGGCCAGCGAGATGAAGAGCTGGTAGGGGCCCTCGCCGGGATCGCCGCAGGGCATGAAGCTGTTGTCTTCGATGAGGTCCCAGATGGCCGTGGCGCGCTCGTGCTCGATGTCCGGGCTGCCGCCGTGGCCGATGGAGGCTTCGTCGAGGGTCACGGCGCTGAGCCGGGCCGAGGGCTTTGTCTCCGCCTTGTTGCTCATCGCTATTTCCCCGTCATCTGTTGGTGCGGATGGAGACGGACCGCCCGTGCGCGTCGAGCCGCTCCACGGCGGCAAGGCGCACGGCGGCCGGCCCGAGCTTTTCCAGCGCGTCGGCGTCGAGCTTGAGGATCGACGTTCGCTTCATGAAGTCCAGCACGCCGAGGCCGGAGGAGAAGCGGGCCGAGCGGGCCGTCGGCAGCACATGGTTGGTGCCGCCCACATAGTCGCCGATGGCTTCCGGGGTCCAGGCGCCGATGAAGATGGCGCCGGCGTGCCGCACCTGCGCGGCCAGCGCATCGGCATCCGCCGCGTGGATTTCCAGATGCTCGGGCGCGATGCGGTCCACCAGCGGGATGGCGTCGGCGAGGCTGTCCACCAGGAAGATGGCGCCGTGGTCACGCCAGGAGGCGGAGGCGATCTCGGCGCGCGGCAGGGTGGCGAGCATCCCCTCCACGGCCGTCTCCACCCGATCCGCCAGCTCCGGCGAGGAGGTGATGAGGATGGATTGCGCGGCGGTGTCGTGCTCCGCCTGGGCGAGGAGGTCGGCGGCGATGAAGTCCGCGCTGGCGTCGCCATCGGCGAGGATCAGCACCTCGGAGGGGCCGGCCACCATGTCGATGCCGACCTTGCCGAACACCTGCCGCTTGGCTGCCGCCACGAAGGCGTTGCCGGGGCCGACGATCTTGTCCACCGGCCGGATGGTTTCCGTGCCGTAGGCCAGCGCCGCCACCGCCTGGGCCCCGCCCACGCGATAGACCTCGTGCACGCCGGCAAGGCGTGCGGCGGCGAGCACCAGCGGCGCGATCACGCCGTCCGGGGCCGGCACCACCATGACGATGCGCGGCACGCCGGCCACCTGCGCGGGCACCGCATTCATGAGCACGGAGGAGGGATAGGCCGCGGTGCCGCCGGGCACGTAGAGGCCCACCGCATCCACGCTGGTCCAGCGGTGGCCGAGGGTGACGCCGGCCGCGTCCACATAGGTCTCGTCCGCCGGCTTCTGGCGGGCGTGGTGCGATTCGATGCGGGCCTTGGCGAACTCCAGCGCCGCGCGGGTCTCCTCCGGGATGGAGGCGAGCGCCGCGTCCAGCTCGGCGTCGCTCACCTTGATGCCCAGCGCGTCGAGGTCCACCCGGTCGAAGGTGCGGGAGAGGTCCACCAGCGCCCGGTCGCCGCGGGCGCGGACGTCGGCGATGATGGCGGACACCTTGTCCTGCACGTCCACGGACGCCTCGCGCTTGGAGCCGAGGAATTCGATGAAGCGCTCGGGAAAGTCGGGCTGGCTGATGGTGAGGCGGATCGGCATGCCGCCTTGCTAGAGCAGGTTCGCGCGCGAGGGAAGCCCCAAGCGGTGCGGCAGCATTTGCCCCGCAACGGCGCGCCGGCCGGGCCCGCCTTCCTGCGGCGGAGCGTCAGCCGCCGAAGCGGCCGGCGGTGGCGAACGCCTCCTGCGGCCAGAGCGGGCGGGCGAACAGGTAGCCCTGTCCCAGCTCGCAACCCTCGCTCAACAGGAAATCGGCCTCCTCGCGGGTTTCGACGCCCTCGGCGACGGTGGTCAGCTCCAACGCCCGGCCGAGGCTGAGCATGGAGGCGATGATCTTGCAGCTCTGGGCCTCTGTGGCGATGCGCCGCGTGAAGGAGCGGTCGATCTTGATCTTGTCGATGGGCAGCTCGTTGAGGTGGCGCAGGCTGGAGAAGCCGGTGCCGAAATCGTCGAGGGAGATGCGCACCCCCGCCTCCTTGAGCGCGACCAGCGTCTTGCGGGCCGCCTCGAAGTCCGCCAGCAGGCCGGTCTCGGTGATTTCCAGCTCGATCTGCCCCGGCGGGATGTTCATCTGCTCCAGAAGGGCCAGGGTGCGGTCCGGCAGGTGCGGGTCCACCAGCTGAACCGGAGACAGGTTCACGGCCACCGTCCGCGGCGTTTTCCAGGTGGCGAGGTCGTCGCCCGCCCGGCGCAGCATGGCGGTGAAGAGCGGGTCGATCAGGCCCTCGTCTTCGGCGATGGGGATGAACTCGGCGGGGCCGAGGAGGCCGCGCGTGGGGTGCTGCCAGCGCGCCAGCGCCTCGAACCCCACCGTCTCGCCCGTCTTGAGGCAGACCACCGGCTGGTACTGGGCCACGATCTCGCCGGCCTCGAGGCCGCGCCGGAACTCGGTTTCCAGGCTCCGGCGCTCCCGCCCGCGGGCGTCGAGGCCGGAATCGTAGAGCGCATAGCAGTCCTTGCCCGCCGCCTTGGCCTGCCGCAGCGCCTTTTCCGCCGATTGCAGGAGCACCGTCGCCGACGATCCGTCGCGCGGATACTTGCTGATGCCGATGCTGGCGGTGATGTCCACCTGGGTACCGTTGCAGTCGAACGGCTCGCGCAGCCGCGACAGGATGCGGCTCGCCAGCCGGAACAGCTCTTCGGTCTCGTCCGACCCCATGGGGAACAGGATGGCGAACTCGCCGCTGCCGAGCCGGGCGACCATGCCGCCCCGGTGCGGCACCGAGACCAGCCGCGCCGCCAGCTGGCGCAGGAGATCGTCGCCGGCGCCATGCCCGTGTGTCTCGTTGACCGAACGCAGCAGGTCCACATCGACCACGAGGAGGGCGAGGCGCGAGCTTTTGTGCCAGGCTTCTTTCAGCTCGCGGCCGAACTCCGACTGGAATTGCAGGCGGTTGGCGATGCCGGTCAGACCGTCGAAGGCGGAGGCGTCGTCCACCAGCTTCAGGATTTCGCGCTGCTGGACGATGAGCTTGCGCAGCTCACTTTCGCGGACGATCAGGATCGCGATGAGCGCGCCGGTCGCAACGATCCACGCGGCGAACAGCTCATCGAGATGCCAGGCGTCATGCGCCTCGCCGATGAAAAAGACGGAGTGGATGAGATCGGCCTGCAGGATCGCGACAAAGACTGCGATGGCCGTTACTATTATACTTCCGTAGATCAGAATCCAACGCCGCGGCAATGTCGAAACCGACGCTGTATTTAAAGATCGAAACGACATGGCGGCGCGAACTGCAATCCTCTGCCGGGGGGAATCCGGCCCTCTAACCGATTTTTGCGAGTTTATTACGTCCGGAAAGAAGGATCGGATCCGCTCTGCCATGCGGACGCGTCCCAAACGGGCGATTCAGATTGCGATACAACGCGGAAAGGCCGCCGGATAGGGGCGGCCTCGGGTGGTCGCGATCCTGGTTAATGGAGGGGCGGCGTTCAGCCCTGCCCGGCGCTCCCGCCGACGCCGGCGGGGGGGACGGCAACTTCCGGATGCTTGGGGGCGTGGGTGCACCCCCATGCGGGGCCGAGATCGCGCAGGCCCGCCTCGATGCACTCGACTTCGAGCCGCACCTCGGCACCGCCTGAGAAGGTGAGATAGACGAAGCCCGAGGGCAGATCGCCCGGCATGAAGGTGACGGCGAGCAGGTTGAGCACGCCGGTGCGCTGCGCCTCCTCCATGCCGCGGCACTTCACGTCGCGCACCCGCTCGAAATGCAGACCGGTGCGGCGGCGGACCGTCTCGTTGGCGATGACCTTCTGGTCCCAGTCGAAGCGGTTCAGCACCAGAGCGAAGCGCTGCAGCCGGGGCAGGAAGCCCATGTCCACCATCTTCACCACCGCATCCTGTAGATGGGCGGAAAAAATGGCGAGGTCTTCCTCGTCGAGGGCGATGAGCTTCAGGTTTTCCATGGCGATGCAGCCTCTTTTGGGCGTGGACCGCAGATAGCGACGCCACCCGCCCGCCGCAAGGGGTTGGAGGGATGAAGGTGGTCCCGTGGCGGGACGAAGCGCAACCCCACCGTGCCATCCCGGGGCTGCGGGCTCCAGGCTCTCCGCCGTCATCGCCCGGCTTGTGCGGGCGATGACGGTTAATACCTCCCCTCCGCTGGCGCTGCATGCGCCCGGGGCACGAGAGCTGTTCCCCACGCCTCCGGCGCCCCGGCTTTGCCGGCAAGGCTTTGCCCTGTAGGTTCGCCGCGCGATGGGGGAGACGGGGAATGGGGGCGTTCGGGTTCATGTGGCGGGGGACGAAGCGCACGGTGAAAATCCTGGCGCTGCTGATCTTCGCCGTGGTCGCCACCATCTTCGTGGTGCGGGCGGTGGATTCCCAGCGCGGCCCGCCGCTGGAGCGCTGGCACACCCACCATCCCCCAGAGATGAGCCGCAGCGCCATGGCGAGCGCGGACCTCGCCGCCTACATGGCCGCCGAGGACAAGGCCTTCGCCGGCGTGAAGGCCAATGTGACCGACAAGGTGGACCCGGAAGACCGCGTCCGCTTCAACCGCTATTTCGCCGCCAGCCCCATCTATCCGCCGAGCTTCGCGCAGGATTTCAACCGCACCTATGTGCTTCAGCCGAAAGGCGAGCCGGCCGGGGCGGCGGTGTTCCTGCACGGGCTTACCGATTCGCCCTACAGCCACCGCCATCTGGCGCAGCTCTATGCGGACCATGGCTTCATCGCCATCGTGCTGCGCCTGCCCGGCCATGGCACGGTGCCGGGGTCGCTGACCGAGATCGGCCACGAGGACTGGATCGCCGCCACCCGCCTTGCCATGCGCGAGGCCCGCAAGCGGGTGGGGCCGGGCAAGCCGGTGCATATCGTCGGCTATTCCAACGGCGGCGCGCTGGCGCTGATGCACGCGCTCGATGCGCTGGATGATCCCAGCCTCGTGGCGCCGTCGCGCATCGTGCTCATGTCGCCCATGGTGGGGGTGACGGAGTTCGCCCGCTTCGCCGGCCTCGCGGGCCTGCCGGCCATCTTCCCCGCCTTCGCCAAGGCGGCGTGGCTGAACATCACGCCCGAGTTCAACCCCTTCAAGTACAATTCCTTCCCGGTGCATGCCGCGCGCGAATCCTTCGCGCTGACGCAGGTGCTCCAGGCCAATATCGAGCGTCACGCCCGCTCCGGCCGCCTCACCGGGCTGGCGCCGGTGCTCACCTTCCAGTCGGTGCTGGACCATACGGTGAGCGCGCGGGCGGTGATCGAGCAGTTGCACGCCCGGCTGGAGGACAACGGCAGCGAGCTGGTGCTGGTCGATATCAACCGCTCGGGCCAGTTCGAGGATCTGCTGAACCGACGGGCCGATACTGCCATCTCGTCTTTGCTGCCGCCGGCCCCCCGCCGCTTCCGCACCGCCGTCATCGGCAATGCGGCGCCCGGCTCGTCCGCCACCGTGGTGCGGGAGACGCTGGCGGATGCGACGGAGGAGACGGTGCGGCCGCTCTCCGCGCTCTACCCGGACGATGTCTATTCCCTCTCCCACGTGGCGGTGCCCTTCCCCCTGTCGGATGGGCTCTACGGGCTCGATCCCGACCCGGCGGAAAAGTTCGGCATCCGCCTCGGCGACATCGCTGCGCGCGGGGAATATGGGGCGCTGGTGGTGGGCGTGGAGATGCTGGTGCGCATGTCCTCCAACCCCTTCTTCCCCTATCTGGAAGAGCGTGTCGCCGCCGGCCTGCCCCCCGCGCGGGGGCCGTAAGGGCGGCGCGCCCGACATCCGGCTTGTCTGGCGCGCGCGGCTCTGCAAGGGTGCCGCCACGTCAGACGAATAACGTCAGAACCATCACGTCAGAACCATCCAACGGGGACTCCACCGCCATGGGTTTCAAGGGACTTCTCGCCTCCACCGCGCTCCTCGGCACCCTCGCACTGTCCGGCGCGGCCGCCGCCGATCCGGTGAAGGTGGGGCTGGTCTCGACCCTCTCCGGCCCCTCCGCCGTGCTCGGCCAGCACATGCGCGACGGCTTCCTGCTGGCGGTGAAGGAGCTTAACGGCAAGCTCGGCGGCCAGCCGACCGAGGTGGTGGTCGTCGATGACGAGCTGAAGCCGGACATTGCCGTGCAGAAGGTGAAGGGCCTCCTGGAGCGCGACAAGGTGGACTTCGTCGCCGGCGTGGTCTTCTCCAATGTCATGGGCGCGGTAGCGAAGCCCGTGACGGCGAACGAGACCTTCCTGATCTCCGGCAATGCCGGCCCCTCCACCATCGCCGGCGCCGGCTGCAGCCCCTTCTTCTTCTCCGCCTCCTACCAGAACGACCAGAACCACGAGGTTCTCGGCAAGTATGCGCAGGACAAGGGGTTCAAGAAGGTGGTGCTGATCGCCCCCAATTATCAGGCGGGCAAGGATTCGCTGGCCGGCTTCAAGCGCTATTACAAGGGCGAGGTGGCGGACGAGATCTACACCCAGCTCGGCCAGCTCGATTTCTCCGCCGAACTCGCCAAGATCGCCGCGGCCAAGCCCGATGCGGTGTTCACCTTCATGCCCGGCGGCATGGGCGTGAACCTCGTGAAGCAGTACCGGCAGGCGGGCCTCGCCGACACCACGCCCTTCCTCTCCGCCTTCACCGTGGACGAGACGACGCTTCCCGCCACCGGCGAGGCGGCGCTCGGCTTCTATTCCGGCGCGGCCTGGGCGCCGGACCTCGACACGCCCGCCAACAAGGCCTTCGTCGCCGCCTTCGAGAAGGAATACGGCTATATCCCCGCGCTCTACGCCGCGCAGGGCTATGACGCGGCCAAGCTCATCGACAGCGCGCTGAAGGCCACCGGCGGCAAGACCGCCGACAAGGCCGCCGTGCGCGCGGCGCTGAAGAAGGCGGACTTTTCGAGCGTGCGCGGCAACTTCAAGTTCAACACCAACCAGTTCCCCATCCAGGACTTCTACCTCGTGAAGGTGGGCAAGCGGCCGGACGGGAAGGTGGAGACCATGGTGCAGGAGAAGGTCTTCTCCAACTATGGCGACGCCTACGCGGAAAAGTGCGAGATGAAGTGAGGGGCCACCCTCACTTCATCTCGCACCCCGGACGCATGCAGCGAAAGCGGAATGCGAGCCGGGGTCTAGCGCAAGGGGGCGCCAAAGGCGGCGTGCCCTGAGGCTGGCACGGCTTTCGCCGGCTTCGCCGACTTCTCGTGGCCTGCGATCTTCTGGACCCCGGATCAGCGCTCTACCTGCGGTGTCGCTTGTCCGGGGGACGAAATTCTGATGAGTCACCGTCATGCCCGGCCTTGTGCCGGGCATCCACGTGGTAAGGCCGGGAACGGTCCTGCCGCATTGGCGCGTGCGGGTCGACGTGGATGGCCGGGACAAGCCCGGCCATGACGGCGGCTTGGGTGCGTAACACTCTTCCTTTGTCCACCCGCGCGATCCATGACCCTCACCCTCTTCCTCGTCCAGATGCTCAACGGGCTCCAGCTCGGCATCCTGCTGTTCCTGGTGGCGGCGGGGCTGACGCTGGTGTTCGGGGTGATGGATGTCATCAATCTCGCGCACGGCGTGCAATACATGCTGGGCGCCTATCTGATGGTGACGGCCACCGCCCTCACCGGCAGCTTCTGGCTGGGCCTGCCGCTGGCCCTCGCCGCCGCTTTGGTGCTGGGGCTGCTGCTGGAGCGCCTCGTCATCCGCCAGCTCTACGGGCGGGACCATCTCGATCAGGTGCTGGCCACCTTCGGCATCATCCTGTTCGTGAGCGAGGCGGTGCGCATGGTGTGGGGCTCGGCGCCCCTCGCCATCCCCATGCCGCAGGCGCTGTCCGGTTCGGTGCGGCTGATGGACGGGCTGAACTATCCCGTCTACCGCCTCGTCCTCATTGGTGCAGGGCTGGGCGTGGCGGGGCTGCTCTATGTGCTCGTCACCCGCACGCGGGCGGGGATGCTGCTGCGGGCGGGGGCGACCAACGCGCCCATGGTCTCGGCGCTGGGTGTGGACATCAATGCCCTGTTCGCCCGCATTTTCGCCTTCGGCGCCATGCTGGCGGCCTTCGCCGGAGCCATGGCGGGGCCGATCCTCTCGGTGGAGCCGGGCATGGGCGACAATCTCCTCATCCTCGCCTTCGTGGTCATCGTCATCGGCGGCATCGGCTCCATGCGCGGGGCGTTCGTGGCGGCGTTGCTGGTGGGGCTCATCGACACGCTGGGCCGCTCCTTCCTCACCGACATCCTGAAGCTCGTGATGTCCGCCTCCGCCGCCAGCGCGGCCGGGCCGGCGCTCGCTTCCATGAGCGTCTATGTGCTGATGGCGGCCATCCTCTTCTTCCGCCCGCGCGGCCTGTTCCCGGCGCCGGCATGAGGCGGTTCCTCCTCGCCTTCGTCCTGTTCGCGGCGCTCGCCGCGGTGCCGGCCTTCGCCGATACGGCGATGCTGACGCTGGTGGCGCGCGCCATGATCTTCGCGCTGGCCGCCACCAGCCTCGGCTTCATCCTGGGGCAGGGGGGGCTCGTCTCCTTCGGCCATGCGGCCACCATGGGCATCGGCGCCTATGCGGTGGGCATCCTGATGGAGGAGGGGGGGCGCGACGCCCTCGTCTCCTTCCCCGTGTCCATGGCGGCGGCGGGGCTGTTCGCCCTCGTCACGGGAGCGATCTCGCTGCGCACGCGCGGCGTCTATTTCATCATGATTACTTTGGCCTTCGGGCAGATGGCCTTCTTCGTCACGCAGAGCCTGTCCGCCTATGGCGGCGACGATGGCCTCACGCTGGCGGCCCGCTCCACGGTGGCGGGGGCGCGCTGGCTGAAGGACCCGAAGACGTTCCACTACGTGGTGCTGGGCCTCCTCGCCCTCACCGTCCTCGTCTCCACCATGCTGGCGCGCTCCCCCTTCGGCCGGGTGCTGGCGGCAGGACGGGACAATGAGCGGCGGCTGCGCGCGCTGGGGGTGGACCCCTATGCCTATCGCCTCGTCGCCTATGTCATCGCCGGCGCCTTCGCCGGGCTCGCGGGCGCGCTCTATGCCAATCTCACCGAGTTCGTGAGCCCGGCCTATCTCTCCTGGCACCGCTCGGCGGAATTCATCGTCATGGTGGTGGCAGGCGGGCCGGGGAGCGCCCTCGGCCCGGTGCTCGGCGCGCTGGGCGTGGTGCTGCTGGAGGATGGGCTCGCCCATCTCACGGAACACTGGCGCATCATCTTCGGCCCGCTGCTGGTGCTGCTGGTGCTGGCGCGCGGCGGCATCGCCACCCTGCTCGGGGGGCGGCGCGATGGCTGAGGCGCTGCTTGAGATCGCCGGCCTCGCCAAGGCCTATGGCGCGCTGCACGTGACGGCCGGGGTGGACCTCGCGGTGTTGCCCGGCGAGATCCACGCCCTCATCGGCCCCAACGGCGCGGGCAAGACCACCCTCGTCGGCCAGATCTCCGGCGAGGTGATGCCCGACGCTGGCACGATCCGCTTCGACGGCGCGGACATCACCCGCCTGCCGGTGCATCGCCGGGCGCGGCTGGGCCTCGCGCGGGCGTTCCAGATCACCTCCATCTTCCCCCGCTTCACCGCGCTGGAACACGCCGCCCTCGCGGTGATGGCGGCGCGCGGGCGCACCTTCCGCCTGCTGCGCCCCGCGTCCTCAGACCGCGCGGCGCGGGAGGAGGCGGTGGGTCTCCTCGAAGAGGTGGGGCTCGCCGCCCGCGCCGGGGTGGCGGCGGCCGCCCTCAGCCATGGAGAGAAAAGGGCGCTGGAGCTGGCCATGGCGCTCGCCGCCCGCCCGCGCCTGATGCTGCTGGACGAGCCCATGGCCGGCACCGGGCCGGCGGAATCCGCCGCCATGGTGGCGCTGCTCACCCGCCTCAAGGGCCGCTGCGCCATCCTCTTGGTGGAGCACGACATGGATGCGGTGTTCCGCCTCGCCGACCGCATCAGCGTGCTGGTCAACGGGCGCATCATCGCCTGCGGCACGCCGGACGCCGTGCGCGCCGACGCCGCCGTGCGCGCCGCCTATCTCGGGGACGGCGCATGAGCGCGACGCTCCTCACCATCACCGGCCTCACCGCCGGCTATGGCGGCACGCCCGCCTTGTTCGGCGTGGACCTATCCGTGCCCATGGGCGGCGCGCTGGCGCTGGTGGGCCGCAACGGCATGGGCAAGACCACCACCCTGCGCGCCCTCATGGGCCTTCTGCCGCCCTCAGGCGGCACGCTGACCTTCGACGGCGTGGCATTGCGCGGGTTGAAGCCGCACAGGATCGCCCGCCTCGGCCTCGGCCTTGTGCCCGAGGGGCGGCAGATTTTCCCCACGCTCACGGTGGAGGAAAACCTCGTCGCCACCGCCACCCCCGGCCGCTCCGGCCTGCCGCTGTGGATGCTGGAGCGCGTCTATGGGCTGTTCCCGCGCCTCGCCGAGCGGCGCCGCAACTACGGCAACCGCCTCTCCGGCGGCGAGCAGCAGATGCTCGCCATCGGGCGCGCGCTGATGACCAACCCGCGCCTGCTCATTCTGGATGAAGCCACCGAGGGCCTCGCCCCGCTTATCCGCGCGGAGATCTGGGCGGTGCTGTCGGTGCTGAAAGGGGAGGGGCTCTCCCTCATCGTCGTCGACAAGCACGTCTCCGCGCTCGCCGGCGTGTGCGATCAGGTGGCGGTGATGGAGAAGGGCCGGGTGGTGCATTCCGGGCCAGCCGCGGATTTTGCCGCCGATACGGAGCTGGTGGGGCGGTTTCTGGGGGTGTGACCATCCCGAGAACGCCCGTTCCCCGGACAAGCGACGGCGAAGCCGGAGCGCCGATCCGGGGGCCAGGGGAAGATTCCCGCGAAGCGGGGCGATGCCTTCGAGCGCCGGGATCAGGAAGCGCCTTCGGCGGACCTTTGCGCTGGGCCCCGGCTCGCATTCCGCTGACGCTGCATGCGTCCGGGGCGCGAGGCTTGTCCTATGCGCGTGTCACCGCCCGGCAGCAGCCGAGTTCAGGGGCCAGGCGCCCAAACGAAAACGGCAGGCCGAAGCCTGCCGTTTGATCGTTGAAGACGTGCGCCGCTCAGTTGTCGAGGAACGAGCGCAGCTTGCGCGACCGGCTCGGGTGCTTGAGCTTGCGCAGGGCCTTGGCCTCGATCTGGCGGATACGCTCGCGCGTCACGGAGAACTGCTGGCCGACTTCCTCCAGCGTGTGGTCCGTGTTCATGCCGATGCCGAAGCGCATGCGCAGCACGCGCTCCTCGCGGGGGGTGAGGGAGGCCAGCACCCGGGTCGTCGTCTCGCGCAGATTGCTCTGGATCGCGGCGTCGATGGGCAGGATGGCGTTCTTGTCCTCGATGAAGTCGCCGAGGTGCGAATCCTCCTCGTCGCCGATGGGCGTTTCGAGGGAGATGGGCTCCTTGGCGATCTTCAGCACCTTGCGCACCTTCTCGAGGGGCATGCCGAGCTTCTCGGCCAGCTCCTCGGGGGTGGGCTCGCGGCCGATCTCGTGCAGCATCTGCCGCGAGGTGCGGACGATCTTGTTGATCGTCTCGATCATGTGGACCGGGATGCGGATGGTCCGCGCCTGGTCGGCGATCGAGCGGGTGATGGCCTGCCGGATCCACCACGTGGCGTAGGTGGAGAACTTGTAGCCGCGGCGGTACTCGAACTTGTCCACCGCCTTCATCAGGCCGATGTTGCCCTCCTGGATGAGGTCCAGGAACTGCAGGCCGCGGTTGGTGTATTTCTTGGCGATGGAGATGACGAGGCGCAGGTTGGCCTCCACCATTTCCTTCTTCGCCTGGCGGGCTTCCTTCTCGCCCTTCTGCACCATCTGCACGATCTTGCGGAACTCGGCGATCTCCAGCCCGGTCTCGGTGGCCAGCGCGTGGATGTCGCCGCGAATCTCGTGGATGGTGTCCTTCTCGTGCGCGACGAAGCCCTTCCAGCCCCGCGTGCCGAGCTTGGAGATGCGCAGCACCCACTTGGGGTCCAGCTCCGCGCCCATGTAGTTCTTCAGGAAGTCGTCGCGGGAGACGCCGTAGCTGTCGGCGAGACGCAGCAGGCGGCCCTCGTAGCCCACGAGGCGCTTGTTGATCTCGTAGAGCTGCTCCACCAGCGCGTCGATGCGCGCCTGGTTGAGCGACAGGCTCTTCACGTCGCCGACCAGCTCTTCCTTGAGCTTCTTCGCCTTGCGCT
Source organism: Xanthobacter aminoxidans (assembly GCF_023571765.1). Classification (GTDB taxonomy): domain Bacteria; phylum Pseudomonadota; class Alphaproteobacteria; order Rhizobiales; family Xanthobacteraceae; genus Xanthobacter; species Xanthobacter aminoxidans. The sequence goes on along the minus strand of NZ_JAMJXC010000016.1, from coordinate 111,646 downwards.
CCTGCGCGGGCGAGAGGGTCTCGTTCTTGAGCTTGGACTCGACGTTCTGGTCCTGCAGCCGGCGCAGCTTGGTGTAGCTGGAATGGATGCGGTCGAAGGTCTCCACCACCTTCGGCTTGATCTCCGCCTCCATGGCGGCGAGCGACATGGAATTTTCCATGTCGTCTTCCTCGCCATCGGGGCCGGCGCCGTCGCCGAGCAGGCCGTCCTCGCCCGCCTCGGGGGCAAGGGCGGCTTCCTCGCCGAGGGCCGCGGGCGGGTTCTTGCCCTCGGGGCCGGCATAGGTGGCTTCGAGATCGATGATGTCGCGCAGCAGCACGCGGCCTTCGGTCAGCTCGTCGCGCCAGATGATGATGGCCTGGAAGGTGAGGGGGCTCTCGCACAGGCCGGCGATCATGGCCTCGCGGCCGGCCTCGATGCGCTTGGCGATGGCGATTTCGCCCTCGCGGGAGAGCAGCTCCACCGAGCCCATCTCGCGCAGGTACATGCGCACCGGGTCGTCGGTGCGCTCGGCCGGCTCGGACTTGGTCTCGGCGCGGGCGACGGCGCGCGGGGCGGGCTCGGCGAGCTCGCCGCCTTCGGCCTCTTCCGGCTCGTCGGGAGTCTCGGTCTCCTCGCTGCCCTCTTCGGCCTCGGCTTCCTCGGCCTCGATGACATTGATGCCCATGTCATTGAGCATCGCCAGCGTGTCCTCGATCTGCTCGGAGGTGACTTCCTCGGAAGGCATCACCTCGTTGAGCTGCTCGTAGGTCACGTAGCCGCGCCGCTTGGCGTTCTTGATCATCTTCCGCACAGCGGCGTCGGACAGGTCGAGCAACGGCCCGTCGGGGGCGTCGGTCTCCTTCTCCGGGGCCTCTGTGGCTTCGGAAGATTGCTTCGCCATCGACTTCTCCTGCTGATCCCGCCGATTTCCAACAGCAGAACGGCGGCGCGGCTCCTCTGCCTCGCCACCTTTTGCCCTTGAACCCGGGAGCGGCCTTTTTGACGCCATCCCGTTAAACCAGCCTGAACGCGCTTCCAACCCCTATGGTCGTCGGCGGCAGGCTGCCTTCCGTCCCGTGGGCCGAAGCTTCGGCATGCACCCGCCCTGCGGGCCATGCCAGACGCTCTTGGCCAAATTGTGCCGCTCCGGCTTACGCGCCCTTAAAGGGACCGCACGGCCGAACGACCCGAAGATGCACCGAACCCTTCCACCAGCGCCTCGGTCCCCTCGATCGCCGACAGGCGCTCGCGGACGTCCCTCAACCAGGCGAAATTGACCTCGCTGGGATCCTCCCCCAGCGTGCGCTCGGCTTCCTTCAGCTCTCTAGATAGCGCGTGAGCCTTGCGATGCAAGGCCGTGCGCTGATGCCACCAGAGCCGAACATCGGCTTCTGCGGTATCGGAATAGGCTGGCCAGTCGTGCCGGGGGTTGGCGAGGGCCTTCACTCGGCGCGTCAGGGCGTCGAGATCGGAGCGGCCGAGCTGCTCGGCGAGGGCCTCCGCGTCCAGCCCCTCCAGGTGCGCCTCGATGAGCGCGCGGCGCAGCCGGTCGGCCTCCGGATTGGCGAGGGGCAGGCTCGACACCTCCTCGCCCGCCTCGTCCAAAAGGAAGGGGTGGTTGATGAGGCAGAACAGCAGCAACGCCTCGTTGCGGGGCAGGGCGGCCATGGGGCCGCGCACCAGCGCGCTCCTTGCAATCTCTTGGCCGCGCGGGGCCAAAGGCGGGGCGGAAGGCTTACCGGGAAACTTGCCGCCGCGCCCCCGTCCGGGGGTGAAACCGGGCGACCAGCTCTCCCGGCTGCCACCCCCGCGACCGGGGCCGCGCGCGCGATCCGCGGGGGCAACGAGGGCGTTGAACCGGCCCATCAGATCCGCCCGGTAATGCTTGCGCACCGTCTCGTCGCCGATGGCGTTCACGACCTCGTTCAGCCGGCCTTCCAGCCCCGCCCGACGCTCCGGGGTCTCCAGCGAGGCATTTTCGCTTTCCCGCGCCCAGAGTTCCGCAGCGAGAGGGCGCGCCTGCGCCAGAACCTGCTCCATGGCCTCGCGGCCGGAGCGGCGAATCAGGTCGTCCGGGTCCTGACCCTCGGGAAGGGCGGCAAACGACAGGCTGCGCCCGGCCTTCAGGTGCGGCAGCGCGAGGTCGATGGCGCGATGGGCGGCGCGGCGGCCGGCCTTGTCCCCGTCGAACAGCAGCAGCGGCTCTTCCGACATGCGCCACAGCAATTGCAATTGCTCCTCGGTCAAGGCGGTGCCGAGCGGTGCCACGGCACCGGCAAAGCCTGCCTCCACCATGGCGATCACGTCCACATAGCCTTCCACCGCGATGACGCGGGCGCCGGACTGGGCGGCGGTGCGGGCGGAAAAGCCGTTGTAGAGCAGGGACCCCTTGTGAAAGAGCGGGGTCTCCGGGGAATTGAGGTATTTCGCCGGAACATCCTTCTCCAGCGCCCGGCCGCCGAAGGCCACCACGCGGCCCTTGAGGTCGGTGATGGGGAACATCACCCGGTCGCGGAAGCGGTCGTAGGGGACGGGAATGTCCTCGCCAGCGATGAGCAGGCCCGCCTCCACCATGTCCGCGACGGAAACGCCCTCCTTGCCCAGCGCTTCCTTCAGGTTGAAGCGCTCGCCCGCCGCATAGCCGAGGCCGAATCGCTTCTGCGTGGCGGGGCCGATCTCCCGGTCGGCGAGATAGCCGCGCGCCTTGGCGCCGAGCCGTGATTGCAGATTGGCCTCGAAATGCTTGGCCGCCAGCGCCATCACCTCATAGAGCGTGCGCCGCCGCTGCTCCTTGGCGGCGGCCTCCGGCGTCTCCTGCGGCAGGGACAGGCCCGCCATGGCGGCCAGCCGCTCCACCGCCTCGCTAAAGGAGGCGCCCTCCGTCTCCATCAGGAAATCGAACACGTCGCCGTGCTTGCCGGAGGAGAAACAGTGGTAGAAGCCCTTCTGATCATTGACGAAAAAGGACGGAGACTTCTCCGCGTTGAACGGCGAGAGCCCGGCGAACTCGCGCCCCTGCTTCTTCAGCTTCACCCGACGGCCGACCACCTCCGACACCGGAAGCCGGGCGCGGATCTCGTCGAGAAAGGCAGGTGAAAAGCGCATGGGCAGGCGGAGCCAGCAGTCTGTGAGGGGCGCGGGACGTCGGTCACCCAAAGTCAGGCGCCGGAAGATCAGCCCTTCAGTGTAGCCGGGAATGGGGGGAGGGGGAAACGGGGGCGGTCGGCACCCCTCTCCCCTTGCGGTTCACCCGGCAGAGCCATCGCTCGAACGGGTGCCGCACCGGGACACTGCTCCGGCCTCTCCGCGTCATCGCCCGGCTCGTCCGGGCGATCCACGGTTCGGCCGGGATGGGCTTGCGGACAGTGCGCAGGCTGATGGGTGGATCCCCCGGACGAGCCGGGGGATGACGGTGACCTTCGGCCTCGCACCACCCGTCATGGCCGGGCTTGTCCCGGCCATCCGGCGGATGCCTGACGGGTATCCCGGCCGGTCCGCGTCTTGCCCAGGACACGCCCAGTCATGACGCGGGTGAAGGAGCCCCCGCAATCCCCCTTATCCACACCCCTGCCGCCGTCTCCGAATTGTGTCCACAAAGTGGCGCACGCGGTGCGGGCAGGGATGGACCGCCACAGCCCCGCTGGTAAGCTTCACGGTTTCAGCGGGGGGTTAGCTGACATGGATGCGGTGATCGATTTCCTCAACACCATCTTCTGGGGCTACATCCTGATCTACGGACTGCTGGCGGTGGGCGTGTATTTCACCCTGCGGCTCGGCTTCGTGCAGATCGTCCATTTCCCCGAGATGCTGCGGTCGGTGCTGCGCTCCAACGAGACCGACAAGTCCGGCATCACCCCGTTCCAGGCCCTGTGCACCTCGCTCGCCTCCCGCGTCGGCACCGGCAACATCGCCGGCGTCGCGGTGGCGCTCACCTTGGGCGGGCCGGGGGCCATCTTCTGGATGTGGGTGGTGGCGGCGCTGGGCATGGCCACCGCCTTCGCCGAGAGCACGCTGGCCCAGCTCTACAAAGTGAAGGACGAGGAGGGGCGCTATCGCGGCGGCCCGGCCTTCTACATCGCCCACGGCCTGAAGGCCTCGTGGGCGGGCGGGCTGTTCTCGGTCTGCCTCATCATCTCGTTCGGCCTCGTGTTCAACGCGGTGCAGGCCAATTCCATCGCAGATGCGGTGGAGGGCGCCTTCGGCGTGCCCAAGCTCGGCACCGGGCTGGTGGTGGCGCTCATGTCCGGCGTCATCATCTTCGGCGGCATCGCCACCATCGCCCGCACCGCCGAATTCGTGGTGCCCTTCATGGCCCTCGCCTATGTGGGCCTCGCCTTCTACGCGCTCGTGACCCACATCACCCTGGTGCCCGGCATCCTCGCCCACATCGTCGGCAGCGCCTTCGGCGTCGGCGCGGCGACGGGTGGCGTCGCCGGCTCGGTGGCGGCGGCCATGATGAACGGGGTGAAGCGCGGCCTGTTCTCCAACGAGGCCGGCATGGGCAGCGCCCCCAACATCGCCGCCGTGGCGACGCCTGATCCGCATCATCCGGTGAGCCAGGGCTTCGTGCAGTCGCTGGGGGTGTTCATCGACACCATCGTCATCTGCACCGCCACCGCGCTGCTCATTCTCCTGTCGGAGGTGGTGCCCTCGGCGGAACTCACCGGCACCCAGCTCACCCAGGCCGCGCTGGAAGTGCATGTGGGGTGGCTCGGGCGCTATTTCGTGGCCATCGCCATCTTCTTCTTCGCCTTCACCTCCATCATCGGCAACTATTCCTATGCCGAAAACGCGCTGGTCTTCCTCGGCCACGGCCATGTCTCGGGCGTCATCATCCTGCGCGTCGCGCTGCTGGCCATGGTGGTGTGGGGATCGCTGCAGAGCGTCGCCACCGTGTTCAACACGGCGGACGCCTCCATGGGCCTGATGGCCTCCATCAACCTTGTCGCCATCGTCCTGCTCTCGGGCACGGTGGTGCGGCTGACGCAGGACTATATTACGCAGCGGAAGGCGGGGAAGGAGCCGGTGTTCGTCGCCGACGAGATGGCCGACCTGCCGCCCGGCGTCGACCGGAAGATCTGGAGCCGGAAATAGAAAAGGGGCGGAATCGGGACCGGCATCTGCCGAACGTCACCGATTCCGCCCCCGAACAGCACCCGGAAAGGTGGTGTGAACCGGCCCGGTCAGGCCGCCGTCAGTGCGTCCTTGACCCAGCCGGAGGCCTTGCCGAAATCCAGCGCGCCGGCATGGCGCTCCTTCAGCACGGCCATGGTGCGGCCCATGTCCTTGATGCCCTTGGCGTCGATCTCGGCGATCACCGCGGCGATGGCGGCGCGCGTGTCGGCCTCGGAAAGCTGTTTGGGCATAAAGGCCTGGATGTAGGTAATTTCCTCGCGCTCCTGCGCGGCAAGCTCGGGGCGGCCCGCTTCGTCATAGATGCGGGCGCTCTCCTCCCGCTGCTTCACCATCTTGGCGAGCAGGGCGCGCAGTTCGTCGTCGGTGAGCGGGTCCTTGCCATGTCCCCGCTGCTCGATATCCCGGTCCTTGAGCGCCGCATTGATGAGGCGGAGCGTCCCGGTTCTCTTTTTATCCTGGGCCTTTAGCGCCTCTTTGAGAGCCGCGTTGATGTCGTCGCGAAGCACGATCGTCCGTCCTGTGTTGAGTGGCGCCATTTCCGGCAGCAGGATCTCGCGGCCATCCGGCCGGCGGCGCTGAGGGCGCACAAATTCCTGCGAGAGGCGCTGGAAACGCGGCGCGCGAGTCTCTATCTAGGCGATCCATGACCAGCGAACAAGACCACGCCCCCAACGCCACCGAGGGTTGGGCCGAGCCCCGGCCCACCGCCCTGCTCGTGCTCGCCGACGGCACCGTGCTCGAAGGCTTCGGCATCGGCGCCACCGGCCATCTCGCCGGCGAAGTGTGCTTCAACACTGCCATCACCGGCTATGAGGAGATCCTCACGGATCCCTCCTATGCCGGGCAGATCATCACCTTCACCTTCCCGCACATCGGCAACGTGGGCACCAACGAGGAGGACATCGAGACGGTGTCCATGGCCTCGGCCTCCGGCGTGCGCGGGGTGGTGCTACGCACCGCGGTGACGGACCCGTCCAACTACCGCGCCACCCGCCATTTCGATGACTGGCTGAAGGCCCGCGGCATCCCCGGCATCACCGGCATCGACACCCGCGCCTTGACCGCCCTCATCCGTGAGGCGGGCATGCCCAATGCGGTCATCGCCCATGCCCCGGATGGCGTGTTCGACATCGAGGCGCTGAAGAAGGAAGCCCGCTCCTGGCCCGGCCTCGTCGGCATGGACCTCGTGCCCGGCGTCACCTCCATCCAGCGCTTCGACTGGGACGAGACCACCTGGAATCAGGAAACCGGCTATGGCCGGCAGGAGGCGCCGCGCCATCACGTGGTCGCCATCGACTACGGCGTGAAGCGCAACATCCTGCGCCTGCTCGCCCGCGCCGGCTGCAAAGTCACCGTGGTGCCTGCCACCACCTCGGCCGAGGACATCCTCGCGCTCCAGCCGGACGGCGTGTTCCTCTCCAACGGCCCCGGCGATCCGGCGGCGACGGGGGAATATGCGGTGCCGGTCATCCGGACGGTGATCGAGAAGGGGGTGCCCACCTTCGGCATCTGCCTCGGCCACCAGATGATCGGCCTCGCGGTCGGCGGCCGCACCGTGAAGATGCACCAGGGCCATCACGGCGCGAACCACCCGGTGAAGGACCTCACCACCGGCAAGGTGGAGATCACCTCCATGAACCACGGCTTCGCTGTGGACCGTGACAGCCTGCCGAAGAACGCTGTGGAGACCCACGTCTCCCTGTTCGACGGCTCCAACGCCGGCATCGCGCTGGCCGACAAGCCGGTGTTCTCGGTGCAGTACCACCCCGAGGCGAGCCCCGGCCCGCAGGACAGCCACTATCTGTTCGATCGCTTCGTCACGATGATCGAGAAGCACAAGGCGGCCTGAGCCGTCTTCGCCCGGAAAGAAAAAGGGCCGGCGCGCAAGTGCCGGCCCTTTTCTGTTGTCGGTTCGTGCAGCGTGCAGGCTAGTTCAGGAACTCGCCATGCTCCGCCACATGCCGGGCGAGGCCGAGGGTATGCTCGCGGACGAGGCGTTCGGCGAGATCCGGATCGCGCTTCTCGATGGCCTCGACGATATGCGTGTGATCGACAATGGAGCGCTGGGCCCGGTGCGCCTGGCCGATGGTCACCTTGCGGACGCCCCGCATGTGGGGGAACAGGTTCTCCGTCGTCTCCGCGATCAGGGCGCAGCCGGACATGCGGATGATGAGCTTGTGGAAGGCGAGATTCGCCTCGGAATATTCGGAGACGAACTCTTCCGGGTTCCGGTTGGCGAAGGCGCGGACGTTCTCGCGCAGCTGGCGGATCTCGGTCTCGGTGGCGCGCTCGCAGGCGAGGCGCGCCGCCATGCTCTCCAGCGCCGCCCAGACGGTAATCATCTCGATGATTTCCTGCTTGGTCTTGCGCACCACGAAGATGCCCCGGCGCGGCACGGAGCGCACGAAGCCCTCCTGCTCAAGCAGCGTCATCGCCTCGCGGATGGGCGTGCGCGACACCCCGAGCTTCTCTGACAGCTGGCGCTCCTCGAGGCGGATCTCCTCGGGGTGGCTGTAGATGTCCATCTCCATGATGGCCGCCTTCAGCGCCTTGTAGGCCTTCATCCGGAAGCTCGATTCCGTCTCGATCGGCTTCACGTTGATATCCTGGTACGTCATCGCACCCCTTCGCCTTAGGCTTTCGGCAGTCAGTCGGGCCTGAAGTGATTCCCGTCTTGCGCACCAAATACATCATATCACATGCGAGGAAGAGTGCGCCGGCAAGCAATGCCGCAGGTGTCCCGAAATCTTGTGGCAATGCAGCATCTTCTGCGCAGGTGCGGGACGCTTCTTGCGTTGACAGGATGTATTTTGAATACCACGATGATCCGAGGGAAGATGGGCGCAACAAGGCCCCACCCTGCCCGGCGAAGCTTTCGCCGTGGCAATGGGCGAGCATTCGCCAGGGGAGGACACGCCAATGATTACCGTGGACGATATCCTGCGGGAAAAACGTGACACCCGCATCATCACCCTGCGCATGCACGAGACGGTGGCTGACGCCGTGCTCGTGATGAAGCGGGAGAACATTTCCTCCGTCATCATCAAGGACGTCTGCCGCACCGAGGGAAACACGGTGGTGGGCGTCTTCTCCGAGCGCGACGTGACCCGCGCGGTGCTGGAGCATGGGGCCAACACGCCGAAGGTGGTGCTGGCCTCGCTGCTGAAGCGGGAGGTCATCTCCTGCACCCTCGAAGACACCATCGAGACCGTGCTGCGGCTGATGGTGGAGCACCAGGTGCGTCATCTCCCGGTCATGGAGAGCTACGCGCTAGTCGGTGTCATCAGCGCCACTGACCTGATGCGCCATTACCTTAGGGAATCCGAGACCCAACCTGCGCTTCAGGTCGTCTCGGGCGGCATCGAGGCGGGTCTCGCAGCCCTGCGCTGAGGCGCGGGAGCTTCTCGGGGCCGCCTGTATCCCGCTGCGGCCCCGAGGTTTTTTCCTACTTTCGTCTAAGAATGACTCAAAACCCGTTTGCGAACGGACGAACGCAGTGTTACAGTTCTGTATCTGGCATACGTAATTCAAAACTTGAAATGCCAGAGGGTGGGTCCCTTCGATCGTATCTCCGAGGGGCGCATCCAAGCCGGCGCAGACCGGCACCGAAGGAACAGGGCAGGGAATTCCGGGAGTGGGTGCATGGGCAAGGCGCTTGACGGCGTGCGCGTCCTGGACATGACGCACGTTCAGTCCGGCCCCTCGGCGACGCAGCTTCTTGCGTGGCTGGGTGCGGATGTCATCAAGGTGGAAATGCCGCGGCGCGGGGACATCACCCGTTCGCAGCTCAGGGACAAGTCCAACGTGGACAGTCTCTACTTCACCATGCTTAACGCGAACAAGAAGAGCGTTACCCTCAACATCAAGACCCCCGCAGGTCAGGAGGCATTGAACCGCCTCTTGGAAACCTGCGACGTGATGGTCGAGAATTTCGGCCCCGGCGTGCTCGATCGCCAGGGCTTCGGCTATGAGCAGGTCCGCGCCCGCAATCCGCGCCTGATCTATGCCTCCATTCGCGGTTTCGCCGAAGCCTCGGGTGTCGACGCCAAGGCTTACGAGACCATCGCCCAGGCCATGGGCGGCGCCATGAGCACCACGGGCTGGCGCTCCGGCCCGCCGACCGCTTCCAGCGCGCAGATCGGCGACACCGGCACCGGCATCCATTGTGTCGCCGGCATCCTCGCCGCCCTGTTCCAGCGCACGGTGACGGGCGAGGGGCAGAAGGTGGACGTGGCCATGCAGGACTGCGTGGTGAACCTCCTCCGGGTGAAGCTGCGTGACCAGCAGCGGCTCGATGCGGGCGCGCTCGCCGAATATCCCGGCGCGCCCTCGGGCGAATGCGTGCCGCGGGCCGGCAACTGCTCTGGCGGCGGCCAGCCCGGCGCGGCGCTGCGCTGCGCGCCCGGCGGCGAGAATGATTATTGCTACGTCATCATCCAGCCCCAGGGCTGGGCGCCGCTGATGCGGCTCGTGGGCCGCAAGGACCTGATCGACGATCCCAAATTCGCCTCCCACGAGGCCCGCGCCCAGCGGCTGGAGCAGTGCTTCGAGATCATCGAGCGCTGGACCGCCCGCCGCACCAAGTTCGAGGTGATGGAAGCACTCAACGCCATCGACGTGCCCTGCGGGCCGGTGCTTTCCACCAAGGACATCATGGACGACCGCGCGCTCTACGACCGCGGCTTCCTCGTGGAGGTGCCGCACCCCGAGCGCGGAACCTATGTGACGGTCGGCTCCCCCATCAGCCTGTCCGCAAACAACGTGCCGGTGGAGCGCGCGCCGCTCCTCGGCGAGCACACCGACGAGGTCCTCGCGAGCGTGGGCTTCTCGGCCGAAGAGATCGCCGGCATGCGTGCCGCCGGTGCCGTCTGACGGGGAGGGAACGAACCGTCCGAAAAACGAAACGCCGCGCCACGAGGGACAAAAAGAGGGTGGGGCGGTCAATCAGATCAAAAATATAAAAATGGTCTAAGGGGTAGGAAAAATGAGCGAAATGGCAGTGAAGGCGCCAGCGACAAATCGCTGGCTCCAGTTGGTCGCTGGCGTCGTCTGCATGGTGGCGGCAGCAAACATTCAGTATTCGTGGACTTTGTTCGTTCCTGAGATCGTTTCGGCGCACGGCTGGACCCGCGCGTCCGTCCAGGTGGCCTTCACCGTGTTCGTGGTGGTGCAGACCTGGCTCACCCCCATCGAGGGTTACTTCATCGACAAGTACGGCCCGCGCGTGATGGTGCTGGTCGGCGGCTTCTTCACCGGCCTCAGCTGGGTGATGAACTCCTATGCGGGTTCGCTCACCGCGCTTTATGTGGCGGCTGCCGTCGGCGGCATCGGCGTCGGCTGCGTCTACGCCACCTGCGTGAACGCCGCGCTGAAGTGGTTCCCGGACCGCCGCGGCCTCGCGGTCGGCCTCACCGCAGCCGGCTACGGCTCCGGCACGGTGCTGACCATCCTGCCCATCGCCGCGATGATCAAGTCGAGCGGCTATCAGGACACCTTCTTCACCTTCGGCCTCGTGCAGGGCGCGGTGATCATGCTCGCCGCCGGCTTCCTGCGCGCGCCAGGCAAGAGCGAGGTGACGTTCTCCTCGACGGTCGCCCAGTCCCGCCGGGACTACACGCTCGGCGAGGCCCTGCGTACGCCGGTGTTCTACGTGATGCTGACCATGTTCGTCCTCACCGTCTCCGGCGGCCTGATGGCGGTGGCGCAGCTGGGCGTGATCGCCGAGGATCTCGGCGTCAAGCACATCGACGTGAACCTGTACTTCTTCACCATGGCCGCGCTGCCCTTCGCGCTGATGCTGGACCGCATCCTGAACGGCTTCTCGCGTCCATTCTTCGGCTGGATCTCCGATCATATCGGCCGTGAGAAGACCATGTTCTTCGCCTTCGCCATGGAAGGTATCGGCATTGTCGCACTGGGCACGTTCGGCACCAATCCCTGGGCCTTCGTGATCCTGTCGGGCGTCGTCTTCCTCGCCTGGGGTGAAGTCTACTCCCTGTTCTCGGCGACGGCCGCGGATACCTTCGGTTCCAAGCACATCGGCAAGATCTACGGCATGCTCTACACCGCGAAGGGCTTTGCCGCCCTGCTGGTGCCGATGGCCAACCTGCTGATGGAAGCGACCGGCAGCTGGAGCACGGTGCTCTACACCGTCGCCGCCATGGACCTGACCGCCGCTTTCGGCGCCCTGTTCGTCCTGCGGCCCATGCTCGCCCGCCATCACCGGCTCAATGCCGAGGCGGCAGCGGCAACGGCCGCGCGTCAGGTGACAGCCTGAGGCTCTGTTCCGGGCGGTGAATGCCGCCCGGACATGTAAGTCAGGCGCTGCCATGACGGCGCCGGCGTGTGGGAAAGGGGCGAGACCTCCCCCGCGCACACCGGATTTCAATCCGCGCGGCCCGATCGCGCGCCAACGGGTCCCTCCACCGCCATCTGGCGGTCCCTCAAGCCCCGGCTTCGGCCGGGGCTTTTTTCGTTTGAGGTACAGGGAGGGCAGGGCCGAGATGGTGCTGGTGATGCCGAATCCGCTCCCGGCCGAGCATCACCGCCCTGAAATGACGGGGCTTGGCCGGATTGTGGCGACGCTGTAGAAATGCAGAATGATTCGGTGTTTGTTTATGTGTCTCAAGTAGAGAATAGATTTATTCGACTGCCGTGTTCTATGTGCGAATCCTGAAGCCCAGGAACGGGACTTGGGTTCCCTTCTCTCTTTACAAGCGGGTTCTGGTTCTGAATTGCCGAAACGGCCCTCTAACGCCCGAATTACAGCGAAAAGTAACAGTTACATAGCCGTAACGGCATTCTGTATACCAGATTCTGTGTGCACCTTTCACCTCGGTTCGCGAACGGGTCGATGAACGGCCCGAACAAGAATGGCGACCGTCACGGGCCGTTCATCGCATTCGATGATCCCCAGTGAGAAAGGGAAGGAAATGGCTCAGAACTCCGCAGCGCCTGTCGGCGGCCCGATTGGAGGGCGTTGGCTGCAACTGCTCATCGGCGTGATCTGCATGTCGATGATCGCCAATCTTCAGTATGGGTGGACGCTGTTCGTCGAGCCCATGAACGAGAAGCACCAGTGGGGCCGCGCCTCCATCCAGGTCGCCTTCACCATCTTCGTGCTGTTCGAGACCTGGCTGGTTCCGGTCGAGGGCTGGTTCGTGGACAAGTTCGGCCCGCGGATCGTCGTGTTTATCGGCGGTATCCTGTGCGCCCTGTCGTGGTTCCTGAATTCGCGGGCCGACAGCCTCGCCATGCTCTATGTCTCGGCAGCCCTGGGCGGCACCGGCGCGGGCGCGGTCTATGGTACCTGCGTCGGCTCCGCACTGAAGTGGTTCCCGGATCGTCGCGGTCTCGCCGCGGGCATCACGGCTGCCGGTTTCGGCGCCGGCTCCGCGCTCACGATCGTACCCATCGCGGCCATGATCAAGTCGCAGGGCTACGAGCACACCTTCCTGTTCTTCGGCCTGATGCAGGGCGCGGTCGTGATGGTGCTCTCCCTGCTGCTGCAGGCGCCGAAGGAAGGGCAACTGCCCGCGGTCAAGGCTTCGGCCACCCAGAGCCGTCGCAATTACGGCCCCGGCGAGATGGTGAAGGCCCCGGTGTTCTGGGTCATGTACCTCATGTTCGTGCTGGTGGCGGCTGGTGGCCTCATGGCGACCGCGCAGCTCGGCTCCATCGCCAAGGACTTCAAGATCGCCGACGTGCCGGTCTCCATCATCGGCCTGACCATGCCGGCGCTGACTTTCGCCCTGTCCATCGACCGCGTGCTGAACGGCCTCACCCGTCCCTTCTTCGGCTGGGTGTCGGACAACATCGGCCGTGAGAACACCATGTTCATCGCCTTCGGCCTCGAAGCGGTGGGCGTGCTGGCCCTGGCCCACTTCGGCTCCAACCCGGTGCTGTTCGTGCTGCTGACCGGCCTCGTGTTCTTCGCCTGGGGCGAGATCTACTCGCTCTTCCCCGCCACCTGCGGCGACACCTTCGGCGGCAAGTTCGCCACCACCAATGCCGGCCTTCTCTACACCGCCAAGGGCACGGCCTCGCTGGTGGTGCCGATGGCCTCGGTGGCTGTGGCCAGCCTCGGCAACTGGGACCTGGTGTTCATGATCACTGCTGCGGTCAACGCGATCGCCGCTCTCATGGCCATCTTCGTGCTGAAGCCGATGCGCACCCGCTTCGTTGCCGGCGCCGCTGCCCAGGCTGCGGCCCAGCCGGCAAGCGCGAAGGTCACTGGCTGAGGCTCTGCCTCAAACGTTCGGCCCACCTACCCCGGGCCCAACTGAGGGAGCGGCTTGCCGCTCCCTTCTTTTTGGTCAGTTGCCGCGCGGGACCGCGGTGAAGGGGCCGGCATGAACCATGACGAGGTTTGAGACCGCGCCCTTCGTGTCGGTCGAGGGGGCAACGCGGACAAAGCGCGGCTCGGGCGTCTGCAGCAGGACATCCTCGATCGGAATGCCAGGGCCGCCGGCCACCGTCATGTACGGCTTCTGTGCCGTCAAGCCGTTGGCGGCGAAGGTGAGGACAATCCCGAAAAGGCCGAAAGCCGTAAGCTCAAGCGCGTTCATAACTCTCTCCCGGCATGATGCCGAAGGGATGCGGCGCGTTTCGCCGGGCTCGATCCAATTCGCCCGACGCCTCCGCGTCCCGGTACAGTCACCTTGTACCGCGCTTGTCCAATCTCGTGGTATACAAAATACGCAGAGGCGGACCCGCAATGCTGCATAGCAGCATTGCCCTTGGCTGCCGGCAAGCGCGCACAAGCGCGCAGGCACCCGTCATCCGAAAGCAGTCACTTCAGGATTGGGCCAGACCGCCAAGGTAGGCCAGGAGGCCGGCTGTCGACCCCGATGCGCCGGGGGGGAGGGCTCCGCCCTCGACGGCGGGGAGAAACTGCGTCGCCAGTTCCTTCCCAAGCTCCACGCCCCACTGGTCGAAGGCGTTGATGCCCCACACTGCAGCCTCGACGAACACCCGATGCTCATAGAGCGCGATGATGCGGCCGAGGGAGAAGGGATCGAGCTCCGCATAGGCGATGGTGATGGAGGGCCGGTCGCCGGGGAACACCCGATGGGGGGCGATCGCGGCGACCTGTTCGGCCGAAAATCCCTTCTGGACGAGCTGGGCTGCGGCCTCCTCCAGGGTGCGGCCGCGCATCAGCGCTTCCGCCTGGGCGAGGCAGTTGGCCACCAGAAGGTTCTGGTGATTCTTCAGGTTCGGCTCGTGGCCCTGCGCGGCGATGAGGAATTCCACCGGCACGGTATCGGTGCCCTGGTGAAGCAGCTGGAAGAACGCGTGCTGGGCATTGGTGCCCGGCTCCCCCCAGACGATGGGGCCCGTGCCACGCACGGCAGGCCGGCCATCGCGCGTGACGCCCTTGCCGTTGCTCTCCATGTCGAGCTGCTGGAGATAGGCCGGCAGGCGCGCGAGGCGCTGGTCGTAGGGAATGATGGCGCGGCTGGGATAGCCGCAGACATTTCGGTGCCAGATCCCGACGAGGCCCAGCAGCACCGGCATGTTCTGGTCCAGCGGCGCGGAGCGGAAATGCTCGTCCATGGCGGCGGCGCCGGCGAGGAACTCGCCGAAGCGATCTGGCCCGATGGCGATCATCACCGGCAGGCCGATGGCCGACCACACCGAATAGCGGCCGCCCACCCAGTCCCAGAAACCGAAGGTTCGCTCGCGCGAGATGCCGAAAGCCTCCACCCGGTCAAGGGACGTGGAGACGGCGGCGAAATGGTCGCCCACGGCCGCCTCGCCGAGCGCGTCCGCGATGAAGGCGCGGGCCGTGCCGGCATTGCACATGGTCTCGACGGTGGTGAAGGTCTTGGAGGCGACGATGAACAGCGTCGTCGCCGGATTGAGCCCCGTGAGGGTATCGGTGATGTGGGCGCCATCCACGTTGGAGACGAAGTGGCAGCGGGGGCCGTCGTGATAGGGCGCAAGAGCCCCCGTCACCATGGCCGGGCCGAGATCCGAGCCGCCGATGCCGATGTTCACCACGTCGGTGAAGGCGTTGCCGCGCGCACCGGCGATACGTCCCTCGCGCACCGCGTAGGCGAAGCTGGTGAGGTTGCGCAGTGTCTCGTCCACGCCGGTCTTCACGTCGATGCCGTCGACGGGAATGCTCTCGTCAGAGCGGTTGCGGAGCGCCGTGTGCAGCACCGCCCGGTCCTCGGTGAGGTTGATGTGGTCGCCGGCGAACATGGCGTCTCGCAGCTGTTCCACGCCCGCGGCGCGGGCGAGATCCAGCAGCTGCGCCAGAGTCTCGTCGGTGATGGCGGTCTTGGAGAAATCGAGCAGCAGGTCGCCGTAGCTGGTTGAAAAGCGCTCGAAGCGCTCGGGGGCGGCGAACAGGTCGGCGATGCGCCCGGTCCGGCCTTTCCAGGCGGCGTCGAGGGCGGCGAAGGCGGCGTCGGTCGCGCTCGGCTGGGCTTCAGTCATGGCTCGGACCTCTTGTTCAGGGGCACCACATCACGTCGAGGGGCGCACGCGCCCTGAGGACGGAGCGGATGGGCAACTCTTCAACGGGGCCGCCGGCGCAGGCGCGCTCCAGCACCGCGCGCTTGGTCATGCCCTCGATGTGCAGCACCAGCGTGTCGGCTGAAATCAGCCGGGGCAGGGTGAAGGTGATGCGCGGCTCGCCCGCCGCATCCGCGCGCACGGCGGCAAGGATTTCGGGCGTCGCGGAATCGATGGCTGCGGCAAGCGTCTCGGCGCCGGGGAAGAAGGAGGCGGTATGCCCGTCGTCTCCCATGCCGAGCACTACGGCCGCGAAGGGGGAGGGGAGGGCGGCGACCCGCCCGGCGGCCTCCGCAAGCCCGTCCTCCGGCGTCGCCGCTCCGGTATAGAGCGGCACGAAGCGGGCTGCGGCCGCCGGCCCCTTCAGCAGGTGGTGGCGCACCAGAGCGGCGTTGGAGCGGTCCGACGTCTCCGGCACCCAGCGCTCGTCCACGAGCGTCACCGCCACACGGGACCAATCGATCGGCGCGCCCGAGAGGGTTTCGAAGAAGGCGAGCGGGGTGCGCCCGCCCGAGACGGCGAGGCTCGCCGTGCCATCGCGGGCGATGCGGCGGCGCAGGGCCTCGGCCACATGGGCGGCCAGCGCCCGGGCGAGGCCGGCCGAATCCTCATAGGCATTGAGGGCGATGGGTGTGGTCGGCGGGGTCACGGGAAGCCTCAGGCGTCATCGGTCCAGGTGCGCCCATCCCGTTCGATCAGGGCGATGGCGGCCGAAGGCCCCCATGTCCCGGCCGTGTAGGGCTTGGGCTGGTCGCGCGAGGCCCGCCATGCGTCGAGGATGGGGTCCACCCAGCGCCAGGCGGCTTCCACCTCGTCGCGACGCATGAACAGGGTCTGGTTGCCGCGCACCACGTCCATGATAAGCCGCTCGTAGGCGTCCGGGTTCCGCACGCCGAAGACGGAGGCGAAGCTCATGTCGAGCGGCACATGCTGCAGGCGCATGCCGCCGGGGCCGGGATCCTTGATCATCAGCCACAGCTTCACGCCCTCGTCCGGCTGCAGGCGGATGACGAGACGGTTCGGCATGATGGGGCCGGCGTGGTCGTCGAACACCGAATGGGGAATGGGCCGGAAGGCCACCACGATCTCGGACACGCGCGAGGCGAGGCGCTTGCCCGTGCGCAGGTAGAACGGAACGCCGGACCAGCGCCAGTTGCCGATCTCCGCCTTGATGGCGACGAAGGTCTCGGTGCCGCTCTCGCCGGAGCCGAGCTCCTCCAGATAGCCGGGCACCGCCCCGCCGGCCGAGGCGCCAGCGCGATACTGGCCGCGCACCGTCATCTGCGCGAAATTGCTCTCGTTGATGGGCTCCAGCGCCTTGAGCACCTTCAACTTCTCGTCGCGCACCGCGTTGGCGTCGAGCGATACGGGCGGCTCCATGGCCACGAGGCAGAGGAGCTGGAGGATATGGTTCTGCACCATGTCGCGCAGCGCGCCGGCGGTGTCGTAATAGCCGGCGCGGCCGGCGGTGCCGATGCTTTCGGCCACCGTGATCTGCACATGGTCGATATGCGCGTTGTTCCACACCGGCTCGAACAAGGCGTTGGCGAACCTCAGCGCCATCAGGTTCTGCACCGTCTCCTTGCCGAGGTAATGGTCGATGCGGAACACCGCCTCCTCGCGGAAGACGCGCCCGACGGCGGCGTTCACCTTCTGGGCGGAGGCGAGGTCCTTGCCCACCGGCTTTTCCACCACCACGCGGGAGAGATCGGTGACGAGACCGAACGCGCCGATGCGCGCGCAGATGGGATCGAACAGGTCCGGCCCCACGGCCAGATAAAACACGCGGACGCGATCCTCTCCCGCCTTCAGTGTCGCGGCGAGATCGGGCCAGCCCTCGTCGGAGAGGGCATCGACCGCCACATAGGTCAGCCGGTTGAGGAAGCGGGCCAGCACCGCCTGGTCCACATCCTCGACCCCATCCGCAACGCCGAGCGCATCGCGGGCGAAGGCGCGGAAGTCGTCATCGGGCAGGGGGCGGCGGGAGGTGCCGATGATGCGCGCGTCGTCCGGCATCTGGCCGGCGAGGTCGCGCTCGAACAGCGCTGGAAGGAGTTTGCGACGGGCGAGATCGCCGGTGGCACCGAAGACGACGATATCGAAGGGCTCGACAGTGACCACGCGCGCGACCATTCGGCCTTTCTCCCTCATCGGAGGCCTTGCGCCCCCTGCGCCGACCGGCCGACCCGCAGCCGGATCAAGGCCCGGCATGCCGGCGCAACGGCAGTCTAGAGCAGGCGTCGATCGGATTGCACCGCAATCTGAGCGAACACCACTTTCTCATCCCACGGCTTCGGAGACAGGCGCGCGACAGGCGGGAGCGTGGCGCCAGGCGGCGCACGAAAAAAGCCCGGCCGCCACAAAAGCAAATCCGCGCGACCGGGATCGCGCGGATGCAAAAGCTCGTAAACCGACTGAGGGAACGCTTTCGACGGTCAGCTCGAATGCCCGGCGTTGCGGACCTCAGCGACCTGGGCGTTTCAGCGGGTGGTGGGGCGCGGCTTGGACGGAATCAGGCCTTCGCGCTGGGCGCGCTTGCGGGCCAGCTTGCGTGCACGGCGGATGGCCTCAGCCTCCTCGCGGGCGCGCTTCTCGGACGGCTTCTCGTAGTGGCCACGCAGCTTCATCTCGCGGAAGATCCCCTCGCGCTGCATCTTCTTCTTGAGCGCCTTGAGGGCCTGATCGACGTTGTTATCGCGGACGAGAACTTGCACGTGTTTACCTCTTCGAGCTGTTGCGCCGAGCCGGAGCCTTACCTGATCTGAAACATCGGACCGCAGAAGATGGCGCGTGCGCCTGTCCTCGACCTGTCCGAAGGAAGCGCTCTCTTACCAGAAGAGGTGCAGCTTGTCCACACGCCTCGCAACGGCGAAAACGGGAGGCGGCGCCTTGCGCCGGCTCACTTTCCCGCGCGCCGGCATCGACTCGCGGGGTACTTCGCCGAACGCTTCAGCCGGCCGTCGTCAGGCCGGATTCGCTCCGGGCGGGCAGCATGAAGATCGGGGTGCCGCTCTTCTGCGCCTCGCGGCAGAGGGCGTCGAGCTCGCTGCGGATGGCGGCATCGGAGAAGCAGGTGGCCGCCTCGCGGATGCCCTGCATGAAGCGCAGTTCGATCTGGATGACCCGCCAGCTGCAATAGCGCCCGGACCGGGCCATATGCCGTGCAAGGTCGCGCAGCCATTCGGAGAAGCGGTCCTTGATGCGATCGTCGGACAAAGACATCTGCCACCACAGTTTCGGATCATGGCTTCGACGGTACAAAAAAACCGCCGTGGACGCCCGATTCATGCGTCAAACGCTGCGATGCGTCATCATGGCGATTCGTCTCAGTCCCTAGGGGAAGAGCCGGCTCACGATTCAGCAGCCTTCGCCATCCGGCACGTTCGCGCAGGCTTCGGGATCGCGCGCGACCCGCACCACATGGCCCATCTTGCGGCCGGCGCGGGCTTCTTCCTTGCCATAGAGGTGCAGGTGGGTGCCCGGCTCTGCGAGGAGAGCGTGCCAGTCATGCACGTCCGCGCCGATGAGATTGGTCATCTGCGCCCGGCCGAGGCGCGAGACCTCGCCGAGGGGCCAGCCGGCGATGGCCCGCACATGCTGCTCGAACTGGGAGGTGACGGCGCCGTCCTGGGTCCAGTGGCCGCTGTTGTGCACGCGCGGGGCGATCTCGTTGACGATCACCCGCTCGCTCGACCCCTGGCAGACCACGAACAGCTCGACCGCGAACACGCCCTCGTAGTCGAGCGCGTCGCCGATGTCCCGCGCGATGGCTCGGGCCTTGCGCGCCGCATCGGCGGTGAGCGTCGCGGGAACGGTGGAGGTGTGCAGGATGTGCTCGCGGTGCACGTTCTCGGTCACGTCATAAGCGCAGAAGGCGCCGTCGCCGCGACGGGCCGCGACCACGGACACCTCGCGGACGAAGCTGATGAAGCCTTCGAGGATCGCGCTCTGCCGCCCGAGGGCATGCCACGCGGCCGTGAGGTCCTCGCCGGGGCGGATCATCACCTGCCCCTTGCCGTCATAGCCGAAGCGGCGCGTCTTCAGCACGGCAGGCAGGCCCAGCTGCGCAACCGCAGCTTCAAGATCGGCGAGGCTGTCCACGGCGGCGAAGGGCGCGGTCTCGATGCCGAGGTCGCGTACGAAGCTCTTCTCCGCGAGCCGGTCCTGCGTGATGGCGAGCGCCTTGGCGCCGGGCCGCAGCGGCACCCGCGCGGCGAGGAACTCGGCGGTGGCCAGCGGCACGTTCTCGAACTCGTAGGTCACGACGTCGACGCCTGCGGCGAAGCGCGCCAGCGCGTCGAAATCGTTATAGGCGGCGCAGATATGGGCGGCGCTGACGTGGAAGGCGGGGCTGTCCTTGTCCGGGCACAGCACGTGCGCCTTGAGGCCAAGCTCCGCTGCCGCGAGCGCGATCATGCGGCCGAGCTGCCCGCCGCCGAGGATACCGATAACGCTACCGGGCTTGAGCATGGTCAGACCGGCCGTTCCGCCACCGCTTCCGTGCGCGCGGCGCGCCAGGCGTCGAGCCGTTCGGCGAGGGCGGGGTCGGAGAGCGCCAGCACGGCCGCCGCAAGCAGGCCTGCGTTGGTTGCGCCCGCGACGCCGATGGCCAGCGTTCCCACCGGGATGCCGGCCGGCATCTGGACGATGGAGTAGAGGCTGTCGAGGCCGGACAGTGCCTTGGACTGCACCGGTACGCCGAACACAGGAAGGGGCGTCAGCGCCGCCACCATGCCCGGCAGGTGCGCCGCGCCGCCGGCACCGGCGATGATGACCTTGAAGCCGTCTGCCTTCGCGCTTCTGGCGAAGGCATACATGCGATCCGGCGTGCGGTGGGCGGAGACGATGCGGCAGTCGTGCGTGATCCCGAGCGCATCCAGCGTCTCGGCCGCATGGCGCATGGTCTCCCAGTCGGACTGGCTGCCCATGATGACGGCAACGTCAGCCGTGCTCATCCCTCATACCTTCGCGAAAACGGAAAGCGCGGGCTTTATAGGATTGGCCGGGGCGCGGCAAGGGGGAGGGGCGGGAACCTCACCGCCAGCGGCGGTGGAGCCAGAGCCATTGTTCGGGATATTCGCGCACCCAGCCCTCGATGACTGACGTGACGGCCTGCATGGCGCCCACCACCTCGATCTTGCCCTCGCCGTCGCGGGGGAGGGCGATTTCCTCGGTGATTTCCACCCGGAAGCGGGCGCCGGGCAGGCGGATGACGCGCATGCCGTGCACCGGGCAATCGAACTGGCGGGCGAGGCGGGCGAGGGTCGGGTTGGTGGCGCAGGGGCGGCCGAAGAACATCACCGGCGGGCCGCCGGTCCAATACTGGTCGATCAGCATGCCCAGATGCTGCCCCTCGGCCAGCATGCGCGCCATCTGGCGGCCCGCATCGCGGCCGGCGCGCACGAGGCCGGGCATGGTGCCGGAGCGCATCTCCTCGATCAGCTCGGCGGCGCGCTTGTTGTTGGGTGCGCGATAGAGCACGCCGCCCGGCACGCCGAACGCGGCGCCGGCGATGGCGCACAATTCCCAATTGCCGGTATGGGCGGTGAAGAACAGCGCGGGACGACCGTCGTCACGCAGGCGCTGGAAGATCTCCGCGCCCTTCACCTCGATCCGGCCTGTGTTGGGATGCGCGGGATCATAGTCCCACAGGCGATCCTGCTGGGCGAACTCGGCGGCGAGGCGGCCCATGTTGGCCCAGATGCCGCGGACGAGGGTGTTGATTTCCGCCGGGCTCCTATCCGGGTAGGCGGCGGCGAGATTGCGCCGCGCCACCTTGCTGACCGCGAAGAACGGGCCGAGCAGCTTGGCCCAGAAGGCCATGCCGCCGGCCGAGAGCCACAGCGGCCACAGGCGTAGCCACCACACGGAGAAGCGCACATAGCCCGCGACCAGCACCTCGACGGCGGGCGCGAGCGCCAGCTTCAGCCGATGGATGGCCTTGCGGACGGGGAGGGGGAGCCGGGCCACGGTTGCGTGCGCCGCCCCCGCCTCAGAACTTCACCACGATCTTGCCGAACACCTTGCGGCTTTCCAGCCGCTCCAGGCCCTCGTTGAAGTTCTCGAGGGGCACCACGGTGTCAATGACGGGCATGACGCCCCGGCCCATCTTCTCCAGCCCGTCGGCCACGTTGCGGATGGTGGCGCCGAACGAACCGAAGATCTTGTACTGGCGCTGGAACAGCTGCATCAGGTTCATCTGCACCGAGACGCCCGAGGTGGAGCCGCAGGTGACGAGGCGCGCGCCGGGCTTCATGGAGAGCAGCGAGGCGTTCCAGGTGTCGGCGCCCACATGCTCGAACACCACGTCCACGCCCACCTTCTTGGTGATCTTGCGGACCTCGTGCTCGAAACGGTCCTTGCGGTAGTTGATGACGTGGTCGGCGCCCAGCGCCTTGGCCTTTTCCATCTTCTCGTCATCGCCCACGGTGGTGATGACGGTGGCGCCCACGTCCTTGGCGAGCCGGATGGCGGCGGAGCCGATGCCCGAGCCGCCGGCATGGACGAGCACGGTCTCGCCCTTCTCCAGCTTCGCATTGTCGAACAGCATGTGCTCGACGGTGGAGAAGGTGATGCCGGCGCAGGCCGCTTCCTCGAAGGAGACGCCCTCAGGGGCGGGGATCACCAGCCGCTCGGGCATGTTCAGCACGTCGCGGGCGAAGCCGTCGATGTGGAAGCCGAGCACCCCGCCCACGTTCTGGCAGAGGTTGTCGCGGCCCTTCAGGCAGTTGGCGCAGTGGCCGCAGGTCATGGCGCCATACATCGCGACCGTCTGGCCGACCTTGAGGCCGCGCACGTCGGCGCCCAGCGCCACGATCTCGCCGGCGGCCTCGGCGCCCACCACGAGGGGCATCTTGCGCTTGGCGAAGGCCATGCCGCGCCAGCCCCACACGTCGATATGGTTGAGCGCCAGCGCCTTCACCCGGATCTGCACCTCTCCGGCGCCCGGGGCTTCCGCCTCGGGGAGTTCGACGAGTTCGAGCTTGCGGTCGGAGACGAGCTGAAGGCCACGCATTGTTGTTCTCTGAATTTGAAGTCAGCGGTGGGCGGCGAGCGAGGCGGAGAGCCCGCCATCCACCGGCAGAATGGCGCCGGTCATATAGCCCGCGCCGGGGGAGAAGAGAAAGGCCACCACCTGTGCCACATCGTCGGGCGTGGCGAAGCGGCCGGCGGGGATCTGCGCCTCCATCTTCGCCCGATAGTCCGCGAACTTCTCCAGCATGGCGGTATCGATGAAGCCGGGGGCGACGTAGTTCACCGTCACGCCGCGCCGCGCGGTCTCGATGGCGAGGCCTCGCACATGGGCGAGCAGGGCGGCCTTGGAGGCGGCGTAGGCCGCATTGCCCTGGTTCGCCTGAAGCGCCGCCACCGAGCCGATGGCGACGATGCGGCCGGTCCTGGCGCGGGTCATGGGACGCACCAGAGCACGGGTGAGGCGCACGAAGGCGAAGTGGTTCACCTGCATCACCGCCTCGGCCTTGTCCTGGTCGATCATGGCGGCGAGCGTGTCGTAGGAGGCGCCGGCGTTGTGGCAGAAGCCGAAATAGGTCTCCCCGGCCTCCAGTTCCTCGGCGAAGGCCTCCACCGCCGCGCGGTCGGCAAGGTCGAGCGGGCGAGCCGAGATGACGGCTCCGGGCGTCGCCGCACGGACGTAGGCGATCAGCGCCTCCGCCTCGGCGACCGCCGAGCGGTAGGTGAAGACGACGGGATAGCCGGCCTCGGCGAGCCGCCGCACGATGGCCGAGCCAAGCCCGCGGCCGCCGCCGGTGACGAGGATGGGAGCGGTCATCGGTTGAGGCCAGTCCCGGTGCGCGATCCGCTCACGCCGGTTCCGCCGCGAGCACGAGGCAGACGTTCTGGCCGCCAAAACCGAACGAGTTGGAGATCACCCGCCGCACCTGAGCGTCGCGGGCGACGTTCGGCACCACGTCCAGCGGGATGGCCGGATCGGGGATGTTGTAGTTGATGGTCGGCGGGATACGGCCGTTCTGGATGGTCAGCAGCGACACCGCCGCCTCGATGGCGCCCGCCGCCGTCAGCGTGTGGCCGATCATGGACTTGTTGGAGGAGATCGGCGTTGCCGCCAGCTTCTCCTCGCTGAACACGCCCTTGAGGCCCACATATTCCATGCGGTCGTTCTCGGGCGTGGAGGTGCCGTGGGCGTTGATGTAGTCCACGTCATCAGGGGTCACGCCGGCGTCGGCAAGCGCATTCTTCATGCAGCCGATGATCGGGCGGCCGTCCGGGCTCGACCGGGTGCGGTGGAAATTGTCGGCCATCTCGCCGCAGCCTTCCAGCACGCCGAGGATCTTCGCGCCGCGCGCCACCGCATGGGCATAGCTCTCCAGCACGAAGGCGGCGGCGCCCTCGGCCATCACGAAGCCCTCCCGATTCTTGGCGAAGGGCCGCGCGGCTTCCTCGGGCTTGTCGTTGGCGGTGGTGAGCGCCGACAGCAGGGAGAAACGGATCAGCGCCTCGGGATGCACCGAGCCGTCCGTGCCGAGGGACAGCGCCACTTCGGTCTCGCCGCGGCGGATGGCCTCGACGCCGAGCTGGATGGCCGTGCCACCCGAGGCACAGGCGGTCGACAGGGAAATGGGCTGGCCCTGCGTGCCGAACTTGTCGGCCAGGCGATCCGCCACCGAGCCGAACAGGAAGCGCTCATGCCACGGCCGGAACTGGCCGGAGGCGGCGGCGCCGAGGAGGTCGCGATAGACGATGGGGTAATGGCCCACCGCATCGGCGAGCTGCTGGCGCTCGGGCCATTCCAGCTCCACCGGAGGAACGGCGGCGAACAGCGGGCCGGGGAACTCGCCGGACGTGCCGATGCCGGATTCGGCGATGGCTTCCTCGGCGGCGAGGGTCGCCAGCTTCTCGGAGAGGTTGGGGGCGGCCACGCGGCCGTCGAACAGGAAGTCCACCGTGCCGGCGATGGTCGTGCGCATGCCCTCGATGGGGAAGCGCGTGATGGTGTGAATGCCGGATTCACCCGCGGTGAGGCGGCGCCAGTTGTCTTCCTTGCCCTGGCCGAGGGAGGTGACGATGCCGATACCCGTCACCACCACAATGGGGCGGCCGAATTTGTCGAGATGCGCCTGCGTCATGATCGCGGCTCCTGTCGTTGAAGCGCGCCCGCCCCGGCGCCGCTCGAAGGGCGCGCCGGGACCCGCGCTGTGGGAGGGCCCGGCACTCGCGCCGGAAAATACGCCGAAGCCGGCGCAAAGGACAATCGTCCGTCCTCCCCTCGCGGGAGAGGGAGAAAAGCCCTCAGGCCTTCTCCACCAGTCCGGCGCCTTCGCCCCGCCAGTGGCCCACCTGGGTCACGATCACGCGGGATACGCCGTCCGCCGCCTTTTCAAGCGGGTCGCCGGCGAGTGGCGGGAACAGGGTGCCCTTGGACACCGTCAGCGCCGCAAGGGCGAGGGCGGCGATGAACTGGGCCTCGAAGCCGTGCCCGATGCGATTGGCGACGGCCCGCACGGGCAGGCCGCTCGCGGTCAGCGCCTCGGCCTCGGCCTCGGTCGCCTCACGGGCGCCGGTGACGCCGGAAATGACGGCGGTGCCCGGTGCGGTGCCGGCCTTGTCGAGGAGCGACTTCACCTTGGCGGTGACGGCCCCGGCGACGGCGCGCTTGGCCCGCTCCGACCAGACGCCGGACAGCTTGGCGATGGGCGTGGCGCCGCGGGCCTTGGCATGCTCCGGCGATTCCAGCACCAGGAAGGCGCCCATGGAGCCGGAGGCGATGCCGGGGGCGGTGAAGGCCGGGCTGAATTCGCCCTTCATGCAGAAGGCGTCGAGATCGTTGAGGAGCAGCGTGTCCTCGCGCTCGGCATTGTAGGCGCCGCCCACGAGGCCGATCTCGCTCTGGCCCGCCGCGATGCGGGCATAGGCGATGCGCGCGGCGTCCACGCCCGAGCTTTCCTCGCCCATGAAGGTGCGCGAAGAGCCGGTGACGCCGTGGACGATGGAGATGTTGCCGGCCAGCAGATTCGAGAGCTGGGCCAGCGAGAGGGTCGGCCGCAGGTCCGACAGCAGGCGCTCGTTCAGCAGCCGCCCGGCGTCGTTGGAGGCGGAAAGATCATTCAGGATCGCCGCATCCACCTGGAAATCGCGTTCGCCGCCGCCGGCCGCGACCACCATGTCGGTGTTCGACAGGATTTCGGCGTTCTTGGAGATACCCGCGCTGTCCAGCGCAAGGCCGGCCGCATAGGTGCCGATCCGCTGCCAGGGCTCCATCTGCCGCTGGTCGCCCTTCTTGGGGATCTGGTTGTCGAAGCTCACCTTCACCAGCGGATGGACCACATAGGGCGCGAAGGTGGTGTTGTCCGTCACCGGGGCCGAGCCGGCGGCGAAGGCCTGCCAATGGGCATCGAGGCCCTCCCCGAGGGAGGAGACGAGGCCGATGCCCGTGATCCAGACGTCGCGCTGGATCCGGCCCCGGCCTTCAGTCACGTCAGGCATCGGCAAATTCCGAAAGGGGGAAGGAGACGTACTCGGCAACCTTCATCACCACCGCTTTCATCTTGCCCTCGGGCCAGGGCAGCACGCGGAAGGTAAGCTCGGCGCTGCAGATGGGCTTGCCCTCGAGGGTGGCGTTCGTCTTGGCGACGACGAAACCGGAGCCCTCGTGCAGGATCTGCGAGTAGAGGTCGAGGTTCTGCCCCGGCAGCACGAAGGTGCGCAGCTTCGCTTCCTTCACGGTGGCGAGGAAGGGCATCTTTTCGAAGCGGTTGCGCGCAAGCACCAGCCAGCCGGTGGTCTGCGCCATGGCTTCTATGAGCAGCACGCCGGGCATGATGGGGTAGCCGGGGAAGTGCCCCTCGAAGATGGAGCTTTCCTCGGGCACCATGCCCTGGCAGTGGATCTTCTCCAGCGACGGGTCGATGGCGACGACCCGGTCGATCATCTTGAAGACTTCAGGACGCATCTATCGGCCTCAGGCGGCCTTCGCAGCGACCAACTCGTCGATGCGGGCGCAGAGGTTCTTGAGCACGAAATACTGCTCGGTCGTGGCCTTGCCGTCGTTCACTTCCTGCGTCCACTGCTCCAGCGGCAGCTTGATGCCGAAGGCCTTGTCGATGGCGAACGCGATGTCGAGGAAGTCGAGGCTGTCGATGCCCAGATCGTCGATGGCGTGGCTGTCCGGCGTGATGGTGTCGCGCGGAATGTCGCAGGTTTCCGCGATGATGTTGGCCACCGTGTCGAACGTCGAAGACATGGACTGACGCCTCTCGTATGCTCGGCCCTTGCGGTCGCGGCCCGCCCGCGTGGCGCGCAGGCTTTGGTGCAAGGCACCGACCGGGGCCGAGGGATGGCCGCATGGCCCCTTCGGAATGAGTTGTCGGCCCCTATAGCGAAGGCTGCAAGAGGTTTCAATGGCCGACGCCGAACGGTCCGCGCGAGAGGCTTCTCCCGCGGCGGCGCCGTGCGTTGATGCTGCTTCGCACGCCAGCCGCCCGGAGGCAAGGGGGCATGCCTCCCGCCGCGCTCAAGCAGACAAGGGAGAGCAGGTCCTGGACAGGCGTTTGGCACGCCGGCGGCTGGCGTTCGCCGGGACCGAGGGGGCGGCAGCAGCGGCCATCAGACGCGTCATTCCGGAAGGGAATGACGCGTCGATTCGGCCGGGTCGGCGCGGGCGTCCCTCAGATCGCGCCCGAGAAGGTATTGCACTGCTGCATGGAGCCGGTCTTCAGGCCGCGCGTGAACCAGTTCACCCGTTGCTGCGACGTGCCGTGGGTGAAGCTGTCCGGCACCGCAAAGCCCTGGGAGCGCTTCTGCAGCGTGTCGTCGCCGATGGCGCTCGCCGCGTTGAGCGCCTGCTCCACGTCGCCGGGCTCCAGAATGCGGAAGCGGTCGTTGGCGTGGTAGGCCCATACGCCGGCGAGGCAATCGGCCATCAGTTCGACGCGGACGGACAGGTTGTTGGCCTCGGCGCGGGACGAGGCGCGGGCCTGGGCCTGCTGCACCTTGGGCAGAATGCCGATGAGGTTTTCCACATGGTGGCCGACCTCGTGGGCGATCACATAGGCCTGCGCGAAGTCGCCCCCCGCCTTGAAGCGGTTCTTCATCTCCTGGAAGAAGGTGAGGTCGAGATACACCTTCTGGTCCAGCGGGCAATAGAACGGCCCCATGGCCGACTGGGCACCGCCGCAGGCCGAGCGCGTGGAGCCGGAGAACAGCACCAGCTTCGGATCCTGGTAGGTCTTGCCGTCGGCGCGGAACAGCTCGGTCCACACGTCCTCGGTCTGGGCGAGGACCGCCGCGGCGAAGCGCCCAAGCTGGTCGGTGGGCGGGGCAGTCGGCCGGCCGCGCTGCGGGGCCGGGGCGGCCTGCTGGGTGGAGCCGCCGCCGTTGATGGCCTCCAGCCCGCCGATCAGCAGCGCCGGATTGATTCCAAGCGCCCAGCCGATGAGGCCGACGATGATGATGGTACCGATGCCGAGGCCGCCGCGGCCGCCGGGCATCTGGAACCCGCCGCCGCCGCCGCCATCGCCGCGCCGGTCCTCAACATTATCGCTGGAGCGGAAATCCTCCCACCGCATGCTCTTCTCCCGCGGACGCCAACGCCGGCAGCTTGAACCCTGAGCTTGAACATGGGCTGACACGGCACAAGGAGCAATCCCCGGCCCCCGCCCCGGTTCCATGCTATCAACGACGGCGTGGCCGAATCGCTCGGCCCGCCTGTCGCCGGGGCCTCGTCGGGCGCGCCGAGACCCATGCCGCCACGCCGAGAGCCGAACCCCAGCCGTACCTCGATCGAGCCGCAGCCCGCTGCGCGCCCGCGCGGCCGTCCGCCGAAGGTCAAGGTGCCTGTCGCGGATGCCTGGATCGGTCTCGATTTCACGCGGGAGCGCGGCCTTTACGCCCAGGGGCATGCGCCCATCGCCGGTGCCGACGAGGTGGGGCGCGGGCCGCTGGCCGGGCCGGTGGTTGCGGCCGCGGTCGTGCTCGATCCGGAACGGGTGCCGCAGGGCCTTGATGATTCCAAGCGTCTGACGCGGGCGAAGCGCGAGGCGCTGTATCTCGAAATCTGCGCGACGGCCGAGGTGGCGGTGGCCATGGCGCCGCCCGAGCGCATCGACCGCGACAATATCCGGCAGGCGACCCTTTGGGCGCTGGCGCAGGCGGTGCGCGGGTTGCCGCGCCGCCCGGCCTTCCTGCTGGTGGATGGCAACGATCCGCCGAAGGTGCCCTGCGCGGTCGAGGCGGTGATCGGCGGCGACCGGCTGATCGCCTCCATCGCCGCAGCCTCCATCGTCGCCAAGGTGGTGCGCGACCGGCTGATGGCCTCCCTCGGCGCGGCCTTTCCCGCCTATGGCTTCGAGCGGCACATGGGCTACGCGACGGCGGAACACAGCACCGCGCTCGTCACCCACAGCCCCTGCCTGCACCACCGCCGCTCCTTCGCGCCGGTGCGCGAGCAGCAGCTTGGCCTGTTCGGCGGCGGGCCGGTCCCGGACGCTGCGGAATAGCTCTCAACGAGAGATTGGAAGCAGTCGAGAAGCTGGCGCAAGCCGGCACCGCGCCACGCGTTTGAGCGGCGCGCTTGAATTGGCCCAATCCAAATCTGGCGCAAGATTGATGCGTGCCGATTGATCCGCCGCCGCCGGCTCCTGCACACCCGTGCGGGAAGCGCGGTCGTGGCCGGCCATGGACAGTGCCGGTGCCGCCCTTCCCCGTTCCGCCGGCGTCATGCGCGGCGGTCTCTCTTGGTGGAGAAGGCGATGGTCAGTGAAAAGCTGGAAGCGAAGCTGAACGAGCTGTTGAACGGCGAGATGGAGGCCCATCACGTCTATACCCAGGCCGCCGCCTGGGCGTCCGCCCACAAGTTCGAGGGCGTGACCAAGTTCCTTCTCGGCCATGCCAAGGAGGAGATGGGGCACATGCTGAAGTTCTTCGAGTTCCTCGATGACCTCGGCGCGCAAATCGCGCTGCATGGCCACCAGCGGCCGGTGATCTCCGCGGGCAACGTCCGCGAGCTGTTCCTGCGCATTCAGGAAGAGGAGCGCAAGGTGACGGCCCACATCGTCGAGGCCATCACGCTCGCGCGCGCCGAGAACAGCTTCGAGACCGATTCCTTCCTCGAGTGGTTCTCCCGCGAGCAGCACGAGGAAGAAAAGCTCTGCCGGAAGATCCTCGACCGGATCGACCTCATCGGCGAGGGACCCCACACCGCCTATTTCATCGACAAGGAGCTGGGCAGCCTCGCCGCGTGAGCCAAGGCCAAGGGCATGAGACGGGGGCCGGGGCCGGGGTCGTCCGGCCGCGGCTCCGGCTTCAGTGGTAGCCTTCGCCTTCCCGCACCTTCCCGCGGAAGATCCAGTAGACGAAGACGATGTAGCCCAACACCACCGGCAGCAGGAAGATGACGCCGAACAGCATCAGGATCTGGCTGGGCGGGGCGGCCGCCGTCTGCCACACGGTGAGGCTCGGCGGCACAAGGTAGGGGAAAGTCGAGATGGCGAGGCCGAGGAAGCCGAGCACGAACAGCCCGATGGTGCCGAAGAAGGGCAACATCTCCCGCCCGGTCTTCAGCCAGTGCCAGACCAGATAGGTGAGCCCGGCGGTGATGATGGGCACCGGCGCCAGGAAGAAGATGTTGGGCCGGGAGAACCAGCGGGTGGCGATGCGATCGAACGCCAGCGGCGTCCACAGGCTCACCAGCCCCATCAGCACGACGACGGCGAGGAGCAGCGGGATGGCGTGGCTCCGCGCCCGGTCGGCGACGGCGCCTTCGGTCTTCACCAGCAGCCAGGTCGAGCCGAGCAGGGCATAGCCCACGACCACGCCGACGCCGCACAGCAAGGCGAACGGGGTCGCCCAGTCGAGCGGGCCGCCGGCGAAGGCGCCGTCCTTCACCGTGATGCCCTGCACCAGCCCGCCGAGGATGATGCCCTGGAAGAAGGCCGCCACCAGCGAACCGGCCGCGAACGCGAAGTTCCACAGCCGCCGGCTGGAGGCCGCGACCCATCGGAACTCGAAGGCGACGCCGCGGAACACCAGGGCCAGCAGCATGATGATGACCGGCAGATAGAGCGCCGGCATCACCACGGCATAGGCCTTGGGGAAGGCCACCCACAGGCCACCGCCGCCAAGGATGAGCCAGGTCTCGTTGCCGTCCCAGAAGGGGGCGACGGTGTTCATCATCACATCGCGTTCCTTCTCCTCCTTGGCGAAGGGGAAGAGGATGCCGATGCCGAGGTCGAAGCCGTCGAGCACCACATACATGATGACCGCGACGCCGATGATGAGACCCCAGATGACGGGGAGATACCATTCCATGGTCATGTCCTCCTGCGCGTCGGCGGGTCAGGTTCCGGGGGTCATCTGGCCTTCGCCATGGGCGGCGGCGATGGGGCGGGTGGGGCGTTCGCGAGCCGGCGGCTGGATCAGGGTCTGGTCGGGACCGCGGACGATGAGCCGGTTCATGAAGTGGATGCCGGTGGCGAAGATCACGGCGTAGACGACCACAAACAGCGTCAGCGACAGCCCCACGGTCCAGCCGGCGAGGGGCGACATGGCATCCTCGGTTCGCAGCAGCCCCTCCACCACCCAGGGCTGGCGGCCCTGCTCGGTGACGATCCAGCCGGAGAGGATGGCGATGAAGCCCAGCGGCCATGCCCAGGAGGTGACGATCAGGTACCAGCGGGTCGTGGTCTCACGGCCCTTGAAGATCAGCCAGGCGCCGATCCAGCCCAGAAGGATCATGACGACGCCCACGCCCACCATGGCACGGAAGCCGAAGAAAGGTCCGAACACCGGCGGCCGATCCTGCGGCGGGAAGTCCTTGAGGCCGGGGAAAAGGCCGTCGAGGCTGTGGGTGATCATCAGCGAGGCGCCGTGCGGGATCGAGATCTCGAACAGGTTCTTCTCGGCCTTCTCGTCCGGCCAGGCGAACAGCACCAGGGGCGCGGGCTTGGAGCTGTCCCAGTGCGCCTCCACCGCCGCGATCTTGGCCGGCTGGTAGTGCGCGGTATTGAGGCCGTGGCTGTCGCCGACGAAGGCCTGGATGGGGCCGACGATGGCGAGCATGCCGATGCCCATCACCATCATCATCTTCGATTCTTCCTTGAACTTGCCGGCGAGCAGGTAGCGCGCGCCCACCGAGAGCACCACCAGCGAGGTGGTGAGGTAGGCGGCGAGCAGCATGTGCGGCAGGCGCCAATGGAAGCTCGGGTTGAAGATGATCTCAAGCCAGTCGAGCGGGTATGCCGCGCCACTGCGGATATCGAAGCCGGCCGGCGTCTGCATCCAGCTATTGGCGGCGAGGATCCAGAAGGCCGACATGAAGGTGCCGAACGCCACCACGCAGCAGGACAGAACGTGCAGCCACGGTGGAACCCGGTTCCAGCCGAACAGCATGATGCCGAGGAAGGTCGCCTCCAGGAAGAAGGCGGTGAGCACCTCGAAGCCGATGAGCGGCGCGACCACCGAGCCGACGAATTCGGCATAGCGGCTCCAGTTGGTGCCGAACTGATAGGACAGCACGATGCCGGACACCACGCCCATGGCGAAGGAGACGGCGAAGATCTTGGTCCAGAACCGCGCGAGGCGATGGAACACGTCCTTCCCGGTCCACAGCCAGATCAGCTCCAGCGTCGCGATGAAGGCGGACAGGCCGATGGTGAAGGCGGGAAATATGATGTGGAAGGAGACCGTGAAGGCAAACTGCATGCGCGCGAGGGTGACGGGATCGAAATCCATGGCGTCCGCTCCTGGCAATCCCGGCAGGGCTGCGCGCCATCCCGCCGCGGATGGGTGCATGCAACCTGCTGGATGCCATCGGACCATAGACGGGGTAACCGGCGGCGTCGATACTCCGGTGCGTGAATCGCTCCTCCGGCCGATGCCCGGATGCCGCACCTTCCGCATGCCGTTACGTACGGCGCCGCAGGACGCAGAGGAGTGCGGCAGCGAGCGCCATGATGGCGACGAGGACGAGGCCCCATTCCACGGCATTCACCAGCGCCGGCCCCGACACATCCCTCATCCGGTCCGTCATTCCCCCGGCCTGCTTCAGGCCCAGCGACAGCGTGGACGTCGCCCCCGCGACGCCGAGGCTGGTGCCCAGCACGCGCATGAGGTTCAGCAGGGAGCCGGCCTGCGTCGCCAGCTCCGGCGGCGCGGCCTTGAGGGTGGCGTGGTTGTTGGGGGCGATGAACAGGCCGAGGCCGGCGCCGAACAGCATGAAGGCGCCGAAGCTCACCAGCGGGCTTGCGGCCGAATCGCCGACGCCGAGGCCCAGCACCAGCAGACCCAGCAGGCACACGCCCATGCCGCTGGCGCCGAGTACGCGGATGCCGAGGCGATCGGCGAGGCCGCCGCTGAACGGCGCGACCAGCCCGAGAATCACCGGAATGATGGCAAGGCGCAGGCCGGCCTCCCAGGCGCGTTCCCCGTACCCGTGCTCCAGCAGGAACGACATGAGAAAGAACATGGCGTAGAGCATGGCATAGCCGAGCACCACGGCGCCCGCGCCCAGCGCGAATCGGGGATTGGCGAACAGCTTCAGGTCCACCAGTGGAAACGCCGCGCGCCGCTCCTGCCGCACCAGCAGCCAGATGAGCCCGGCGGAGAGGACCACGCTGCCGATCGTCTCGGGGGAGGCCAGCCCCCAGCCGGCGGCGTGGTTCAGCGCGCGGACAAGAATGACCAGGGCCGGCGCGAGCAGCAGGGCGCCCAGCCAGTCGAAACGGGCCTCGGGGCGCGCACCGCGCGTGCGGGGCAGGGCGATCCAGCCGGCCATCGCGGCGAGGAGGCCGAACGGCACCGTCAGCCAGAAGATCCACGGCCAGCCCAGCGCACCGAGCACGATGCCGCCCACCGCCGGCCCCGCGCTCATGCCGATGGCTTGCGCCGCGGCGAACACGCCCAGTGCCCGGCCGCGCTTGTCCTCCGGCACGGCGGCGACGAGGATGGCGATGCTGTTGGCGCCGAGCAGCGCCCCGCCGATCCCCTGAACCACCCGCGCCGCCACCAGCGCCGGCAGGTCCGGCGCCAGCGCGCACAGGGCGCTCGCCGCCACGAAGACGAGATAGCCGAGGAGATACAGCGTCTTGCGGCCATACATCTGGCACAGGCGCCCGAAGATCGGCAGGAAGGACGCGAAGGCGACGAGATAGCCCAGTGACACCCAGCTCACCGCATGGAGCCCGGCGTCGAACGTGGTCGCCAGCGTGGGCAGGGCGAGCTGGACGATGGTGGCGTCGAGCTGGCCGACAAAGGCACCGATGGAGACGAGGCCGACGACGATCCAGGAATGCCACGGCAATGCTTCAAGCGCTGCGAGGGGCGCCGGTTCGTGCGTGAGGCGGGCGAGGCGCGCCCTCAGTGGACGGCGCACGGACCCATCCGGTGCGGCGCTGTCTGGAAGTCCCTGCTCCATCGATCCATCGTCGCTGTGTAAGGCTGTGTTCTAGTCGAAGGCGGCAGGTCTTGTCATGCGGGTCCGGCCTGCGGCGCAAGGCTGGAGATCGGCCGGGCGATCTTCTATCACCTCTCCTCTCGGCCGCGACGGCGGCACGGCGG
Source organism: Xanthobacter aminoxidans (assembly GCF_023571765.1). Taxonomy (GTDB): domain Bacteria; phylum Pseudomonadota; class Alphaproteobacteria; order Rhizobiales; family Xanthobacteraceae; genus Xanthobacter; species Xanthobacter aminoxidans. The sequence goes on along the minus strand of NZ_JAMJXC010000016.1, from coordinate 77,479 downwards.
AACCGGGGACGGCATATGGCGCGAAGGCTCGATCTGACAGGACGGGTGGCGGTGGTGACGGGCGGGGCGAGCGGCATCGGCCTTGCCGCCGCAACCGCCATGGCGGAGGCCGGCGCCCGCGTCATCCTCGCCGACCGGGACGGGGAGGCCGCCGCGCGCGCCGCCGCCGGCATCCCCGGCGCCGAGGCGCTGGCGTTCGATGTGACCGACGAGGCGGCGGTCTCTGCCGCGTTCGGGCAGGTGGCGGCCGGTCATGGCGGCCTCGACATCCTCGTGAACAATGCCGGCCTTTCCATCCGCAAGGGGCTGACGGAACTCCAGCTCGCCGACTGGGAGAAGGTGTTCGCGGTGAACGTCACCGGCGGCTTCCTCTGCGCGCGGGCGGCGGTGCCGTCCATGACGGCGCGGGGCGGCGGCGCCATCGTGAACGTCTCGTCCATCATGGGGCTGAGCGGCGGCGGGCCCTATCCCAACCCCGCCTATCAGGCGAGCAAGGGGGCGGTGGTGAATTTCACTCGCGCGCTGGCCATCGAGCTGGCGCCGGTGAAGATCCGCGTCAATGCGGTTGCGCCCACCTGGGTGCGCACGCCCTTCATCGATCCGCTGATGCGCGACCCGGACAAGCTCGCCGCCATTGAGAAGCTGATGCCGCTCGGCCGCATCGCCGAGCCGGAGGAGGTGGCGGACGCCATCCTGTTCCTCGCGAGCCCCATGGCGGCCATGGTGACGGGCCACGTGCTGGCGGTGGACGGCGGCTTCCTGGCCCAGTGAGACGCCCGGCGCCATGAGGACCGGCGCCGTCTCTACGCCCCGGCGGGCTGAGCCAGCGGGCCCGTCCCCTCCATTGTGCCGTCCGCGCGGACGAACAGCGCCGCGAGGCCGAGGCGGCGGGCGAGGGCTGGCCCCTCGCTTGCCCCGCGCACCAGCAAAGCGGTCGCCCAGGCGTCCGCCGCCATGCATGTGGCGCCGAGCACGGTGACGGCTGAGAGGTCGTTCTCCAGCGGCGCCCCCCGCGCCGGGTCCATGGTGTGGGAGAGCACGCGCCCGCCCACCTCCACCCGATGGCGATAAGTGCCCGAGGTGGCGACGGCGGCGCCGGAGAGTTCCAGCACGCCGAGGATATCCCGCTCCCCCACGGAGGGCCGCTCATGGGCCACCGTCCACGGCCGGCCGTCCGGCTTCAGGCCTTCGGCGCGCATCTCGCCGTCGATGCCCACCAGAAAGGAGGAGAGGCCGGACGCGCGCATCTCGCGGGCCAGCTCATCTACGCCGAAGCCCTTGGCGATGCCGGCCAGATCGAGCCGGAGCGGCGCCAGACGGCGGGCGCGAAAGCCGGCCGGATCGAGCTGCAAGGTCTTGGGCGGCTCGAAGGAGGGGCGGCCGGCAAGCCCCGCGATGCGTCCGCCATCAGGTCCCGGCGCTCCGCCGAAGCCCCAAGCCCGGACCAGATCGCCCACCCCGATGTCGAACGCCCCGCCGGAGAGGCGGCCGATCTCCAGCGCGGTGGAGAGGACGTGCATCAGCTCGCGGGGGATGGGCCTCCACGCCCCGATGGGGGCGGCGTTCAGCCGTTCCAGATCGGAGTCGGGCCGGAAGGTGGACATCTGCTGTTCCACCCGCTCCACCGCGCCCTGGAGGCGGCGGGTGAGCGCCGCTTCGTCCACATCGTCGGCGGCGAAGAAGGTGGCGGACCAGCGCGCACCCATGGCCGGGCCGCTCAGGGCGCGGCGGCGGAGCGCCGTCGCATCCCGACCCGCATCAATAGACATCTTCGACATAGCGTCCGCTCGATTTGAGTGTGGGAAGGTCGAGGCCCAGCGGGCGCACCACCGGCTCCAGCGCGCGGGTCACGGCCTCGGCCATATCCCGGCCGCCGCAGACGAGGATCTGCGCGCCCTGCTTCACCAGTTCCCGCAGGCGCGGGGCGTCGGCGGCAATGCGGTCCTGCACATAGGCGTTCTCGTCCGCATCCCGCGAGAAGGCGGTGCGCAGCGTCGTCAGCCGCCGCTCGGCGAGGTGCTGGGCGAGTTCATGCTCATAGAGGAAGTCGGACGCCGCGCTCCGCCCGCCCCAATAGAGATGCACCGGCCGGCCCGCCGCATTGGCCCGCACGAACCCGGCCAGCGGCCCGATGCCGGCCCCCGCGCCGATGAGGATGAGCGGGCCGCGTCCCTTGGCCGGACGGAAGGTCGGATTTTCCCGGATGAAGGCATCGATGCCCTTGCCGGGCCGGAGCCCGTGCAGGAAGGGGGAGCACAGGCCGCCCTCGCGCAGCCGCACGCAGATTTCCAGCACGCCGTCGCGGGTGGAGGAGGCCAGCGAATAGAAGCGCGGCATGGCCTCGCCAAGCTTCTCATTCACAGGCGGCACGATGCCCACGAGGTCGCCGGCCTCGAAGGCAGGCAGGGGGCGTGGCGCGCCGGTGCGCGGGTCAACGGGCGCCGTGAAGCGCAGGATCGCCACGGGTGCGCCCACCGCCTCGCCGTAAAGCTCGCGCCCCGCGAGCACCAGCCGGGTGGTCTTCGGCGGCTCCGCCACGTGGGTGAGCACGAGATCGTGCCCCAGCACATCCCCCAGATCGTGACCCCATTGGGCGAATTCCTGAGGCGAGCGGCGATCCACCCGTTTCATGGGCAGGAGCTGCTGGCAGCCGCGCGCATCCAGCGCATCGGCGACGTCGCGCGCGAACCGGCAGAAATGGGGGAAGCTGCGATCGCCGAAGCCCAGCACCGCCACAGCCGGTTGACCCGGCAGCTTTGCGAGGCGGGACAGGAAGTGTCTGGCCGATTGCGGCGCCGCGCCCTCGCCATAAGTGGCGGCGAGCACCAGCAGCCGCGGGGCGGCCATATGCGCCGCGCTTACATCATTCATGGCGGCGGTGTGGACCTTGTGGCCGGCGGCGGCGAGGGCCGCGTGCAGGGTGCCCGCGAAACCCCAGGTGGAATTGCCCTCGCTGCCCACGAGGATCACCGTATCCGCCGCCCGCGCCGGGACGTTGGCGGCGATGCGCGGCCGTGCCGCCCGCCGCCGCAGCCACAGGACGAGGCCCGTTCCGCCGAGCACGGGGACCATGGCCGAGGCGAGACCCAGCAAAAGGCCGAGCACCCAGGCGCCACGCCCGGTGTGGAGCGTGCGCACGAGGTCGTTCATCCGCTCCAGCGCCGTCGCCGGCGTCATGGCGAGGGTGGCGCCGGTGGCGGCATCCACCAGCCGCTCGCCATCGGCGGTGACGAGGGTGAAGACGTCGGTAGGGTCGGCGGGGTCGGGGAAGGTGAGTTCGCGCAGATCCCGGAGCTTCACGCTGTTCAGGCCGGTGAGCGTCCCGATGGGCGCCGGCGCGCCACCGCTGGCGGTGACGGCGGGGGTGGTCGCTCCCGTTTCGGGCAGAAGCCCGAAAGTGCCGGCCGACATCCACAGGCCGGTCAGCGACGACAGGATCAGGCCCACGGCCGCGAGCCGGCCGAGTTCGCCATGCCAGCGCTGCGCCGGGGTGCCGCGGATGGGCCGCAGCAGCGCCCCCATGCCGCCGAGCCGGCGGGCCAGCAGCAGGAGGCCGGAGACGGAGAGCCCCAGCATCGCCAGCGCGCCGATGGCCGCCGCCACGCGCCCCGCATCGCCCATGAGGAAGGCGCGGTGCAGGTTGGTGACGAAGCGGGTGGTGTCCGACACCGCGTAAGGCCCAAGCCCCGCGCCGGTGGCGGGATCGATTCGCTCCACGCCACGCGTGCCATCATCGTCGAAGGCCGCCGTGAGGCTGCCGTCCGCCCGCAGCCGGATGGCGCTGACGCCGGGATGGCGCGCGGCGACCGCACCCGCGACGTCCGCGACGCTGGCGGATGCCGGTATGGCCGGGGCGGCAACGTGGTTCAGCGCCGGTTGCACGGAGAGGACCGTGCCGGAGAGGGCGGTGACGGCAAGGGCCAGCGCCAGCGCGATGCCGGGCAGGCCATGGAGGCGGCGAAGCATTTTGGGGGGTGTCCGAAGGGGGATCAGAAGGTGACGGTGAAGGATTTCACATAGCCCTTGCCGGCGACGGGCTTGCCGGACGCGCTTGCGGCGAGGGGGGCGACCACCTCGGAGGGATTGTCCATCCCGTCCTCCACCGCCGTGTCCACATGGACCTGGTAGCCGGCATCGATCATGGCATCGGCGAGATCGAGGGTGATCTTCAGCGTCTTGCCGGAGCCGACGCTGGCGCCGGTGATACCGTCGATCTCGGCGGGGCGCCCGCCGGAGGCGCGCTGCCAGTCGGAGAGGTGGCGGTAGTATTTCGCCTTGCCCCCGGCCATCCAGAGCGTGCCCTTGTAGGCGCCGGCCGCATCGGTGACATAGAGCACCACATAGGCGCCGTTGCCGCCGTAAGGCTTCAGGGTGGTCTCGAAGGTGACCTGCCGTGCCTCGGCCAGCACCGGCGACAGCAGGGTGGCGGTGGCCGCCACGGCGGGAAGAACGAATTTCATCTGATTAGTCCTTTGAAGGGGTGCGGAGTCGGCCGAGTGTCACTGCACCTCGACCTTGGGCCGGGCCTTGCCCTGGAACAGGCCGTTGTCCGGCACCGGCGCGGCGGGATCGGCCGGGCCGTTCTGCGGAACGGCACCGGGCCGGGCACCCGGGCGGCCGTCATCGTCGTCGTCGTCATCATCATCGTCGTGATGGCGGCCGTGATGGCGCTCCTTGCCCTCGCGCCGGTGGTCGTTGTCGGCGAGACGGAGGGGGCGGACGTCGGCGCGGGGGGCGTCGTCACGGCTGTGGAAGGGGAGATCGAGATGGTCGATCTGGGTCGCCGCCAGCGCCACGCCGAGGCCGGCGGTGGAGAGGAGGAGGGCGGTCCCGATCAGGGTGCGCGTCTTCATGGAGGGCTCCGGCGTTTGATGACGCTGACACCCTCTCGAACCAACCTGACAGCCGCCTGAACCCCCTGCTGAATCGCGTTCAGCTTGCTGTCAGGATCGCGCTTCGGGAAAGCGCACGACGGCGCTGAAGCCCTCCGCCGCCCCTGGGATGGGCGAGGCGATTTCCAGCACCAGCCCCGCCCCGCGGCAGATGGCGGCGGCAATGGCGAGGCCGAGGCCAGAGCCCTCCGCCCCCGTCGGTCCCCGCTCGAACGGCCGCAGCAACTGGGCCATCCGTTCCGCCGGAACGACGGCGCCATGGTTGGTGATTTCCAGCCGGTCGGCGGTGAGGCGGACCTGGACCGGCGTGTCCGGCGCGCCGTGTTTCAAAGCATTTTCAATGAGATTGCGTGCCAGAACCGCGAAGGCGTCGGGGTCGAGATCGCTGACGGGGCTGCCCTCCGCCGTGATGCTGAGGTCGATGTCTCCCGCCCGGTCGGTCCGGCGGTCGAGGTCGGCGATCACATGGCGCAGCACCGGTGCGAGCGGCGCCGGTGCCTCCGCGAGCAGGCCGGCGCCTTCCGCCTTGGCGAGCTGGAGCAGCTTCTCCGACAGGCGCGAGAGGCGGCGCAGCGCGCCTGAGATAGCGCGCGCGCGCTCCTGCGCCGGTCCTTCCGGCAGCTCGGCCACGAGCCGCTGGGTCTGCGCCAGGGCGGCGGCGATGGGGGTGCGCAACTCATGGGCGCTGTTGGCGGCAAAGCCCCGCTCCGCCTCCAGCGCGCCGCGCAGGCGCTCCATGAGTGCATTCACGGCGCCTGCGACGGGTGCCATCTCCTCGGGCAAACCCTGCTCCGGCACCGGCGCCAGGTTGCCCCGCCCCCGCGCGGCGATGGCATGGCGGAAGGCGAGCACAGGCTTCAAGGTGAGGCGAAGCGTGATCCAGACGCCGGCAAGCGCGATGGGAACGAGGGCGACCAGCGGCCAGATCAGCGCCATGACCGCGCGCCCGACCGCGGCGGCGCGATGGTCCAGCTCCTCTGCAGTGGTGACGATGACGGTGCCCCGCACCGCCGCTTCCGTGTAGGTGCGCAGCCTGGGCGTGGTGTGAAAACCGGGGGCGAGCCCGGCGGGAATGGCCATCTGCTCGGCGTCGCTGGACTGGAGCAGCACACGGCCTTGGGCGTCGCGCACCACATAGGTGATGAATTCGCGGTGTGGACCCACGGGCGGCATGTGGTGCGTGCCGGCCCCATCCTCGCGCGCGAGCAGCTCGGAATAGGCGAGGGGCAGCACCCGCTGGGCCACCTCCTGCAACGCGCTGTCGAAGACCTCGTCGATCTCGTGCCGCAGCACCAGACCGGCGACCGTCGCCGCGGCGAGCCACAGCGCGGCGACCGACAACGCGAGCCACAGGCCGAGGCGCCGGCGCAGGCTCCAGCGTCCGCTCATGCGCCGCCTCCCGGCGTGCCGAGGCGATAGCCCATGCCGCGCACGGTCTCGATCACGTCGGCACCCAGCTTCTTGCGCAGACGGGCCACATAGACCTCGATGGTGTTGCTCTCCACTTCCGCATCGAAGGAATAGAGCCGTTCCTCCAGCTGCGGCTTCGACATGAGCTGGTGTGGCCGCTGCACGAAAGCCTCGAACAGGGCCCATTCCCGCGCTGTCAGGGCCACGGTCTGCCCGGCGCGGCGCACCGAGCGGGCGGAAAGGTCCACCTCGATGTCTCCGAGCGTGACCAGCGGGTTGGGATTACCCGCGTAGCGCCGCCCCACGGCGCGGATGCGCGCCGACAGCTCGAACAGGTCGAACGGCTTCACCAGATAGTCGTCGGCGCCGGCGTCGAGGGCGGCGATGCGGTCGGAGATCTGGTCGCGGGCGGTCAGCACCATCACCGGCGTCGCGTCGCCCGTGCTGCGCAGCTTCCTCAGGAAGTCGGAGCCGCGCCCGTCGGGCAGCATGAGGTCGAGAAGGATCAGGTCGAAGGCCGCGGCATGGACGGCGTGCTCGGCGTCGGCAAGGCGCGTCACCCAGTCGGCGCCGTGCCCGTCCGCGACGATCTGGTCGCGCACGGCCATGCCCAGGACGGGATCGTCTTCGATCAGCAGGATACGCATCTGTCACCTCGGCGGGGCGCATGGCAATCTAGCGCGGCCGAACGTGGAACGGGCGAGAGAATCTGCCCCTGCGTTCAGGTGAGTGTCAGCTTGGCGTGCTTTTCATCAGGCTTGGTCGGAAGGAGTTCGTGCGGTGAAACGCTCGGGGTTGGCAGTGCGGAATATCTTGGCGGGCCTGATTGTTGCCGGCCTCGCCGCCACGCCGGCGGCCGCGGAGCACGATTGCAATGTGCCTCTGGCCGACTGGCAGCCGCGTGAGGCTTTGCAGAAGAAGCTGGAGGCCGAAGGCTGGACGGTGCTTTCCATCCGCTCGGACGACGGCTGCTACAAGGTGCGCGCCACCAACCCGCAAGGGGCGCGGATGAAGGCGAAATTCGACCCCGCGCGCCTTGAACGGGTCCCCGACCGGGACGACGATTGATCGACCTCGCCCAGGCCGGGGCGCCATGAAGGGGACGCTTAGGCCGAGCCGCCGACACGTCTTTCAAGAGCAGAATGCGGGGACTTCTGCACCCCGGCCCGGTTCGTCAGGCGCTCCCGCGCGAGGCGGTGACGGGCCCTTGCCTCTAGACATCCCGTCGCGCACCCGCGTCCCGTGCGGTTTTCAACCCACAGCGGCGGGGCTGCCGCCGGGCCAGGGGGAGAAGGCGGTGGGAACGAGGATGCGGTTCTCCATGGTCATGATCATGGGCCGTATCTTCACGAGGCACGCCTGCCAGCCGGGCTGCGCCGCCAGCTTCTCGCGCCGCTTCCGACGCTCCTCAAGGTCCGCATAGGCCCAGAAGTGGACGAGCTGGTTCTGGGTGCCGATCTCGGTGGTGAAATAGCCGAGGAAGCCGCCGAGGATTTCTCGCTGCAGTGGTAGGCCTTCGCTGGTGTAGATCGCCATGTAGTCGGCAATGTTCACCTCGGTGTGGAGCACGTATATCCGCTCTTCGACGATCATGGGCGATGGCTTTCCTGCTCTGCGGCGTCGGGCGCCTCATCGACGATTGTGTTGGCGAGGATGCCGATGCCCTCGATCTCGATCTCGATGAGGTCGCCGGCCTGCATGAAGCGCGGCGGCGTGCGGGCGAAGCCGACGCCGGCGGGCGTGCCGGTGGCGATCACGTCGCCGGGCTCCAGCGTCATGACGGCGGAGAGTGTCTCGATGAGGTTCGCCACGGGGAAGATCATCTCGCGGGTGGAACCGTCCTGCAGCGTCTCGCCGTTGAGCCGCGCGGCGATGCGCAGGTTGTCGACGCCGGAGGGCAGCGCCTGCGGCGTCACCAGCTCTGGGCCGATGGAGCCGGAGCGGTCGAAATTCTTGCCCATGGTCCACTGGGTGGACTTGCGCTGGAAATCGCGGATGGAGCCGTCGTTGAAGCAGGAATAGCCCGCCACATGCTGAAGGGCATCGGCGGCGCGGACATGATGCGCGGTCCGCCCGATCACCACGGCCAGCTCGGCTTCATAGTCGAAGCGTTCGGACAGGGCCGGGCGCACCAGCGGCTGCCCGTGCCCGACCAGCGAGGTGGCGGTGCGCAGGAAGACAGCCGGATAGGTGGGGATGGGGTGTCCGCCCTCGCGCGCATGGTCCGCATAATTGAGGCCGATGCAGATGATCTTGCCCGTGAGCGGCACCGGCGGCAGCAGGCTCACCTGCGCCAGCGCAATGGCATTGGCCTCGGGCAGGGGCGTTGCGCCCTGCAGGGCGGCGAGAAGGGCGGTGAAGGATCCTCCCGCCAGCCCCGCGAAGGGAACGACGTCGTCCTGCCGGCGCGTGCCGAACTGGATGCGGCCCTGATGTTCGAAACGGACGATGCGCATGATGGCCTTTCGCACAGCCGCGGGGCCGGACAAGCCCGGCCGCCCCGGCGTGCCGATGGGATTACTTGAGTTCGTGGCCGGCGAGATCGCCGTCGAGGAACTTGTTGGGGCGCAGGAACATGGAGATGACGAGTGCGCCATTGGGCGAGCGGGCCACATGCTGGTTGCCCGCCGGGCGCCAGACGTAATTGCCGGAGAGCGCCTCGCCTTCCGCATCCACGATGCTGCCCTCGAGCACGTAGGTCTGCTCGATCTCCACATGCTCGTGGCGGGGCAGCTCGGTGCCGGGCTGCCAGCGGAAGAGGGCGGTCATGAGCCCGGTCTCCTCGTCGAGGAGGAGGATCTTCATGTCGATGCCCTTGGTGGGGGTGGGCTTCCACGGCAGGCTCGCCACGTCCACGTAGCGGGACTCCTTCGGACCGAGCCTGTCCTCGCCGGCGAGGCCGGGGGTGATTGCGACCATGTTCAGCTCCTGAAAATCGATGCGGGACTCGGGTTGAGCGGGGCATTCGGCCGGGAGCCCGCAGCCTCCCGGCTTCGCTGAAGGGAACAGCCCGGCGAGCTCAGTTCTGCTTCACGAGGGCGCAGCCGCCGGCCTCAAGCGGCTTGAAGGCCTGATCGGCAGGCGTCTCGCCGATCTTGGTGTAGAGATCCCACGGCCCCTTGGACTCGGCCGGGCTCTTCACCTTGAACAGGTACATGGGATGGATCTTGCGGCCGTCGGCCCGTACGTAGCCCTTGCCGAAGGCGAGGTCATCGGTGGGCAATTCCTTCATCTTGGCGACGATGGCGCGACCGTCCGCATCGCTGTTGAGGGCCTGGACCGCCTTGAGATAGTGGAGCACGCCGGAATAGACGCCCGCCTGGAAGGAGGTGGGCATGGCGCCGTTCATCTTCTCCGAGAATTTCTTGGCGAAGGCACGCGTCTGGTCATTGAGGTCCCAGTAGAACGGCTCGCTGAGATAGAGACCCTGGCCGCTGGTGAGGCCGAGGGACTTGATGTCCGTGAGATACACGGCGAGCGCCGCCAGCTTCTGCTTGCCCTGGGTGATGCCGAATTCGGCCGACTGCTTCATGGAATTGGTGAAGTCGGCGCCGGAATTGGCGAAGCCGATGACCTTGGCGCCGGAGGCCTGGGCCTGCAGCAGGAAGGAGGAGAGGTCCGACGAGCCGAGCGGATGGCGGACGGAGCCGACCACGGTGCCGCCGGCATTCTTCACGATCTGGCCTGCCTCGCGCTCCATGTCGTGGCCGAAGGCATAGTCCACTGTCACGAAGTACCAGCTGTTGCCGCCGGACTTCAGCACTTCCGTCGCCGTGCTCTTGGCGAGGGAGTAATTGTCGAGCGTCCAGTGGACATGGTTGGGCGTGCAGGAATCGCCGGTCAGTCGATTGCTGTTGGAGGTGGCGATGACGGCCACCTTGTTCTTTTCCTTCACCAGCTGGACCAGCGCCAGCGAGATGGAGGAATTGGGAATGTCGGCGATCATGTCGACGCCGTCCACGTCCAGCCATTTGCGCGCGATGTTGAGGCCGATGTCCGGCTTGTTCTGGTGGTCTCCGACGATGATCTCGATGGGCGTATTGCCGATCTTGCCGCCGATCTCCTCCACCGCGATCTTCGCGGCCGCGACCGAGCCGGGGCCGGCCATGTCGGCATAGATGCCGTTCTGGTCGTTGAGCACGCCGATGCGGACGACGCCATCGGTGAACTGGGCCCGTGCGGCGGATGTCGCCGCGAGGGAAAGGCCGCCCACCGCCAGGGCAAGGGCGGTGCGGGTCAGCATGCGCTTCATCTGTGTTTCCTCCCCATGATCGGGCGCCGGGGCGCCCAATGCGCCTGCCTCTGCAGGTCGTTTTCTGCTTAAAGAGCGAATAACTAAAAATCTCATTTTATGAGACTAGTGTCAATGTGTTTGCGGCGCGGGCATTGGCGGGGGCGAGACGATCTGCGCCCCGCGCCCTCAGCCCATGTAGGCGCCGCCGTTCACATCCAGGATGGCACCGCAGACGAAGCTGGCGCCGGGGGAGCAGAGGAAGGCGATGGGCCAGGCGATCTCTTCCGGTCGGCCGAAGCGCGGGACCGGCATCGCCTCCAGCGCCTTCGGATCGGCGGTCGCCACCATGCGCGTGAGGGTGGAGCCGGGCGCCACCGCATTCACCAGCACTTCCGGCGCGGCGCGACGTGCGAGCCAGCGCACGAAGGTGTGGATCGCGCCCTTGGAGGCGGCATAGCTCACTGGCGAATGGGCATAGGTGCCGCCGGTGTGGGCGGCGACCGAGCCGAGCAGCACGATGCGGCCGTTGCCCCGCGCTTTCATGGCGGGAACGAGGGCGCGGGCGAAGTGCGCAGGCCCCGCCACGTTCACCGCCATCACCTCGTGGAAAAGGTCGTCCCAATCGTCGGCCAGCCACTGCTCCTGCGGAAAGATGCCGGCATTCAGCACTGCGGCGTCCAGCGGCCCGGCGTCCCGGCACAGGGCCTCGACCGCCGCGCGATCGCGCACATCGCAGGCGGCGTAAGTGTGGGTCTGGCCGTGATCGCGAACGAGTTCATCCGCAAGGCCGGGCGCATCGCCCGCATCGGTCAGTACCATCTCGGCGCCAAGGCGCGCGCACAGATGCGCCGTCGCCCGCCCGATGCCGCCGGCCGCGCCCGTGAGCAGGATGCGCATGCCGGAAAGATCGTAAGGCGCGCGGGATGTCATCGGCCGCCCTCCAGAGGACATGCAAACGTGACGCGGGCCCGGCTGGGGGCCTTTTCTGGATGGGGCATGGCGTTTCCGTGTTGTAGATTATTCTCGTAATATGAGACTATTTCTGTATCTTGATGTCTGTCAATCGCTCCAGGCCTGCAACGGTCAGGTTTCCGGAGGGCTCCGACGGGTGGCAGTCCCGCGCGGTGGCGCCTAAACGACGGTGGGCTGCGCGGATTTGAAACTGCTCGCAAATTTCAATCCGCGAGCGTGCGGCCCTATAATGCCGCGACAGGTGCTGCGCCTCGGGCGCATGACGCCGCGAGCCGAAGGGACGCTGCATGAGCAGTCTCGACAAGATGCTGAAGGTGCTGGACCTTTTCGGTGAGGACCGCATGAGCATCCAGCTCGATGACGTGCAGGCGGCCGGCGCCTCCCGCGCCACCGCTTATCGCTACATCCAGTCCCTGTGCGATTCGGGCCTGCTCGCCCCCACCACGGGCGGCAGCTATGTGCTCGGCCCGCGCATCATCGAGCTCGACCGCCTCGTGCGCCGCGCCGACCCGCTGCTGACCCGCGCCGGCGGGCCCATGCGGGACGTGAGCGCGCGGCTCGGCATCAATATGATGCTGTGCAGCTATTACGGCGACAAGGTCATGTGCGCCGACATCGTGTGGCCCGAGCGTTCGGTGCCGGAATATTACGAGCGCGGCCGCCCCATGCCCATGTTCCGCGGCGCCATGGCCAAGACCATCCTCGCCCACCTCACCCCCTACCAGCTGCGCAACATCATGCTCTGGCACGGGGAACTGGTGCGCGAGGCGGGCCTCGGCGAGAACTGGGAGCAGTTCCGCTCCAACATGTCGCGCCTGCGCCGCGACGGTTACTGCATAACGCGCGGCGAGGTGATCCCCGATCTCGTGGGCATCGGCGCCCCGGTGTTCGATGCCGAGCGGCGCGTCCTCGGCAGCGTGGTGTTCGCGCTGCCGGAGGCGCGCTTCCAGAGCGCGGGCAAGGAAGAACTGGTGGCCGAGATCAAGACTCTCGCTGCCCGCATCACCAGCGCCATCGCCGGGGAGGCCGGGGTGCGGCCGGCCCAGCGGGCGGCACGCCCGCGCAAGATCCGCAGCCCCGTTCCCGAGGACGCCTCATCCGTGGAGTGAGCCGCCACGCCAGAGGTCAGGAGATGGAGAGGCCGCTGTCCACGGGCAGCACATGCCCGGTGGTCCGGCCCGAGGCATCGGACGCGAGGAACAGCGCCGCCTGCGCCACATGCTCCGGCTCCACCATGCCCAAGAGGTGGGCGGCGGTGAGCCGCTGGGTCGTCTCCAGCTGCTCCAGTTGCGCCACCACCCGCGGCGTGCGGGTGACGCCAGGCGCCACCGCATTCACGCGGATATTGTAGGGTGCATATTCCACGGCCATGGAGCGGGTGAGTGCAGCCACCGCGCCCTTGGCGGCGGTGTAGGCATCCTTGCCCGGCCAGCCCATCAGGGCCACCACGGACGCTGCATTGACCACGGCGCCGCCGCCGGCCTTGATGAGCTCGGGAATGCCGAAACGGCTGACGAGCCAGGTGCCGTGCAGATCGAGCGTCATGGCCCGCCAGAATTCGTCGTCTGGCGCGCGGGTGAGGTCGCTGTCGCGGGTCGTGGAGCCGCCGGCATTGTTGTAGATCACGTCGAGCCGGCCATAGTGCGCGACCGCCGTTGCAACTGCCGCTTCCACGCTTGCCGCGTCGGTCACGTCGGTGCGCACGAACAGGGCGTCGCCGCCGGCTGCATGGATGCGCGCCGCAGTCTCTTCTCCCGCTTCTGCATTGATCTCGGCGACGACGATACGCGCGCCGTTCCGCGCGAACAGCTCCGCTGCGCACCGGCCGATTCCGATGCCCGCCCCCGTAATGAGGGCGACCTTCCCGTCGAGCATTCCGTTCCTCCCCCGTCCCGGATTCTGCGCCGCGCGCGTCCGATGATCGCTTGAACGACTATTAATCTCGTATTATGCGATTTTTAGTTTATTCTAGAATTCGTGGCAAGGGGTATTCGGGGGCGGAGGCGCGACCGGAGGCCAGCCGGCCGCGAACGATAAAGCCGGGAGAAAAACATGACGGAGCTGGAGGGGCGCGTCGCCATCGTCACCGGGGGCGCGCGGGGGCAGGGCGCGGCCGAGTCCCGGCGTCTGGGGCGCGAAGGCGCGGCAGTGCTGGTCTGCGACGTGCTGGTGCCCGAGGGTGAGGCGTTCGTGGCGGAGCTTTCGGCCGAGGGCATCGACGCCCGCTTCCGCCCTCTCGACGTGACAGATCCCGAGGCCTGGGATCAGGCGGTGGAAGAGGTGCGCGGCTGGAAGGGGCGGCTCGACATCCTCGTCAACAATGCCGGCATCATCAACCGCAGCACCGTCTCCGCCACCGAGCCGGAGGCTTGGGAGCGGGTGCTCAAGGTCAACCTCACCGGCGCCTTCCTCGGCATCCGGGCGGCGGTGCCGCTGATGGAGGAGACCGGCGGCGGTGCCATCGTCAACATCTCGTCGAACAGCGCCTTTTCCGGGCATTACGACCCGGCCTACACCGCGAGCAAATGGGGCCTGAGGGGTCTTACCCGCAGCGCCGCCATGGAATATGCCGCGCGCGGCATCCGCGTGAATGCGGTGTGCCCCGGCCTCGTGGTGACGGCCCTCAACGCCGCGAGCCCGCACCTTCAGCCCATGATCGGCATGACGCCCATGGGCCGCAGCGGCACGCCGCAGGAGATCGCCGAGCTGGTGCTGTTCCTCGCCTCGGATCGCTCCGCTTTCATCACGGGCGAGGACTTCGTGATCGACGGCGGCTTCACGGCTGGCGCGAGCTATCGGCGCGTGGCCGTGGAAACCGGCATCTATTGAGCGGCCGGGGCATCGCGCAGGCAGCTGCGCGATGCCCTCGTCACGGAGCGGATCTTCCGGTCCTCAGCGCAGGTCGATGAGGATCTTCAGCTCCTGCCCGGCGGGGTCGAGCAGGGCTTCAAAGCCGTTTGCCACCACCTCGTCGAGGCGGATGCGGCGGGTAACCACCTTTTCCGCCGGCAGCAGACCCTTGCCGATCAGCGCCGCCACCTTCGGCCACATGAGGGTCGTGTAGCACCACGAGCCGCGTACATCGATGTCCTTGAAGGTGACGGTGAAGCCGTCCACCGCCGGCTTGCCCACATGCAGCCCCACCTGCACCACCACGCCCTGCCGGCGCACCGCGTCGATGCAGGTGGCGAGCGCCGCCTCGGCGCCCACGCATTCGAGCGCCACGTCCACGCCCACATGGCCCTCGGTCTGGTCGCGGATGGCATCGGCCACCGCGTCCCGCTTGGGGTTGAGGGTGATGACATCAGGCAGGATGGCCCGCGCCATGGCGAGGCGGTTGTCGTTGGTGTCGGAGAGGAAGATCTGCGTCGCCCCCGCCGCCCGCGCCGCCAGCACCTGCAACTGCCCGATGGGTCCGGCACCGGTGACCAGCACGCTCGATCCCGGCTTCACCCCGCCACGCTCGGCGGCATAGACGGTGACCGCCGTGGGCTCCACCAGCGCCGCCTGCTCGTCGCTGACGAAATCCGGCATGGCGAAGACGTTGTAGTCGTTCACCAACGCGTATTCCGCCATGCCGCCCCATTGCCAGCCGAGGCCGATGATGGCGAGGCTCTCGGAGAGCTGGTAGAGGCCGCGCGTGCCGAAATAGTCGTCGCGCGGCGACACCATGGGCTGCACCGAAACCCGGTCGCCCACCTTCACGTTCGTCACCTCCCTGCCGATGGCGACGACGGTGCCGCCAAATTCATGGCCCAGCACCTGCGGCAGCTTCGCGCCGGTGTAGGGATGCGGGTCGGTCGGGATGAAGATGGGTCCGGCGGCGTATTCGTGCAGGTCGGTGCCGCAGATGCCGCAGAAGCTGTTGCGGATGACGACCTGGCGGGGGCCGGGGGCGGGCGGTTCGCTGATGTCCTCGACGCGCACGTCGCGCTTGGCGTGGAAGCGGGCGGCCTTCATGGGCGTTTCTCCCTTGTGTCTGTTCTTGATGGTTGGTCAGGCCGGCTCGGTGGCGAGGGCGTCGAACGCCTCCAGCGCCTTGCCCGCGTAGACGGCGGACGGCCCGCCGCCCATCTCGATGCACACGCCGAGGATCTCGGCCACTTCCGCGCGGGTGGCGCCGTGGCTCCGCGCATTGGCGGCGTGGAACACGATGCAGTCCGCGCAGCCCTGGTGGACGGCGATGGCGAGGGCCACCAGTTCCTTCATCTTGGCTGGCACGGCGCCGGACTTCGACGCCTCGCCCATGAGACCGCGGAAGGCCGTCATCACCTGCGGCGCCGCCTTGGCAAGGGCGCCGAAACGCTGGTTCATCTCTCTCAATTGCTGGGGCACGGAAGATGTCATGGCGTTTCCTCAGGTGAAGACCATGCCGCCGTCCACGAGCAGGGACTGGCCGGTCATGAAGTCGGATTGGGACGAGGCGAGGAAGCGGGCGACGCCGACGAGATCGTCCGGGCGCGAGGCGCGACCCAGCACAGCGCCCGCCGCGAAGGTCTCGAACGCCTCGTTCTCGCCGTGGGTCAGGCCGCTGTCGCGGAAGCCCTTGTCGATCACCTTCCACATGTCGGTGGCCACCACGCCGGGGCAGAAGGCGTTGGCGGTGATGCCCTCCTTGCCGAAGGCGCGGGCGGCGGCCTGGGTCATGGCCACCACCGCGAACTTGCTGGCGCAGTAGTGGGCGAGGGGCTCGTAGCCTTGCTTGGCGGCGATGGAGGCGGTGTTGATGATCTTGCCGCCGCCGCCCTGCTTGCGGAACGTCTTTACCGCTTCCTGCATGCCGATGAGCACGCCGAGCGCATTCACATCGGTGACGAAGCGCCAGTCCTCCTCGGTGATGTCGAGGAAGGGGCGCGTCTGGGCGACGCCGGCATTGTTGAACAGTACGTCGAGGCGGCCGAATGCTTCTACCGCCTTGTCGATGAGCGCGCGCACCTGCGGCCGCTCGCGCACGTCCACCGGCACGGCGATGGCGGTGCCGCCCGCGGCCGTGATCTCGTTCGCCACCTTCGTCGCTGCCGCCTCTGAAAGGTCGGCGACGACAATGCGGGCGCCGTCCTCCGCGAGGGCCCTGGCGATGGCGGCGCCGATGCCGCCGGCCGCGCCGGTGATGATGATGCTCTTGTCCTTGAGATCGGACATGTGTCCTCCTTCGCCGGTCGCCCTGGCGCGCCGGTGCTTGTCGTTGCGGGGTTTCAGGCGGTCAGCGCTTGAGGTGGTCGAGCAGCAGCTCGTTCACCCGGCCGGATTTTTCCATCTGCACCATGTGGCCAGCGCCGGGCAGCACCTCCACGGTGGCGCGGCCTTCCAGCGCACCGGCATGGGCGGCGGGAATGACGCGGTCGGTCTCGCCCCACACCACGAGGATGGGCGCGTCGGTCTGCTTCAGCCTGTCGGCCAGCACATGGGTCTGCCGCTCGGCGGGGAAGAGATTGGCGGAGAGGGCGGTCAGCGCGCTGTCCACGCCGTCGAGGCGCTTGTACTTGAGGATATCCTCGATCAACTGGCGCGTCACTGTTCCGGGATCATGGAACAACTGCTCCAGCACCGGCTTCATGTCGCGCCGTGAGCCGGCGGCGACGAAGCCGTCGGTGTAGCCGGAATTGATCTCCGGCCCGAGCCCGGCCGAGCCGATGAGCGCGAGGGAGGCCACCCGCTCCGGATGCTCCAGCGCGGAGGCGCTCGCCACCGCCCCGCCCATGGAATGGCCCACGAGATGCGCGCGCGGAATTGCGAGCGCATCCATGAAGGCGATAAGCGCGCCGGAGAGGAAGGCAAGGTTCGCCTCGCCCACCGCCTTGTCCGATTGCCCGTGCCCCGGCAGGTCGAGGGCATAGACCGTGGCAGCCCCGGCGAGGGCGTCGATGTTGAACAGCCAGTTGTCGAGGTCGCCGCCGAAGCCGTGGACCAGAACCACGGTCTTCTCGCCCTCGCCTCGGCGAGCGTAACGCAGGCGGCCGGCGGGCGTGTCCACGAACTCGTAGCGTGGGCCGGCGGCTTCCTCCCCCGCGCCCGCCTCCTCCGGCACCGCGAAGGCGGCGACGAAGGCGTCGATCTCGGCGTCCGGAACGTCCGCATCGGCCAGCACGCCGATGAGCGCCTTGACCGGATAGACCGTGCCCGGCGTGCCGAGGGTCCGGCGCAGGACGCCGGCATCGCCCGCCTCTACCACCCCGGCGATCTTGTCGGTTTCCACCTCGACGATCTCGTCGCCGATGGCGATGGCCGTGCCCTCCGGCTTCAGCCAGCCCGTGACCTTGCCCTCCGCCATGGAGAGCCCCCACTTGGGCATGACGATGGGCTTGATGCGCGTATCCGTCATTGTCCGATGTCTCCGGCGATCAGGCGGCGAGCGCCTGGGGATGGGTCTTCAGCACGGCGGCGGCGATGGCGTCGGCGGAGGGGATGTAGAGGTCCTCCAGCGCGGGCGAGAACGGCACAGGCGTGTGTGGCGCGGTCACCATCTGCGGCGCCGCCTTCAGCGCCCCGAAGGCCTGCTGGGCCACATAGGCCGCCACGTCCGTGGCGATGGAGCAGCGCGGGTTGGCCTCGTCCACCACCACCAGGCGGCCGGTGTTTTCCACGCTCTCGATCACCGTGTCCCAGTCGATGGGCGAGAGGGTGCGCAGGTCGATCACCTCCGCCTCGATGCCGCTGCGCTTCGAGAGGGTCTGTGCCGCCTCCAGCGCCCGGTGGACGGTGAGGCCGTAGCTGACGATGGTTACATCCCGCCCGTCCCGCACCACGTTCGCCTCGCCGAAGGGGATCGCGTAGGGCTCGGCTGGCACGTCCGCCTCGCTGGCGTAGAGGTTCTTGTGCTCGCAGAAGATCACCGGATCGTCGTCGCGGATGGACTGGATCAGGAGGCCCTTGGCGTCATAGGCGTTGGAGGGGCACACCACCTTTAGCCCCGGCACGTGGGTGAACATGGGGGTGAGCATCTGCGAGTGCTGCGCGGCGGCGCGGAAGCCGGCACCGACCATGGCGCGGATGACCACGGGCGTCTTCGCCTTGCCGCCGAACATGTAGCGGAACTTGGCCGCCTGGTTCAGGATCTGGTCGAAGCACACGCCCATGAAGTCGAGGAACATCAGCTCCGCCACCGGGCGCATGCCGCAGGCGGCGGCGCCGATGGCCGCGCCGATGTAGGCGCTCTCGGACAGGGGGGTGTCCATCAGGCGGTTGCCGTGCTTGCCGTAGAGCCCCTTGGTGACGCCGAGCACGCCGCCCCAGGCGTCCATCTCCCCCGGCGAACCGGAGCCGCCGACGATATCCTCGCCGAGCAGGATGACGGAGGGATCGCGGCGCATTTCAAGGTCGAGGGCTTCGTTGATCGCCAGCTTGAAGCTGAGGGTGCGGGACATGGTTTCCTCCAGGAAATCGTTGGGCCGTGCGGGTTCGCTGTCGTGGCTCAGTAGGAGACGTAGACGTCGCTGGTGAGCTCCTGCGGCGTCGGCTGCGGGGCCGACTTGGCCGAGGACACGGCGTCGTCGATGAGGTTTGCCACCTCGCGGTCCATGAGCGCGATCTCGGCATCGGAGACGATGCCCGCCGCCGTCACGCGATCGGCGAAGATCTTCAGGCAGTCGCGGTTGAGGCGGTTGAAGTCGTTCTCGCCCTTGGCCTTGTAGGTCTGGCTGTCGCCCTCGAAATGGCCGTAGAAGCGCACCATCTTGCATTCGAGCAGCGCCGGCCCGCCGCCCGCGCGCGCCTTGGCGATCAGTTCGCCGGCCGCCTTGTGGACGGCAAAGAAGTCCGTGCCGTCCACGCTGACGCCCGGCAGGCCGAAGCCGTGGGCGCGGTCGAGAAAGTTGTCCACGCCCGTTGCGTAAGTAACCGAAGTCGCCTCTGCGTATCCGTTGTTCTCCAGCACGAAGATCACCGGCAGGTTCCAGACGGCGGCGAGGTTCATGCTTTCGAGAACCGTGCCCTGGTTGGCCGCGCCGTCGCCGAAGAAGGTGATGCCGACCCCGCCGTCGCCGCGGCACTTGGCGGCGAGCGCGGCGCCGCAGATGAGCGGCGCACCGGCGCCGAGGATGCCGTTGGCGCCCATCATCCCCTTGGAGAGATCGGCGATGTGCATGGAGCCGCCCTTGCCGCGGCACGAGCCGGACGACTTGCCGTAGATCTCGGCCATCATCTCCTCCACGTCCACGCCCTTGGCGATGCAGTGCCCGTGGCCGCGATGGGTGGAGGCGATGCGGTCGCTGTCGGTGAGGTGCATCATGATGCCGGTGGCGCAGGCCTCCTCGCCGGCATAGAGGTGGACGAAGCCGGGGATGTCGCCCTTGGCGAATTCCACGTGCAGCCGCTCCTCGAAATCGCGGATGGTCCGCATGGTGCGGTAGGCCGCAAGCAGAGCGTCCTTCTCCAGCGGAATGGGATTGTTGGACAGCGCGCCGTCGGCGGTCTGCATGGGCGACGTGATGGACATGGGCTTTTCCTCCTCCTTCGGATCGACGGGACCGGCAGGGAGGAAGGGCAGCCGCAGGCGTGCCCGTTCACGGCCCGCTTCTGGCGGAGCGGGCCACGTTTCCTTCCCTTGCCGTGTTCTTCAGTGCCGGCTTCGCGCCGGCTTGATGGAAAGGACAAGAGCAAGGGGCGGGCCAATCGCGCCCGTCGCGTCAAACCGTTGCGGGACAAGGCGGTGCCGCCAGCGTGGCGCGGGGGCACCTGAGGCGGTGACGCCACAGGTGTGGCGCCGCGCGTGCCACAGGTGTTGCAGCTTGGCCCTCACCATGGATTTCGCGGACACACCCCTGACCCGCGGAAAGGCTTGCGGGCGCTCCATTTCGCGGCAACACTCGCGCACAATAAAAAACGATCTGGGAGGATCGTCATGCGACAGGAGCAGGTCGCGCATATCGACGAGCTCATGCGCGCGGCGAGCGGCTTGCCCGTGCCGTCACGCGGCACGCGCGATCCCGTCATCATGAAGTCCTGGCAGCGCTGTGTCAGCGAGCACCGTCTCGATCCGGTGGTGTTGCGCGAGCCGTTGATCCTGCCCTCGACGCAGCTGCGCGAGCATCAGGACGCCATGGACGAATTCACCCACACTGCGCGCTTCGGGGTGGAGACGCTCTATCGGGACGTGGCGGGGCTCGGCTACGTGCTGCTGCTCACCGATGCCAAGGGCATCACCGTGGACTTCATCGGCGATCCCACCTTCGACGCCACGCTCATGCGCGCCGGCCTCTATCTCGGCGCCGACTGGAAGGAGCCGAGCGCGGGCACTTGCGCCGTGGGCACCTGCATCGCCACCGGCGAGGCGCTGGTGGTGCACCAGACCGATCATTTCGACGCGACCCACATCCCGCTCACCTGCACGGCGGCGCCCGTGTTCGATCCCTCCGGTGCGCTCGCCGCCGTCCTCGACATCTCGGCGCTGCGCTCCCCCCAGCCGAAGGAGAGCCAACTCCTCGCGCTCCAGCTGGTGAAGTCGGTCGCGCACAAGATCGAGACGGCGAACCTGCTCAATCGCTTCCGGGGCGAGTTCATCCTGCGCCTCGCGCCCTCGCCCGAATTCGCCGACGTGGACCCGCCCTACGTGCTGGCGGTGGACAGTTCCGGCTGCATCGCCGGTTTCAACAGCAAGGCCCGCGCGCTGCTGCGGCGCGAGCTGGAGGCACGCCCGCCGGCCGATGCCGTGCGGCCGCTGGTGGGGCGCCGCCTGAGCGAGTTCATCGAGATCGCCATCGACGACCTGCCGCGCCTTGGCCCGGCGAGCCCCGTGGCGCAGCGCATGGTCCGCCTCGCCGGCACGGGGACGCCCATGTTCGCCCATTGCCAACTGCCCGCCCGCATCTCCACGCGGTCGGTTGCGGCCGCCCCGCCGAGCCTGCCGGCACCGCTCGCCGGCCTCCACGGCGGCGATGCGGCCATGGCGACGGTGACGGCCCGCGCGGCGCGGCTCGTGAACACGCAGATGAACCTCATCGTCTGCGGCGAGACGGGCACCGGCAAGGAGTTCCTCGCCAAGGCCATCCACGCTGCCGGCGCCCGCTCCGCGCGGCCTTTCGTGGCGGTAAACTGCGCGGCGCTGCCGGAGACGCTGATCGAGGGCGAATTGTTCGGCTACGAGGCGGGCGCCTTCACCGGCGCCGTCGCACGCGGCCGCAAGGGTCTGGTGCTGGAGGCGGACGGCGGCACGCTCTTCCTGGACGAGATCGGCGACATGCCGCTGACCCTCCAGACCCGCCTCCTGCGCGTGCTCGCGGAGCGGGAGGTAACGCCTTTGGGCCGCACGCGGCCGGTGCCGGTGAACATCCGCGTCATCGCCGCGACCCACCGCGATCTCCTCGCGGAGGTGAACGCCGGCCGCTTCCGCGAAGACCTCTATTTCCGCCTGAGCGGCGCCGTCCTGGCCTTGCCGCCGCTGCGCCGCCGCGCCGATTTCGAATGGTTGGTGGAGCGCCTCCTGGAGGAGCGGGGCAAGGCGGCGAAGACCCGCTTCAGCCTGTCGCCGGACGCGCTGGATCTGCTGCGCGCCTATCGCTGGCCCGGCAATATCCGCGAGCTGATGAACACGCTCGATTTCGCCTGCGCGCTCGCCGCCGAGGGGACGATCCAGTGGGAAGACCTTCCCGAACGCCTGCGCGAGGCTGACGCCCCGCACGAGGCGGGCGCGGCTGCCCTGTCGCCCGCCTTCCCGTCAGGAGAGGGAGAGATCGCCCACGACCGGCTCCTCGCCGCCCTGCGGGCGCGGAGCTGGAACATTTCCGCCGTCGCCCGCGACCTCGGTGTGGACCGCACCACGATCCACCGCCGCATGCGCCGCTACGGCATCGCGCGCCGCGTCTAGGGCCAACCATGCGCAAAAAGGGGGGATGCGCGATGGCCCGCTTCGGCAGTCTCTGAATGGATCTCATCTCCAAGCCGACCTGAGGTCAGGCTCCGCCACGCGCCGGCCGGGGCGCCGCGCCGAATGTCGCCATCTCGCCTACGAGCCACGCTTCGAGTGCCCTCAGTTCGGCGCGGATGGCGGCCTGCGGCGAGATCCACAGCCTCAGGTGCCGCGCGCCGGGCGTGAAGCCGAACGGCGCCACCAGCCGGCCGGATTGCAGTTCGCTCAGCGCCAGCATGTGCGGCACCACCGCAACGCCGAGGCCGCAGGCCGCCGCCTGGATGAGCAGATAGAAATGATCGAAGCTGCGCTGCGCCTTGAGGGTGAGGTCGCCGTTGCCGGTCGCCTCGGCCCAGTCCCGCCACGCCTCCGGCCGGGTGTTGGTGGCCAGAAGGTGCGCGCGCGCCAGATCATCCGGCGTCGCCAGCGGCATGGCGGCAAGATAGTCGGGGGCGCAGACCGGCCCGATCCACTCTGCCCCCAGTTCGCGGATGATGGCATCGCGTGGCGGCGGGATGGTGGAGGAGCGGATCGCCAGCGAGATGTTGTCGCGGCTGAAATCCACCTTGTCGTAATTCATGTTCAGCTCCACCTGCACGTCCGGATTCCGACGGTGAAACCCGGCCATGCGCGGGATGAGCCAGCACAGCATGATGGAGGCCGAGCAGGAGAGGGTCAGCGGTCCCGGCCGCACCCGCTCAAGCGTGGCATGGATCACCCCGAACGCGGTCGTCAGCCCCTCGGCGAGGCGCTGGCCTTCGGGCGTCGGATCGGTGGCGGTACCCCGGCGGGCCAGCAACTGCACGCCGAGCGTCGCTTCCAGCGCCTTCACATGGCGGCTGACGGCCCCGTG
Organism: Xanthobacter aminoxidans; assembly: GCF_023571765.1. Classification (GTDB taxonomy): domain Bacteria; phylum Pseudomonadota; class Alphaproteobacteria; order Rhizobiales; family Xanthobacteraceae; genus Xanthobacter; species Xanthobacter aminoxidans. Next base: position 54,275 of record NZ_JAMJXC010000016.1, on the reverse strand, counting down.
CGTGACGCACAATTCCTCCGCGGCCCGGCTCATGCTCCGGTGCCGCGCCGTGGCCTCGAACGCGCGCAGCGCCACCAATGATGGCAAGGGGTGGCTCGGCTGTTGAGACATCGGCTGAAGGCTCAGTTTCGCTGCAATGCAGCATCCTAAATGTGAGTTTAACTCACATCCGGCGGACAACAAATCGATTGTTCCTGCCGCCTCCCAGCGCCTAATGGCGCACGTCAGCTCTAAGCCCGGGCAGCCACCTGCGCGGCGTCCCGAGCCCAAAAACAAGAATGCGCAGACGGCAACCCATCTGCCTTATCTGGGAGGATAACCATGCCTGAGCCCGAGGTGTCGGCCGTCGAGCGGTCGGCCATCAGCAAGGTCTGCTGGCGGCTGACGCCGTTCATCGGCCTGATGTTCTTCATCAACTTCCTCGACCGTACCGCCGTGTCCTTCGCCGGACCCAACGGCATGACCAAGGACCTCGGCCTGAACGCCGCACAGTTCGGGTTCGCCGCGGGCATCTTCTTCCTCGGCTACATCCTCCTGGAAGTGCCGAGCAACCTTGCGCTCCACAAGTTCGGCGCCCGCCGCTGGCTGGCCCGCATCATGGTCACCTGGGGCATCGTCGCCCTGCTGTTCACCTGGGTGAGCAGCGTGGAAGGCCTCTATTTCCTGCGCTTCCTGCTGGGCGTTGCCGAAGCCGGCTTCTTCCCCGGCGCGATCCTCTATCTCAGCCTGTGGGTACCGGCGCGTCACCGCAACAAGGTGCTGGCGCTGTTCTATGTGGCGCAACCGCTCACCATCGTCATCGGTGCGCCCTTCGCGTCGGCGCTGATCGGTGCTGACGGGCTGATGGGCCTTGCCGGCTGGCGTGTCATGTTCTTCGGCGTCGCGGTGCCGGCCATCGTGGTGGGTGTGATCGCCTGGTTCTACCTCGTGGACAAGCCGGCCGACGCGAAATGGCTGACCGCCGCGGAGCGCTCCTGGCTCACGTCCGAGCTCGCCAAGGAAGAGAAGGCGAAGGGCGGCTCGCACAACATCCTCGCCACCGGCGCGCTGCTGAACGGACGGGTGTGGCTGCTCTCCTTCGTCTATTTCGGCCTCATCTACGGCCTCTATGCATTGGCCTTCTTCCTGCCCACCATCATCTCCGGCTTCGAGGCCCAGTTCGGCTCCAAGTTCAGCGTGATGCAGAAGGGCTTCATCACCGCCATCCCCTATCTGCCCGCGGCATTCGCCCTGGTGCTGTGGAGCCGGCAGGCGGCGAAGACCGGCGTGAAGCCCTGGCACGTGGGCCTGCCCGCCCTCATCGGCGCCGTTTCCATCCCGGTGGCGCTCTACGTGAACTCGCCTGCGGCCACGGTGGCGGTCATCACGGTCACGGCCTGCGCCATCTTCTCGGCACTGCCCAACTTCTGGGCCATCCCCGCCCGGTTCCTGTCGGGCGCCGGTGCGGCGGCGGGCATCGCCCTCATCAACACGGTAGGCAATGTGGCCGGCTTTGCGGCACCCTTCATCACCGGGTGGGTGAAGGATGCCACTGGCTCCTTCCAGGCGGCGATGTTGCTGGTGGGCGGCTTCATGCTCCTGTCCGCGGTGCTGACCCTGGTGGTGGCGCGGCAGGGCGAGAGCCTCGCCGACAGGGCCGCGGCTCCGGCGCGCTCGGCCTGACGGCGCAACTGAACAAACACGAGGGGCCGGCCCTGCCGGCCCCGATGAAGACGACGGGAGAAACAAGATGGATGCGAAGATCGCGCTGTTCGGCGCCGGCGGAAAGATGGGCGTGCGCCTGTCCAAGAACCTCGCCAAGACGGACTTCCGCGTGGCCCATGTGGAGGTCAGCGAGGTCGGCCGCAGGCGGCTCAAGGACGAGGTGGGCGTCGACTGCACCGAGGTGGATGCCGCCCTCGACGGCGCCGACGTGGTCATCCTCGCCGTGCCGGATACGCTCATCGGCAAGGTCTCGCACGCCATCTCGCCCAAGCTGAAGGCGGGCACCATGGTGATGCTGCTGGACGCCGCAGCACCCTTCGCTGGGCATCTGCCGGAGCGGCCCGACCTCATCTATTTCGTCTCGCACCCCTGCCACCCGTTGATTTTCAACGATGAGACCACCGAGGAAGGCCGGCGCGACTATTTCGGCGGCGTGGCCGCGAAGCAGTCCATCACCTCCGCGCTGATGCAGGGGCCGGACGAGGCGTTCGCCCTGGGCGAGGCGGTGGCGAAGGCCATCTACGCCCCCATCCTGCGCTCCTATCGCCTGACCGTTAAGCAGATGGCGATCCTGGAGCCGGGCCTGTCCGAGACCATCTGCGCCACCTTGCTCGATGTGATGCGGGAAGCCATGGACGAGACGGTGCGGCGGGGGGTGCCGGCGGAGTGCGCGCGGGACTTCCTGCTGGGCCACATGAACATCCTTGCGGCGGTGACGTTCAAGGAGATTCCGGGCATGTTCTCAGATGCTTGCAACAAGGCCATCCAGTTCGGCAAGCCGCGGCTGATGCGGGACGACTGGCTCAAGTGCCTGGACAATGACGAGATCGCCGAGAGCATCCGCCGCATCACCTGAGCGGTACCAGCTCCCCCGAGAGCCCAACCAATTCCTTAACAAAGGCAATTGGTTGGACTCACCTGACAGACGACCTTGGGAACCCCTGTGATGAGCGATCGTGTCCATGCCACCTACTGGATGGAGACCGGGGGCGACCCGGCGCGGACGGCGGAGGTCATCGCCGGGGAGCAGTCGAGCGGCACCTTCGTGGCGCTGGCCACCGAGACGGCGGAGCTGAAGCAGCGTTCGGGTGCAAAAGTCGAGCGTCTCGAGATACTTGACGTGGTGGACCGGCCCAGCCTGCCGGGCGCCATGGCGTCCGATCGCTACACGAGGGCGACGCTCGAACTGTCCTGGCCGGTGGAGAATTTCGGCCCGTCCCTGCCGAACCTGATGTCCACCGTCGCCGGCAATCTGTTCGAGTTACACCAGGTTTCCGGTCTGCGTATCACCGGCCTTCAGCTGCCATTCGGTTTCACGTCAGCTTTCAAGGGTCCGGCCTTCGGCATTTCCGGCACCCGCCGCCTCGCCGGAGTGGCGGAAGGGCCCATCATCGGCACCATCATCAAGCCCTCCATCGGCCTCACGGCGGAGGAGACCGCGCAGCAGGTGCGTGAGCTGATCGCCGGCGACATCGACTTCATCAAGGACGACGAATTGCAGGCCGACGGCGGCCGCTGCCCCTTCGAGGAGCGGGCGCGGGCGGTGATGCGGGTGGTGAACGATGCCGCCGACCGGCGGGGCCGCAAGGTGATGGTGGCCTTCAACATCACCGGCGACCTGGACGAGATGCGCCGCCGGCATGACCTGGTGCTGGAGCTGGGGGGCACCTGCGTGATGGTGTGCCTGAATTCCATCGGCCTCGTGGGGGTGCGGGAGATCGCCCGCCACGCCCAGCTGCCCTTGCACGGCCACCGCGCCGGCTGGGGCACGCTCTACCGCGCCCCGGCGCTGGGGTGGGACTATGCCCCCTGGCAGCAGCTCTGGCGGCTGGCGGGGGTGGACCACCTGCATGTGAACGGGCTCTACAACAAGTTCTCCGAGAGCAATGAGAGCGTCATCGCCGCCGCCCGCGCGGTGCTGGCGCCCATCAATGACACGGCCCCCATGGAGGCCATGCCGGTCTTCTCCTCCGGCCAGACCGGACGGCAGGCGGCACAGACCTATGCCGCCATCGGCTGCGCCGATCTCATCCACACGGCGGGCGGGGGCATCTTCGGCCATCCCGCCGGGGTGCCGGCTGGCGTCGAGGCGCTCAGGGCGGCGTGGCGGGCGGCCATGGCGGGGGCGAGCCTTGAGGACGAGGCGACCCGCAGCACCGCGCTGAAGACCGCGCTCGGCTTCTGGCGATGACCTCGGGGACCAAGACCGGGGCGGCGCTGCCGGAGGGCCTGCTCCTCGCCTATTACGGCGACGACTTCACCGGCTCCACCGATGCGCTGGAGGCGATCACCGCGGCCGGCGTGCCCTCGGTGCTGTTTCTGCGCCCGCCCACCGAGGAGATGCGCGCGCGCTTTCCCCATGCCCGCGCCATCGGCCTTGCCGGCTCCTCGCGCGGGCGATCGCCGGAGTGGATGGACAAGGAGCTGCCGCCCCTGTTCGCCCGCCTCGCGGCGCTGGGCGCGCCGGTGCTGCACTACAAGGTCTGCTCCACCTTCGATTCCGCCCCCCATGTGGGCTCCATCGGCCGCGCCATCGATCTCGGGGTGCGGCAGATGGGCGGTGGCTGGTCGCCCATGGTGGTGGGCGTGCCGCGCCTCGGCCGCTACCAGATGTTCGGCAATTTGTTCGTCACCTGGAACGGCACCACCTACCGGCTGGACCGCCACCCCACCATGTCGCGCCATCCGGTGACGCCCATGGACGAGGCGGACCTCGGCCGCCATCTCGCGCGCCAGACGGACCGGCGCATGGCCCTCATCGATCTCGCCGAGATCCGCGCCGGCAAGGCGCAGGCGCGCTGCGACGCGCTCCGGGGCGATGACACACCCGTGGTGCTCATCGACGTGATGGATGAGGCGACCCTGGTGGAGGCCGGACGGCTCATCTGGGAAAACAGGGGCGACGGCCTGTTCTCCGCCTCCTCCTCCGGCCTGCAATATGCGCTCGCCGCCTATTGGCGCAGCCTCGGTCTGCTGCCGGAAACACCCGGTCTGCCCAAGGCCGCGGCCGTGGAGAAGATCGCCGTCGTCTCGGGCAGCTGCTCGCCGGTGACGGCGGCGCAGCTCGCTCACGCGCGGACCGCCGGCTTCCACACGGAGCGGCTGGACCTTTCCCACGCGCTCTCCGACGTCCATCGGGAGGCGGAAGTCGCCCGCGCCGTCGCCACCGCCATGGATGCGCTTTCGCGTGGCCTGAGCCCGGTCGTCTACAGCGCCGAGGGGCCGGACGATGCGGCCGTCGCCGGCTTCGACGCGACCGCCGCTGCGGCCGGCCTTTCCCGTGCCGATGCGGCACGGCGGGTGGGCACGGTGCTGGCGGAGATCATGCGCCGCATCGTGGAGAGCGGCGCGGTGCGGCGGGTGATGGTGGCGGGCGGCGACAGTTCGGGCGAGGTGATGGAGGCGCTCAACATCTTCGCCCTCGACATCGTCGCCGGCCTCGCCCCCGGCGCCCCCCTGTGCCGCGCATGGTCCGACGACCCGCTCTATGACGGGCTGGAACTGGTGCTGAAGGGCGGCCAGATGGGGCCGACCGATTTCTTCCCTCAGGTGAGGGGCTGAGGCGCTCCGCATTCCTGTCGCGCACTCTCAGGGCCGGCTGTCTTAACGCCGCCGGCCCGATCGTTCTTCGCGCCCGCCCCATGATCGACGGGATCGAGCTGCCGCTCCGGCTCCGAGTGCGCCCGGTTCAGCGCAATTCGAGGACCACGCTGAAATCGCCGTCGCCCCCTTCGAAGCGCAGCGTGCCGCCGTGGGCGCGGGCGACTTCTCCGGCGATGGCCAGGCCGAGGCCCGAGCCGGACGAGGCGGCGCCCTTCTGGAACGGCATGGCGATGCGCGCCTGATCGGACGCGGGAATGCCGGGGCCGTCGTCCCACACCCGCAGCGCGACGCCGTCCGGCGTGCGCTCCACAGATACCGACAGCCGCTTGCGGGCGCCGTGCATCAGGCCGTTGTGGATCAGGTTGGCCAGCGCCTCGCCAACGCTGATGGCGTCCACATCGAGCAGCGGCGCGCCCTCCAGCGGCACGAAGCTGATGGAGATTTCCCGATCGAGGGTGAGAGGCACGGCGCGGGAGAGCACGGCCTTCGCCAACGCGTTGAGGTCGGTGGGCGCAAGGCTCTGCGCGCGGGCGCGGTGGAGCACCATGGCGTGGTCGAGCAACTGGCTGGTGAGCCGGCCCAACTCGGCGATGCGCGACCTCAGCCCCTCCAGTTGCGCGGTGTGCGCGGGATCTTCCGTCTCCAGCAGTTCCACCTGCGCATCGATGGCGGCGAGCGGCGTGCGGATCTGATGGGCGGCATCGGCGATGAAGCGCTGCATGAGCGCGATGCGCTCTCTGAGGCGCAGCATGAAGCCGTCGATGGCCTCCACCAGCGCCCGCGCCTCGGGCGGCGGTGTGAGTGCGATGGGGCTCAGATCGTCGGGCTGGCGGCCGGCGATCTCCCGCTCGATGCGGGTCAGCGGGGAGAAGACGAGGCGCAGGCTGAGCGCCGCCGTGGCGAGGGCGAGAAGGCTCATGGCCGCGATCATGGCGAGGGCCTTGAAGGCGAGGTCGGAGGTGAGCGCGGCCCGCGCCGAGAGCGTCTGCGCGACAATGATGCGGGTCCAGCCATCCCCCGGCGCGCCCTCCACCTTGCGCACGAGGCCGGCGACGCGCACCGGCTGCCCCTGATACTGGCCGTCCTCCAGCACGACGCCCTTGCGCAGGCGTTCCGGCGAGGCCGCGAGCGTGAGGTCGCCATAGCCCGCCACCACGATGCCGCGCGGATCGGTGACGCTGTAGAATACGAGGTCGTAGGCGGAGAGCGTGGCGATGGCGGCGACCGGCGGATCGAGGGTGACGACGCCCCCTTGCAGATAGATGTTCTCCGCGATCTGCACCGCCCCGCCCACCAGCAGCTTGTCGTAGGCATCGCGGGCGGCCAGCGCCGCATATTGCCATGCGGCGAGGCTCAGGACCGCGGCGCCCAGCAAAAGGATCGCCGCCAGCGCGGTGAGCATGCGGGCGCGGAGGGAGGCCCGAAGGTCACGAAGCGACAAGCTGGTAGCCCAGGCCGCGCTCGGTGCGGATTTCGACGGAGGTGGCGGCGAGCTTGCGGCGCAGCCGGGTGATGAATTGCTCCACCGCATTGGTGCTGGGATCGCGGTCGAAGCCGAACAATTGCTCCAGCAATTCCTCCTTGCCGACGAAGGCGCCGGGGCGCGAGGCGAGGATTTCCAGCACGGTCAGCTCGCGCCGGGTGAGATCGAGCGGTGCGCCCGCGATCATCGCCGTGCGTCCCGCCCGGTCGATCACCAGCGGGCCGGCCTTGATGGTGTTGTCCGCCATGCCCGCCGCCCGGCGCAGCAGGGCCCGCGCCCGCGCCTCCAGCTCGCGATAGTCGAACGGCTTCACCAGATAGTCGTCGGCGCCGAGGTCGAGGGCGCTGATCCGGTCGTCAACCGCCGAGCGCGCGGTGAGCACCAATACGGGCGTGCGCAGGCCGCGCCGGCGCAGGTGCTTCAGCACGGTGAAGCCGTCCATGTTGGGCAGCATCACGTCGAGCACCACGAGGTCGTAGGGCTGCACCTCGATCAGCTCGCTCGCGGTGCGCCCGTCGGTCTCCCAGTCCACGGCATAGCCGATGCGCTCGAAGCGCTTCTGCACCGCGAGGCCGATCTCCGGCGTGTCTTCCACCAGCAGAATGCGCACCGAACGCTCCCGCGATCAAAGCCGCCCCGTGTCAGGTTCGGGTCAGGATCGCCGGCTATGATCCTAAGCAAGGTCGCCGAAGTGCACCAAGAACAATTTGCGCCGCTTGGCGCGGGGAGGAACGATGACTATGCATCCAGACCAGACTGGATTCGCGCCGCTGCTCAGCGTCGAGGGCGTGACCCTTCAATACAAGACGCCCGACAGTCTCGTCACGGCCACCTATCGCGTGGACTTCAAGGTCTACGATTCCGACCGCTTCGTTCTTCTCGGTCCGTCAGGTTGCGGCAAGTCCACGCTGCTGAAGGCCATCGGCGGATACATCACGCCGACCGAGGGCAAGATCCGCCTCAAGGACCATGAGGTGAAGGAGCCCGGCCCGGACCGCATGATGGTGTTCCAGGAGTTCGACCAGCTCCTGCCATGGAAGACCGTCGGCGAGAACGTGATCTTCGCGCTCACCTCCTCCGGCCGCCTGGGCGCCGCAGAGGCGCGCGAGCGGGCGCGCTCGTATATCGACAAGGTGGGCCTCACCAAGTTCATCGACAGCTATCCCCACATGCTCTCCGGCGGCATGAAGCAGCGCGTCGCCATCGCCCGCGGCATGGCCATGGAGCCGGACGTGCTGCTGATGGACGAGCCGTTCGCCGCGCTCGACGCGCTCACCCGCCGCAAGATGCAGGACGAGCTGCTGCAATTGTGGGACGACACGCGCTTCACCGTCCTGTTCGTCACCCACTCCATCGAGGAGGCGATCAAGATCGGCACGCGCATCCTCCTGCTCTCGCCCCATCCCGGCCGGGTGCGGGCGGAGCTGAACAGCGTTCCGGCCGAACAGATGGGCACCTCGGCGCAGGTCGAGCTGGAAGCCCGCATCAACGACATGCTCTTCGGACACTGAGGATACGCCCGTGAACCAGACCCTCGCCTTGCGTCCGGAGATCGTCAATCCGGAAACGCCCCTCGGTAACATCACCGTCGAGGCCACCCTTTCGCCCTTCGAGCGCATCTACCGCATCGGCGCGGTGCGCAAGGCCATCATCCTCGTGGCGCTGGCGGCGCTGTGGCAGGCCTATGGCCTGTGGCTCGCCAATCCGCTGCTGTTCCCCACCTTCACCGACACGCTCTCGGCCTTCTTCGAGAACGTCGCCAACGGGGTGATCCCGGCGCGCACCCTCTCCTCGCTGGAGACGCTGCTCATCGGCTATGCCATCGGCATCGTGCTCGCCGCCGTGCTCACCACCATCGCCATCGGATCGCGGCTCGGGGCGGACCTGCTGGAGGCGCTGACCTCCATGTTCAATCCGCTGCCGGCCATCGCGCTGCTGCCGCTGGCGCTCATCTGGTTCGGGCTCGGCAAGGGCAGCGTCATTTTCGTGCTGGTGCACTCGGTGCTGTGGGCCATCGCGCTCAACACCCATTCGGGCTTCCGCGCGGTGTCCAAGACGCTCACCATGGTGGGCCTGAACTACGGCCTGCGCGGTCTGAAGCTGGTGCGGCTCATCCTCATCCCCGCCGCCTTCCCGGCCATCCTCACCGGCCTGAAGGTGGGCTGGGCCTTCGCCTGGCGCACGCTGATCGCCGCCGAGCTGGTGTTCGGCGTATCCTCCGGTTCCGGCGGCCTCGGCTGGTTCATCTTCGAAAACCGCAACCAGCTGGAGACGGCCAACGTCTTCGCCGGCCTGTTCACCGTCATCCTCATCGGCCTCGCCGTGGAAAACCTGATCTTCGCCACCATCGAGCGCAAGACCGTGCATCGCTGGGGCATGCAGCACTGACCCGGGTCGCCAAACCCGTCATCGAACGAGAACACAAAGGGAGAGAGACATGGGCTGGATGAAGTGCCTCAAGGCCGCCGCCATCGCCGTCGCAGCGACGCTCGCCGCCGGCGCCGCGCAGGCGGAAGTGAAGGACGTCCGCATCTCGAAGGGCTACGGCATCCTCTATCTGCCGCTCATCGTGATGGAGGACCAGAAGCTCCTGGAGAAGCAGGCGGAGAAGGCGGGCCTTGGCCCGCTCAAGGTCAACTGGCTGATGCTGGACGGCGGCAACGTCATCAACGACGCCATGATGGCCGGCTCGCTGGACATCGCCGGCACCGGCGCGCCCGGCTTCATCACGCTTTGGTCCAAGGCCAAGGGCATCCCGAACGTGGAGGTGGTCGGCGTCAGCGGCCTGTCCTCCACTGCCCTGTGGATGAACACCAACAATCCGGCGGTGAATTCGCTGAAGGACTTCAAGTCCTCCGACAAGATCGCTTTGCCGGGCATCAAGACCTCGCTCTCGGCCGTCATTCTCCAGATGATGGCGGCGCAGGAATTCGGCCGCGAGAACTACGCCAAGCTCGATCCCATGACCGTGGGCCTGCCCCATCCCGAGGCGCTCGCGGCCCTCACCGCCGGCCGGACCGAGATCACCGCGCACTTCACCTCGCCGCCCTTCTCCTATCTGGAGGTGAAGAACCCTAATGTGCGCCGGGTGGCGAACTCGGTGGACATCCTCGGCCGCCTGACCATGGACGTGACCTTCGCGCCCAAGCGCTTCGTCGATGCCAACCCGAAGGTGGTGCAGGCCTTCCTCGACGCGCTCGACGAGGCGGATCAGTTCATCGCCAGGGACAAGGCGGCCGCAGCCGAGATCTATGTGCGCTCCTCCAAGGTGAAGACCACCCAGCAGGAGGTGCTGGAGATGCTGGAGGACAAGGACACCTGGTTCTCCACCACCCCCGAGGGCATCATGAAGATCGCCGATTTCATGCACCTCGCGGGCTCCATCAAGGCGAAGCCGGCGAGCTGGAGCGACCTGTTCGTGCCGCAGCTGCGCACCCGCAGCGGCAGCTGAGGGTCAGCCGCGCCTCACCCTTGAAGGTCGAATAGACCGAGGCAGGTGTGAGCCGAGTTCAACGGGGGGAGGGCGCGCGTATCGCGGCGGACCGGCCGGCCGCAGCCTCCCGTCGAGCCTTCCCAAGCGCGTCGCCCCATTGTGTGGGCGCCGCGGAGGGATATCCTCGCCCCATGGACATGATCCGCATTCTGCTGGTCGACGATCATCCGATCGTGCGCGAGGGCTACCGCCGGCTGCTCGACCGTCAGCCCGGCCTTTCTGTCGTGGCCGAGGCGGGCGACGGGATCGCGGCGCTCACCGCCTTCGCCGCCCATGCGCCGGATATCGTGCTGATGGACCTGTCCATGCCCGGCGGCGGCGGCTTCACGGCGGTGGAGGCCATGGTGGCCCGCGATCCGGGGGCGCGGATCATCGTCGTGTCCATGCACCAGGGCGCCATCTTCGCCCAGAAGGCCATGGCGGCGGGAGCGCGGGGCTTCGTGTCCAAGAGCAGCCCGCCGGAGGAACTGGTCAAGGCCATAACGGCGGTGGCGGCGGGGCGGCGGGCGCTGTCGTCCGACATGGCCCAGGAGCTGGCCCGCACCTCGCTCGGCACCGACGAGATCGCCAGCCTGACACCGCGTGAGCGCGAGATCCTGCTGCTCGTCGCGCGCGGCATGAACGGCCGCTCGATCGCCCGCAGCCTCGGGCTTTCCTCCAAGACCGTCCAGAACAACCTGTCGCTGATCCGGGCCAAGCTCGGCGCCTCCGGTGACGCCGACCTGGTGCTGAAGGCTCAGCGGTCCGGCCTCGTCCCGGCCATCTGATGCGCCGGCTCCTGCCCCAGCTGGTGCTGCGCGTGCTGGCGGCGGGGCTTGCCACGGTGGTGGTCGCCGCCGGCTGGGTGCTGTGGGATACGGCGCAGGCCGCGCGGCAGGATGTGGCGACCACCGCCGTCCGCGTCGCCGACGCCATCGCCGCCCGCCCGAGCTTCGAGGGGCTCGCCTTCGGCGGCGTGGCGCCGGTGCCGGTGTTCCGCGACTGGCAGGCCTTTCCCGCCTGGACCCTCATCGCACCGGGGATCTGCGTCGAACTCGGCGCGCGGGAGAATCCGCTGCACCGGCGCTGCGGCCCCTATGTCGCCGCCGATGTGGCGCCGCCGGGCTGGTTCGTCTGGCTGGCGGGGCACCTCGGCCTGATGCCTGAGCCCATGTCCGTGCCGGTGCGCACGCGCTACCTAACCGATGCCTATGTCACCGCTTCGGCCGACACCGGCGTCGTCATGAGCCGCGCCTGGACGCGGACCGGCGACCTGATGCGGGTGGCGGTGGGCATGGCGGTCGGCGGCTCCATTCTCACCGGCCTGCTGATGGTCCGGCTCCTCGCTCCGTTCCGCATCATCCTGAGCGGCATCGAGCGCCTCCAGCGGCGCGACTTCTCGGCCGGGCTGCCGCCGCTCCACGTCGCCGAGTTCGATCGCCTGAGCACCGCCTTGAACCATACGGCGGAGACGCTCAAGGAGGCTCAGGCCATGCGCACCGAGCTGACGCGCCGCCTGTTCACCATGCAGGAGAGCGAGCGGCGGGCGCTCGCCCGCGAGCTGCATGACGAGTTCGGCCAGTGCCTCACCGCCACCCGCGCGCTGGCCACGGCCATCGCGCAGTCGAAGGAGACCACCGCCGAGGACGGCGCGCGGATCGCCGAGATCAGCGGCCAGATGATGGACAGCCTGCGCGCCGAGCTCTCCCGCCTGCGCCCGCCCGATCTCGACGACCTCGGCCTGCGCCACGCGCTGGAGCGGCTCGTCGCCGACTGGCGCAGCCGCGTGCCTGCCATCCGCTTCGCGTTGGAGCTGAAGGGCGACATGGAGGCGGTGCCGGACACCCTCGCCCTCAGCCTCTACCGCATCGCCCAGGAATGCCTCACCAATGCCGTCCGCCATGGCGCCCCCGGCAGCGTCGTGCTGACGCTGGAGGTCGCCGAGACGATCACCCTGACCGTCGAGGACGACGGCGCCGCGCGGCCCGACAGCCGGGCGGGCGACGGCTACGGCCTGCTCGGCATCCGCGAGCGGGTCGATGCGCTCGGCGGCAGCTTCGCGCTGCTGCCGTCGGGCGGCGGCATGCGGGCGACGGCACGTCTTCCCCGCTGATCCGGGTGATCTTCCCGAACCGGCCGGGAAGGGCTCTCTGGCGGCGCGGCGCCGGGCGCCTGCATCCTCTCCCGACCATGGGAGGCGCCGGGCATGAACGACATGAGCCATCCGATCACCCGCCTCGGCAGCGCCGTCGCCGCCGGGCTGATCGGCCACGAGGCGCTGGTGGAGCGGCTGCTGATCGCCCTGCTGGTCGGCGGCCATGTGCTGATCGAGGGGCCGCCGGGCATCGCCAAGACCCGCGCCGTCAAGCGCCTCGCCGCCAGCCTGCCGGGAAGCCACGCCCGCATCCAGTGCACGCCGGACCTGCTCCCCTCGGACCTGACGGGCACCCAGGTGTTCCGGCCGGAGACCGGACGCTTCGATTTCGTCGCCGGCCCGCTGTTCCACGCGCTCGTCCTGGTGGACGAGATCAACCGGGCGCCGCCCAAGGTGCAGTCGGCGCTGCTGGAAGCCATGGCCGAGGGGCAGGTGACTTCCTCGGGCGTCACCCGCCCGCTGCCGCAGCCCTTCATGGTGGTGGCGACCCAGAACCCCATCGAACACGAGGGCACCTTTCCCCTGCCCGAAGCCCAGATGGACCGCTTCCTGCTCCACCTGTCCCTCGGACTGCCCCACGCCGAGCAGGAGCGCGCGATCCTCGATCTCGTCGCTGCGGAGCGGATCGCGGGGCCGGCGCAGGCGGAGGCCGCGCTGTCGCCGGACACGCTGGCGCAGGCCAAGGCCGAAGTCGCGACCGTCCATCTCGCACCGGCGCTGAAGGATTTCATCGTCCGGCTGGTGATGGCCTCGCGGCCCGGTGGTGTGGTCGCCGAATGGGTGGAACATCCGGTCTCGCCGCGCGGCACGCTGGCGCTGGCCGCGGCGGCGCAGGCCCTCGCCTGGCTGAAGGGGCGCGACTACGGCTTGCCCGAGGATGTCATTGCCCTGGCGCCCGACGCGCTGGCCCATCGGCTGGTGCCGACCTGGGCTGCCGTCGGCGAGGGACGCACTGGCCGCAGCCTCGTCGCCGACATCCTGAAGGCGGTGGAGCCATGGTGACGGCGGCGCTCAATGTGCCCGGCATCCGGCTCGTCGCAGAGGAACTGCTGGCGCTGCGCGACACGCGCCTGCCGCGCGCCCGCCATCGCCCGGTGACGCGGCGCCCCGGCGCGGTGCAGGCGCGCCCGGCCGGCTCCGGCATGGACCTTCGGGAGATCCGGGCCTTCGCCGAAGGCGATGACTTCCGGCGGATCGATCCCGCCGCCACCGCCCGCACCGGCGCGCCGCACATCCGCAGCTTCCACGAGGAGCGCGACGACACGGTGCTGCTGATCGCCGATTTCAGGCCGGCCATGCTCTGGGGCACCGGGGACAGCCTGCGCTCGGTGCGCGCCGCCCGCGTTCTGGCGCGGCGCGGCTGGCAGGCGGCGGCGCGCCGCGCCGTCCTCGCCGCCATCAGCCTCGATGCGTCCGGCGTTGCCGTCGCCGCCGCAGGCGCCGGGGTGGCGCAGATGGGCCGCATCAGCCGCATGCTGGCCGACAGCCACGACCGCGCGCTCGCGGCGGGCCGGAGGGGAGACAGGGCGACGTCCCTGCGCGAGGTGCTGGCGCGGGCGGTGGCCATGGTCCCATCGGGCGCGGAGGTGCTCATCGCCACCGGGCCGGACGGCATCCGCCCGGCCGACGAGGCGGCGCTGGCACGCCTCGCGCGTCAGCGGCGGGTGCGCGTGCTGCTTCCCCTCGATCCGCTCGACGTGGCGCCGCCCGCCGCGCCTTTGCCGATCCATGCCGGGCCGGAGCGGCGGCTGGCGCGGCTCCGCCCGTTCGATCCCGCACCGCTGGCCGACCGCATGGCCGGCCTGAATGTCAGCCTCGAGGTGATCCCGGATGACGCAGGCTGAGCTGATCGCCGCCTTGCCGGAAGGGCGCCTGCCGCCCGCCCTGATGGCGCTCCATGCGACCGACCTTGTCGCCTTGTTCGGCCTCGGCCTGCTCCTCGGCGCGCTGTGCTGCGCCCTCGTGCTGCCACTCCTCGCGCGGCCTGTCCCGCTCCGCGCGCGGCTCCGGGCGGTGCGCTCCCTTGAGCCCGAGGCTCGGCTGCTCGCCATCGCCCGCATCCTCGGCCGCCTGCCCGACGAACTGCGCGCCGCCGCCTACGGCGCCGCCCCGCCGCCCGGCGCCGAGGCCATCGAGCGCATCGCGCTGAAGGCGAGGCGCGCGCGCCGATGAGCCTCGCCTTTCCCCTCGCCCTGCTGCTCCTGCCCCTGCCGTGGCTGGTTCGCTACGTCCTCGCGGCGCGGGCGCCGGCGATGGCTTCGCTCGCCGTCGATGCCACCGCCTTTGCCGCTGCCGCCCCGTCCGGCCTGCGCCATGACCCCGTCGCGGCCCTGCTGCGCGCGGGGGCCTGGATCGCGCTGGTGGTGGCGCTGGCCGGGCCGCGCGTCGCCACGCCCGTGAGCCTTCCCACCGCGTCCGGCCGGGAGATCATCCTCGCCCTCGACCTGTCGGGGAGCATGGCGAAGACGGACTTCGTGCTCGACGGCCGGCCGCTGTCGCGGCTCGACGCGGTCAAGGCGGTCGCGGCGCGCTTCATTGCCGGCCGGCAGGGCGACAGGATCGGCCTCGTCGTCTTCGGCGACCGGGCCTATGTGGCGCAGCCGCCCACCTTCGACGTGGCTTCCACGGCCCGCGCCGTCGATACGCTGCAGATCGGCATCTCCGGCCTGTCCACGGCGATTTCCGAGGGGCTCGGCCTCGCGGTGCGCCGCCTTTCCCGCAGCGATGCCAAGTCCAAAGCCGTGATCCTCCTGTCGGACGGGATCGACACTTCGGGCAAGGTGCAGGCGAGCGACGCGGCGCAGCTTGCGGCCCGCCACGGCATCCGCGTGCACACCATCGCCCTTGGACCGGAGGATCTGGAGAGCCAGCCGGACGCCAGCGATGCGGTGGATGTCGCCGGCCTCCGGGCCACTGCCGCGGCCGGCGGCGGGGCGAGTTTCCGGGTGCGCACCCTCGACGATCTGGTGGACGTGGCCGCGACCCTCGACCGGCTGGAGCCGAACCCCATGCGGCGCCCCCCGGCCCTGTACTGGCGCTCCCTCTGGATGTGGCCCGCGGCGGCGGCGCTCGTCCTCGCCGCGCTGCTGGCCCTGCTGCCGGCCACGGGGCGGCGTTCATGAGCGGCTTCGTCCTGCTCCGCCCCTGGTGGCTCGCCGCCTTGCCGCTGCTCGCCGCGCTGGCCGTCTGGCTGTGGCGGCGCGGCCCCGTGGCGGGCGGCTGGGGGCGGGTGATGACGCCCGCCATGCTGGCGGCCATGCGCTCCCTCGGCCATCTGCGCCGGGACGATGCCGGTGCCAGCCTGATGCCGGTGGCGGCGGCGGCGCTGGTCGGCCTCGGCCTTGCGGGGCCTGCGATCCCGCGCGCGGACGCCCCGCAATTCGCCGGGGCGGGGGCGGTGCTGATGGCCATCGGCCTGACGCCTGGCGTCGCCGGAGCGGCGCTGGCCGATGCGCAGGCCGCCGCCGCCGGCGTCATGGCTGCCGCGGCTGGGCGGCCGGTGGGCCTCATCCTCTATTCCGACGAGGCTTATGACGTGGCGGCGCCGACGGGCGATCCCGCGGTGCTGGAGAGCCTGATCGCCGTGCTTGGCCCCGATACCATGCCGAGCAGCGGCGCCCGGCCGGCCGCCGCGTTGCGACTTGCCCGCCGCATGCTGGAGGGGACGCCGGACGCCGATCTCGTTCTGATCTCGGACGGCAGCGGCCTCGATGCGGCGGCGCGCACGGAGGCGGCGCGGCTCGCCACGGGCGGCGTCCGCCTCTTCACTCTTGCCCTCGGTGCGGGGAGTGCCGGAGGGGCGTCACTGGAGGCGCTGGGCGTCGCATCCGCCCCGGCCCGTGCGCCCCGGCCGGTCATCGACCGCCTGTCCGGTTCGGCGGCGTTCGCGCCTGACGGGCGGGCGGCGGGGCTTGCGTTCGAGGATCTCGGCCCGCTGGTCGCGGCGCTCGCGCTCGTCCCGTTTCTCGCCCTGTTCCGGAGGCGCGCATGAGCGGCCTCTCCCCGGCACGGCGCATCCTCCTCATGGCGGCGGCGGGCCTCGCCTGCCTCATGCTTGCGGGGCTGTCCTCCCTTGCGCGGCTCGCCTTCTGGGCGGGGGCGCCGGGAACGGCGGGCTGGCAGGATGATGCCGCCGCACGGGGCATCGCCTTCTACCGGGACGGTGATTATTCCGCCGCCGATGCGGCCTTCGCGGAGGCCGGCCGCAGCGAGACCTTCAACCGCGCCCTGACCCTCGCGGCGACCGGCCGCTACGCGCTGTCCGTCGCCTATCTCGACGCTGTGCTGTTCGTGGACCCGGCGGACACCGAGGCGCGCCGGCTGCGCGGGATCATCGACGCGCTGGTGCCCAAGACGGTGGGCACCAGCGTCGTCCGTGGCCATATCCCGGCTGCTGTGGGAACTGCATCCGCGAACACGGGCGACGGCGTGGTGGCGACACCCGACCCGGAGTTGAAGAAGCCCATCGAGGCGCGCGGCATCGTCGCCTCCGATGCCTGGCTCGACACCATCGCCGACGATCCCGGCGCATATCTGCGCCTGCGCCTGCGCAAGGAGTTCGAGCGCCGCGCAGCCCTGGGCCTGATCGGGCGGGATGGAGACTCACAATGAGGCTACGCGCCCTGATGATCCGCCGTGCGCTTTGCCTCCTGTTCCTCCTGTGCCCGGCTGGCGCCGCGCGAGGGGAGAGCCTGCGGCTGGTCATTCCCGAGATGCGGCCGGTGGCGGGCGAGATGATCCCCGTTCTCGTGCGCGGCGAATACGAGCGGCAGATCACGCTGGAAAAGCTGAGCTTTCCCGATTCTCCCGACTATGACTGGATGCAGCTCGCCCGCGACCAGTGGCGAACGGAGCAGGTGGAGGGGCGGTCCGTCCGGGTGTTCGAGCGCCGCATCGCGCTGTTCCCGCGCCATGCCGGTCCGCTCACCATCGGGCCGGTGACGCACCGGCTGACTGTGGTGGGCACCGATGCGCCGCGGGAGGAATTGCCGGTCACGGCGGAGCCCGTGACGGTGGCGGTGGCCCCGTTCCCGGTCGAGGGGGCGACGCTCGCGGCGCGCAGCCTCACCGTCACCGACGTGCTGTCCGCCGAACCCGGCAAGCTGCGCGACGGGGAAACCCTCGTCCGCCGCGTCACCATCGAGGCGGTGGGGGCGCCCTCGCATCTGGTGCCGCCGCGCCCCATCGTGCGCGCGCCCTGGCTCATCAGCTTCGCGGCGCCGGAGGCGCGCACGCAGCGCCTGACGCCAGACGGGCCGGTCACGACGGTGACATGGGAATGGCACCTGCGGCCGAGCACCGGCGACCCCGCCGTCCTTCCGGCCATCGCCATCCCCTGGTTTGACACCGAAGCACGGCAGATGCGCACGGCGGAGATTCCCGCGATCCCCTTCGGCTATGCCAGCATCTACGCCGGGGTCGGCGGCACCGGGCATCTGCCCGCCGGGCAGGTGCGGGCCGCGGCGCTGGCCATCACGGGCGGGCTGTTGGCGGGATGTGTGCTGGTCCTCGCGGGCCTCGGGCCGCGCCGGCGGGACGACGTGCTGAGGGTGCTCGGGCGGCTCTCGCCAGTGGACCCCACCCGTCTCGCCTTGCGCCGGGCGGTGCGGACCGGCGAGCCATTCGCGCTCCGCCGTGCGGTGGAGCGTCACCTGCGCCGGTGGCGCGCACTCGGACTGCCGGTGAGCGGGCAAGAGACGGCCCGCCTCGACGCGCGGCTCTATGGGCGGGGCGGAGATGCAGTGCCGTTCGACGCAGGGGCCGAGGCGAAGGCGATCCTTCGGGCGGTCGATGGGCTCCGGAGACGGAGCGGCAGGTAGGGCGGGGCACGGCTCAAGGCCGCGCCGGATGCATCCATTCATGGGTGATGACCGGAGATTTCGTGCCTCAGCTGCTGTCCCAGGGCGCCGAAGCCGGTCTCGCAGCGTCAGTCCGGACGCCTTGCCGCACCGCGCATTTTCCGCTTGACCGCGCCGGCGCCGGGCGCGATAGGCGGCGTCACCGGATGCTTGGGAGATGGAGCGTGCCCGTTCGCGGGTTCATCGAAGACTCCACCGTCAGGCCGGCCGGATTTCTTGAAAGCAATCGGGTGATGGACAGTTCCAGTCGATCTAGCTCGAGCCCGCCCGCGGCCGCGCGGACCTGACCTTTCGCGTCCGGTTCACCGTCCCGCCGGCAGGCTCCGGGACAAGAGGTGAGCCATGCGGGCGCTGTATTTCCGCAGACCTATCGCGTTCTCTCATCGTAACGAGGACGGCGATCGAAGCCGATGCGCGCACAGGCGCAGGCCTGGCACCCATCCTGGCTGACCACAGCCCCATCGCGGCGCCGTCACGGTGGCGTCGCATGGCCGTGCTCCGCTGCGCGGCCTCGGGCAGGGCGGTTCCTGCTGTCCCGGCAGGACAGGGTGAGCCCCAGTCCCATGCGAAACCTCCCGGCACCGGCTGCCCGTCGGCGCCGCAAATTCCCAATCGCATTCGGATCTGTCGTCATGACGATGCAGCACCCGGCCCTGGAAGCGGGCCGTCGGCGGCGCTTCGCGCCGAACCTGTGGGATGCGCTGGCCTTCGGCCTGCTGTTCGGCGCGCTCATCCTGATTGTGCATGGCGGGCAGGGCACACTCGTGCCCCTCGCCGCCTTGAACCAGACGCCCGTCTCCCTCGATCCCGCCCAGCTGCCGGAATATGCGCTGCGCACCACGCTGCGCATGCTGGCGGCCATCGTCGCCTCGCTGGTCTTCACCTTCCTCTACGGCGCGCTGGCGGCCAAGAGCCGGCGGGCGGAGATGGTGCTCATCCCCATGCTGGACATTCTCCAGTCGGTGCCGGTGCTGGGCTTTCTGTCCTTCACCGTGGTGGGCTTCATGTCCCTGTTCCCGGGGAAGGTGCTGGGGGTGGAACTGGCGGCCATCTTCGCCATCTTCACCAGCCAGGCCTGGAACATGACCTTCAGCTTCTACCAGTCGCTGAAGACCGTGCCGCGCGACCTCGACGAGGCCACCCGCTCCTTCCGCCTCACCGGCTGGCAGCGCTTCTGGCGGCTGGAAGTGCCCTTCTCCATGCCGGGACTGGTGTGGAACACCATGATGTCCATGTCCGGGGGCTGGTTCTTCGTGGTGGCGTCGGAGGCCATCTCGGTGGGCGACACCACCATCACCCTGCCGGGGGTGGGCTCCTACGTGGCCCTCGCCATCAAGGAGCAGAACCTGCCGGCGGTGGGCTGGGCGGTGCTGGCCATGCTGGCCGTCATCCTCATCTACGACCAGCTGCTGTTCCGCCCGCTGGTGGCCTGGGCCGACAAGTTCCGGGTGGAGACCTCCGCCAGCGGGGCCGCGCCTTCCTCCTGGCTGCTCTCGGCGGCCCGGCGCACCCGCCTGTTCCAGCGCCTGTTGGGGCCGCTGGGCGCGCTGCTGTCCGCGGTCCCGCGCCAGCGCCTCGCCCTTCCGGTCGCGGTGCCGGGGGACGCCCGCCGCGCCTTGTCCAGCCCGCTCTCCGACAAGGTGTGGCTCGCGCTGGTGCTGGCGGTGACGGCCTATTGCCTGTGGACTATCGTCACCTTCGTCGCCACCGAGCTGACCTGGCCGGAGGTGGCGCAGGCCTTCGGCCTCGGGGTGCTGACCATGCTGCGGGTGATCGTGCTGATCGCCCTTGCCACCCTCATCTGGGTGCCCATCGGGGTCTGGATCGGCCTCCGGCCGGCCTGGGCCGAGCGGGTGCAGCCGCTGGCGCAGTTCCTCGCGGCCTTCCCGGCCAACATCATCTTCCCGTTCGCGGTGGTGGCCATCGTCCGGCTCGGCCTCGACCCGGACATCTGGCTGTCGCCGCTGATGGTGCTCGGCACCCAGTGGTACATCCTGTTCAACGTGGTGGCGGGGGCGAGCGCCTTCCCCAACGATCTGAGGGAGGCGGCGGGCACCTTCCGCATCCGCGGCTGGAGCTGGTGGAAGAAGGTGATGCTGCCGGGGATCTTTCCCTATTACGTCACCGGCGCCATCACCGCGAGCGGAGGCTCCTGGAACGCCTCCATCGTCGCCGAGGTGGCGAGCTGGGGTGACACCACGCTGCGCGCCCACGGCATCGGCGCCTACATCGCCGATGCCACCGCCGCGGGCGACTATCCGCGCATCGTGCTCGGCATCGCGGTGATGTCGATCTTCGTGATCCTGTTCAACCGACTGCTCTGGCGTCCGCTCTATGTCTTCGCCGGCCGCCGTCTGCGCCTCGACTGATGGAGGATGAGATGACCCTGATGGAACACCACGCCTCTGTCGTCGACAGCGAAAAGAAAACCCTCGTCTCCGCCTCGGGCGTCCGGCAGATCTACCACAAGGGTGAGAATGCCGACCTGCTGGTGCTGGATGACGTGTCGCTCACCATCAATGAGGGCGAAGTGGTGGGGCTTCTGGGCCGCTCGGGCTCAGGCAAGTCCACGCTCCTGCGCATCATCTCCGGCCTGGTGAAGCCCACCACCGGCCGCGTGGAATGGTGCGGCAAGCCCGTCACCGGCCCGTGCGAGGGCCTCTCCATGGTGTTCCAGAGCTTCGCGCTGTTTCCCTGGCTCACCGTTCTGGAGAATGTGGAGGTCGGTCTCGACGCCATCGGCGTGCCCGCGGCCGAAGGCCGGCGCCGCGCCATTCAGGCCATCGACCTCATCGGCCTCGACGGCTTCGAGAGCGCCTATCCCAAGGAGCTTTCCGGCGGCATGCGCCAGCGCGTGGGCTTCGCCCGCGCCCTGGTGGTGCACCCGCGCCTGATGCTCATGGACGAGCCGTTTTCCGCGCTCGACGTGCTCACCGCCGAGACCCTGCGCACCGACCTGATCGACCTGTGGATCGAGGGGCGGCTGCCCATCAAGTCCATCCTCATGGTCACGCACAACATCGAGGAAGCGGTGCTCATGTGCGACCGTATCCTGATCTTCTCCTCCAATCCCGGCCGGGTGGCGGCGGAGATCAAGATCGACCTGCCGCACCCGCGCGCGCGGCTCGACCCGGTGTTCCGCGCCATCGTGGATGACATCTATGGCCGCATGACCCAGCGGACGCCGCTGGAAAAGAGCGAACCCAGGCACGAAGGCGCCGGCATCGCGGGCATCGGCACCGCTCTGCCCAACATCTCCACCAACCTCCTGTCAGGCCTGATGGAGACGCTGGCCGGGCCGCCTTACAACGGCAGGGCCGATCTCCCCGTTCTCGCAGCCGCCTTGCAGATGGAGGTGGACGAGCTGTTCCCCATCGTCGAGACGCTGCAACTGCTGCGGTTCGCGGGGGTGGAAGCGGGCGACGTGACGCTGTCTGAGGCCGGCCGGCACTTTGCCGAATCCGAGGTGGATGCCCGCAAGCGCCTGTTCGCGGATCACCTGATGGCCTACGTGCCGCTGGCCGGCCTCATCCGTCGGGTGCTGGACGAGCGGCCGACCCACCGCGCGCCGTTCACCCGCTTCAGCGAGGAGCTGGAGGACCACATGTCCGAGGACTTCGCCGAGACGACCCTGCGTGCGCTCATAACCTGGGGCCGCTATGGCGAGCTGTTCGGCTATGACGAGCATGCCGGCCAGTTCAATCTGGAAAACCCGACCTGACGGACCTGCGATAGGTCCATGCGAGTGGTCGGCCGGCCTCCCCCCGAGGCCGGCCGACGGATTTACTTCACGCCCTGGATCGGATCCGGATGGCCGTCGATGCGCATCTGGAACACGAAATACGTGGGTGAGCAGAAGCCGTTGTCCCGCGCCACCGGGGCGACGCCGGGAATGTTCGGCGGCAGGGCCTGGCACATGAAGTCTTCGCGGCAGAAGCGGCCGGTGCCACAGCTCGGCCGGTTGCCTCGGACCACGCTGGCATCCATGCACCTGGCGAAGTTGTCGGTTGCGACACATAAATCGAACGCCTTGCCGCCGACAAGGGCGCAGATTTCCGCCGGTGGCTGGCCCGCCGTGAATCCCGAGAACGCGCGCTCGGCCGGCGTGCACTGGCGATAGGCCGCACCGCCCGGCACGCCGAGTTTTGCCGGCCGGCAATTGTAGGCGGTGGGCGAGACCGTCGCCGAAGGGCTGTTGATCTGCCGGAGGATGCGGAACCGATCGAGATAGGGCGCCCTGCCGGGCACGATCTCGCCGGAGAGGCAGGCCATGCCGGAGACGATGCCATTGTTGCGGCCCTTGTCCTGCCTAGGCATGCACTGGCCGGTCTCCACCGGCAGGCGGGGATTGTGGGCGATGGCCTCGCAGGAGAACGCCCCGCCGCAGCTCCATCCGTCCTTGAAGGGCGCCGGCTCCCTGGGCAGCAGGCATGCCATGGTGGCGGCCGCCGGCATCGGCGCATGCGGGGTCGCGCCGGTCCACGAGGCCGGCGGCGCGATGGAGAGCGGCCGGAACACGTCGGGGTCGCGCCCCTCCGCCAGCGCGGCATGATAGGCGCGCCGCCGCGCATCCTCGGCGTAAAGATGGGGCGAGATGGGCACCTTCACCACGTTGAAGGGGGAGGCATCCGGCTCGTCATGGCCGATCAGGTGGAAGCCCGCCGTCGCCGCGCCCTGATGGCAGCCGGTGCAGGTTCCGTCATCGAGCCGCGCGATCAGCCCGGCCGGGGAGGCCACATAGCCGAGGTCCGCATAGGGCAGGCCGGCAAAATCCGTTGGCGTGAAAAGGCTGGCGAAGGGATGGTTGGCGGTCCGCGCGCTGCCGAAGGTGGAGAAGGAGAGGACCTTGTCGGCCAGGAACTCGTCCGGGATCTGGTACACGCCCCGGTCGATCTCAGGCAGGTGGGCGCGCAGATAGTCCACCAGACGCGCCTTCAATGCGGCATCGGCGCCGAGCCGCGCGACATCCGGGGTGTTCTCCAGCGGCTTTGGAATGGCGCGGTCGCCTTCAATGCGGAACACCCGCATGAGATAGATGGCCTGCCCGCCGAGCTCGGTTTCCATGCCGGACGGCAGGCGGACCACCTGGGCGTTGATCTCGATCTGCCGCAAGGCGAGGCCCGCGAGCGGCCCGGTCGCCAGCCAGTTCGCCGTCTCGGTCGCGTCCATATCGGGGTGCGGCGGCGTCCAGGCGCGGGCGAGGTCAGGGCAGGGGACCCCGGCCGCGGCGGGCACGTCGAACACCGCATTGATGTTCACCGGCAGACGGGAGGCGTAGACAAGGGCGCCCCGGCGGAAGCGATAGGCGAGGCGATAGATGAGGCGCACCTCGCCGCAGGATGGCCGTAACGTCAGCGCGGTGAAATCGCGCCGGTCGGTGCGGTTGACCACGCCGACGAGGCGGAAGCTGGCCAAAGGCGAGGCGAGCCAGCGCAGGTCGATGATCCGGCCCACATTGTCGTCGGTCACCTCGAACAGCGGGCGCTTGTTGGCCGCCATCTCCGTCCGCAGCGTCTTCACGTCGTCTCCGAGCTGGCGGGAGAGATCGCCATAGAGCGGGCTGCGGGCCTTCAACGCATCGAGCGTTGCCGCGCCGGGCGCGCCCATGAGCGCGGCGAACGACCAGCCCTTGGCCTCGACCATGCTCAGGGCGGGCCGATCCAGCACCATCCGCACCGGCTCCGGCGACGTTGACGTCGATGCCTTCTGTGTCTCGGCCATACCAGGCATGGCGGCGAGCACCGCAGCCAGCGCACCCGCAAGGACTGCGCGGTACCGGCGCGGCGGCCTCATGGGGGGAGGTGCCATGCGTTGGATGAGATCCGGTCCCTGTCCCTCCCGCATCTGAACCTCCGTCTCGTGTCCTGTCCCTATGGGACGGGATTTCGAGCATATAGGGAAGCCTCGACGACGGCCGACCGTGATCGATGATCCGCGCGCAATCCGGTCTCAGACGTCACGCGCCGTGTCCGTGCCTGTGATGGATGTCCGGGTAGTGCGGATGCCTGTGCACCATCGGAGTGTGCCGGTGCCGGTGGGTGTGCGGCTCGCCGGCCGGGATGCCCGCATCGTGGGCGTGCTGGTGGTGCGCGTCGTGGCGGTGGCGGTGCTCGTGTTCCAGAGCCTCGTGGGCGTGCTCGTGCTCATGCTGCTCGGAGAGGTGGAGCCAGAGGCCGAGCGCCATGAAGAGGCCCGCGATCACGAGCTGGGGCGTAAGGGCCTCGCCGAGCAGCGCGATGGCGAGGAGTGCGCCCGCGAACGGCGCGAGCGAGAAATAGGCGCCGGTGCGCGCGGTGCCGAGATGGCGCAGCGCGAGCACGAACAGGGCGAGGCTGATTCCATAGCCGAAGAAGCCGACCACGGCAGCCGCGGCCACAGCCCCTGCCGAAGGAAGGGCCGCCCCGTGGCCAAGCGCGATCACCAGGTTGATGGTTCCGGCGATCAGGCCCTTCAGCATGGCGATCTGCACGGGGTCGGCGGAGGACAGTTTGCGCGTGAGGTTGTTGTCGATGCCCCAGCACAGGCAGGCGCCGGCGATCAGCATGGCGCCGAGGTCGAGCGTCGCCCGGCCCTGCCATGACAGCAGCGCCGCGCCGGCGAGGATGGCGAGCGCGCCCAGAAGGAGGCGTCTGTCCACATTCTCGCGGAAGGCGATCCAGGCGATGGCCATGGTCGCCACACCTTCCAGATTGAGCAGAAGGGACGCGCTCGCGCCGTCGGTCCGGGCGAGGCCGAACATGAGCAGCAGGGGGCCGAGGACACCGCCGGCGAGGATCACCAGCGCGAGCCATGGCACGTCGGTCCGCCGCAGCGGCGCCTCCACCGCCGGCAGCCGGAGCGCGGCCCGGGACAGATGCACGGCGGCAAGGCCCGCACCGGCCCCGAGGTAGAGCAGGCCGGCCATCATCCACGGATCGACGGCGCCAAGGAGCAGCTTGGCGAGCGGCGTGCTGGCGCCAAATAACCCGGCCGAGACGAGTGCGAAGACAATTCCGGTGTTCATGGCCGCCTCCCTTGGGAGTATTTCTATCCGCTGGGGCGGGATATGAAACGGTTGGCACCGATGCTCCACAACGCACACGGGGACCTTCCGGGAGGCGTGCTCGGTGATGAGGGTGCGCCAGCGGCGTTCTGAGTGAGACCGGCTCAAGGCCGGCGCTGCTCAGGCGCCGTCGGGCCACCCTCTTCCGCCGCACCATGCGATTCAATCTGTCGCCGCACCGCAGGCACCACGACCGCGTCGCACCATTGTGTGATGCGGGCGTTTTCCACTTCGCGATCTGCGTCATAGTGCAGACGCACCGCGTTCAGTGCGAGGGCGCGTGCGGTATCCGCGGAGCGCCGGAGGAGGCGATCGGCGTCCGCCTCGGGGAGCCCGGCTGCGGCTTCCGCCTTCACATGGTGAGCCAGCCCGTTGATCCCGCCGTCCTTTCCGACCGTCTGGGAGAGGGCGGCGGGGGTGAACTGGCCGCAATAGACCGTGAGGTTTTGAAAGGTGAAGGCCCGGATCAGATCGCGCTCATTGTGGCTCTCGCTCGCCTGCACCGGCCCGAGCGCAAGAGGTGATGCGGCCGCCACCAAAAGATGCAGCATCCACGCTGCAGACGCCGCCGCCCTCATTTGGCCGTGCCCCACACCCGCATGCACTGGTCATAGCGAATGGTGCAATGGGTGATCTCGTGCGGCCGGAATGCGCGGTTTTTGCTGATGCATTCCGATTTGGTCTTCGCGCAGAAGAGGTTGTGCGTGCCGGCGCTGCCATGCTCGCAGCCGGCGTCCGAGGCGCTCGCTGGCCGCGCGGGCGGGATGCCGTCTCCAAGGGCCGGGCCCACGGCAAGGCTGCTGAGGGTGAGGCAGATGAGGCTTGTGTAGCGCGGGCCTTTCATGGCGTGCCTTTCGTAATCGGTGTGGCGGGGATGCCGGGGGCGGTGGTTGGCCCGCGGGACCGTCCCTGCGTGGCCGGAGGACCGACAGGCGTGCTGCGCCCGTCGGGTACGGGATGCGCGAGGCCGAGCTGCACATCGCGGAAGTCGTGCTTCAGCCTTTCGCGATAGGTTGTCGGTCTCGGGTCCAGGCCCAGCGCCGGCGACCCGAGACCGAGCAAGGCAGTGACGGCCGCAGCACCGGCGCGGAGCCTTCGATGCCGTGCCATCGGTGCCATCCTACGGCGCCGTGAACTTCGCCTGACCGGACTTCCCGGTGGGCGTCTTGATGAGCAGGGTCACGGCGGCGCCCTTGGGCACGGGCGCGGCAGCCTTCCCGGCGAGGGCCTCGCCGGCGGCGACGAGCGGCAGCGTCTTGCGTCCGGTCCCGGCCGCAACCATGGCGGAGCCGGTGAATCCGGCTGCGCCGAGCGGCTTGCCTGCCTCGTCGAGCAGGTTGAAGGTCACGGCCTCCCCGGCCACGACCAACTCCACATGAACGCCCGCCACATCCTCCATGGGGCCGCCGTTCGGCCCCTTCTGGGCGCCGTGGGCGTGCTGGGCGAGGGCCGGGCCGGCGGCGACGAGGCCGAGGGCGACGATCAGGCTCTTGAGCATGGGATTTCTCCTTGGGGTCACTGGGATGCGGCCGCCGCGGGTTCGGGCGGGGCGGCGGGTTTGGGCTCGCGCCGGAACAGCACGTAGAGCGCCGGCAGCACGAGCAGCGTGAGGATGGTGGAGGAGACGATGCCGCCGATGACCACGGTGGCGAGCGGCCTCTGCACCTCCGCGCCGGGGCCGGTGGCGATGGCCATGGGCACGAAGCCGAGGGAGGCGACCAGCGCCGTCATCAGCACCGGACGCAGGCGCGTCAGCGCCCCCTCCCGGACGGCAGTGACGATGTCGCGCCCCTCCGCTCGCAGCTTCTGGATGAAGGCGATGATGACGAGGCCGTTCAGCACCGCCACGCCGGACAAGGCGATGAAGCCGATGCCGGCGCTGATGGAGAGCGGCAGCCCGCGCAGGATCAGCGCCGCGATGCCGCCGGTGAGCGCCAGAGGCACGCCAGAGAACACCAGCGCCGCATCGGCCATGGAGCCGAAGCTCATGAACAGCAGCAGGAAGATGAGCAGCAGCGCGATGGGCACCACGATGGCGAGGCGTTGCGTCGCCGACACGAGCTGCTCGAACTGTCCGCCCCAGCCGATCCAGTAGCCGGCGGGCAGCCGGACCTTCTCCGCCACCTGCCGCTGGGCCTCTGAGACGAAGGAGCCGAGGTCCCGCTCGCGCACGTTGGCGCTCACCACGATGCGCCGCTTGCCGTCCTCCCGGCTGATCTGGTTGGGGCCGGGCGACACCGAGAGGCTGGCGATGGCCGAGAGCGGCACATAACGGATCTGCCCCGTGGCCGCCGGTGTCCAGGCGGCGCGCATCGCCTGCTCCGGCGCCGCCGTGGCCGGCGGCAGGGGGATCGGCAGATCCCGCAGCGCCTCCACGTCCGTGCGCAGGTTCTCCGGCAGGCGGACGATGATGTCGAAGCGCCGGTCGCCCTCGAACAGGACACCGGCCTCCCGCCCGCCGACCGCGATCTCGACCAGCTCCTGCACCTCCGCCACGCTCACGCCGTAGCGCGCCATGGCCGGGCGGTTCAGCGCCACGGTGAGCATGGGCAGGCCGGAGACCTGCTCACTTTTCACATCGGCGGCGCCGGGGACGGCGCGCATGACCGCCTCCACCTGCCCGGCCACCTGGAGCAGCGTGTCGAGATCGTCGCCGAAGATCTTCACGCCCACGTCGGAGCGGATGCCCGAGATCAACTCGTTGAAGCGCAGCTGGATCGGTTGCGAAAGCTCGTAATTGCTGCCCGCCACCTGTTCGGCCGCCTTCTCGATGTCCTCCATCACCGCGCTCTTGGCCTTGCCGGGGTCCGGCCATTCCGCGCGCGGTTTCAGCATCACGTAGCCGTCGGAGATGGAGGGCGGCATGGGGTCGGTCGCGACCTCCGCCGTCCCGGTGCGGGCGAACACCTCCCGCACCTCCGGTACCCCGAGCAGGGCCTTCTCCAGCGCCTGCTGCATCTCCAGCGACTGGGTCAGGCTCGTGCCGGGCACCCGGAGGGCCTGGATGGCGGCATCGCCCTCGTCCAGGCTCGGGATGAACTCGCCGCCCATGCGGGAGGCGGCGACGCCCGACGCGATCACCAGCGCCACCGCACCGACGGCCACAAGGGCGCGCAGGTTGATGGCGGCGTCCAGCAGCGGCGTGTAGACGCGTCGCGCCGCACGCATGATGAAGTTCTCGTGCTCCGAGACCTTGCCGGTGACGAGCAGCGCCACCGCCGCCGGCACGAAGGTCATGGAGAACAGCGCCGCCGCCCCGAGCGCCATCAGCACGGTGATGGCCATGGGCGTGAACATCTTGCCCTCGACCCCGGTGAGGGTGAGCACGGGCAGATAGACGACGGCGATGATGAGGGTGCCGAACAGGCTCGGCCGGATCACCTCCTTGGCGCCCGCGAGGATGGTCTCGAAGCGCTCCGCGCGCGTCAGCAGGCGGCCGCGCCGGTGCTGCTCCTCGGCGAGCAGGCGCAGGCAGTTCTCCACGATGATCACCGCGCCATCGATGATGATGCCGAAGTCGATGGCGCCGAGGCTCATCAGATTGGCGCTGACCTTGTTCTCCACCATGCCGGTGATGGTGAGCATCATGGACAGCGGGATGACGCAAGCCGTCACCAGCGCCGCGCGGAAATTGCCGAGCAGCACGAACAGCACCACGACAACAAAGAGCGCGCCTTCGACGAGGTTCTTCTCCACCGTGGCAATGGTGGCTTCCACCAGGTGCGCCCGGTCATAGACGGCGCGGGCGACGACGCCCTCCGGCAGGGAACGGGAGATCTGCTCCAGCCGCGCCGCCACGCGCTGGGCGACGGTGCGGCTGTTCTCGCCGATGAGCAGCATGGTGGTGCCGAGCACCACCTCCTCCCCGTTCAGCGTCGCGGCGCCGGTGCGCAGCTCCCGGCCCTCGCGCACCTCGGAGACGTCGCCGATGCGGATGGGCGTGCCGCCCTTCGAGCCAATGACGATCTCGCGGATGTCCTCGGCGCCGGCCACCTGACCCGGCGTGCGCACCAGATACTGCTCGCCGTTGCGCTCGATATAGCCCGCGCCGACATTGGCGTTGTTGGCGGCGAGCGCGGTCATCACGTCCCGGAACGAGATGGAATAGGCCATCAGCCGGGCGGGGTCGGGCAGCACGTGGAACTGTTTCTCGTAGCCGCCGATGGTGTTGACCTCCACCACCCCCTGCACGGTGCGCAGCTGGGGCTTGATGATCCAGTCCTGGATCGTGCGCAGCTCGGTGGGGGTGAAGGGCGTGCCGTCCGGCTTCTTCGCGCCGGGCTTCACCTCCACCGTGTACATGTAGATTTCGCCGAGGCCGGTAGAGATCGGCCCCGGAGCGGTCTCGACGCCCTGCGGGAGCTGGTCCTTCGCCTGCTGGATGCGCTCGTTGACGAGCTGGCGCGCGAAGTAGATGTCGGTCCCGTCGCGGAACACCACGGTGACCTGCGAGAGCCCGTAGCGCGAGAGCGAGCGCGTGTACTGGAGCCCCGGCAGACCGCCCATGGCGGTCTCGATGGGGAAGGTGATGCGCTGCTCCACCTCCAGCGGCGAGAAGCCCGGCGCCTGGGTGTTGATCTGCACCTGGACGTTGGTGATGTCCGGCACCGCATCGATGGGCAGGCGGGTGAAGTTCCACGCGCCGAACGCGCCCACCATCAGGCAGGCGAGAACCACCAGCCAGCGCTGGCGGATGGAGAAGGCGAGGATGGCATCGATCATCGCGCGCCCTCCC
This sequence comes from Xanthobacter aminoxidans, assembly GCF_023571765.1. GTDB lineage: Bacteria > Pseudomonadota > Alphaproteobacteria > Rhizobiales > Xanthobacteraceae > Xanthobacter > Xanthobacter aminoxidans. The sequence continues at coordinate 24,223 of NZ_JAMJXC010000016.1, read as the reverse complement.
GCATTTCGGCTGCCGGCGTGCCGGCCTCGCGGATGCGGACGAAGCGTTCCACGGCCGAGACGAAGATCACCCCGTCGCCGCGCCGCCCGGTCCAGCCGGCCTCCGCCAGCGTGCGCACGATCAGGTCCACCGCCGCGGCGCGGCAGACGATCTCGATGCGGATGTGGCGCTGGTACGTGAGGTCGTATTCGCTCGCGACATAGGTTCCTCCTGCGCCGCGGCCACGGCCCTGGCCGCGCGCCTCGACGATGGAGAAGCCGGGAAACTCTTCCAGCGCATGCAGCGCCTGCACCGCCCGCGCTTCCAGATGGGGCTGGAGGAAGGCGGTGATGCGCTGGAGGTCGTTCTGAGTTTCGTGCGCCGTCTCAGTGCTCATGGCTGGCGCTCCCTTTGGCGAGTTCCGCCTTGACCACGAAGCTGTTCTTCGCCGCGTAGACGTCGCCCGGCATGAGGCCGAACACGACCTCGGCGAACGCGCCATCGCGCGCACCGGTCTCCACGTCGCGTGGCTCGAAGGCGTCGCCGGTGCGCACGAAGACCACCGTGCGCCCCTCGGTGGATTGAAGGGCCGAGAGGCGCACCGCGAGGTCCACGGGCTGCTCGGCGAGGGCGATGGTGCCGCTGGCGAACAGCCCCGGCCGCAGCCTCAGGCCGTCATTGGGAATGACCACGCGCGCCAGAGCAGACTGGGTATCGGCCGAGCCGATGGGCGAGACATAGGAGACCTTGCCGATGATGGGCGGCGCTCCGTCGTCCGGGTCGATGGCCACCGCGTCGCCGACGCGCACGCGGGCGAAGTCGCGCCGGTAGACGGAGAGATCCACCCACAGGGTGGAGAGGTCCGCGACCACGAAGGACGGCTTCTGGTCGGAGGCGTATTCGCCCAAAGCCACCTGCCGGTCCACCACGGTGCCGGCGATGGGCGCCTTCAGGTCGTAGCTGGTGAGGCTCTGGTTGCTCTCGATCACCGCGAGCACGTCGCCCTTCTGCACGGTGTCGCCGATGCGCTTGCGGATCTCGCGGACGATGCCGGGAAAGCGCGGCGTCACCTGGACGACGGCTTCCTGGTTGGTCTGCATCAGCCCGTTGAGCCGGAGCGTCTGCCTAAGGGTGCCTGGGCCGGCCGTCTCCAGCCCGATGCCGGCGGCGGAGAGCTTGGCGTCGTCCAGCTCGACGGCGCCTTCGCCATGGCTGTCGCCGTGGCCGCCGCCCGCCTTTTCGGCGTGGCTGTCTTCCGCCGCTTGGCTGCCGCCCACCGGGGCGGCGCGGTCCGAAAATGTGTAGGCGGCACCCGCTCCGGCCAGAAGGCCGACGAGCAGCATCGCGAGGTCCCGTCGCGCCGAGCGGCTCATTTGGATTTTCCCTTGGCTACGGCGACGGGACGGCCGGTGAGGCCTTCGATGGTCGCGAGCGCGGTGTGATAGGTGACGAGCGCGTCGAGTTCGCGCAGGGAGGCCTCGGAGAGGGCGGATTGCGCGTCGAGCAGTTCCAGCAGCGTGTAGCGGCCCTGGGTGTAGCCGGTCTCGACCCCTTCATGGGCGCTGCGCGCGCCGGGAATGGTGCTGCCGCGCAGCAGCGTCACCTCGTCGAAGGCGGCCTTCAGCTGGTCGTGGGCGCGCCCGAGCTGGGAGATCAACGCGCTGCGGGCGATGGCCTCCTCCGCCTCGGCCCTGAGGAGGGATTCCCGCGCCTCGCTGATGCCGCCCTCGTTGCGGTCGAACAGCGGGATGGGAACCGACAGGGTGAAGATCATCCCGCTGTCGGCGGTCTCGTTGTAGTGCCGGTAGCCGACGCCGAGGGTGACGTCCGGCACCGCCTTGGCCTGGGCCGAGCGCAGCTCGGCACGACGCTGCGCCTGGAGCACGGTGAAGCGGGTGAGCTGCGGGTTGCCCTGTGTGGATTTCAGCAGTTGCGGCAGCGCCGGCGGGGGCGCCACGCGGAGGAGATTGCCCGTGGCGCGGGAAAAATTCGCCGCCCCGAGGCCCATGAGGAGGGCCAGCTCCCGCCGGGCAGTGCCGAGGGCCGCCTTGGCGCGGTCCAGCTCCACCCGCGCGAAATCGGCCGCCACCCGGGCGCGGGAGATTTCGGACGGCGACGATGCGCCCGCCTCCACCCGCTGCTGAAGGAGCGGGGAGAGGCGGCCGATGGCCTCGGCCTGGGCCTGGAGGATGTTGACCCGCTGCTGCGCGCCGAGGACGCCGGCGAAGGCAGCCGTCGTCTCGGCCAGCACCTGCAGGCGGATGGCCTCGCGCTCCCAGCGGGCGATGCCGACGCCGGCCCCGGAGGCCGCCATGCGGGCCTCCCGCTTGCCGCCCAGCTCGACCAGCTGGCTGATCTGAAGCGTCTGCTCGGCAAGGTCCAGCCCCTGGTAGGGTCCGGACCCGAAGGCGTTGTCCACCTCCAGCGAGAGGTTCGGGTTCGGCAGCGCCGCGGCCTGCCGGTCGCGGCCGGCGGCCATGCCGATGTCACGCTCGGCGGCGGTCAGCCGTGGATTGGCTGCGAGCGCGCTCGCAAGGGCACTGGTAAGGGTCAGCGGGCGTTGGGTCTCCGCGCGGCCGGGCAGAGCGGAAAGCAGCGCGAATGCTGCCCCGAGCGCGAGCGCGAGAGCCTGCCCGTTTGCACGGGGCGGCATGATCTGATCCGGATTCTGATTGCGATGGGCCGATGCAGGACATCGGCGTGCGAACAGAAGGGATCAGGCGCGCGGGGGGCGGGGGTCGGCGGGAACGGCGCGGCCGGAGCCGAGCGCCGGGATGGTGATGCCCGTCACCGCCACGACCTCAGCCAAACGGGTGGCATCGGCAGCGGGGAGGAGCACGGCGGCGCAGCCATGGCAATCATGGTCTGCGGAGGGAACGACATGCTTCGTCTGGGCGGCGTCGCCATTCTTGGCGCTGTCGACGGCCACATCCTTTGCAGCCGCGAGCGGAAGGGCGGCCTCCGCACCAGCCACGGCCGCCGCGAAGGCGGTGCTGTCCAGATCGTCCGAATGATGGGTGACAAGCCCGGCGGCGACGGGGGCCGCAACCATGGACAGCACGACGCAGGCCGCGATCAGCCGGCGCAGCGCCAGCGACCACAAACGTGCAAAGTGCCATCCCGAGGTTCGGAGCATGGCGAGGAGAGAGCCCAACGCCGCCCGGAATGTCAAGCACGGCGATAAGGCGAAGTCTTCCTTATGGTCAGCGGACGTCTTGCCGATCAGGATGGCTGCCAGAGGCCGGAGCGCTTTGGCCCGACATGCCAACAGTCGAGATGCCCCTCAAAGCATCCCCGGGGGGCTCGACATGCCCCCGGCGTGGATACTCTTGTTCCTGGACTTGTTCCTGGTCCTGTTTCTGGTCCTGTTCTTGGACCCGATCGTCAGGGTGTGGCGCCGGTGGTTCGGCGTCTGACGCTTGGTCACCATCGAACGTCGTCCCGGCCGATGATAGCCTCCCGTCTCCACCTGTGGGAGGGAATCATGAAGACGCTCGCAATCGCGCTCACCCTGCTGTCGTTTTCGGCCGCCGCCGCCTCGGCGGACACCTGCGTCGCCAATGCCGATGCGCAGAAGCTCGCCGGTGCGGCCCGCACCAGCTTCCTCACCAAGTGCCAGAAGGACGCGACGGCGGCCTGCAACACCCAGGCGACCGACAAGAAGCTCCGTGGCGCCGCCCAGACCAGCTTCACCACGAAGTGCGTCAAGGATGCCGTCGGACAGTAGACGCCGGCAGGGGCGCGCCCGGTGGGCTCATCGCCAACGGTTCAAGAGCCACAGCGCGCCCCAGGAGCCCAGGAGCGTGAGGGCCATTTGGCCGGAAAGCGCGACAGACATCCTGGCCCCGCCGGCCGCAGCCAGTGACGACGCTCCGTCCATGAACGGAAGGAGCAGCGCCACCATCACGCCGCCGGCGAGAGGAGCGATCAGCAACGCGCCCGCGAACGAGACGACGATGTTGACGATCCAGCCGAGGACGCCCCGTCGTTTCGTCCATGCCTCGTGGATCGCGACCGCCAGCGAACCCAGGATTACAGCGGCCGCGATCACCAGCGCGCCGCCAACGCTATCCATCGGTATGGCGCCGCTCCACTGCAGCAGCAGAACGCCTCCGACCGCTATCAGCACAATGTAAGTCATGAACGTTTGCCCCAGCCGTGCAGATCGTGCTCAAGAGCGCTTCTGATGTTGCGGCTACGTATGGGCACCCGTTCCCACGCCGCCGTCAATGCGCGGCGCAGCGTGAGCCGGCCTCGCCACGAGGGGCGAGACGGACGCGATGGTGTGGTGATTTCTACGCCGTCGCCGCCGCCCGTTCGCCTTGTCGAGGGCGGCGTCCGGCGTCTTCCGGTCCCAGCGCCTGGTATCAAAGATCGGGCCGGGCATGACGCCCGGCCGCCTACCAGCGATAGTTCAGGGATGCGTAGATGGTGCGTCGGGTGCCGTAGATGACAGAATTCGCGTAGAAGCCTGCGGTATAATATTCCGTGTTAAAAAGGTTGGTGCCCGAAAGCGAGAAGGTCGCACCGCGCAGTTGCTCATTGAGTTTGCCGAGGTCGTAGCGGAGGGAGGCGTCCACCAGCGTATAGCCGGGAATGGCGACCTGGCCGCCGTTGCTCTCGTTCATCACCGCCCAGGAACTGCCCACGTAGCGCAAGCCGGCGCCGATGCCGAGCCCGTCCAGCGCGCCCTCGCGGAACGTATAGTAGGCCCAGAGGGCGGCGCTGTTGTGCGGCACGCCTGACGGCGCGGTGCCCACCTTGCTGATGCCCGCCTCGTTGGGGTTGGCCTGCGTCACCACCGCGTCGAGATAGGTATAGGAGGCAATGATATCGAGATTGGCGGTGATGTTGGCCTTCGCCTCCAGCTCGATGCCGCGCGAGCGCACCTCGCCGTCCTGCACCGAGTAGCCCACGTTGACGGGATCCGTGGTGAGCACGTTCTGCTGGGTGATCTGGAAGACGGATGCCGTGAACAGGGCCCGCCAGCCCTGCGGCTCATACTTGATGCCGGCCTCGTACTGCTCGCCGGTCGTCGGCTTGAAGGACTGGCCACGGAAGTCCGTCCCGGCCACCGGCAGGAAGGAGGTCGCGTAGCTGGCGTAGGGCATCACGCCGTTGTCGAATTTGTATCCAAGACCGGCACGCCACGTGAAAGCAGAATAATTGGCCGTCGCGATTTGGTCCGTCAGGCCGGAGTCCGCGAGGAGGGTGCGGGAATAATAGTTGGCTTCTTCGTTGCGCACCCAATCCTGACGCCCGCTCAAGGTGAGCAGCCAGTTGTTGAGGGTCACCTGGTCCTGCGCGTAGACGCCGATCTGGGAGATGGTGCTCTCGCTGTCCGACCAGGGACGACCGAATGTGTAGATGAAGTTGTAGTTCGGCGCGAAAATGTTGATGGAATTGTAGTTGGTGGAGTTCGTGCGGGTTTCGGTCGAGTTGTACCACCCCCCGTCGATGCCGATCAGGATCTTGTGTGTCAGCGGCCCAGTCTGAAAATCGCGGGAGAGGTGGGTGTCGATGAGGAAGCTGTCCGCCACCTTGGGCCTCAATTGAACGCCCACATTGTAGTATTTGTTGTCGACCACCGCGATGGGCCAGTCCCAGCCCCAGGCGGAGTTATAGTCCACATCGGCGTGAGCGTACCGGGCATTCTGGACCAATTGCCAGTCATTCTCGAACCTGTGCTTGAACTCGTAGCCGACGGAGGTGTTCTCGACGTTCCAGCTGGTCAGTCCGGGGGCGCCGAGATAGAGGCTGGGCGAGATCTTCGGCCCCAGCGGAAAAAGGCTGTTGGCCATGGGAATGCTCTGCTCGGAGCCGCCCTTTTCCGTCTTCTGGTAATTGGCGAGAAGGGTCAGCGATGTATTGGCGTTCGGCTGCCATGTGACGGCAGGCGCGATGTAGATGCGGTTGTCGGGGGAATAGTCGATCTGGGTGCCGCTGTCCCGGATCAGGCCGGTGAGGCGATAGAGCCAGGTCCCGTCTTCGGTCGCCGGTCCGCCGATGTCGAAGGCGCCCTGGATGCGGTCGTAACTGCCGCCGAGAATCTCGATCTCGTGCAGCGGCGTGGATGTCGGGCGCTTGGTGACGGCATCGATGATGCCGCCCGGCGTGCCGGCGCCGTAAAGAGCCGAGGCCGGCCCCTTCACCACGTCCAGGCGCTGGAGGCCATAGACCTCGATGTCGGCGTCATAATTATTGAAGCCGTTGCGCAGGCCGTCGCGGAAATTGGCATTCTGGTCGATCGCGCGGAAACCGCGAATGTAGATGTCCGGCATGCCTTGGCCGCCGGGATAGTCCACCGCCCGCACGCCCGGCGTGTAAGCCACGGCGGAATTGAAGTCCTGCACGCCGCGCTGGTCCATTTCCGCCCGCGTCACCACGCTGATGGACTGCGGGGTGTCGATGAGCGGCGTCTCGGTCTTGGTCCCGGCCGAGGTCTCCAGCGCCACCACCTGCTGGGTGTCCTCGCCCTGCACATCCACCATGCCGAGCCATGCGTCGCCGGCCCCTGTCGCGCCCTGCGCCTGAGGCGCCGTGATGGTCACCGTGTTGGCGCTTGTGAAGCGGTAAACGAGGCCGGTGCCCGCCAGCAGGCGCGCCAGCCCGGCATCGCGCGAATAGGTGCCGGTCAACCCAGGCGTGCGGCGCCCAGCCACCAGATCAGACGGGAACAGCAGGCGTACGCCGGCCTTGTCGGCGAAGGTCGTGAGCGCGCTGCCGAGATCCTGCGCAGGGATGCTGAAGGCGATGCCGGGGGGCGCCTCGCCAGACTGCGCACGACCGGCCGAGGCTGTCGCGACCAGGGCGCAGATGGCCGCACCCGTCAGCCAAGCCGTTCGTGTCAACGCTCCGCGCGCCCGTCGCCGGACGCCATTCCCAACCGCCGCCATCGTCTCTCTCCTTGAGGCCGGCCCGCCAGCGCGCCGCCGTTCAGGACCTTCAAGGACAAGGACGAAACCAGCCCGGCGACCTTGCACCGGCGCGGGCGACTTTTTTCCAATCAGAGGATGACGTTGATCAGCGGCAGGCGCACGACCCGCACCGGGAGCGTCTGCTCGATGGTTTCCAGCACGGCACTGGGGTCGTCCAACTCGAACACGCCCGTCACTTCCAGGCCCTTGAGGCGGTTGCCGGCGATGATGATGCGCGCGTGGGTATGACGCTGAAGCTCTGCCACCACCTCCACCAGGGGGCGGCGATCGAAGATGAGCTTCCCGCGCCGCCAGGCGGTTGCGGCATCCGCATTCACCGCCTGCGGGCCAATGACGCGGCCGCGTCCGTCATAGCGCAGGCTCTGGTCGGCGCGCAGGATGGCACCTGCTCCGCCGGCTGCCGTCGCCACGGCGACGACGCCCTCCACCACCGTCACCACCACGCCATCGGGCCGGATGTCCACGTCGAAGGCCGTGCCTATGGCCCGGGTCCGCCCATCACCCGCGGTGACGACGAACGGCCGCGCCGGATCTCGCGCCACGGTAAACATGGCCTGCCCGGACAGCAGTCTCACCCCCCGCTCCGTTGCACTGAAATCGAGCGCCAGCGCCGTACTGGCATTGAGCAGGACGCGCGAGCCGTCCGGCAGTTCGGTTGTCCGCACCTCGTTGACGCCGGTCGCGACATCCGCGGCGAGGCGATCGCGGACGGCGCCGGCTGCAAGCGCTCCGAGGCCCAGGGCGGCGAAGGCGCCGCCGCCGATCAGCGCGCGGCGCGTGATCTTCTCCCGCGACGCCTTGCGCTTCGCGTCCAGAGCCAGGACGCCGGCACCGCCGAGCCCATGCCAGAGCGCCTCGGCTTCCCGCGCCGCCGCCTCGTTCTCGGGATTTTCCGCGCGCCAGCGGGCGAAGGCCCGCGCTTCCGCTTCAGCCCCCGGCGCTCCCGAATGCATACGCACGACCCAATCAATGGCGCGATCGCTCGCCGCTATGGACGGGCGGGCGACCGCTGCGGAGGACGGGGGCGGCGTGTGCGTCATGCGGGTATGTCTCAACGAACCCTTGAGGTTAGCCCAATGCCCTCAGGCGGTCGCGGCAGTGACGCAGAGCCTGCACTAGATATTTTGCGACCATGCTTTCGGAGACTTTCAGGTGCGCCGCGACCTCGGCATGGGTCCGCCCGTCGCAGCGGCTCAGCAGCAGGGCGGCGCGAGGCTTCGGCGCCAACTCGGCAAGGGCCGCCACCAGCACCCGCAATTCGTCGCGGTGCAGGGCATAGGCCTCGGGGGAGGGGGCGGCGTCGGCAATCTCGCGCAGGACGGCCTCGTTGCTGATCTGCCGCGCGACATGACGGCGTTCGCGCCGCAACAGATCGATGGCAATGTTCCCCGCAATGCGCAGCAGGAAGGCGTGGCAGTCGCGCACCTCCGCCCGCGCCTGTCCCATGCCGGCGAGCCGTAGCCAGGTCTCCTGGAGCGCCTCCTCGGCAAGGTCTCGCGAACCCACGCGCCTGCTGAGGTGGCCGCGCAGGTCGTGCCATTGGCGCATGTAGGCCAGCATCAGATCGCCAGCGGCATCAGGTTTCGCAGTCATCGTGGTGGGGCAGGAGAAATATTTGAATTGAGTATGGAGGAGGTATCCGGTCTGAGCTGAGGGATCAATCGCGTTGATTTGGAACTATAATAAATAGTCGCCCGAAATGGATGATGGTTGGTGGAGAGGTGAGATATTTGTATTCAGATAATAATTTGAATTATTCGAATATGGGGCGCTTTCCACCAACCGGATCACCGGTGGCGCGCGCGCGAATTGAGTTGCCGCGAGATCCAGGCAGCACTGGCTGTCCGGCGACGACGGGTGTCGGACAAGGACGCCGTTGCCGTTCCGCTTCCTCCACTCGTAGAGCGAGTGCTTGGTGATCCCCAGCCGCCATCGAATCGGTAAGCCAGGCGCCAAAGGCGGCCGCCCGCGGGCGTCGCGAGCAGGTGGAGGTCGCCTCCGCCAGACGGTTTTACGGGGCGCGGCTGGGGCTTGGCGGAACGAACGACGGCATCGGAAAGCGCCATATTGTTGGCATCCGGATTTGTTGGCACCTGACGATGCCAGCAGATGCCCAAAGGCGGCCTCCGACGAGCGGGGCTTTCAGTCCGTTGATTTTCTTTGAATTATCGACGCCAACCGACGTGGGCCGACCGGGAAATGGTGCCGGGTGAGGGGATCGAACCCCCGACCTTCGGTTTACAAAACCGCTGCACTACCGCTGTGCTAACCCGGCTCCGGCCCCATGCTCTACCAGCGCGCCAAGGGCTGAACAAGCGGGGGGGCTGGGGGAAATGAAAACGGCCCCGCCTTGGGCGGAGCCGTTCGATTGCGGGGAGACGCGCGGCGGGGCCGCGTGCGACCTCAGTGCCAGTGATCGATGTTGCGATCCTTGGTCTCGGGCACGAACAGAAGGCCGATGACGAAGGTCATCAGCGCGATCACGATCGGGTACCAGAGGCCGTAGTAGATGTCGCCGGTGGCGGCCACCATGGCGAAGGCGGTGGCCGGCAGCAGGCCGCCGAACCAGCCGTTGCCGATATGGTAGGGCAGCGACATGGAGGTGTAGCGGATTCGGGCCGGGAACAGCTCGACCAGAGCTGCCGCGATCGGGCCGTACACCATGGTCACGAACAGCACGAGGATGAACAGCAGCCCGATCACCGCCGCCACCTGCGGGCGGAAGATGTCGAACGGATGCGCCATCTTCACGACGTCCTTGTTGGTCGCCGCCGACGGGTAGCCCGCCGTCTGGAGCGCCGCGAGGGCCGTCTTGTTGAAGTCGGGGCTGTAGGGCACGACCGTGTCGTTGACCTTCAGCTGCACCGGGGAACCGGCGGGGCCGGCCTCGGTCGAGTACTTCACCGAGGACTTCGCGAGGAAGTCGCGGGCGAGGTCGCAGGGCTGGGTGTAGATGCGGGTGCCCACCGGGTTGAACAGGCTTCCGCAGTTCGCCGGATCGGACACAACCGTGACCCGGATGTTCTGGATCGCCTTCTCCAGCGCCGGGTTGGCGTAGGTGGTGATCATGTTGAACAGCGGGAAATAGCTCGCCGCGGCGATCAGGCAGCCGGCGAGGATGATCGGCTTGCGGCCGATCTTGTCGGACAGCCAGCCGAAGAACACGAAGAACATCGTGCCGAACACCAGCGACCACGCGATCAGCAGGTTGGAGGTGTAGCCATCGACCTTGAGGATCGATTGCAGGAAGAACAGGGCATAGAACTGGCCCGTGTACCAGACCACGCCCTGGCCGGCGACGAGGCCGAACAGCGCGATCAGGACCACCTTGAGGTTGCCCCACTTGCCGAAGGCCTCCGAGAGCGGTGCCTTCGAGGTGGTGCCCTCCTCCTTCATCTTCTGGAAGGTCGGCGATTCGGAGAGCTGGAGGCGAATCCAGACCGAGACGCCGAGCAGCGCGATGGAGACGAGGAACGGCACGCGCCAGCCCCAGGCCGCGAAGTTCTGCTCGCCTACGATGGTGCGGGTGAACAGGATCACGATCAGCGACAGGAACAGGCCGAGGGTCGCCGTGGTCTGGATCCAGGAGGTGTAGAAGCCGCGGCGGCCGTGCGGGGCGTGCTCCGCCACGTAGGTCGCGGCGCCGCCATACTCACCGCCGAGGGCGAGGCCCTGCAGCAGGCGCAGGCCGATCAGGATGATCGGGGCCGCGATGCCGATGGAGGCGGCATTGGGCAGGATGCCGACGATGAAGGTCGACAGGCCCATGATGAGGATGGTGACGAGGAAGGTGTACTTGCGGCCGACGAGATCGCCGATGCGCCCGAACACGATGGCGCCGAAGGGGCGCACCAGGAAGCCGGCTGCGAAGGCCAGCAGGGCGAAGATATCGCGCGTGGCCGGCGGATAGGCGGAGAAGAACTGCGCGCCGATGATGGCTGCCAGCGAGCCATACAGATAGAAATCATACCACTCGAAGACGGTGCCCAGGGACGAGGCGAAGATGACCTTCTTCTCCTCCCGGCTCATGGGGCGAGGCTTGGCTGCCGCCCCCGCTGTGGTCACGCTCATGGAACCTATCCCTCCCATCGCTTCGGGTTCCGCCGCCGGCGGATGTCGGACCCAACAGGTCCTGCGAGAGAGGGTCTTTTCGGCGCAAGCCCACAGCGCCGTGCGCACGCGGGAGTGCGACGGATCTCAGGGCGTTCCTCCGGTAGACCCTCTGGGTTCCGCGTCATTGTTGGCGCACGGATATCCCGCAGGGCTGGACGCGCACGGCGCGTCGAGCGGTATCATGGCGAAGGTGTGGCAGCCTTACGATTGGTCATTGGTCTTAGGTGCAGGGCGAAAAATGCATGCGCCGCAGCATGGTGGGCTGCCTTCTGGCAGGCCTGACCCACGTCAGCCCTTCTTCAACGCGCGGCGAGCGATGCCGAGGGCCAAGGCGGCGGCATTGGAGACGTTGAGGCTCTTGATGGCGCCGGGCAGGTCGATGCGGGCCAGTACGTCGCACGTCTCGCGGGTGAGCTGGCGCAGGCCCTTGCCCTCGGCGCCCAGCACCAGGGCAAGGGGTGCCCGCAACCGGGTGTCCTCGATGTCCGCCGGCCCCTCGCTGTCGAGGCCGACCACCAGCATGCCGTTGTCCTTCAGCTCGGTCAGCGCCCGCGACAGATTCTGCACCAGGCAGAAGGGCACGTGCTCCAGCCCGCCTGACGCGCTCTTGGCGAGCACGCCCGTGGCCGCCGGACTGTGACGGGCGGTGGTGACGATGGCGCTCACCCCGAACGCCGCCGCCGAGCGCACGATGGCGCCGACATTGTGCGGGTCGGTGATCTGGTCGAGCACGAGGACAAGCTCGCTCTGCGCGAGATCCTTGAGCGGGGGCGACCGCAGGTGGTCGACCTCCGCCAGGAGCCCCTGATGCACCGCATCCGGCCCCAGCAGCTTGTCGATGTCGCCGGGGCGCACTAGCTCGGGCGTAACCGGCGGGACAAGTCCCTCCTCGGCGAGGCGGTTGATCGCGTTTTCCGTCGCCATCAGCTTGCGGAACCGCCGCTTGGGATTGCCGATCGCCTCGGCGACCGTGTGCCAGCCATAGAGCAGCGCGACATCGTCCGCGCCGGCCCACGGCGGCGGCTTGCCGCCACCCTTGCCCTTGCGTGGGGGAAACGGCGCGCCGGATGGGCGCGGGCCGCCACGGCCGGCGAAGGGCGGGCGGGCGCCGGGGCGGCGCGGTTCGCGGGGCGGACGATCAGACATGACGTGGCTTTGTCAGACACCGCCGCCGCGCGCAAGGGGCGGCGGGGCCCGGACAGGCGTTTCGGTGCCGGTTGCGGCGGCACGGCCGGCCCGGCCGTCCACAGGGGCGGGGATCGAGGCGCATGGGCGGGCGATTTCCGGTTGACTTCGGCACCGTGTTTTCACATAAACCCGGCCTCGGATGGCGATTTGAGTTCACGCTCTGCGTCACCTTCGGCCGCTGGCGCTTTCCTGCATCACCAGTCCGGCTCGAAGCCTTCCTGCTCTGGCATGAAGGTCCGCGATGACGGGCGTCGTTATGGAGGGGTGCCCGAGTGGTTAAAGGGGACGGACTGTAAATCCGTTGGCTCTGCCTACGTTGGTTCAAATCCAACCCCCTCCACCACCCGTCGTCGCAATGCGCTCTCGCGAGCGTGGGGCCGGTGTCCGCCGGCCCGCGGAAGCAGGAGGGAACCGGCCTGTCCGGTCGCCCGCCACCTCTTCCGCCCTTTGAACCGGCATGCTAAGCCAGCCGGCATGCGGGTGTAGCTCAATGGTAGAGCAGCAGCCTTCCAAGCTGAATACGAGGGTTCGATTCCCTTCACCCGCTCCAGCCCTGTCTTCTGAATTTCAGGCCGTCCCCGTCCGCGCTGTTCCAGCCGGCTCATGAGCGCCGATCGCCTCGGGTGCTGACCACCCGATTCGTCGGGACGCGAGCACGCCGGTGATGCGGCGACTCCGATGGCCGTGACGATTATGCTCCCAGAACGAAAGCGGCCGTCAGGGGCGTTCGGAGCCCCTGACGGCCTGGAACCTCGCTCGCTGCACGGCGGCCCGGAGCCGACATCGCACACCCCACCGAGGTCGAGGTTCCAATCCTTCAAACGGTCGTTAGCGACCGTTCACTGCACCGCGTTGATGGCGAGGCCTTCCACGTAGGTGAACTTCGCGTTGACACCCTGCTGCAGCGTCTGGAGGTCGCTGAGAACCTTGCCGTTGGCGGCCTTCAGGGTGCGCAGGTAGCCATCCGGGCCGGGGAAGCTCACGGTGCCCGCGGCGGGATCGGTGCCGACGACGGGGGCGACGATCGTCACCTCGCGCAGGCCGAAGCCCTCGGGCAGGCCGGGCAGGCCGTCGTTCACCACGACCTCGTTCAGGACTTCCGCGGGCTCGTTCTTGGCAGGCTTGGCAATGGCGGTGACCACGCCGGGCAGCTTGCGGATCAGCAGGCTCTGGCCGTTGCGGAAGGCGGTGAGGTCGCCGACCAGCGGCGGGGCGATGACGGCCCAGCGCTTGCCGGCCGGGGTCTCGAGCACGACCCGGCGGGTCGCCGGATCGGCAGAGACGAAGCGAACCTTGTAGGTGAGGACGGTGGCGCTGCCGACGCCCGGCAGGGTCACGACCTCGACCGCCTCGGGCTTCGGCACGACAGGTGCCTGGGCCGCGGCCGGCAGGGCGGCGGCGAGGCTGGCGGCGGCAAGGCTGCCGGCAGCGATGGCCAGCTTCAGCGTGCGAAAGGTCATCTCATTTTCCTTGTGGTGGACCCGGCGCCCGGGCCGGGAGTTCGGGAACAGTCAATGAACGCTCTCTGCGCAGGCGGCCGGTGAGGTCGCCTGCGTCCGGAGGGCGGATCGTTTCTCTGCGGGGGCGCTGGAGCCAGCGCCCTGGTGTCAGGACGCCTTGACTTCAGGGATCGTCCAGGTGCCGTCGAGGATCGAAGGCTTCTTGGGGTTCGGCCAGTACATGCGCAGCATGAGGATGAACTCGCCCGCCGGTGCCGGCAGCCAGTTCGATTCCTTGTCCGCTCCCGGCGAGTCGTGCTGGACGTAGAGGTCGATCGAGCCGTCGGCATTGGCCTTCAGGTTCTGCCGGGCGCTGATCGAGTAGCGGTTGATGGGATTGGCGACGAAGAAATACTTGTCGTCATACATGGTGAGGGACCAGAAGCCTTTCACCGGAGGCAGCTGCCCCTTGGGGAAGTGCATCACATACTTGTTCGCGCCGTTGTACTTGCGCGCGAAAATGCCGCTGCCGGACTTCAGCGAGATGGGATAGATCGCGTCCTCGGGGCGGTTGGCACCGAGCCCGACGGCGGTGATCAGCGCGCGCTGCATGTAGTCGGTGCCGTAGAGGCCGGTCTTGGTGCTGTAGCGCCAGCCGTTGACGTTCTTGAAGTCTCCGCTGGTGACCATGTGCAGCATGACACGGTCGACGCTGATCTTCTTCACCCGGTCGAGCACTTCGGGATTGGCGGCCTTGGCGTCGAAATCCTTGCCGGGCACGATGCCGATCTCGGCGAGCTTCGGTAGGATGGGCGCGTCGGCGGGAACGGGCGGGTTGGTCTTCATCAGCTCCGCCAGAAGCTTGAAGTACTCGACGCCGCTCAGGGCGTTCACCTGCTCGCGCACCGCCGTCTTCATGTCGACGGACGGGTCCACCTTGCCGGCGGGCGGGGTGTAGTCCTTGCCATAGGCGCTGAGGGGATAGACCTTGCAGGCATCCTGCAGCGCATGGACGGCAGCGTAATCCTCCGGCGTGCCGGTGCAGTAGATGCGGCCGAGCAGCCAGACGAGCGCGGTCGGCGACTTGTACTGGACGACGCCGGCCGGGAGCGTGCCCTTCCAGCCGGGGCCGGTGATGGCGTAGGTCTGCGCGCCGGTGCCCGTGGTGCGGGTGCCGGGAACCTGGAACACGTTGGTCCAGCCGTCCAGCATGGGGAAGAGGTAATAGCGCCCCTTCATGTCGGGGATGCTGACGATCCACGGCTCCTTGGCCACGTCGAGCCACGTCATCGTGTAGAGCGTGTCCGCGTTGGGCGCGGTCACGTCGCGGAAGCTCGCGTCGGGATAGGTGCGCAGGCGCGCGAATTGCCCCATGGGCGCATGGCTGCCCTCGGGGGCGGCCACATTGGTCATCACCCGGCGCGTGAACTCCATGGTCACGAGCGGGTAGCCGTAGATATAGGCATCCGACGCGGCGCGCAGATCTTCCGCGTCCGTCACCATTTCGCCGATGAAGCCTTCCGCCTGCGCAGAGCCAAGCGCTGAGCTTGCACCCAGAAGGCCGAGACCGGCCGTAACTGTGCGCCTGGAAACTTTCATTGCGTATCCCCCAATCGATAAAGAGCAACTTGCGTTGCATCTAGCCGCCCTGCGGCGCGGCGGGACGTTATCTCAAGCCCAAGCGCCGCGTTTTGCTTTGCGCGCCATCGCACAGGGGGCGGGGAAATATGTTGATACCTGCCGATACGTCGGGTGGTAGGTTAGTAATCTCAGTCCGTTCGGAGGCCATTTCTTAAAACAGGATTTATTCAACGCCTGCGCCGACTTCGTCGATCTTCGCGGGTCAAGGGAGGGCTGTGCATTTTTCCCCGCCGAAAATTGGCTTCAACTTCTCGTCAAGCCCCGGCGCACCCTCCAGATCTCGGTATGAGCGGTATTTGAGGACGCTTCATCACTTCTTGCCGGGAGCGGGACTCGCCAAAGACGGACCGGCGGCCTGCATCACCGCCTCCGTGTTGCCCAGCCAGACCTGGTCCTCGGCCTTCAGCGCCTCCAGCACCCGCCGCAGGGCGGCCGCACCCGCCGGCGTGCCGACGACGAAGGGGTGGATGCCGATGGCGACCACCGTCGCCGGGCGTGCCGGATCGGCTTTCGCCTCGCGGGCCAGCTCGCGCACGTAGTCGATCCAGAGGCGTGCGAGGTCGTCGGCTTCCTTGAAGCGGGAGAGATACTGGCCCATGTCCACCACGCTCGGCGGGTAGGGCACCAGCACCAGCGGCGCCGGCTTGGTGTCGAGGCGCGCCAGCACGTCGGAATCCATCCCGTCGAGGGTGTAGCGGATGCCTTCGGCGGCGGTGGCCTCGAAGGTCTGCGCATCGGGATAGACGCTCGGGCTCGACCAGCCGGTGGAGCGCACGCCGGTGTCTGCCTCGATCATGTCCAGCGTCTTGCGGATATAGGCCCGCTGCGCCGCCGGCCCCTCCGACAGGGGCAGGAGGTCGGTGGAATTGTTCAGCCCGTGGGCGATGATGGGCGCTGACGGAACGAGCGCCCGCAGCGTCGCCCACACCTGCGGCTGCGCCTTGGGGAACTGGGCATTCAGCGCGAGGCTGAGGGGAACGCCCATCTCCTTGAACAGCCGGCCGGTGCGGGGCAGGCCGAAATTGATGGCGTATTGCCGGAACCCCTCGTCCACCAGATCGGGCGTGCGGCCGGTCATGTCGGGGCGGAAGTTCGGCCCCTGTCCGTGGCCCCATGTTTCCACGTAGAGGACGAACAGCACGGCGACCTTCCTGCCGCCCGGCCATGCGGCGACCGGAATGTCCTGCCGCGGCAGGCCGGTGATCCAGTCGGTGCCAGCGCCCTCTGCCGCCGGAGCGCGCCCGGGGGTGAGCGCCGCGACGGCGGCAAGGAGAAGGGCGAAGATCGGTGCGCGCATGTCCCACCTGCCTGTGCATGGTCCCGGGCACGGATGTGCCGCGCCCGGGGCGTCGTTCAATGGAGATCGTCGAGGGAGGCGGCGCCCGATCCGCCGGAGATCAGCGCCGGCCACTGCTTCGAGCCGAACGGCACCTGCGGCGGCAGGAACGGCTCCTGCCCGCGCGCCTTCATCTCCGCGATGATGGCCTTGCGGGCATCGCCTCCCATCAGCTCGTAATCCATGAGCCGGTCGTTGTTGAAGAACAGCCCGCCCACCGAGCGGTCGGAGATGATGCGCACCACGGCGGTCAGCATGTCCTCCGGCGTGGTGGTGAAGGAGACGGTCTCGATCAGGAACAGGCGGTCGTTGATGGCCTTCTCGCCGAAATACTGGGCGAGGACGCTGAACAGCACGTTGTTCTGGCGGGCCACATAGATGGTGTTGCTGGCGCCGAAGGCCTGATCGAAGTTGCCGCCGAGGTCCTTCTTCCAGCCGTCCAGCACGCCCATCCAGTGCTTCACCTGCGTCTGGGCCGCCCAGGCGATGGCGTTGCGCAGGACCGGCGCCTGCTTCTTCGCATAGGCCTGCACCGCATCGAGGGTGACGACGCCCTTGGCGAGGCTGTCCTCCATGAAGGCGATGTTGTTCTCCAGGATGGCGCGGGAATTCGCCCGCCACGCATCGGGCATCTCCGCCGCGCCGATGGTCTCCAGTGCGCTCTTCATCTCACTCAGATAGGCCCGCATGGGCGCGACCCAGGAGGTGTCGCTCGGCGTGTCCAGATACGGCAGCACGACCTCGGAAATGGCCATGGCGCTGTGGCCCAGCGACTTCATCACCTGATAGGCCTTGGGCACCGAGGGCGCCTCCAGCGGCGGCTGGCCCGGCCGGTAGAGGATCATGCGGCCGCCGGCGCCCGAGAACAGCGCCAGGATGACCGGATGGCTGGCGAGGATGTTGCGGCGAAACGCGGTGCCGGCATTGTCGTACAGCGCGAACATGGTGGTGTTGAGCTGGAGGACGTTGCGGGTGGCGAGATCCTGCGCGGAAAGCGGCTGCGGCGGCCCGGAGATGGGCTTGAGATAGGCCGGTGGCTCGGCCGCGAGGGCGCCGGGCAGCGGCGTTGCGGCGAGCGCCGCCGCCACGGCCAATCCGACGGAACGGTATTTCATCGTTTCCTCCTCCATATGTCATTTTGCGCGGGTCGCTGGGGGCAGATCATTTGGGGCAGGCGGCGCCGCTCTCGACCCACGCCTTGACCAGGGCTTTCGCCTCCTGTTGCGAGCCCGGCGCGGGCGTCCGCGCGCCGCCCGGATGCCAGGCCCAGCCGACCAGCGTGTCGTCGCCGATATGGGCGATGAGATCGGCCAGCGATCGTCCGCCGTTGCGGCTCGGGTCCTTGATCTGGATGCAAATTTCGGCCGGGCTCTTGCCCTCCCAGGCCATCTCGGCGGGCGCGAGATGCCATTCGGGATGGCCGGGGACGCCGGCCGGCGCGTAATTCTCGCCGTGATGGCAGGTGCCGCACCTAAGGCTCGCGGTGCCGAACCCGTCCGCGCCGCGCGTCACCGGCGGCTGGTGCAGACGCGCTGAATCCCCCTGTCGGGGCCGATCCGTGGCGGGGTGGCAATTGGTGCAGCGCGGGTGGGTGAGCACCTTGCTCAGCTCACCGAAATAGGCCGCCGACCGCTGCGCGGGATCGGCGATGGCGGCGAAGGCGTCCGGCGGCGCAAGAGTACCTGCGGGCGCCGAAAGCGTACCTGCGGGCGCCGACAGCGCGATCCCGGCTGCCGCCAGCAGCCCGGCGAGGGCCGCCGCAGGCAGGGTTATTGCGAGGCGCCTGTCGAACAGCATCGAAGCTCCTCAGGTCAGGAAGCGTTTGGGGTCGGCGAGCACGACATCGCGCACCGCCTGGTGGTATTTGACGTAGCCGGAGCAGCGGCACAGATGGCCGTCGAGGGCCTCGGCGATGGTGCGCTCCAGATCGGCCCGGGGAATGGGCGAGCGTTCCAGCCGCTCCAGCAACACCTGCCCCTCGTTGAGGAAGCCGGGGGTGCAATAGCCGCACTGGAAGGCGAAATGGGCGACGAAGCTCTTCTGCAGCGGCGTCAGCTCGCCGCTCTTCGCGTGGCCCTCCACAGTGCGGATGGCGAGCGTGTTGAAATCGGTGGCGGACGCGATGCAGGTGGGCGTGGTGGAACTGGTTCCGTCCGCATGATCCACGATGACCGCGCAACTGAGGCACTGGGCGGCGCCGCAGCCGAACTTGGTACCGGTCATGCCCAGCACTTCCCGCAGGAAGTCGTTCATGCTCAGGCCCTCGCGGACCTCGATGGGACCGTGGCTGCGACCGTTGATGGTGAGTGAGACCGGAGGCAAGCGGTTTCTCCCTTCACAGCACCCGCCGGACATCGTCCGGCGTGACGGGCAAGGCACGGAAACGATGGCCGGTGGCATCGTGGATGGCGTTGAGAATGGCGGGCACCACCGGGATCATGACCACCTCGGCCATGCCCTTGGGCGGTTCGTTCGGGGCGACGCGTGGCAAGACTTCCACCTCCAGCGCGTGGAGGGGCAGATCGGAGCCGCGGGCGACCACATAGTCGCCGAGGTTCCAGCGGCCATTGCCGGGCCCGTCCTCGAACGGCGGCAGGGTTTCGAGCAAAGCGTAGCCAAGGCCCATGGCGAAGCCGCCTTGCGCCTGGCCGACCACCACCTCGGGGGTTAGCACCTCGCCGCATTCCAGCACGCTGTAGGCCCGCGAGACCCGCACGGCGCCGCTCGCCTTCTCGATCTCGACCTTGACCAGCGTGCCGCAGCTCGATGTGAAGGAGGTGCCGATCCGGTTGTAGCTCGCCGGCGGGAAGGCGATGAAGCTGCGGTCCAGCACCTTGAACGCACCGCCGCCGCGCCGCACCGCCAGCGCGTCGAGGTCCACGACCCATTCGAACCCGTCCAGCGGAAAAGCCGCCTGCGCCCATGCCCAGCGGGAGAAGGCGTGGGCCATGGCGCCGGTGAGGCCGCCCATCTCGTGCGCGCGGGCGGCCACCTTCTCCTGCTGCAGCGGCGGCAGGCCGGAGAGGATGAGCGCACCGTCGAACCAGAACGCCTCCTGCCAAAGGAAGCGGCGCGGATCGTCCTGGGCGATGCCCCACAGGCTGAGCGCCGCCGGCCACAGCCCGAAGCGAAAAATGAGCCGCGCCGCCTCGGCCGCCGCCTGGGTACCCACATGGGCACCGATGGAGGCGCTGGTGGCCGAACTGATCGCCGGCACCCAGCGCGGATTGCGGGCGGCGGCGTCCTGCTCCGCCTGTGTGAGGGTGTAGGGATCGCCTGAGGTCACGAGCCCGAGTTCATCGAACGCATCGATGCGGGCGACGGAGACCGCATCCGCCCGCCGTCCGAGCAGGCCCGCCACGCGGTTCGCCACCGCCGTGCCGATGCCGTTGCCCATCTCGACCGCGTCGCAGAAGATGCGGATGTGCCCCTGGGGATCGACCTCCACCCGGCCGAGGGAGCAGTCGGCGCCCGTCCCGTAGTCCTTGGCGCAGACGGCGACGCCGGTGCCGACCAGTGACCCGGCCGGGGCTGCCTTGCGGGCCTCGTCGCGGCCCCGCCACAGGGCATGGCCTTCCAGCTTGTCGAGGATTTCTGGCGTGCGGATCGAGACGGTCCACGGATTGCCGGTCATGGTGAGGCCGCCGGCCTTCAGCAGGTTGCGCCGCCTTAGGGTGATAGGGTCCATCGACAGGGCTTGCGCCGCTTCGTCCACCAGCGTCTCAAGGGCTGTGGTGGTCTGGAGCACGCCGTAGCCGCGCATGGACCCGGCCGTGACGCCCCGGGTGTGCTCGGCGAGGGTGGTCACGTCCACTTTCGGGACATCGTAGATGCCGATGGCTGATGTGGCCGACACTGCGGCCACGCTCGCCGAATAGTTGGCGAGGCCGCCACCATCGAGGACATGGTCGGCCGCAAAGGCCCGCATCCGTCCGGTGGCGCGTTCGAAGGCCACCTGCGTGTGCATGTCGAAGGCATGGCGCTTGATGCCGCCCTGGAACTGCTGAAACCGGTCGTGGGCGAGGCGGATGGGGTGTCCCGGCAGGAACATGGCGGCCAAAGCCACGTAGAACGGGAACGGGGTATGGTCGCGCCCGCCGAAGCCGCCGCCCAGATGGGCGAAATGGCTCTCGATCCGCTCGGGGCGGAACCCCGCCGCCGCCGCTCCCAGAAGGTGGGCCAGCTCCTCGCTCGCTTCGAGCGGCGACTGGACGCCGAGCACCATCCGCAGGGCCTTGGCCTGCGGGTCGTACCAGGCGAGGCCGCCCTCCGGTTCCAGGAACATGGGGTCCACGGACTGGGTGCGGAATCGGCGGTCGAGGACCAGCATGTCCGGCGCGCCGGCGGCGATGAAGGCGCGGATGGCCTCGCCGTGGATGGCGCCCTTCTTGTACTGGCCACCTTCCGAGGTGGGCAGCGGCTGCCAGACGGGCCGGCCGCCGGGCTCGAAGACGCCGGGGCTGATCCAGCCCTCGATCAGCGGCGAATAGACATCCGGGACGCCGGGAGCATCCCCGGCGACGCGGGTGAAGCGCAGGGCGGCGTAGTTCGGCTCCGCCACGGGTCCGGTCTCGGCGCCGAATCGGGCGGGGGCCTTCTCGCGCAGGATCGCCCGCGCCCGGTCATAGGCATCGAACGTCTCGAACAGCAGAAGCGCCAGCGGCTGGCCGAGATAGAGCGGTGTCTTGCCCGCCGGGCAGAGCAGGTCGCCGGCATAGAAGGGCGGCACGCGGACCCCGGCGCGCTCCAGATCCTGCGCCGTCACCACCTGCGTCGGCCGGGCGCCGGCGTCCAGCGCGGAGAGATCGAGCCCGGTGAAGACGTGGGTGGCGTCGGCGGCACGCAGGAGCAGGGCGTGGGCGGTCGTCGCCGGCCAGCCCTCCATGTCCGCCGCGCGGAAATCCGATGCGTAGAGCTTGGCGCCCGTCACCTTGGCCAAGGCATCGATGCGCCCGGCCGTGGCGCCGGGGAGGCGGAACGCGGCCGGGCCGGGGAGCGTCTGGCTCGCGTCGAACCCGGCGGCCCGCGCTGCGCCGATGCGGCTCATGGCAAGCATGATCCCGCTGGCAGCAACCCACGTCACGAAATCACGCCGCGAAGGACGCATGTTTTTTTCTTCCCCGGACCAAGTAAAAATCAGGGTATCAGTAATTTATGAATGCCGATACGTCGCGTCATTTTCGGAAATTCGAGGCGTGCGGTGCGATAAAATTTAAATCAGGCGTTTAAATTTAATCTGGACGTGCAAGTGCGCATGCGCCCTGCGGGGCATATCCTGCCGCGTGAAGCTGTCCGTGCTTCACAGATGCTGTCCGCCGACGCTGCAGCTTGCCCTGCATACCAAACGCGCCGGAACTCTTCCTATTCCCTCATTTGAGGGAGGGGGCGGGACCGCGGTGGTCAGCCCGCCTCCTGTACGGTCGACCGGCGGTCGCCACCGTCGCCCATCTGGAACCGCCGCAGCAGGGTGGCGTGGGAGCGGACGCCGAAGTGGCGATAGACCGCCCGCTGGTATTGCGCGACCGTGTATTCGGAGAGGTTGAGGCTGACGGCGATTTCCTTGCGCGTGCGCCCGTCGAGCAGAAGGTTCAGCACCAGCCGCAGCCGGGGGGAGAGGCGGGGCACGCTGGCGCCGCGGTCGCTCGGCCAGCCCTGCTCGTGCAGCCAGGGCAGCTCGCTGAGCAGGATATGGGCGATCCGCGCTTCCCGGTCGGAAAACGGGGCTGCGTTCCGGCGCCGGAAGAGCGAAATGGTGCTGACCGCGCGCTCGTCGATGGGCCGGAGCGAGAAGATAAAGGGTCCGATGTCCGCATCAGCCAGGTGGCTGCCGACGCCCGAGGCGACGAAGGTGGCTTCATCCACGATCTGCTGCCGTGTCCGGGTGACGTGGGCGTTGCACGCGCGCATCTCGCCCAGCAGCTTCGCCGAGGTCCAGGCCATGTCGGGATGGGCGGCGGCGAGCAGGAGGCGCCCGTAGCGCGCCTCGTCGAAACCGCCATGGGCCACGCCGAGATAGACCGGCTGCTCGCCCGGCTCCGCGAGGCAGCCGAGGCTCCAGGTCCAGGAATCGGCGCCGACCAGCGTCGAGATGCCATCGATGAGCTGCCGCTTCACGCAGGAGAAGTCCGCGCGCGAGACGATGACGTCGCCCAGCAGCCTCACGATGTCGCGCACGTCGGAGGCGGACAGGAGGTCGTCCGGCGCGCAGTCAAGAGGAGAGCAGGCAAGAGGAGGGCTGGAAAGAGGGGACATGTCAGGGCTCATGTCGCACCCGCGCTGGCTGTGGTGCCCCTGCATTTCCTTGAGGTCAGCAAAGACCGTCGCACTGTGACGGTTCGCGGACGCGGGGGCAAGGCGCCAGCCGTGGGGGCGATTCCTTAGCGCTCGCCGATACCTCCGCATTGCGCGTTCGGCCGGCTCGACTATGGTCCCGGCACAGCTTTGGGGAGGCGTGCGTGCGGGTAGCTCGACGTGGGGCCGTCGGTTTCGCGGCCGGGATGATTCTGGCGGCTTCAACCGTGCTGCCGCTCGCAGCCGCGCCGGTTGAAACGCTCGCGCCCGGTACGCTCTCGGTCTGCATGTTCGCCACCTTCCCGCCCTTCGTCGGCAAGTCCGACGCCGGCGTCTGGGAGGGGTGGGACGTGGACTATCTCAAGGCCTTCGCCGCGTCGCAGGGGCTGCGGTTCCAGCCGGTGGAGGTGGCGGATTTCGACGGCCTGTGGACGCGCCCCGGTGCCGACGCCTGCGACATCGCCGCCTCGGGTATCGCCGACCTCACCACGCGCCGGCAGGCGACCGGCGCGGCGGGGGTGTGGTCCGATCATTATTATTTCGTGCTGCGTGCCTTCGGCGTGCGCAAGGCCGATGCCGGGAAGCTGGCGCGTGCGGCCGACCTTGAGGGCAGGACCATCATGGTCATCGCCGGCTCGACGGCCGACGTCGACGCCCGCAGCCGCGTTGCACAGGCTCGGATCGCCGACGTGACCATCATCGGCACCTCGGACGATGTGGAAAATGCCCGGCGGGTCCGCGACGCCGCGGAGGGAGAAGGCCCGTTCGCCTTCGGCTCGGGGCTCGGCACCGTCCAGTACCTGTCGCAGAAGATGGGCCTCGTCCCGGTCTGGCCGCACTGCATGATGACGCCGGACGGAAACGTGCGGAACGAGCCGTTCTCCTTCATCGTCCGCGCGAAATCGACGGGCGTTGCGGACGCGCTGAACGCCTTCATCGCCGCGACGCCCTATGGCGCCGGCCGTGGCTCTGAGGCTTGTCCCGGGGACGGCGGATAGGGGGAGGGGGCCGCGCCGCGGCCTTGCCGGACCGGCCTTCGCGCGTGCGCGCGGGGGCGGACGGTTTTGCGCGCGATTGTCCCGCCTCTTGCATCCGCTTCTGAAACCCCCTATCCCACGGCGGATTTTTTGGCGGCCCGCGCGGGGCGCTGACCGAGAGTGAGAGAGACGAAATGGCCAAAGAGAAGTTCAACCGCTCGAAGCCGCACTGCAACATCGGCACGATCGGTCACGTTGATCACGGCAAGACGTCGCTGACGGCAGCGATCACGAAGATCCTTGCGGAGTCTGGCGGCGCGA
>NZ_JAMJXC010000015.1 GCF_023571765.1 Xanthobacter aminoxidans | reverse complement strand
GCCCAGCGTGTCGAGGTCGCGGACGGCGAGGTTCGGATCATGGGATCGAAGACCCAGCTGCTTCAGGCGCTGGTGTCGGGCGGCGGCGTAAGCGCAGTGCCCACTCAGGGACTGAAGTGGCGGAGAGGGAGGGATTCGAACCCCCGATACGGTTGCCCGTATGCCGCATTTCGAGTGCGGTGCATTCGACCACTCTGCCACCTCTCCGCAGAGCCGGCGCCGGAGGAGTTCCGCGAGGGAAATCCAGGACGCCGGTGGCGTGGTCGTGCGCTTCTAGCGGACGTTGGGGCGAAGGACAAGCGGTCGCGCGCAGGTCCGTCGCGGGAACATGAACCGATCTGCGCGGCCGGAGCGGGGCCCCCCCAGAGTCCAGCGCCACCATGGGGCGAAGCGTACCGCTCACACCGCCTTCAGGTGCCGCAGCGGCCGGCCGGAGGAGATGCCCTGGGCGGCGGCGACGATGGCGGCGGTGTCGAGGCCGTAGTGGGCATAGAGGTCGGCCAGCGTCCCGGTCTGGCCGAAATGCTCCACCCCCAGCGCCCGCACCCGGTGGCCGGCGACGGCGCCGAGCCAGCCCAGCGTCGCGGGATGCCCGTCGATGACGGTGACGAGCCCGCAATGGCGCGGCAAGGCCGACAGCAGCCGCTCCACATGGCTCTGCGCCCCGGCAAAGCCGCGCTCGCGGGCGCGGGCGGCGGCGGTCCAGCCGGCATTCAGCCGGTCAGCGGAGGTGACGGCGAGGAGGCCCACGTCGCGCCGGTCCTCGGCGATGAGCGCCACGGCATCGATGGCCTCGGGCGTCACCGCCCCCTGCACCGCGATCACCACGTCGCAATTGGGGCCGGGCTCGCGCAGCCAATAGGCGCCGTCCACGATGGCGCGCTTCTGCGCGTCGGTGAAGACGCGCTTCGGCTGCTCCAGCGGGCGGGTGGAGAGGCGGAAATAGACCGAGCCGCCGGTCTCGTCGCGCAGCCAGTTGCGCTCGTCGGCGGAGCCCTCGCCGTCGCGCTGCACATAGTCGAAGGCGAATTCCATCAGCACCGCCAGCTCGTCCACGAAGGCCGGCTCGAAGGCGGCGAGGCCGTCCTGCGCCATGCCGATGAGCGGGGTGGCGATGGACTGGTGCGCCCCGCCCTCGGGCGCCAGCGTGATGCCGGAGGGGGTCGCGACGAGGATGAAGCGGGCGTCCTGGTAGCAGGCGTAGTTCAGCGCATCGAGCCCGCGGCAGATGAAGGGGTCGTAGAGCGTGCCCACCGGCACGAGTCGGGCGCCGAACAGGGAATGGGAGAGGCCGAAGGCCGAGAGGGTCAGGAACAGGTTCATCTCGGCGATGCCGAGTTCCATGTGCTGGCCCGTGGGCGAGAATTCCCAGGCGAAGGTGGAGGGGATGCGCTCGCGGCGGAACACGTCGGCCAGCGCCTCATGGGCGAACAGGCCGCGCCGGTTCACCCACGGCCCGAGATTGGTGGAGACGGTCACATCCGGCGAGGTGGTGACGATGCGATCCGCGAGCGGGCTTTCGCCTTTCGCAAGATCCTGCAGAATGAGGCCGAAGCCGGCCTGGGTGGAAATGCTGGGATTGGGCGGCGGGGCGAGCGCCGGCACGGCGAGCGCGGGGTCCGTATAGCGGCGCGGACCGCCCTGCGCGAAGGGCACGCGATCGAGGAAGGCGCGCAGCTCGCCTTCAGGGCGCTTCAGCCCCTCGAAGGGCTCCCATTCGCGCCCGACGCCCACGTCCATGGACGCGCGCAGCGCCTCCATCTGGGTCGGAGTCATGAGGCCGGCGTGGTTGTCCTTGTGGCCGGCCAGCGGCAGGCCGAAGCCCTTCACCGTGTAGCAGAGGAAGGCCACCGGCC
Organism: Xanthobacter aminoxidans; assembly: GCF_023571765.1. Taxonomy (GTDB): domain Bacteria; phylum Pseudomonadota; class Alphaproteobacteria; order Rhizobiales; family Xanthobacteraceae; genus Xanthobacter; species Xanthobacter aminoxidans. The sequence continues at coordinate 139,612 of NZ_JAMJXC010000015.1, read as the reverse complement.
GGTCGTGGTCGATGGCGTCGAAGGCGGCGATAAGGGACGCGATGTCGTGGCCGCCGAGATTGGTCATCAGCGCGGACAGCTCGGCGTCCGAGCGGCGGGCGATGAGGGCGGAGACCTCGCCCTGGTCGCCCAGGTCGTCCATCAGGCGCTTTCGCCAGGCCGCGCCGCCCTGGAAGGTGAGCGCGGAATATTCGGCGTTCGGGCAGGTGTCGATCCAGCGCTTCAGGGCCTCCCCGCCCGGCTCGGCGAAGGCGGCCTGTTGCAGCGTGCCATACTTCAGCACGACCACCTGCCAGCCCATGGCCTCGAAGATGCCGGTGAAGCGCTCGTAGAGACCCTCGCGGACCACGCCGTCGAGGCTCTGGCGGTTGTAGTCGATGATCCACCAGGTGTTGCGCACCTCGTGCTTCCAGCCCTCCAGAAGGGCCTCGAAGACGTTGCCCTCGTCCAGCTCCGCATCGCCCACGAGCGCGATCATCCGCCCCTTGGGCCGGTCGCCGGCGAGGCCGTGGGCGTGGACGTAATCCTGCGCCAGACTGGCGAACAGCGTCTGCGCCACGCCGAGGCCCACCGAGCCGGTGGAGAAGTCCACGTCGTCGGCATCCTTGGTGCGCGAGGGGTAGGATTGCGCGCCCTTGAAGCCGCGGAAATTCTCCAGCCGTGCGCGGTCCTGCCGGCCGAGGAGATACTGGATGGCGTGGAAGATGGGGCTCGCATGGGGCTTCACCGCCACCCGGTCCTCAGGGCGCAGCACATGGAAATAGAGCGCGCACATGATGGCGGCGAGGGAGGCCGAGGAAGCCTGATGGCCGCCCACCTTCAGGCCGTCGGTGCCGGGCCTGAGATGGTTGGCGTTGTGGATCATCCAGCTCGCCAGCCACAGCACCTTCTTCTCCAGTTCGCCGAGCACCGCGAGATCGGCGGTCGAGGGCGGCGCGGGCGGGGTGCGGAGTGCGGGAGCGGCGGAACGGGGGGAGGCCATGGCGTTTCCTCGGCGTGTGTCTTCGGCGATTTCTTCTTCAGCGGGCGGGCCGGAGCACCCGCCGCAACCCGATTGTAGCGTGGGCGGAGCGGCGTTTCCGGTCGAATCGGCCTTACCTTGGCGCGACTTGAGCCATAAAATGCCGCGGAACGCAGCCAATGGAGCAGGATCATGCGCCTCGACGCCATCGACCGAAAGATCCTCGCCGTCCTGCAGGCGGATGGCCGCAAGAGCATCGCGGAATTGTCCGGGGAGGTGGGGCTTTCCCCCTCGCCGTGCCTCAGGCGGGTGAAGGCGCTGGAGGAGGCAGGGCTCATCTCGCGCTATGCGGCGGTGCTGGACCAGCGCAAGGCCGGGCTGCCGGTGAGCGTGTTCGTCTCCATCAAGCTGGAGCGCCAGCAGGAGGAGGCGCTGGATGCGTTCTCCGCCGCCATTCGGGGCTGGCCGGAGGTGCTGGAATGCTATCTGATGACCGGCCCGCGCGATTACCTTTTACGGGTGGTGGCGGCCGATCTCGACGCCTATGAGCGCTTCCTGAAGGAGAAGCTCACGCGGCTCGACGGCATCGCCTCCATCGAAAGCTCCTTCGCGCTGGAACAGGTGAAATATTCCCACGTCCTGCCGCTGCCGTGACGGCCGGACGCGCAAGGAGGATCAGATGGCCATACGCGTCGGCATCGGCGGCTGGACGTTCGAGCCGTGGCGCGGCGTCTTCTATCCGGAAGGCCTGCCCCACGCGAAGGAGCTGCCCCACGCGGCATCCGTGCTGAAGACCATCGAGATCAACGGCACCTTCTACCGCACGCCCTCCGCCAAATCCTGCGCCGACTGGGCGCGGCAGGTGCCGGACGGCTTCGTGTTCGCACTCAAGGCGACGCGCTACGTCACCCAGCGCCGCGTACTGGCGGAAGCGGAGGAGAGCGTCGGCAAATTCATCACCAGCGGCATCGTGGAGATGGGCGACCGGCTCGGCCCCATCAACTGGCAGTTCGCGGCGACGAAAGCGTTCGACCCGGACGACATGGCCGCCTTCATGGCCCTGCTGCCGAAGACGCACGAAGGGATCGCCCTGCGCCACGCGCTGGAGGTGCGGCACCCCTCCTTCGCCGTGCCCGAGTTTGTGGAGCTGGCACGGAAGCATGGCGTCGCCATCGTCTTCGCCGATCACGAGACCTATCCGGCCATCGCCGACCTGACGGCGGACTTCACCTATGCCCGGCTCCAGCAGACCGCCGAGGCGATCGAGACCGGCTATGAGGCCGCCGACCTCGCGCGCTGGGCCAAGGCGGCGAAGGCATGGGAGGGAGGTGCGGTGCCCGAGGGCCTGCCGCAGGTGGGGACACCGCTGAAGGCGAAGGTGAGGAAGACCGAAAAGCGCGATGTCTTCCTCTACCTCATCGGCGGTGCGAAAGTGCGCAACCCGGCCGGCGCCATCGCCTTGCAGCGGCAGGTGGACGGCGAGTGAACAGCCGTTGACCTCAATCAACGCCGGATGTGTGCACTGCGGTAAAGAGATGATGCAGAGACGGTTCCCGACGCCCCGCGGGAGTGCCATCCTCCACCGGCATCGCGGGGGCGTGCCAGCCCCCTGAAGGTGTCCCTATGAAGCGCTCCCTTGCCATCCTCGCCGTCATCGTCGCCCTCGCGGCCGCAGGCGGCGCCGGGGCGTGGTATCTCGCGCACCGCAGCCGCGCCCTGCCCCCCGGCTTCGCCGAGGGCAACGGCCGCATCGAGGCCACCGAGGTGGACGTGGCCACCAAGGCCCCCGGCCGGCTGCTCGACGTGCTCGCCGAGGAAGGCGACTTCATCAAGCAGGGGCAGGTCATCGCGCACATCGACGTCTCGGACCTCGAGGCGGCCCTGCGCACGGCGGACGCGCAGGCGGCGCAGGCGCGCCAGTCCCGCGACACGGCCATGCATGTGGTGGAGCAGAGGAAGGGCGAGCTGGACCTCGCCACCAAGGAGCTGGAGCGGCAGGAAACCCTCGTCGCCAAGGGCTTCGCCACCGAGCAGAAGGTGGACCAGTATCGCACCACAAAGCTCACCGCCGCCGCGGCGCTCGCCGCCGCCCAGTCGAGCCTCGCGGCGAGCGAGAGCGCCATCCGCGCCGCGGAAGCGGAGGTTGACCGCCTGAAGCGCCTCGTCGCCGACGGCACCCTCATCGCCCCCAAGTCCGGCCGGGTCATCTACCGCCTCGCCGAGCCGGGCGAGGTGCTGGGCGCCGGCGGCAAGGTGCTGACCTTCATCGACCTTTCCGACGTCTACATGACCATCTTCTTGCCCGCCGCCGACGCCGGGCGCATCGGCCTCGGTACCCCCGCGCGGCTGATGCTGGAGCCGCTGCCCGACCGCGCGGTGCCGGCCGCCGTCTCCTTCGTCTCGGCTCGCGCCCAGTTCACCCCCAAGCAGGTGGAAACCCAGCGCGAGCGCGACCGCATGATGTTCCGCGTGAAGCTCCGCGTCGCCCGGCCGCTGGTGGAGAAGTATCTGGACCATGTGAAGACCGGCGTCACCGGCGTCGGCTACGTCCGGCTCGATCCCGCCGCCCAATGGCCCGCCTGGCTCGACTCGGACCTCGTGCGCGACGCCGCCGATGCGCCCAAGGACGCGGGAGCGAAGGATACGGGGACGAAGGACGCGGGAGCCAAACCGTGAGCGAGGCCGCTCCGGCGGCACTCCCGGACGCCGTCCGGCTCACCGGCATCCACCACGCCTACGGGAAGACGCGCGCGGTGGACGGGGTGGACCTCACCATCGCCGAAGGCTCCGCCGTCGCCCTCGTCGGGCCGGACGGGGTGGGCAAGTCCACCCTCCTCGGCCTCATCGCCGGGGCGAAGCGCATCCAGACCGGCAAGGTCGAGGTGCTGGGGGCGGACTTCGCGTCCCGCCGCGCGCGGGAAGAGGCGCAGCCGCGCATCGCCTTCATGCCGCAGGGGCTGGGGCGCAACCTCTATCCCAACCTCTCGGTGGCCGAGAACATCGCCTTCTTCGCCCGCCTGTTCGGCGAGGATGCGGCGGCCAAGGGCGCCCGCGTCGCGCCCCTGCTCGCCGCCACCGGCCTCGACCCGTTCGCCGACCGGCTGATGCGCAAGCTCTCCGGCGGCATGAAGCAGAAGCTCGGCCTGTGCTGCGCGCTGGTGCACGACCCCGACCTTTTGCTGCTGGACGAGCCCACCACCGGCGTCGATCCCCTCTCCCGCCGGCAGTTCTGGGACTTCGTGGACACCATCCGCGCCGACCGCCCGCACCTCACCCTCCTTGTCGCCACCGCCGACATGGAGGAGGCCGCCCGCTTCGGCCGCGTGGTGCTGATGGACAATGGCCGCATCCTCGCCGATGGCAGCCCGGCCGAGCACCTGGCCCGCACCGGCCAGCCGACGCTGGAGCGCGCCTTCATCGCCTTGCTGCCGGACGGCCAGCGCGGCGACGGCGACGCCGCGCTCCCGGTCGCGGCCATTCCGGCCGACGCGCCGGTGGCCATCGAATCCCGCGGCCTCACCCGTCGCTTCGGTGATTTCGTGGCGGTGGACGATGTGAGCTTCACCATCCGCCGCGGCGAGATCTTCGGCTTCCTCGGCTCAAATGGCTGCGGCAAGTCCACCACCATGAAGATGCTCACCGGCCTGCTGCCGGCAAGCTCCGGCGAGGCGCTGCTGTTCGGCGTGCCGGTGGACCCGAAGGACATCGAGACGCGTCGGCGCGTCGGCTACATGTCGCAGGCCTTCTCGCTCTACGGCGAGCTCACCGTGCGGCAGAATCTGGAGCTGCACGCCCGCCTGTTCGCCTTGCCGGAGGACGCGGCGGCCAAGCGCATCGCCGATCTCGTCGCCACCTTCGATCTCAAGGACCATCTCGACGACCTCTCGGACGGCCTGCCCCTCGGCGTGCGCCAGCGCCTGTCGCTGGCGGTGGCGGTGCTGCACGAGCCGGAGGTGCTGATCCTCGACGAGCCCACCTCCGGCGTAGACCCGGTGGCCCGCGACGGCTTCTGGGACCACCTCCAGCGGCTCTCCCGCGACGAGGGCGTCACCATCTTCGTCTCGACCCACTTCATGGGCGAGGCGGAGCGCTGCGACCGCATCTCCTTCATGCACGCCGGCCGCGTCATCGCCACCGGCACGCCGCAGGCGCTGAAGGACGCGCAGCACGCGGCGAGCCTGGAAGAGGCATTCGTCGCCTATATGGAGATGGGCGGCCGCGCCGCCGGCACCGAGGCGCGCCTGCCGCCGCCCCAGCCACGGCCGGCGGGAAAGCCAGCCGCCTTCTCGCCCCGACGCCTCGCCGCCTACGCCTGGCGCGAGACGCTGGAGCTGAAGCGCGATCCGGTGCGCCTCGCCTTCGCGCTGCTCGGCACCGCCTTCCTGATGATCATCTTCGGCTACGGCATCACGCTGGACGTGGACAAGCTGCGCTTCGCCGTGCTCGACCGCGACCAGACGCCGGAAAGTCGCGCCTATATCGACGGCTTCGCCCACTCCACCTATTTCCGCATCCAGCCGCCGCTCGCCTCGCCGGACGACCTCGACCAGCGGCTGAAATCCAACGCCATCGCCTTCGCCATCGAGCTGCCGCCAAACTTCGGCGCCGATCTGCGCTCCGGCCGGCAGACGGAAGTGCTCGTCACCATCGACGGCGCCATGCCGTTCCGGGCCGAGACCATCAAGGGCTATGTGGAGGCGGTGCACACCATGTTCCTCGCCGACGCGGCGCAGGCGGCAGGGCGCAGCTTCTCCGCCTTCGCGGGGCTGGAGATGCGCTATCGCTACAACCAGTCCTTCCGCAGCCTCGATGCCATGGTGCCGGCCAACATCGCGCTGATGCTCATCTTCATCCCGGCCATCCTCACCGCGCTGGGCGTGGTGACGGAGAAGGAGCTGGGCTCCATCACCAACCTCTACGTCACGCCGGTGACGAAGCTGGAATTCCTGCTGGGCAAGCAGGCGCCCTATGTGGGGGTGGCGCTGTTCAACTTCGTCGTCATGGTGCTGATGGCGCTGTTCCTGTTCGGCGTGCCGCTGAAGGGCTCGTTCCTCGGGCTGGCGCTGGGGGCGTTCGCCTATGTGCTGGCGACGACCGCCATCGGGCTCGTCTCCTCCACCCTCACCAACACCCAGGTGGCGGCGCTGTTCGGCACGGCCATCGGCACCATGATGCCCGCCACCCAGTTCTCCGGCATGCTCCAGCCGGTGGCCTCGCTGGAGGGCGGGGGATGGGTGCTCGGCACCTTCTTTCCCACCACCTATTTCATGCGGGTGAGCGTGGGCGCCTTCACCAAGGGGCTGAGCTTTACCGAGCTTCTGCCGTTCGTCATGGCCACCGCCGCCTTCTGGCCGGCGCTGCTGGCCATCGCCTTCCTCATCCTGCGCAAGCAGGAGACCTGACATGGCCGCGCCCGCCCCCTCCGCGAAAGCCCCCGCCCCCCGCCGCCTGCCGCTGGCCAACGTCCACTGGCTGGTGGGCAAGGAACTGCTCGGCCTGTGGCGCGACCGGGCGCTGCTGGTGCTGGTGGTCTATGCCTTCACCGTCGCCATCGTGCTGCAGGCCAACGGCATGAAGCACGATCTCAACCGCGCCGCCGTGGCGGTGGTGGACGAGGACAATTCCGCCCTCTCCAACGCCATTCTCGACGCGCTGCTGCCGCCCTCCTTCCAGCGCCCGGTGCCCATCGCCCCGCAGGACGTGGACCCGATGATGGACGCGGCGCGCTACACCTTCGTGCTGAATTTCCCGCCCAACTTCCAGGCGGACGTGCTGGCCGGACGCAGCCCCGAGGTGCAACTGCTCATCGACGCCACGGCGCTGATGCAGGCCGGCCTCGGCGCCAACGACATCTCCGCCATCTTCCAGACCGAGGTGAACCGCTTCGTCCTGCGTCATTCGGAAGGGGTGGCGAGCCCGGTCAATCTCCAGATCCGTGCCGCCTTCAACCAGGGGCTGGAATCCTCCTGGTTTACCGGCACCATGGGCCTCATCACCAACATCACCATGCTCTCGGTGCTGCTCGCCGGCGCGGCGCTGATCCGCGAGCGCGAGCACGGCACGCTGGAGCATCTGCTCGTGCTGCCGGTGCGCCCCTCCGAGATCATGCTGGCGAAGGTGGTGGCGAACGGCGCGGTGATCCTCGTCGCCACCCTCGTCAGCCTCATCGCGGTGCTGAAATGGGTGCTGGGCGTGTCCATCGCGGGCTCGATCCCGCTGTTTCTCGCCGGTGCCGCGCTCTATCTCTTCTTCACCGCGTCGCTGGGCATCTTCCTCGGCACGCTGGCCGGGTCCATGCCGCAGTTCGGGCTGCTGTTCTTCCTCGTGGTGCTGCCCATGAACATGCTGTCGGGCGGGTTCACGCCGCTGGAGAGCATGCCCGAATGGCTGCAGGTGGCCATGCAGGCCTCGCCCTCCACCCAGTTCGTGGCCTTCGCGCAGGCCATACTCTACCGGGGCGCGGGGCTGGAAACGGTGTGGCCGCGCTTCGCCGCCACCTTCGGCATCGGCGCCCTGTTCTTCGCCGTAGCGCTGGCCCGCTTCCGCACCTTCCTCGCCGCGCAGCAGTGAGGAAGGGGCTCGACCTCGCTCAGGCGCCGCGCGGGCTCTGGGCGTTGCCTTCGCTCAAGCGCCGCGCGGGCTTCAGATGTAATCCACGAAGGAGGCGAGCTGCTCCTGGGAGAGGTCGCGCATCTGGGCGAGGGTGTAGGTGTCCAGCACCGTGCCGATGGCGTCGCGCACCCGCACCATGAGCAGGCGCACCTCGCAGGTGGCGATGTCGCAATCCTCGCACGGCTCGTAGGCGTTGCGGCTGGCGCAGGGGAAGGGCGCCAGCGGCCCGTCGAGGGCGCGGATCATCTCGCCGACGATGATGTCGTCCGGCGCCTTGGCGAGCCGGTAGCCGCCGAGCTTGCCCTTCTTGGACGAGAGGAAGCCGGCGTTGCGCAGCTCGCCGAGGATCACGTCGAGGAATTTCTTCGGGATATTGTTGGCCTCGGCGATGTCAGCCACCTGCGTGGAGCCGCCGGGCGGCAGACGCGCCAGGTGGACCGCCGCCTTGAGACCGTATTTTCCCTTTTTCGTCAGCATGGAGCGCCCTCTTTCGGGCTTATGGGGACATCGCGCGTCGCCGTCAACGGCGGCCACGTGAAATTCGGGGCGGCGTCACTTGCCGCTGGAGCCGTCCTTCAGCTCGTATCGGCTCATCAGCGGCGCCTGGGCGATGGCGAAGGCGAAGGTCATCGGCAGGTAGCCGAAGGTCTTGAAGGTGACCCACGTGTCGGTGGAGACCGAACGCCAGACGATCTCGTTGAGCACCGCCATCACCAGAAAGAAGATGCCCCAGCGGATGGTGAGCTTGTGCCAGCCCTCGTCGGTGAGCTTCACCATCCCGTCGAAGACGTACGGCAGGAGCGGCTTCTTGAAATAGAGCCCGCCCAGCAGCAGCACGCCGAACAGGGCATTCACCATGGTCGGCTTCAGCTTGATGAAATGGTCGTCCTGAAGCCACAGCGTCAGGCCGCCGAACACCATGACCACCAGCGCCGACACCAGCGGCATCACCGCGATGCGCCGCGCCAGCACCCACATGGCGCCGAGCGCCAGCAGCGTCGCCACCATGAAGACGCCGGTCGCCACATAGATGCCGCCGCGCCCGTTGGCGATGAAGAACAGCACCAGCGGGCCGATCTCCAGGCCGATCTTGAGCCACGGACTCATCTTGCGGGGGGCGGGGGAGGAGGCGGGCGCGGGCACTGGAGCTTGTGATTGGGTCATTCAGGCGGGCCGGCAGGAGAAAAATACCGCCGATCCCGGCGGTTCAGCCGGAACGGCGCGACGTCCCCCATGTGGCGCGTGTCGGGCCAACAATCAAGCCGCGCGCGGGTTCAGCGCAGCGGACCGAGGCAGGCGACCAGCTCCGGCCCCTCCTTCGGCACCCGCGCCTGCAACCGGGCGGCGAGCCGCTGGACGCCGGCGGTGGGGTTGCCAGCATCGCGCCGGTGGGGATTGGGCAGCATCACCGCCAGCAGCGCCGCCTGCCGGGCGTCCACCTGCGCCGCCGGGATGCCGAAGGCGCGCTCCGCCCCGGCCTGCACGCCGAACTCCCCGTTCGGCCCCCATTCGGCGATGTTGAGGTAGATCTCGATCAGCCGCCTTTTGCTCACCACCAGATCGAGCCAGATGGCGAGCGGCATCTCGATGGCCTTGCGGATGAGGGCCCGCCCCGGCCAGAGGAACAGGTTCTTGGCGATCTGCATGGGGATGGTGGAGGCGCCGCGGGTCTCCTCCAGATCGTCGGCCTTCTCAAGCGCCTCGCGCAGCTCGCCGATGTCGATGCCGATGTTCTGGCAGAAGCTCGCATCCTCCGAGGCGATGACGGTGCGCACCAGCGCTGGCGACATCTTCTCGATGGGCGTCCACACGCGCTCCACCCGCTCACCGGTGATCCAGCGGCCGATCATCAGCGTCGAGACCGGATTGACGACGTTGTAGAGGACGGAGAGCAGCAGCGGGAGGGCGGCGAGGACCAGCACCACCCGAAGCACCAGACGGATCATCCCCAGCCCTCCCCGCCGCCATGCGGCTTGACCTTGCCCCCTGGTTGGGGCACCCGGTGGCCCCCGTCAACGGTGCGCCCCGCCCGGGCGTTCCCACCTTGCCCTTCTCAGCCACGCTAGGCCACCCGGTGACCTCTTCCCTCAAGGATCGTCTCGACGCCGCCGCCGCCATCACCGAAACCCGGCTCGCCACCGCGCTCGGCGCGGCGGCGCTGCCCGGCGAACGGCTGCGGCCGGAGCGCCTGATGGGCGCCATGCGCCACGGCGCGCTGGGCGGCGGCAAAAGGCTGAGGCCCTTCCTGGTGATCGAGGGGGCGGCCCTGTTCGGCGTCACGGCGGAGGCTGCCGTGACCGCGGCCACCGCCATCGAGTGCGTGCACTGCTATTCCCTCGTCCATGACGATTTGCCGGCCATGGACGACGACGACCTGCGGCGCGGCCGGCCCACCGTCCACAAGGCCTATGACGAGGCCACCGCCATCCTCGCCGGCGACGGGCTGCTGACGCTCGCGTTCGACCTGCTGGCGGGCGAGGACGCCCATCCCGATCCCGCCGTGCGCATCGCGCTGGTGCGGGCGCTGGCGCGGGCGGCGGGCATCGGCGGCATGGTGGGCGGGCAGATGCTGGACCTCGCCGCCGAAGGGCGGTTTACCGGCGGCACGCCCCTCGCCCATGGCGAAGACGCCATCCGCGACCTGCAGGCCATGAAGACCGGTGCCCTGCTCGCCGTCTCGGCCGAGACGGGGGCGATCCTCGGCGGCGCGGATGCGGGCCAGCGCGCGGCGCTCCTTGCCTATGGGCGGGCGCTGGGCGCGGCGTTCCAGATCGCCGACGACATCCTCGACGTGGAAGGCACGGCGGAAGAGGTGGGCAAGAAGGTGGGCAAGGATGCCGCCGCCGGAAAGGCGACGCTGGTCTCCCGCCTCGGCCTGCCCGAGGCGCGCCGGCTGCTGGATCGTCTGGTGGCGGAGGCAGCGGAGGCGCTGGCGCCATTCGGCGCACGCGGCGAGACCCTGGCCGAAGCCGCCCGGTTCGTGGCCGCGCGGCGCAGCTGAGTACATTTTCGGATGGGAGCGGCCGGCGAACCGGCCGCCTCCACAGGCGTCCTCAGAAGGCCGTCCTCAGACCGCGAGGTCGCGCCTGTCCTCGACGGTGGAATCGGCGCGCATCCGGTAGACCATCGGCACGCCGGTGAGCACCTCGCGCTTCATGATGCCTTCGGGAGACAGCTTCTCCAGCACCATGATGAGGGCGCGCAGCGAATTGCCGTGGGCGGTCACGATCGTGGTCTCGCCCCGCAGCACGCGCGGCAGGATCTCCTGATTGTAATAGGGCAGCGTGCGGGCCACCGTATCGCGCAGGCTCTCGCCGCCGGGCGGGGGGATGTCATAGGAGCGGCGCCACACATGCACCTGCTCCTCGCCCCACTTGGCGCGGGCGTCATCCTTGTTGAGGCCGGAGAGGTCGCCGTAGTCCCGCTCGTTCAGCGCTTGGCTGGCCAGCGTCTCCACGCCCTCCTGCCCCATCTCGCCGAGCACCAGCGACAGGGTGCGCTGGGCGCGGGAGAGGAGCGAGGTGAAGGCGACGTCGAACTTCAGGCCTTCGGCCTTCAGGAGGGCGCCCGCGCGCTTTGCCTCCGCGACGCCCTGCTCGGTGAGGTCGGGGTCACGCCAGCCAGTGAAAAGGTTCTTCAGGTTCCACTCGCTCTGCCCGTGACGGACGAGGACGAGGATGCGATCCGACATGAAAAGTCTCCAGACACTCAGAAATCGGCGAGGCCGAGCACATCGGCCATGGAATAGAGCCCCGGCTCCCGCTTGGTCTCTCCGCATTTCGTCCAACGGGCGGCGGCAAGCGCGCCATTGGCGAAGAGCGTGCGGTCCTCGGCCTTGTGAACCAGTTCGATGCGCTCGGAGGCGCCGGCGAAGATCACCATGTGCTCGCCCACCACGGAGCCGCCGCGCAGGCTGGCAAAGCCGATATTGCCCTTCACCCGCGGGCCGGTGATGCCGTCACGGCCGCGCTCGGAGCAGTCGTCGAGCCTGCGGTTGCGGCCCGCCGCCGCCGCCTCGCCCAGCAGCAGCGCGGTTCCCGAAGGGGCATCCACCTTCCGGTTGTGATGCATCTCCACGATCTCGATGTCGAAGTCGTCGCCCAGCGTCGCCGCCACCCGGCGGGTCAGGGCGGCAAGCAGGTTCACCCCGAGGCTCATGTTGCCGGACTTGACGATGACCGTGCGCAGCGCCGCATCGGCGATGGCGGCATTGTCCTCGTTGGAGAGGCCGGTGGTGCCGATGACATGGGCGATCCCGGCCTCGGCAAGGCGGCCGGCGAGGCGCACCGTGGCGGCGGGGGTGGAGAAGTCGATCACCACGTCGGCGCCGTTCAGCGAAGGCGCGACGTCGCTTTCCACGGTGACGCCGTTCGGTGCCGCGCCCGCCATCAGGCCCGCATCCTCACCGAGATGGGGGGAGCCGGCATATTCGAGCGCGCCCACGAGCTTCAGCCCCTCGGTCTCGGCGATGGCGCGGATGAGGGTGCGGCCCATGCGGCCGCCGGCCCCGGCAATGACGATGCGCAGATCGGTCACGGGTGTGTCCTTAAAATGGGCCGCGCTCAGGCGGGTGGCAGCTCGCGCCCGGTATAGCCGGAGATGATGAGGAAGTCGGCCACCGACGCCTCCTGCCGGATCGCTCGCGCCTTCTGGTAGGCGGGAGAGAAATAGCACGCGCGCGCCGTCGCCACGTCCTTGAACGCGGTGACGACATACCGTGAACGGCCATGGCCTTCCAGAAGATGATTGCGCCCCCCGCGTACCAGGAACCACGCACCGTATTCGGTGAAGGCCTCGGCAGCGGCAGCGGCATAGTCCTTGTACCGATCGGGATCGGTCACATCCACCTTGACCATCCAGTAGCCGCGCGGGTTGTCGGCCGTGCCCTCCGGCGGCTCCGGCGAGAGCTGCGGGCCGTCGAAGCCCTCCACCGCGGCGAGGTCCGCGATGGCGGTGGCCCCGCGCAGATCGCGCACAGGCCGGTAGTCGGGCGCATCGTAGAGGGTGACAGCATCCTCATACGAGGGCAGTTCCACCAGCACGTTGCGATGGCGCTTGATGCCTTCGAGCTGCTCGAAATCGCCGCCGCGGATCACGTAGCGGAAGCCGTGCGACCGGGCGTAGGCGAAGGTCGCCTCCCGGTAGGTGATGTAGTCCACCGGATTGACCACATCGAGATTGAGGAACCAGTAGCCCTTTGCCATCGCTCCGCCCCCGTCACGCACCCTGAAGTTCGGCAAGGATCGCCTGTGCCGCCGCGACCGGGTCCTCGGCCGCCGTCACCGGACGGCCCACCACGATACGATCGGCACCCGCCGCCAGCGCCTCGGCCGGCGTGGCGATACGCTTCTGGTCGCCCACCGCCGCCCCCTTCGGCCGCACGCCCGGCGTGACCACCCGGCGGTCGGGGCCGAGGATGGCGCGCACCATGGCGGCGTCGGTGGGGGCGCAGATGACGCCGGCGATGCCGGCATCCCGCGCCTGCCCGGCGCGCAGGCGCACGGTCTCGGTGACACCGCCGGTGACGCCGGTGGCGGCGAGGTCGGCATCGTCATAGGAGGTGAGCACGGTGACGCCCAGCACCTCCAGCTTGCTCCCGGCGGCACCACGCGCGGCGGCGGCCATGGTCATGGGGTAAGCGTGGACTGTGAGAATGTCGAAGCCTCGCTCGGCGGCGGCGGCGGTGGCCCGCTCCACCGTGTTGCCGATGTCGTGCAGCTTGAGGTCGAGGAACACCTTCTTGCCGGCGGCGATGAGGTCCGCGGCGAGGTCAATGCCCCCCGAGACCGCCAGCTCCAGCCCGATCTTGTAGAAGCTCACCACGTCGCCGAGCTGCGCGACGGCAGCCTCGGCGGCGGCGACGGAGGGATAGTCGAGGGCGACGATGAGCTTGTCGCGGACATCCGCGCGGATCGGGGTGCCCTGAACAACCTGCGTCATGCCGTCTCCTCCATTGCGCGCCAGCGGTCCGGCCGCCGCGCGGGACCCGCGCGGAACCAGCAGCCGCCCCCGACCGGTGGCTGGTCGTGGACGCGGGAGATGGGGTAGCCCGCCAGGTGGCACAGAAGCAAGGTGCCGACGCCGCCATGGCCGACGAAGAGAAGACGCTGTCCCGCCCCGCCGAAGGCCGCCAGTGCCGCCTCCACCGCCGCGACGATGCGCGCCTGCGCATCCACCGCCCGCTCCCAGCCGCGCACGCTCTCGGTGGGGCGGGCGAAGAAGGCGTCGGCCATCTGCTGGAACTCGGCTTCGGGCAGGTAGCCGGTGGCGGAGCGGTCGTTCTCCTCCATCCCGTCGCGGATGATCACCGGAAGCCGGAGGGGCGCCGCAATGAGCGCCGCGGTCTCCTTCGCCTTCTCCTCGGTGGAGGAGATGACATGGCTGATGCCGGAGAGATCGAAGCGCGCGGCAAACGCCAGCGTTCGCGCCCGCCCGACGGTGGACAGGCCCCAGCGCGGCACGGGGACGGCCGGGTCCACCTGGACCTGAGGATGGGTCAGATAGAGGAAATCCGTCACGGGCGGCACCGGCGGCGTAAGACCGGCGCCGGACCGGCCGGGGAGAGGATCAGGGCCGGCGATAGGCCCAGACGCGGGCCGGGGGGATGTTGCGCCACACCCGCGGCGAACGCTCGCCCTCGATGGCGCCCGGCAGCAGCGGCACGGGCGAGACCACCGCATAGGTGAACTGCACGAAAGGCATACCGGAATGGGAGAGGTCGAACGCCTCGTTGACCATCCGGTGGCGCTCGCTCTCCGGCATGGTGAACAGCGGCAGCGACGAAATGGTGCCCACCGCCTTGCCGGGCAGGCGATCCTTCAGCGTCTTGCCGAGCTGGTAGGCATCGCCGTTGATGACGGTGACGCCGGGATAGCGCAGGCGCAGCAGGGCGCAGAATTCGGGATTGTACTCGATCAGGAACAGGCGCTCGGGGGCAAAGCCCCGCTGGATCAGCGCCTTGGTGACCGGACCGGTGCCCGGTCCAAGCTCGATGACCGGGCCATCCATCTTGGGATCGAGGTAGCTCGCCATCATCTTGGCGAGCGCCGGGCTCGAGGGCGCGACCGCGCCGGTCTTGAGCGGATTCTGGAACCACGACTGCAGGAAACGCACCTCGTCCTTGAGGTTCGGCTTCTGGAGCAGGGGCTTCTGGAGCGGCCTGCGGTGGTCGTGGGACTGGAGCATCAACTGCACCTCGGGGCGCCCGAGCGGGTCGGATATCAGGCGCTTAGACGGGAAAGGGGGCCGGGTCAAGGTTCGCGGTTCGGGCGCAGGGCCCCGTGAAGCAGGTTGTCGAGGGCTGTCGCGAGGAGATCCTCCTCGGAAGCGACGAGAAAGGCGGAGCAGGTGAGCTTCAGGCTGACCATGCCGTGCAGGACGATCCAGAAGGTCAGCGCGAGGCTCTCGATGTCGAGTCCGTCCCGCAGCCGCCCGGCGGTCGCGAGATCCTGGAACACGCCGCCGATGAGCGCGAATGCCGCCGCCCCGGCCGCATCCTTTCCGCCCAGCGCGGTCGCCGCGAAGCCCGGCTCCATGAAGATCAGCCGGTAGGTCTCGGGCTCGGCGCGCCCGAACGCCGCATAGGCGAGCCCCAGGGCCTTGAGCCGCTGGAGCGGGTCCACGGTCTTGCCCGCCTCGGCCAGGGCGTCGAGGAGGGCGCGCATGCCGGCCTCGCCGAGCTCGCGAGCGATGGCCTCGCGATTCTCGAAATGGAGATAGAGCGCTGCCGCCGAATAGCCGGCGGCCTCGGCGATGCGGCGCATGGTGAGCGCTTCGAACCCCTGGTCGAGAACGATCCGGCGCGCCTCGGCGAGGATGCGGGCGCGGGCATCTTCCTTCCGACGGGCGCGCGTCGAGCCGCCCGCGGGCGGAGGCGAGGACTTCACTTCGGACACGACGGCTCCCTGCCGCTTGACATAAACAATGTTCAGTTTATGAACGATGTTTAGTGAACATTGTTCAGGACCCCACCATAATGACCACCCCCGCTCCCCTGCAAGCCGTGGACGCGCCCCGAATCGCCCTCGTCGGGGCGACCGGCGCCATCGGCGGCAGCATCGCCCAGGCCCTGAGCGCGGCCGGCACGCCGTTCGCGGTGGTTGGGCGCTCCGCCGCCGGCCTCTCGGCCGCGTTCCAAGGGCACCCCCTCGCCACCCCGCGCGTCTGGAACCCGGAGGACATGGCCAGCCTGAGGGCCGCCGTGCGCGGGATGGATACGCTCGTGCACATGGTGGGCGTGCCCTATGACGCCTTCCACCTCCATCCCCGTCTCATGCGGGCCGTGGTCGAGGCGGCCGAGGCGGAAGGGGTGCGGCGGGTGCTGCTCATCGGCACCGCCTATCCGTTCGGCCGGCCGCAGGCGGCGCGCGTGGACGAGAGCCATCCGCGCATGCCGCACACCTTCAAGGGGCAGATGCGCAAGGAGCAGGAGGACATCCTGATGGAGGCGGATGCGCGCGGCGCGCTGCGGGGGTTGATCCTGCGCCTGCCCGATTTCTACGGCCCCGGCGTGGCGCGCAGTTTCCTCGCGGACCTCTTCGCCGCCGCCGCGGCCGGACGCCGGGCCAAGGTGGTGGGGCCCATCGACACCCCGCACGAATTCGTCTTCGTGCCGGACGTGGGACCGGTGGTGCGGGCCCTGCTCGGCCGAGAGGAGGTTTTCGGTCGCAGCTACAATCTCGCGGGGGCGGGCACCATCACGGTGCGGGAGGTGGCGCGGCAGGCCTATGCTCTGGCGGGAAGCGCGCCGAAGCTCATGGTCGCGGGCAAGACCATGCTGCGCCTCGCCGGCCTGTTCGATCCGGTCATGCGCGAGCTTGTGGAGATGCACTATCTGATGACCACGCCTGTCATCTTCGACGGCAGCGCCCTCGAACGGGCCATCGGCCCCGTCGCGAAGACGTCCTATGCCGACGGCATCGCCCGATGCATGGAAGCGGCGCGCGCCGGCTGACCGCCGGCGGGGATCAGGCCCCCTCGCCGGCCGCGCCCTGGAAGAATTCCTTCACCTTGGCGAAGAAGCCGGCGGATTCGGGATGGGTCTCGCCGGAGCTTTCCTTGTCGAATTCCGCGAGCAGTTCCCTCTGACGCTTGGTCAGCTTCTGCGGCGTCTCCACCACCACCTGCACATACATGTCGCCGGCGGAGCGCGAGCGCAGGATGGGCATGCCCTTGCCGGAGAGGCGGAAGCGCTTCTGCGACTGGGTGCCCTCGGGAATCTTCACCTTGGTCTTGTCGCCGTCGATGGTCGGCACTTCCACCGCGCCGCCCAGCGCCGCCGTGACCATGGAGATGGGCACGCGGCAATAGAGGTCCGCCCCCTCCCGCTGGAAGAAGGCGTGCTGTTCGATGGACAGGAAGATGTAGAGGTCGCCCGCCGGCCCGCCGCGCACGCCGGCCTCGCCCTCGCCGCCGAGGCGGATGCGGGTGCCGTCCTCGACGCCGGGCGGGATCTGCACCGAGAGGGTGCGCTCGCGCGTCACACGCCCCGCGCCGGCGCAGGCGCCGCACGGGTCCTCGATGACGCTGCCGCGACCCTGGCAGGTGGGGCAGGTGCGCTCAAGGGTGAAGAAGCCCTGCGCGTGGCGGATCTTGCCGGCGCCGCCGCAGGTGCGGCAGGCCTTCGGCTGGGTGCCGGGCTTGGCGCCGGTGCCGTTGCAGGCCTCGCAGGCGACGGAGGTGGGGATCTTGATCTGCGCCGTCTTGCCGACGAACGCTTCCTCGAGGGTAATCTCCATATTGTAGCGCAGGTCTGAGCCGCGCCCGCGCTGCTGGCCGCCGCCACCGCCGCGCCCGCGCCCCATGGCGCCGCCGAAGAGATCATCGAAGATGTCGGCGAAGGAGGAGGCGAAATCGTTGCCGAAGCCGGGTCCGCCGCCGCCGTTCTCGAACGCGGCATGGCCGAAGCGGTCATAGGCGGCGCGCTTCTGGGGGTCCTTCAAGACCTCGTAGGCCTCGTTGACCTCCTTGAACATCACCTCGGCTTCCGCATCGCCCTGGTTGCGATCGGGATGCCACTTCATGGCGAGCTTGCGGTAGGAGGCCTTCAGCACCGTCTCGTCGGCGCCGCGATCGCAGCCGAGGGTTTCATAATAATCGCGCTTGGCCATCGTCTGCCTTCACCTGCCACACTGGCACTTGCCACGCCGGCTCTGTCTTGAGCGGCCATCCTGCAATAGCGATCGGATGCCGGTCCCCAGCCTCACGCACCCCGCTCAGCATCTGGAAGAAGGGTCGGCGCTGCGTCCGGCCTGCGCCCGGTCAATCCGGGGAATAACGCCTGAAACGGCGCGAATCAAATGGCCGCCGCGGCGGCGAAAGACCGGCGGGGCTGGCCCGCCGGTCCTTTTCAAAGTCACGCAGACTTCTTCTTGTCGTCGTCGACCTCGGTGAACTCGGCGTCCACCACGTCGTCCTTCTTGGCCGCGCCGGGCTCCGCGCCGCCCTGCTGGGCCGCATACATGGCCTCGCCGAGCTTGAGGGAGGCCTGGGCGAGGGTGTTGGTCTTGGCGGTGATCGCCTCCACGTCGTCGCCTTCCAGCGAAGACTTGAGGTCGTTCAAAGCCGCCTCGATGGCACCCTTCTCCGCCGCGCCGACCTTGTCGCCATGCTCGGCGACGGCCTTCTCGGTGGAGTGGACGAGGGCTTCCGCGTGGTTCTTGGCTTCCACCAGGGCCCGACGCTTCTTGTCCTCGGCCGCGTGGGCCTCGGCGTCCTTCACCATCTTCTCGATGTCGGCGTCATTCAGGCCGCCCGAGGCCTGGATGCGGATCTGCTGCTCCTTGCCGGTGCCCTTGTCCTTGGCGGAGACCTGCACGATGCCGTTGGCATCGATGTCGAAGGTCACCTCCACCTGCGGCACGCCGCGGGGCGCCGGGGGAATGCCCATGAGATCGAACTGGCCGAGGATCTTGTTGTCCGCCGCCATCTCGCGCTCACCCTGGAACACGCGGATCGTCACCGCGGTCTGGCCATCCTCAGCCGTGGAGAACACCTGGCTCTTCTTGGTGGGGATGGTGGTGTTGCGGTCGATGAGGCGGGTGAACACGCCGCCCAGCGTCTCGATGCCCAGCGACAGCGGGGTCACGTCGAGCAGCAGCACATCCTTGACGTCGCCCTGGAGCACGCCCGCCTGGATGGCGGCGCCGATGGCGACCACCTCGTCCGGGTTGACGCCCTTGTGGGGCTCCTTGCCGAAGAACTGCTTCACCACTTCCTGCACCTTGGGCATGCGGGTCATGCCGCCGACGAGGACGACCTCGTCGATCTGCCCGGCGGTGAGGCCGGCATCCTTGAGCGCGAGCCGGCAGGGCTCGACGGTCCGCTGGATGAGGTCGTCCACCAGCGCCTCGAACTTGGCGCGGGTGAGCTTCATGGTGAGGTGCTTCGGGCCGGTCGCATCCGCCGTGATGAAGGGCAGATTGATCTCGGTCTGGGTCGCGGACGACAGCTCGATCTTGGCCTTCTCGGCGGCTTCCTTCAGCCGCTGGAGGGCGAGCTTGTCGTTGCGCAGGTCGATGCCCTGCTCCTTCTTGAACTCATCGGCGAGGTAGCCGACGAGGCGCATGTCGAAGTCCTCGCCGCCGAGGAAGGTGTCGCCGTTGGTGGACTTCACCTCGAACACGCCGTCGCCGATCTCCAGCACCGACACGTCGAAGGTGCCGCCGCCGAGGTCATAGACCGCGATGGTGCCGGCCGACTTCTTGTCGAGGCCGTAGGCGAGAGCCGCCGCGGTGGGCTCGTTGATGATGCGCAGCACCTCGAGGCCGGCGATGCGGCCCGCGTCCTTGGTGGCCTGGCGCTGGGCGTCATTGAAGTAAGCGGGGACGGTGATGACCGCCTTCTCCACCTTCTCGCCCAGGAACGACTCGGCCGTCTCCTTCATCTTCTGCAGGATGAAGGCGGAGATCTGCGAGGGGGAATACTTCTTGCCGTCGGCCTCCACCCAGGCGTCGCCGTTGTCGGCGCGCACGATCTGGTACGGCACAAGGTTCTTGTCCTTGGCGACGGTCGGGTCGTCATAGCGGCGGCCGATGAGGCGCTTCACCGCGAAGAAGGTGCGCTCGGGATTGGTGACGCTCTGCCGCTTGGCAGGCTGACCGACGAGACGCTCGCCGTCCTCCGTGAAGGCGACGATGGAGGGCGTGGTGCGCGCGCCCTCGGCGTTCTCGATGACTTTCGGGGTGGACCCCTCCATCACCGCGACGCAGGAATTGGTGGTGCCGAGGTCGATACCGATGATCTTGGCCATATGATTCTCCTTGCCGGCAGGCCGACCGGGCCCTTGCGGCACCCGAGGTGGAGGGCCGCGAGCCCCTCTCGCGACCGATCCGCCGGCCCCCTGAAACTTTAGAATTGGGGTTCGCCGCGAAAACAGCGATCGAGGCGCATATAGGGGGGGTGATTTGGCCCCGCAAGGCATGGTAGCAGGCGCCACGCTCCATTTTTCACAGCCGCGCGAGGAAAACGGATGGCCCCCTTGAAGCCAACCGCCGGGCCCGGTCCCGGAGCCGATCCGCGCACGGCCCTCATCCTCGTCGATCTGCAGGTGGACTTCCTGCCCGGCGGCGCCCTTGCGGTGCCCGGCGGCCATGACGTCGTGCCCCTCGCCAACCGGCTCGCCGCAGGCTTCCGCAACGTCATCCTGACGCAGGACTGGCACCCGCAGGGGCACATTTCCTTCGCCTCGACCCATCCCGGCCGGGCGATCTACGACATGATCGATCTGCCTTACGGCCCGCAGATCCTGTGGCCGGACCATTGCCTGCAAGGCACGCCGGGCGCCGCCTTCGCGCCCGGTCTGGACGTGCCCCACGCGCAACTGGTGGTCCGCAAGGGCCACCACAAGGCCATCGACAGCTATTCCACCTTCTACGAGGCCGACCGCACCACGCCCACCGGCCTTGCCGGATACCTCCGGGAGCGGGGGATCGATACCGTCTATCTCGCCGGCCTCGCCCTGGATTTCTGCGTCTCGTGGTCGGCAGTGGACGCCGCACGGCACGGTTTTACCACTTACGTGATTGAGGACGCCTGCCGCTCCATCGACGTGGACGGCTCGCTGGCAGCCGCCCTTGCCGACATGGACAGGGTCGCGGTCCGCCGGCTGGCGGCGGCGGACCTTCTCACCTGAACGAATGACCGCGACGGCGGACTATCCCTGATCGGCGGCGGTCATCATGCCGAACGGCGCCCCGGTGGCATCGCAGACGATGGCGATGCGGCCGACGCCGGGAATGTCGAAAGGCTCACGGATCACCTGCCCGCCGGCCGCTTTCAGCAGTTCCACGCGCGCGCCCACATCGTCCACATTGATGTAGCTGAACCAGTGGGGCGGCACCTGCGGCGGCAGGATCTCGGTCTTGTCCATCATCCCGGCCACCGGCTCGCCGCCGAGGATCGCGACGTAATAGGCGTGGCCGCCGTCCATGGGCATCTCGCTGAAAGTCCAGCCCAGCGTCGCGGCATAGAAGGCCTGCGCCTTCTCCACGTCGTCGGTCATCAGCTCGTTCCAGTAGAATTTCCCGTGCGGGCCCATCGGCGCCTCCCTCGAACCGGCCGGATGGCCGGCGGCACTATGCCCGAGGCACGGCGCCGCCGCCACGCAGGGCGAGACCTACTCCACGATCAGGATGATCCGCCGCGAGCGCGGCTCCACCACCGCCGCCTCATTGCCGGGCAGGGTGACGTAGCGGTACTGGGAGAGGCCGGCGCCCGGCGCGTATCCGGCCTCGTCCAGCGTCTGGTAGCCCTCGTCGTCGTCGAAGTCCGCGCCGTCGCCCGGCTGGCCATAGTCCTCCTGCGCCACCGCCTGCCCGTAGCGGCCATAGGGCTCCGGGGCGGCACCGAAGCGGCGCAGGTCCACGTCGGGCGGCACCACCGCGCCCACCTCGGCGACGAAGCCGCCGGGGATATAGGCCGGCGGAACCGGGTGGCGGACCACATAGGTCTCGATGTAGCGCCGCTGCACCGGCGTGAAGGTCACATAGCCGCCGGGCACCGCCACCGTGGTCTGGGCGGCGGCGGGGGAGACGCCCCCGGCGACCACCAGCGGGAGGAAGGCGACAGCGACCAGACCGGACAGCATCACCGGACGCGCCCGGCCTCGAGAAAAAAGACCATTCGACAGGAGATGATTGCGCATGACGACAACTCCTCTTCCCGACCTCAGCACCGGGAAGGCATCGTCCGCGGGGATTCTGTCGGCATATGGCCGAAACCTGAGATGAAATATATAGTTACTACCTTGTTAAAACCGGCGTCAGGACAAGGGAAAGCCACCATGCCGCTGCCGCCTCTTCTTCAATCTGCCAAGATCACGTGCGCAAAGATCGTGGCGTCCGGGCGATGACGGGATCTGCGGCGGCAACGCCGGCTCCCCTCGAACTCCAGCCCGGCGCCCTCTGGTTCCGCGAGGCGCTGGACCGGGAGGCGCAAGCCCTGCTCCTCGCCGACATCCGCGCGGTGCTGGACGAAGCGCCCCTCTTCACCCCCACCATGCCGCGTTCGGGCCAACCCTTCTCTGTGCGCATGAGCAATTGCGGGCCGCTCGGCTGGGTGTCGGATGCCGCCGGCTACCGCTACCAGAGCTTCCACCCGGACACGCGCTGCCCCTGGCCGGCCATGCCGCCGCGACTGATGGAGCTGTGGGAGCGTCTCGCCGGCGGATCGGCGGCGCCCGAGGCGTGCCTCATCAATTATTACGCGCCGGACGCCCGCATGAGCCTGCACCAGGACCGCGACGAAGCCGACTTCACCGCGCCGGTGCTGTCGGTGTCGCTGGGCGATACCGCCGTCTTCCGTGTGGGCGGCGAAACGCGGCGGGGGCCGACGCGCTCCATCCACCTCTCGTCGGGCGACGTATTCCTGTTGTCCGGGCCGAGCCGCCTCGCCTTCCATGGCATCGACCGCCTGCTGCCCGGCACCTCCCGGCTGGTCGAGGAGGGCGGGCGATTCAATCTCACGCTGCGACGCGTCACCGCCGCGTGATCGGCCACTTTTCCGCCACGTCATTCACAGAAAAGCCGGATTGCCGCCGGACACAGGCAGACCGGCCCGCAGGCGAAGGCCCGCTTTGGCCGGGTTCCGCCGGAGCCCTCGATGCGCCTCGCCTTCACGTCCGTCTTCCTCTCCGCCGCCTTCGCCGTCCTCTTCGCCTTATCGCTGGCCGCCCCCGCCAGTGCGACCGAGGTGATGTATCCGCGCGGCTCGGCCCTTGGCCTCGTGCCGCCGCCGGGCATGGTGGAGAGCAACCAGTTCGCCGGATTCGAGGACGACGCGACGAAGTCCTCCATCCTGGTGGTGGACATGCCGGCCGATGCCTATGACCAGCTCCTGCCGGGCTTCAGCGCACAGGCCCTGAACACGCGGGGCGTGATCCTGGAAGACCGCGAGGACTTCCCCCTGAAGGACGCGAAGGCGGTCCTGTTCATCGGCCGCCAGACGGCCGGACCGGTCACGGTGCGTAAATGGGTGCTGCTGGTGGGCAGCGACAAGGGCACGGGCATCGTCACCGTGCAGGTGCCCGAGGCGGGCGCGTCCAGCTATCCCGACAAGGTGGTGCGCCAGGCGCTGTCCACCATCACATTCCGCGGCGTCGCCGATCAGGCAACCTCCCTGCCCTTCGCCGTCACCAACCTCGCCGGTTTCCGCCCCGTGCGGGCGCTGGGCGGCACGACGCTGCTGCTCACCGACGGACCGAAGGATGCGCTCGACGGCCCCGACCAGCCGGTGTTCGTCGTCTCCATCGCCGGCGGCGCGCCGCGCGACGACGAGCGCCGCCAGTTCGCCCTGCGCGCCCTTTCCACCATTCCCGGCGTGAAGGACCTCAAGCTCGACCGCGCCGAGCCCCAGCGCATCAACGGACAGGCCGGCTTCGAGGTGATGGCCACCGGCGCCGATGCCCGCACCGGCGTGCCCATCAAGGTGGTGCAGTGGATCCGCTTCGGACCCACCGCCTACATCCGCATGGTGGGCGTGACCAAGCTCGACGCCTTCCCCGACGTCTATGACCGCCTGCGCGCGCTCCGGGACGGCGTGGAGTCCCGCTAGGCGCGCATTGCGCCGGTACCACCCGCGGGATTACCCTTCGCGGTCACTGCCTCCGCCGAGGACCGCTCATGCCCATGTCCGGGCGCAAGGATGCGCCGAGGGAACCGCTGCCCGACAGTCCGCTCGCCGGCGCGCTTTCCCTGCCGGGGGCGGGGACGGACTTCGGCGCCATCGATGCGGACGAGGCGTGGATCGCCGTCATCCGCAAGATGGACGAGACCTATGCGGAGCTGGTCCGCCAGCAGGTGGAGCTGGAGGCCAAGAACACCGCGCTGGAAGAGGCGCAAGGCTTCATCGCCGGCCTCCTCGGCTCCATGACCGACGTGCTGGTGGCGTGCGACCTCTCCGGCCGGGTGGAGCAGGTGAACCTCGCCGCTGAGCGCGCCTTCGGCCTCAGGGCCGACGCCCTCCTCGGCCGTTCCCTGTCCGATCTGCTGGACCCCTCATCCGAAACCACGGCGGCCGACGTGCTCGCCACCGTCGCCCGCCGCCAGCGCATCGCCGACCGGGAATTTACACTGGCGACGCCGGACGGGCCGCTCGCCATCGCGGTCAACGGCGCACTGAGGTTCGATCCGCGCGGACGGGCGGTGGGCATCGTGCTGGTGGGCCGCCCCATCGGCGAGCTGCGCGCCGCCTACGGCGCCCTAGCCAAGGCCCATGAGCACCTGAAGCGCACCCAGCAGCAACTGGTCCATGCGGAGAAGATGGCCTCCCTCGGCCGCCTCGTGGCCGGCGTCGCCCATGAGCTGAACAACCCCATCTCCTTCGTCTACGGCAATGCCCATGCGATGAAGCGCTACGCCGAGCGGCTGATCGCCTATCTCGATCAGGTGCATGCGGGGGCCGATGCCGCGACCCTCGCCAAGGCGCGGGGCGAATTGCGCATCGACCGGGCGCTGTCCGACATTCCCGCCACCCTCTCGGGCATGCTGGAGGGCGCCGAACGGGTGCGCGACATCGTGGCGGACCTGCGCCGCTTCTCCTCCGACCGGCGCGAGGCGCGGGAGGTGTTCGACCTCGCCGGCGTGGTCCGCTCGGCGGTGGACTGGGTGGCCAAGTCCCAGATGCCGGACCTGCCCATCACCGTCGCCGTGCCCGAGGGGCTGGAGGCGGTGGGCCATCCCGGCCATATCCATCAGGTGATGATGAATCTCGTGCAGAATGCCGTGGACGCCATGGAAGGCCGCCCCGACCGCCGGCTGGAGATCACTGGCACCCGCTTCCAGACCCCGGACGGGCTGCAGGTGGCGGTGCGGGTGCGCGATACCGGGCCGGGCATTCCCGACGCGCTCATGGACCGCATCTTCGACCCCTTCTTCACCACCAAGGCCGTGGGCAAGGGCACCGGCCTCGGCCTCTCCATCTGCTATCGCATCGCCGAAGAGCACGAGGGACGGCTCGAAGCCGCGAACCATCCGGACGGCGGCGCCATCCTCTCCCTCGTACTTCCGGCGGCGCCATGATGCGGGACCTGAACGCGCCCTTTACCGTGCTCTGGCTGCAATCGGGCGGCTGCGGCGGCTGCACCATGTCGCTGCTGTGCGCCGAGGCGCCGGACCTTGCCGCGACCTTGGCCTCCGCCAACATCCGCTTCCTGTGGCATCCGACCCTCTCGGAGGAGACGGGGGACGAGGCCATCGCCGTGTTCGAGGCGGTTCTGTCCGGCGACATCCGGCTCGATGCCCTGTGCATCGAGGGCGCGCTGCTGCGCGGGCCGAACGGCACCGGGCGCTTCCATACGCTCGCCGGCACCGACACGGCGACCATCAACTGGGTCCGCCGGCTCGCGGCGGTGGCCGAGCATGTGGTGGCGGTGGGCACCTGCGCGGCCTATGGCGGGGTGACGGCGGCCGGCGTCAATCCGGCCGATGCCTGCGGCCTGCAATATGACGGGAGGCGACCGGGTGGCGCATTGGGCGCCGATTTCCGCGCCCGTGCCGGCCTGCCGGTCATCAATGTCGCCGGCTGCCCGACCCATCCCAACTGGGTGACGGAAACGCTGATGCTGCTCTCCGCCGGCCTGCTGCACGGCGGCGACCTCGACAGCTACGGACGCCCGCGCTTCTACGCCGATCACCTCGTGCACCACGGCTGCCCGCGCAACGAATATTACGAATACAAGGCCAGCGCCGAGAAAATGAGCGACCTCGGCTGCATGATGGAGCACCTCGGCTGCCTGGGCACCCAGGCCCATGCGGACTGCAACACCCGCCTGTGGAACGGCGAGGGCTCCTGCACCCGCGGCGGCCACGCCTGCATCAACTGCACCGCGCCCGAGTTCGAGGAGCCGGGCCACGCCTTCATCGAGACGCCGAAGATCGGCGGCATCCCCGTGGGCCTGCCCACCGACATGCCCAAGGCCTGGTTCATCGCCTTGTCGTCCCTCGCCAAGGCGGCAACGCCCGAACGCCTGCGCCGCAATGCGGTGAGCGATCATGTCGTCACCCCGCCCGCCGTCCGGGACATCAGGAAAAGATGAGCGAGGGCACGAAACGGCTCGTGGTCGGCCCCTTCAACCGCGTGGAGGGCGACCTGGAGGTGCGCCTCGACGTGGCGAACGGCGCCGTGAAGCAGGCCTTCGTCTCCTCGCCTTTGTTCCGGGGGTTCGAGCGCATTCTGGAGGGGCGCGATCCGCGCGACGCCCTCGTGATCGCGCCGCGCATCTGCGGCATCTGCTCGGTGTCGCAATCCCATGCGGCGGCGCTGGCGCTGGCGGGGCTGGAGGGCGTGGTGCCCACCGATAACGGGCGCGTCGCCACCAACCTCATCCTCGCCACCGAGAATCTGGCCGACCACCTCACCCATTTCCACGTCTTCTTCATGCCGGACTTCGCCCGAGCGGCCTATGCGGACCGGCCGTGGTTCGCGGAGGCCGAGCGCCGGTTCAAGGCGGCGCACGGGCTGAGCGTGCGCGAGGCCCTCGCCACCCGCACGACGCTGCTGCACGTCATGGGCCTGCTCGCCGGCCGCTGGCCGCACACCCTGGCACTCCAGCCCGGCGGCGTCGCCAAGGGGGCGGACGCGCGGGACAAGATGCGGCTCTTGGCCACCCTCGGCTCCGTGCGCGCGGACCTTGAGGCCCGCCTCTTCGGCGCGCCGCTGGAGCGCGTCGCGGCGCTGGCCGACGCGGAAGAGCTGGACGCCTGGCGCCGGACGGGGCCGGACGGTGATTTCCGCCTGTTCCTCACCATCGCCGAAGACCTCGGCCTCGCGGCACTCGGCCGGGCCGACGACCGCTTCCTCTCCTACGGCGCCTATCCGCAGCAGGAGGGTCGGCTCTATGCGGCCGGCACCTTCGCGGGCGGCCGCCTCGGCTCGGTCGACACCTCGGCCATCGCCGAGGATCATTCCTTCGCCCGCATGGAGGGGCGGGAGGCGCCCCATCACCCGTTCGAGGGCTCGACTTTTCCCGACGGCGCCGACGAGACCGGCTACACCTGGTGCAAGGCACCGCGCCTCTCGGGCCTGCCCTTTGAGACCGGCGCCTTCGCCCGGCAGGTCATCGCCGGCCAGCCGCTCGCCCGCGACCTCGCGACCAAGGAGGGCGCCAATGTGCGCTCGCGCGTTGTCGGCCGGCTGGTGGAGACCGCGCGCACGCTGATCGCCATGGAGAACTGGGTGAGGGCCTTGAAGCCCGGCGAGCCCTGGTGCGCGCAGGGCGCCCTGCCCCAGGCTGGCCGCAGCTTCGGCCTCACCGAGGCGGCGCGCGGCGCGCTCGGCCACTGGATGGTGGTGGAGCGCGGCCGCATCGCCCGCTACCAGATCATCGCCCCCACCACCTGGAACTTCTCCCCCCGCGACGCCTCCGGCCAGCCCGGACCGCTGGAAACCGCCCTCGTCGGCGCGCCGGTGCGGCAGGGCGAGACGACGCCGCTCGCCGTGCAGCACATCGTGCGCTCGTTCGATCCCTGCATGGTCTGCACGGTGCATTGAGCGGCCATGGAAGGGGCGGGCATCGCGGGCGAGACCATCGAGATTTCCGGCATCGTGCAGGGTGTGGGCTTCCGGCCCTTCGTCTATCGCCTCGCCTTGCGCCTCGGCCTCGACGGCACAGTGTCCAACGCCGGCGGACGGGTGCTGATCCATGTGGGCGGCCCGCGCACGGCTCTCGAAGCCTTCGCCGCGGCTCTGGTGGCCGAGGCGCCGCCGCTAGCGCGCATCGAGCGGGTGGAGCGCCGTCCGGCCGCCGTGCCTGAGCCCGGATTCCGCATCGTGGAGAGCGGGGCCGGCACGGTCTCCATCGGCGTGGTGCCTGACGTGGCAACCTGCCCGGCCTGCCGTGCCGAGATCGCCGATCCCAACGCCCGGCGGCATCGCTACGCCTTCACCAATTGCACGGATTGCGGCCCGCGCTTCTCCATCGTCGCCGGCCTGCCCTATGACCGGCCGGCGACCACCATGGCCGGCTTTCCCATGTGCCCGGCCTGCCGCGCGGAATACGAGAACCCTGCCGACCGGCGCTTCCACGCCCAACCCATCGCCTGCCCCGCCTGCGGCCCGCGCCTGTGGCTGGAGCGGGAGGGGACGGAGATCGCCTCCGCCGATCCCATCATCGATGCGGCCGAACTGCTGCGGTCGGGCCATATCCTCGCGGTGAAGGGCATCGGCGGCTTCCACATCGCCTGTGACGCCACCGATGCCGCGGCCGTCGCCACCCTCCGCGCGCGCAAGCACCGCCCCACCAAGCCGCTGGCGGTGATGGCGGACCTCCCCACCGCGCACCGTCTCTGTGTCATCTCACCGGAGGAAGAGGCGGCACTGCGCGCCCCCTCCGCGCCCATCCTGCTGCTGCCGCTCCGGCCGGAAGCGGGCCTCGCCCCCGGCCTCGCACCGGGCCAGAGCCATCTCGGCCTGATGCTGCCCTATACGCCGCTGCATCATCTGCTGATCACGGCGACCGGCCGCCCGCTGGTGATGACCTCCGGCAACTGCTCCAGCGAGCCGCAGATTTTTCGCGATGACGAGGCCCGTGCCGGCCTTGCCGGCATCGTGGACGGCTTCCTCATGCACGACCGCCCCATCGCCCGCCGGCTGGATGACAGCGTGGCGCGCTTCGCCGCCGGCGGACTGCGCGTGATGCGGCGCGGGCGGGGCCTTGCGCCGCTTCCCCTCGCGCTGCCGGAGGATTTCGAGGGGGCGCCGCCGGTGCTCGCCATGGGCGGGGAATTGAAGAGCGCGCTCTGCCTCACCCACAGCGATCGCGCCCTCCTCTCCCACCATCTGGGCGACCTCGACGAGCCGGCCACGGGCGATGCCTTCGAGACCGCTTTGGCTGACTATGCCGCCCTCTTCGCCCATGTGCCGCAGGTGATCGCGGCGGACCTCCACCCGGACTATCGCGCCAGCCGCCTCGCCGCCGCCCTCGCCGAGGCGCTCGGGCTCAAGCTGGAGAGCGTGCAGCATCACCATGCCCACATCGCCGCCGCCATGGCCGAGACCGGCTGGCGGCGCACGGACGGCAAGGTGGTGGGCATCGCCCTCGACGGGCTGGGGCTGGGCGACGACGGCACCGTGTGGGGCGCCGAGGTGCTGGTCTGCGACTATCGCGAGAGCCGGCGCATCGCCCGCCTCTCCCCCATCCAACTCGCCGGAGGCGATGCCGCGAGCCGCGAGCCGTGGCGGGTGCTGCTCGCGCACCTCGACCGGGCGCTCGGCCGCGCCGTCGTTGATGGCGACGCCAGCCTCGCCGCGCTGTTTGCCGGAAAGCCGGTGCCGACCCTGCGGGCGATGATGGACAAGGGGCTCAATGCCCCCCTCGCCTCCTCCGCCGGCCGGCTATTCGATGCCGTGGCCGCCCTCCTCGGCCTCGCGCCCGACCGGCTCTCCCACGAGGGCGAGGCGGCCATGGCGCTGGAGGCCGTCGCGGCGGGGGAGGCCGCGCCCTACCCGTTCGCCATCTCCGCGCAGGATGACCTCATCGAGATCGATCCCGCCCCGCTCTGGCGCGCCCTCCGCGCCGACCTTGCCGCCGCCCGGCCGCTCCCGGATATGGCCGCCGCCTTCCATGCCGGGCTTGCCGAGGCCTTCGTCTCCGTCGCGGCGCAGGCGGCAGACGAGGCCGGTACCCATGCCGTCGCCCTCTCCGGCGGCGTGTTCCAGAATGCCCGGCTGCTGGAGGAGACCGCCGCCCGGCTGCGCGCGCGCGGCCTCACCCCTCTCATCCCCGCCGAGGTGCCGGCCAATGACGGCGGCCTCGCCTTGGGGCAGGCGGTGGTCGCTGCGGCGCGACATATGGCGTGATGCCATGCGGGCGGAGCCGTTCCCGTCCGGCGCGGGCGGGACTATGGTGGGGTCATGACCACGCCCCATCGTCCGCACCCGCACAGCCGCCCCGAAGGCCGCGCCGCAGGTGTCGTGAAAACCTTCCTCCTCGCCGGCTCCACCCTGCCCGCCCCCGGCCTTGCGCCGGGCCTGCACGTGGTCGCGACGCCCATCGGCAACCTCGCCGACGTGACGGTGCGCGCGCTGGAAACCCTGGCGGCGGCCGACGTGATCGCCTGCGAGGACACCCGCATCTCCCGCCGGCTGCTGGACCGCTACGGCATCCAGACCCACCTCATGGCCTATCACGACCACAACGGCGCCAGCGCCCGGCCGAAGCTGCTGGCCCGCCTCGCCGCCGGCGAGCGTGTGGCGCTGATCTCGGACGCGGGAACGCCGCTGGTGTCGGACCCCGGCTTCAAGCTGGTGGTGGAGGCGGCGGAGCTGGGCTTCCCCGTGCATCCCGTGCCCGGCGCCTCGGCTTTGCTCGCGGCCCTTGTGGCGGCGGGCCTGCCCACCGACTGCTTCCTGTTCGACGGCTTCCTGCCGCCCAAGGCCGGCCAGCGCCGCAATCGCATCTCCGCCCTCGCCGCCGTGCCGGGCACCCTCGTTTTCTATGAGACCGGCCCCCGCCTCGCCGAGAGCCTCGCCGACCTTGCCGACGTGCTCGGCCCGCGCCGTGCCGCCGTGTGCCGCGAGTTGACCAAGGCGTTCGAGGAGGTGCGGCGCGCCGATCTGCCCACCCTCGCCGCCCACTATGCGGACGCCGACGACCCCAAGGGCGAGATCGTCCTCGTCATCGGCCCGCCCCTGGAAGAGGTGGCCGGCGATGCGGACGTGGACGCGGCGCTCCTGCGCGCCCTCAAGGATACGTCTCTGAAGGATGCCGTCGCGGTCGTCGCCGGCGCCACCGGCCGGCCGAAGCGCGAGGTCTATGCCCGCGCCCTCGCGCTCGCGCAGGCGCGTGGAGACGAAAAGCCCGGGGACGCCGACGCGGATGCCTGAGACGCCGGCCGGCCCTCCACCCGACGCGGGCAAGCTGCGCCGCCGCGCCGCCCACGCTCGCGGGCTCGCGGGGGAGGAACGCGCCGCGACCCTGCTCGGCGCCCACGGTTTCCACGTGCTCGGCCGGCGGGTGCGCACCAAGGCGGGCGAGATCGACCTCATCGCCCGGCAGGGCGACCTCCTCGTCTTCTGCGAGGTGAAGCTGCGGGCGCGGCTCGACGATGCCGCCTTCTCCCTCCAGCCGCGCCAGCGCCGGCGCATTGCGGCGGCCGCCGAGGCCTACCTCGCCGAGCACCCGGAGCTTTCAATGCTGAACATGCGCTTCGACGCGGTGCTCCTCGCCCGCACGGGCGAGGCCGAGCACCTGCCCGGTGCTTTTGAAATGGAGTTCTGAGCCGAGTGGCGGCGCGCGCCGCCCGGCTATAGATAAAGCCGAGACAGCGAGGCCCAATCGGGCCAGCGGGAGATTGCCATGACCCTGAAGGTCGCGGTCCAGATGGACCACATTGCCAGCATCAATGTTCAAGGGGATTCCACCTTCGCCCTCCTTCTGGAGGCCCAGCGGCGGGGACATGCACTGTTCCACTACACGCCCGACCGCATGGCCATGCGCGACGGCCAAGTGTTCGCGGCCGTGGAGCCGCTGACCGTGAAGGACGAGGCCGGCGCCCACTTCACCCTCGGCGCGCGCGAGCGCATTCCCCTCACCGAGATGGACGTGGTGCTGATGCGCCAGGACCCGCCCTTCGACATGGCCTATGTGACGGCGACCCACCTTCTGGAGCGCATTCACCCGAAGACTTTGGTGGTGAACGACCCCGGCCACGTCCGCAACGCGCCGGAAAAGATCTTCGTCACCGAATTTCCGGACCTGATGCCGCCGACCCTGATCTCCCGCGACCTCGCCGAGATCAAGGCCTTCCGTGCCGAGTTCGGCGACGTGGTGATGAAGCCGCTCTACGGCAACGGCGGCGCGGCGGTGTTCCGCCTCACCGCCGACGACCTCAATTTCGGCTCGCTCTACGACCTCTTCTCCGCCACCTTCCGCGAGCCGTGGGTGATCCAGCGCTTCCTGCCGGCGGTGAAGCACGGCGACAAGCGCATCATCCTGGTGGATGGCGAGGCGGCCGGCGCGGTGAACCGGGTGCCGAGCGAGGGCGACTTGCGCTCCAACATGGTGCGTGGCGGCGCGGCGCGGCCCACCGACCTCACCGACCGCGAGCTGGAAATCTGCGCCCGCATCGGCCCCTCGCTGCGCGAGAAGGGGCTCATCTTCGTCGGCATCGACGTGATCGACGGCAACCTCACCGAGATCAACGTGACCTCCCCCACGGGCCTGCGCGCCATCAAGCGCCTGGGCGGGCCGGACATCGCGGCGCAGATCTGGGACCGCATCGAGGCCCGCCGCGCCGCCTGAGGCCACCGTCTAATCGAGACCAACGCGGCGGCGCCCTCGGCCCGCCGCGCGAACCGCCGTGCGGCTGCGGGCGTTATCCGTCAGGACGCACCCCCGGACATCACAGGACCGACCATGGGACAGCCCTTCACCGCCTCCATCCCCCACCGCCTCGGCAAGGCCGAGGCGACGCGGCGCCTCCAGGCGGGGCTGACCGGCGTGCGCGACCGCTTCTCGCGCCACATCTCCATCCTGGAGGAAACCTGGACCGGAGAGCAGCTGGACTTCCGCATCGCCGCGCTGGGACAGACGGCGAGCGGCAAGCTTCAGGTGGCGGACGACGCGGTGCACCTCTCCGTGGAGCTGCCCTTCATGCTGGATCTGGTCGCCCGCAAGGCGAAGGACCTCATCCAGAAGCAGGGCCGCCTGATGCTGGAGAAAAAGTAGGCCCGTTCAGGCCGTCTCCAGCTCCAGCGTCAGCGTGTCGATGGAGAAGGAGCCGTCCGGCTCGAACTCGAAGTGGGATGCCACGTCCGCGCTGGCGCCCGCCATCAGCGAGCGGATGGCGGCGACATGCAGCTCCGGCGTGCGGATGCGCGCCACCCAGGAGGCGAACTCCAGCCTGAGGCGCCGGTGCGCCGTGCGCACCACCCGGTACCCCGCCTCCTCGGCGATGCGGCTCCATTCGGAGGCGCTGTAGTCCCGTCCGTGGGAGGGATCGCGCAGCAATTCCACCGTCTGCAGGAAGGTGTCCGCCACCGGCCATTCGGGGGTGATCACGTCCATCATGACCACTTGGCCGCCCGCCTTCACCACTCGCCGCACCTCGGCAAGGGCCTGCGGCACATTCCGCCAGTGGTGCGCGCTGTAACGCGAGGCGACCATGTCGAAGTTGCCGTCGGCGAAGGGCAGGCGCTCAGCGACGCCCTGCCGCGTGGCGATGTTCGCAAGCCCGCGTGCCTTCGCCTCGGCAGCGACGGCGCCCAGCATGTCCTCGGACAGATCGTAGGCCACCACCTCGCCCGCGAACGGCGCGGCGGTGAAGCTCACATGCCCACCGCCGCAACCGAGATCGAGCAACCGGGCGGGCCGCGCCTCTTCCACGAGGGCCTTGAGCGCATCGAGATCAGCACCCCGCGCATGCACAGCGCTCGCCACATAGGCGGCGGCCTGCGGGCCGAACATCTCGACCACATGGGCCTCGTGACTGCGCGCGCCTGCACCTTCGGCGGCCATGGCTGATCTCCCCGATCCTCTTGCTACCTCCAGCATAACCGGGGCTGCGTTTGACGCAAGCACGATTGTTCCTCTTTCGTTCTTGCGAGCGGGCCCGCCCTCCGCTACCTTGAGATGCAGACAGGCAGCAGGCAGGGGGCGGCTGTGATCCAGCGGGTGGCGACAGTCGCGTTCGAGGGCGTCGAGGCGCGCCCGGTGGATGTTCAGGTGCATGTGGCGGCCGGCCTGCCGGCCTTCACCATCGTCGGCCTGCCCGACAAGGCCGTGACCGAGGCGAAGGAGCGGGTGCGCGCAGCGCTCATCGCGTCAGGGCTTGCCCTTCCGGCGCGGCGCATCACCGTGAACCTCGCCCCTGCCGACCTGCCCAAGGAAGGCTCCCATTACGATCTGCCCATCGCGCTGGGGCTGATGGCCGCCATCGGCGCCATCCCCGGCGATGCCCTCGCCGGCTTCACGGTCGTGGGCGAATTGGCCCTGGACGGCGCCATCGCGGCCGTAGCCGGCGTGCTGCCGGCGGCCATCGGCGCCAATGCGCGCGGGCACGGCCTCATCTGCCCCGCCCCGTGCGGCGCAGAGGCCGCCTGGGCCAGCCCCGACATGGACATCCTCGCCCCGCAGTCCCTCATCCAGCTCGCCAACCACATGACCGGACGCCAGGTGATGGGCCGGCCCGAGCCACGGATGAAGCCGCCGGGAGACACCATGCTCGACCTCCGCGACGTGAAGGGCCAGGAGACCGCCAAGCGGGCGCTGGAGGTGGCCGCGGCCGGCGGCCACAATCTCCTGTTCGTCGGACCGCCGGGCGCCGGCAAGTCCATGCTGGCGCAGCGCCTGCCCTCCATCCTGCCGCCGTTGTCGCCGGCCGAGATGCTGGACGTCTCCATGATCGCCTCGGTGGCCGGCACCATCGAGGACGGCGCGCTGATGGACCGCCGCCCGTTCCGCGCGCCGCACCATTCGGCCAGCATGGCGGCCATGGTCGGCGGCGGCGCCAAGGCGAAGCCGGGCGAGGTCTCGCTCGCCCACAATGGCGTTCTGTTCCTCGACGAACTGCCGGAATTCACGCCGCAGGTGCTCGATTCCCTGCGCCAGCCGCTGGAATCGGGCGAGGTCCTGATCGCCCGCGCCAACCATCGCGTCACCTATCCCGCGCGCTTCCAGCTCATCGCCGCCATGAATCCCTGCCGCTGCGGCCGCGCCGGGGAGCCCGGCTTCACCTGCAAGCGCGGGCCACGCTGTGCCGACGAATATCAGGCGCGGCTCTCCGGACCCTTCCTCGACCGCATCGATCTCCACCTCGAGGTGCCGTCGGTCTCGGCCTCGGACCTCGTGCTGCCGGCCCCGGCCGAAGGCTCGCGGGAGATTGCGGCCCGCGTCGCCATGGCGCGGGAGATCCAGCTGGAGCGCTATGCCGCCCTCGGCCGACCGGACGTGCGCACCAATGCCGAGGCTTCCGGACCCTTGCTGGAGGCGGTTGCGACGCCCGATTCGGCCGGAGCGATCCTGCTTCGCGATGCCGCCGACGCCATGCGGCTCAGCGCCCGCGGCTATCACCGGGTTCTAAAGGTGGCGCGCACCCTCGCCGATCTCGATGGCGCGGACGGGGTCGGCCGCCGCCATCTGGCGGAAGCCCTCGCCTATCGCGCCGCGGCGGAACGGCCAAGGGCGGCGGCCTAGAGTGGCGGCGTAGACCGGCTGCCGCGCAGAAATTGTCCGGCACCACAACGGTGCCGGACGGGAGCGGACAGATTGCCGGCTCAGCGCATGGCGTTGACGGCGAGGCCCTCGATATAGGTGATCTGGGCGAGGTCGCCCGGCTGCACCTTCTGCACGTCCGCCAGCACCTTGTCGTTGGCGGCGCGCACCACGCGGACGTTGCCGTCCGGCCCCTCGAAGGTCACGGTACCGGCGGCCGGGTCGAGGCCCACGAAGATAGAGGTCAGCGTGACCTCGCGGATGCCGAAGCCCTCCGGCCAGCCCGGCAGGCCGTCAGTGATGACGACCTCCGCCATCACTTCGCCCGGCTTGCCCTGGTGCGCCTTGCCGAGCGCGGTGACGACACCCGGCGCCACGCGGATGAGCAGGTTCTCGCCCACCCGGTAGAGCGAGAGGTCGCCCAGCAGCGGGGGCGCGATCACCGCCCAGCGGCGGCCCGCGGGATCTTCCAGCACCACACGACGGGTAACGGGATCAGCCGACACGAACTTGGCCTTGTAGGCGAGCACGTTCACCTGCCCGATGCCCTGCACGATCACCTGGGTCACCTCGACCGGCATCGGACGCTGCTGCGCCTGAGCGCCCACCGGCGCCACAAGAGCGAGGCCGGCAAGGAGCGCGGCCGAAAGGTGCATGCGCGTGGAAATCATGTCGTCCCCCCAACGAATCACAGGCGCGGACGCGCCGGGAGCCTGCCGCTATCACCTGAGGCGCCGTAGCGGCAAGGCGGGATCGCGAGGCGCTGGCGCGGCGGGGCCACCCATTGTCACAATCGCGTCGGAAAACTATGGTGATGCTGGCGTTCAAGTCCTGGGCACCCGCCTGAAGCGGGGCAACTTCCAGGTCGCTCCTCGCAGCCAGTGCGGCGCGTCGGCCGGGCAGTTACGCTCTGGACGGCGCACGGGCGGAGGAGCGATACCAAGCGTTGGGTGAGGCACGCCCGCCGTCGGCGGCGGCCCGGAGTGGGGCTCGTTGCGATGAAAAGAATGGGACAGCCGGATCCCGGCTTCAACCTGCCAGCCCTGTTCGGCCGCGGCTTCGACGTCGCCCGCGACGCGGCGCGGGATTTCGCCCGCGATTTCGCCAAGGACCTGAAGAAGGATTTCGGTCGCGAGGGCGCCGCGCCCATGTTCGGCACCGAGCCCGGTGCCTTCCCTTTCCTGCGGCCGCAGCACGCTGCACCCGGCGCGCGCCCTGCCATGCCGGCGCCGCAGAAGCTGGTGACGGATTTCCGCGCTTATTCCGGCCTGCGCCACCGCGACGCCGTGCCGACCGCGCCGGAGAGCATCGTCCTCGGCCGGCTCGGCGCGCTGGAGGTGCGGCTCGCCCGCACCGCGCGCGACGTGCGTCGCGCCCAGCGCCTGCGCTACAAGGTGTTCTACGAGGAGATGTCGGCCACCCCCGACGCCACCACGCGCCTCGCCCGGCGCGACATGGACAGCTTCGACACCATCTGCGACCACATCCTCGTGCTGGACCACGACGCCGGGAAGATCGTGCTCGGTCGGCGCAAGCCCAAGGTGGTGGGCACCTATCGCCTGCTGCGGCAGGAGGTGGCGAACCGCCACGGCGGTTTCTACACCCAGGGTGAGTTCGATGTGGGCGGGGTCATCGCCGCCCATCCGACCCTGCGTTTCCTGGAACTCGGCCGCTCCTGCGTGCTCAAGCCCTACCGCAACAAGCGGACCGTCGAACTGCTGTGGCACGGGGTGTGGACCTACATCCTGCGCAACAAGATCGACGCCATGTTCGGCTGCGCCAGCCTTGAGGGCACCGACCCGGCGGAACTCGACCTGCCGCTGTCCTTCCTGCACCACAACGCCATGGCCCCGGAAGAGTGGCGCGCGCGGGCCGTCGAGGGACGGCACGTCTCCATGAACCGGATCGCCAAGGCCGACATCGACATGAAGAAGGCGCTGCAGGCGCTGCCGCCCCTCATCAAGGGCTATCTGCGGCTCGGCGGCTTCGTCGGCGACGGCGCGGTGGTGGACCACCAGTTCGGCACCACGGATGTGCTCATCATCCTTCCGGTCTCGGTCATCAGCCCGCGCTATGTGGAGCATTTCGGCCCCACCGCGAATCGCCACGCCATCTGAGCGTTGGCAGGCCGCGCCGGGCCGTGCATAAGCTGCGCCCTCAGGAGAGGGCGCCATGATCGAGATCACGCCCCGCATCGCCATCGCCGAGGACGAGATCGAACTCGCCTTCGTGCGCGCGTCCGGGCCGGGCGGGCAGAACGTCAACAAGGTATCGAGCGCGGTCCAGCTGCGCTTCGATGCGGCGCGCTCGCCCAACCTGCCGGAGGGCGTGAAGATGCGCCTCGCCCGCCTCGCCGGCCGGCGCATGACGCAGGATGGCGTCATCGTCATCCAGGCCCAGCGCTTCCGCACCCAGGAACGCAACCGGGAAGATGCCATCGAGCGGCTGGTGGAGCTGATCCGCGCCGCCACCGTGGTCATGCCGGTGCGACGGCCCACGCGTCCCACCCTCGCCTCCAAGGAGCGGCGCCTTGCCGCCAAGGACCGGCGGGGTCAGGTGAAATCCATGCGGCAATCGAAGCCGGATTCGGACTAAAGGACGCTCGGAAAAGAGATTAGCGCGCCGCCTTCAGCAGGCGGTCGGCTGCGGCCCGGGCCTCCTGCGTCACGGTCGCGCCGGCGAGCATGCGGGCGATCTCCTCGCGCCGCGTGCTGGCGGTGAGGGCGTTGACGCGGGTGGTCACCGGCGCATCCGGGTCCACCACGTCCAGGGCGCTCGCCTTGGCGATGAGGAGGTGGTTGCGCGCGCGGGCGGCCACCTGCGGCGCGTGGGTCACGCACAGCACCTGCACCCGCTCGGCGAGACGGCCGAGGCGCTGGCCGATGGCGTCCGCCACCGCGCCGCCCACGCCGGTGTCGATCTCGTCGAAGATCAGCGTCGGGGCCGAGCCGCGATCCGCCAGCACCACCTTCAGCGCCAGGAGAAAGCGCGCCAGCTCGCCGCCGGAGGCCACCTTCATCAGCGCGCCGGGTCGCGTGCCGGGATTGGTGCGCACCCAGAACTCCACCTGGTCCTGTCCGCCCGGTCCCGCCGCGGCGGGGTCGGTGGTGACGCGGGTGATGAAGCTCGCCCGTTCCAGCTTGAGCGGCGGCAGCTCCGCCGCAACCGCCTTGTCGAGCACGGCGGCGGCGCTGTGGCGCGCGCGGGAAAGGTCCTCGGCGGCGGTCCGATAGGCGGCCTCAGCCTCGGTCACGCTCGCTTCCAGCCGCGCCAGCGTCGCGGCGCTGCGGTCGAGGCGCTCCAGATCGGACTGATAGCGGGCGGCGAGGGCCGGCAGATCGTCGGCGCTGACATGATATTTGCGGGCGGCCGCCCGGAGCGCGAACAGCCGCTCCTCGATGCGCTCCAGCTCGCGCGGATCGAAATCGGCATCGGCGCGGGCGGCTTCCAGATGCTGGCGCGCCGTCTCCAGCGCATCAAGCGCCTGGTCGATGGCCTCGACGGCCGGACGCACCAATGCCTGGGCGTCGCCGGCCCGGCGCTCCAGCCGGCGCACGGCGGCGGCCAGCGACGGCACGGGCGAGCTGCCGCCGGAGACCGCATCCAGCGCCTCGTCGAGATCGCCGGCGATCTTCTCCGAGCGCATCATGGCGGTGCGCCGCTCGGAAAGCGCGAGTTCCTCGCCCGGCTCCGGGCCCAACGCGGAGAGCTCTTCCACCGCGTGGCGAATGAAGTCGGCCTCGCGGGCGGCGATTTCCAGCCGCTCCCGTTCGTCCTTCGCTTCGGCGAGCGCAGCGCGCCACGCGCGCCACAGGTCGCCCACGGCCGTGACCTTGCCGGTGAGGGTGCCGAAGGCATCGAGCAGGAGCCGGTGGCTCGCGGCGTCCACCATGGCGCGGTCGTCATGCTGGCCGTGCAGCTCGATGAGGCTCGATCCGATGAGGCGCAGCGTCTGCACGCTCACCGCCTCCTCGTTGACGCTGGCGCGGGTGCGCCCGTCGGCCATCTGGATGCGGCGAATCACCAGTGGCCCCTCGTCGGGCAGCTCGGCTGCGGCGAGGATGGCGTGGGCTGGATGGTCGGCGGAGAGATCGAAGGTGAGCGTCACCTGCCCCTTGGGCTGGCCGTGGCGCACCAGGGCGCCGTCGCCCCGCCCGCCAAGGGCGAGGGACACGGCATCGAGCAGTATCGATTTGCCGGCACCCGTCTCACCGGTCAGGACCGTGAGGCCCTCCGACAGGGTGAGATCGAGCTTCTCGATAAGGACGATGTCCCGGATCGAGAGCGTCGCCAGCATGGAATATCAGCCAAGCCCCATCTTCTTGAACGCCTGGCTGATCCAGGACGCCTTGTTCTCCTGCGGCTCGGCCCCTCCGGACTGAACCAGCTTGTAGGCGTCCTTATACCACGAGCTGTCGGGGAAGTTATAGCCAAGCACGGCCGCGGCCGTCTGCGCCTCGCCGACGATGCCCATGGCCATGTAGCACTCGGTGAGGCGATAGAGGGCTTCCTCCACCTGCCGGGTCGTCTGGTACTGGGTCACGACCACCTTGAAGCGGTTGATGGCGCCCGTGTAGTTGCGCTGCTCCAGATAGTAGCGGCCGATGGCCATCTCCTTGCCGGCGAGCTGGTCGCGGGCGACCTCGATCTTCCGCTTGGCGGTGGCGGCGTACTCGGTGTTGGGATACTTGCGCACCACGTTCTCGAGCGCGTCGAGGGCCTGGCGCGTCTTGCGCTGGTCGCGGGTGATGTCGGGAATGTTCTCGTAGAGCGCCGAAGCGACGAGATACTGGGCGTAGGCGGCGTCGGCCGAGCCCGGGTAGAGCGCAATGTAGCGCTTTCCGACGCCGATCGCCTCGTCGTACTTGCCCGCCTCGAAATAGGAATAGGTGGTCATGAGCAGCGCCTTGCGCGCCCATTCCGAATAGGGGTGGGTCCTGTCCACATCCTCGAAGCGCTTGGCCGCCTTTTCCGGCTCCTGCCGGCGCAGCAGGGTCAGGCCCTCGTTGTAGATCTTCTCGGCCGGCTCGTCGGGGGGAATGGTGTCGTCCTTGTCGCTGGCGCAGCCGGAGACGAGGAGACCCATGGCCACGGCAAGCACCAGCATCCCGCCGCGCACGAGCGCAGCCGTCAGCGCGGCACCACGCAGGAGGGCGCGCATGGGCAGGACATCGTTCAAGAATCGCATCACGGTTCAGCTTCCGTCCCGCGCCTCAAGGCGCCGCTTGTAACCGAAGGATCGCGCCGGGGAAAACCGCACGGCCGGCAATCCGCCAGCCGGGCATATCCGCCCCACTCCTCGACACGCTCCCTGCTCGTTTCCCCCCATTTCGGGCCACGGCAGGCACTGCCTGCGCGCGTCCGGAATACCTCGACCCCCGCGCCCATGGCCACGGCAGGAAAACAGCCCCTCCGCGCTATCGGTGCTTTCAGTCGGCAATGTGGCGGCGGGCGCTCGCGCGTGCCTTCGGCGGCGAGAGTGTGGCCGCCCCGCCACGCCGGCTCACGCAGCGCGAGGGCGAGCGGCATCTAAATCGGAACGGGGTTAAGACTTCGCAAGCGCGCGGCCGGCCTCGCCCTCCGGGCCGAGGCGACCGGCCCAGGCCAAAACAGAAGCGGCGCCCGAGGGGGCGCCGCAGCTTCAGGATGAGGAAGACCCGATTGGAAGATCAGATTTCCGGGGCGAACACCGGGACCGGGCTGGAGACGCCCATTTCGGCGCCCACGGTGTCGCGGACGGGCCGGACCGGAGCCTCGACGAGGGCATAGTTGGCGCGGTCGGCGAGCAGGGCGTCCACCACCTGGAAGTTCAGCTTGTGGCCGCCGCGGAAGGAGCGGTAGCGCGCCAGCAGGGGCATGCCGGCGAGGGCGAGATCGCCCACCGCGTCGAGCGCCTTGTGGCGGACGAACTCGTCGGAGAAGCGCAGACCCTCGGGGTTCAGCACGCCGCTCTCGTCGAGGCAGACGGTGTTCTCAAGGGCGGCGCCGCGGGCGTAGCCGGCAGAGCGCAGACGCTCCACATCCCTCAGGAAGCCGAAGGTGCGGGCGGGCGCCAGTTCGCGGCGGAACACGGCCGGAGACATGGTGGCGGCGAAGCGCTGGCGGCCGATCAGATCGTGGCCGAACTCGATCTCCACCTCGAGGCGGAAACCGGCTTCGTAGGGCAGAAGCTCGCCGAAGGACGCGCCGTTCTCGACGCGGACGGGCTTGAGCACCTTGAGGAACTTGCGGCGGCCGCGCACTTCGGTGACGCCGGCGGCATCGATGGCGGCCACAAAATCGCCCGCGCTGCCGTCGAGGATCGGAACTTCGGGGCCGTCGATCTCGACCGTGGCATTGTCCACGCCGAGGCCGCTCAGGGCCGCGAGGACGTGCTCGACGGTGGAGACAAGGGCGCCGGAGCGATCACCGAGAACGGTGGCGAGGTCGGTGGCCTGAACGGAACGGCGGCTGACGGTGGCCTTGCGGGGCGCCTGATCGGCGAAGGAGCGGATGAAGACGACACCAGTGTTCGCGGACGCGGGCTTCAGGGTGATGGTCGCTTCGACCCCGGCGTGAACGCCGACACCCTTGAGTGCGATTTCGCGAGCCAGAGTGGTCTGCATCTTTGGTGCGTCCCGTTTCGGGGAAGTTTCCGGCTAACGGGTGTGTCCCGCCTGCCGCACTCCTTCCCTCAAACCTTCACCTTGGGTCCCAACTTTCGCCCCGGTTGTACAAAGAAATTGTCAACACGGTCGGCGAGTCGGTCCCTCAGGATGGGTGCACCCTAGTCGTCACGGGGGGTGACGCCAAATCACGCTTGCTTACCCTCTGTTACGAACGCCCTTTCTCAATTTCTGATTAACTATCAAATAGTTAGTGGCAAGTTTCAGGGCGCCGGACAGGCCTCTGTTACAGCCGTTCGGAGGGTCCCGGGCAATCGAATCGGGAGAGATGTGGCGCGAAAGCCACAGGGTCCGGGCGTCTCGAAGCCGCCCGTGGGCGAGCAAATCGGTTGCCGCGGATTGGCCGCGAAAAGGGCGGCAGGGGGGCCGGCAGCCGGCACCGGGGAGACCGGCGCCGGCCGAACTTTCATCGAACGTCCGTTCGCCGGACCTCAGTTCGCCTGACGGCGCAGGAAGGCCGGGATTTCCAGCTGGTCGTCGTCATGGTGCGGGCCGGGACGCGAGGGCACCTCGGCGGCCGGACGCATGGGCGGACGCTTGGCGAACTCGGACACCGGCGGCTCACCGCCGCGCGGGGGCATGGTCGGGCGGGCATCGCGCGGCTCGCCACGGCCTTCGGCGCGGGGATCGGGACGCTGCTGCTCGGGACGGCGCTCGGGAGCGCGCATGCTGGGCTGCTCGCGGCGCGCGGGCTCGGGTTCCGGCTCCTCGCGGCGACCGACGTGGGCGAGGCGCTGCAGCAGCGTCATGCGCTTCTTGTCCGGCTGGGCCTGCTCCACCGGCGGCTCGCCCCGCTGGGCGCGGATCTGGTTCTGCGCGGGCAGCGGCAGCTCGTCGACGCGGGGCATGCGCGGGGAACGCGGACGCTGGCCGGCCGGCGGGATGTAGGGGGCGAACTCGTCCTCCACCATCGGCGCGGGCTGGGGCGCGGGCTCCGGCTCGGCGAAATAGGTGGGCTTGGGCGGCGCGGTGCGGATGGTCACGTCGTCGATGGCGACGGCGCGGTCGGCCGGGGCCTGCTGGGACTGAGCCGGCGGGGCATAGGCCTGGGGCGCATAGGCCTGCGGCGCCTGTCCCTTCTGGGCGGCGTCTTCCATGGCGATCAGGTCTTCGGCCTGGATCGCGGCCACGGCGCTGCGGATCTGCGCCTCGCGGGTGGCCTCGACGGCAGCCCGGCCGGCGTTGGAGATCTTGCGACCACCCAGATCGGGGAAGCGGTCGGCGACCGGCTGCAGCTGCTCGGGGATCACCGCCGGGTCGATGCCGGTGGCCACCACCGAGACGCGGATGATGCCGTCGAGCATCTCGTCGAAGGTCGCGCCGAGGATGATGTTGGCGTCGGGGTCCACTTCCTCGCGGATGCGGGTCGCCGCCTCGTCGACCTCGAACAGGGTCATGTCCTTGCCGCCGGTGATGGAGATCAGCAGCCCGCCGGCGCCGCGCATGGAGGTCTCGTCCAGCAGCGGGTTGGCGATGGCGGCCTCGGCGGCCTGGATGGCGCGCTTGTCGCCGGAGGCTTCGCCCGTGCCCATCATGGCCTTGCCCATGTCGCGCATCACGGCGCGCACGTCGGCGAAGTCGAGGTTGATGAGGCCTTCCTTCACCATCAGGTCGGTGATGCAGGCGACGCCCGAATAGAGCACCTGGTCGGCCATGGCGAAGGCGTCGGCGAAGGTGGTCTTCTCGTTCGCCACCCGGAACAGGTTCTGGTTCGGGATGACGATGAGGGTGTCGACGCTCTTCTGCAGCTCGCTGATGCCGTGCTCGGCGACGCGCATGCGGCGCTGGCCTTCGAAGTGGAAGGGCTTGGTCACCACGCCGACGGTCAGGATGCCGAGCTCGCGGGCCGCGCGAGCCACCACGGGGGCAGCGCCGGTGCCGGTGCCACCGCCCATGCCGGCGGTGATGAACACCATGTGCGAGCCGGACAGGTGATCGCGGATCTCGTCGATGACTTCCTCGGCGGCGGCGCGGCCGACCTCGGGCTGGGAGCCGGCGCCGAGACCCTCGGTCACCGCCACGCCCATCTGCACCACGCGCTCGGCCTTGGTGAGGGCGAGGGCCTGGGCATCGGTGTTCGCCACCACGAACTCCACGCCGTGGAGCCCGGAGGTGATCATGTTGTTAACGGCGTTGCCGCCGGCGCCGCCCACACCGAACACCGTGATCCGGGGACGAAGCTCACGAATGTCGGGCATCTGAAGGTTGATCGTCATGCTATTGCTCCGTCCCGATCGGCCCTGTCCGCCGCTCGCGAATCCTTGATGACCTCTTTGTTACGGCAGCTTTCGTTAACCATGTCTAAAAGCTGTCCTTCAGCCAGCGGCCAACGCGACCGAAATAGCCCGGTCCCTCGCCCACTGCCGCCTGCCGCCGGCGCGGCTCGAAGTGTTCGAGCCCTGCCACCTGCGGATAGACGAGAAGACCTGCCGTCACCGCGAAGGCCGCGCCACGCGCCGCCTCGGGAAGACGGGAAACGCCAAGCGGGCGGCCGATTCTGACCTGCGGGCCGATGACCCGCGCCACGAGATCGGCAAGCCCCTGAAGCTGCGCCGCGCCGCCGGTGAGCACGATGCGCCGGCCGGCATCCCCGGCATGGCCGGAGGCCCTGAGGCGATCGCGCAACAGTTCGACGATTTCCTCCGCCCGCGGCTTCACGATGGTGACGAGCCGGGACTTGGGAACCATGTGCGGCTGGTCGCGCGAATCACCCGACAGGGGCGGCACAGTCAGCATGTCGTGGTCGTCGGAGGAGACCGCCACCACGGCCCCGTGCAGCGCCTTCAGGCGCTCGGCATCGGCGAGCCGCGCGGGCATCCCGCGGGCGA
Organism: Xanthobacter aminoxidans; assembly: GCF_023571765.1. Lineage (GTDB taxonomy): Bacteria > Pseudomonadota > Alphaproteobacteria > Rhizobiales > Xanthobacteraceae > Xanthobacter > Xanthobacter aminoxidans. The sequence goes on along the minus strand of NZ_JAMJXC010000015.1, from coordinate 94,900 downwards.
CATCGTTGGTGATGTGCTGGCCGCCCAGCGCCACGCCGTCCACGTAGAGACAATGGCCGCCGGCGACGATGGAGAAGGTGGTGGTGCCAGCCCCCATGTCGATGAGGGTGACGCCCAGTTCCATCTCGTCGTCGGTGAGCGAGGAGAGCGCCGCCGCATAGGGCGCCGCTACCATGGCCTCGATGGAGAGATGGCAGCGCTCGACGCACAGCACGAGATTCTTCAGCGCGGTGAGGTCGGCGGTGATGACATGCATGTCGGCGCCGAGTTCGCGCCCAAGCATGCCGCACGGCTCACCGATGCCGCGCCGGCCGTCCAGCGAATAGCCCACCGGCAGCGCGTGCATCACGGCGCGGCCGTCGCCCACCGCGTAGGTGGAGGCGGCTTCCAGCACGCGGCGGATGTCGAATTCCTCCACCGCCGGGGCGGAGAGGCGCACCGCGGCCTCGTAATGCTGGGAGGCAAGCCGGCCGCCGGAAACGCCGACCACCACCGAGGCGATCTGCACGCCCGAGGCGCGCTCGGCCATGTCCACCGCCTGGCGGATGGCGAGTTCCGCCTTGGCCATGTCCACCACCGCACCACCCTTGATGCCGTGGGCGCGGGTGTGGCCGATGCCGAGCACGTCGATGGCGTGGGTACGGCGCGTCAGCACGTCCGATGCGCCGCGCGGCTTCAGGCGGGCGATGGCGCAGACCACCTTGCTGGTGCCGATGTCCAGCACCCCGACGATGCCGCCCTTCTTCGGCGGCAGCGGGCGCATCTTGGGTGCGAAGCCCTGGGCGAGCCGTCCCCTCATGCGGGGCCTCCCTTCTTTGACTTGGCGCGGGCCTTGAGCATTTCGGCACGGGCGGCGGCAGCAGCGTCGGACTGGCGCACCACCACGCGATCCGGCAGGCGGAGGTCGACGATGGTGATGTCGCGGCTGAGCAGTTTCTTCTCGCGGTCGAGGTCCATGAGGGCGACGAGAGCCCCCTCCAGATTCTCTTCCGGCAGGCGCACGTCGATGCCGTTGCGCGTCTTCAGCGTCCAGCGTCGCTCCGCGACGAAGATGGCGGCGCGCACCTGCTCCTTGAGGGCGGGCAGGCGGGCGAGGACATCGACGATCTCGCCCACATGATTCTGCGCGCCTTCACCCACCACGATGGGCAGCTGCACGTAGCGCGGATCGTCCGAATAGGGTGCGATGGGCGTGCCGTCGCGGGCGATCACCTTGAGTTCGCCGTTGATCTGCCAGAGCGCATAGGCCTGACGCTCGGAGACCGCGATCTCGATCCGGTCGGGATAGAACTTGCGCACGCTGGCGCTGGCGATCCACGGCAGCGATTCGAGCCGGGCGCGCATCTCGTCCGCGTTCAGGAACAGGATGGAGGTGGAGGACTTGATGCCCGCCGTCTCCAGGATCTGCGCGGGCGTGACGTGATTGTGCCCGGAGATGTTGACTTCCTTCACCTTGAAGCCGGCGAGGTTGCCGGCGGCGTCCGCCACGTCGATGGCGATGCCCTTCGCCTCCTCCACATGGCCGCCGAGCACGGTGCCGTAGGCGGAGAAGCCTCCGATCACCGCGATGGCGAGGAGACTGGCGCTGCGCCGGCCGAGGCGCGAGGTGGACATGCGCACCGACAGGCGGCGCAGGAAAAGCGCGAGGCGGCTGGCGGGCCGGGGATCGATGGCGAGGCGCTTGTGCCGCCCGGGGGGCGGCGCAGGGGCGCGGGGCGCGGCATCGGGCCTTGCCCCATAGCCTGCACCGGGGCGCTGCGGGGGTCGCCTGCCCGCGCCGGGGCGGGGTCCTAGCGATCCAGCGACGCGTCCTCCACCATCCATGTCACAAGCTCGCCGAATGAGATGCCCGCGTGAGCGGCCAGTTCTGGCACCAGAGACGTCCGCGTCATGCCGGGCTGGGTGTTGACCTCGAGACAGACGAGGCCAGAGGCATCGCCCTTCGACGGGTCGAAGCGAAAATCGCTCCGCGACACCCCCCGGCACCCGAGAGCTCGATGCGCCGTGAGGCTTAACATCTGCACCCGTTGGTAAATTTCGGGTAAAATGCGCGCGGGAAGGATGTGACGAGAGCCGCCCGGTGCATACTTGCTTTCGTAATCGTAAAACGCCTGGGTCGATTCGATTTCAATGACATCGAAGACTTTGTCGCCCATCACGGCGCAGGTCAGCTCGAGCCCGGCAATAAATTCCTCCACAAGAAGATTTTCACCGAGGGTCCAGTCCTCGCGCGTCAATTCCTGCGGCGGGTGCTCCTGGTCCTCGCGCACGATGAAGACGCCGACGCTGGAGCCGCCGGTATTGGGCTTCAGCACGTAGGGCCGTTCCATGGCATGGGCCTTGGCGGCCGCGGCACGGCTGACCAGCCCGCCCTTGGCCACCGGCACGCCGGCCGCGGCCAGCATGATGCGCGCCTGTGCCTTGTCCATGGCCAGCGCCGAGGCCAGTACGCCGGAATGGCTGTAGGGAATGCGCAGGATTTCGAGGATGCCCTGGATGGTGCCGTCCTCGCCCGGCGCGCCGTGCAGCACGTTGAACACCACGTCCGGCTTGAGGCGCGCCAGCACCTCGGCGACATCGCGGCCCACATCGACGGGCGTCACGCGGTAGCCGGCGCCTTCCAGGGCGGCGGCGCAGGCGGCGCCCGAATTGAGCGATACCTCCCGCTCGGAGGACCATCCGCCCATCAGCACCGCCACGTGTTTGGCCATCGACGTCATTCCCGTTCCGTTACCGGCGCGCGCCGGCGCCTGCTCTGAAGAGAGCAGCTTTGCGCCAGCACCATGGCGCGGTCCGGTTTTAGGTTTTGCTAATGGCTCAGACGGGGGAGAGCGGAAGCCCGATGCGCTTGATCTCCCACTCCAGCGTCACGCCGGAATTGTCCTTCACCCGCCGGCGCACCTCTTCGCCCAGCCCCTCGATCTCCGCCGCCGTGGCGCCACCGAGGTTGATGAGGAAATTGGTGTGCAGCTCCGACACCTGCGCACGGCCGATGGTGAGCCCCCGGCAGCCGGCGGCGTCCACCAGCTTCCAGGCGCTGGTCCCCGGCGGGTTCTTGAAGGTGGAGCCGCCGGTGCGGCTCTTGATGGGCTGGGTCGCCTCCCGGCTCTCGGTGATCTTGGCCATCTCGGCGGCGATCTCCGCGGGATCCCCGGGGCGGCCCTCGAAGGTGGCGCGGGTGAAGATCACGTCATCCGGCACGCCGCAATGGCGGTAGGTGAATCCCATCTCCGCATTGGTGAACCGCACCTTCGCGCCGGCGCGGGTGACGCCTTCCGCCTCCACCAGCACGTCCTTGGTCTCGCCGCCATAGGCGCCGCCGTTCATGCGCAGGGCACCGCCGATGGCGCCGGGAATGCCGCGCAGGAAGGAGAAGCCGGCAAGCCCCGCATCCGCCGCCGCGCGCGCCACCTTCACATCCGGCACGCCGGTGCCGGCGACGATGCGCGTGCCATCGACGCTCACGTCGGTGAAGCCACGGCCGAGACGGATCACGATGCCGGGCACACCGCCATCGCGCACGATGAGATTGGAGCCGAGGCCGATCACCGTCACCGGAAGATCAGCCGGGATGTGGGACAGAAAACAGGCGAGGTCGTCGGCATCGGCCGGCAGGAACAGGAGCTGGGCGGGGCCACCGACGCGGAACCAGGTGAAATCGGCAAGCGGCGCATTGGCGTTCAGCGTGCCGCGCAGGTCCGGCAGGAGCGGCCGCAAGGCGGGCAGAAGATCAGGGAATGCGGCGGGGGCCGCCCCGCCGGTCTCGGCCATGCTCATGGTGTCACCGGTCCTTCGGGCGTGCCTCTCCCACACATGCGGCGACAGGGCAAGCCGGGCGATTTCCCGATAGCCGTCGACGTGGCATCATGCGGCTCCGTTCGCCTGGAGCTGCCCACCATGAGCGAAGACGCGCTTCCCCCCGACACCAAGCTCACCACCACCAAGCAACGCTGGGCCGAGGAAGGCCGCTTCCTCACCGGCCGCATCGCCCGCCCGGATGCCGAGCGCCTGCCGCCCGGCCAGCATCTGGTGCGCGACTGGCCGGTGCTCGACCTCGGGCTCCAGCCGGTGGTGACGCGGGAATCCTTCCGCCTCGATGTCACCGGCGCGGTGGAGACCGCCCTCTCGCTGGACTGGGCCGCCTTCTCGGCCCTGCCCCAGAGCCGCAGCCTCAGCGACATCCACTGTGTGACCACCTGGTCGCGCTACGACAATACATGGGAAGGGGTGCTCACCCGCGACCTGCTGGAAGCCGTGCGCCCCGCCCCGCACGCCACGGCGGTGATGCTGCACAGCTATGACGGCTACACCACCAATCTGCTGCTGGCCGATTTCGCCTCCGAGGACGCCCTCATCGCCCACAGCTGGGAAGGCCGCCCGCTGACGCAGGAACACGGCGCCCCCGCGCGCCTCGTGGTGCCGCACCTCTATTTCTGGAAAAGCGCCAAGTGGATCAAGGCCATCGAGTTCATCGCCCGTGACAAGGCCGGCTTCTGGGAAGAGCGCGGCTACCACATGCGCGGCGACCCGTGGTCCGAGCAGCGCTATTCGGACGATTGAGGAATTACCATCCCGAACGATCCCCGCAGGACTGTCATGGCCCGGCTCGTCCGGGCCATCCACCCCGCCAGTCGTCCGATGATGGGCGTCCAGCACCCGCCTCGCCCCACCGTGGATCGCCCGCACAAGGCGGGCGATGACGGCGTGAAAGGAAGCTCGAAAGAAGACACCGACCGCGCCACCCTCACGCCGCCCGGCGACGCGTGACCTCGGAGCGGGCGAAGAGTTCGGCCACCCAGTCCACGAACACCCGCAGCCGGCTGGTGAGGTGGCGGCTCGGCGGATAGACCACGTGGATGGGCATCTCCCCGGCCGCCCACTCGGTGAGGATGGGCACCAGCGCCCCCGAGGCGAGGTGCTCCTCCACCTGGAACACCGGTGACATGACCGCGCCGAGCCCGGCCAACGCGGCGGCGATATAGGCGTTGCCGTCATTGGTGGCGACGCTGTAGCGCCCGGTCAGCTCCACCACCTCGTCGCCGCGCGTGAAGTCGAAGGGGTGGTAGCGCCCGCTCTGCTGGCTGAAGTAGCGGATGAGCTTGTGCGTCTCCTCGAAATCGAGGGGATGCCGGGGCGTGCCGTAGCGCGCGAGATAGCCGGGCGACGCCGCCGTGACGAAGCGCAGCACACCGATGCGCCGCGCCACGAGGTTCGGATCCTGGATCTCGCCGACGCGGATCACGCAGTCCACGTTTTCGCCCAGGAGGTCCACCGGACGGTCGGTGCACCCCACGTCCAGCGCAATGTCGGGATAGCGCTCCAGGAAGTCCGGCAAGGCGGGCATCAGCAGTCGCGTCGCCAGCGAAGGCGAGATGTCGATGCGCAGCTTGCCGCGCGGCACCGCCTGCGCGGAGGAGAGGGAGCCGTCCAGTTCGTCGATGTCATGGAGAATGGCGAGCGCCCGCTCGTAATAGGCCGCCCCGTCCGGCGTTACCGTCACCCGGCGCGTGGTGCGGTTGAGGAGGCGGGTCTGCAGGTGCCCCTCAAGCGTCTGGATATGCTTGGTGAGCGTCGCCTTCGGCATCCTCAGGAGATCGGCGGAGCGGGTGAAACTGCCCGTTTCCACAACCCGGGTGAATGCGCGCATTGCAGCAAGCTGGTCCATGCGAAGCCCTTGAATGCGTCATTGTTCCCAATCATGAACAATGAACTCACGAACTGGCGATTTATCCCCTTCTAGATCGCCAATATGGTTTCCGCATCGCACAAGGGCGTGAGAGCCGGGGAATGGTTTACCGCCCAAAAGGACGAGACAGATGACCCCGACCAGCCAGACCATCACCCTCGAGACCGGGACCGGCGCGCTGCCGGCGCGGCTCTATGGGTCGCGGCCGGAGAAGGGGTCGGCACCGCTCGTCTTCCACCTGCACGGCGGCGCCTTCACTGGCGGCACGCTGGAGTGCGGGGCCTATATCTCCGGCGTCCTCGCGGCGGCCGGGGCGGTGGTGGTCTCGGCGGATTATCCGCTCGCCTGCGAGCACCCCTTCCCCTTCGCCCTCACCGCGCTGTTTGCCGCCGTCACTGACGTCTACCGCCGCCGGGCCGCCCTCGCGGGGCGCGGCGCGCCGCTCTATCTCGCCGGGGAGGAATCGGGTGGCAACCTCGCCGCCGGCCTCGCCATGATGGCGCGTGACCAGCGTTCCCCTCCCATCGCCGGGCAGATCCTCGTCTCGCCCATGCTCGACCCCAGCCTCGCCACCGCCTCCATCCGCCGCGCCGATGCCGGCAGCTGCGGCTGCAAGTGGGCGGACGGCTGGCAGACCTATCTCGGCTCGCCCGAGAAGGCCGCCCATCCCTATGCCGCGCCCCTCGCCTCCTCCCGCCTCGGCGCTCTGCCGCCGGCTCTGGTGGTGAGCGCGGAGGACTGTCCCATGTGCGACGAGAGCCGGCGTTACGCCGACGCGCTCGCCTCGGCCGGCGTGCCGACCTGCGTGCACATCCTGAAGGGGCCGACCGAATGGCCCGACAGCATCTCGTGTCCAGCGCCGAAACCGGCCGCCTGGACAGGCGCCATGCGCGACCTGTTCCGCGATTTCTTCGTTTCCACGCGTCCCGCTTCACGGTCCGGTCGGCTCAAGGCCGATCCGGCCGTCCTTTGACAGACCGACCGCCAAGGACTGCCCCCATGACCGCCAAGACTTCCGCCCAGACTTCCGCCCCGAACGACACGCCCCCCACCCCTGAGTCCGCCTCCACCAGGCCCGCCGCGAAGAAGTCCCGTCTCCGGGAAGCCCTGCTGCTCGGCACCGCCGCGCTCTTCGCGGTGTTCGGCGTGCTCTACGGCCTGCCCAAGGAGGGCGGCGCCCACGCCGACAAGCCCGCCGCTGCTGCGGCGGCGGCTCCGCCGGCCGTGCCGGTCTCGGTGGCCACCGTCGAGCAGCGCGACACCCGCCTGTTCGACACCTTCTCCGGCCGTCTGGAGGCGGTGGAGCGGGTTGAAGTGCGCTCCCGCGTCGCCGGCGCCATCAAGGCGGTGCATTTCCGCGAGGGCGCTCTGGTGCGGGAGGGCGAACTGCTCGTCTCCATCGATTCCGAGCCCTATGAGGCCGACGTGGCCGAGGCCGAGGCGCAGGTCGCCTCCGTCCAGTCGCGGCTCGAACTCGCCCGCAACGAGCTGGAACGCGGCGAGAAGCTGTTCACCACCAAGACGCTCTCCCAGAGCACCCTGGACGAGCGCCTCAACGGCCAGCGCGCCGCCGAGGCCGGGCTCAGGGCCGCGCAGGCGAAGCTCGCCGCGGCGAAGCTCAATCTCTCCTACACCAAGGTCCGCGCCCCGGTGGCGGGCCGCGTCGGCAAGTCGGAGATCACGGTGGGCAATCTCGTGGCCGCCGGCCCCGGCGCGCCGGTGCTCACCACCCTCGTCTCGGTGGATCCCATCTACGCCAGCTTCAGCGCCGATGAGGCAACCGTCGCCCGTGCCCTTGCCGGCCTCGGCGGCGGCGGTGACGTGGCCGACCGGCTCGACCAGATCCCGGTGCTGATGACCGTCGCCGCCGGCACGCCGCCGGTGGAAGGCGTGATGCAGCTGGTGGACAACCAGGTTGATCCGCGCACCGGCACGGTCCGCGTCCGCGCCCGCTTCGCCAATCCGGACGGGCGGCTCCTGCCCGGCCAGTTCGTGCGGCTGGAAATGGGCCAGCCCAAGGCCGCGCCCGCCGTGCTCGTGAGCGAGCGGGCCGTGGGCACGGACCAGGACAAGAAGTTCGTCTTCGTGGTCGATGCCTCCAACAAGGCGGTGTGGCGCGAGGTGACGCTCGGCGCCCCGGTGGACGGCCTGCGCGTCGTCACCAACGGCCTGTCGGCGGGCGAGCGCGTGGTCGTCAACGGCCTGCATCGCGTGCGCCCCGGCGCGGCGGTGACGCCCGAGCCCGTCCCCATGCGGGTGAGCGAGGCGGCGACGACCCGCACGAACTGACACGAGCCGCCTTCCCGGTCCTAACCGGGGAGGCCTCCAGCGAATTCGCCTCGCCCCCTCCCCGCACGGAGGGGGTCGGGAGAGGGCTGCGCCGGGCGTAAACGCCCCCTCGTCCGGTGCAGCCCCTCACCCCCATTGCCGGACCGATCCCGCGCGCAGACCGCTGCGGGGACGGCCGGTTGCGTCCCGCGTTCCGCTCCTTTCATCCAGCCGCCCCGAGGCGGGAGGGTTCCATGAACCTGTCCAGATTCTTCATCGACCGCCCGATCTTCGCCGGCGTGCTCTCTGTCCTCATCTTCCTTGCCGGCCTCATCGCCATGCGGGCCATGCCCATCTCGGAATATCCCGAGGTGGTGCCGCCGCAGGTGGTGGTGCGCGCCACCTATCCCGGTGCCAATCCCAAGGTGATCGCCGAAACCGTCTCGACCCCGCTGGAGGAATCCATCAACGGCGTCGAGGGCATGCTCTACATGTCGAGCCAGGCCACCACCGACGGCATCATGACGCTGACCGTCACCTTCAAGCTGGGCACCGACCCGGACAAGGCGCAGCAGCTGGTGCAGAACCGCATCTCCCAGGCCGAGCCGCGCCTGCCGGAAGAGGTGCGGCGCCTCGGCGTGACGACCGTGAAGTCCTCGCCGGACCTCACCATGGTGGTTCACCTCATTTCCCCCAACAACCGCTACGACACCACCTATCTGCGCAACTACGCGGTGCTGAACGTGAAGGACCGCCTCGCCCGCATCGACGGCGTGGGGCAGGTGCAATTGTTCGGTGCCGGCGACTATTCCATGCGCATCTGGCTCGACCCGCAGAAGGTGGCCGAGCATGGCCTTAGCGCCGCCGACGTGGTGCGCGAGATTCGCGCCCAGAACGTGCAGGCGGCGGCCGGCGTGGTCGGCGCCTCCCCCGGCGCGCCGGGGCTCGACCTGCAACTCTCCATCAACGCGCAGGGCCGCCTCGCCAATGAGGAGGAGTTCGCCAACATCGTGGTGAAGAGCGGCACCAACGGCGAGATCGTGCTGCTGAAGGACGTGGCGCGCATCGAGCTGGGTGCCTCGGAATATGCCCTGCGCTCACTCCTCAACAACACCCAGGCGGTGGCGGTGCCGATCTTCCAGGCGCCGGGCTCCAACGCCATCCGCATCGCCGACGACACGCGGCGGGTGATGGAGGAGATCAAGCAGAACATGCCCGAGGGCGTGGACTATTCCATAGTCTACGACACCACCCAGTTCGTCCGCGCCTCCATCGAGGCGGTGATCCACACGCTACTGGAGGCCATCGCCCTTGTGGTGCTGGTGGTGATCGTGTTCCTCCAGACCTGGCGGGCCTCCATCATCCCGCTGCTGGCGGTGCCGGTCTCCATCGTCGGCACGTTCGCGGTGATGTACGTGTTCGGCTTCTCCATCAATGCGTTGACGCTGTTCGGTCTGGTGCTCGCCATCGGCATCGTGGTGGATGACGCCATCGTGGTGGTGGAGAATGTGGAGCGCAACATCGAGGGCGGTCTCTCCCCGCGCGAGGCCACCTACAAGGCCATGCGGGAGGTGTCCGGCCCCATCATCGCCATCGCCCTCGTGCTGATCGCGGTGTTCGTGCCGCTCGCCTTCATCACCGGCCTCACGGGCCAGTTCTACAAGCAGTTCGCCCTCACCATCGCCATCTCGACGGTGATCTCGGCCGTCAACTCGCTGACCCTCTCGCCGGCCCTCTCGGCGCTGCTGCTGAAGGGTCACGATGCGCCGAAGGACTGGCTCACCCGCGTCATGGACCGGCTGTTCGGCTGGTTCTTCCGCGGCTTCAACAAGGCGTTCGTGCGCGGCTCCGGCGCCTATGGCGGCGTGGTGCGCCGGGTGATCGGGCAGAAGGTGCTGATGCTCGGCCTCTACGTCGTGCTGGTGGCGCTCACCGGCGTGCTGTTCAAGGCGGTGCCTCCGGGCTTCGTGCCGGGGCAGGACAAGCAGTATCTGGTGGGCTTCGCCCAGCTGCCCGACGGCGCCACCCTCGACCGCACCGAGGAGGTGATCCGCAAGATGAGCGACATCGCCCTGAAGGAGCCGGGCGTGAAGTCGGCCATCGCCTTCCCCGGCCTTTCCATCAACGGCTTCACCAACTCGTCCAACTCCGGCATCGTCTTCGTCGGCCTCGACGAATTCGAGGCACGCCGCGACCCGTCGCTGAACGGCAATGCCATCGCCATGAAGCTGAACGGCAAGTTCGCCGGCATCCCGGATGCGATGATCGCCATGTTCCCGCCGCCGCCGGTGCAGGGGCTCGGCACCATCGGCGGCTTCAAGTTCCAGATCGAGGATCGCGCCGGCCTCGGCTATGCCGCCCTCGATGAGGCGACCAAGGCCTTTCTCACGGCGGCGCGGCAGGCGCCGGAGCTGGCCGGCCTGTTCTCCTCCTTTCAGGTGAACGTGCCGCAGCTCTTCGCCGACATCGATCGGGTGAAGGCGCGCCAGCTGAACGTCGCCGTCACCGACGTGTTCGAGACCATGCAGATCTATCTCGGCTCGTCCTATGTGAACGACTTCAACAAGTTCGGCCGCACCTACACGGTGCGCGTCCAGGCCGACGCGCCCTTCCGCGCCCGGGCAGAAGACGTGGGCACGCTGAAGGTGCGCTCCGCGACGGGGGAGATGATCCCGCTCTCGGCGCTGCTCAAGGTGCGCTCATCGGCGGGGCCGGAGCGGGCCATGCGCTACAACGGCTTCCTCTCCGCCGACGTGAACGGCGGCGCCGCCCCCGGCTTCTCCTCGGGCGAGGCGCAGCAGGCGGTGGAGCGCATCGCCAAGGAGACCCTTCCCAAGGGCTTCTCCTTCGAATGGACCGAGCTGACCTACCAGGACATCCTGGCCGGCAATTCGGCGGTGTTCGTGTTCCCGCTCGCCATCTTCCTCGTCTTCCTGGTGCTGGCCGCGCAATACGAAAGCCTGATGCTGCCGCTCGCCATCATCATGATCGTGCCGACCGGCCTTTTCGCCGCCATGACCGGCGTGTGGCTCGCGGGCGGGGACAACAATGTCTTCACCCAGATCGGCCTCGTGGTGCTGGTGGGGCTCTCGGCGAAGAACGCGATCCTGATCGTGGAATTCGCCCGCGAGCTGGAATTCGAGGGCCGCACGCCGGTGCAGGCGGCCATCGAGGCGAGCCGGCTGAGGCTCCGGCCCATCCTGATGACCTCCCTCGCCTTCATCATGGGCGTGGTGCCGCTCGTCACCTCCATCGGTGCGGGCGCGGAGATGCGGCAGGCCATGGGCACGGCGGTGTTCGCCGGCATGATCGGCGTGACGGTGTTCGGCATCTTCCTGACGCCGGTCTTCTACGTGATGCTGCGCGGGCTGGCGGGCAACCGGCCGCTGACCCAGCACGGGCACGGGACGGTCGCGAGCGCAGGCACCCCTCACGCGCCCCACGCGCTTCAGCCGGGGGAGTAGTCCCTCCCGCAGGCACTTGAACAAACTCCCTCTCCCCTTGCGGGAGAGGGGAGGCGCAGCTCAGTGACCCACGCCCATCATCCCCAGCGCCTTCGCGAAGAAGTCCGGCCCGCCGAAATTGCCGGATTTCAGCGCCAGCACCATGGGTTCGCCCGGCTGGCCTTCGGTGCGCAGCAGCGGCACGCCGGGGGCGATCTCGGGGCCGACAAGGAAGGCGGGGATCTTCAGCCGGTCCACGCTCGCCCCCGATGTCTCCCCGCCGGCCAGCACGAGGCGGCGCACGCCGGCCGCCACCAGCCCCTCGGAAATGGCCGCCGTGCCGTGCTCGACGGCGACGCCCGCCGCGTGACGGCCGAAGCGGGCCTGCACCTCGGCCACCTGCTCCGGCGCGCCGCTCGCCGCGATCAGCACCGGCCCGGATGCGAGGCGCGCCTTCGCCCACTCCAGCGCGGCGGCGACCTCCGCCTCGGGGTGGGTGACGAGCCGTTCGGCGGAGAGCCGCAGCACCGGCATCTGGCCTTCGGCGACGGCAATCTGCTCCAGCGTCGCCTTCGAGCAACTGCCCGCGACCACGCCTGCATATCCGCCGATGCCCGCCGCCAGCGCCGCGCCATCACTCTCCCGCCGCAGCACCCGCCCGTCCGCGATCAGCGCCCGCGCCAGTCCAAGGCCGAGGCCGGACGCGCCGGTGGACAGCGGCAGGACCGCCGCCGCGATGCCCACCGCCTCCAGATCCCGGTCGAACACCGCATCCACGATGGCCGCCGTGCGCCCCTCCAGCGCCAGCTTTTCCAGCCGGGCGGACACCGCATCGGCTCCCGCCGCCACATCCTTCAGCGGCACCAGCCCGACCCGGCCGGCGCTCTGGCGGGCGAGCACGCGCTTCAGGTCCGAATCCGTCATGGGGTTGAGGGGGTGATCCTTGAGCGGGCTCTCGTTCAGCGGCACGTCGCCGACGAAGAGGTGGCCCATGTAGACGGTGCGCCCGGTCTCCGGGAACGCTGGCGTCACCGGCACGATGGCGGCGCCGGTGGCGAGGCGCAGGGCATCGGTGACGGGGCCGATATTGCCCTCGTCGGTGGAATCGAAGGTGGAGCAGACCTTGAACAGGATGTGCGACGCACCCCGCCCCTTCAGCCACGCATAGGCCGCCAGCGACTGCGCCACCGCTTCGTCCGCCGGGATGGAGCGGCTTTTCAGCGAGACGACCACCGCGTCGGCATCGGGCAGCGCCAGCGCCGCGTCGGGTACGCCGATGGTCTGGACGGTGCGCACGCCCTCCTTGGACAGGGTGTTCGCGAGGTCGGAGGCGCCGGTGTAGTCGTCGGCAATGACGCCGAGAGTGAGGGGCATACGAAATCCCTTGGGCTGCTTCTGTTGGGGCGTGGGCCTTTTCGTCGGGCCTGCCCTAATCGTTTCGATTAGAGCGCCAAGCGACGCCACAGGGAAGAGCCCGCCCCGAGGGAAGTGTCGTCGGAGAGAGAACGAACCCAGAAAATACGTCCGCGGCCGATTCGGTCACGCCCCGTTCCCGCTGCGTCCCCGCCGCCCGCTCCGGCCTGTGCCGGAACGGGACAGGTCGCGGCCGTCCTCAGCCCGAGTTGCGCAGGCCGGCCGAGATGCCGTTGATGGAGAGCTGGATGCCGTGCAGCACCTTGTCGTCGCCGGGGCTGGCGCGGTGCTGGCGCAGAAGCTCGACCTGCAGGTGGTTCAGCGGATCGAGATAGGGGAAGCGGTTGCGGATGGAGCGGTCCAGCAGCGGATTGCCCTCCAACAGCTTCTGCTGGTCCATGATGGCGAGGAGGTGCTTCAGCGTCAGCTCGTATTCCGCACGGATGCGGCCGAAGATGGCGGTGCGCAGCTCCACGTCCGGCACCAGCTCGGCATAGCGCGAGGCGATGGCGAGCGAGCTTTTCGCCAGCACCATGTCCATGTTGGACAGCAGCGTGCGGAAGAAGGGCCATTCGTGCTGCATGGCCTTGAGGAAGGAGAGGCCATAGTCCGGCCGGCGCGCCACGAAGGCTTCCACCGCCGTGCCGAAGCCGTACCAGGCCGGCAGCATCAGCCGGCACTGCGCCCAGGAGAACACCCAGGGAATGGCGCGCAGCTTCTCGATGGAGCGCGTCCTGGCACGCGAGGCCGGACGCGAGCCGATGTTCAGCGTGGCGATCTCGTTGATGACGGTGGAGGACCAGAAATAGTCCTCGAAGCCCTCGGTCTCGTAGACGAGGTTGCGATAGGCCGCGAACGCCGTGTCCGAGATGTCCTCCATGGCGGTGAGGAATTCGGTGCGCGGCGCCTTGTATTGCGGCTGGAGCAGGGAGGCTTCCAGCGTCGCCGAGACGAGGATCTCGAGGTTGCGCCGGCCCACGTCCGGGTTGGAATATTTGGAGGCGATGATCTCGCCCTGCTCGGTGATGCGGATCTGCCCGTTCACCGCCCCGCCCGGCTGGGCGAGGATGGCGTCGTAGCTCGGCCCGCCGCCGCGTCCCACCGAGCCGCCGCGACCGTGAAACAGGCGCAGGCGCACATTGTGCGCGCCGAACACCTCGATCAGGCCGATCTCCGCCTTGTACAATTCCCAGCCGGAGGTGACGAAGCCGCCGTCCTTGTTGGAATCCGAATAGCCGAGCATCACCTCCTGCTCGGCGCCGCGGCTTGCCACCAGCTTGCGATAGGCGGGAAGCGAGAAGGCACGGTCCATCACCTTGGCGCAGGCTTTCAGGTCCGAGATGGTCTCGAACAGCGGGATGATGTTCACCGCGCTGGCGAGCCCGCCCGTTCCGTCGCTGGAGACGAGGCCGACTTCCTTCAGCAGCAGCGCCACCTCCAGAAGATCGGAGACGCCTTCGGCCTTGGAGATGATGGCGTTGGGGATCACCTCCCGGCCCAGCGCATGGTGCGCGGCGGCCGCCTCGCGCAGGATGTCGAGTTCGGAACAGGTCTCGTCCGAATAGGCAATGAAGGGCGAGGCGAGCGGCCGGGGCGTCGCCAGCTCCTTCAGCAGCAGCGCGATGCGCGCCTCCTCGTCGAGGCCCGCATAATTGGTGCCGGGCGCCGCCTTCTCCAGCAGATCGGCCACGACGCGCTCGTGCACGTCCGAGTTCTGCCTGAGGTCGATGCAGGCGAGATGGAAGCCGAAGCAGTCCGCCGCGCGCCGCAGCAGCCGCAGCCGCCCCCGCGCCAGCACCTTCGATCCGTTCGCCACAAGCGAGTCGTGGATCACGTCGAGGTCGGCGCGGAACGCCTGCGCCGTGGCATAGGGCGCGAGGCCCTCGGCCGTCGCCAGCGGCTCCCCGCGCAGCTTGCGGGCGGTCTGGCGCAGGCGCTCCAGAACGTAGGCGAGGGCGAGGCGATAGGGCTCCTCGCGGTGCTCCTGCGAGCGATCCGGAGAACGGGAGGCGAGCTCCGTCAGGGCGTCGGACACAGTTACGAGGCGCTGGGCGAGGGACAGTTCCGCCCCGAGAGCCACCAGCTCCTGCTCGTAATGGGCGAGGATGCGGTCGCGGTGCAGGCGCACGGTCTCCTTCAGCACCTCGGCGGTGACGAAGGGGTTGCCGTCGCGGTCGCCGCCGATCCAGCTGCCGATGCGCAGGAAGGAGGGCAACTGCACCTCGTCCCCCGCCTCGGCGAGGCGGTCCTCGATGGCGCAATAGAGGCGCGGCACTTCGGTGAGGAAGGTGTAGTCGTAATAGGAGAGGCCGTTCGCCACCTCGTCCAGTACGGTCAGCTTGATGCGGCGGAGCAGGGCCGTCTGCCACAGGGTCAGCACCGCGCGGCGCAGGATTTCCTCGCCCTCGTCCCGCTCCCGCGGGGTGGGCACGACGCGTTCGCGGCGGTCGAGCTCGGCGGCGATCTCCATCTCGCGGTTGAGCGTGCTCTTGCGCCGCACTTCGGTGGGGTGGGCGGTGAGCACCGGGCTCATGCGCGCGCCCGAGAAGAAATCCGCCAGCGCCTCGCGGCCGATCCCCATCTGCTCCGCACGGGAGAAGGCATAGGCGAGGCTGCCCGCGCGCGGCGCCGAGCCGGCGATGGCATGGGCGCGGTTGCGGCGGATGTGGTGCTGGTCCTCGGCGATGTTGGCGAGGTGGGAAAAGTAGCTGAAGGCGCGGATGGTATCGAGGGAGCGGTCGGCGGGCAGCGCCCCCAGAAGGGTGCCCAGTTCGTCGCGGGCCGCCTGGTCGTCGTCGCGGTGGAAGCGGATGGACAGCTGGCGGATGCGCTCCACGAGGTCGAACACCTCGTCGCCTTCCTGGTCGCGGACGGTGTCACCGAGAATGCGGCCGAGCAGCCGGATGTCGTCGCGCAGCGGCTGGTCCTTCACGTCCTCTGCGCGCGGCGCGATGCCGCTCGAAAGTGCCAAATTCGTCATCCGACTTCCCCCGGACTCGTCCGCTGCTGCGGCGCACGTCTCTTTCGACCTTAGTCTTAAGGAAATTGTGCAGGAGCGAAAGGCCGTTCCGGGCGAAGGTGATTTCACGCGCCGTGAAGACGGGCCTCGGCGGCGCGGGCGGCACCGGACATCACGGCGAAGATGCAGGAGAAGAAGCGCTCGATCGCATCCCGCCCCAGCGGGGAAAGGCAGCCGGTGCCACGCATGCCGCGCTCCACCAGCCCGCGCTCCTCGCTGAGCCGCAGCAGATCGAGCACATGGGCCCGCGACAGGTGGAAGCGGCGCGAGAGATTGGCGATGGACGGCGGCTCCTCGCCGATGGATTCGGCGGTGAAGAGGGCGAGGAGCACCATCAGGCCGCCGTCGCGGTCCACCAGATCGGTCAGTTCCGGGGCGGCGGAAACGGGCCGGAAGCCGGAGAGGAAGGCCTCGCCCAGCAACACAGCGAGAACCCGCGTGAAGGCTGCGTCCGCGAGGCGGGAGGCGAGCCGGGCGAGTTCCGGATCCAGTGCCTTGCCGGCCTCGAACACGAGGCGCCACCGCCGGTGCTGGAGCGCGACAAGCTTCTCCTGCGGCATCAGCGGCTTCACCCGGCGATCCTCGGCCGGCGCCGCCGACGCCAGATAGCCGCCCCAGCGCATGAGGGCGAGCATCGCCTTCGCGCGGCCCCGGCTGCACAGGCCGGTGGAGGTGCACAGGGCCACGATCCGCGCCGCCGTGAGCCCGCCCCCCTCTTCCGGCGGCAGGGCATCCAGATAGAGCACCATGAGGCCGAACATGTTGCGGCCGCGATCACTGAGCACGCGGTTGAGCAGCCGGTTGCCGCTGTAGAGTGCGCTGATTTCGCCGACAAGCTGCGCCACCGCCCGCGGGAAGGCGGGATGGGCGATGATGGCGCCCCGCGCTTTGGCAATGCCTGCCGTGTCGAGCCAGTCCACGGCCGCCCCTGCCCGCACCGCCACCAGCCCCAGCACCCGCGCCTCCGACATATCGTCCCGCAACGTTTCGCCGCCAGTCGGGCCAAGAATCGCCATTGCGGTATTACAGGATGACGCCTAGCTGACCCGAAGTCACCTCGGCGCGATGTCAACCCGGGCGTCACGCACAGGTGTCTGTTAAGGATGCCGAGGCCGCCATGCGACTGCGCCTGCTGACACGTTCCGCTTTCCTCGCCGCCACCCTCGCCGCACTGCCGCCGGCCGCCGTCGTCACCCTCGCGACGACCGCCCCCGCCGGTGCCGTGGTCTATTGCAGGGCGGTCGGCGTTCCGAAGGGCTGCGTCGCCCGTCCCACCGCCCCTGCAGCGCGCGCTGCGGTTCATTGCACCCGACCCGGCTATCCCGCAGGCTGCGTGCCGGGTGCCGGAGCCCCCGGCGTCGGCGTCACCCCCGGCGTCGGCGTCACCCCCGGCGTCGGCGTCGGTGCGCCCGGTGTCGGTGTTGCGCCCGGAGTCGGCGTGAATGCCGGCGGCCCGGTCAACCGCGTCGGCGTGCGCTGATCGCGTGCGTCCTGAAATTCACTGGAGGCAACATCCCATGAAGTCCCTGCTCTGCGCCGCTGCCCTGACCCTCGCCTGCGCCGCCCCCGCGCTCGCCGACAAGGCCGCGGCCGACCAGTGCGCCGCCGGCCTCGGCCCCGACGCCAAGGCCGTCTATGCCGCCGCCGCGCCCGGCTTTGCCGGCGCTGCCGATCCCCGTGCGCTCGTGACCGAGAAGACCAAGGCCCTGGTGCAGTCCGGCGCCCTCTCCATGAGCAACGCCCGCCCCGCCGCCGAGGCCGCCGGCGCCTGCCTCACCCAGCTGCGCTGAACCAGACCGGCCGTCGGCTCCAGGCGAGCCGGCGGCCTTTTCCTGCCTTCCAGGCGGGCGGCGTGTTGTTCCCGGAGCGCTTGCCTGAAGCTGCCGCGCGGGTCTAAGGCTGGCGTCTCCCCGCCAAGACCGACCGGCCCATGCCCCACACGCCCGACACCCTTCTCGCCTTCCTCGCGCAGAACGACATTTCCGGCACCACCTACGAGCATCCGCCCGTCCACACGGTGGCCGAATCGCAGGCGCTGCGCGGCGACATTCCCGGCGCCCACACCAAGAACCTGTTCCTGCGCGACGGGAAGAAGACCTATTTCCTGCTGACGCTCGCCGAGGATACCCCGGTGAACCTCAAGGCCCTGCGCGACCCGCTGGGGGCCAAGGGCTCGCTCTCCTTCGCCTCGCCCGAGGCGCTCATGGAGCATCTCGGCATCCTGCCCGGCTCGGTGAGCGTGCTTGCGCTCGCCAACGATACCGAAGGCCGGGTCCGCTTCGCCATCGACGCAGCGCTCATGCGCGCCGACCTCGTGGGCTGCCACCCGCTCACCAACGCCCGCACCACCGTGCTCACGCCGGACGCCCTGCGCGCCTTCTTCCGCCTGACCGGCCACGAGGCGATGGAAGTGGAGATTCCGCCGGCCGGCGAGGCCTAAAGCCCCGCTCAGTTGGCGCAGGACTTCAATTGGCGCACGGCTTCAATTGGCGCAGGGTTTCATGGCGCTCTCGTCGGAGCCGGCCTGGGCCAGCAGCGTTCGCAGATCGATGTCCTGGATCAACGTCACGAAATTGCCCCCCGGCTTCAGCCTGAGATAGGTGCTGAGCAGCAGCGGCCCGGCCGGCAGCGCGCTGCGCACGCATCCCTCCGCCGACACCGCGAGCGATCCGCTGGCGCGCCGCCCCTTCGCCAGCTCGTCCGATTTCAGCGCCAGCGCCTCGCTGCGCGCCGCCTCCAGCTTGCGCCGGCCCTCTTCGGTGAGGCGGAACAGGGTGATGCGCATGCCCGCGCGCTCCTCCTCCTTGAGCGCCGCGAGGGCCTTCGGGTCCGTCTCCACCTCCAGCAACGCCTGGACGGTCGTCTTGCGGGCCTCATCACCCTGGCGCCAGTAGGACATGACCACGAACGCCCCGCCGGGCACCGCCACGATCTCCTTGGGCGCGCGCACGGCCGCGCGCAGGACGGTCAGGTCCGCCGTTTCGAGATCGAGGGTGGCAAGCTGCGGCAGGGAGCTGATGGGCACATGGGAGCAGGCGCCAACCGACAGAACAAGCACCAGCAAGGCGAGCGCCCGCAAGGGCCAGGCATGGGCGAGAAAGAAACGCATCCGATCTCTCATTTTGGGTTGAATAATTACTGTTTTACGATAAAAAATGAATGCGTCAAGGAAAGGCTACTGATGTCCCCTCCGCCCCTCGACCCCAAACTCCATCGCGTCGTGCGCCTCGGGCGCGCCCTTTCGGTCGCAACCCTCGTGATCCTCCTGCTGCTGGTGGCATCCGGCCTCGGCATCTGGCTGTCGCCGGGGCTGGTGGAACGGGTGATCGTCCCGCGCATCGGCCTCGCCGGGCATCCCATCGCCCTCGATGGCGCGAGCCTCGCCGCAGGCCTCGCGATTTCCGCGATCCCGCTCGGCATCCTCGCCTATGGCCTGCTTCAGGTGCGCCAGATCTTCCGCGATTTCGGCCGCGGCGAACTCATCTCCGCCTTGCTGGCGGTGCGGCTGGAGCGCTTCGGCGCGGCGGTGGCGCTCCAGGGCCTGATCGCCCCCTTCGTCGGGGTCGCACTAAGCATCGCCCTCACCCTCAACAACCCGCCGGGCGCGCGCGCCATCGCCGTCTCGATTTCCAGCCACGACGTGGTGGCGGTGATCGTCGGCCTGCTCGTCATCGGGGTGGGGGCGGTCATGCGCGAGGCGGCGCGCATCGCCGAAGAAAACGCGAGCTTCGTCTGAGCGGGGAGGCTATGGGAGCACCATGCCCATCATCGTCAATCTCGACGTGATGCTGGCGCGCCGCAAGATGCGTTCGCGCGAGCTTGCCGAGCGCATCGGCATCACCGAGCAGAACGTCTCATTGCTCAAGTCCGGCAAGGTGCGCGGCGTGCGCTTCGACACGCTCGCCCGCATCTGCGAAACCCTCGGCTGCCAACCCGGCGACATTCTGGAATATGTGCCGGGGAAAGAGGACGCGGACGAGGCGGCGGACTAGCGCCCCGCCTCACCGGTCAGCCCGGCTCGCCCCCCGCCCGGGCGTCATAGGCGGCCTGCGCCGCCAGCACCGCCTCCATGTTGCGCTCGGCCCAGTGGGCGATGGCCGCCACCGCGTCGGTCAGCGTCCGGCCGAGGGGGGTGAGCGCATATTCCACAGTGACCGGCACCGTGGGGAAGACCGCCCGCGAGAGGAGCCCGTCGCGCTCCAGCTTCTTCAGCGTCTGCGACAGCACCTTCTGCGAGATGCCCTTGATGTCCCGCCTGAGGTGATTGAACCGCACGGGGCCGTCGCGCAGCCGGTCGAGGATCAGCACCGCCCATTTGTCGGCGATGCGGTCCAGCACCATGCGCGTCGGGCATTGCGCCTCATAGACATCGAAGGGCCAGGGGAGACGGCAGCTCTCGGCGTCCCGCTCAGGCGCGTTCTGCGGTTTCCCGGAAGTGACCATGTGAGTTCAAGGTGCTCTCTTTTGGGCTCGCTCGACCAGGAGTATGTATCCGATCGGAAGCTAGTTTCCAATGGAAACCTATCCTTGGACGCCCGCGCCACCGTGCGCCGGCGAGCAGGAGAGCGATCATGTCGGGTCAGATTCTGTTTTTCGCGGCCAACGGCAACGTGGGCCAACCGCTGGTGCAGGCCCTTCTGGCGAAGGGCGAACAGGTGAAGGCGGCCTCCCGCGCGGGCAAGGCCGTGGGCGGTGCGCAGGGCGTGGCGCTCGACATGGACGATCCCTCCACCTTCGCCACAGCCTTCGCCGGCGTGGACCGGCTCTTCCTGCTGGCGCCCACCGGCTCCCTCGACATCACCGGGCGCCTCCTGCCCGTGATCGAGGCCGCGGCCGCCCGCAAGGTGAAGGTGGTGCTGATGACGGCCCTCGGCGTCGATGCGGACGACGCCATCCCCTACCGGCAGGTGGAATTGGTTCTGGAGCGCTCGGGCACGCCGTTCGTGATCCTGCGGCCGAACTGGTTCGCGGACAATTTCCACACCTTCTGGAAGGCCGGCATCGACCACGGCGTGATCGCCGTTCCCGCGGCCGAGGGCAAGACGAGCTTCATCGACGCCCGCGACATCGCCGAAAGCGCGGCGGCCGCCCTGACCACGGATCGCTTCGATGGGCGCGCCTTCAACCTCACCGGACCCGAGGCGCTGAGCTATGGCGAGGCGGCGGCCATCCTCGCGCCGGTGACGGGCAAGCCCATCGCCTACACGCCGGTGAGCGATGATGCCTTCGTCGGCATCCTTACGGGCGCGGGCGTGCCGGAACCCTATGCGGGCTTCCTCGCCTCGCTCTTCCACCCCGTCCGCGAGGGCTGGACGGCGCGCATTACCGGCGACGTGGAGACCCTGACCGGCCATGCGCCGCGTTCGCTCGCGACCTATGCGCAGGACAATGCCGCGCGGCTCGCCTGAGCCGCGTCACAGGTCCATGCGGTAGCGGACGAAATCGTCCGCCGCGACGAAGCTGTCGTAGAGCCGGCGGGCAGGATTATCCTGCCGCGTGTGCCAGTAGAGGCTGGACCAGCCCCTCTCCTTGCCCATGCGGACGAGATCCGCGATCAGCGCCCGGCCGATACCGCCACCGCGGCAGGCGGGATCCACGAACAGGTCTTCCAGATAGCAGACGGGGTTGGCGACCCAGGTGCCCTCGTGCAGGACGCTGTTGGAGAAGCCGGCCGGCTCGCCGCCGCGCCGTGCGATGCGCCCGATGATCGGCACCGAGGGATCGAGGATGCGCGCCCAGGTGCGGGCGGTGATGTCCGCCCCCACCTCGGTCTCGTAAAAGGCGTTGTAGCCCGCCCACAGGCGACGCCATGCGGCCTCGTCCTGCGGCTGGGCGTCGGCGATCAGCAGGGCCACATCCGTGCCCGGCCGCTCAGTTGCCGCCGTCCAAGAGGCGGCGGGCGATGACCTGCGCCTGGATCTCCGCCGCGCCCTCGAAGATGTTGAGGATGCGCGCGTCGCACAGGATGCGCGACACCGGATATTCCAGCGCGAAGCCATTGCCGCCGTGGATCTGCAGAGCGTTGTCCGCCGCCGCCCAGGCGACGCGCGCGCCGAGCAGCTTGGACATGCCGGCCTCGAGATCCGTGCGGCGCCCCTCGTCCTTGGCGCGAGCGGCGAAGTAGGTGATCTGGCGGGCGATCATGGTCTCCACCGCCATCATCACGATCTTGTCGGCGACGCGGGGGAAGTTGATGAGCGACTTGCCGAACTGGATGCGCTCCTGCGCATATTTCAGGCCCACCTCCATGGCCGCCTGGGCCACGCCCACGGCGCGGGCGGCGGTCTGGATGCGGGCGCTCTCGAAAGTGGTCATGAGCTGCTTGAAGCCCTGCCCCTCCTCGCCGCCGAGCAGGTTCTTCGCCGGCACGGTGAAGCCGTCGAAGCCGATCTCGTATTCCTTCATGCCGCGATAGCCGAGCACCTCGATCTCGCCGCCGGTCATGCCCTCGGCCGGGAACGGGTTCTCGTCGGAGCCGCGCGGCTTCTCCGCCAGCAGGATGGAGAGGCCCTTGTAGCCGGGCTCGGCCGGATTGGTGCGCACCAAGAGGGTCATGATGTCGGCGCGGACCGGATGGGTGATCCAGGTCTTGTTGCCGTTGACCTTGTAGACGTCTCCCTCCTTCACCGCGCGGGTGCGCAGGGAGGCAAGGTCCGAGCCGGTGTTGGGCTCGGTGAACACCGCCGTGGGCAGGATCTCGCCCGAGGCGATCTTGGGCAGGAAGTGGCCCTTCTGCTCATCCGTGCCGCCGGCGAGGATCAGCTCCGCCGCGATCTCCGAGCGGGTGCCGAGCGAGCCGACGCCGATATAGCCGCGCGACAATTCCTCGGTGACGACGCACATGGCCTCCTTCGGCAGGCCGAGGCCGCCGAACTCTTCCGGAATGGTGAGGCCGAACACGCCCATCTCGGAGAGCTGGGAGATGATCTCCAGCGGGATGTACTCGTTCTTCAGGTGCCACTCGTGGGCGTGGGGGGCGACTTCCGCCTCCACGAAGCGGTGCATCTCGGTGCGCATCGCCTCCGTGGTCTCGTCGAGGCCCGCCTCGCCGATGGTGCCGGCGAGATGCGCGTCGCGGATGATGTCGGCGAGCGCGGCGCGGCTGGCCGCCGTGTTGCCGTTCTCCACCAGCGCCGCGATGGCCGGCTCTGCGGCCAGCGCCGCAATGGTCGCGCCGGAGACATAGAGATCGGGGAGCCGGACGATTTCGCCCTGGCTCATGGGAATGCCGCCGAGGATCTGCGCGACATACTCGCCGAGGCCGATCTGCACGATCAGCTTCTCGGTGTCGCCGAACTTGCCCATCTCGGTCAGACGGTCGGCATAGTGCACCAGCTCGCGCACGGAGAAGACGTAGGTCGCGAGCCACGCGAGGCCGTGGGTGGCGCGCTGCTCCTTCTCCAGCAGGGCGGAAGAGATGCGCCCGCCGTCCGTCACCTTGGCCTTCACCAGGGAGGTCGCCTCGGCCAGCAGCTTCTCCAGGCTGTCGGTCGCGACACGCCCGAGCGCCACGGCGTCGAATTCCCCGGTGGGCACGGACTGAACGGCGGCGCTGGCGGACATGAACTCTCCCCTTTGATTGTGCATTGCGCAATTGACCTATCCTTGCCCCGGAACCGGGCCAAGGCAACGCCTGATTACGAAAGCCGGGATCGGCCCGGATCAGACACCGCACCGCAAATGGTGCGGCGCATGCGCCTTGATACGGCATCCGCCGCCGCGGTCGATCCGACTTTCGCCGTGAGGGGACCGAGCGGGAGCCGGTCGTCAGGGCGTCTCGCTTTGCACCTCGGCGAGGCGGGCGGCGAGCTCCTCGAGGTTCTCCCGCATGTGGACGCAGGCCGAGACCGCCGAGAACAGGGCCGTCAGCGTCTCCGAGCCCACCGCACCGAAGGCGCCCTGGGTATTCAGCTCCTCCACCCGCGCCTCCAGCGCCGCCACGGCCGCGCTGGCCGCATCGGCACGGGTGGCAAGGTCGGCAACGGGCAGGCCGTCCAGCCGGTCGGCGATGGCTGACATCTGGGCGGAGAGCGTCGTCGTCGCGGCCGTGAGGGCCGCAGAGACGAGGCCGGCGACGGGCTCGTCCAAGGGCCGGTCGGCGTTGCGCAGCAGGATGATGGCGGAATGCCACAGCCGCCGGGCACCGCGCACGACAGGCGCGGGATCGGTCTGGGTGGTCAGGCGGCCGGCCTGCTCCGCCCGCACCTCCACGAGGCGCAGGTCGGCCGCGCGCAAGGCGAGACGCGCGCCGGCGTTGAGCCGGTCGATGACCGATGGATCGATCCCCTGCCCCAGCAGGCCGCCGCGTCCGAGCTCCAGCAGCCGCGCGGTCAGCCGCAGCGCCTTGGCGCAGTGGGGAAACAGCTTCCCCAGCGCCCGCTCGGGCAGGATGAGAATGGCGCACAGGAGGCCCACCGCCCCGCCGAGCGTGATCTCCGCCACCCGCGTCAGCCCCGCAAGCCATGGCGCGACATCGCCCGGATGGGCCAGCATGACGATGATGACCGTCACCGGCGCCAACTTGAAGCTGGGTGAGCGGGCGGCCATGGCCGCAGCGATGAACAGCGCCAGCGACAGCACCACCAGCGTCTGGATCTGGGAGGGTCCGGCCACCATCGCCCCCGCGACGCCGACGACGCCGCCCGCCAGCGTTCCCAGCGCCCGGTCGATGGCCACCGACAGGCTGGCACCCAAGGTCGCCTGCACCACCAGCACCGCGGTCAGTACCGCCCAATAGCCGTTGGGCAGGGAGAACTGCTCCGCCAGAAGATAGGTGACGATGCCGGCGATGGTGGCCCGAAGCGCGAGCTTGAGGTGGGCGAGGGCAATGACCTTGCCCAGCCGATCCCGCAACGTGGGAACGCCCGATGCGGCTTCCGGCGTTGCATCCTCGGGCGCGACCTCTGAACGCCCGGCGGCCGGGGATTCAGCCGGTGGCGGTTCAGCCGGGGAATTGGGCTGGCGCGGCATGGGAAATCTCGGCGGGTCCGGACGCCGGATCAGATGGCGCCGTGTCCTCGCTGTCTAGCCGAAGGGGCCGGCCGCCACCAGCCGGACGGTGGACGGGCACGGCCGGCGCTTGCCATTCCGGCCGGAAAGCCCGATTTGACTTGAAACGGGAGACCACATGCTGCGGCGCATCTACCATATCGTTCTGGATGCGTTCTGGACGTTCTCCGCCGACGACGGCTGGGCGATCGCCAGCCATATCGCCTTGTCCGCGCTCATGTCCCTGTTCCCGTTCCTCATCTTCGTCACCGCGCTGGCCGGCTTCCTAGACCTGCGCCCGCTGGCGCAGGAGACCATCCAGCTCATCCTGGAGACCTGGCCGGAGCAGGTGGCCGGGCCCATCTCCCGCGAAATCTACAACGTGGTGAACCAGGTGCGCACCGATGTGCTCACCTATGGCGTCGTCCTCGCCCTCTATTTCTCCTCCAATGGCATCGAAAGCCTGCGCATCGGCCTCAACCGCGCCTATGGCATGAAGGAGATGCGCGCCTGGTACTGGCTCCGGCTGGAATCCATCGGCTACGTGCTGATCGCCTCCGCCGCCATGCTGGCCCTCTCCTTCCTCGTGGTGCTGGGGCCGCTGCTGTGGCAGACGGCGGTGGCGCAGGTGCCTGCGCTGGCGCCCTTTTCCCGCGTCATCACCCTGCTGCGCTTCGGGGCCACCTCCATCATTCTGGTGGTGTCCCTGCTGGTGGCGCACCTGTGGCTGCCGGCGGGACGGCGCAAGCTCGCCGAGGTCGCCCCCGGCATTCTGGTGACGCTCGTCATGTGGCTGGTCGCCGCCACCGCCTTCGGCTTCTATCTGGCGGAATTCCCGGCCAACTATGTCACCACCTATGCCGGCCTCGCCTCGGTGATGATCGCGCTGGTCTTCCTCTACCTCACCGCTTCCATCTTCGTGTTCGGCGGCGAACTCAACGCCGCCATCAAGCGCGCCTTCTCGCCCCCCTCCTCCATCGAGGAGCCCGAGGCGATGAAGGCGCTGTCCTGAGGCCGCCATGCGCGCGCTCCTGCCCGAGCCGCGGCCGGACGGCCGCCAGTCGGAGACCGCAAGGGCGGTCCAGCGCGGGGTGCTGCGCCATCTGGCGCTGGCCGGCATGGCCGGGCTGCCGGAATTCTCGCTGGTGAGCGGAAGGCGGGCCGACATCCTCGCCATGGGGCCGAAGGGCGAGATCACCATCATCGAGATCAAGTCGTCGGTGATCGACTTCCGCACCGATGCCAAATGGCACGAATACCGGGATTTCTGCGACCGGCTGATGTTCGCGGTGCCGATGGACTTCCCCGTCGAGATTCTGCCCGAGGAAACCGGCCTGTTCGTCGCCGACGCCTTCGGCGCCGAATGCCTCAGGCCTGCGCCGCTCCATCCTTTGCCGGCCGCGACACGCAAGGCGCTGACCCTGCGTTTCGCCCGCGCCGCCGCGACGCGGCTCGCTGTGCTCTACGACCCGGACCTGCTGCGCGCGGACATGTAGGGATTGCAGTCACGCCACCGATGGGTCACGCCGCTGGTGCGTCGCGCCAGCCGGGCGGGAGGCCGAAGGCGCTGGAGAAGCCGCGTTCCCCAGCCGGAGACAGGCGCAGCGCGCGGCTGTCCGTCGCGCGGTGCACCCATCCAAGATCCAGCGCCCGATCCAGCAGCGCCGCGCCCAGACGGCCGGCGAGATGGGGCCGGCGCTCGCTCCAGTCGAGGCAGGTGCGGCAGAGCGGCCGCCGGCCCTTGGCCCCGTCGTCGAGCGCGACGCCGAAATCACAGAGGAGGCGGCGGCCCGTATCCGTTACCAGTCCGGCACCGTCGGTGAGGATCACGTGGCCGTTGGCGCGGAGGCCGTCGGCGAGGGCCACGGCAAGGCGGCCGGCCATGTGGTCGTAGCAGGTGCGGGCAAGCCGCAGCGCGGCATCTCTGGGACCGATGGGACGATGGCGCTTCGGCCCACCCGCCGCGACGGTCATCAAAGCGTGGAGCGCCTGCGCCACATCCGCCGAGGCGAGGCGGTAGTAGCGGTGGCGCCCCTGCTTCTCCACCTTGACCAATTCCGCTTCGGCGAGGCGCGCCAGATGGCCGCTCGTGGTCTGCGGCGTTACTCCGGCGTGATGCGCCAGTTCGCCCGCCGTCAGCGCCTGCCCGCCCATCAATGCCGAGAGGATGTTGGCGCGCGCCACGTCGCCGATCAGGCGGGCGACCTCGGCAACGGTATTTCCCGAAACCATGTTCGACATGCCGGAAAGCTAGCCGCCCGCGCCGCCCGCGTCACCGCCGGATGCTTCGGCCCCGGCCGAAGCATGCCCGCGCTTTCCCCCGCTAGAGAGGCCGTGGAATGTTGAGTGAGGGACGCGATCACAATGGCCGGCAGGACACGCTTCGGTATCGAGTTGCTTTTGCTTCTGGTGCTCTCGACGCTCTGGGGTGCGTCCTACACCTTCATCAAGGTCGGGGTGGAAACCATCCCGCCGCTGACCTTCATCGCTGCCCGGACCCTGATCGCCGGAGCCCTCCTCGCGGTCATTCTTCGGCTGCGCGGCATGCGGCTGCCGCAGGATCGGGCCACCTGGGCGCGCTTCCTGTTCCAGGCCGGGCTGAACAGCGTCGTGCCGTTCACCCTGATCGCCTGGGCCGAGCAGACCGTGGACGCGGGCGTCGCCACCATCCTCAACGCCACCTCCCCCATCTTCGCCTTCCTGCTGACGGCCCTCGTGACCCGGCATGAAGCCGTGACCGCCCGCAAGCTCCTCGGCGTTGCGGCAGGTCTTGCGGGGACGGGCTTCATCGTCGGCTTCGGGGCTCTGGAGGGATTTGGCCAGCAAGTGTGGGCCCAGCTCGCCATCGTCGCGGCGACGGTCTGCTATGCCGGCGCCGCCATCTTCGGCAGGGCGTTCAAGGGGCTCGACCCGATGATGCCGGCGGCGGGCTCCCTGCTCTGCGGCGCGGCGGTGCTCCTGCCGGTCAGCATCGCGGTGGACCGGCCCTGGACGCTGGCACCGAGCGCCGGCTCCCTCGTCGCGCTGGGGCTGCTGTCGGTCTTCTCGACCGCGCTCGCGTTCGTCATCTATTTCCGGCTGGTGCGGACGCTCGGCTCCATCGGCACCACGGCGCAGGCCTATCTCAGGGTGCCCATCGGCGTGGCGATCGGCGTCCTGTGCCTTGGCGAGACGCTGGCACCGGACGCCTGGATCGGCCTCGCCTGCGTCGTTGCGGGTGTCGTCGCCATGACGTGGCCGACGCGCAAGACGGCGTGACGGCAAAGACCCGCTCTTGCCGAGCGGGCTCCGCTAGCGCGGCGCCCTTTTGGCCAGAATTCGCTGCAGGGTGCGGCGGTGCATGGAGAGGCGGCGGGCGGTCTCGGAGACGTTGCGGCCGCACAATTCATACACCCGCTGGATGTGTTCCCAGCGCACCCGGTCCGCCGACATGGGGTTCTCGGGCGGGGTCGGCTTGTGATCGGCATTGGCGAGCAGCGCCGCCACCACATCGTCCGCATCGGCGGGCTTGGCGAGATAGTCCACGGCACCGAGCTTCACGGCCGTAACGGCTGTGGCGATGTTGCCGTAGCCGGTGAGGACGATGGCGCGGGCACCGGGGCGGTGCTTCTTGAGTGCGGAGATGACGTCGAGACCGGTGCCGTCGCCGAGCCGCATGTCCACCACCGCATAAGCGGGGGCCGAGGTTTCGACGCGGGCGAGGCCGTCCGCCACCGTCTCGGCGGTGGCCACCTCGAAGCCGCGGGCCTCCATGGCCCGCGCGAGGCGCTGGAGGAAGGACCGATCATCGTCGACGATCAGAACCGACCGGTCGTCCCCCACCTCAGGCATCTCGTTCATCGCGTCTTCCTCAATCCCTCATCGGCAATGCCGGCAAACAAGCACGAGCTCCGGGGCTTTTACGCCGATACGCCCGTAGATTAATCCAATGCGCGTCCCTTTGTCGCGTCCCCATCCACCTCGATCGCCAGCGCCTTGCGCGGCCAGTGGATGCCGATGACCGCGCCGGTGGCCGGCGGGATGCGGTTTTCAAACGTCAGGTTGGCCCCGGTGCGCTCCAGCAGCGTCTTGGCGATGAAGAAGCCGAGACCCAGACCGCTTTCCGCCTCGAGGTCCGCATCCTGCCGCTCGCGGGCGCGGGAGGTGACGTAAGGCTGGCCGATGCGCCCGGAAATCTCCGGCGAGAAGCCCGGCCCGTCGTCGGCGACAACGATGTCGAGGCCCGACGGGGTCCATTGGGCGCTGATGTCCACGCGTGTCGCGGCGAAGTCGACCGCATTCTCCACGAGATTGCCGAGGCCGTAGAGCAGGCCCGGATTGCGGGCGATGACCGGGGCGTCGGGATCATCCTTCACCGAGACCGCGATGGTGATGCCAAAATTGCGGTGCGGCTCCACCACTTCCTCCAGCAGCAGAGCCAGCGGCATGCGGTCGAACGGCGCGTCGCCCGACCTGAGCGAGGTCAGCGTCTGCAGGATGTCGCGACAGCGCGCCACCTGATCGCGCAGCAGCGCCACGTCCTCGCTGTAGGGGCTGTTGTCGCCGATGGAGCGGTGCATCTCCTTCACCACCAGGGCGATGGTGGAGAGTGGCGTGCCCAATTCGTGGGCAGCCGCGGCGGCCAGACCATCGATGGCCGTGAGGTGCTGCTCGCGGGCCAAGACCAGCTCTGTGGCAGCCAACGCATCGGCCAGCTCCCGCGCCTCCTCCGCCACCCGCCACGCATGCATGCCGATGAACCCCACTGCCACCGACAGGGACACCCAGATACCAGCGAGATAGAGATCCGGCAGCACCGGCACATCAGGACCGGCCCACGGCAGCGGCCGGGTCCACAGGCCCACGGAGCCGGCGCAGGCCACCGCGAGAATGCCGAGCATCACCGTCGTGCTCCAGGCGAGCGCGGTGGCGGAGATCATCACCGGAGCGAGATAAAGCAGCACGAATGGGTTCTTCAGCCCGCCGGTGAGGTACAGCAACGCCGTAAGCTGGAGCACGTCATAGGCGAGCAGCGGACCTGCCGCAGCGTCGCCAAGCCGGCGGGCGACGGGATACTTGACCCGCAGGAGCACGTTCACCAGCGCCGAGAGGCCGACCACCGCGAGGCAGGACGTCAGCGGCAAGGGGAAGCCGAGGCCGAGATTGACCACGACCAGCGCCGCAATTTGGCCGGAAATCGCCAGCCAGCGCAGGCGAATCAGGGTGTCGAGGCGCAGGCCGAACGATCTGCCATGGGGCGGCGTTACAAAGGCGGTGGTCATGGAGTAGCGATTCCGGTGTCCCGATGTGTGGAAGCGAGCCTCACGAAAGGGAATAGTGACCCTACTGCCATAGCAGCGGAACAATAGCGGCCTATGTCTTTTGTCGGCATTGACCAACCTTGGAAGTCGGCTCACGCTTGCGTCAACGTGCCGCCTTTCTAGGCAGCCAGTAACGGTGAGGACCACTCATGGCAATCGGCGAGTTCGCAAGTGCTACCCGGCTGCCGCGTCAAGGCGACGTTGGGCTCTCGACTCCGCTCTATTGGATGTACGAGATGGGCTATGCTGCGCTCAACCCATCCCGCGCCATGGCGGACGCCAGCCGGCTGTTCCTGAAAAATCCGATCAACCCGGTCTCGCATACCACCATCGGCAAGTCCATGGCGGCTGCGTGCGAGTTGTTCGAGCGCACCACCCGCCGCTACGGCAAGCCGGACTGGGGCATCACCCACACCTCGGCGGCCGGCCAGACGGTGCCGGTGCACGTGAACACGGTGTGGGAACGGCCGTTCTGCCGGCTGCTGCATTTCGAGCGCGCGTTCGAATATCCGCCGCGCCGTCCGCAGCCGCGCCTGCTCATCGTGGCCCCGGTGTCCGGCCATCACGCCACGCTGCTGCGCGGCACGGTCGAGGCCATGCTGCCCACCCACGACGTCTACGTGACCGACTGGATCGACGCGAAGCTGGTGCCCATGTCGGAAGGCCGCTTCAGCCTGTCCGACTATGTGGACTACCTCATCTCCATCTTCCACCGCATGGGCGGCAACTGCCACGTCATGGCGGTCTGCCAGCCGGCGGTGCCGGTGATGATGGCCATCGCCCGCATGGAAGCGGAGGAAGATCCCTTCGTGCCCAAGTCCATGGTGCTCATGGGCGGCCCCATCGACACCCGCGAGGCCCCCACCGCGGTGAACACGCTGGCCCAGGACCGCGGCATCGAATGGTTCCGCCGCAACGTCATCACCACCGTGCCGTGGCCGCATCCCGGCGCGCTGCGCGAGGTCTATCCGGGCTTCCTGCAGCTCAACGGCTTCATGTCCATGAACCTCGACCGGCACCTGCAGGCCCATTGGGACCTGTTCCGGCACCTGGTGCAGGGCGACGGCGACTCGGCCGAAAAGCACCGCGATTTCTACGACGAGTATCTCGCCGTCATGGACTTGACCGCGGATTTCTACCTGGAAACCGTGGAGAATGTCTTCATCACCCATGCCCTGCCGAAGGGCGAAATCATGCATCATTCGCAGGTGGTGAAGCCGGACCTCATCCGCCGCGTCGCGCTGATGACGGTGGAAGGGGAGAAGGACGACATCTCCGGCATCGGCCAGACCAAGGCCGCGCACAAGCTGTGCCCGCTGATCCCCGAGGACATGCGCGCCCATTGGGAGCAGCCGGGCGTCGGCCATTACGGCGTTTTCAACGGCTCGCGCTTCCGCTCGGAGATCGCGCCGCGCATTTCCGACTTCATCCTCTCCCAGGAATTCCGCAAAGATGGACGGGCCCGGCCCATGCCGGACCGCCCGGCGCCGGAGGCCGCGGGCGAGGAAGAGCCGGACGTGTTCGCCCTCAACAAGAATGTGACCGCGCTTTATCCCCGGATTGCGCCGACTTAGTACTGGCGGCGCGGCGAAATTCTTGGGAAGATACCGGAGGTAACTTCGCCCCGGCTGCCCAATGCTGTTTCGCCGCCAGACTCGCAATGAGGACCGCAAATCGTCGCTGACGCCCGGCGTCGAGACGATCGAGCTGTTGCTTGACGACGAGACGCTGCGGGTCGCGGTTCGCCGCCATCCGCAGGCGCGCCGGCTCACGCTCAGGGTGCGGGCGACCTCCCGGGACGTGACCCTCACAGCCCCGCCCCATGTGGCGCTTTCCTTCGCCCGCGCCTTCGTGGAACGGCATCGCGAATGGGTGCGCGTGCGCCTCGTGCGCCTGCCGGAGGCGGTGCCGTTCGAGGATGGCGCCGTCATTCCCCTGCGCGGCGAGCCGCACCGCATCGTCCATCGCCCCGATGCGCGCGGAACGGTGTGGATCGAGCCGGCCGTGCGCGGCATGCCCACCCTCTGCGTCGCCGGCGAGGCGCCGCACATGGGGCGCCGCGTGCTGGACTTCCTGAAGAAGGAAGCCCGGCGCGACCTTGCCGCCGCGGTCAAGCATTATACGCAGGCGCTCGGCGTCGAGGTCGGCCGGCTCACGCTGCGCGACACGGCGAGCCGCTGGGGCTCCTGCTCGGCGCGGGGCGACCTCTCCTTCTCCTGGCGGCTGATCTTCGCGCCGGCCTTCGTGCTGGATTATCTCGCGGCCCACGAGGTGGCGCACCGCCTGGAGATGAACCACGGGGTGCGCTTCTGGCGGCTGGTGGAGCAGGTCTGCCCCAACCGCAAGGAGGCGGAGGCGTGGCTGAGGCGCCACGGCTCCGAACTCCACCGCTATGGCGAAGGCTGAGCCTCGCGGCCTTCTCAGGCGACCTTCTTCCGGCCAAGGCTGATCGCGCCGGGGCCGGCGGCGAAATAGATCAGCAATCCGCCGATGATGCCCACGTTCTTGAGGAACTGGGTCTGCTGCGCCGCCTGGGCTGCGGCATCGGGGAAGGTCCAGAACATGTGTGAAATCATCGTCGCGACAACCGTGAAGCCCGCCATCCAGATGGCGGTCGCCCGCGGAAACAGACCGACGATGAGCAGCAGCGGCCCGACGACTTCGGTCGCGGTGGCGATCGGCGCCAGCACCTGCGGCAGGAGAACCCCCTTGCCGGCCAGAAAACCGGTGAAGCCGGAGAGATTGCTGAGCTTGCTGATGCCCGAGGGCAGGAACAGGGCCGCAAGGAAGATCCGTCCCACAAGCAGGGCGAGGTCATCAAGGGTACGCAAGGCGTCATCTCCAACACACACTTCCCCATGCGGAAGCTCGGCGAGTGTGTGATACCGCCGACGCTGCACTGCAACATCGGACAGGGAGGTTTCAGGACACTATTGCGTGTGGTCCCGCCCCGCCTCCTCGGCGGCGGCGAACATCAGCCGGGCCGCCACGGGGAGCGCAACCGACAGTCCGGCAAAGCGGAAAAGATGGTGCGCGCTCATGAAGGCCGGGTCGTAGCCCATGGCGAAGCCAAGGGCCGTCATGGCCTCGAGCGCCCCCGGCGCGAAGGCCGTGACCAGCTTGCCGAGATCGTCGCCCGTCAGCCATGCGGCCAGCAAGGCGAACAGGGTGGAGATCGCCACCGCCACCAGAAAGGCCCCAAGCGAGGCGAGCACATAGGCCCGGATGGTGGCGAGCGAGGTGCCGATGAAGCGCACGCCCACGCTGCCCCCCAGCACCACGAAGGCCGGGATGAGCAGTTCCGCCGGCAGCACGGCGGTGGACAGGCGGGTGGCGTGAAGCACGGCGCTGCCGGCGAGCGCGCCGAGGATCAAGCCGCCCGGCAGCTTCAGCCGCGCCGCGAGCAGGGCCGCGCCGGTGCAGACGACGAAGAGGACGACAATCTCGCCAAGGGTCGAGACATGGGGCGGTGGCGGCACGCCGCCCGCCGTCATGCCCAGCGCCGCCAGCACGTTGGGCAAAGCCGCCACCAGCAGGAACAGCCGCAGCGTCTGGGCGAAGGCGACCTGCCGCAGGTCCGCGCTGGTGTCCGCTGCCATGGCGACCACGGTGCCGAAGGCGCCGGGCGCGGAGGCCCAGAAGGCGCTTTCCCGGCTCCAGCCGGCCACGCGGGTGAGGAAGAGGGTGCCGCCCGCCATGGTGCCGAGCACGCTGGCGCCGAGGCAGGCCATGCTCACCGGCCAGGTGGCGGCGCGGGCGAAGGTCTCCGGCGTCAGCATGGTGCCCATGGAGGTGCCGAGCACCACGAAGGCGAGGAAGCGCAGCCATTCCGGGACGTCGATGCGCACGCCCGCCAGCGCGAGGCCGATGCAGGCGACCAGCGAGCCCGAGATCCACGCCGCCGGCAGGCCCAGAAGCGCGAAGATCCCGCCGCCGAGGGCGCCGGCCCCCAGCGTCACCGCCGCCGAGGCGGCCGAGCGCATCCTGAAAGGCAATCCCCTCACGCGGCGTCCGATCCCGCAGGCCGGGTCCGCTCCAACCACGCCACAAGGCGCCGGCTCGCCTCGGCGAGCTGCGCGTCGCCCCGCGCGAAGCACAGGCGCATGAAGCCGTCGCCGCCAAGGCCGAAGGCGGTGCCGGGGGCGAGGCCCACATTGGCCTCGTCCACCAAAGTGAGGCCCAGGCTGCGCACGTCGCGCCGCCCCTCGATGCCGAAGAACAGATAGAAGGCGCCGGGCGGCTTCACGAGATCCACGCGACCGGTGGCGAGCAGCGCATCGCCCACGAGGTCACGGCCGCGGCGGGCGCGGGCGATCTGCTCGGCGACGAACGGCTCGCCCTGTTCCAGCGCCGCGATGGCGCCGCGCTGCATGAAGGCGGCAACGCCGGAGGTGGAATACTGGATGAGGTTCTCGATGATCTGGCCGAGGCGCGGGTGCGCCTCCAGC
The DNA here is from genome assembly GCF_023571765.1 of Xanthobacter aminoxidans. Classification (GTDB taxonomy): domain Bacteria; phylum Pseudomonadota; class Alphaproteobacteria; order Rhizobiales; family Xanthobacteraceae; genus Xanthobacter; species Xanthobacter aminoxidans. Next base: position 60,335 of record NZ_JAMJXC010000015.1, on the reverse strand, counting down.
CAGCCGATGCGCCAGCCGGTCATGGCCCAGTTCTTCGAGAAGGTCTGGACGAAGAGGATGTGGTCCTCCTCATCCATGATGTCGTGGAAGGACGGCGCCCGCCCCTCCTCGCCATAATAGAAGCGGCCGTAGATCTCGTCGGCGATGATCCACAGGCCGTGGCGGCGGGCCAGCGAAAGCACCGCCTTCAGGTCGTCCCGCGTCGCCACGAAGCCGGTGGGGTTGGCCGGCGTGTTGAGGAAGATGGCGCGGGTCGCGGGCGTCACCGCCGCGGCGAGCCGGTCGTGATCGAGGGTGAAGCCCTCCGGCCCGTAATTGAAGGGCACGTAGACGGGGCGCGCGCCCGCCTTCTGCGCCGCAGCCGCGGCGTTGGGCCAGGTGGGGGAGGGAATGAGCACCTCGTCCCCCGCCCCGGCCACCAGGGCCACGGCCACATGGATCGCCTGCATCCCCGAGCCGGTGACGAAATAGCGCTCCGGCGTTTCCGGCACGCCATAGAGGGCGCTCATGTAGCGGGCGATGGCGGCCCGCAGCTCCGGCAGGCCGCGCTGCCAGGTGTAGAAGGTTTCGCCGGCGTGGAGGGCGGCCGCCGCCGCCTCACAGATGAAAGGCGGGGTGGGCACATCGCCCTCGCCGGCCCACAGCGGGATCATGCCGGGCCGGTCGCGGCCGTAGTTCATCACCTCGACGATCCCGCTTTCGGGCAGCGCGCGGACATGCTCGCGCACGCGCTCCAGATAGGGATCTTCCACGGGCAAGGCGGAAACGGGCGCAGCAGGGGACATCATGGCTTGCTCGCGGGCACGAAGCGGGGTGGCGGCGCGGAGGGAAATCGGCGGGTGCGCCGGCGCGACTTATAGAGCCTCGGCGCGCCCGTGCGCCATCAAATGAAGTGGCGATCCGATCAGTCCCGGTGATGAATCGCGCCTCCCGTTACGGCATTGCACGGATGCAATGGCCTCTTGCGGAGCGGGGCCGTTGCCGGCGCGGGGGTGCGGTCCTACGTGCTGATCACCACCCGCGCACCTCCGCGCCCTCGCCGGTTCAATCAGGATGCCCCCCATGTCGCAGACCGTCACCCCGGCCATCGATGCCGCCGCCATCGACCGCCTGTTCCTTTCCGCCCGCACCCAGAATGGCTGGACCGATGCCCCGGTCAGCGAGGCGGAAGTGCGCGCCCTCTATGATCTGGCGAAGTACGGCCCGACCTCCGCCAACACCCAGCCGGCCCGCTACGTGTTCCTCACCACCCCGGAAGCCAAGGAGCGCCTGCGCCCTGCCCTGCCGGAGAGCAACCACAAGATCCTGGCCGCGCCCGTGGTGGCCATCATCGGCTACGCCCTCGACTTCCACGACAAGATCCCCGAGCTGTTTCCGCACTACCCGCAGTTCCGCGACCTGTTCATCAACAATCCCGGGATGATCGAGCCCCACGCCTTCCGCAATTCCTCGCTGCAGGGCGCCTATCTCATCCTCGCCGCCCGCGCGCTCGGCCTCGATGTCGGCCCCGTCTCCGGCTTCGACGCGGCGAAGGTGGATGCGGAGTTCTTCCCCGGTGGCACCACCAAGACCAATTTCATCGCAGCCATCGGCCATGGCGATGCCTCCAAGGTGATGCCCCGCCTGCCGCGCCTCGCCTTCGAGGACGCCGCGCAGATCCTCTGATCTCAGCTCCAGAACGAAAAAAGGGCGCCCCGCGGGGCGCCCTTTGCGTTTGGGCCCAAGGCCTCAGCTGAGAAGGCCTCAGTTAAGGCCGATGGTGGTGAGGTCCTGGAACCAGTGCTGGGCCTGCACGAAGCTCTTCACCTTGGGGGAGAGGGCGTGCGGGTTCACGTCGTGCACCACCCAGACCAGAACGGCGTCGTCCACCACCTGCTGGTGCACCTGGGCGAGCAATTCGTCCTGCTTCTTGGTGTCGAATGTGCGCTTCGCCTCGTCGATGAGGGCGTCCACCTTGGGGTTCGAGTAATAGCCCCAGTTCACGCCCACCGGCGCCACCTGCCGCGAATCGAAGAAGCGGATGAGGGCATAGAGCGGGTCGGAGGTGACATAGGCGATGTTGTTCGAGGTGATGCCCTCGTTCATCGGGTCCTTCGCCCCCTTGCGCCAGGCGGTGTAGAGCGCCTCCAGCTCCACCACCTTGAACTCCACGTCGATGCCGATCTCCTTGAAGCTCGCCTGCAGGAACTCGTTCATGGGCAGGGACAGCATCTGTCCGGTGCCGCCGGCGGCGATGATGAAGGTGGTCTTGAGCGGCTTTTCCTTGGAATAGCCCGCCTCCTGCACCAGCTTCTTGGCGGCCTCGGGATCATACTTGAGGTCGAAGGTGGGCTTGCCGAACCACGGGCTGGTCTTGTCCACCTGCCCCTTGGCGGGCTGGGCGAGGCCGTTCATCAGCTCCACCACGCCCTCCCGATCCACCGCGAGGTTCAGCGCCTTGCGCAGGCGGATGTCGGTCCAGGGCGAGCCGGGCAGCATGGAGAGGTGGTAGTTCCACACGTGCGGGGTGACGTTGGTCACGAGCTTCATGCCGGCAGCCTTGAGCTGGGGCACGGCGTCGGGCGCGGGGGTCTCGATGAGGTCCACCTGCCCGGCGAGCAGCGCGTTGGTGCGGGTCAGCGCCTCCGGCATGGGGATGAGGATCATCCGGTCGGTCTTGGGCAGGCGGGACTTGTCCCAGTAGTCGGGGTTCTTGACCAGCTCCAGCCGCTCGCGCGGCACCAGCTTGTCCTGCTTGAAGGGACCGGTGCCCGAGGGGTTCTGGGCGAACTTGTCCCAGTCCTTGCCGAGCTTCTCGTACTGGGCCGGGCTCGACACCAGGAACCAGAGCATCTGGTAGGGGAAGAACGAATCCACGTCCTTGGTGGTGATCTCCACCGTCATGTCGTCCACCTTGCGCCAGGAGGCGATGGACGGCAGGCGGGTCTTCACCTGGGCGGACTGGCGCTTGTCAAACTGGGGTGCCTTCTCGTCCAGCACCTTGTCGAGGTTCCACACCACGGCATCGGCATTGAAGTCCGAGCCGTCGTGGAACTTCACGCCCTTGCGCAGGGTAAACAGCCACTTCTTGGGGTCGGCCGGGTCCACCTTCCACTCGGTGGCAAGGCCGGGCACCAGCTTGCCGGGCCGGTCGGCCACGTTCATCTCCCAGGCGACCAGCGGGTCGTACAGGGTGTAGCCGGTGAATTGATAGGCACCTGCCCCACGATCAGGCTGACCGGTGGTCTGCGGAATGTCCGCCATGGAGATGCCATAGCGGACCACGCTCTCCGCGCCCGCCGGCGCCGCCCCGGCAAGACCGAGGAAAAGCGCGGCGGCAAGAGAGGTTCGAAGCGTCCGGAAACGCAGCATCTATCGTCCTTCCGTGAGTAAGCCCCACGGAAGGAAGGCAAGAGATATGCCGTATGCTTCGCTTTGCGAAACGGACGTCAGCGGTTGCGGCGGGGCGGCCGGTTCGAGGACTTGCCCGAGGACTTGCCCCAGTTGAACACGCGGTGCGGAAACACCTCGCCGTTCTCGCCGTCGCCGATGGCGATGAGCGCACCCTGGCAGGACACTGCCACATGGCCCTCGACGATGGGGGCGTCGCGGCCGCGCAGGATGATGCTCTGGCCGCAGCGCAGGCGATGGGCCTCCTGCGGCGTCACGTTGAGCTGGGGGATTTCCTCCAGCGCCACGGCCACCGGATCGAGCGCATCCATCAGCGCCTCTTCGCTGGCCTCGGCGCGGTCGCGCAGCTCATCGAGGGGCACGAGACGCTCCTCCAGAAACGGCCCGACGCAGGCGCGGCGCAGCTGGCAGATATGTCCCCGCGAACCCAGCATGCGGCCGAGGTCGCGGGCGATGGCGCGCACATAGGTGCCCTTGCCGCACTCGGCCTCCAGCACCGCATGGTCGGCGTCCGGACGGTCCATCAGCTCGATGCGGAAGATGGTGACGGGGCGCGCCTCCAGCTTCACCTCCTCACCTTCACGGGCGAGGTCATAGGCGCGCTCGCCGCCGATCTTGAGCGCCGAATAGGCCGGCGGCACCTGCATGATCTCGCCGCGGAAGGTGGGCAGCGCTGCGATGATCTCGTCGTCCGAGGGGCGCAGGTCGGAGGTTTCCACCGCCTTGCCCTCGGAATCGTCCGTGTCCGTCTCGGTGCCGAAGCGCACGGTGAAACGGTAGGTCTTGCGGCCGTCCATCACATAGGGAACGGTCTTGGTGGCCTCGCCGAAGGCGATGGGCAGGCAGCCGGAGGCCAGCGGGTCGAGGGTGCCCGCATGTCCGGCCTTCTTGGCCCCGAAGATGCGCTTCACCACCGCCACCGCCTGGGTGGAGGTCATGCCGGTGGGCTTGTCGAGCAGCACCCAGCCATCGAGGTCGCGCTTGGGCGCGCGGGGGCGGTTGTCCTGCTCGCGGCTGGCGCGGGGGGCATCGCCGGCGGGCGCTTCGGCCGCTTCAGGAGCGAGGGTGGTCTCGACAACGGATTCAACGATGGGCTCGGCGGCGGCTTCAGCCGCGGCTTCGGCAGTGGCTCGGACGGTCATTCGGCGTCGGTCTCTTTGTCGGTCGGAGTCTGGTCGGGCGCGTCCTCGGAATGGCTCTCAAGGGCATCGAGGTCGCGCTGCACCTGTGGCGAGCGCAGGAGGGCGTCCATGCGCGCGCCCTCGTCGAAGGACGTATCCTTGCGAAAGCGCAGCTCGGGCACGCTCTTCAGCTCCACGCGCCGCGCCACCTCGGTGCGCAGGCGGCGGGCATTGTCGGCCAGCGCCTTGATGACGGGCGTGATGTCCTTGCCGCCGAGGGGCATGACGTAGCAGGTGGCGATCTTGAGGTCCGGCGACATGCGCACCTCGGGCACGGTGATGATGTGCCCGGCAAGCACCGGATCGATATGGTCGCCGCGGGACAGCACGTCGGCCAGGGCATGGCGGACAAGCTCGCCCACGCGCAGCATGCGCTGGGAGGGGCCGCCTCCCGTGCGGGTATCGGGTTTCATTTTTGCTTCTGCTTCGTTCGGCGCCGGCAAAGCCGTGGCGCCTTCTCCTCGATTGTGGAGCGGACGGGCTTGGACCGTACCGTTCCGGTTAAGCGTCGACGCCTCCGGCCTTTTCCCGTTCGGGGAAGAGACCGGAGGCGGAAACGTCGAGCGTTGCGCCCGTCGTCAGGTCACAGCGAGCGCTGGATCACCTCGACGCGGTAGCACTCGATCACGTCGCCAGCGCGCATGTCCTGGTAGTTCTCGAAGGACATGCCGCAATCCTGGCCGGCGTTCACGGTGTTCACCGCATCCTTGAAGCGGTTGAGCGTCGCAAGCTTGCCCTCGTGGATCACCACGTTGTCGCGGATCAGGCGCACGTGCTGGCCCTTCTCCACGATACCGTCGGTGACCTGGCAGCCCGCCACCTTGCCCACCTTGGAGACCAGGAAGATCTCCTTGATGAGGGCGTTGCCCAGCATGGTCTCGCGGTTGATGGGCGCGAGCAGGCCGCTCATGGCCTTCTTCACGTCATCCACGAGGTCGTAGATGATGTTGTAGTAGCGGATCTCGATACCCGCCCGATCGGCCGCGTCGCGCGCTTCCTTGTTGGCGCGCACGTTGAAGGCGATGATCGCGGCGCCGGAGGTTTCCGCCAGCGTCACGTCGCTTTCGTTGATGCCGCCCGCGCCGGAATGGATGATGCGGGCCTGCACCTCGTCGTTGCCGACCTTCTCCAGCGCGCCGATGATGGCTTCCACCGAGCCCGACACGTCGCCCTTGATGATGAGGGGGAATTCCTTCCGCCCCGAAGCCTTCACCTGGCTCATCATCTGCTCCAGCGAGCCGCGGATGGTGGCGGAACGGGCCGCCGCCTTCTCGCGCTTCTGGCGCTGGCGGTAATCGGTGATCTCGCGGGCGCGGGCTTCGTTTTCCACCACCGCGAGGCGGTCACCCGCCTCCGGCGTGCCGTTGAAGCCCAGCACCTCCACGGGCAGGGAGGGGCCGGCCGCGTCCACGGTGGCACCGGTGTCGGAGATGAGGGCGCGCACGCGGCCCCACTCGGCACCGGCCACCACGATGTCGCCCACGTGCAGGGTACCGCGCTGGACGAGGACGGTGGCCACGGGGCCCCGGCCGCGATCGAGCTTGGCTTCCACCACGGTGCCTTCGGCGTCGCGGTTCGGATTGGCGCGCAGGTCGAGCAGTTCCGACTGGAGGGCGATGGCCTCCAGGAGCTTGTCGAGGTTGAGATGCTCCTTGGCGGAGACCTCCACCTCGAGCGTCTCGCCGCCCATGCTCTCCACCTGCACTTCGTACTGAAGCAGTTCGGAGCGGACGCGCTCGGGCTTGGCGCCGGGCTTGTCGATCTTGTTGATCGCCACGATCAGCGGCACCCGCGCCGCGCGGGCGTGGTTGATGGCTTCCACCGTCTGGGGCATCACGCCGTCGTCGGCCGCCACCACCAGCACCACGATGTCCGTCACCTTGGCGCCACGGGCGCGCATGGCGGTGAAGGCGGCATGGCCGGGGGTGTCGATGAAGGTGATCTTCGAGCCCGAGGGCGCGGTCACCTGGTAGGCGCCGATGTGCTGGGTGATGCCGCCGGCCTCGCCGGACACCACGTTCGCCTTGCGGATGGCGTCGAGCAGCGAGGTCTTGCCGTGGTCGACGTGGCCCATGATGGTCACGACGGCCGGGCGCGGCAGCAGGGTCTCGGGGGCGTCCGGGGTATCGAACAGGCCTTCCTCGACGTCGCTCTCCGACACGCGGCGGACGGTGTGACCGAGATCCTCGGCGATGAGCTCGGCGGTATCGGCGTCGATCACGTCGGTGATCTTCACCATCTGCCCCTGCTTCATCAGCATGCGGATCACGTCCACGGCCCGCTCCGACATGCGGTTGGCGAGTTCCTGGATGGTGATGGTCTCGGGCAGGATCACCTCGCGGGCGATCTTTTCCTTGCTCTCCTGCTGCCGGTGCCCGGTCATGCGCTGGGTGCGGCGGCGGAACGAGGCGACCGAACGCTGGCGCTCTTCTTCACCCGACTGGGCGGTGACGAGCGTCAGGCGGCCGCGCTGCTTCTCCTGGCCGGCGGGCGCACGGGGCACCTTGACCGGGGCGACCGGACGCGCGGCGGGGCCGCGGCGGACGGCACCGCCCCCACGGCGCTCCTCTTCCTCGCTGCCACCTTCCGCCGGAGCGGTGGTACCAGCCGGACGCGGGGTGAGCGGACGCGCGGTGGTCGTGCCGGCGGGACGGGCGCTCGCACCCTGCTCCTCGCCGCCGAAGCGCTTGCGCGCTTCCTGCTCGGCCTTGCGCTTCTTGTCTTCTTCCTGGGCGCGGCGGGCCTCGTCCTCGCGCTTGCGGGCCTCTGCGGCCTCACGCTCGGCGCGCTCGGCACGCTCGCGCTCGGCGCGGCGACGAGCCTCCTCCTCGGCAGCGCGGCGCTCTTCGGCCATGCGCTGCTCTTCGACCGCGCGGACGCGGGCGTCGGCCAGCGCGCTGGCGCGGGCGTTGCGCTCTTCCTCGGTCAGCGTGCGCAGCACCACGCCCGAACCGCCGGGACGCTGCTGGCCGGGACGCGAGGGACCACCACCGCCACCGGGACGGCGATCACGATCCGAACCCGGACCGCCGGACCGCGGCGGCTGGCCGGGACGCGACGGAGCGTTGGGACGCGAAGACGACTGGCCGGACGAGCCGGTACGGGACGGCTGGCCGGAACCCGACCGCGATCCCTCGGCGGGACGCGGGCCGGAGGCCGCCGCAGGACGGGCCGCGGCGGGAGCGGGCGCAGCCGGCTTCGGCGCGGCAGCAGGGGCAGCGGCGACGGGAGCGGGCGCAGCAGGCGCAGCCTCCGGCTTGGCGGGAGCCGGCTCGGCAGCGGCAGGCGCCGCGGGCGCAGGAGCGGCCACAGGTGCAGCGACCGCCTCGGCAGCGGGTGCGGCCGGGGCCTTGGCTTCTGCCGGAGCGGGCGCGGGAGCCGGAGCGGTAGCCGGCGCATCCACCGGGGCCTTGGCCTCCACCGGAGCGGCGGGCGCAGGAGCGGCAGGGGCGACGACAGCCGCGGGCGCAGGCGCCGGGGTGGGAGCGGCAGGCGCCGGACGGGCGGCCGCAGCAGGGGCCGGAGCCGGAGCCGGAGCGACAGGCGCCTTCGCCTGCACAGGCGGGGCAGCCGGAGCCGGCGCCGCAGGCGCGCTCCCGTGGCCAGCCTCACCTGGGGCGATGACGCGGCGCTTCACCTTCTCCACCACGACCGCCTTGGAGCGGCCATGGCTGAAGCTTTGGCGCACCGTTCCCTGCTCCACCGGGCGCTTCAGCGTGAGCGTCTTGCCGGGGGCGGGATGCAGCGTCTTGTCGCCTGGGGTCTTGGTGTCGTTCATTCCGTATCCGTTCCTTGCATCCGGCCGGGGTCATGCGGGAGATCAGCACCATGGCTCAAATCGTTGCCATGGCTGGGGTTTGGACCCTGCCCGAGCGTCTCGCCGATGGACGTACCCGTCCGCCAGCGCGAGAGCCTGTGGCAGCGCTCCAGAAACCCTTTGGCCGTCGGATGCGCGAGCAGCGCCGCATGTACCACATTTGACCGCCCTAACGCCAAGTCCAAATCGATGCCGGGAAAGCAATCGACCACGGCAGCCGCGCGGAAACCGGCAGCCTCGACCTGTCGCAGGAGGGCATTGAGCTTGCGCACCCCGTCCGGGCGCGCGTCACTGGCGTTGAGGACGACCAGCACATCGCCGGTGCCCAGGGCCGCCTCGACCTTGGTGTGGCCCGTCACGACCCGTCCCGCCTTGTTGGCGAGGGAGAGGGCGGCGAGCGCGTCTTTATAGATGAGCCGATCCACCAGATCGGCAAGATCGGGCGCAGCCTTGCCACGGCCCTTGAAGGCGCGGCCGAAGGCCTTCTTCTTCAGCGCCGCGTCGAAATCGGCCCGGGTGGCACCCACCCAGGCCCCACGGCCGGGAAGCTTACGCGAAAGATCCGGGATGATGGCGCCGTCGGGCGCCACCACGAAGCGCATCATGTCCGCCACCGGCAGCACCCGCCGCGTGGCGAGGCACAGGCGCGACAGAGGCGCCCGCGCCGCAGACAAGCTGCGCGGCCCCCCGTCCGTCTCGTCCTCGTCCAGTATCGCGGGCACCAGTGGTCATCTCCTTAGGCTCAGGCGTCTTCGGCCGGGGCGTCTTCGCCCTCGGCTTCAGGCTCGGCCTCGATCCAGCCCGCGGCGACGCGGGCCTGCATGATGAGGGCTTCGGCGTCCTCGCGGGAGAACTCGAAACCGTCCAGAGCGCCGGCGTGGCGGATGGTCTCGCCGTCCTTGCGCTCGCTCCAGCCGACGAGATCGTCGGTGGCGCAGCCAGCGAGATCCTCGATCGTCTTGATGTCATTCTCGCCGAAGGCCACCAGCATCTTGGAGGTGACGCCGGGCACGGTCTTCACTTCGTCCTCGACACCCAGCTCCTTGCGGCGGGCGTCGAGCGCCTCTTCCACTTCGGCGAGGTGCTTGAGGGCGCGGGACTGCAGCTCGGCGGCGGTGTCCTCGTCGAAGCCTTCGATGGAGGCGAGCTCGGAGATCGGCACGTAGGCGATCTCCTCCACCGAGGTGAAGCCCTCGGAGGTGAGCAGCTGGCCCATCATCTCGTCGAGATCGAGGGCCTCGGAGAACATCTTGGTGCGCTCGGCGAATTCCTTCTGCCGCCGCTCGCTCTCCTCCTGCTCGGTCATGATGTCGATGTCCCAGCCGGTGAGCTGGGTGGCGAGGCGCACGTTCTGGCCGCGACGGCCGATGGCCAGCGACAGCTGGGCGTCGGGCACTACCACCTCGATGCGCTCGCGCTCCTCGTCCAGCACCACCTTCACCACCTCGGCGGGGGCAAGGGCGTTGACGATGAAGGTGGCGATATCCGGGTTCCAGGGGATGATGTCGATCTTCTCGCCCTGCAGCTCGTTCACCACGGCCTGCACGCGCGAGCCGCGCATGCCGACGCAGGCGCCGACCGGGTCCACCGACTGATCGCGGGAGATGACGGCGATCTTGGCGCGGGAGCCGGGATCGCGGGCCACGGCCTTGATCTCGACGATGCCGTCGTAGATTTCCGGCACTTCCTGCGCGAACAGCTTCGCCATGAACTGGGGATGCGTGCGGGAGAGGAAGATCTGCGGGCCGCGCGGCTCGCGGCGCACGTCGTAGATGTAGGCGCGGATGCGGTCGCCGGTCTTCACCGTCTCGCGGGGCAGCAGCTCGTCGCGGCGCAGGATGCCTTCGCCGCGGCCGAGGTCCACCACCACGTTGCCGTACTCGACGCGCTTCACGAGGCCGTTCAGCACGTCGCCGATGCGGTCCTTGTATTCGTCATACTGCCGGTCGCGCTCGGCCTCGCGCACCTTCTGCACGATGACCTGCTTCGCGCTCTGCGCGGCGATGCGGCCGAAATCGAAGGGCGGCAGGGTGTCGGCAATGGTGTCGCCCACCTGAGCCGCGGGATTGTGGCGGCGGGCGCCATCCAGCGTGATCTCGGTGGCGGTATTCTCCACCTCGTCCACCACGAGCAGGTGGCGCGCGAGGCGCAGTTCGCCGGTCTTGGAGTTGATGTCGGCGTGGATGTCCGTCTCCTGGCCGTAGCGCGAGCGCGCGGCCTTGGCGATGGCATCTTCCATGGCGGCGATGACGATGCTGCGGTCGATGGACTTCTCCCGCGCGACCGCATCGGCGATCTGCAGGAGCTCCAGCCGGTTTGCGCTGACGGCGACCATCAGTGCTTCTCCTTCACGCTGCTGGCGTTGGCCGAGGAGGCGGCCGTCTCGAGGCCCGCCTTCTTCTTGGCGTTGGACTTCTTTCCATCGGGCTTCTTGCCCGCAACCTTGGACTTCTTCGCCTTCTTGCCGGCGACCTTGCCCGTGGCGCCCTTGTTGGCGACGGGGCCGCGGGCCGGCTTGGCCGGAGCCTCTTCCGCGTCGTCGTCCAGGTCGCCCGGCTCGAACGTGTCGTCGGCCTCCAGCGGATCGACGGTGTCGAGGAAGTCCTCGGCCTCCTCGTCGATCTCCTGACCGGCAGCCTTCGCCGCGCGCAGCGCCTCGCGGATCAGCGCGTCGGTGAGCACGAGGCGGGCATCGTGGATGTCGCGGAGCGGCAGGCGGACGGTGGCTTCCTCGTCGGCGCGCGCATCGGTGCGACGCACCAGCGCATCGCCGTCCTCGGCGCCGGTGAGGATGCCGCGGAAGCGCTTGCGGCTGTCCACCGGCACGCTCATCTCCACCTTCACCTCATGGCCCGCCCAGCGCACGAAATCCGACAGCCGCACCAGCGGCCGGTCGATGCCGGGCGAGGACATTTCCAGGCGGTAGGCGCTGGTGATGGGGTCTTCCACATCGAGCACCGGCGACAGGGCGCGCGAGGCGGCCTCGCAATCGTCGATGGACATGGTGCCGTCGGGGCGCTCGGCCATGATCTGCACGGTGCCGCCGTCGCGGTTCGTCACCTTCACGCGGACCAGCCGATAGCCGAGGCCGCCGAGCACGCCGGAAGCGATGGCGGCGATGCGGGCCGCCACTCCGGTCTCGGTGATGAGGCGCGGCTCGTTGGGATCGTCGAGCACGGCGTTGATCTCGGTCATGTCACTCCGGGTGCGGATCGCTTCGCGCCGGCTTGCCGCCGGGCGTCGTCCGCTGGTTCATTTTCCGCCGGACGCGGCGGCTCGGCACCGGCGCCCGAAATTCATATGGCCATCAGGCCCGCCCGGCACCCCGAAGGGCGCACCCCGATGCCGTTGGACACCGGATAAGCAGAAAAGGAGCGGGTCCCGACCGGGGCCCACTCTCATCACCTTCGACTGCGATGGCGCTGAGGCATCCCCATGGGGGACGGCGCTAATATAGACGGAAATGCCGGACACGCAAGTCCGGCGTTCAAGTTACCGCTTTGCCGGCAATGACCTGCGATTCGCGCATGGCACCTCCGCCGCCCCCGGACCGGGCCGCCGCAATTGCGCCGCACGCGGGGTGTTCAAGCCCGCCGACCGCGCTCCGCCTCGACCCGTCGATGGCGACGCCCGGCGCTGAAGAGCCCGCCATCGCCCATCTCGATGGCCCGTCCGCGTCAGGCCTGCCGCGCCCGATCCGCCAAAGCTGCCGGATCAACCAGACATTCGAACCGCCGTCCCGAGCGAGGATCAAGTCCTTGCGTTTCTCGCCGGGCCGCGCGACCGCCGGGACGGAGCGATCCGTCCCGGCGGTTTACGCTCTCAGGCCAGTCCGTCCAGCTCCTGATCGGTCAGCGCCCCCGGCACGATGGTGACGGGGATGGGAAACCGCGCCGCATGGCCGGCGGCGAGCGAGGCCACCAGCGGCCCCGGCCCGTCCTTTCCGGTCCCGGCGGCAAGCACCAGAATGGCGATATCGCGGTCCTCCTGGATCACGGAACCGATGGCCTCCGCCAAAGCGCCCTCGCGGATCACGGTCTCCGGGGCGACGCCGGCCACCTGCCGCGCCCGCGCGACATATTTTGCGAGCCGCGCCTCCATCTCCTCATGGGCCTCGGCCCGCATCAGGTCGGCGACGCCGAGCCATTGCTGGCTGACACCCTCAAGCTCCAGAACGCCCAGCATCACCACCCCGCCCTCGGTGCCGGCGGCTCGGCGGGCGGCGTAATAGACGGCGCGGTCGCATTCCGGGGTATCGTCCACCACCACCAGAAACTTGCGACGATGCCCGGGCTCGCGGCTCTGGCGCGGGGCTACGGTCCGCGTGGGGATCATGACGGCTCTCCCGGATCGGATCTCTGGGGCGGGGCCGCCCATGGTGGCACGGCGGCGGGGGCGCGGGGGAGAGGATTTTCCGCCCCTCCCCACCCGGTTCGCATCGGGCGCCGCATGGGCTAGAGGGAGGCGTCAGAGGCAATCGCGACGCCGCCCGGCGTCCGAAGGGGAAAGGACCAAGGCGTGTCGGAACTCAAGCTCGAACAGGCCCAGACCATCGTCACGACCGCGCTCGCCCATGCCCGGGCCGGCGGCATGAACTCGCTCGCCGTCTGCGTTCTGGACGCGCGCGGCGCGCTCAAGGCGGCCGGATCCGAGGACGGCACCAGCCTCAACCGCATGGACATCGCCCTCGGCAAGGCGAAGGGCGCGCTGGCGCTGGGCATGGGCTCGCGCGCGCTGTTCAAGCGGGCGAAGGACCAGCCCTTCTTCATCGCCGCCGCCACGTCCGCCATCGGCGGCTCGCTGATCCCGGTGCCGGGCGGCGTGCTGATCCGCTCCGGGGATGGCAAGGTGATCGGCGTGGTCGGCATCTCCGGCGACACCTCCGACAATGACGAGGCCTGCGCCATCGCCGGCATCACCGCCGCCGGCCACGTGCCCGACCAGGGCGCGGACTGAGCGACCTCGCCCGACCAAGGCGCAGACTGACGAGGCCGACCGACCCGGCGCCCGGAGGCGGCGAAACATTCCGCTGGCCGGGCGCGGAAATTTGGCTATAGTCCGCCGCGCGGACGGTGCCCCTCGGGGCGCCGCGTTTTCTGTTGGCAGCATAATATGCTGATAGCCATACGGAAACGGCAACGGACGGTCGCTGGACCGGCCCTGCGTTTCGCGCAGCCTCGACCGTGCTGGACGACATCCCGGCCCGGCCGAGCGGAGACCGAGAGCCCGCCGCTACCTCCTGAAGGGACTTCTGGAGGAACGTGGCGCCAGGGCTTCCGGCTCCTTCCCACTCTCTGTTGAAAGGATTGACCGATGTCGATCACGGCAGAGCGCAAGCAGGCGCTCATCAAGGACTTTGGTGCCAAGGACGGCGACACGGGTTCGCCCGAGGTGCAGGTGGCGATCCTCACCGAGCGCATCACCAACCTCACCGAGCACTTCAAGTCCCACAACAAGGACAACCACTCGCGTCGCGGGCTGCTCAAGCTCGTCTCGCAGCGGCGCAGCCTCCTCGACTATCTGAAGAAGAAGGACGAGGGCCGCTACAAGTCCCTCATCGGGCGTCTGGGCATCCGCCGCTGACGCCGGTTTCCGGCGCCGGCCGGCGACAGGCTGGCGCCGCGCGCCCCCGCCACGGGGGCGCATATACGCAGCGGGCATGGGGCCTGCTGCGGGTCCGTGAATGGAAGAAGCCATGGCAGGATCGCCGGACGCAACCGTCGGAGCCCCCGTATGAGGGTTTGGCTTCGCGCGGCGCGTCCGGCCGTCTTGCTCATGGCTTTTTTCGTTCGCGCCTGAACTGAAAGAGCAAGACATGTTCGACATCCACCGCGAAGAGCTGGACTGGGGCGGAACCACCCTCACCCTCGAGACGGGCAAGATGGCCCGCCAGGCCGACGGCTCCGTGCTGGCCACCTACGGCGACACCAAGGTTCTCGCCACCGTCGTTTCGGCCAAGGAGCCGAAGCCGGGCCAGGACTTCTTCCCGCTGACCGTGAACTACCAGGAAAAGACCTACGCGGCCGGCCGCATCCCCGGCGGCTACTTCAAGCGCGAGGGTCGTCCGTCCGAGAAGGAGACGCTGGTCTCCCGCCTCATCGACCGCCCGATCCGCCCCCTCTTCCCCGAGGGCTACAAGTGCGACACCCAGGTGGTCGTCACCGTTCTGGCGCATGACCTCGAGAACGATCCGGACGTGGTCGCCCTGGTCGCCGCCTCCGCCGCTCTGACCCTCTCCGGCATTCCCTTCATGGGTCCGGTGGGCGCCGCCCGCGTCGGCTTCATCGACAATGAGTATGTGCTCAATCCCACCGTGGACGAGGTGAAGGAAAGCTCCCTCGACCTCGTGGTCGCCGGCACGGGCGACGCGGTACTGATGGTGGAATCGGAAGCGAAAGAGCTGCCCGAGGAGATCATGCTCGGCGCCGTGATGTTCGGCCACCGCCACTTCCAGCCGGTGATCGAGGCCATCATCAAGCTCGCCGAGAAGGCCGCCAAGGAGCCCCGCACCTTCGCGCCGCTCGACGTCTCGGAGATCGAGGCCAAGGTGAAGGAGATCGCCGAGCACGATCTGCGCACCGCCTACAAGATCAAGCAGAAGCAGGAACGCTACGCCGCCGTCGGCGCTGCCAAGTCCAAGGTGAAGAAGTATTACGAGGAGCTCGCCATCGGCGGCACGTCCGTGCCGAACCCGCAGGTGGTCTCCGAGGTGTTCAAGGCGCTCGAAGCCAAGATCGTGCGCTGGAACATCCTCGACGACGGCATCCGCATCGACGGCCGCGACGTGCGCACCGTGCGCCCGATCGTCTCCGAGGTCGGCATCCTGCCGCGCGCCCACGGCTCTGCCCTGTTCACCCGCGGCGAGACGCAGGCCCTCGTGGTCGCCACCCTCGGCACCGGCGAGGACGAGCAGTTCATCGACAGCCTGGAAGGCACCTACAAGGAGCACTTCCTGCTGCACTACAACTTCCCGCCCTTCTCCGTGGGCGAGACCGGCCGCATGGGTTCGCCCGGCCGCCGCGAGATCGGCCACGGCAAGCTCGCCTGGCGCGCCATCCACCCCATGCTGCCGGCCAAGCACGAGTTCCCCTACACCCTGCGCGTGGTGTCGGAGATCCTCGAGTCCAACGGCTCGTCCTCCATGGCCACCGTCTGCGGCACCTCGCTGGCTCTGATGGATGCCGGCGTGCCACTGCGCCGTCCGGTGGCGGGCATCGCCATGGGCCTGATCCTCGAGGATCAGAAGTTCGCGGTGCTCTCCGACATCCTCGGCGACGAGGATCATCTCGGCGACATGGACTTCAAGGTGGCCGGCACGGAGCAGGGCGTGACCTCGCTCCAGATGGACATCAAGATCGCCGGCATCACCGAGGAGATCATGAAGGTCGCCCTCACCCAGGCGAAGGACGGCCGCGTCCACATCCTCGGCGAGATGGCGAAGGCCCTCACCACCGCCCGCGCGGAACTCGGCGAGCACGCCCCGCGCATTGAGGTGATGAAGATCGCCGTGGACAAGATCCGCGAAGTGATCGGCTCCGGCGGCAAGGTGATCCGCGAGATCGTCGAGAAGACCGGCGCCAAGATCAACATCGAGGACGACGGCACCATCAAGATCGCGTCCGCCAATGGCGACTCGATCAAGGCCGCCATCAACTGGATCAAGTCCATCGCTTCCGAGCCGGAAGTGGGCCAGATCTATGAGGGCACCGTCGTGAAGGTGGTGGACTTCGGCGCCTTCGTGAACTTCTTCGGCTCCAAGGACGGCCTCGTCCACGTGTCGCAGATGGCCAACGAGCGCGTCGCCAAGCCCTCCGACGTCGTCAAGGAAGGCGACAAGGTGAAGGTGAAGCTCATGGGCTTCGACGAGCGCGGCAAGACCCGCCTGTCCATGAAGGTGGTCGACCAGACCACCGGCGAGGACCTCGAAGCCAAGGCCAAGGCCGAGCGCGAAGCCGGCCGCACCGCCTCCGAAGGCGAGGCCGGCGCGGCGGAGTGATCCTCCGCATCAGCGTGAATCGAGAGGGGCGGCCGCGAGGCCGCCCTTTTCTTTTCGGGGGCCCACAGCACTCCCAAGTGCGAAGATATTCCCACAGAAATTGTTCCGTGCTATTCTTTCCACATGAATGCACTGGGAGGCCCCATGCGCGCTGCCCCTCTCGCCGACGTCCCTCTCAGCCAGGGCGCCGTGCTGACCAAGGCGCTGCTCCGCGCCGCCGACCGATTGGGCGTCACGGGCGCGACGCTCGCCGCCGTTATCGGCCTCAGCCCCGCCTCGCTGACCCGCATGAAGAAGGGCGAATTCGCGCTGGAGACCGGCACCAAGCCGTTCGAGCTGGCCATCCTGTTCGTCCGCCTGTTCCGCTCGCTGGACGCCATCGCCGGCGGGGACGAGCGCATCGCCCGCGCGTGGCTCTCCAGCCCCAACACCGCGCTGGACGCCGCCCCCATCGAGAAGATCAGGACCATTCCGGGATTGATGGATGTCATCGCCTATCTGGACGCCCGACGCGCTGTCGTCTGAGGCGCGGCCCTATGCCGGGCGCTGCTGGCGGCTGGTGGAGGCGCAGCACCTCACGTCCACGCTCAAGCTGGTGGACGACACCGACGAGCAGAAGGTTCTGGAAGACCTCATCGAGGCCACCAAGCCGCCCCTGCCGCCGGAGTGCCGGCATCTCGACTATCTGCTGTTCACGCCCTTCCGCTACGAGCCGCCCTACCCCCACGGCTCGCGCTTCCGCCGGGCGGGGCGGACGGCCGGCGTCTACTACGCGGCGGAGCGACCTGAGACGGCGCTGGCGGAGCTGGCCTTCTACCGCCTGCTGTTCTTCGCGGAATCGCCGGGCACCCCCTGGCCGCAGAGCGCCGGCCAGTACACCGCCTTCGCCGCCGAGGTGCGGACGGACCGCCACCTCGATCTCACCAAGGCGCCGCTGAGTAGAGAGAGCGCGGCCTGGACCCACCCCATCGACTACGCGCCCTGCCAGCACCTCGCCGATGCGGCACGGGCGGCGGCGGTGGAGATCATCCGCTACCGCTCCGTGCGCGATCCCGATGCGGGGGCGAACCTCGCCGTGCTGACCTGCGCGGCCTTCGCCGCGCCGGCTCCGGTGGAGCGTCGGACATGGCACATGCTGATTGGCCGCACGGGCGTCTCAGCCGTGTGCGAGGCGCCGCGCCATCGGCTCTCCTTCGGGCGGGAGGCGTTTTCCGCCGACCCGCGCCTTGCCGGCATGGTCTGGGAGCGCTGAAATCAGAACAGCTTCAGGCCCGGCGGCAGCGCAAGCCCGCCGGTGAGGGACTGCATCTTTTCCTGCATCACCCGCTCGGCCTTGCCGCGGGCGTCGGCCAGGGCGGCGACGATGAGGTCTTCGAGGATCTCCACCTCGTCCGGCTTCACCAGCGAAGGGTCGATGCGCACCGCCTTGCATTCGCCCTTGGCCGTGACGCGCACCGAGACGAGACCGCCGCCGGAGGCACCGTCCACCTCGACGGTCTCCAGTTCCGCCTGCATCTGCTGCATGCGGTCCTGAAGTTCCTTGGCCTGCTTCATCATGCCCATGAGGTCGCGCATGGTGCTGTCATCCCTGTCTAGAATTCGATCTCGTCGTCGGCACCGGGGCCGGCGAGGTAATCCTCTTCGGAGGGCGCGAGGCCCTCGTCGGCGGGGGGCTCCTCGCGGGTGCGCACGTCCACCACCTCGGCGCCGGGGAAGCGGGCGAGCACGGCGGCCACCAAAGGATGGGCCTTGATGCCCTCCTCCCGCTCGGCTTTGACCGCCGCATTCTCCTCCGCCAGCGTCGGCCCGCCGGACTGGGAGGAGACCGAGACCATCCAGCGCCGGCCGGTCCATTCGTTGAGCTTGCGGGAGAGATCCTGAATGAGGCTGCCCGGCGCGCCGGGCACCAGCGCCACCTCCATGCGCCCGTCCTCCACATGCACGGGGCGCAACTGCGTCTCGATGCCGTGCTTGAGGGCGAGGTCGCGGCGGGCGGCGGCGAGCGCCGCCACATCGGCAAGGCTGCCGAGCCGCGGTCCCTCGGCGGGCATGGCCGCGCGCGCATCGGTCCGGATCTCCGTGCGCGGCTGCAGATGGGCTTCCACCGGGCGGGGGGCGAGGGAGAGGCGCGGACCGCCACCGCCACCACCACCGCCGCCGGAGGGCAGGGACGGAGCGGCGGGCGCGGGCTGGTCCTTCAGCCGCCGCAGCGCGTCGTCCGGGGTCGGGAGGTCCGCGGCATAGGCGAGGCGCACCAGCACCATCTCCGCCGCCTGCGCGGGCTTGGGGGCCTGCTGCACCTCGCCGATGCCCTTCGAGAGCATCTGCCAGGCACGGGCCAGCACCCGCATGGAGAGGCCCTGCGCCATCTCCGACCCGCGCACGCGCTCGGCTTCCACCAGCGCCGCGTCGTCGGCCGCGTCGGGCACGATCTTCAGGCGGGTGACGAGATGGGTGAAATCGGCGAGGTCGGTGAGGATGACGGCAGAGTCGGCGCCGGAATCGTACTGGTCGCGGAATTCCGCCAGCGCCCGGGCGATCTCGCCCTTCATCAGCGCCTCGAACAGGTCGATGACGCGGCCCTTGTCGGCGAGGCCGAGGAGGCGGCGGACCTCATCCGCGCTCACCGTGCCGCCGCCGTGGGCGATGGCCTGATCCAGCAGGGAAAGGCTGTCGCGCACCGAGCCCTCAGCCGCGCGGGCGACGATGGAGAGCGCCTCCGGCTCGATGGTGACGCCCTCGCGGGCGCAGATGCCGGAGAGATGCGCGGCCAGCGTGCCCGCCTCGACCCGGCGCAGATCGAAGCGCTGGCAGCGGGACAGCACGGTGACGGGCACCTTGCGGATCTCGGTGGTGGCGAAGATGAACTTCACATGCTCCGGCGGCTCTTCCAGCGTCTTCAGCAGCCCGTTGAAGGCCGCCGTGGAGAGCATGTGCACTTCGTCGATGATGTAGACCTTGTAGCGCGCCATCACCGGGCGGTAGCGCGCGCTCTCGATGATCTCACGGATGTCGTTGATGGAGGTGTTGGACGCGGCGTCCATCTCCATCACGTCCACATGGCGGGATTCGATGATGTCGCGGCAGTGCTTGCCCATCACCGCGAGATCGAGGCTCGGGCCGCCGGCGGCGCCGTCCGCCGGTTCGTAATTGAGGGCGCGGGCGAGGATGCGGGCGGTGGTGGTCTTGCCCACACCGCGCACGCCGGTGAGGATATAGGCCTGCGCGATCCGCCCCGAGGAGAAGGCGTTGCGCAGGGTGCGGACCATGGCCTCCTGGCCAATCAGGTCCGCGAAATTCTGCGGGCGGTACTTGCGCGCCAGCACGCGATAGGCGCCAGGCGAGGCTGCGGCGGGTGTTGGAGCGGCGGCCGGCGCCGACGGCGGCGCAGCTTCGGGCAGGCCGAGGTCGAAGCCCGGTCCGTCCTGCTGGTCGTCGGTGTGCTGCTCGTCGCTCATCTGGCCGCCTTCAGGGCCGGCGCTGGCCCTCCCCATACATAGCATCGCGCGCCCGCACGTCGATGGGCGGGGCGGCAAATCCCCACCGTCCACGGCTTTGCCCTTGGACGGGCCGAGAAAGCTGGCGTCCGGCGCGCGGTCGTGCTTACACCCGGTCGCCCCCAAACGCCGGACCTGATCGTGACCCAGCCTGCCCCGTTCATCGCCATCATCGGCGCCGGTCCCGCCGGGCTCGCGGCCGCCGAGGTGCTGTCGGCCGCAGGAGTGCGGGTGGCGCTCTATGACCGCATGCCCTCCGCCGCGCGGAAATTCCTGATGGCGGGGCGCGGGGGTCTGAACCTCACCCATTCCGAGCCGGCAGACGCCTTCCGCGCCCGCTATGGCATGGCGGCGGAGCGCCTCGCCCCCGCGCTCGCGGCTTTCCCGCCGCAGGCGCTGCGCGACTGGGCGGCGGGGCTGGGGGAGGAGACGTTCGTCGGCTCCAGCGGGCGCGTTTTCCCGAAAAACTTCAAGGCCTCGCCGCTGCTGCGCGCCTGGCTGGGCCGGCTGGCGGCCAACGGCATCACCTTCCATCCCCGGCATGAGTGGCGTGGCTTCGACACCAGCGGCGCGCTCCTGTTCGCCGCGCCGGATGGTCCGGCCGCGGTGAAGGCGGATGCGGTCATCCTCGCCCTCGGCGGCGCCTCCTGGCCGCGGCTGGGATCGGATGGCGGCTTCGTGCCAGTGCTGCGCGCCCTCGGCGTGAGGATGAACGACTTCGTGCCGGCCAATATGGGCGTCCTCGTCCCGTGGTCCGAGGTTTTCCGGCAGAAGTTCGCGGGCACGCCGCTGAAGCGCATCGCGCTTACCTTCAACGGCGTGACGGTGAAGGGCGAGGCCATGGTGAGCGCGGCCGGCCTCGAAGGCGGCGCCATCTATGCCCTCTGTGCGCCGCTCCGGCGGGCGCTGGCGGACGGCCCGGTGACGCTGCATGTGGACCTGCGGCCCGACCTCGATGGCGCCGCGCTGGCGAAGCGACTCGGCGGCGGGCCGGGCAGCGCCTCCCTCTCCACCTTCCTGCGCAAGGCGGCAGGGCTGGCGCCCGTGGCGGTGGGGCTCATCCGCGAGGCGACCGGCCCGGCGCGGCCCGATCCGGCGGCGCTGGCCCGCCTCGTCAAGGCGCTGCCGCTCACCATCACCGGCCATGCGGGGCTGGAGCGGGCCATCTCGTCCGCCGGCGGCATCGCCTGGGAGTGCATCGGCCCGGATTTTTCGCTGCTCGGACTGCCCGCGCATCTGCCGCCGGTGTTCGTCGCCGGCGAGATGCTGGATTGGGAGGCCCCCACCGGCGGCTATTTGCTGCAGGCGGTCATTGCCACCGGCCGGGCCGCGGGTGCCGGCGCTAAGGCGCGCCTCAGCCGCTGAAGCCGCCGTTCGCGAGATAGTCCGCCTCTTCCGGCGTGGTCTCGCGGCCGAGGATGGCGTTGCGGTGGGGGAAGCGGCCGAAGCGGTCGATGCACTCCTGGTGGATGAGCGCGAAGCGCAGCCCATCCTCCTGCCCCAGCGCCCGATAGAGCGCCACGCATCGCGCCTGCGCCGCCCGGTCCTCGGCATGCATGAAGGGCAGATAGAAGAAGCTGCGCAGCGCGTCCGGAATGGACGGGTCCTTGTCGAAGCCGCGATCCAGCGCCTTCTCCGCCGCGGCCAGCGCCATGGCATCGGTGGCGAAGGCCTGCGGCGTGCCCCGGAAGACATTTCGCGGCACCTGATCCAGCAGGATGATGCGGGCCAGCGCGCCGGGCGCGGTGCCCTGCCAGCCATCGAGGGCGCTTTCCGCCGCCGCCTCATGGGCCGGCAGCAGGGCTTCGCGAACTTCCGCGTCGAAGGCCGGACCGCCGCCGAACCACTTCTCACGGCCGGCGGCCTGCCAGAAGGAGAGCACCGCCTCGGGGGTGGGGACGGGCGCGCTCATCGGGCCATCCCCGGAGGCGCCAGCGGATTGTCGGTGAGCGCGGCGCGGTCCGGCATGTCCACCTGGGGGATGCCGAGAAAGGCGTTGAACAGGCGGGCGATCACCTTGGGGTCGAGGTCGCGCACGATCATCACGAGGCGGCTCCTGTGGTCGTCGTCGGGCCAGCCAGGAAGGCGGGCGGGCGGATGCATCACATGCTGCACGGCATGAAGCACCACCGGCGTCTCCGGTTCCTCGGCGAGCTTCACGATGCCCTTCATGCGCAGCAGCTTGGCGCCATGGGTGCCGCGCAGCAACTCCAGAAAGAGATCGAGAGTCGCCGCCGGGATCGCGGCATCGGTGGCGAGGGTGAAGGCGCGGATGCGGCTGTCGTGGCGGTTGGGATCGAGGCCGGCGGGATCGATCTCGGCCTGCGCGGCGGCCACGTCCTCGGCGGCGAGCCAGCGGGCGACGTCCGGGATCCGCGTCTTCGCATCGAACAGGCCGGCGCCGAGCAGGGCATCCGCCGTCGCCTCCCCCGCCGCCGCATCGACGATCTTCGCCGCCGGGGCGAGGCGATGCAGCCGCGTCTTCAGCGCGTGGAGGGCCTCGGTGTCCGTCACCAGGTCGGACTTGGTGAGGACGATGCGGTCGGCGACCGCCGCCTGCTTCACCGCCTCGTCATGGGCATCGAGGGTGGCGTCGCCGTTGACCGCATCCACCACGCAGACGATGCCGTCGAGCCGGTAGCGCAGGCCGAGATAGGGGTGGGTCATCAGCGTGTGGATCACCGGGGCC
Source organism: Xanthobacter aminoxidans (assembly GCF_023571765.1). Taxonomy (GTDB): domain Bacteria; phylum Pseudomonadota; class Alphaproteobacteria; order Rhizobiales; family Xanthobacteraceae; genus Xanthobacter; species Xanthobacter aminoxidans. Next base: position 37,765 of record NZ_JAMJXC010000015.1, on the reverse strand, counting down.
GGATCGGCGAGGCCGGTGGTCTCGATGACGACGCGGGAGAAAGGCGGCAGGCGATCGTTGTCGCGACCGCGCAGCAGGTCCTCCAGCGCGGCGACCAGATCGCCCCGCACGGTGCAGCACAGGCAGCCGGACGAGAGCATCACGATGCCCTCCTCCACCGGCCGGACGAACAGATGGTCCAGCCCCACCTCGCCGAACTCGTTGATGAGGACGGCGGTGTCGGCCAGCGCCGGGTCGGCGAGAAGCGCGTTGAGCAGCGTCGTCTTGCCGGCGCCGAGGAAGCCGGTGAGCACGGTGACGGCGATGGGATCAGGCGGCCCGCGGCGCGGCACGGTGGCTTCGGTGGCGGATGCGCCTTCTGAAGGGAAGGCGTCGGAGGAGCCCGGCATGGGGTGTCTCCCGGAAGGAGGGATCGATTGCCTCCCTGCCTCTACGAGACGGTCTGCCGGGTCAAGGGTACCGTGACGGTTTGGACCGGTGCCTTATGTCGCCGAACCTTCTGCGTGAACCGGCGACTTACGTCGCCGGTTTGGGCGCGGGAGCGGCGGCCTCGGGATTGGCGGGCGCGGGGGCCGGCTTCGGCTTGGGTTTCGGCGTTGCAGAACTGCCAGCCGCGACGGCGCCCTGCGGCTTGGCCGGCTTCCTGGCGGCATCCCCGCTCGCCTTTTCACCGCCCGTCTTGGGCTTATCGGCGGTGGAGGCCGACTTGCTGTCCGGCTTCGATCCGGCGGCGGCCTTGGGCTTCTTCGGCGGGTCCGGTTCGTAGGCGGTGGCGAAATCCTCCACCGCATTGCGCGTGCCCACATAGACCGGAACCGGCGGCATGGAGGGCGGCAGGGTCTGCAGCAGCTCGGCACCAGACTTGGGCAGAGCGGGCGTCGCGAAGGAGAAGCTGGAGCTGGTCTGCGGATCGGGCTCGTCGTCCGCCTCGGAGGCGGTCACGGCACGCTTGCCGCCGCACACTTCCGCCCGCATGTCATAGATCGGCCCGCCGCTGTTGGGGAGCGCGGACAAAAGCGGGGCGGCGGCACCGAACACCGACCAGGACGACTGGAAGCCCTTCTCGAACATCAGCGCCGCCTGCTCGGTGCGGGCGGTACCGGAGCGGGCGCCGAGGATGACGGCAATGAGGCGCTTGTTGCCGCGCGTGGCAGTGGCGACGAGATTGTAGCCGGAGCCGCAGACGAAGCCGGTCTTCATGCCGTCCGCGCCGGGATAGCGGTCGATCAGGCGGTTGTAGTTGCGCAGCACCACCTTGCCGATCTTGATGGCCGGGATGCGGAACAGCGCTTCCTGCTCGGGGAAATGATAGATGATGGCGCGCGCCAGGATGGCGAGGTCGCGGGCGGTGGTCACCTGCGCCGGGTCCGGCAGGCCGTTCGGATTCTCGAAATGGGTGCCGGTCATGCCGAGGTGCGCGGCGGTGGCGTTCATCTCGGCGACGAAGGCCGGCATGGAACCGGCGACGCCCTCACCCACCAGCCAGGCCATGTCGTTGGCCGACTTCACCAGAACCATCTTCAAGGCGTTATCGAGGGTGACGACGGTGCCGACCTTGAAGCCCATCTTGGACGGCTGCTGCGCCGCCGCGGCGGGCGAGACGGTGATCGGCGTATCGAACTTCAGCCGGCCGTTGCGCACGGCGTTGAGCGCCACATAGACCGTCATCAGCTTGGTGACGGACGCGGGATGCCAGGGACGCCCGGCCTCCTTCTGCTCGATCACCCGGCCGGTATCGGCCTCCACCAGCAGGATCGGGTTGGCGCGGGCCGGGACACCGGCAGCAAGCACAAGCCCGAAAGCGGCCAGCAGGCAGCCGACAAACGAGGCTCGGAGGGCGAAACGTGATGTCGTGGGCGCCAACCGATCCGCTCCCTGTTGAGAAATCGCGCGCAGGAACTGTCCTTCCATAACCGGTTTCGCTTGCGCGGAAAAGGCGCAATGGAGCGCACGGCCGGTGCGGCACAGGTCGAAGCCTCGCCTAGTCTGCCACAATTCAGCCGCACTCCTTGAATGTGCGAAACCTTTACGATGAAGACTTCAGCTTGTCCTTGACGGTACGCAACCCCGAGCCGCCGTCCCCGCTCATGTCTCGGCGATCACCGCGGGTGCCGGCCGCGACGTCTCTTGCGCGCCAGCCATGAACTGCGCGCGGGCAAGCCCCGCGAAGCGGCCGCCGAGGCGCACCAGCTCGTCGAAGGAGCCCGCCTCAACCACCCGACCGTGCTCGAACACCAGGATGCGATCGGCATTGCGGACGGTGGCGAGGCGGTGGGCGATGACGAAAGTGGTGCGGCCTTTCATCACCTCGTCCAGCGCCGCCTGCACCTTCACTTCCGTTGCGGCGTCCAATGCGCTGGTCGCCTCGTCGAGGATCAGGATGGGCGGATTCTTGAGCAGAGCCCGGGCGATGGAGAGGCGCTGGCGCTCACCGCCGGAGAGCGCGCGGCCGCGCTCGCCCACCACGGCCTGAAGGCCGAGCGGGTTGCGCTCCACCAGCTCCAGCGCCTGGGCGCGGGCCAGCGCCTCCCGCATCTCGTCCTCGGTGGCGTCGGGCTTGCCCACCTTGAGGTTGTCGGCGATGGAGCGGTTGAACAGCAGCGGCTCCTGGAACACCACGCCGATGGCGTGGCGCAGCGAGGAGAGTGTGACATCGCGAATGTCCTCGCCATCGATGCGGATGGCGCCGGACTGGGGGTCGAACACCCGGTGCAGCAAGGCGAGCGCGGTGGACTTGCCGGCGCCGGTGGTGCCCACGAAGGCGAAGGTCTGGCCCGGCTCGGCGTGGAACGACACGTCCGCCACCGCGGTGCGCTTGCCGTCATAGGAGAAGGACACGTCGTCGAAGGTCACGTCGCCCTTCACCGGCGGCAGGGGCTTCGCGCCCGGCCGGTCGCGCACCGCGCCCACCGTGTCCAGCACCTCGAAGAACTGGGCGAGCTGCGGCGCCGACATCATCAGCCGGTTGAAGAAGGAGACCGTGTGGTCCAGCCGGCCGATCAGCATGTTGGCGAACGCCACATAGGTGACGATGTCGCCGATGTTGGCGAGGCCCTGCATGTACAGCCAGGTGCCGATGAGCAGGATGGCGAGAATGGTGAGCGTGGTCGCGGCGCGGGTGGCCATGGACACCATCGCCCACCACGACAGCACCGGAATCTGCACCGCCAGCACCCGGTTCACCGTGTCGCGGAGGCCGGAGACCTCGGCCTCGGTGCGGGTGTAGCTCTGGATGACCGCCACGTTGCCCAGCGCGTCGGAGGTCTGCTCGGCGAGGTCGGAATTGTATTCCTCCACCTGCCGCTGCATGGCCTCGGTGCGGCCGATGACATAGGCGGTGACGACGCCGAACACCGCCATCAGCACGATCAGCACCAGCCCCAGCCGCCAGTTGAGGTAGATGCCCACCGGCACGAGGATGACGAGGGAGAGGATCGCCGCGCAATCCTCCCGGAAGAAGGACAGCCAGAGGCCCCACAGAGCATCGACGCCCTCCAGCATCACCTTCAGCAGGCGGCCGGAATGGGTTTCGCCGTGGAAGCTCAGCGGCAGTTGCAGCACATGCTCGAAATACTGCGTCAGCACCCCCAGCCGGCGGCGGTGGGAGAGGCGGTCGGCGTGGAGGGAGATCAGCACCCCGGCGCCGATGTTGAACAGGCCGAAGCACACCCAGGCGGCGAGCAGCGGCACCAGATCGTCCGTGTGCGGCAGGCGCTGGGCGGCCTGCGCCGTCGCCAACGCATCGATGATGCGGCCGAACAGGATGGGCTCGGCGAACTGCGACACCGCCAGGGCGAGGTTCGAGCCGGCCAGCAGCGCCCCCAACCGGGCCTCCGGCCCGAGGAGGCTGATGGTGCGGGCATAAACGCGCAGAAGGCTCATACGGACGGGCTCCGGTCCCTTTCCGGCAGCAAAGCGAAGCCAGAGCCATGATGCAAGGGGATGGGACAATTCCGCCGGTGCCGAGCATCGCCGTGTGGGGCCTCGCTTGACATTCGCCGGCCCGCCCGCAGTCTGCACACAGCTTTGGCGGGGGTCTCGATTGGGCGAGGAACAGGCGGCGCACGCGCAGATCGCGACATCTCACGCGCCGGATCATTCCCTCGAGGCCAGCGCCGCGCGCATCCTTGCCCGGCATCGCGAGACCATCAAGGTGCGCAAGCCCCATCTGGCGGTGGCGAACCTCGCGCGCATCCTCGGCGCGGCGCTGACGCTCGCCAACCGCCACGGCTTCCACGCCATGACGCTGCGCCAGCTGGCGGAGGAATCCGGCCTCAGCATGGGCGGGCTCTATTCCTACCTCGACAGCAAGGACACGCTGCTCCTGATGATCCTGGAGGAGGTGGCGGAAGCGGCCGAAGGCGCGCTCGCGGACGCACCGGAGGCGGTGCGCGCGGACCCGACGCGGCATCTCGCCTGGCTGATCGAGCGCCACATCCTTCTCACCGAGGCCATGCACCCCTGGTTCGTCTTCGCCTACATGGAGGCGAAGGCCTTTCCGCCCGAGGCCCGCAAGCGCGCGGTGGAGAGCGAGCGGACCACCGAGCGCATCCTCGCCGGGGCCATCGCCGAGGGCATGCGCCGCGGCACCTTCGCCGCCGGCGACCCGCTGTTTGCGGCGACGCTCATCAAGCCCCTGCTGCAGGACTGGTATGTGAAGCGCAGCAAGTACCGCGAGCGCGGCATCGAGGCGCCGGCGTATGCGGCCGAGGTCAACGCCTTCGTGCGGAAGGCGCTGGCCTGATCGCTCAGGTGAAGGCCGCCGCCCGCGCGGCGAAGGCTTCGGCAAGGCCTGCGGTGTCGCCGGCCCCCTCGGAGGCGGCATTCCCGGCCTTGGCGCGCGCGGCAATGCCCTCGAAGATCACCGACCAGCGAAACAGGGCGAAGGCCATGTGGAAGTCGGTGAGCTGCGCGCCATGGGTCGCCGCCGCCTGATAGGCCGCCACGAACTCGGCGCGCGCGGGAATGCCGAGGGCATCGAGGTCGAGCCCGTCGATGCCGCCGTATTCCTCCGGCCGCGATACCCAGGCCATGGCGCAATGGGCGAGGTCCGCCAAGGGATGCCCCAGCGTGGACAATTCCCAGTCCAGCACCGCCACCACCTCCGGGCGGGTGGGGTGGAACATGAGATTGCCGATGCGGTAGTCGCCATGGGCGATGCGGCTCGTCTCGTCCGCCGGCACATGCTCCGGCAGCCACGCGACGAGGCGCTCGATATTGGCATCCTCGCGGGTCTTCGAAAGCTCCCACTGGCGGGTCCAGCGGGCGATCTGGCGGCTGAAATAATTGCCGGGGCGGCCGAAGTCGGCGAGCCCCACCGCTGCGGGGTCCACGTTGTGCATGGCCGCCAGCGTGGTGGCCATGGCCTCGTACATCGCCCGGCGCTCCTGCGGGGACACGCCCGGCAGGGTGCAGTCGTGGAAGACGCGCCCGTCCACCTTCTCCATCACATAGAAGAGGGTGCCGATGACGGATTTGTCCTCGCACAGGGCCAGCACCGGCGGCACCGGCACGCCGGTCCCGGCCAGCGCATGCATGATGCGGTATTCGCGATCCACCGCATGGGCGGAAGGCAGCAGCTCCCCCGGCGGCTGCTTGCGCAGCACGAGGGCGCGATTGTCATAGGTGACGAAGTAGGTGGGGTTGGACTGCCCGCCCGAGATGGCCTCGAAGCGCGGCGTGCCGGAGAGGCCGGGCACGCGGGCCTTCAGCCAGCCGTCCAGCGCGGCAGCATCGAACCCGAGGGAGGAGGCCGGCGCGCTCATGCCGCCCCTCCGGCCACCGGCCAGTTCCAGAAGTCGTCGCCTTCCTTGTCCAGCAAGCGGTTGAGCACCATCTCGTGCACCGCGTCGGCCCCGTCCACGATTCGGGCCTGACGGGCGTAGCGGTAGATCCACTCCAGCACCGTATCCTTGGAATAGCCGCGCGCGCCGTTGATCTGGATGGCGGTGTCGGCGGCAAGGTGCAGGGTGTTGGCGGCCTTGATCTTGGCCATGGATATTTCCTTGCGCGCGAATCCGCCGCGATCCAGCTCGAAGGCGGCCTTCATGACGAGGAGGCGGCCGATCTCGATCTCCATAGCGATGCGCCCCAGCATGATCTGCACGCTCTCGCGATCCGCCAGACGAATGCCGAAGCCCTCGCGCACCGCCGCATAGTCGCGGGCGATGGACACCGAGCGCATGGCGAGGCCGAGCCAGCGCATGCAGTGGGTGAGCCGCGCCGGGCCGAGGCGGATCTGCGTCACCTTCAGGCCGTCGCCTTCCTTCATGAGCACATCCTCGGGCGGGATGGTGAGGCCGTCGAACTCCAGCTCGCAATGGCCGCCATGTTCCTCCGGCCCCATGATGGGGATGCGACGGACGATGCGCCAGCCCGGCGCGTCGCGGTGGAAGGCGAAGGCGGTCAGGCCCTTGCGCGCATCGTCCGAGGTGCGGGCAATGATGATGAAGTGCGCCGCCTCCTCCGCGCCGGTGATGAACCACTTGCGGCCATAAATGCGATAGGAGCCGTCCGGCTGCTTCTCGGCGCGGGTGAGCATCATGGAGGGGTCGGAGCCGCCGCCGGGGTGGGGCTCGGTCATGACGAAGGCGGAGCGCACTTCGCCGCGGGCGATGGGGGCGAGCCAGCGGGCCTTCTGGTCGGCGGTGCCGACCTGTTCCAGCACCATCATGTTGCCGTCGTCGGGGGCCGCGGAATTGAACACTACGGGTCCGAAGATGGACCGGTTCATCTCGGTGTAGCAGACCGCCATGCCCATGCGGCCGACGCCGAGGCCGCCATTTTCCGGCTTCAGCTGGAGGCACCACAGCCCCTCCGCCTTCGCCTTGGCGCGCAGGCGCTCCAGCGGCGCGGCGGCGATGTTCTCGTGGGCGTCATAGGCGGCCGGGTCGCTTTCCAGCGGGATGACCTCGTCCGAGACGAACGCGGCGATGCGGCGGCGGAGATCTTCGAGGGCCGGGGAGATCGAGAAATCCATGGGTGCGCCCTTCCAGGGAAAGCCAAAAACGAACGAGCGCTCGCTTTTTATCTTATCGACACGCCGATGGCAACGGGCCATCGGCGGCTCCGGCACAACTGTATCGCCGACCATCGAACGTGGCCGCAGAGAACCTCGTCAGCCGCATCGAACGCAAGGGAACCGGGTGGCGCGGTTCGAGTTGATAGGCCAGCAGAGACAAGACTTCTACCGGAAGACTTCAACTTGTCTTTGCGCGCAGGCTAGTCGAGCCGGCGCTTCATTTCATGCATACGATGAGCAAGGCCTTGCGCGGATGCGTGCAAGGCAAGTGCTTCGGTGCACCTTGAACAGGGCCATGGGGCCAGAACACGTTCTCACGAGGAGGATACCATGAAGATGATGCCGATCTACGCTGCGACCGCGGCTGTTCTTCTTTCCACCACCGCCATGGCGCAGACGGCGGCGCCCACCGGCACCATGGGCGCCACCACCAGCGCGACCGCGGCCACCGGCATGGCGCCCACCTTCGTGACCCGCCAGATGGCCGACCAGCACATGGCATCCAACCTCATCGGCTCCGCCGTGCGCGGCCCGGCCGACGAGAATCTCGGTGACATCAACGACCTGCTCATCGACCGCTCGGGCAATGTCGCGGCCGTGGTGATCGGCGTCGGCGGCTTCCTCGGCATCGGCGAGAAGGACGTGGCGGTGCCGTTTCAGTCGGTCGAGGTCACCCGCGTCGACGGCAAGGACCGTCTGGTGCTGCGCAAGACCAAGGACGAGCTGAAGAACGCGCCGACCTTTACCGAGGCGGACAAGGCCCCCGCCAGCACCGGCAGCGTGAACACCAACCGTCCGGCCACCCCGCCGGCCACCCGCTGATCCACGCGGGAAGCCGGGGCGCGGATCTTGGGTCCGCGCCCCGGAAGCCCTTGGGAAGACAGGCTTGCCGGCCCTGGTTTCTGGCCAGGGCCGGCTTCGCCGCGTCTGCTCGGCCCGGTCGGGCAGAAATGAACAGGGCCAGCGGCGGTTGATCCCGCGGCACATGCGGGGGCAATGTGGCGGCCCGATCGCCACAGGGAGCAGGGATGGACCTGTCCAGTCGAGGCCCCGCCGGCCTCTTCCTGAGAATCATCGCGGAGCAGCGACCCCTGTGGTGGCGCCTCGCCTTTGCCTGCACCGTCATCGTGGCGGCGCTGGCGCTCAGGCTCGGCCTTATCCTCTGGGTACTTGATTTTCCGCCCTACCTGTTCCAGCTGCCTGCGATCATCGTTGTGTCGCTGGTGTGCGGCGCGGAGATCGGCCTTGCGGCCATCGCCCTGCTCGCCGGCGTCAACGCCGCGCTGGTGCCGGAAAGCGGAAGCAGCGGCATCGCCAGTCCGCCGCTGGCTTCGCTCCTCTCCTTCGTCATCAATGCCATTGCCGTGTGGGGCATCGCGGCCCTCGTGCGCACCACCCTGCGCCGCCTCGAATCGGCCCATGCCGCACTGCTGTCGGCGGCGACCGAGCAGACCGCCGTGGTGGCGACGCTGGAAGCCCTGCTGCATCACGCGCCCGTGGGCTTCGCCTTCTTCGATGCCCAGCAGCGCTTCATCCGCGTCAACGAGATGCTGGCCCGCATCGACGGCATCCCGGCCCGCGAGCACGCCGGCCGCTCCCTTGCCGACATGCTGCCCCAGCTCGCCGGTGCGGTGACGCCATCCCTCGAACGTGTGCTCGCCACCGGCGAGGTCATCGCCGACGTGGAGCTGGAAGGCGCGACGCCGGCCGCGCCGGGCGTCTGGCGCCACTTCCTCGTCAGCTATTTTCCGGTGCGCACCTCAGGGCAGGCCATCAGCCTCGTCGGCATGATCGTGGTGGAGATCACCGAGCGCAAACGGGCGGAGAAGGCCATCGCCGCCAGCGAGCAGCGCTATCGCCTGCTCGCCGAGGCGCTGCCGAAGATGGTGTGGACCTCGTCCCCCGCCGGGAGCGGCGACTATTACAACCACCGCTGGGCCGAATATACCGGCGTCGAGGCGCCGCCCGGCGAGGTGGTGGAATGGCACGCCTTCCTCCACCCGGAGGAGAAGAGCTGCGTGATGGAGGCGTGGAAGGGGAGCCTTGCCAGCGGCAAGCCCTTCTCGCGCGAATGCCGGTTCCGCGCCAAGGACGGCAGCTATCGCTGGTTCCTCTGCCGCGCCGTTCCGGTGCGCGACGAGGACGGCCGGGTGGACCGCTGGTACGGCAGTTGCACCGACATCTCCGAGATCGTCGCCGCCCGCGAGGCGCTGTCGCGCACCAACGAGGACCTCGAACGGCTCGCCGCCGCCCGCACCACCCAGCTCGCCGCGGCCAACACCCTGCTCAAGCAGGAGATGGAAGAGCGCCTGCGCGCCGAATCCCAGCTCCGGCAGGCGCAGAAGATGGAGGCGGTGGGCCAGCTCACCGGCGGCATCGCGCACGATTTCAACAATCTGCTCACTATCATCATCGGCAACATCGAGGCCGCCGAGCGCCGGGTGCCGGCGGACCCCAAGGATACCCGCACGCAGGAGATCAAGACCGAGGAGATCCGCCGCTTCCTCGACTACGGCCGGCAGGGCGCGTTGCGGGCGGCCATTCTCACCCAGCGCCTGCTCGCTTTCTCCCGCCGCCAGCCCCTCGATCCCCGCCCCACCGACGCCAACCGCCTCGTCACAGGCATGTCCCACATGCTGCGCAGCGCGCTCGGCGAACGGGTGATGCTGGAGACCGTGCTCGCCGGCGGGCTGTGGCGCACGGAGATCGACCACAACCAGTTGGAGAATGCCATCCTCAACCTCGCGGTGAACGCGCGCGACGCCATGATGGACGGCGGCAAGCTCACCATCGAGACCGCCAACGCCTATCTGGACGAAGCCTATTGCGCCGAGCACGAGGACCTGACGCCCGGCCAGTATGTGGCGATCTTCGTCAGCGACACCGGCATGGGCATGGCGGAAGACGTGCGGGCCCGCGCCTTCGAGCCCTTCTTCACCACCAAGGGGCCGAAGGACGGCACCGGGCTCGGCCTCAGCCAAGTCTACGGCTTCGTGAAGCAGTCCGGCGGGCACGTGATGATCTATTCCGAGCGCGGCGACGGCACCACGGTGAAGCTCTATCTGCCGCGGCTGGAGGAGACGCCCGCATTGCCCGAGCCCGCCCCGGTGCGGACCGAAGGCGAAGCCCGCGCCGCGCCCGCCGTGGTGCTCATGGTGGAGGACGACGACCAGCTCCGCACCATGGGCGCCGCAACGCTGCGGGACGCCGGCCACACGGTGATCGAGGCAGCCGATGCTTCCGCTGCCCTCGACGCCCTGTCACGCGGCACCCGCCCCGACCTGCTCTTCACCGACGTGCGCCTCGGCGACGGGATGGACGGGCGGGGCCTCGCCGACGAGGTGAAACGGCGGATGCCGCGAACCCCGGTGCTGTTCACCACCGCCTACGCCCGCAACGCTGTGGTGCATCAGGGACGGCTCGATCCGGGCATGAAGCTCCTGACCAAGCCCTACAGCCAGTCGGAACTGGTCGCCAAAGTGAACGGAATGCTGGACGAACCCGCCCTCAGGGGCTCGGTCCTCCTGGTGGAGGACGAGCCCTTCGTCGCCATGGTGGCGAGCCAGGTCCTGGAAGATCAGGGCTTCAAGGTCACCATCGCCTCCCACGGCGAGGCGGCGCTCGCGCACGCCCGCGCCGTCAAGGCGGACATCGGCCGCGACGCGCTTGCGCTCGCCATCGTGGACATCGGCCTGCCCGACATGCGCGGCGACGAGGTGGTGCGACGGCTCGGCGAGATCGCGCCCGACCTGCCCATCATCGTCGCCACCGGCTATGCCGCGCAGGACATCTCCGATCTGTTCGTCGGGCGCAGCGACGTGGGGGTCATCTCCAAGCCCTATGACGGCGCCACGCTGGTGGCGGCGCTGGAGCGGCTCGGCTTCCGGCCGAAGGGGGAGGGATAAGCGAAAGCCGCCGGAGGGATGCCCCCCGGCGGCTTCAGGAGTAGAGCGAAGGCCAGGCGCAACAGACGCTGCACCGGCGGCGCGGATCAGCGGCGCAGCAGGATCTGGCCGAGGATGACACCGACGCCCGCGGCGATGGCGCAGGCGGTGATGGGCTGCTCGCGGATGCTCTCGCGCAGAGTGAGGACCTGTTCCTCGGCCCAGTCGCCCACCTCGCCGGCGGCGCTCTCGGCCTCGCCCTTGGCGCCCTTCACCGAGTGCTTGGCGGTCTTGCCGAGGGTTTCCAGCAGCTTGGTGAAATCGGCCCTGAGCTGGTCGAGGTCCGACTTCACGTCGTTGAGGTTGGCCTCGGCGGCGGAGGCGGCTTGGGCGGTCACGATCTGCGGCTTGTCGACCATGGTTGTCTCCGGCAGGGTTTGTCACGCGCGGTGGGAGCATCCGCCGTTCGGGGCTCGCTCCATATCCGCTCGGGAGTGTAACGACCGACACGGCAATTGCGTGCCCGGGAAAGTTCGTAGTCCTCGCGATTTCCGCAGGGATGCTGTCCGTGAGGCGCGCGTGAACCTTTTGTCAGGCGCTGCGCGCGAACCTCCTCGTTCAGGCGCTGCGCGCGGCTTCGGGCTGGGCGCGGGCCTCGTGGAAGAACAGCGCCTGCGCCACCGTCGCCTTCACCGTCTCGGTGAGGAACGGCTTGGTGATGAGATAGGTGGGCTCCGGCCGCTCGCCGGTGAGGAGGCGGTCGGGGAAGGCGGTGATGAAGATCACCGGCACGTTGAAACTCTCGAGAATCTCCGTCACCGCCTCGATACCGGAGGAGCCGTCGGCAAGCTGGATGTCGGCCAGCACCAAGCCGAAATTGCCGCCCTGCGCCAGCTCCACCGCCTTGGAATGGGTGGGGGCGACGCCGATCACCTCATGTCCCAGTTCGGTGACGAGGGTCTTGAGGTCGAGGGCGATCACCCATTCGTCCTCGATGATGAGGACGCGGGTGGCGAGCTGGCGGTCGATCTCGCGCTGCGCCGCCACCACCTGCGCCTCCACGTCGGAGAGGGTGGTGCCGAGAATGGTCGAGGCCTCGGCGAAGGAGAAGCCCTCCATGGCGGTGAGCAGCAGCGCCACGCGCGAGGAGGGATCCATGGCCTGGAGCCGGGCATCGGCACGCGAGGGCACCTGCCCGCCGGAAGACTGGCGGTTCCAGGTCTCGTGGAACGCCTTGTAGAGCGCGACCCGTGGCGAGACCGCGGGATCGACCGCGACCTTGCCGTCGAGAATCGCCTGCAGCGTGTTCTGCACCAGAAGATCGCCGGCCGCCTGCGATCCCATCAGGGCGCGCGTGTAGCGGCGCAGGAACGGGAGCTGCTTGATAAGCGGATTGGAAGCCATGCGAAAGTTCCCTGCCAAGCTGAACGTGCCAAAGGAGTGATGGCCGCTCTGAGCCACGTTTGTGATTGGCCAAGTTGAAGCCAAAGCCCGGTAACGCTTGCGTGCACGACAAGTTCCACGCGGGTGGAACCGGGCCGGCGCAAAACGCATTATAGTGGCACCCGAGCCCAGCGGGAGCGGCACGGTCGAAACTTGTCTGCGGGCATCCTGCGCGCGGACCGGAACGGAAAGGCAGGCGGCCACATCGACACGAGGTCAAGAGAAAAAGGCCAAGAGACGAGGCCGCGCGTATTCATCGCGTGACCCTCGGGAACGTTCCTCACCGGGAGCGTTCTTCCAGGAGGATGGGACGGGCATCATCGCCAGAGCATGGCGCGCCTCGGCGCGGTATGGGTGAGGTCTCGCGGGGCGGTCTGCCAGCGGCGGACCGGCGACAGGCGCCTGTGTGGAGTTGTTTGGCGGAGCGACGATGGATCTGGAACGGGCGCAGGCCGCCAAGTCCCGCGAAGAAGGTTCCCGTGAAGAGCGTTCGCGCGAAAGCCCGCGTGACGACCTGTCCCGTGGCGGCCCCACGCCGGGGCAGCGGGAACGCGCCTCCCTCTTTCCGCCGTCCACCACCCAGCCGCGCACCCTGTTCGACAGCGTCCGCCGCCGCCTGATCCTCATGGTGCTGCTGGCGCTGGCCCCCATCGCCACCCTCAACATCGTGCAAGGCGTGATGCAGCTTTCCGCCGCCGAGGAGGATGCCCGGCAGAACCTGCTGCGCCATGCGCTGGCCGCCGCCGCCTCCCAGCAGAATGTGATCGCCTCGGCAGAAAACGTGCTCTACGCGCTCCAGAACGTGGAGGAGGTGCGCACCGCGGGCCCGACCTGCCGCGCGACCCTGCGGGGGGCGACCGTCTCCCTGCCCTTCGCCGCCAATATCGGCGTGGTCAATGCCGCCGGGCAGCTCACCTGCTCCGCCTTGCCCACGTCCGACACTGACATGACCGATGACGGCTGGTGGCTTTCGGCGATCCGGCAGCCGGGCTTCAGCCTCTCGGGCCGGGTGCGCAGCACCGCCACCGACCGGGACGTGCTGGTGGGCCTTCTGCCGCTGCGCGATGCCGCCGGCCGGCTCGAAGGCGGCATGGCCTTGGGCATCGAGATCGGCTGGCTCGACAATCTGCTGCGCCAGCAGGTGCCGCCGTCCGAGGGCGTGGTGGCGGTGTTCTCGGCTTCGGGCGAGGAGCTGGTCTCCAATTCCCGCAGTCTCAGCGGCGCGCTGTTCCAGGCCGCACCCTTCGCCGCACCCGACAATGCGCTCAGGGAGAGCACCGACGCCTCCGGCCGACGCTGGACCTATGCCACCACGCCCCTCGGCCGCGAGGGGCTGGTGGTGGCCTATGCCTCCCCGTCCGACCGGCTGTTCGGCTGGACCCTGGTGACGGTGGCCGCGAGCTTCGCCCTACCGGCGCTGGTGATGGTCGCCTCGCTCATCGCCCTGTGGGTGGCGGTGGACCGCATCGTGCTGCGCTGGCTGCTCTATCTGCGGCGGGTAACGGCGGTCTACGCCCAGGGCCATTACGGCTTCCGCCCGACCCGGCTCGATGCCGCGCCGAGCGAATTCCGCATGCTCGGCCACTCGGTGGAGAACATGGCCTATGCGGTGCGCCAGCGCGACGCGCGCCTGCGGGAAAATCTCGCCGAGAAGACCGCGCTGGTGCGCGAGATCCATCACCGCATCAAGAACAGCCTTCAGGTGGTGGTCAGCCTGCTGTCGCTCTATGGCGGCGGGATGGGCAAGGGCGAGGACCGCAAGCGGTTCGACCAGCTGCGCACCCGCGTGAACACCCTCGCCCTCGTCCACCGCATCCTCTACGAGGCCAGCGACGGCTCGCAGGTGCGCCTGCGCGAACTGCTGGGGGAGCTCGCCTCGCTGATCGAGGGCTCCTCCGACAAGAATCTGCGTCTGGTCGTCGAGGCTGAGGAAACGCGGCTGCCCACCGACATGGCGGTCCCCCTCGCTCTCATGGTGGTGGAACTGGTGCTCGGACTGACGCTCCGGCCCGGCAGTACCTCCCTCGGCATGCTCATCCGCGGCACGGTGGACGATGAGCGTCTGCGCCTCGTCCTTTCCGGCACCGCCGACGCGCCGGAGGAGCCCTCCGGCCTCGCCGGGGGCTTTGCGGCCCAACTCGGGGGAACCCTGACCCGCAACCGGTCCGGAGACGCGCTGGTGATCGTCGGGGATTTCCCTTGTCCCGCAATCGCTTCTCCGGATACCGCTGCCCGGTCTCGCCCTAACGGAGCGTGACACCCGACGAAAGCGTGTTTTCGTCGGAACCACAGCCCTGCCTGCTTCGTTACTGCTTAGACCGTCCTGGCCACCCCACCGGCCGGAGGGCGGCCTATTGGCTTCAGTGCGGGCCGTTTTCGCTCCGGTACACAGCGGATCGACCGGCCGGGTGCCGCGACGAGCGGCCGATCGCAGTCGGAGGAACAGGGCAAATGGACAAGGCGCGAACCAAGGGCACCTCCCAGCGCGGCTTTGCGGCGATGGACGCGGAAAAGCAGCGGGCCATCGCGCGCAAGGGCGGCGAGAGCGTCCCGGCTGAGAAGCGCAGCTTCTTCCAGAATCGCACGCTCGCCGCCGAGGCGGGCCGCAAGGGCGGACAGAGCGTCGCCGACGACCAGCGCAGCTTCTCGCGCGACCGTACCCTCGCCTCGCAGGCGGGACAGAAGGGCGGCCAGAAGAGCAGCCAGACGACCGGCACGGGAACGGGCAACGGCGGCGCCTGATCGCGCCGCTCTCGAGGGGGCGGCCGGGGCCCGCCCTCCGCGGCCACATGGCGGGCGGAACCGGAAGCGCAGCAGCAGCGTTAGGCTCAGGTCACGCTTGAAGTCGTCTCCGCCAAGGGACGTCCAGCCGCCGCCCGCCTTGGCGGGAACCGGGCGGACACCGCCGCCACAAAAGTCACGATTGCCGGAAAGAATAGGCTGCCCGATGGATCTGCCCGCGCCGAGCGAAAGGACCCGCCAAGAGATGGACGCCGCCGCCCTGCGCACGCAGGTGCTGGAGTTCCTTCCAGCGGTGCGCGCCTTTGCGCGGTCGCTGACGCGCAACCGCACGGAAGCCGACGACCTGGTCCAGGAGACGCTGCTGAAGGCGCTCTCCAACATGGACAAGTTCGACCCCGGCACCAACCTCCGCGCGTGGCTCTTCACCATCCTGCGCAACACCTATTACACCGAGATCCGCAAGCGTCGGCGCGAGAATGACGGCATGGCCGCGCTCGCCCAGCAGGACACCAATATCGGCCCCAGCCAGGAATGGTCGTCCACCCTCACCTCGCTGAAGGAAGCTCTCGCCCTTCTGCCCGACGACCAGCGCGAGGCGCTGGTGCTGGTGGGCGCGGCGGGCCTCTCCTATGAAGAGGCGGCGGAGGTCTGCGGCTGCGCGCTCGGCACCATCAAGAGCCGCGTCAACCGCGCCCGCGCCAAGCTCCTCGTGCTGATGGGCGCCGAAGCCACCGCCGACGTGGTGGAAGGCGACGCGGTCGCCATGTCCGCCGCGCGAAGCTCGCTCTCCGCATCCTGAGGCCGGGCGCGCGGGCCAGCCGGCCTCTGTGCCGGAGCGTCGGTGCTTGACACGGGCGCCGGGCCGTCGCTTGGTTCGCCCATGACATCTTTCGTCCGGAAGGACGTCGCCTCGAACACAGCCGCCGAGGCGCGGCGCGAGGCGGACGAGCCCCATTCCCCCGTGGTGCGCTTCGGCACCGGTGCCCCGCTCAGGCTCGATGCGGGCGTCGAGCTGAACCACCTGCAGATCGGCTACCAGACCTACGGCGAGCCCAACGCCGCCGGCACCAACGCGGTGCTGGTGTGCCACGCGCTGACCGGCGACCAGCACGCCGCGAGCCTCAATCCCGTCACCGGCAAGCCGGGCTGGTGGGAGACGATGGTGGGGCCGGGGCGGCCGATCGACACCGAGCGCTTCTTCGTCATCTGCGCTAACGTGCTCGGCGGCTGCATGGGCACCACCGGCCCCGCCTCCACCAATCCCGAGACCGGCAGGCCCTACGGCCTCGACATGCCCCTCGTCACCATCCGCGACATGGTGAACGCGCAGGCCATGCTGCTCGACCATCTCGGCATCGAGAAGCTCCTGTGCGTTGCCGGCGGCTCCATGGGCGGCATGCAGGTGCTGCAATGGGCGGCGAGCTATCCCGAGCGGGTGTTCTCGGCCATGCCCATCGCCACCGGCGCGCGCCACTCGGCGCAGAACATCGCCTTCCACGAGGTGGGCCGGCAGGCGGTGATGGCCGATCCCGACTGGCGCGGCGGGCGCTATCTGGCGGAAGGGGTGACGCCCCATCGCGGGCTCGCGGTGGCGCGCATGGCGGCGCACATCACCTACATGTCCGACCAGTCGCTGCACAACAAGTTCGGCCGCCGGCTGCAGAACCGCGAGATGCCCACCTTCGGCTTCGACGCCGATTTCCAGGTGGAGAGCTATCTGCGCCACCAGGGCGAATCGTTCGTGCAGCGGTTCGATCCCAATTCCTATCTCTATGTGACGCGGGCCATGGACTATTTCGACCTCGCGGCCGATTACGGCGGCGTGCTGGCCAACGCCTTCCGGGGCTCGAAGACACGCTTCTGCGTCGCCTCCTTCACCTCGGACTGGCTGTTTCCCACCGAGGATTCCCGCGCCATCGTTCATGCGCTGAACGCTTCGGGCGCCAGCGTCTCCTTCACCGAGATCGAGAGCGACAAGGGCCACGACGCCTTCCTTCTGGAAGAGCCGCAATTGTTCGCCATCGCCCGCGGCTTCCTCGACAGCGCGGCCCGCGCTTTGGGCCTGCCGACCGGGAGGAGCGCGTGAGCATCGCGGTGCGCCAGCCGGTGCTGGATGAAAGTGCCGTGCGCGACCAGGGCGGGCGCGTCGATCTCGTGGTGGTGGCCGAAATGGTCGCCCCCGGCTC
Organism: Xanthobacter aminoxidans; assembly: GCF_023571765.1. GTDB lineage: Bacteria > Pseudomonadota > Alphaproteobacteria > Rhizobiales > Xanthobacteraceae > Xanthobacter > Xanthobacter aminoxidans. The sequence goes on along the minus strand of NZ_JAMJXC010000015.1, from coordinate 20,489 downwards.
CCGCGTGCTCGATGTCGGCTCCGGCGACGGGGCGCTGCTCGAACTCCTCGCCACCACGCGCAATTGCGACGCGCGCGGCATCGAATTGTCCCGCGAGGGCGTCAATGCCGGTGTGGCGCGCGGCCTCGCCATCATCCAGGGCGACGCGGACGTGGACCTCGCCCACTATCCCGACGACGCCTTCGATTACGTCATCCTCTCCCAGACGCTCCAGGCCACCCGCCGGCCGCGCTGGGTGCTGGAGCAGATGCTGCGCATCGGCCGCCGGGCGGTGGTGTCCTTCCCCAATTTCGGCCACTGGCGTTCCCGCCTCGATCTCATGGTCAACGGCCGCATGCCGGTGACGGACAACATGCCCATCGCCTGGTACGAGACCCCCAACATCCACTTCTGCACCATCCGCGACTTCGTGGCCCTGGTGGAGCTGCTGGACGCCCGCATCGAAAAGGCCGTGGCGCTGGACTCATCCGGCCACCGGGTGCGCGTGAACATGCCGTGGTGGGTGTGGAATCTGCTGGGCGAGCAGGCGGTGTTTTTGCTGACGCGGGAGCGGTAGGGCCTTCAGGCAAAGCCGAGGAACAGGGCCAGCGCCCGGGTCACGCGCAGCATGTCCGCGTCGGTCGCCCGGCCGATGGTGGCGCCGATCTTCTCGCTCGGCACCGTGTGCGCCTTGTCCACCATGATCTGGGACGCGAGTCGCAGGCCGTTTCCGCTTGTCGGCTCAAGCCCGATCCGGAACAGCGGAGCTTCGCGTCGTTCGCTGGTGATGGGCAGGACCGTCACCGAGGGATGGCCTTCAAACAGGTCCGATTGGATGATGAGAGCGGGGCGCGGCTTGCCGTAGGCGCCCGGCAAGGCAATGAGGACGATGTCCCCTCGCCTCACTGCCAGCCCGAGTGATCGGCCACAGCCTCGATCTCATTCAGAACATCCCGCTCGGCGGGATCTCCGGCGACCAGGGCCGACTGGCGGCGGCATTCCTCGGCGAAACCGGGCTGGGAGGTGTCGGGCACCCAGAGCCGCAGCGGGCGCAATCCCTTGCGGCGGGCCGCGACACTCGTCGCGGGGGCCGTCCGGGGTTCAGCGCGGTTGATGCGGGCCATGAGCGTCACTCCTTACGGCAACAAATATGGCCCGCCTCCGCCGGCCCCGCAATGCACTCACCCCGCCGGCACGCCGCCCGGCACCAGCACGGGCTCCAGCGCCGGTTCGGCGATGCGGCTGGGGCGGCGGACGGCGACGGGGCGGTAGAGCTGCTTGGTGGCTTCCACCACCAGCACGCCCGAGAAAGGCAGCGACAGGCGCGCGCCGACCCGTTCCCACGCCACCGCCGTATTGAGGAACCAGCGGCTGGGCGGCGCATAGAGCGCCTCGTCCCAGCCCACGGGGGTGAACAGCGCCTCGCGCAGCAGGCTCACCACCTGCCCGCGCGAGAAGGGGCGGCCGTTGCCGAAGGGCGTGGTATCGAGCCGCGCCCATACGCCCCGCCGGTTGGGCACCACCGCCAGAAGCCGCCCGCCCGGCGCCAGCACGCGCCAGACCTCGCGCAGCATCTCGGCGGCGTTGGGCGTCATTTCCAGCGCGTGGACGATCACCACCCGGTCCATGCTGGAGGTGGGGAACGGCAGCAGCGTCTCGTCGGCGAGGGTGGCCAGCGTCGGCGCGGCGGAGGGCCATCGCACCACGCCCTGCGCCGCCGGCATCACCGCGAGGCAGCGCTCGGCCTCCTCGCGGAACACGCCGAGATAGGGCGTGGGATAGCCGAGCCCCAGCACGCGCATGCCCGTCACATTGTCGAAGCGGGCGCGGATGGCGCGGCCGAGCAGGCGACGCGTCATGATTCCCACGGGCTGGGCATAGAAATTGCGCAGGTCGACGACGTCGAGAAACATGCACCCTCGCTGTGGACAGCGGCCGGCCGGCCACACTTCCGCTCGCCCCCTTAATAGAGGATCATGCGCGCCGGGTCCGCAACCCGAGCCGTCAAGCCCGTCCCCTTCCGGAGATCGACACCGTGCCGGCCGACATCCGCCTGATCCCCTGCCTCAGCGACAATTACGCCGTCCTCATCCACGATCCCGTCACCGAAGCGACGGCGGTGGTGGACGTGCCCGAGCCGGGGCCGGTGATGACGGCGCTGGAGAAGGAAGGCTGGACCCTCACCCACATTCTCGTCACCCACCACCATGCCGACCACACTCAGGGCATCACGGCGGTGAAGGCGCGCTACGGCGCCACCGTCGTCGGCCCGAAGTCCGAGGCGGACAAGATCCCCGGCCTCGACGTGGCGGTGGTGGACGGCGATCCCGTCGCCGTCGGCTCGCTGGTGGGCCGCGTGCTGGAGACCCCCGGCCATACCGCCGGCCCGGCCTCGTATTTCTTCGAGGGCGAGAAGCTGCTGTTTGCCGGCGACACACTGTTCACGCTCGGCTGCGGGCGGGCGCTGGAGTGCGATCCGCCGGTGCTGTGGCATTCATTGCAGCGGCTGCGCGCCTTGCCTGAGGACCTCGACGTCTATTCCGGCCATGAATACACGCTGGGCAACGGCCGCTTCGCCCTCTCGGTCGATCCGGACAATGCGGACTTGGCGGCCATGTATGCCAAGGCGCAGGAGCAGCGCGCCAAGGGCGAGCCCACCATGCCCTCGAAGCTCGGCGACGAGCTGAAGGCCAACCCCTTCCTGCGGTCGGACGATCCGGCCATGGCCGAGCGCCTCGGCATGCCCGGCGCGGACCCGGCCGAGGTCTTCACCGCGCTGCGCGAGCGCAAGAACAGCTTCAAGGGCTGAAGGATGGAGACCGGCCTTCAGGCGCTCACCGCGGAGGCGGTGATCGCGCTGCTCGATCTTCAGCCCCATCCCGAGGGCGGGTTCTTCCGCGAGACGTTCCGCGAAAAGGCGGCGGACGGCGGGCGCGGCGCGTCCACGGCCATCTATTTCCTGCTGCGCGCGGGAGAGCGCTCCCACTGGCACAAGGTGGATGCCTCGGAGATCTGGCACTGGCACGCCGGCGCGCCGCTGAAGCTGCGCATCGCGGACGCGGCGGGAAAACGGGATGTGATGCTGGGGCCGGATCTCGCTGCCGGCGAGCGGCCGCAGGGCGTGGTGCCGCCCTTCGCGTGGCAGGCGGCGGAAAGCCTCGGCGCCTGGACGCTGGTCGGCTGCACCGTGGCGCCGGCCTTCGATTTTTCAGGGTTTGAACTCGCCCCGCCCGGATGGGAGCCGGACTAGCCTTTCAGCCCCTCACACCATCGCGCAGAGGGCTTCCATGCGGGCGCACACATCGCCGAGGCTCGGCGGGTTGGTGCCGCTGCCATCCGCCATGAGGAAATCGGCGAGATCGCCGGCTTCTTGCTGGCGCAGGAACTTGACCACGTCCTCGACACTGGACACCCGGGTCTCGGCGTCGCCAATCACGATCCGCAGAGAGGTCGGGGTATTCAGAGGAAGGCTCTGGCCCATAGTCGTCTCCGTTTCGTCGGTCTGGTGCCACCGACGGCGGCACAAGAAATCAGCCGGAGAGTAAACGCGGCCTTATGGCAGCGGTTCCACAGCTCCGCGCGATCGTGAGGCGATTTCCGCTCACGCCCCGTGGGCGATGAGATCCGGCAGGCGCCGCGTGAGGGTGCGCAGCACGCTCTGCGAGCCCTTGGACATGACGTCGAACACGCCGTCATTGGCGGAATCGGTGCCGAAGCCGTCGTGGAAGAAGCGGAAATGGGTGCCGCCGGAGGGCGTGGGCGTCAGCGTCCAGGTCACCACCGTATCGATGTAGTGGCCGAAGCCCTTCAGCTCCTCGTGCCCACCCTTCCAGCTGAAGGACAGTTCCTTCTCGGGGAGGCAGCTCTTCACCTGGCACTGGAATTCGCCGTCCCACCGCTCGATGGGCCGGCCCCAGATGGTGAACTTGTGCCCCTCCAGCGGCTGGATGTCGTTGGGAAAGAACCAGACGGCGAGCCATTCGGAATCGGTGATGGCGCGCCACACGACATCCACTGGCTGATCGAACTCGGCCTCGGAGAGAATGGAGCGGGTTTCGACAACATCCGACATGGGGGCCTCCAAAATCAGTCAATGAAATGCCGGCGCGGGCCTTTGGCTCGCGAAGCAAAAAGCGGACCTTGAGCGCGATCCGATCAGATCGAGGTCGATCTGATCGGTGAATCGCCCTCCAACGTGAAGCTGGAGCACGCGTCCCTCCGTTTGCCCTCCAAACGGAGGGACGCGTGCTTTAGGCGGTTTCCGACACAGGCTCCCGGCCGGCCAGAGCCTCCGCGAAGGCAAGCGCGAAGGCGGCGCAATCGGCTTCCTCAGGGAAAAGGATGTCGGCGCTCCATTCGGTGGTGCGCGTCCCGCCCGGCCACGCGCGCGGGGCGCGATGCCATCGAAGGCCGGGCCAGCGCGGGTTGCGCCGGGTCTCGCCGGAGACGTCGCGCCACGCCGGACGGCCAAGCGCCTGGTTGAGCCACGCCATCACCTCCGGCCCGAAGGCGAGGGCGAAGGCGACGCCATGGCGGATGCTGCGCGGCGGGGCGCGCAGCAGCGTCTGGCCGATCACCGCATAGGCCGGCGGCCCCTCATCCAGCGCCAGCTCGCGCATCACCAGCAGGCGGAAGCCACCTGCGATGGGGATCACCGGCACGGCGGCGATGGCGGTGGGATCGTCGGCGCTCATGCGGCCATCCCCCGCCTTGGCACCGATCCTGCTACGCCGGGCAAAACCCGGATGCGAACGGAGGCGGCGTGACCAAGGCGGACTACATTCCCGAACTGAGCGAGGTGCGCATGGAGCGCCGCGCCCCGGAGGGGCCGTTTCAGCTGGAAACGGAAGATCATGTCTATGTGCATGGATGCCTCCGGCAGGTGGAGGCGGCGTTCGGGCTCGACGCCTTCCCCGGCGTGCCGTTCGACGCCATTTCCGGCCGCGCGCTGATCCACCGCTTCATCGTGTGGTGGCGCACGCTGGAGCCGGAGAATGCGCAACAGGCGGAAGCCCACGCCCAGCTTCCCGGCGCCATCCGCCTGCTCGACACGGTGTCCGCCTTCCTGGAGGAGCGGGCGCGGCGCGGCTGAGCCGGCATCGCTCAGGCCTCCGCTTTCACCCCTTCAACGGCACCCGGCTCAGGCGGGGCGCGATCGGCGGCCTTCAGGGCATCGATGGCGGCGAACAGCGCGAGCCGCCCGTCCGCCTCCGCCGCGTCCGGCGTCTCGCCGACACCGAGGCAACCCGGCACGTCCGCAAAGCTCACGACGAACCCGCCACCCTCCGCCTCCGGGATCGGCGCGACGGCCGAGGGATAGGCGGCGACATCCACCACCGTGCCCGGCGCCACCGTGCGCACGCGCACCGGCGCGGTGCCCTCGTCCATGCGGTCCACCATGGCCACGAACGCCTTCACGTGGGCCGCGCGGATCCTGTTCTTCATGGGCACCGCCACGCAGTTCGGCACGGCGGGATGGGTGAACACCACATGGGTCCCCGTCACCTTCCGGAACTTGATGGCATACTGGGAGGCGATGATCTCCAGATCCGCCGGCCGCCGCTCGTCGCCGGGGCTGGCACGCAAGGCCTCAAGCCTCTTGTTGTGCATGACGCTCAATCCATCAAAGAACGAAAGGGTGGAAAAACCACGGACTGGAAAGGCTTCAGTGTAGGCCTGCCGGGAAAAGCGGCAAGCCGAAATGGTGGGCAGGAGGCTTAGCCAGAGCGCTGGTCCGGGATCCGCCAGTCTCCCGCGATAGGGACGGCACAGCCGGAGCTGCCCGGCGAAAAACTCAAGTCCCTCAAAGGGAGAAGCGCCCACCTCCCTCAGTGCACCCCCTTTTCCTTGCCTCCCCCGCCCGCGCAGGTGTAAGCGTCGATCTTCCCGCCCTTTTTCAGTCTGCTATTGCCCGTGTCCCTCACCGTCTGCACCTGGAACATCAATTCCGTCCGCATCCGCCTCGACATCGTGCGCGCGGCCGTGGAGCGGCTGCAGCCGGATGTGCTGTGTCTGCAGGAGACCAAGTGCCAGGACGACAAGTTTCCCCTGAACGCCATCCGCGACATGGGCTTTCCCCACATCGCGCTCCATGGGCAGAAGGGCTGGCACGGGGTGGCGACGTTCTCGAAGCGGCCGTTCGCGCGCATCGAGAAGGGTGAGTTCTGCGGCAAGGGCGATGCCCGCCACATCGCGGTGACGCTCGACGGCGCGCACGCGCTGGGCAAGCCGCTCACCATCCATAATTTCTACGTGCCAGCGGGCGGCGACGTGCCCGACCCGGAGCTGAACCCCAAGTTCGCCCACAAGCTGGCTTTCCTCGACGAGATCACGGGCTGGGCGCCGCTGAAGCCCCACGCCGGCAAGGGCGACCACGCCATCGTGGTGGGCGACCTCAACATCGCCCCGCTCGAAACCGACGTGTGGAACCACAAGCAGCTGCTCACCGTGGTCAGCCACACCCCGGTCGAGGTGGAGCGGCTCGGCGCGTTCCAGGCGTCCGGCCCGTGGGTGGACGTGATGCGCCGCTTCGTGCCGCCGCAGGAAAAGCTGTTCACCTGGTGGAGCTACCGCTCGCCGGATTATACGGCCAACGACCGCGGCCGCCGCCTGGACCATGTGTGGGCGTCCGAGAGCCTCGCCCCCTCCGCCACCGCCATGACCGTGCTCAAGGAAGCCCGCGGCTGGGAAAAGCCGTCGGACCATGTGCCGGTGGCCATGACCTTCGGCTGAGGGTTCTTCAGGGCTTCGCCGGTGCCGGCGGCGCCTCCGCCGGCGCACCGCCGAGGCCGGGAATGCCGAGGGCGGCGCCGATCTTGCCCTTGGGCACCTTCATCACCTGGGTTCCGGGCGGCAACTGGAACTGCTTTTGGTCCTGCGGTGCGCGGGTGAGGGATGTCGCCTCGAACACCGTCTGCTTCGTGCCCTTGATCTCCACCGCCGTGCGCAGGGCGATGCCATCCGGCGTGATGCAGGCGGTGGTGGGGCCGAGGGCCGATTTCATCTGCGGATCGATTTTCCAGAGGTCGCACGCCTCGCCCGCCACCGTGTCCTCGCCCACCCGGAGGCCGGTGCCGGTGAGGGCGCCGAGCACGTATTCCGGCGGCAGCTCGATCTCCACCGCCATGTTCGGCAAATTGGGGGTGCGCACCAGCATGCTGCGCGCGTTCAGGTCGATGATGCCGACCATGCTTCCGGGAATGTTGGACTTCTGGATCTCCACCCGCATCCGGCCATGGCTGTGGGCGATGTCGATGGTGCCACCGCGCTTGAGGTCGGCTTTCAGGGCAAAATCGGTGGCCGGCAGCGGCACGGGATCGGCGCGGGCGGGAGATACAGACGGCAGGCCGAGGATCAGCACCCCGGCCGCAACGGCGAATGCCGGCACCGAAATACCTGCAACGGCACGGCAGCGGCCGCAGCCGCCTGCTTGGCGCCGGCAATCCTTACCCATGGCCAATTCCTCCGCCCCCGGCCCGTCATAGCAGATGGACATGCCCGTTGGGCAACGGCATGTCCGCGCCGACACGCCTTTCAAAAGGCCTCACGGAATGCCCCGGAAGCACCTCCTGCAACGGTATGGCGTAGGAGACGCGACCCGGAGCGAAGACGCAACCCACCCGCGTGGGCCCGCCGCACGAGACTGGCGAAAACCACGATCAATCAAATATCCGGAGGGTCGGCTGTCGTAATGCCTTCTTGGAGGGGCGCGAGCATCGTCCTTCAATGGACGGGCTGCCGGGCCGGGGCGATTCGCCACAGGCGGATGGCCGGACGGGCGGCCGCGAAATGCGCCGGGAAGAAGCAGCGAGGCCGTGTAGGATGACGCGAAAGGGAGGGCGCGCCAGAATGATGCCGGAAGGGCCATCGCAGCACGGTCGCGAGGCCGAAGGACGCCAGCCGGAGAAGCGCGACACGGAAAAGCCCGCCCGTGCGCCGCGCGCTGCCGATAGGCGTGCGCAGGTTGCCGAAACGCCCGTGCTGACGCCCGCCCCCGCCGCGCCTCTGTCTGCGGCGTCCGGTCTCGCGCCGTCGGGTCTTGCGGCATCCTTGCCCGCGATGTCCCTGCCCGCGGCGACGACCACGGCTGCGCCAGCGCTGACGCCCGACCCCCTGCCAGAGATCGCGGCTGCCCCCACCCCCATGCCGGACCTCACCCCCTCGATTGCCGGCGCGGCGACAGCCTCCCCGCCCGTAGCTGCGGCTCCCGTGCCCGCCCGTCCGTCACCCGCCGCCCCCGTACCGACGCCGGTCGCTGCCCTGCCCCCCGCGCCGAACGGCCGGAACGGGCGGCGAAGCCTCGCACTGGTGGGCGCCGTCGCGGCGGTGGTCATCGGCGGCGCCGCGGCGGGCGCGCTCGATCCGCTGCTGGCCATCCTGATGGCGGCGCTGCTGGTGGCGCTCTGGCTGTCGCTGCGGCCGGCCCCGCCGGCGCCGGTGCCCGTGGTGACGCCTTTGCCGACCGCGCCGCCCCCGGCGCGGGACTCGCAGGCCTGCGCGGTGGTGGCGGCGCTGCCCGAACCGGCGCTGCTGCTCTCGGCCGCCGGCAACATCATCACCGCCAACCAGCGCGTCGCCCTCGCCCTCGGCCCGACGCGGGTGGGCGATCCCCTGTCCTTCGTGGTGCGCGTGCCGGAGGTGCTGGACGCGGTGCGCGCCGCGGCGGCGGACGGCGTGCCCCGGCGGGTGGAGTTCGCCGAGCGCATTCCCCTCGACCGCTGGCTGGAGGCGCATGTGGTGCCGCTCCGGCTGCACGTCTCTCCCGAGCGCGCACCCGACGCCGTGCTGCTCACCTTCCGCGACCTCACCCAGCAGCGCCGCGTGGAGCAGATGCGCGCGGACTTCGTGGCCAATGCCAGCCACGAGCTGCGCACCCCGCTGGCCTCCCTGTCGGGCTTTATCGAGACGCTGCAGGGCCCCGCCCGCAACGACACGCCGGCGCGCGAGCGCTTCCTCGCCATCATGGCGGCGCAGGCGCGGCGCATGTCGCGGCTCATCGACGACCTGCTCTCGCTGTCGCGCATCGAACTGAACGCCCACGTGCAGCCGCAGACCAAGGTGGACCTTGGCGCCATCATCGCCCACGTCTGCGATACCCTCTCCCCCCTCGCCCGCGACCGCGGGGTGGAGCTGGAGCAGGTCCGCGAGACGGCCGACCTGGAAATCCTCGGTGATCGCGACGAACTGATCCGCCTGTTCGAGAATCTGGTGGAGAATGCCCTGAAATACGGCGCCGCCGGCAAGAAGGTGGAAGTGCGCCTCGCCCGCGAGAACGGCACCGCCGTGGTGAGCGTGCGCGACTTCGGCCCCGGCATCTCACCGGAGCACCTGCCCCGCCTCACCGAGCGCTTCTACCGGGTGGACGTGGCGGCCAGCCGTGACCAGGGCGGTACGGGATTGGGGCTCGCCATCGTCAAGCACATCGTGGCCCGCCACCGCGGCCGGCTGGGCGTCGAAAGCGAGCTCGGCAACGGAGCAATCTTCTCAGTGCGGATGGAAGCTTTGCCGAACCCGGAAAAAAACCTATAAAAGGCAAGGGCGTAAGCTGTCATGTCCATGTCACGGACGCGTCATAGAACCTTGGCGCGCCGGGGCTAAGAGTCCTGAGCCCAGTTGCCCCGGCTCCTGCCGGAGCGGCAACCGATTTGGCAAGGAGAGATATCGTGAAGCTCACCACCGCTCTCGGCGTGATCGCCGTAGCTGGCTCGCTGTTTGCCGGCAGCGCCCAGGCTGTCGATTTCACCGGCGCTGGCGCGTCCTTCCCCGCCCCCGTCTACCAGTCCTGGGGCGCCAAGTTCAAAGAGAAGACCGGCGCGACGCTGAACTACCAGTCGATCGGCTCCGGCGGCGGCCAGAACCAGATCATCAACCGCACCGTGGACTTCGGCGCGTCCGACGCGACGGTCCCGGGCGAGAAGCTCGCGGCCAACAACCTGCTGCAGTTCCCGACCGTGATCGGCTCGGTGGTCGCCACCGTCAACCTCGACGGCGTCACCACCAACCAGCTCAAGCTCACCGGCCCGGTGCTCGCCGACATTTATCTCGGCAAGATCACCAAGTGGAACGACAAGGCCATCGCCGACCTGAACCCCGGCGTGACCCTGCCCTCGAACGCCATCGTCCCCGTCTATCGTTCGGATAGCTCGGGCACGACCGCGATCTTCACCTCCTACCTGTCGGCCGTGAGCCCGGACTGGAAGTCCAAGGTCGGCTCGGCGACTTCGGTCCAGTGGCCCACCGGCGCCGGCGCCAAGGGTAACGAGGGCGTCACCGGCACCGTCAAGAACACCAAGGGCGGCATCGGCTACGTCGAGTTCATCTACGCCGCCGCCAACAAGCTGGTCGTGACCCAGCTGCAGAACAAGGCCGGCAAGTTCGTCACCCCCGAGGTCGCCGGCTTCCAGGCCGCCGCCGCCTCCGCCGACTGGAAGGGCGCCAAGGACTTCGCCGCTTCCATGATCGACGCCCCGGCCCCCGAGGCCTGGCCGATCGTCTCCCCCACCTACATCCTGCTGCCGAAGAACCCGACCAACGTCGAGGCTTCGCGCGAAGTGATGAAGTTCTTCGAGTGGGCCTACACCAAGGAAGGCGCGGACATCGCCGAGGGCCTGCACTACATCCCGCTGCCCGCGGCGGTGGTCGAGCAGGTGAAGGCCGCCTTCAAGGCCGAAGTGAAGGGTCCGGACGGCAAGCCCGTCCTCTGATCTGAAGAAGATCGCGCCGCTCTCCCAGGAGGGCGGCGCTTTTCCATCAGGCGACAGGTCCGGTAGCGCACACGCATCGACAAGCCGGGGCAGGGGATAAAATGGACGCGACGGTGGACGGCATGCGGTCTGGCTCGGCAGAGCCCATCAGCAAGGCCAAGGGCACGGGACGGATCGCCGATCCGATCTTCGTCACCCTCCTGTGGGCGAGCGGCATCTTCGTCCTCATCCTGCTCGGCCTCATCATCGCCGAGCTGTTCAAGGGCGGCCTGCCGGCGCTCCAGCACTTCGGGCTCGACTTCATCTGGTCGTCCGCCTGGAACCCGGTCACCGAGAATTTCGGCGCCCTGGTGATGATCTACGGCACGCTGTTCTCCGCCATCATCGCGGTGATCGTGGCGCTGCCGCTCTCCTTCGGCATCGCCTTCTTCCTCACCGAGATCGCGCCGCAGCCGCTGAAGCGGCCCGTCGGCGTCGCGGTGCAGCTTCTGGCCGCCGTGCCCTCCATCATCTACGGCATGTGGGGCTTCTTCGTCGTCGTCCCGCTGATCGCCGCCTATGTGCAGCCCCCGCTGATCGACCTGTTCGGCGACCTGCCGGTCATCGGCGCGCTGTTCGCCGGCCCGCCGCTCGGCTCGGGCATGCTCACCGCCGGCCTCATCCTCGCAGTGATGATCCTGCCCTTCATCACCGCCATGTTCGTGGAGACGCTGGAAAGCGTGCCGCCCATGCTGAAGGAATCGGCCTACGGCATCGGCGCCACCACCTACGAGGTCTACAAGAACGTCTCGGTTCCCTACGGCAAGACCGCCATGGTGGGCGCCATCATGCTCGGCCTCGGCCGCGCGCTGGGCGAGACCATGGCCGTGACCTTCGTCATCGGCAACGCGACGCGCCTGTCCGCCTCCCTGTTCGCTCCGGGCGCGACCATCGCCTCCACCATCGCCAACGAATTCCCCGAGGCCCCGATCGGGTCGCTGAAGCTCACCTCGCTGCTGCAGCTCGGCTTCATCCTGTTCGTGATCTCCTTCATCGTCCTTGCACTGTCCCGGGCGCTCGTGCGCTCGCGGCTCGACTGACCGGGAGCTTCAGAACCATGGCTTCCCTCGCCGCGCGCCGCGCCACCGACCGGGCCGTCAAGGCCATCTCCACCGGCTTCGCCGTCTTCGCCCTGTTCCTTCTCGGCTGGATCCTCTGGACCCTGCTCTCCCGCGGCCTGCCCGCGCTGGGATTGAACGTCTTCACCCAGGTCACCAAGCCGCCGGGCCAGGGCGGCGGCCTGCTGAATGCCATCGTCGGCTCGCTGATCCAGATCGGCATCGCCATGGCCATCGGCGGCCCCATCGGCATCTTCTGTGGCACCTTCCTCGCCGAGAACGGCAAGGGCACCAAGGTCGGCGCCGCCGCCCGCTTCGTGAACGACATCCTGCTGTCGGCGCCGTCCATCCTGGTGGGCCTGTTCATCTACACCCTGCTGGTGGTGCCGCTCGGCGGCTTCTCCGGCTGGGCCGGCTCCATCGCCTTGGCGATCCTGGTGATCCCGGTCATCGTGCGCACCACCGAGGACATGCTGAACCTCGTGCCCGTCGGCCTGCGCGAAGCCGCCTTCGCGCTCGGCGCGCCGCAGTGGAAGGTGGTGATGTTCATCACCTGGCGCGCGGCCCGCGCCGGCATCGTCACCGGCGTGCTTCTGGCCATCGCCCGCGCCGCCGGCGAGACCGCGCCGCTGCTGTTCACCTCGCTCGGCAACAACGCCATGTCGACCGACCTGTCGAAGCCGATGGCGAGCCTGCCCATCGCCATCTACCAGTTCGCCGGCAGCCCGTTCGACGACTGGGTCTCGCTCGCCTGGGCCGGCGCACTGCTCATCACCGTGGGCGTGCTGGTGCTCAACGTGGCGTCCCGCCTCTTCCTGGCGCGGAGCCACTAGCTCCCGCCGCCGCCCTTTCCATTTCCTCCGAAGCAAGGCCAAGGCCCAAGCGAGGACAAAATGACTTCAGCCGTCGATCCCACCTTCAATCTCGCCTCCGCCGTGGGTGCCAAGCCGGACGCGCCGCCGGCCCCCGCCAAGATCAAGGTGGAGAACCTGCAGTTCTACTACGGCAGCAACCATGCGCTGCGGAACATCAACTTCGAGGTTCCCGAGAAGCGCGTGACCGCCATGATCGGCCCGTCGGGCTGCGGCAAGTCCACGCTGCTGCGCGTGTTCAACCGCATGTTCGACCTCTACCCCGGCCAGCGCGCCGAGGGCTCGGTGCTGTTCGACGGCGTGAACATCGTCGGCAAGGAGCTGGACCCCACCATCGTGCGCACCCGCATCGGCATGGTGTTCCAGAAGCCCACGCCGTTCCCCATGTCGATCTATGACAACATCGCGTTCGGCGTGAAGCTGCACGAGAAGCTCTCCAAGGCGCAGATGGACGAGCGCGTGGAATGGTGCCTGCGCAAGGCCGCCATCTGGGACGAGACCAAGGATCGCCTGCACACCTCGGCGCTCGGCATGTCCGGCGGCCAGCAGCAGCGCCTGTGCATCGCCCGCACCATCGCGGTGAAGCCGGAAGTGATCCTGCTCGACGAGCCCACCTCGGCCCTCGACCCGATCTCCACCTCGAAGATCGAGGACCTGATCGACGAGCTGAAGCAGGAATTCACCATCGTCATCGTCACCCACAACATGCAGCAGGCCGCGCGCTGCGCCGACATGACCGCCTTCTTCTATCTGGGCGAGCTGATCGAGATGGCGCCTTCCGACGTGATCTTCACCAATCCGAAGGAGATCAAGACGCGCGACTACATCACCGGCCGCTTCGGCTGACGGATTGAAGGATCACTGAGATGCCGGATCATATCGTCGCCTCCTTCGATCAGGAGTTGAAGGAAATCGGCCGCAAGGTCGTCGAGATGGGCGGACAGGCCGAGCGCCTGGTCGCCGACAGCGTCACCTCGCTCATCCGCCGCGACAGCGCCCTCGCCCAGAAGGTAGTGCTGCTCGACGCGACCGTGGATCAGGTGCAGCGCGAGATCGAGGACCGGGCCATCCTGGTCATCGCCAAGCGCCAGCCTGTGGCCATCGACCTCAGAGAGATCGTCGCGTCCATCCGCATCGCCAACGACCTCGAGCGCATCGGTGACCTCGCCAAGAACGTGGGCAAGCGCGTCATCGCCATCGAGGGCGAGTATCACCCGGCGAAGCTGGTGCGCGGGGTGGAGCACATCTCCGACCTCGTGCTCGAGCAGCTGAAGGAAGTGCTCGACGCCTACGCCGCCCGCAACGAGGCGAAGGCGCTGGAAGTGTGGGGCCGCGACGGCGCCATCGACACCATGTACACGTCCCTGTTCCGCGAACTCCTCACCTACATGATGGAAGACCCGCGCAACATCTCCGTGTGCACGCACCTGCTGTTCTGCGCCAAGAACATCGAGCGCATCGGCGACCATGCGACCAACATCGCGGAAATCGTCTACTACATGGTGACGGGCCAGAACCTGCCGGAGAGCCGCCCCAAGGCGGACGCCTCCAGCGACACCACCCTGCCCTTCCCGGGCCGCACCACCACCGTTCAGAGCTGATCCACCAGACCTGAAGACGGGGCGGAGAGCCCCGATAGTGACGGATAGACCAAAGTGCCGGCGCGTATTCTGATCGTCGAAGACGAAGAGCCGTTGACCCTCCTGCTCCGCTACAATCTGGAGTCGGAGGGTTACGGGGTCGAGAGCGTGGGACGCGGCGACGAGGCCGAGACCCGGCTGCGCGAAAGCGTGCCGGATCTCATCATCCTCGACTGGATGCTGCCCGGCCTCTCCGGCATCGAACTGTGCCGGCGCCTGCGCACCCGGCCGGAGACCGAGCGGCTGCCCGTCATCATGCTCACCGCCCGCGGCGAGGAGACCGAGCGGGTGCGCGGCCTCGCCACCGGCGCGGACGACTATGTGGTGAAGCCCTTCTCGGTGCCCGAGCTGCTCGCCCGCGTGCGCGCCCTGCTGCGCCGGGCCAAGCCCGAGCATGTCGCCACCCTGCTGCGGGCCGGCGACATCGAGCTCGACCGCGAGACCCATCGGGTCCATCGCGCCGGCCGCGAGATCCACCTCGGCCCCACCGAATTCCGCCTGCTGGAATTCCTGATGCAGAGCCCCGGCCGCGTCTTCTCCCGCGAGCAGCTGCTCGACGGCGTGTGGGGTCAGGACGTCTATATCGACGAGCGCACGGTGGACGTGCATGTGGGCCGCCTGCGCAAGGCCATCAACCGCGGCCGCCAGTCCGACCCCATCCGCACCGTGCGCGGCGCCGGCTATTCCTTCAACGAGATGTTCGCCCGCGCGCACTGAGCGTTGCTTCGCTGAGGCGCCACGCGGGCTGTCTTTACGTCGTCTTCGCTCAAACGCCGCGCGGGCTATTTTGGGGGAGGCGCAACCTCCCCCGAGCCATCATCCCCCGGCTCGTCCGGGGGGATCCACCCCGCCACGCGTCGGGCTGCCCGGAAGTATCAGCATCGCTCTGGCCGCGGGGTGGATTGCCCGCACGAGGCGGGCAATGACGGCCGGATGTATGAAACGGGGCAGATCTCCGATGAGACGCAGCCCTCACCCCGTCCGGACCCCCAAAAGCCCCAGCGCCTGCTTGGCCGCGCGCTCGCCGGAGAGCCAGGCGCCGCCGACCGTGCCCCAGAGCGTCTCGTGGGTGTGCTCGCCGGCGAAGACCAGCCGGCCGCCCACCGTCTCGGTGAAGGCGCGGCGCATGTTGCCGAAGCCCGGCAGGGCACAGGAGAAGGCGCCCAGCGCCCACGGCTCCTTGCTCCAGCGGGTGGCGAACACCTTGCCGACGCGCGCAGCGGTGTCGGCGCCGAACTCATGCGTCAGCGCCGCCTTCACGAAGGACGCCGCCGCCTCGGGCGGACTGTCGGCGAGGCCGGCGGCCACGTCGCCACCCACTTCGAGGCTGTAAAGGTCTGTGCCGCCGATGCGGGCGCGCAGCGCATAGGCGCGCGGGCCGTCGGCGCGGAAATAGACCAGCTCGTCGGCGCCGAGATTGCCGGGATTGCGCGGCAGGCGGAAGCCGATGTGGTCGAAGGCGCCCAGCGTGATCTTCTCCACCGCCGTGCGGTAGCGCTGCGGCAAGGACGGGCCGATGCGCAGCTTGCCGGCCGCAATCAGGCTCGGCGGCACGGCGACGATCACCGTGCGCCCGGTCACGCTGCCCTTGTTGGTCTGCACCGAGACGAGGCGCGGGCTGAGATCGATGGAGCGCGCCACCACCTCGAGCCGCACGGTCAGCGGACGGGCGAGCTGCGCCACCAGCGTGCCCACGCCCTGCCGGCAGATGTCCTCGCTCTCGCGCTCGTCGAAGCGGGAGACATCCACGGTGGAGACCTGGTCCAGTTCCTTGGCGCAGTTGAACGGGCCGAGGACGAAGCGGGCGCTCGGCCCCCAGGGTCCAAGATCCGGCAAGGCGCGGGAGGCGGCCATGTCGCGGTTGGCATCGCCGGCGGCGACGATGGCCCGCTCGCCACGGCGGACCGTGGCGATGAAATCCTCGTAATCGGTATCGCCCGCCTCGCGCCCGCCCACATAGAGCCGGCCGCCATCGGGCGCGCGATAGATGTCGAGCCCTTCGGCCCGGCCGAAGGCGGCCATGGGGCGCGCCGCCGGCATGTTGAGCCGCGCCGCGCCGAGGTCGAACGGCACGCCGAACTGGGTGGTGTCCGTCACCGTGCGGCCGCCCACCTGCTTGCCGGCCTCCAGCAGCACATAGGTGCGCCCGGCCTCGGCGATGCGCCGCGCGGCGGCGATGCCGGCCGCGCCCGCGCCGATGATGACGACGTCCGCGTCAGTCTGCTGGCCGAGCGCCCGCGAGGTGGCAAGGCTCATGCCCACGAGCGGCGTGGCCGCCAGGGCAACACCACGGGCGAGCAGCGCGCGGCGGGAAAGAGGGGGGCGATCGGGTTCGGTCACGGCCGGAACGCTACCATGGGGCGTGCAACGGGGCGAGAGGGCGGACCGCCCCGAGGGTAAATGCGCGATACCACGCACTTTCCCGCCGGATCGCCCCCAACCTTCGCAAAATTGTAAGCCGGCATGTGGATAAAGGGGCGCGTGGCCGGCGCGGCTTCGCTCGCGCTCGGGACATGTCGGGGGAGACCCATGAAGGATCCGGTTCAGAAGACCATCGGCTACAGGCTCACCCACACGGCGCGCCTGCAGAAGGCGCTGTCGGCCCGTCTCCTCGCCGGCCTCGGGCTGTTTCCGGGACAGGAATCCGTGCTGAAGCTTTTGTGCGAGGCGGACGGCCGCACCATGGGCGACCTTGCATCCGCGCTGCGGGTGCGCCCGCCCACGGCCTCCAAGACCATCGCCCGCCTCACCACCCAGGGCCTCGTCGAGCGCCGCGCCACCGATGGCGACGGACGGCTCGTGCGGGTCTTCCTCACCGATGCGGGGCGCGAGCGCGGCGCCTCCATCGATCATGTGTGGGACCAGCTGGAGGCCGAGATGGTGGTCGGCCTCGACAGCAAGGAGAAGAAGCGGCTGCGCAAGCTCCTGCGCAAGGTGGAGAAGAACCTTGCCCTGCGCCTCGGCGCCGACGGCGGCCTCGACGATGAAGCCGAACCCGGCGACGAGGACGAGGACGCCTGAGACCCGCGCCAGCCGCCCTCCATCACCGTCACCCAGGCCTGCCCTCGACTTTCCGCCTTGCATCCGGCGCATGGAGCGGTGCGACACTATGCATTGCGCCGGGCTTTTCTCCCGGCCGATCCCGCGCTATGCCTTGTCCGATCGATTTTCAATCGATTAAAAACACACCGGCACAGCCGCCGCGCCAACGGCAGAATCAGGATCGCCGGCCGGATCGGCGACGCACCGGGGGAAACATGTCCAACGCCATCGATCTCAACGACCGCTTCGCCATCGTCACCGGCGGCGCGCAGGGTATCGGCCGCGCCGTGGTCGAGCGCTTCATCGCCTCCGGCGCCCGCGTCGCCATCTTCGATCGCGACACCGACCTCGTGGTGAAGACCGCGGACGAACTGGGCCGCGCCCGCGTGATGCCCGTGACCGTGGACGTGAGCCGCCTCGCCGACGTGGAACGGGCCGTGGCCGAGGTGCATGCCGAATTCGGCCGCATCGACATCCTCGTCAACAATGCCGGTGTCGCGGGCGCGAACCACAAGACGTGGGACTACCCGGAAGAGGAATGGAAGAAGGTGATGGCCATCAATCTCGACGGCCCCTTCTTCTGCTGCCGGGCGGTCGCGCCGCACATGATCGCGCAGAAATACGGGCGCATCGTCAATGTGGCCTCCATCGCCGGCAAGGAGGGCAATCCCAACGCCTCCGCCTATTCGGCCTCGAAGGCGGGGGTGATCGCGCTCACCAAATCGCTGGGCAAGGAACTGGCCGAGTACGACATCGCCGTGAACTGCGTGACGCCCGCCGCTGCGCGCACCGCCATCTTCGACCAGATGAGCCAGCAGCACATCGACTATATGCTCTCGAAGATTCCGCGCGGGCGATTCGTGCAGGTGGACGAAGTGGCGGCGACCATCGCCTTTGCCGCCTCGGCCGACTGCTCCTTCACCACGGGCGCGGTGTTCGATCTTTCCGGCGGCCGCGCCACCTACTGAGGACCGCCATGCGCGCGCCGGGAGACAGAGACGTCACGCCGGCCCCGGCGCCGCTGGTCGGCATCGCGCTCATGTGCCTCGCGGTGATGAGCTTCGCGCTGACCGACACCACGGCCAAATGGCTGAGCGCCCATATCAACGTATTGATCGTGGTGTGGGCGCGCTATGTGATCCACTTCGCCTTGTCGCTGCTGGTGTTCAATCCCTGGACCGTGCCGGGGCTGATGCGCACCAAGCGGCCGGGACTGCAGATCGTCCGCTCGGCGCTGCTCTTCGCCACCACGGCGCTCAATTTCACGGCCCTCCAGTTCCTGCAGCTGGACCAGACCGTCTCCATCATGTTCTCCATCCCCTTCTTCGTCGCCCTGTTCGCGGGGCCGCTGCTGGGCGAGCGGGTGGGGCTGGAGCGCTGGCTCGCCATCATCGTGGGATTTGCCGGCATCCTGCTGGTGGTGCGGCCGGGGGCCGGCGGCATCCATCCCGCCGCGATCCTCTCGCTGGTGGCGGCAGCCACCTACGCGCTTTATTCCATCACCACCCGCATGCTGGCGCGCACGGATGCCAGCAAGACGACGCTGTTCTACACCGCGCTGGTCGGCTCGGTGGTCGCCAGCATTCCCCTGCCCTTCGTGTGGGAAACGCCCCGCGACCCTGTGGTGATCGGCGCCATGATTGGCCTCGGCGCGGTGGCCGGCGCGGGGCATTTCGTGCTCATCCTCGCCCATGCCCGCGCGCCTGCGGCGACGCTCGCGCCCTACATCTACACGCAGATCCTGAGCATGATCGCGCTGGGCTGGCTGGTGTTCGGCCAGGTGCCGAGCCTGTGGACGCTGGCGGGTGCCGCCATCGTCATCGCCTCGGGTGCTTATCTTCTCGTGCGCGACGCGCAGATGCGCCCGCACTGAGCGCAAAGGGCGAAAGCCTTCTCGGTTTCGCCAGATTGCAGCCTATGCTGGGCATTGTTCTTCCTCAGCCCGCAGGATCATCATGAGCGCCGCCCGTCTTCTCGTCGTCGAAGGAAACACCGCAGAGGCCCGCGCCCGGCAGGTGGCTTTCGGTGGACAGGTGGCGAGCGAGGGCTATGCCCAGCTCCTGCGCGAGCTGTTCCCCGGCACGGTGACCGTGGACATCTGCTATCCCGCCGATGCCGGAGCGAACCTGCCCGATGCCGGCGGCCTCGAGGGCTATGATGGCATCGCCATCACCGGCTCCTCGCTCAACATCTACACGGGCGGGCCGGAGATCACCCAGCAGATCGACCTCATGCGCACCGCCTTCACGACGGATGTGCCGGTCTTCGGCAGCTGCTGGGGACTGCAATTGCTCACGGTCGCGGCGGGCGGGTCCGTACGGCGCAATCCGCGCGGGCGGGAGGTGGGTTTCGGTCGGCGCATCCGCATGACGGCCGAGGGCGCCGAGCACCCCATGTTCGACGGCAAGCCCGCCGTGTTCGAGGCGATGACCGTGCATCTCGACGAGGTGGAGACGCTGCCCGAGGGCGCCCGGCTCCTCGCGAGCAACGACCATTCGGTGGTGCAGGCGGCGGAGATTCCCGTCGGGCGCACGGTGTGCTGGGGGGTTCAGTACCACCCCGAATACCCCTTCCGCGAAATGGCCGCCATCTTCCGCCGGCTCCAGCCCTCGCTGGTGGCGGAGGGCTTCTTCCCGGACGAAGAGGAAGAGGCCGCGTTCATTGCCGACCTCGAGCATTTCGAGCGCGAGCCCGCCAACTCCGCGCTCGCCTGGCGCTACGGGATCGACGGCGCCGTGGTCCGCAAGGATATCCGCACCCTCGAAATCGCCAACTGGATCACCCGCCAGGTGCTCCCCGGCCGGGCGCGCCGCAGCCGGGGCTGAGGCGAGGGGCGTCTGCGCTGCGGCGCCGGCGCCTGATCGCGGCCATCGATCATCCCGACAAGCCCAAGTATCAAACCGCAATCGAATCAGGATCGTCGAATAGCGCTCCCACGCGCCACCCGTGAAGGGGCACGGGCGCCGAGAGCTGCTGTATGGGATGGCTTCGGCCTTGGCCGTGAGTCAGGAGACGTCGAGTCCACATGCCATCGACTTGCGAGACAAAGACTATCGTCGGGCGCTGATTTCGGATCTTGATCTTGCGTGCAAACACAAAAACCCCCGTCAGGGGAGCTGACGGGGGTTTTTGAGATAGTGATAGGGCATATTGCAC
>NZ_JAMJXC010000014.1 GCF_023571765.1 Xanthobacter aminoxidans | reverse complement strand
GGCCGGGGAAGGTCGCCCTCGTCGCCGTCATGCGAAAGATGCTCGTCATCCTCAACGCCATCGCAAGGGACAAAACCGACTGGAGCGGCGCCAAACCCGCTTGACCCCAATCACGGAAGATGCCCGGCACGAGGCCGGGCATGACGCGGGGATAGGGCGGACGGCCGCGGAGAGAGGTTCCCCCTCACCCCCAGCCCCTCTCCCGCAAGGGGAGAGGGGAGCCGGGCCGGCCTCACCTCAAGGCACTGAAGCGACTGGCAGACTTTTCCCTTCTCCCCTCGCGGGAGAAGGTGGCGCGCGGCGCAGCCGTGTGACGGATGAGGGGGCCGGATATCCGCCGCGGCATCGCGGACGCGCAGAACGCCCCCTCACCTCAGCATGAAGCCGATCGCCAGCGCGTTGGCGATGTCGATGAAGAAGGCGGAGACCAGCGGCAGGATGATGAAGGCGATGGGCGCCGGGCCGTGGGTGCGGGTCACGGCGGTCATGTTGGCGATGGCGGTGGGCGTGGCGCCGAGGCTGATGCCGGTGAAGCCCGCCGCCAGCACCGCCGCCTGATAGTTCCGGCCCATGGCGGGGAACACCACGAACAGGATGTAAGCCACCGCCACCAGCGTCTGCAATCCGAGCACGGTCGCCAGCGCCGGGCCGAGGCCGCCCAGCGTCCAGAGCTGCATGCTCATCAGCGACATGGCGAGGAAGATCTTCAGCGACAGGTCGGAGACCAGCGCCAGCGCCGGGGTGCGGGCCGGCCACGGCAGGCGTGGCGCGAGCTTCGGCAGGATGTTGGTGATGACGATGGCCACCAGCATGCACACCACGAACATGGGCAGCTTGAGGCCGGTCTTCTCCACCACGCCTTCCAGCGCATAGCCGATGATGATGACGAGGTTGAGCGCGAGGATGGTGACGAGGATGTTCTTGTAGTTGACCGAACCGCCCTCGGGCTCGGCCGGGGTGTCGGGCAGGCCCACCATGGGGGCGTCGTCGCCAGTGCCGCGCAGATTGAAGCGGGCGATGAGCAGGCCCGCCACCGGGCCGCCCACGAGGCTGGCGATGACGAGGCCGAGGGTGGCGCTGGCGATGCCGATTTCCAGCGCGTTGGGGAGATCGAACCTTTGCGAGATCAGCGGCGCCCAGGCGATGGTGGTGCCGTGGCCGCCCACCAGCGACACCGAACCCAGCAGCGGCCCCACACCATAAGGCAGGCCGAGCACCGCCGCCCCGCCAACAGCGACGACGTTCTGCAGCACCAGATAAGTGACCGTCAGCAGCAGCAGGATCACCAGCGGCTTGCCGCCGGTGGAAAGGTCGGAGACGCGGGCATTGAGACCGATGCCGGTGAAGAAATACAGCAGCAGCAGGTCGCGGGCATTGAGGTCGAAGCTCACCGCGAGGCCCACCACCTTGTAGGCGAAAAGCGTGGCGAGCGCCGCGAGGATGCCGCCGGTGACGGCCTCCGGGATGTTCCAGCGCTTGAGCGGGGCGATGATCTCGTTGAGGCCGGCGCCGAGGAAGTAGACGAGGATGGCGATGGTGAAGCTCAGCAGCCCCGAAACCTCGTACGTCGCTGGCATCTGGCTCCCCCTGCGCGGCCTTGCTCCGCCCCTCCTCTAGCCCATTCCGGGCGAGGCTCAAACGGTCAGGCGCCGAGGTGCCGCAGGGCCTTGCCGGCGAGCACGTCGGTCTCGATGTCCTCCAGTTCCTTCTGTCGGGTTTCCGGCACATAGGCGAGGGAGATGAAGAGCGAGGCGACGCACACCACGAGGAAGATGCCGATGGTGGCGGCAAGGCCGATGCCCTCCACCACCGAGAGGAAGCTCGCCGCCACGATGGCGTTGAACAGCCAGCTCGTCGCAGAGGCGGCGGCGATGCCCCGCTCGCGGATGGCCGAGGGGAACAGCTCGGACATGAGCACATAGGGCAGCGGGCCGAGGCTGAGGGCGAAGGCGACGATGTAGGCGCACAGGCCCGCGAGCGCCACATAGGGCCAGTCGGCCAGCGCCGCGCCGATCACCACGGCGAGGCTCACCGCCATGGCCGCCGAGCCGGCGATCAGCAGCGGGCGGCGGCCGAGACGGTCCACCAGCATCATGGCCGCCATGGTCGCCAGCACGTTGACGAGGCCGAGCCCGAAGGTGGCGGCGAGCGCCGCGACGCCGGCCGGGAAGCCGAGTTCGGTGAAGATGTGCGGGGCGTAATAGAGGATGCCGTCGATGCCGGAGAAGTTCTGCAGCACGAACAGCACGCTGCACAGGATGAGCACCGCCCTGGTGCTGCCCCGGCCCAGCACGGCGCGCCAGTTGCCGGCCGGCGCGCTCTCGCCCTCGCCCATGGATATCTCGCCGGCAAGGCCCAGCCGCCGCGCGGCCGCCTCGCCCTCCGCCATCCGGCCGCGGGAGAGGAGCCAGCGCGGGCTTTCCGGCAGCAGCAGCACGGCGCCCGCGCAGGCCGCCGCGATGAGCACGCCGCCGCCCAGCATCTGGTCCCACCTGGCATGGCCGGTGAGCGCGAGGGGCACCGCATAGCCGAGCAGGATGCCGATGGTGACGGCGAGCTGGAACAGGGACACCACCGCGCCGCGATGGCGCGCCGGCGTCACCTCCGCCGCATACATGGGGACCACCATGGAGGAGAGGCCGACCCCGAGGCCGATGAGGATGCGCGCCGCCACCAGCATCCCCACGCCCGGCGCCATCGCCTGTCCCAGCGGCACCAGCGCGTAGCCGGCGAAGGCCAGGGTCGCGGCGAGCAGGCAGGAGGGGCGCCGGCCGATGCGCTGGGAGATGGGGGCGGCCAGCACCGCGCCGACGAAGCAGCCCACCAGCAGCGACGTCACCATCATCTCGGTGGCGCGGGTGGAAAGGGCGAACGCCTCGGAAATGGTCCCGACCACGCCGGCGATGGAGGCCGTGCTGAAGCCGAACAGCATGCCGTTGAGGAGCACGAGGCCCGCCGTGAGGAACAAGGTTGCCATGTGATCCGACGGGTATGGGGGTAGCGCACTGATAACGTGCGCGAGATGGAGAGGCCTGCGGGACTTGTAAGCGCGACCTACAGTAGAGCATAAGTACAAAAAATCGAGCGGCGATAGGCCCGGCATCTCGCCGGAGCTGCCGTCAGGGAGGGTACCCCGTGACCGTTTCCGCGGCGACACACGAACACGCCAACCGCTTGGCCATCGAGGGCGGCGAACCGGTCCGCACCGCGCCCCTGCCGTGGGAGCTGCCGGGCGCCCACTGGATCGGCGAGGAAGAGCTGGAACTGGTCTCGCGCGTGGTGCGCGCCCGCAGCCCCTTCCGCTTCTACGGCCCCGACCTCCAGCACATGGTGGACACGCTGGAGAAGGAATGGTGCGCCGCCTTCGGCCACAAGCACGCGCTGGGCGTCTCCTCCGGCACCGCCGCGCTGACCATCGCCATGTCGGCCCTCGACATCGGCCCCGGCGACGAGGTGCTGGTGCCCGGCTATCTCTGGGTGAGCTGCGTGGCCGCCGTGGTCCGCGCCGGCGCCATCCCGAAGCTCGTGGACGTGGACGACTGCTTCACCCTCGATCCGGCGGACGTGGCGCGCAAGATCGGCCCCAACACCCGCGCCGCGCTGATGGTGCACATGAGCGGCGCACCCGGCCGCGTCGCTGACGTCGCCCGCATCTGCCGCGAGCGGGGCATCGCTTTGATCGAGGATTGCGCCCAGACCGCCGGCTCCAGCCAGAACGGCAAGGCCGTGGGCACCTTCGGCGACATCGGCATCTTCTCGTTCCAGCTCAACAAGAACATGACCTCGGGCGACGGCGGCATGGTGGTGACGGAGCGGGACGACCTGTTCCGCCGCATCGTCGCGCTGCACGATCTCGGCTATCCCCGCAACGAGAAGGGCCGGCTCGACACCTCGGACGAGAGCTGCCAGCTCTGGGGCGTCGGCGCCCGCATGTCCGAGCTGACGGGCGCCATGTGTCTCGCCCAGATGCGCAAGCTGCCGCAGATCACCGGGGCCATGCGCGCATCCAAGTGGCGGATCCGCAATGCGATCTCCGACATCCCCGGCCTCGGCTTCCGCACCGTGCCCGACCCCTCCGGCGACACCGGCCCGTTCCTGCTGATGACGCTGAAGGACGAGGCCACCGCCCGCCGCTTCGTCGACGCGCTGCGCGCGGAGGGCATCGCCGGTCCGGCCGGCTCGCTCGCCTGCCTCGCCATGCGGGAGTGGGGGATGCACTGGTATTCCAACATCCCGAGCCTCGTGCACAAGCGCTCGGACAGCCGCGACGGCTTCCCCTGGACCCACCCGTCCAATGCCTTCGGCGAGAGCTACAGCTACGCCGCCGGCGCCCTGCCCCATTGCGACAACCTGCACGCCCGCGGCGCGCTGCTCACCATCGCTTCGACCCTGACCACCAAGGACGAGGACGACATCATCGCCGCCGTCCGCAAGGTGGCGCGGGTGGTGCTGGCCTGACGCCCGGACATCGGGCCTTCACGACACAGGGGGCCGCGCCGCCGGGCTGTCCGGCGGGCGGACAAGCGCGAAGGGAAGCGCCATGATCTATTTGATCGCCGCCATCGCCGGCCTCGCCGGGGCGCTGTTCGGCTTCGACGAGGGCGTCATCGCCGGGGCGCTCGCACCGCTGCGCAGGGACCTCGGCATCGATCCCGTCGCGGAAGGCATGATGACGGCCGCGGTGCCCTTCGGCGCCTTCATCGGCGCCATCGTGGGCGGCCGGCTCGCCGCCGCCGCGGGGCGCCGCAAGCTGCTGTTGTGGTCCGCCATCCTGTTCATCGGCGGCGCGCTCTTGAGCGCGCTGGCCGGCGGGCTCATCACCCTCACCCTCGCGCGCCTCGTCATCGGCCTCGCGGTGGGCGTCGCCGCCATGATGGCCCCGCTCTACATCTCCGAGAGCGCGCCGGCCAAGGAGCGCGGCATGCTGGTCTCCATCTACCAGCTCGCCATCACCCTCGGCATCCTCGGCGCCTATGTGGTGGGCTACGCCTTCGACGAGAACTGGCGCTGGATGTTCGCCATGGGCGCTGTGCCGGCGGTGCTGCTGTTCGGCGGCATCTTCGCTCTGTCCGACACGCCCCGCTGGCTCGCCATGCGCGGCCGCAGCGCCGAGGCGAAGGCGGCGCTTGCCCGCATGCGCGAGCGGCCGGAGAGCGACCCCGCGGTCGCCGCCGAATATGAGGAGATCCGCGCCGCTGCGGCCGCCGACGAGGGCCGCAAGGCCACCTTCGCCGACCTGCTCTCACCCCGCGTGCGCCCGGCGCTCATCGTCGCCATGGGCCTGTTCCTGTTGCAGCAGCTCTCCGGCATCAACGCGGTGATCTATTACGCGCCCACCGTGTTCGAGCTGTCGGGATTCAGCTCCACCACCACCCAGATCCTCGCCACCGCCGGCATCGGCGTGGTGAACGTGCTGATGACGGTGGTGGGCATGATGCTGATCGACCGGCTCGGCCGGCGCCTGCTGCTGCTCATCGGTTTCGCCGGCACCGCGGTGTCGCTGGGCGCCATCGCCATCGCCGCCGCCACTGGCAGCCCCTCGCTGGGCGTGCTCGCCCTCGCCGGCCTCGTGCTCTACATCGCCTCCTTCGCCATCGCCATCGGCCCGCTGCCGTGGGTGATGATGTCCGAGGTGTTCCCGCTGGATTGCCGGGCGCTGGGCATGAGCATCGCCTCGCTGGTGAACTGGGGCTTCAACTTCATCGTGGTGTTCAGCTTCCCCGTGCTGGTGGCCGAGTTCGGCCTTGCCGGCGTGTTCGGCCTCTATGCCGTGGTGTGCGTCGCCGGCCTCGCCTTCACCCAGTGGCTGGTGCCGGAAACCAACGGCGTGAGCCTGGAAGAGATCGAGCGCCACCTCAGAAGCGGCCGTCCGCTGCGCGAGCTCGGCCGCCTGCACGCGGCCTGAGGAGACCCCATGAGCGAGACCTCTCCCGACGCCCCCCTCGATTTCGAGGCGCTGGTCGTCGCCCTCCTGCCGCTCGGCCCCTACCACGCGGCGCTGGAGCCGATGGTGGCGGACCTTGCCCGCATCGCGGCGCTGAACACCCAGCTCAACACCGCCTTCCGGCGCATCGCCGAACGCTCCGGCTTCCCCGAAGGCGCAGTGCATCGCGAGCACCTCGCCGAGGATGCGGAGGCGGTGGGCACCTTCTTCGAGTACGTGCATTTCGCCTCGCCCAGCTTCCTGGGCTCGGTGGGGGAATGGCCGCTGGTCGGCGAGCGGCCGCTGGCCGGGACGGCTTCGGGAGGCGCGCGTGACTGAGGCAACCCATTGCGACGTGATCGTCGTCGGCACCGGGGCCGGCGGCGGCATGCTGGCCTACGAGCTGGCGAAGGCCGGGCTCAACGTGGTCTCGCTGGAGCAGGGCGGACGCCTCGCCGACGACCATTTCAAGCGCGTGGACCCGCCGGGCACCCAGCTCGATTTCGGCATCCGCGCCAACACGGTGTGGCCGGCCGAGCCGCACGACAGCCTGTTCGTCCATCCCTTGTTCGAGAAGGGCGCGGACGGCTCCACGGGCTGGCCCGACAATAACTTCCACCACTACCAGATCCTCGCCGTCAACGGCCTCCAGAACCTCTGGAACGGCGTGAGCGTGCGCTTCTCCGCGCGCGACTTCCGGGACTGGCCCATCTCCTATTCCGACCTCGCCCCCCATTACGAGGCGGTGGAGCGGCGCATCATCGTCTGCGGCACCGAGGAGCATCTGGAGGAGCTGCCGGACGGCATCTATGTGCCCCCCAAGCCGCTGCGCCCCGCCGACATGATGATCGTCGACGCGGTGAACGCGATGGACGAGCCCTATTCGCACGCCATCCCCAACCGCAAGGCCATCGACACCCGGCCGGACAGCCCCAACGCCTGCGTCTCAACCGGCATCTGCACCTCCGGCTGCCCCACCGGCGCGGTCTATAAGTTCACCGCCCGGCTGCTGCCCGAGATCGAGAACCTGCCCAATTACGAGCTGCGCCAGGGCGCCAAGGTGGTGCGGCTGCTGCGCGAGCCGGGCACGAAGCGGGTGATGGGCGTCGAATATCGCGACATGGCCACCGGCGAGGCGCGCGTGCTCACCGCCGATGCCGTGGTGCTCGCGGCGGGCGCCATCGAGAGCCCGCGCATCCTGTTCAATTCCGCCGACGAAGCCGCGCCCGAAGGCATGGGCAACGCCGCCGGCCAGCTCGGCCTGCGGCTGCAGGACAATCCCAAGGCCGTGCTGTCCACCTCGCTGTGGAAGCTGTGGGGCAAGGGCCGCGACTTCGACATCGGCTATGGCGACCTGCTCATCCTCATGTCGCGCGGCTGGCTGCCGGACGGGGAGGAATTCCCCTTCATCGGCCACGCCATCCACGGCGTGCCTGACATTCCGCACTATCTCGCCGGCATGAAGCGCTTCCCGCCCTTCATGAAGGAGCGGCTCGCCCGCTTCATGTTCCATTCCTACGTGACGCTCGGCCTGTTCTGCGCCGGCGAGCCCACCCCCGCCAACCGGGTGCGGCCGGGCACGACCCGCGACCGCTTCGGCGTGCGCCATGTGGCGGTGGACTTCTCCGCCACCCCGCGCGCGGAAGCCATGATGGAGGCCATGAACGGCTGGGGCCGCCAGGTGCTGCGCCATGCCGGGGCGACCTCCATCTATCCCTCGCGCGACAACACCGGCACCGGCATCCACTATGCCGGCACCACCGCCACCACCGCCGATCCGGACAAGGGCGTGGTGGATGCGGACCTGAAGCTGCACGACCTGGACAACGTCTATGTCTGCGACGGCGGCGTCATTCCCGTGCTGCCGGACAAGCACCTGACCCTCACCATCATGGCGCTGGCCCACCGCCTCGCCGGCCATCTGGTGGAGAAGGCGCGCACCGGCGCAGCGGTCCAGGGCGAGCGCGCCCTGGCCTGAAGTTTAAGCTGGCACGCTCAGACGCCGCGCGGGCTTGGGCCGCGCGGGCTCATCCCTCCGGCACGGCGCCGGCCATGATGGCGCCGGCGAAGCCGTTGATGCGGCCGAAGGCGGCGCGGGAGAGGTCTCCCGCCCGCAGCACCGCCTCGTGGCATTCGCCGGGGTCCTGGTTGATATGCGCCACCAGCGCCGCCGCCAGCTCGCTCTGGCCGATGGCGAGCGTGCGCAGGCCGAGCAGCAGATTGTCGAGATCGGCCCGCGTGAGCGAGATGCGCAGCGGCGCGTCCTCCGGCAGCCCTGTCCAGCGCGCAATGGCCTGAGGCGCGATCTGCGCCGCCTCGCTGTCTTCGGTCATGAAAATCCCCGGCTGAAATGATCGGCCGGCCCGAAAAGGGCCGCTTCTTCCAGTCTACACTGCGCGGCTCCGGTCCCGAAGCCGCGCCCGCGTTGACGGGCATCAATGCCCCGCCGCCACCGGACCAATATCAACGTACCGCAAGGCAGCCGTGCTCGCGGCCCGACGGAAAGGCAGGAACGCCATGACGGATATGCTCTCCCCCGCCGCCTATGTGGAACGCCAGCGCCCCGGCCGCTCGAAGATGAAGGCGGCCATCTTCGTCGAGAAGAACCGCATCGTGCTGGATGAAAAGCCCATCCCGGATGTCGGCCCGCTCGACGCGCTCATCCGCATCACCACCACCACCATCTGCGGCACCGACGTGCACATCCTGAAGGGTGAGTATCCGGTGCAGAAGGGCCTCACCATCGGCCACGAGCCGGTGGGCATCATCGAGAAGCTCGGTTCGGCGGTGGAGGGCTTCGAGGAAGGCCAGCGCGTCATCGCCGGTGCCATCACCCCCTCGGGCTATTCCAACGCCTGCCTGTGCGGCCAGTGCTCGCAGGACGGCCCGCGCACCAAGCACGGCTTCAAGGCCATGGGCGGCTGGCGCTTCGGCAACACCATCGACGGCGCGCAGGCGGAATATCTCGTCGTGCCCGACGCCATGACCAATCTGTCCGCGGTGCCGGAGGCGCTGTCCGACGAACAGGTCCTCATGTGCCCGGACATCATGTCCACCGGCTTTGCCGGTGCCGAGAGCGGCAAGGTGAAGATCGGCGACACGGTGGCCGTGTTCGCGCAAGGCCCCATCGGCCTGTGCGCGACGGCGGGCGCCAAGCTCATGGGCGCGACGCGCATCATCGCGGTGGATCGCGTCGCCGCGCGGCTGGAGATGTCCCGCGCCATGGGCGCCGACCTCGTGGTGGACTTCTCCAAGGTCGATCCGGTGGAGGAAATCCTGCGCCTCACCGACGGGCGCGGCGTGGACGTGGCCATCGAGGCGCTCGGCCGGCAGGAGACGTTCGAGGCGGCACTCCGGGTGCTTCGCCCCGGCGGCACGCTTTCCTCCCTCGGCGTCTATTCGGGCGACCTGAAGATCCCGCTCGATGCCTTCGCGGCGGGCCTCGGCGACAATGCCATCATCACCTCGCTCTGCCCGGGCGGGAAGGAGCGCATGCGCCGGCTGATGGACGTGGTCGCCTCCGGCCGCGTGGACGCCCGCGCCCTCGTCACCCACCGCTTCAAGCTGGACGAGATCGAGGCCGCCTACGACCTCTTCGCCAACCAGCGCGACGGCGTCCTCAAGGTGGCCATCACGCCGTAGGGGAGCAGGCGGGCTTTACCCTTCTCCCCTCGCGGGAGAAGGTGGCGCGCGGCAAAGCCGCGTGACGGATGAGGGGGGCTGTGGACGCGGCCGCCAAGCCCCCCCGCCCTTCAGCCCTCACCCCTCACCCCCGGCCCCTCTCCCGCAAGGGGAGAGGGGAGTGCAGTGCGAGGCCCCCATGACAGCACCTGCGCAACCGCCCCAAAAGAGCGCCGGCGACCATGTGGTCGCCGATCAGGGCGCCGTTTTCGCCCTCCTCGCCGATCCCGCGACCCATGGGCTTGCGGAGAAGGTCGTCCGCATCGACACCCACGGCGCCGCCGTCTTCCTCGCCGGGCCGTTCGCCTACAAGGTGAAGCGCGCGGTCTATTTCCCCTTCATGGATTTCTCCACGCTGGAGAAGCGCCGCGCCGCCTGCGCCGCCGAGGTGGAGATATCGGGCGCGGGCGCCCCCGGCCTCTATCTCGGCGTGGTGCCCATCGTGCGCACGCCCCATGGCCTCGCGCTCGGCGGCGACGGCGAGGCGGTGGAGTATGCGGTGAAGATGCGCCGCTTCGACACCGATCTCACCCTCGATCGCATCGCCGAACGCGGCGACCTCACGCCCGATCTGGTCAAGGCCGTCGCGGCCATGGTGGTAAACGCCCACGCCGCCGCGCCCGAGCGCGGGGGCTTCGACAGCGCCGGCGCGCTCTCCACCTATCTCGAAGACACCATCGCCGAATTTGCCGCCCGGCCGGACCTGTTCCCGGCGGAGGATGTGGCGCGGCTCGCCGAAGTCTCGCGCGCGGCGCTGGCGCGCGTGCGGCCGCTGCTGGCGGACCGTGCCGGAGCGGGCTTCGTGCGCCGCTGCCATGGCGACATGCACCTGCGCAACATCGTGCTCCTCGATGGCAAACCGGTGCTGTTCGACGCCATCGAGTTCAACGACGCCATCGCCACCTGCGATGTCCTCTACGACCTCGCCTTCCTGCTCATGGACCTGTGGCAGAGGGGCCTGCGCGACGCCGCCAACGCGATCTTCAACCGCTATCTCTGGGCCAGCGACGACGCGCAGCTCGACGGGCTCGCGGCGCTGCCGCTCTTCCTCAGCCTGCGCGCCGGAATCCGGGCGAAGGTGGAGGCGGCGGGGCTGGCGCATCTGGAGGGGGAACAGCGGGCTCAGGCGCAGGCGCGGGTCGCCCATTTCTTCCGGCAGACCATTGCCCTCCTCGGCACCCCGCAGCCCGGACCGGTCCCGTTCGGTGATGGGGCGGTGGCGACGGCTGCCCCCTCCCGGCCCACGCTCTGGGCGGTGGGCGGACTGTCCGGCAGCGGCAAGAGCACATGGGCGGCCAAGATGGCCCCCGGGCTCGGCACGCGGGCGCCCGGCGCGGTCGTGCTGCGCTCGGATATCGAGCGCAAGCGCCTCTTCAAGGTAGCGGAAACGGAAAAGCTGCCCCCGGAAGCCTATGCGGCCGAGGTAAGCCCGCGCGTCTATGAGCGGCTGCGGACACTGGCGCGCCGCGTCCTCGCCAGCGACTACACGGTGATCGTGGATGCCGTGCATGCCCGCCCCGAGGAGCGCGACGCCATCGAAAGCGTCGCTCGGGAGGCCGGCGTGCCGTTCTCCGGACTCTGGCTCGACGTGCCGGCGGAGGAACTCGTCCGGCGGGTGGAGGCACGCACGGGCGATGCGTCAGACGCGGACGCAGCCGTGGTGCGCCACCAGCTCGGCTACGACCTTGGCGTCATCCGCTGGACGCGCAGCACGCGCGCCCCCTAGCACTTGCCCTGCGTCTCCGGCTTCGGATTGACGCCCGAGACCGTGTCCGGCTGGCGGGTGGGCGAGGCCGGCGTACCCGCTTGGGGCGTGAGGCCAGTGTGGGAGCCGCCGGTGCCGCCGGTCCAGCCCGTGGACCCCTCGCTGCCCGGCTTGGTGCCGGAATCGGCACCGCGCGCGGGGGGCGTCGCGGCGGTGTGGGGCGGCTCCTCGCAGGCGCCGGTCTGGGCCGGCGGCGTCGCACTCTGGGCCGAGGCCGGCGCAGGCACGCCGGACGCGAGAAGAAACATGATGCCGCCGGCGATGGCGGTTGCGTAGATGCGGGCCACGTTGGGCGAAGGCAGCACCACGGGAGACGGGCGCCGGGGCGCCGTCGAATAGATGTTCAAGGCGTCGGTGAAGGGCATGTCCGTTCTCCTTTCGCCGGGAGAACGACCTGCCACGCCGCATGGTTCCTTGATTCCTGCGCCGGCGTCCCGCCAGCGCCCCCGCTTGTCGCCTCAGCCGGCGATGCGCACCCGCCCCGGCCCGGCCTCCACGCGGCCGATGCGTACCACCGCCGGATAGCCCGCCGCGCGGATGTCGGCCAGCAGACGGTCGGCCTCCTCGGGCGCACAGGCGACGAGCAGGCCGCCGGAGGTCTGGGGGTCGGTGAAGAGGTGGCGCTGCCAGTCGGGTGTGCCTCCGGGCAGATCCACCTCGGCGCCGTAGCTCGCCCAGTTGCGGTGCGAGGCGCCGGTGACGAAGCCCTGCTGCACCAGCGTTTCCGCGTCCGACAGCCAGGGCAGCGCGGCGCGCTCGATGACCAGCGTCGCGCCCGAGCCGCGCGCCATCTCCAGCCCGTGGCCGAGAATGCCGAAGCCGGTCACGTCGGTCATGGCGCTCACCGCCGCCTCCTTGCCGAGCGCGGCGCCCACGCGGTTCAGCTTGGTCACGGAGGCGATCATCTCGTCATAGGCGGCGGCGGAGAGCGCCTCCTTCTTGAAGGCGGCGGAATAGACACCGACGCCCAGCGCCTTGGTGAGGATCAGCGCATCCCCCGCCCGCGCTGTGGAATTGCGCCGCAGCCGCGCCTTGGGCGCCCGGCCGATGACGGCGAGGCCGTAGACCGGCTCCGGGCAATCGATGGAATGGCCGCCCGCCACCGGAATGCCCGCCTCGGCGCAAATGGCCTGCCCGCCCGCGAGGATGGCGCGCACGGTCGCGGTGTCGATCTTGCCCAAAGGCATGCCGAGGATGGCGAGGGCCATCAGCGGCTCGCCGCCCATGGCGTAGACATCCGAAATGGCGTTGGTCGCGGCGATGCGGCCGAAATGGTCGGGGTCGTCCACCATGGGCATAAAGAAGTCCGTGGTGGCGATGATGGCGGTCTCGCCGTCGAGATCGTAGGCGGCCGCGTCGTCCCCCGTCTCGGTGCCCACCAGCAGCCGCTCGAACGGCCCGCCGCTCGCCTGCCCCGCCAGCAGCTCCTGCAGCACCGAGGGCGCGAGCTTGCAACCGCAGCCGCCGCCATGGGCGAGGCTGGTGAGGCGGACGGGCGGGTTGGGCACATCGAGCATGGCGCGGGTTCCATGAAGGGAGCAGCCGCGCGGCCGATCACGCCGCGCAGGGACATGTTTGGAAAGAATGTCCTCGCCGGGCGACGCTGAGCGCCACCACGGCGAGGATCACGCCCTGACCGGCGTCTGGATCACACCGCGATTTCAGCGGCGCGAATGGTATATTTGAAATTGTCCGGATCGAGGCAGTCGAGCAGGCTGCCGGCGCTGACCGCCTGCGGATACATCAGGAAGCCGAGGTGCGGCCCGTCGAAGCCGGGCAGCGCCACATCGTGCGCCGTGTTGTAGGCGAACCAGTTGCCCTCCCACGAACCAAACAGCGCCTTGCGCGCAGCGACCACCTTGGGGTCGTCGAGCGCAAGCTTGCCCGGGGGCTCCTCCAGCACCACCTTGCGCACGTCGGCGGGGTCCATGGGGGTCCAGCCGAAGTCGGAGAGGAACACCTCGGCCCGGCAGTGCTGCGCCTTGGTGACGATCTCGGAATTGGCGCCGAGGCTCTTGTAGCCGAAGCGCGAGGGCACCACGCGCAGGCCGTAGACATCGCGCGCCGCAATGCCCTGCGCCCGCACGAGGCCGACGAACAAGGCGTTGAGGTCGGCGCACTTGCCGCCGAGATCGCCGCTCTTCAGCAGCGCCGCGATATCGCCGATGCCGCAGCCGCGGGTGGCGGCGTTGCGATAGGTGTTCTCGACGATCCACTCGAAGATGGCGTGGACCTTCTCCAGCTCGGACGCCTTGCCGGCGACGATCTTGTCGGAGGTCGCCTTGACGATGCCGTCGGTGGGGATGAGGTCCGTGGCGGCGGTGTTGCGGCGGCGCTCCTCGGCGGTGAGCGGGGCGGGCTTGCCGGGCTTGGTCAGGTCCACGGCGAAATCGCGGCTGGTGGCGCGGCTGACCAGCTCCACCTTCGGCGCCGGCTCGCCCTCGGCCCAGGCGAGGTGCAGCATGTCGGCACCGGAGCGGGCGTCGCGCACCATCTTCGCGGTCTTGGCGTTGGTGGTCCAGGTGTTCTCGCCAGGCTTGAACCAGTCCGGATTGCTGAAGGAGGCCACCGGCAGCCAGGCCTGCACGGTGCCGGCCGGCTTCAGGATCTCGACCGTGGTGGTGATCTGGAAGCTGCGCCAGTTGCCCACCGTGGGGGCGAACACGCGCGCCGCGGGGGTGGTCTGCGCGGCGGCCTGCGCGAAGGCGGCGCGGTGCAGCAGCGCGGCGGCACCGGCGGAGACGCCTGCGAGGGCGCCGGCTTTCAGAAAGTCGCGACGGGTGGTCATCGGGTCTGTTCTCCCTGGGCTTCTTTTGGTTGGTTTTTTTGCGGGGGCGGCGCCGCGACGCGGATCGCGGCGCGGGTTTCAGGATCGGCCCAATCCACCTCACCCTCGCGGGCGAGAACGAGACGGCCCGAGATCACCACGAAGCTCGCCGGCAGCAGGCTGACGCCCCACCCCCGCGCCGCCGCGCGGTTCTGGTCGAGGAGGACGGGACCGGGCGCGGCGCCGGCCGTCCCCTCGGCGAAGAAGCGGCGGATGCGGTCGGCGGGCTCGGCCACATCCACCAGCAGCACCCGGACGCCGCTCAAGCGGACGAAATCGGCGAGGGCCGGAAGCTCGGTGCGGCAGGGCGCGCACCAGGTGGCGAAGAAGTGGACGATGGTCGGAGGATCGCCCGCGGCAAGAGCCACCGGCGCGCCGTCGAGGGCGCCGAGCGAGAGCGCGGGGGCAGGCGGGTGGCCTTCGACCGCCGAGAGGAGGCCCGGCGTAGCGCGCTCCGCCTCCGCGAGGGCGGGCGCGGCGAGGACCGGTCCAGCCGCGAGCACGAGGGCGAGCGCCACCGCGCCCGAGACGTCGCGCACAGGCAGAGACCCGACCATCCCTAGACGCGCGGATACGCTCCCGCGGCCCCGCGAGCGACGCTGCGGTCCGGGATATGTTGTATCCGGCTGGATAGAGTGTGCGCCCCGACCCGCGGGAGCCAAACCGACCTTCACGCGGGCACTCTGCGTCAGGGTTGCAAGCGCGGTCAACGCTCCTTTCCGTGATGTCGGCCATGCTTCGGCAGCGCACAATCAGGCCGCGCCGCAAAACCGCCTTCCGTTGCGTCATTAGAGGCAACTGGCAACCGCCGGCGTGCCGCATCGCAACATGCGACAAGAAGGCGATTTTCGTTCAAACACGCGGAGTTGCGCCGACCCAAATTGACATCATTCCAGTTCCAAAATACCGTCCGCTCACGCTGGGTGATCCAGCTCCCGGAGCGGCCCCGTGGCCGTCCGAAACCGTCCCCGGTCGGGGCACGAAAGGTCGGAGGCTTCCTTCGATGAACATGGAGCTCTCGCGGCGCCAGTTTTTGAAAACGGCGGGCGCGGGCGTGGCGGGAACGACGTTGGGCGCGTTGGGATTCGGTCCCATCGAGGAGGCCCTGGCCTCCACCATCAAGCCGTTCCGCCTCGTCAACACCACCGAGGTGCGCAACACCTGCACCTACTGCTCGGTGGCCTGCGGCATCCTCATCTTCTCCAAGGGCAATCTTGCCAAGGGCGAGAAGGCGGACATCACCCATATCGAGGGTGACACCGACCACCCCACCAATCGCGGCACGCTCTGCCCGAAGGGCGCGGCCCTGCTCGACATCGTGAAGTCCGAGCAGCGCCTCAAGCAGCCCATGATCCGGCGCGCGGGCTCCGACAAGTTCGAGAAGATTTCCTGGGGCGAGGCGCTCGACAAGATCGCCAAGGCCATGAAGGCGGACCGCGACGCCAACTTCATCGCCAAGAACCAGGACGGCGTGACGGTGAACCGCTGGCTCACCACCGGCTTCCTCGCCGCCTCCGCCACCACCAATGAAACCGCGTTCGCCACCTACAAGGTGGTGCGCTCAACCGGAATTCTGACTTTCGACAATCAGGCGCGCGTCTGACACGGCCCCACGGTGTCCAGTTTGGGCCCAACTTTTGGCCGTGGCGCGATGACCAATTCGTGGACCGATATCAAGAACACGGATCTGGTCGTCATCATGGGCGGCAATGCCGCCGAAGCGCACCCGTGCGGATTTAAGTGGGTCACGGAGGCGAAGGCCACCCGTGGCGCCAAGCTCGTTGTCGTGGACCCGCGCTTCACGCGCTCGGCCGCGGTAGCGGACTATTACGCCCCGATCCGGCAAGGCACCGACATCGCCTTCCTGCTGGGCGTCATCAACTACCTGATCCAGAACGACAAGATTCAGTGGGACTATGTGAAGGCGTTCACCAACGTCGGCTACATCGTCAAGGAAGGTTTCGGGTACCAGGACGGCCTGTTCACGGGCTATGACGAGATGAAGCGGGACTACAACCGCTCCACCTGGGACTACGAGATCGGCCCCGACGGCTATGCGGTCGTGGACGCGACCCTCCAGCATCCCCGCTGCGTCTTCAACCTTCTGAAGCAGCACGTCTCCGTCTACACGCCGGAGATGGTCGAGCGCATCACGGGCACGCCCAAGGACAAGTTCCTGAAGGTGGCGTCGATGATGGCGGAGTGTTCGTCGCCCACCAAGACGATGACCTCCATGTACGCGCTCGGCTGGACCCAGCATTCCAAGGGCTCGCAGAACATCCGCTGCATGGCGATGATCCAGCTGCTCCTGGGCAATATCGGCGTGCGCGGCGGCGGCATGAACGCCCTGCGCGGGCATTCCAACATCCAGGGCCTCACCGACATCGGCCTGATGTCCAACCTGATCCCGGGCTATCTCACGATCCCGACGGAGAAGGAGCCGGACTTCAACGCCTACATGTCGACGCGCGGTTTCAAGCCGTTGCGTCCCAACCAGATGAGCTACTGGCAGAACTACAAGAAGTTCTTCGTGTCGTTCCAGAAGGCCATGTGGGGTGCGTCGGCGACGGCGGACAACAACTGGGCCTACGACTACCTGCCGAAGCTCGACGTGCCGTCTTACGACATCCTGCGCGCGTTCGAGCTGATGAAGCAGGGGAAGATGAACATCTACTTCTGCCAGGGCTTCAACCCGCTGCAGGCCTTCCCCAACAAGGCCAAGCTCGCGGAGGCGCTCGGCAAGCTCAAGCTCCTCGTGATCATGGATCCGCTGGAGACCGAGACCGCGCGCTTCTGGGAGAACCACGGCGTCTACAACCAGGCCGATCCGTCGAAGATCCAGACGGAAGTCATCCAGCTGCCCACCACCTGCTTCGCCGAGGACAACGGCTCGCTGGTGAATTCCGGCCGCTGGCTGCAATGGCACTGGGCCGCCGGCACCCCTCCGGGCGAGGCGAAGACGGACATCTACATCATGGCGCAGCTCCATCTGCGCCTGAAGGAGATGTACAAGAAGGACGGCGGCGCGTTCCCCGATCCGATCGTCAACCTGACGTGGAACTACAAGGACCCGCACGAGCCCTCGCCCGACGAGCTCGCGAAAGAGCTCAACGGCTACGTGGTCTCGGACGTGCTCGACCCCAACGACCCCACCAAGAAGGTCCTTGAGGCGGGCAAGCAGGTGCCGACATTCGGCGTGCTGCGCGACGACGGCTCCACCGCGGCGGGCTGCTGGATCTATTCCGGCTGCTACACCGAGGCGGGCAACATGATGGCGCGCCGGGACAATTCCGATCCCGACGACACCGGCGCGTATCTGAAGTGGTCGTTCGCCTGGCCGGCGAACCGCCGCATCATCTACAACCGCGCGTCGTGCAACATCGACGGCAAGCCGTGGGACGACACCCGCAAGCTGATCTGGTGGGACGGGGCCAAGTGGACGGGCTACGACGTGCCCGACATCGCCCCCACCGCCAAGCCGCAGGATGTCGGCCCCTTCATCATGAACCCGGAAGGCGTCTCGCGCCTGTTCACGCGGGGCATGATGCGGGACGGACCGTTCCCGGTGCATTACGAACCGTTCGAGAGCCCGGTCGCCAACCTGATCGCCCCCAAGGTGCGGGGCAACCCGGTGGCGCGCGTGTTCAAGGACGACTTCGCCCAGTTCGCGGACGTGGCGTCGAAGGAGTTCCCCTATGCGGCGACCTCCTACCGGCTCACCGAGCACTTCCATTACTGGACGAAGAACAACCACGTGAATTCTGTGCTCCAGCCCGAGTTCTTCGTGGAGATCTCCGAGCAACTGGCGAAGGAGAAGTCGATCCAGAACGCCGGCTGGGTCCGCGTGTGGTCGAAGCGGGGCTCCGTCTTCGCCAAGGCCTACGTGACCAAGCGCATCCGTCCGCTGATGGTGGATGGCAAGCCCGTGCACATCGTCGGCATCCCCATCCACTGGGGCTTCGTCGGTGCCGCCAAGAAGGGCTTCCCGGCCAACGTGCTGACCCCCTTCGTGGGTGACGCGAACATCGAGACGCCGGAGTTCAAGGCGTTCCTAGTCAACATCGAGCCCTCCACCGGGCCGGTGGCGTAAGGAAAAGGAGAACCAGCATGTTTCCTCCGATTCCGAACCCCACCACCGCCCCCGTGGCGCCCAAGCTGAGCGATGCGGACCTCGTCCGCCGCTCGGCCTCCGGTTCCCCCTCGCAGGTCGAGTTCAAGGAGCCGGTGGCCAAGCTCATCGACGTGTCGAAGTGCATCGGCTGCAAGGCCTGCCAGGCGGCGTGCCTCGAATGGAACGAGCTCCATGAGGAGATCGGCACCTTCAACGGCACCTATACCAACCCGCCGGACCTCACGCCGGCGTCGCTCACGCTCATGCGCTTCACCGAATGGGTGAACCCCGAGACCGACAATCTCGAATGGCTCATCCGCAAGGACGGCTGCATGCATTGCGCCGATCCGGGCTGCCTGAAGGCCTGCCCGGCGCCCGGCGCCATCGTGCAGTATTCCAACGGCATCGTGGACTTCGACCACGCCAAGTGCATCGGCTGCGGCTATTGCGTGAAGGGCTGCCCCTTCAACATCCCGCGCATCTCGCAGGTCGATCACAAGGCCTACAAGTGCACGTTGTGCTCGGACCGCGTGGCGGTCGGCCAGGGTCCCGCCTGCCAGAAGGCATGCCCCACCCAGGCCATCGTCTTCGGCACCAAGACGCAGATGAAGC
Source organism: Xanthobacter aminoxidans (assembly GCF_023571765.1). GTDB lineage: Bacteria > Pseudomonadota > Alphaproteobacteria > Rhizobiales > Xanthobacteraceae > Xanthobacter > Xanthobacter aminoxidans. The sequence goes on along the minus strand of NZ_JAMJXC010000014.1, from coordinate 135,454 downwards.
AGTGGGCCGAGGGCCGCATCAAGGATCTGAAGTCCCGCGGCTACAAGAATGCGGGCCTGTATGATCCGCCCGGCGTGGGCGGCACGCACGTCATGTACGTGCTGCAGCACGCCGACAAGCCCTCGATCTATGCGGGCCTGCCGGACAATCCGCGCATCAGCCCCATCGTCGAGGCGTGGAAGGGCGTGACCAAATATGTGGGCCTCGGCGTCATGGGCTTCGCCGCCCTCGCCGGCGCGCTGCACTACCTCGTCAACGGCGCCAACAAGGTGTCGCCGGAAGACGAGGCGAACGCCGAGAAGCTGGCGGCTGAAAAGCTGTCGTCCGGAGGTCGCTCATGAGCGCACCCTACGATCTGGAAACGGGCGACGCGGTTCATCCGGGTCGCCCCGTGCAGGTGGACCGCTACACGGTGGGCGCCCGCATCAACCACTGGGTGACGGCCATCAGCCTGATCCTGCTGGCGATTTCGGGCCTCGCCTTGTTCCATCCCAGCCTCTATTTCCTCACCGGCCTGTTCGGCGGCGGGCAGATGACGCGCACCATCCATCCCTGGATCGGCGTCGTGCTCTTCTTCTCCTTCGCCGGCATGTTCCTGCGCTTCTGGAAGGCCAACCTGTGGAAGAGCGAGGACGGCACCTGGATGCGCCGCATCCGCGACGTCATCGCCGGCCATGAGGAGAAGCTGCCGGAACTCGGCAAGTACAATGCCGGGCAGAAGATGGTGTTCTGGGGCATGAGCCTACTCATCATGGTGCTCATCACCTCGGGCGTGGTGATCTGGCAGGCCTATTTCGCCTCCTACACCACCATCGAGCAGCAGCGCATCGCGCTTCTGGTGCATGCGCTGGCGGCGGTGGCGATCATCTGCGTGTGGATCGTCCACGTATACGCTGCCATCTGGGTCAAGGGCACCATCAGCGCCATGACCCGGGGGCAGGTAACGGGCGGCTGGGCGTGGCGGCACCACAGGAAGTGGTTCCGCGAGCTGGTCAGCTCCCGCAAGTCGGGGACCCGCGGGACTCCCGCGGAGTAGGCCTTTTCCCTATAATGGCCTCCCGGCCGCCGCGTGCGACCGGGAGGTTCATGTCCGGTGCACGTGACCCGTGAGGTTCGTGAGGTCATCATGTCGCGTACCTTCGGCCCCAGTTCGGCGCCCCCGATTCCCGATCCCTCCGTGCTGGAGGGCGTGACGGCGCCGACCTTCGCCTATCTGCCGGACCCCTCGACCCTGTTCGCGCGGCGCGCGGCGCGGTTCCGGCATCTGGCGCAGAACAATCCCCTCGCCCCCTATCTCACCTTCCTCGCCGGGCTCAGCGAAGCGCAGCACGCCGCCATCGCCGCGACGCCCGCGCCCGAGCCGGTGGAGGCGGCGCAGGTCGAGCGCGCCCGCGCCAACGAGATGCCGCCCCTCGACCGCAGCCATTTCACCACCGACGCCGCCTTCGACACCCTGTTCGAGCGGGCGCTGGCGGAAGCGACCAAGATCGAGCAGCCCGAGGCCGCCCGCACTGCGCTGGAGCGGGTGCGCATGGCCTCCGACGTGGCGCGCGGCGAGATGATCCGCAACGTGCTCGCCTCCTCCATCCCCGAGGAGGCGCTGGCCGAGCACCTCTATGTGGCGGCGGCGCTGGAAGCCCATTTCGCCCGCCTCGCGTCCCAGCTCGATGCCGCTAGGCTCGTTCCGGTGGGCGACGGCGTGTGCCCCACCTGCGGCGGGCCGCCGGTGGGCAGCCTCATCGTCAACTGGCCCACCTCCCACGGCGCCCGCTATTGCGCCTGCGCCCTGTGCGGCACGCTCTGGAACTATGTGCGGGTGCGCTGCACCGCGTGCGGCTCCACTGCCGGCATCGGCTATCAGGAAATGGAGGGCGGCAACGGCGCGGTGAAGGCCGAGACCTGCGACACCTGCCACGCTTATTCCAAGGTGTTCTACCTCACCCAGGATGACGGCCTCGATCCGGTGGCCGACGACGTGGCGAGCCTCGCCCTCGACATCAAGCAGAAGGATGGCCCGTATCGGCGCGCCGCCTTCAACCCCTTCCTCCTCGGCTATTGAGGGCGGCGAGATGGCGAACGCACCGGCGGCCCTCTCCCCCGCCCCGCCCTTGCGCCTGCTTCCCTCCGTGGATCAGGTGCTGAAGGCGGAGGCCGCCCGCGCCGCCGTGGAGCGCCATGGCCGGCAGGCGGCGACGCAGGCGGTGCGCGACGCCCTCGACGAGCGCCGCGCCGCGCTCAAGGCCGGTGCCGGCGCCCCCGCGACGCCCGAGGAGATCGCCGCCGCCGCCCTCACCCGCCTCGATGTCGCCGCCGCCCCCAGCCTGAAGCCGGTGTTCAACCTCACCGGCACCGTGCTGCACACCAATCTCGGCCGCGCCATCTTCGCGGAAGAAGCCATCGAGGCCGCCACCCGCGCCATGCGCAATGCCGTGTCGCTGGAATACGACCTCGACGGCGGCCGCCGCGGCGAGCGCGACGACCATGTGCGCGGCCTCATCTGCGAACTCACCGGCGCCGAGGACGTGACGCTGGTGAACAACAACGCCGCCGCCGTGCTCATCGTGCTCAACACCCTCTCGCCGGGAAAGCCGGCGCTGGTCTCGCGCGGCGAGCTGATCGAGATCGGCGGCGCCTTCCGCATGCCCGAGATCATGCGCCGGGCCGGCGCGGAACTCGCTGAAGTGGGCACCACCAACCGCACCCATCCGCGCGACTATCGCGACGCCATCGCGCCCGAGACCGGGGTGATCCTGAAGGTCCACACATCCAATTACCGCATCGAGGGCTTCACCGCCGAGGTGCCGCCCCGCGACCTCGCCGAGATCGCCCGTGCCGGCGGCGTGCCCCTCGTCAACGACCTCGGCTCCGGCACGCTGGCCGACCTCTCCCGCTACGGCCTCGTGCATGAGCCCACCGTGCGGGAGGCGCTGGCGGAGGGCGCGGATATCGTGACCTTCTCCGGCGACAAGCTGCTCGGCGGGCCGCAGGCCGGCTTCATCGTGGGGCGGCGCGATCTCATCGCCCGCATCAACAAGAATCCCATGAAGCGGGCGCTGCGCGTGGACAAGGTGCGCCTCGCCGCCATCGAGGCGACCCTGCGGCTCTACCGCGACCCCGATCGCCTCGCCGCGCGCCTTCCCACACTTCGTTACCTCACCCGGTCGCGCGAGGATCTCGCCGCCCAAGCTGCCCGACTGGCGCCGCATCTCCAGCGCATCCTTGGTGCTCGTTTCACCGTAGAGAGCGTGCCGTGCCGCAGCCAGATCGGCTCCGGGGCGCTGCCGCTGGAGACGCTGGAGGGCGTGGGCCTCGCCATCCGCGCCCGCGACGGCAGCGGCGGCGCCATCGGCCGGTTGGCCGATGCCATGCGCCGGTTGCCGGTTCCGGTGATCGGACGGATTGACGATCAGGCGCTGGTGCTGGATGTGAGGTGCCTAGATGACGAAGCGGCGCTTGTCGCGTCCGTGACCGCTTTGGAGGGGGCACATGAGCTGGCTTGACCGACTGAAGGGCAAGGGCGGGGGACCGGACGAGCCGGAAGCGCCGACCGATGCGCCGCAGGATCGCGCGCCGCCCCGGCCGCCCCATGTGCATCCGCCCATGCCCCGCCTGCAGCGCGCCAGCGAGCGCCGCCCGGTGAGCGAGGCCGAGGTGGACCTCGACGCGCTGCTCGGCGACATCGCCAGCGGCCTTGCCCCCACGCGCCCCGCGGCCGAGGAACATCCCGTCGCCCCCGCGCCGCGCCGACCCCGCCTCGGCGAGCGCATGCGCGAGGACAACCCCTTTGCCCCCGTCTCCGAGCCGGAGCCGGTCGCCCACGAGCCGCCCGCGCGCGAGCCGGAAGCCCCGGCGGTGGAGCTGAATTTCGAGGAGATCGTGTTCGCCCGCGCGCCCAGCACGTCGGACGCACCCGCCGTCGAGGCCCCCGCGCCCGAACCTGCGCCGCATGTCGCGGCACCCGAGGTCGCGGCGCCCGATTTCGTCGAGACCTACGTCGCCGAGGCGAGCTATGCCGCGGTCTCCTACACCGAGCCCGCCTTCACCGAGGAGGCGCCGGAAGAGCCGGTGGCCGACACCCGCTCCCCCGAGGAGCTCATGGCCGAGGCGCTGACGGCGGCCACCGCCGGCCAGTACGAGACCGCGCTCAACATCTGGGAGCCGCTGGCCCGCGCCGGCAATGCCCGCGCCCAGAACAATATCGGCGCCTGCTTCGTGGACGGCCTCGGCGTCGATCAGGATCTCGACCTCGCCCGCCGCTGGCTGGAGCTGGCCGCCGAGGGCGGCGATCCGGTGGGCCGGCGCAACCTCGCGACGCTCTATTTCAAGGGCCAGGGCGTGGCGCAGGACTATGCCCGCGCCGCCGAGCTCTACCGCGCCGCAGCCGAGGACGGCGACGCCCCCGCGCAGGACATGCTGAGCTGGATGCTGCTGGAGGGCGAGGTGATGCCGCCCGACACCACCGAGGCCCGCCGCTGGGCGCTGGCCGCGGCCGAGCAGGGCGTCGGCTCCTCCATGACGCGCCTCGGCATGATCGCCCACAATGCGCTCGGCACGGATCGCGATCCGGTGGAGGCCGCGCGCTGGTGGCGCAAGGGCGCCGAGGCGGGCGACGCGGACGGGCAGGCCATGCTCGGCGCCGCCTATCATCTCGGTGCCGGCGTGCCCCACGACAAGATCGCCGCCTTCGCCTGGCTGCTGCGCGCCCGGGCCGGCCACAGCGCCCTCGCCGACCGCTTCTTCGACGCGGTCAGCGCCACGCTGAGCCCGGAAGAAGCCGCCGCCGCCCAGCGCCGCGCTGCCATTCCGCTGGGAGAGCTACCCTAGGTGATCATCGGGACGGCCGGACATATCGACCATGGCAAGACCACGCTGGTGCGTGCGCTCACCGGTGTCGATACCGACCGCCTGAAGGAAGAGAAGGCCCGCGGCATCTCCATCGACCTCGGCTTCGCCTATCTCCCGGTGGGCGAAGACGTGCTGGGGTTCGTGGATGTGCCCGGGCATGAGAAGTTCGTGCACACCATGCTCTCCGGCGCGGGGGGCATCGATTTCGCGCTGCTGGTGGTGGCCGCCGACGATGGCGTGATGCCGCAGACCCGCGAGCATCTCGCCATTCTGGACCTGCTGGGCATCGACAAGGGCGTGGTCGCCCTCACCAAAGCTGACCTTGCCGATGCCGACCGCCTCGCGGCGGTGAAAGCGGAGATCGCCGCCCTCCTCGCCCCCACCGGCTTGGCCGGCGCGCCCATCCTGCCCGTGGCGGCGGCGCGGGGCGACGGGGTGGATGCGCTGCGCGAGATGCTGGTGGACGCCGCGCGGAGCCTCGGCCGGCGGGCGGGCGGCGGGCGCTTCCGCCTCGCCGTGGACCGCAGCTTCACCCTGTCCGGCGCCGGAACGGTGGTGACGGGCACGGTGCTGTCCGGCGCGGTGAAGGCGGGCGACCGGGTGACGGTGAGCCCCTCCGGCCTCTCCGCCCGCGTGCGCTCCATCCGCGCGCAGGATCGGGTCTCCGAGACCGGCGTCGCCGGCGACCGCTGCGGCATCAACCTCGCCGGCGAGGCCATCTCCAAGGACGCCATTTCCCGCGGCGACGTGGTGCTGGACCCTGCCCTGCACGCCCCGGCCGACCATATCGACGCCGAGCTGAAGGTACTGGCCAGCGAGCCCCGGCCCATCGCCCAGTGGCTGCCGGTGCGCCTGCACCATGCCGCGCGGGAGGTGGGGGCGCGCCTCGTGCTGCTCGGCGATGCCATCCCCCCCGGCGGCACCGGCAAGGTGCAATTGGTGCTGGAGGCGCCCATCGCGGCGGCGGCGGGCGACCGCTTCGTCATCCGCGACACCTCCGCCCAGCGCACCATTGGCGGCGGCCGCTTCCTTGATCTGCGCGGCCCGCGCCGCAAGCGCCGCACGCCCGAGCGCATCGCCCAGCTCGATGCGCTGGCGCACCGCGATCCGGCCGAGGCTTTGGCCGCGCTCCTCGCCGTGCCGCCGCATTTCGTCGATCTCGACGCTTTCGGCCGCGACCGGGCGCTCTCGACTGAGGAAATGGAAGCGCTGGCGCAGCGGCTCGATCTCGCCCGCCTCGCCGCAGGCCCCACCACGCTGGCGCTGACGCAGGCGACGCTTTCCACCTTCTCCACCAGCGTGATGGCCGCGCTCGACGCCTTCCATGCGGAGAACCCGGACCTGCCCGGCCTCGGCCGCGAGCGGCTGCGCATGATGCTGGAGACACGTCTGCCGGCCGCCGCCTTCCTCGCCGCGCTCGCCGCCTTGCCCGCCGGCACCATCCGGCAGGAGGGCGCCTGGGTGCGCCGGGCCGACTTCTCGGTGAAGCTCGCCGCCGCCGACGAGGCGCTGTGGGCGCGCATCAGGCCGCTGCTCACGGGCGAGGAGCGCTTCCGCCCGCCCCGCGTGCGCGACATGGCCGGCCTCCTCGCCGTGCCCGAGCCGGAGGTGCGCCGCCTGATGAAGCTGCTCGGACGCATGGGCCGGGTGGACGAGGTGGCCCACGACCACTTCTTCCTGCGCCCGGTGGTGTCGGAGATGGTGGAGATCATCACCCGCCTCTCCGGCGAACGCATGAAGGACGAGTTCACCGCCGCCGCCTTCCGCGACGAGGTCGCCAACGGGCGCAAGGTGGCGATCCAGATCCTCGAATTCTTCGACCGCCACGGCCTCACCTTGCGTCGCGGCGATCTGAGGCGCATCAATCCCTTCCGGCTGGACCTGTTCGCCGGAGCGGCGGACGATGCGCCGGAGACGACCGCGGCGGCGCCGTCGCGGGGAAGAGAAGCGTCCCTGGTGGGGCGTCCGGACTTCAAATCCGGGAGGGGCCGCGAGCCGGTCCTTGGTGGGTTCGACTCCCACTCTCTTCCGCCAAATCCTCTCGCGCCAAATTCCACTGCGCCAAATCCGAAGCCCCCCGCGCCCGAGGCGCGCCCCCGCAGCTACGGGAAGGGACGATGAGCCCCGAGACCGACCTCCCCGCCCCGGCCCCCGAAGCCGCGCCCGATCCTGCCGCTGCGGCCCGCATCGGCGCCCGCGCCGTCGTGCTGGCGCGCCTCGACGCCGCGAAGGTCGCGGCCGATGTGGCGGAGACGGCCTATCGCGCCGAGGCCGCCCGCCGCGCCGAGGAACTGGCGCGGGAGCGCGCCCATGCCTGGCGCCGGGCGGACCTGATGCGGTCGCTGGCCGCCGCCCTCGACGGCATCGGCGATGCCGAGATGGCGGTTGCCGCCGGACAGGCCCTGCTGCGCGCCCGCCTCGGCTGGTCCGACGACAGCGAGGCCCGCGCCGAGGTGCTCGCGCGCTTTGCCCCGGTCGCCGTGGCGCTGTTCGAGATGGAGAGCGAGGCGGCGCCCGAGGCCGCCCTTGCGGCCCTCGCGGCCTTCGAGGACTGGTATGCCACGACGAGGCAGAGCGCCTTCTGGTACCTGTTCGAGCACTATCTTCCCGACACGCCCCTCGTGGACTTCTGAACGCCGATGGCCACCGATTTCGACGACTGGCTCGCCGCCACCTTCGCCGACCACGGCGGCTTCACCGCGCTGGTGGTGCTGGTGCGCATCGCCGAGCCGGAGGTGAAGCCGCTCGCCTCCACCTTCCTCAACATCATCGGCGACGAGGTGGACTGGGCCGGCATGATCGCCCTGTTCGCCGGCTCCCGGCAGGCGTGGGACGGCGCCGCCTTCTTCGCGCAGGTGGAGGACACGGGTCCCCTGGAAAACGCCGAGGCGCGCGGCCGCCTGCGCGCGCTGGAACAGCGCATCCGCGAGAACCGGCTGGTGCTGAACGAAGGCGATTTCTTCGACACCCTCGGCCGCCGACTGAAGGTGGAGGAGATCGCGTCGCACTGAGGGGGGTGGACGCCGCGGCGGTCATGGCCCGCCCTTTGGCGCTCACCCTGCCGGCCCTCGACGGGTCACGAACCGCCGTCATGGCCGGGCTTGTCCCGGCCATCCACGTGGACCGGCCGGGTATCCGTCGTCGGCCATCATCCCGTCGGCCTGACGTGGATGCCCGGCACAAGGCCGGGCATGACGACCGTTTGACTCGCTCCCCCGCCCCTACTCGATGGGGAAATCGAAATAGGTGTCCGGAAAGGGCTCGTCCTTCAGGGTGAAGTGCCACCATTCCTTGTCGAACGGCTTGAAGCCGTTCTGCGCCATGAGGCCCGCGAGCAGCCGGCGGTTGGCGCGCTGGGCGGCGGTGGCGGTGGGGGAATCGGGCCAGGAGCGTGGGCTGAACAAATCGAAAGGCGTGCCCATGTCGAGGTCGCGCCGCGTCGAGAGATCGAACAGGGTCAGGTCCAGCGTCGAGCCGCGCGAATGGCCGGAGCGGGCGGCGATGTAGCCCTCCGCGAACAGGTCCTTCTTGGCGACATCGGGATAATAGGTGGGCTTGGTCTTCTCGTCCGCGAGGTCGCTGGCCCAGCGGGCGAAATGGGCGACGGCGCGGGCCGGACGGTAGCAATCGAAGATGCGCAGACCGAGGCCCTTCTTCCTCGCCTCCGCCGCCACCTTCGCCAGCGCCTCGGCGGCCGGGCGGGTGAGGAAGCAGCGGGCGGCGCCATAGCCGTCCACCCGCGTGCCGACGAAATTGTCGGTGGAGAAATAGCGCACGTCGAACACCGCGTCCGGCACCACGCCCGCCACGTCCACGAACAGGTCCGGCCGATCGGTCCGCGCATCCGCGGCGAGTGGCAGGCCGGCAATGGTGAGGGTGAGTGTGAGGGCTTGGGCGGCGGGCTTCACCAGTCGATCCATCAGGGCTCTGAGCATGTCGCGTTCGCGTCGGGTGGTGAGGCCCAAGCATAAGCCCCGCCGCGGACACCCGCCAGAGCGGGCCTCACGCCATGCGCGCCGGCGGCTCCGGCAGATCGACGGGATCGCTCAGCGGCGGCGGCTCCGGGTCGGGATCGCGGCGCGGTTCGCGGGAGGGATCGCCCTCGGGAAGCGGGGGCAGGTCCGGGCCGGGCTCGGGAAAATCCGGCGGGTCCTCCACCGGGTCCGGCGGCAGGATGGGCGGCTCCGGCGGACGGCCGGGCTCGGTCGGGGGGAACGGGCCGCCCGCGAGGGCGGCCAAGCCTGAAGAGGAGGACCGGCCGCCCATGGGGGCGGCCGTATGGGATTCAACGCCGGAGCGCATCTGGTGGAGAGGGGCAAGGTTCATCCCGGGCCAACGCCCGGGACCTGCCCCTGTTCCCCGCGCGTCTTCTCCGCAGATCAGGAGAAGAAGGAGGTGATGGTCTGCCAGATGCTCTTCTTCGGTGCGGCGGTGGCGCCGGCCTCGGCGGGCTTGGCATCGATGGAAATGGTGCCCGGCGCGGTCTGGGACTTGGCCACCGCCTCCGGCGAGAACACGCCGGCGAAGGCCGGGAGCTTGGCGAGGGTGTCGGGGCCGGCCATGCCGTCCGCGTCCAGCCCGTTCTTTTCCTGGAACTCCTTCACCGCCTTGGCGGTGGCGGGGCCGAAGGCGCCGTCGGCGGGAATGCCCAGCGCCGTCTGCAGCTTCTTCACCGCCTCGCCGTTGGTGCCCACGGTGAGCAGCACCAGCTCCGGCAGGCCGAGCGCCGTGAAGGTGTCCGGGCCGGCGATGCCGTCCGCCGAAAGGCCGTGCTGGGTCTGGTAGGCCTTGAGGGCCGCCTCGGTGCCGGGGCCGAACTGGCCGTCCGCAGTCACCCCGAGCTTGGCCTGAAGGATCTTCACCGGCTCGCCCGCGAGCCCACGCTTGAGAAGTGCCATGACACACCCCGGTCCAGTTGCCCCGGCCTTGAGGCCGGCAACCGACATTGGGGGAAAAGAGCCGCTGCGGCACCCTCAAAAATGAACCGCCCAAAAGAAAAATGCCGGGTCCTGGAGGGGACCCGGCAAGTATCGCTGCAGAGCAGCGAACCTTCCAGAGGGGAACAGCTGATGCACCGCACAAGGTGCAATCAGCGCAAGGGAAAGATGCTCCCTGAATAGGCAGAATGCAATGTATACTGACCGCATATCAGGCATGTGCCCAGCGCTTGGCTAGGCAATGCCCGCCCTACCAAGACACCATCGAACGTCATAAATCAGTAATTCCAGCGCTGCGCCTTGGAAATCAGGAAGTCGCGGAAGACCTGAATCCGGGCCACCGAGCGCATTTCCTGAGCATATGTGAAGTATGCCTCCAGCTTGGGCGTTTCGCGATCGGTGAAGAGCTGCACCAGCGAGGTCGAATCGTCCGAGAGATAGTCCGGCAGGGTGCCGATGCCCACGCCCCGCTCCACCGCCCGCTTGAGGCCAAGCACATTGTTGACCTCGAAGGCGGGAATGCGCGGGGTGGAGCCGTCGCGACCGGCATGCTCCAGCCAGTTCAGCCCCTGGAAATAGGAGGGGATCGGCCCGCCGAGCAGCAGGATGCGGTGCTTGTCCAGCTCGTCCAGCGTGCGCGGATGGCCATGCCGCTTGAGATAGTCGGCCGAGGCATAGGCGTGGAAATGCACGGTGAAGAGCTTGCGCTGCACCAGGTCCGGCTGCACCGGCTGGCGCATGCGGATGGCGACATCCGCCTCGCGCATGGCAAGGTCCAGCTCCTCGTCGGTGAGGATGAGCTGGATGCGGATGTCCGGGAACAGCTCCACGAACTCGCCCACCCGCGCGGTGAGCCAGTGGGTGCCGAGGCCCATGGTGGTGGTGACGCGCAGGTCGCCGTTGGGCTTCTCGCGGCTGTCGGTGAGCTGGGCGCGCGCCGATTCCAGCTTGAGGAACACCTCATGGGCGGTGCGGTAGAGCAGCTCGCCCTGCTCGGTGAGGATGAGGCCGCGGGCGTGGCGGTGGAACAGCGGAACCTTCAGTTCCGCCTCCAGCGCCGAGACCTGCCGGCTCACCGCCGACTGGGAGAGCCCCAGCGTCTCGCCGGCATGGGTAAAGGAGCCCGCCTCCGCGGCGACGTGGAAGACCTTCAGCTTGTCCCAATCCATCCGGCCCGAGCCCCTTGAGCATCACCGGCGTCCGGCCGGCGAGGTGGTGCTGTTTTTCGCTTGTCTCGGGAGAAGCCGCGGGCTCCCCAGCCCCGCGGCCTTCCTTGAACCCATTTAGATCCGTGCCGGGCGGCTGCCGCGCCCGGGTGATCTACTCCGCCGCCTGCGCCACGCTGTGGTGGGCGAGGAACCGCTCCGCCTCCAGCGCCGCCATGCAGCCCCGCCCGGCGGCCGTGACCGCCTGGCGATAGACATCATCGGCCACATCGCCGGCCGCGAACACGCCCGGCACCGACGTTGCCGTCGAATCCGGCGCAGTCCACACGTATCCGCTCTCTTTGAGCTTCAACTGGTCTTTGACCAGCTCTGTGGCAGGCGCATGACCGATGGCGATGAATATGCCGTCAGCGGGCAGCTCGGTGAGGGCTCCGGTCCGAACGTCGCGCAGGCGCGCGCCGGTGACCTTGGAGATGTCGCCGCTCTCGCCCACCACGTCGGCCACCTCGGAATGCCACACCACGCTCACCTTGGGATTGGCGAACAGGCGATCCTGCAGGATGCGCTCGGCGCGGAACGCATCGCGGCGGTGCACCAGCGTGACCTTGGAGGCGAAATTGGTGAGGAACAGCGCCTCTTCCACCGCCGTGTTGCCGCCGCCCACCACCACGACTTCCTTGCCGCGATAGAAGAAGCCGTCGCAGGTGGCGCAGGCCGAGACGCCGAAGCCGCGGAACGCCGCCTCCGATTCGAGGCCGAGCCAGCGCGCCTGGGCGCCGGTGGCGAGGATCACCACGTCGGCGAGCCACGTGTCGCCCGATTCGGTCTCCAGGCGGAACGGCCGCTTGGACAGATCGAGCGTGTTCACATGGTCGGCGATGATCTTCGTGCCCACGTGCTCGGCCTGGGCGCGCATCTGCTCCATCAGCCAGGGGCCCTGGATGGGATCGGCGAAGCCGGGATAATTCTCCACATCCGTGGTGATGGTGAGCTGGCCGCCGGGCTGGATGCCCTCGAACAGGACCGGCTCCAGCATTGCGCGGGCCGCATAGATGGCCGCGGTATAGCCGGCCGGACCCGACCCGATGATGACGACCTTGGCGCTGTGGGTGGTCATGACGTCCTCGAAAACCAGAAGCTCGAAAGGCTGGAAACCGCGACAAGAGAAGGAACGGGCCGTGTGGCAGGCCGCCCGATGGCCGCAGCGTGAGCTATGCCCGAATGTAGGGGCTCCCTCCCCCGCCCACAAGGCGGCAGCTTCTGTCCCTTCGCAGCGCAACCGACGCAATATTATTTCGTTGCGTTGCCGCATACGGAGACTAAGGTGCGCGGACGTAATGCCCCTGTCCGCCGCGCCGGCGGCGGCGCCTCACCCTGCCCCAAGCCTTGCCCCCAAGGAGCCGTGCCTTGACCGTTCGCCTCGATGCTGTCGACTGGAAAATCCTCGACGAGCTGCAGCGGGACGGTCGCATGACCAATGTGGAATTATCCCGGCGCGTCGGCATCTCCGCCCCGCCCTGCCTCAGGCGCGTGCGCGCGCTGGAGGAGGAAGGCATCATCGAGGGCTACCGCGCGCTGCTGGACGAGAAGCGGCTCGGCTATGACCTCATGGCCTTCGCCATGGTGCATCTCATCAGCCAGGCGGAAGTCGACCTTGATGCCTTCCAGGAGCGCATCGCCGGCTGGCCGCTGGTACGCAGCGCCTGGATGCTCTCGGGCGACGTGGATTTCCTGATGCTGTGCGTGGCGCCGGACCTTCGCACCTTCCAGACCTTCGTTCTGGACATCACCGCCGCGCCCAACGTGCGCAACGTGAAGACGGCCCTCACCCTCAAGCAGTCCAAGGACGCGCCGATCGTGCCGCTGGAAGCCGGATTGCCGAAGGCGTGAGGAATCTCCGCCGCTCCCCGGACAAGCTCCACCGCAGGTGGAGCGCCGATCCGGGGTCCAGGGGAAAGGTCGGCGAAGCCGGCAATTGCCCCCAGGCCGCGGAATAAAGCCGCCTTCGGCGACATGTTGCGCTGGGCCACGGCTCTCCTTCCGCTCCGCTCCAGTCGGCCGAGGCACGAGGGCGGCGCGAAACTCCCAACCCCGCTCAGGCCCAGCGCACGTCCGCGATCTCGAACGAGCGGGCGCCCTTGGGGGTGACGACCTCCACTGAGGCGCCCTTCTTCTTGCCGATGAGCGCGCGGGCCACTGGCGAAGAGATGGAGATGCGGCCGGCCTTGGCGTCGGCTTCGCTGTCGCCGACGATCTGCCAGACCTTCTCTTCCTCGGTGTCCTCGTCCACCAGCGTCACCGTGGCGCCGAACTTGACGATGTCGCCGGAGAGTTTCGAGACGTCGATCACCTCGGCGCGGGAGATCTTGTCCTCCAGCTCGGCGATGCGGCCCTCGTTCAGCGACTGCTGCTCCTTGGCGGCGTGATATTCCGCGTTCTCGGACAGGTCGCCATGGGCGCGCGCCTCCGAGATGGCATTGATGATGCGCGGACGCTCCACCTGCTGACGCTGCTTCAACTCTTGCTCGAGGGCGACAAAGCCGCCCGCCGTCATCGGAATCTTCTCCATGGGTCCTTGTCAGACCTCCTGAAACGGTTCGGTGCGCCGGAGCCCCACCTCAGGTGGTGCCGGCGCCGAAAAGAAAGCCGCCCCGCGGTGCCTTTCGGCGCCCCGGCTGCGGCGACTGTCCCGGTTCGGGCGCTCTGCGGCCCCCGGGCGATGCACCCGCCCCGCGCCTTGAGACGCCGGACGGCCGCGACGACTGCGCGCAGGCTCCCGCAGCCTGCGCGTTCTGGTGTTCCCTTGCGGGATCAGGCGACGGAGGCTTCGCCCCGCGGGCTGACGGGAGCGCTGTCGCCCCCGGCACCGAAATAGCCCTGCAGCGGACGCACCGTCAGGTCGCCGCCCACATAGGCCTTGATCCCCTGCGCCGCAGCGATGGCTCCGGACAGCGTGGTGTAATACGGCACTTTCTGCAAGAGGGCGGCGCGGCGCAGCGATCGGCTGTCCGCCAGCGCCTGCGCGCCCTCGGTGGTGTTGAACACCAGCTGGACCCCGCCATTCTTGATGGCGTCCACGATGTGGGGGCGGCCCTCCAGCACCTTGTTGATCTTCGCCGCCGACACGCCGTGCTCCTCCAGGAAGCGCTGGGTGCCTGACGTGGCGATGATCTTGAAGCCGAGGTCCACCAGCATCTTCATGGTGGGCAGGATGCGGATCTTGTCCCCATCCTTCAGCGAGACGAACACCGTGCCGGACTGCGGCACCTTGGTGCCGCCGCCCAGCTGGCTCTTGGCGAAGGCGACGCCGAAATCGGTGTCGAGGCCCATCACCTCGCCGGTGGAGCGCATCTCGGGGCCCAGCACCGTGTCCACGCCGGGGAAGCGGGCGAAGGGGAACACCGCCTCCTTCACCGCGATGTGGCCGAGCTTGGGCTGCACCAGGTTGAAGCTCGCCAGCTTCTCGCCGGCCATCACCCGCGCCGCGATCTTGGCGATGGGCAGGCCGATGACCTTGGCGACGAAGGGCACCGTGCGCGAGGCGCGCGGGTTCACTTCGAGCACGTAGATCTCGTCGCCCTTGATGGCGTACTGCACGTTCATCAGGCCGCCGACGCCCAGCGCCAGCGCCATGGCGGCGGTCTGCTTCTCCAGCGCCGCGAGGGTATCGGGCGAGAGCGAATAGGGCGGCAACGTGCAGGCGCTGTCACCCGAATGGATGCCCGCCTCCTCGATGTGCTCCATGATGCCGGCGATGAACACGTCCTTGCCGTCACAAAGAGCGTCGACATCCACCTCGATGGCGTCGGAGAGGTAGCGGTCGAACAGCAGCGGGTTCTTGCCGAGGACGGTGTTGATCTGGCCCGTCTTGTCGTTGGGATAGCGCGCCTTGATCTCCTGCGGCACGAGGCCCGGCAGGGTCTCCAGCAGGTAGTCGCCCAGCTCGCGCTCCTCGCGGATGATCTGCATGGCCCGGCCGCCCAGCACGTAGGAGGGGCGCACCACCATGGGATAGCCCAGCTCCGCCGCGACGAGGCGGGCCTGCTCCACGCTGTAGGAGATGCCGTTGGCCGGCTGGCGGATCTTGAGGCGGTCGAGCAGCGTCTTGAACCGGTCGCGGTCCTCGGCGAGGTCGATGGCGTCGGGCGAGGTGCCGAGGATCGGCACGTCCGCATCCTCCAGCGCCTTGGCGAGCTTCAGCGGCGTCTGGCCGCCGAACTGCACAATGACGCCCTTCAGCGTGCCCCGGGTCTTCTCGCGGGCGATCAGCTCCAGCACGTCCTCGGCGGTCAGTGGCTCGAAATAGAGCCGGTCCGAGGTGTCGTAGTCGGTGGAGACCGTCTCCGGGTTGCAGTTGACCATGATGGCTTCATAGCCGGCATCCTTCAGGGCGAAGGCGGCATGGCAGCAGCAATAGTCGAACTCGATGCCCTGGCCGATGCGGTTGGGACCGCCGCCGAGGATGATGACCTTCTCGCGCTCCGAGGGCTGCGCCTCGTCGGCGAGGGTCCCGGCGAAGGGCGTCTCGTAGGTCGAGTACATATAAGCCGTCGGCGAGGCGAACTCGGCCGCGCAGGTGTCGATGCGCTTGTAGGCGGGGCGCACGTCCAGCGCGTGGCGCCGCGCGCGCACCTCGCCCTCGTGGAGGCCGGCGAGGGCGGCGAGGCGGGCGTCGGAGAAGCCCATGGCCTTGAGGCGGCGGAACTGGCCGGCCGTCTCCGGCAGGCCGAGCCGGCGCACCTTCTGCTCCATCTCCACGATGCCGCGGATCTCCGCAAGGAACCACGGGTCGATCTTGCAGGCGGCGTGGATCTGCTCGTCGGAGAGGCCGAGGCGCATGGCCTGCGCCACGTAGAGCAGGCGGTCGGGCGTGGGCGTGCCCAGCGCCGCGCGCACGGCATTCTTGTCGTCGCCCTGGCCGAGGCCCTCGATCTCGATGTCGTCGAGGCCGGACAGGCCGGTTTCCAGCGAGCGCAGCGCCTTCTGGAGCGATTCCTGGAAGGTGCGGCCGATGGCCATGGCCTCGCCCACCGACTTCATGGCGGTGGTCAGCGTCGGCTCGGCGCCGGGGAACTTCTCGAAGGCGAAGCGCGGGATCTTCGTGACCACGTAATCGATGGTGGGCTCGAAGGAGGCCGGGGTGGCGCCGCCGGTGATGTCGTTCTCGATCTCGTCGAGCGTGTAGCCCACCGCGAGGCGCGCGGCGACCTTGGCGATGGGGAAGCCCGTGGCCTTCGACGCCAGCGCCGAGGAGCGCGACACGCGCGGGTTCATCTCGATGACGATGAGGCGGCCGTCCTCGGGGTTCACCGCGAACTGCACGTTGGAGCCGCCGGTCTCCACGCCGATCTCGCGCAGCACCGCAAGCGATGCGTCGCGCATGATCTGGTATTCCTTGTCGGTGAGCGTCAGCGCCGGCGCCACCGTGATGGAATCGCCGGTGTGGACGCCCATCGGGTCGATGTTCTCGATGGAGCAGATGATGATGCAGTTGTCCGCCTTGTCGCGGACAACCTCCATCTCATACTCCTTCCAGCCCAGCACGCTCTCCTCGACCAGCACCTCGTTGGTGGGGGAGGCATCGATGCCGCGCTCGATGATCTCGATGAACTCGGCCTTGTTGTAGGCGATGCCGCCGCCGGTGCCGCCCATGGTGAAGGACGGGCGGATGATGGCGGGCAGGCCCACCTCGTCCAGCGCCTCGAGCGCCTGGGGCAGGGTCTTGATCTGGCGGGACTTGGGCGTCGAGAGGCCGATCTTGGTCATGGCCTCGCGGAACAGCTCGCGGTCCTCGGCCTTGTCGATGGCCTCGGCGGTGGCGCCGATCATCTCGACGTCATACTTTTCGAGCGTGCCCATCTTCTTGAGCGACAGCGCGCAGTTGAGCGCGGTCTGGCCGCCCATGGTGGGCAGCAGCGCGAAGCCCTTGGAGCGGTCGCCGCGCTCCTTCTCGATGATCTTGGTGACGATCTCGGCGGTGATGGGCTCGATATAGGTCGCGTCCGCCATGTCCGGGTCGGTCATGATGGTCGCGGGATTCGAGTTCACGAGGACGACCCGGTATCCCTCCTCCTTGAGCGCCTTGACCGCCTGCGTTCCGGAATAGTCGAATTCGCAGGCCTGCCCGATCACGATGGGACCGGCGCCGATGATGAGGATGGTTTCGATATCGGTGCGTTTCGGCATATCCGTCTTTGAGCTCTCGACCGCCGCCACCCGCGCCGCTGAGCCGGCGAAGACAACGGGATCCGTTTCCATCAGGAGCCGCCCCGTCGCAGCGCCCGCCCCTTCCTAGCGCCCGCCGGGCGCAAAAAAAGGGCCGCGGGTCACGCGCCCCAGAAAGGTACGAGCTTGGCCGGGGCCTGCTCCCAGACTTGCGCGCGGGCGGGACGCGGCGCGGATGTCACACCTCACGGATGTCACACCTGCGCAATTTCCCGGGCCCTTGGCGCTGATGGGCTTCCTTAGACCATAATTTGCGGCGACGGAAGCCATGTCACCGAGATGACGCCGCGCCCGGAATACACATCCTCGCGGGGTGTCCGGCGCCCGCCCGCGCTGCCTCGGCCTGAAGGATTCCTGTTCGTTTTCCTGCCGGAGACGCCTGTGCTGCCGCCTTCCCTCGCCCGGACGGTCAATGAATACCGCGCGCGCCATGGCGACCTGATCCGCCAGTTCGCCCGATTCGTCGGTGTGGGCCTCACCGCCGCCGTGGCCCATTTCTCCACGCTCGCCATTCTGGTGGAGATGGATGCCGTCGGCCCCGTGCTCGGCTCGGCGGTGGGGTTCGTCATGGGCGGCATCGTGTCCTACGTCCTCAACCGCCGCTTCACCTTCGACGCCACGCGCTCCCATGCCGGGGCGGTGCCGCGCTTCATCGTGGTGGCGGGGGTGGCGTTCGTGCTCAACGAAACGCTCATGTGGCTGTTCGTGCACGAGGTGGGGCTGTTCTATCTGCTCGCCCAGTTCCTCACCACGGGCATCACCATGATGTGGACCTTCACCGGCTACCGCGTCTGGGCCTTCGCCCACCGGAGCACCGTGCGCGGCTAAGGCGCCGCAGGGGCTTGCTGCGCTGTCCACGCTCAAGCGCCGCGCGGGCTTTTTTTGCGC
Source organism: Xanthobacter aminoxidans (assembly GCF_023571765.1). Taxonomy (GTDB): domain Bacteria; phylum Pseudomonadota; class Alphaproteobacteria; order Rhizobiales; family Xanthobacteraceae; genus Xanthobacter; species Xanthobacter aminoxidans. The sequence goes on along the minus strand of NZ_JAMJXC010000014.1, from coordinate 117,393 downwards.
TGTCTCCGCTCAGGCGCCGCGCGGGCTCTCGATGCGCTGCCTACGCTCAAGCGCCGCGCGGGCTCTCGATGCGCTGCCTACGCTCAAGCGCCGCGCGGGCTCTCGATGCGCTGCCTACGCTCAAGCGCCGCGCGGGCTTTTTGCACTGCCGACGCTCAGACGCCGCGCGGGCTTCAGGCGCCGCGTTCGCCGATGAAGGCCATGCGCTGCTGGTTGTGGCCGATATTGGGCTCGACCCGTCGCGCCGCGAGGCCGGCCTTGGTGAGCAAGGCGAGCACATCCGCCTCCTCGTAGGTGGTCAGCCCAAGTTCCGCGCGCAGCTTGCGATAGGGGGAGATGGCGGTGCGGGCGAGGCCGGCGACCGCGGCCAGCAGGAACTTCTCCCGCGCCGCCAGCCTGAGCAGCGCCTCGGCGTCGGCCAGCGCGCTCACATGGGGCGGGATGACGTCGGCAATCAGCAGCCGTCCCCCCGGCGCCAGCAGCCGCCGCCATTCCAGCACGAGGCTGGCGAACAGGTCGCGCGAGAGATACTGCGCCACCGAATTGCAGATGATGAGATCGAAGCTGCCGTCCGGCAGGGCCGAGACCTCCTCGGGGGCCAGCACGTCGATGCTGGGGGCGGCGACGAAGCGCCCCTTCAGGCGGCGCCGGACTTCGGGCGCGGCATCGGTGAGCACGAGGTGCGCGCAGCGCAGCGCCAGCTCGGCCGAGGCGAGGGCTTCGCCGCAGCCGAAATCCAGAACCCGCGCGTGCGGCCCCGGCAGGAAGCCGACGAGATCGGTCGCGATGGCCGCATAATGCACCGCCTTGTGCCGGTCATTCACATAGATGGCGTGACTACCATTCCAGAACGAGATCCAATCAGCCATCAGCAACTTTCCGAAAACAAGGCGGCGCCGGGGTCAGCGCGCGAACTGGATGCCGGCCTCGGTCTCGCCGATGGCCCGGTCCACGAGGTCGATGGCGCGCTCGCGATGGCCGCCCTTGTTGGGCTCCGCCTGCTGCAGGAAGGCGCGCGCGGTGCGCAGCGCCTCGAGCGCGCGCTGCATGTTGGGCTGGTCGGCGAAGGCCGACTGCACGAGCCCGGCAGTCGCAAGGCCCGCGGCGAAGGTCAGCGCGAGGGTCAACGGGCGCAGGGCGGCCCTGGGGCGGATCATGATGTCTCTCACGGCTTCGAGGAGCGACGTCCGGCGGCAGCGGGGGTGCTGGCACGCAGGGGTGAAACGGCACCATCAAGACGGCACCATCATGGCAGACGGCCACAGACGCGAACGCCCCGCCGCGGGGTGCGGGCGGGGCGAACGTCTAACGGCGGAAGATCAGGCTCACCAGCGGCAGTGCAGGCCGCCCAGCGGGCCGCGCCAGCAGCCGCCACCACCCCAGCGGCCGGGTCCGGGACCCCACCAGCGGTGATAGTGCCACCAGTCGATGAACAGGCTGGCATTGGTGCCGGCGAGGGGCTTGTCCTCGCTCAGGAGCTTGTAGTCGTAGGTCAGCGTGTCGCCGGTGAGCACCGGATTCGACAGCTTGATCACCGACAGGTTGGGCTCGCCATTCACCGTCACCGAGAGGGTGGCGTTGGGCGGGTCCTTCTGGAAGCTGTCCTTGCCCTCGTTCCAGATCTTGATGAAGGTCGCCGTCGAGGCATCGCCGGTGATCCGCTCCGGGCGGTCGGCGAACATGATGACCTGCGGCGCGACGCCCTTCAGCGTGATGGTCTTGTCGGTGACGGTGATGGAATCCGCCACCTGCACGAACAGCCACTGGACGCCCTTCAACTCTTCGATGTTTGCGGGCGGACCGTTCATGCCGCCGGCGGGTCCGCCGGCCATGGGGGCGTTGGCGGGCGCCCCCTGTGCGAAAGCCCCGCCGACGGCGCAGACGGCCCCCAGCAGCGCTCCAAGGATCAGGCGTTTCATTGGCAAAGTCTCCTGCGCGCAGCAAGGTTCGCGGCGCGCAGTGGCACTCTACAACCGCCACGCTTCTTGGAAAGGCGACGGCGCGGGCTCAGCGGTATTTAGAGAGCGTTAATCTTAATGCCGGCGCTGGTTTCGCAATTCGCGACGATCGGCGCCCTTCCCCCTACCGGTAATTCACCCAGAACACGCCCACGCTCGGGTTGGCGGCGCGGATGGCGGGATCGTTCGAGCTGTAGACCTTGGGGCCGGAAACGCGCGCCTGCGCGCCGTCCGAGGCGCCGGCCGAAAGCGCCAGCTGCGCCCCGAGCACGCAGCCGCCGCCCAGATTGCCCAGCCGCCCGCCGCGCCAGTCGGCCACCACGCCGCCGGCATTGCCGCCGAAGCCCTGGATGCGGAACGGCTTGCCATTGGCCCGTTCAAGGTCTGCGAGGCTGGTGCCGATGCCGATGCCGTTCACGGTCCAGGCCGAGCTTTCGGTGAAGGCCACCCGGCGCGGGGCGGCCATGTTGGCCGGGTCCTTCCAGGCGATCTCCAGGCTCAAGGCGGGATCGTTGGGCAGGAGGATGATGCCCGGCGCGGTGCTGCCGTCCGGCGACATGATGTTGCCGGTGATGACGTTCGCCTGCCCGAAGTCGGCGGCGATGTTGATGGCGGTGCTGTTGGGCGCGAAGGGGCCCGTGCATTCGAACTGGCGCGGCCCGGCGGTGGGCTTGGGGACGGAGACCACCGTCTCCGAATAGTCGCCGAAGGCGTCCGTCTGCTTCACCACGCCGGTGCCCCAGCTATCCGGATTGCCCTGGCAGGCGGCGAGGGCGAGACCCGCAGCGAGGGCCGCGAGGGACAAAGCAGAGACGCGGGAAAAGACCATGGGAACCTGCGGCGCCGGACGGGAGGGGGCGCGCCTTGCGCTGAGAGGCCGCGGGAACGGCCGGGCAGCACGCCGGTGAACGCCTTTCTTAGCCGCTCCCCTTTCTGCCCGCCAGCCCCCGGGACGGTAGCCGGCCCCGCGACCGTCATAGGCAATTCACGGCTCGCACGCTTTCTGTCACGCTGGAGCGTGGGGGAAGGCCATGAACGAGATGCGGGACCTACGCGGGTTCGACCACAAGCGCTCGGTGCAGGATTATATCGACGAGACCCCGATCTGGCGCGACGGCACGCGGGTGGCGGCCACCCCCATGACCGCCATGCAGTGGCGCATCTGGTGGCTGGCGGCTGCGGGCAAGTTCTTCGAGGGCCTCGTGGTGTTCATGACGGGCGTGACGCTGCCCCTCATGGCCCGCGAATTCGGCATGGACGCCTTCCAGCACGGCCTGGTGGGCGCGGCGAGCCTCGCCGGCATCCTCTTCGGCGCGCTGCTGCTGGGCGGCCTCGCCGACCAGTTCGGCCGCAAGCTTATGTTCGTGGCGGAGATGGTGATCTTCATCATCTTCCTCGCGCTGCTGGCGGTCAGCCCCTCCTTCGGCTGGACCGTGGTGTTCCTGTTCGGCATCGGCATCGCGCTCGGCTGCGACTATCCCACCGCCCATCTCGTGATCTCCGAGAGCATCCCCTCCGTGGCGCGCGGACGGCTGGTGCTCAGCGCCTTCGGCTTCCAGGCGGTGGGGGCGCTCACCGGCACCCTGCTCGGCTATCTCGTCCTGTCCAACATCGAGGCCGTCTCCGCCTGGCGCCTCATGTATGCGGCGGCCATCCTGCCCGCCGTGGCGGTGGCGGTGGCCCGGCTGTTCGTGCCGGAAAGCGCGAGCTGGCTGCTCGCCCACGGCCGCGTGGAGGAGGCCCAGCAGGCGGCGCAGCGCCTGCTCGCCCGCTCGCCGCAATATCCGAAATCCATCGCGCTCAGCCATCGCCACCACGGCCATGCCGGTGGGGCAGCGCACGATCAGGGCCACGATCGCACCCCGGCCGCCCTGTTCAAGACCCCGCACAACCGGCGCGCGACCGTGCTCGCCGCGGTGCCATGGTTCCTGCAGGACCTGTCCACCTACGGCATCGGCATCTTCACCCCCACCATCCTCGCCGCGGCGTTCGGCCATCAGACGGATGTCGGGCGCAATTTGAGTGATCTCGTCTCGGCGGACCTGCTCGCCTCGGAGGGGGCGGCGCTGATCGACCTGCTGCTGCTCGTGGGCATCGGCGCGGCGGTGGCGCTGTCCGACCGCATCGGCCGCATCCCGCTGCAGATCGCCGGCTTCGTCGGCTGCGCGGCGGGCCTGCTGGTGGCCGCGCTCTCCACCTATTACAGCGGCGACCGCGCCGTCACGATGGTGGTCATCGGCTTCATGCTGTTCAACTTCATGACCAATCTCGGCCCCAACGCGCAGACCTACCTGATCGCCGGCGAGGTCTTCCCCACCCGCATCCGCGGCATGGGCGCGGGCTTCGCCGCGGCCTTCGCCAAGATCGGGGCGGTGCTCACCGCCTTCCTGTTCCCGATCCTGCTGGCCGACCTCGGCACACGCACGCTGCTGTTCGTGCTGATCGCCGCCTCGTTGCTGGGCGCGGTCGTGACCTGGCACTACCGCATCGAGACGCGCGGGCGCAGCCTGGACGATATCGGGGTTTGATTATTCCGCCGGTTCGGGAACGGGCACGCCCCACCACGCATCGATGGACGCAGCCACCGCCGGGCGCAGCTCGGCGAGGTCGCCGGCGAAGCCCGCCCATTCGGCGGTGATGCTGGGCGAGACCGAGGTGAGGACGCACAGCTCGGCCGCCACCGCCGCATGGAACGCAGAGGTGAGGCCGCGACCCTCGGCCTCCTGCCGGCCGAACTTGGAGAGCACCACCACCGTGTCGGACAGGTCGCCGCCCTCGGCGAGGCGATCGGCGATGGCCCGCTCCACCCCCGCCGAGGCGGCGGCGAGGCCCGCCGGATCGAGGCTGCACCCGGCCGCGCCGGGGCCGAGATCCTGATGCAGGCGATTGGTCTCGCCGGAGACGAGATCGAGCAGCAGCACGTCCTCATGGGCGCAGCCGGGGGTGAGGTGCTCCACCACGCCGAGCACGCGCACGCCCTGCGCGGCAAGCCGCCGCGCCGCTTCCGCCAGCAAGGACTGGATCGCTTCCCGGTCGCCGCCCTGAAGGGCGAGGATCATCGGCCGTTCGTCCCCCGTCATTCCGAACATCCGTCCTCTGCGCCGTTGCCGGCCGATCCGCCCGTCGCCCCCGACAGCCGAAGCTGTATCGTGAACACCATAACACGCAGGGGCTCCGGCGGGCGAGACCCCTCTTCCCTACCACGCCACCATCCCGTCCCATCCCTGCCACAGATTCGGCCTAGAGGCGGCACGCTTCCCTGTCTGCGGAGATGCTCCCCCCGTGATTCGCCCGCTCGTGCTGCCCCTCGTCCTCCTCACTGCCGCAACGGCCGCTCCGGCGCTCGCCGGTCCCGGCCGGCACGACGACATGATGCTCCATGTGGACCCCGGCACCCGCATCGAGCAGCGCTGCAACGCCCGCGCCATGGGCGAGATCGGGCGCGAGCACAAGGACATGCGGCCGGAAGAGGTGGTGGCCTATGCCTTCGCCGATCCCAAGCTCGGCGACTTCCGGCACGGCGATGCCGCCATCTCCGCCCCCGGCGCGGCCATCCGCAGCCGGCAGCACTGGTATCACCTCTCCTATCGCTGCAAGACCAGCCCGGACGGCATGGATGTGGTAGCCTTCAGCTACACCTTGGGCGCCGAGGTGCCGCGGCACGATTGGGACGCCCACAGCCTCGTGCCCTGACCCGCCGCAACCCGATCCCAAGCCGCCCGATCCGAGAACATGCGATGACCGCCGATCCAGAGACCGAGACCGAGGCTCCCGCCGCACCGCCCGCCCGCAGGCGCCGCATCCGCAAGGCGGCCGTGGGGGCCGGGGCAGTTGGTGCGGGCACCGTGGGTGCGGGATCTCTGGGCGCAGGCTCCATCGGCGCCATCGCCATCGGCGCGCTGGCCTTCGGAGCGCTCGCCGTGGGCGCCGTGGCCATCGGCCGCCTCGCCATCGGCCGCGCGCGCATCCGCCGGCTGGAGATCGACGAACTGGTCATCGGGCGGATCAGCCGGCGATAGGGGCACGCAAACCAAACTTCTCAAATAGCCACTCTAAGCCGCAAGGCTAAGCTTGTGTCTGGCATCCACTCCATTTGCTGGTCGCGCTAGTCTTGATCGGCTTGTGAATGCATCGACGATCATGAGTTGCGCCACCTATCGCACCGCCCTAGCTTATCGCGGGTGGGAGAAAAAAAGCCATGACCGACATTGATACCAGCCGCATCGCCGCAGAAGTTGTAACCACCCTCATAAAACAAGGCGCGGCAGCCGCGGCAAAAGGCGCCTCGGAAAAAATGAAGTCGGCATGGCTTAAAATAACATCTGATTTTGAGCCATACCTCGAACGGACATTAAATAGGAACAAGTATGTAAGGATCATTTGTCAGAAAGATCAAGACATCGATCTTTACTCGATTTATGTTCCATCAAAATTTAGATGCAATGATAAAATATTATACGATTCTGAGGTATTATCTCATATCATGGAATCTGGAAACGCAATCATTGTTGGAAATGGAGGCGCTGGAAAAACATTTTTTATGAGACATCTTTGGCTTAGCTTATTTAAGCGCAGCGATTTTAAGACTCCAATTTTCTTAGAACTTAGGGCATTGAGTGATTTATCTAAAATTGATCTAAAGAATTATATTAGACTCGCGATATCGTCTAGCGAATATCTTCCTGAGGATGTATTTGACTATTTTTGCAATAGAGGATCATTTGTTTTTATACTTGATGGATTTGACGAACTTCAAGATAATGCGCGAGAATATGTGCAAAATCAGATACTGGAGCTTTCTAGTCTGTATAGAAATTGTCGATTTGTCGTATCGAGCCGATATGATAGACGATTTTCTGGATGGCAAGGCTTCAGTATATTTCAGTCAGAACCATTCGACCTTCTCCAATCGATTGAACTTGTGAAGAAAGTGCCGTTTGATGAAAATTCAAAGGCTTTATTCATAAAAAAACTCGACACAAATCTCTACAACAGTCACTCTAGCTTCATCTCAAGCCCACTTCTATGCATAATGATGATGATGACGTTTAAAGATAATATGACTATTCCGAGCAACATGTCGATATTTTACGACAACGCGTTCACAACTCTATTTCAATGGCACGACGCCACCAAGGCATTTCATAGAAAGAGATGCCTGAACATCGATGAGTTTAGGAGATCATTTTCTATATTTTGCCTTTTATCTTACTACGAGGGAAAGATTGAATTTTCAGAAAGCGAGATCATTGAGTATATAATTAAAACAAACAAAGTTCTGTCATTCAAATTTGATCCCTATGATATTAAAAGGGAATACGTTGAAAGCGTTAATCTATTGAGGCAAGATGGATTGATTTACGTATTTATTCATAGATCATTTCAAGAGTACTTTGCCGCACTAGCACTGACATCGACTCTTTCTGACAAATTTAATTCATTTATAAGCAGAATTAAAAGACACTCTGACGACAACGTCATTCAATTGGCTTTTGAATTAAACAAAAATATAGTCATAAAAGAATATATACGCCCAGAGTACAACAATTTTTTATCCGATTCAGTAATTTACGGCAATGAAAACGGATTAAGCATACTTTCAAAATTCAATATAACGTACGAGTACCGCAGCTTTGGAGATGGATTTGGCATATTCTCTTTATATATGTCAGATTTTTTATTTTTTTGTCGCCATATTTCGCGGATAAAAGACAATTTGAACTCAATTTCACGACCGATATCTTTCAATTTTAACAGGTTTTCTGTAGAAAGCTCTTTCGAAAAATTCGTAAAAAGGTCTAAAATAGCGGGAGACGAAATTGTAGCCAGAATTACTTTTTTGCCCAACAAAGTAGAGGTGGCCATTAAGGAGCCAGAACAATTCAAGCCCACTTTAAAATCCATTGAACGCCTGGAGCGTGAACTTTATAGTTCATTTTTACCAGATGAAGAAAGGATGAGATCTGAAATTTCCGCGATAAACGATTGGTGTAAAGAGCTATTCGAAAAGGACGAGCAGCGCGGTAAATCTATCGATGAAATTCTAGGACTGTAGCTACCCTTTCCGCCTGCCACCCTTGCGATAGCCCTTGGTGCCGGGATCGGGCCGTGGGCCGGGGCGGAAGGTGTCTTCGGCCAGCGGCACCACCCGGTCGGAGCCGGGGCCCATGTCGTCAAGGGACGGCTTGTGGGCGCGCGTGGATAGAGGCGCGGCCAGCGGCGTCTCGGCCGGGGTGCGGGCAGCCTTCGGCGTGGCCGCGCCCGGCGGGGTGTAGGGCGCCTGCGCCTCCCCCATGCCGTCCTCGGCGGCTGTGCCGCGGCCCTTGGCCGAAGGCTTGCCCCGGCCGCGCGGCAAGAGGCGCCCGGCCTCCTCCTTCGGTGGCAGGTTGGCCGCCTTGCCGTATTTGCGCGCGCCCTTGTAGCCGCCGGTGCGGTCGTCCACCGCCTCCTGCCGCGCCAAAGGATCGTCGGAGACGGCGAGTTCCGTGGCCTCCAGCCGGCGGATCTCGTCGCGCAGGCGAGCGGCGGTCTCGAAATCGAGATCGGCGGCGGCGGCGCGCATGCGCTTCTCCAGATCCGCCATCACCGCCTTGAGATTGTGCCCGAAGGCCGCCCCCTCCTCCGCGAGGCCCGCATCCACCTGCACGTGATCGCGCTCGTAGACGGAATTGAGGATGTCGCCGATGGCCTTCTTCACGCTCTCGGGCGTGATGCCGTGCTCGGTGTTGTAGGCCACCTGCTTCTCGCGGCGACGGGAGGTCTCCGCCATGGCCCGCTCCATGGAACCGGTGATGTGGTCGGCATAGAGCACCACCCGCCCGTCCACGTTGCGCGCAGCGCGGCCGATGGTCTGCACCAGCGAGGTTTCGGACCTAAGGAACCCTTCCTTGTCCGCATCGAGGATGGCGACGAGCCCGCACTCGGGAATGTCGAGGCCCTCGCGCAGCAGGTTGATGCCGATGAGCACGTCGAACGCCCCGAGGCGCAGATCGCGGATGATCTCGATGCGCTCGATGGTGTCGATGTCCGAATGCATATAGCGCACGCGGATGCCGTTCTCGTGCAGATATTCGGTGAGGTCCTCGGCCATGCGCTTGGTGAGCACGGTGACCAGCGTCCGGTAGCCCTTGGCGGCCACCGCCCGCACCTCGCCGAGGAGGTCGTCCACCTGCGTGCGCGCCGGGCGCACCTCCACCGGCGGATCGATGAGACCGGTGGGGCGGATGACCTGCTCCACGAACACGCCGCCGGTCTGGTTCATCTCCCACGAGCCGGGGGTGGCGGAGACGTGGACGGTCTGCGGCCGCATGGCCTCCCACTCCTCGAAGCGCAGCGGGCGGTTGTCCATGCAGCTCGGCAGGCGGAAACCGTATTCCGCCAGCGTCGCCTTGCGGCGGAAGTCGCCGCGATACATGGCGCCGATCTGCGGCACGGTCACATGGCTCTCGTCGATGAAGACGAGGGCGTTGTCGGGCACGTATTCGAACAGGGTGGGCGGCGGCTCGCCGGGCTTGCGGCCGGTGAGCCAGCGCGAATAGTTCTCGATGCCGGCGCAGGAGCCGGTGGCCTCCATCATCTCCAGATCATAGCGGGTGCGCTGCTCCAGCCGCTGGGCCTCCAGCAGGCGGCCCATCTTGTACAGCTCGTCGAGCCGCATCTTCAGCTCGGCCTTGATGCCGGAGATGGCCTGGATCAGCGTCGGGCGCGGGGTGACATAATGCGAGGCGGCGTAGACGCGCACGCTCTTCATGTCGCCGCTCTTCTGGCCGGTGAGCGGATCGAACTCGGCGATGCTCTCCACCTCGTCGCCGAACAGGCTCACGCGCCATGCGCGGTCCTCATAGTGGGCGGGGAAGATCTCCACGCTGTCGCCGCGCACCCGGAAGGTGCCGCGGGCGAAATCCGACTGGATGCGCTTGTATTGCAGGGCCACGAGATCGGCGATCAGGCCGCGCTGGTCGATGCGCTCGCCCACCTTGATGTCGAAGGTCATGGCCGAATAGGTCTCGACCGAGCCGATGCCGTAGATGCACGACACCGAGGCGACGATGATCACGTCGTCCCGCTCCAGCAGCGCGCGGGTCGCCGCATGGCGCATGCGGTCGATCTGCTCGTTGATGGAGGATTCCTTCTCGATGTACGTATCGGTCCGGGGCACGTAGGCCTCGGGCTGGTAGTAATCGTAGTAGGAGACGAAATATTCCACCGCATTATCGGGGAAAAAGCTCTTGAACTCGCCATAGAGCTGGGCGGCGAGCGTCTTGTTGGGCGCCAGCACGATGGCCGGGCGCTGCAACTGTTCGATCACCTTGGCCATGGTGAAGGTCTTGCCCGAGCCGGTGACGCCGAGCAGCACCTGATCGCGGTCCCCCGCCTCGGCCTGCGCGCACAGCTCCTTGATGGCCTGCGGCTGGTCGCCGGCGGGCTGGAAGTCGCTCTTCATGGTGAAGGGGACGCCGCCTTCCGACTTCTCCGGCCGCGGCGGACGGTGCGGCACCCAGGTCTGGCCGTTCACCTCCGGCCGCCCGGTCTCGATCAGCCGCGACAGCGCCTGCACCGTGGCCGAAGCCCCGGCCGATTCGAAGTCGAGCGAAAGCGCCCCCGGCTCCAGCCCGAGGGATTTCGCAACGGCGGGATCAAGCGCCTGCTGGGGCGCCGGCTCGAAATGACGCTGGGAGCGCTCACCGAGCTTTCCGGGACGGGATGCTTTGGCCATGGGGGGAATATGGGGGCGATCACCGACTATGAAAAGGCGGTACCGACAGCCGAAGTGCCGGCTCCGCAGCACTGGACTCCTGATGCAAGAAAGACACGCTGTGATAGAATGATTAACAAATTACTACTTTTAATTGCAGACGCCACCCACCCCACCATCATGGGTGGAGGGGGAGGCAATCATGCAGATGAAATTCGGGCGTCGGGGCACCACAATTCTGATGTTCGTCACGGGCTTCGCCCTGACGGGATGCGAATCACTGCCAGCCGGGATGCGGGCACCCATGCGCCCTACAACCCTCGTCGACTACAACCTGCGACTGTCCTACGTGGACCAGCAGAATGGGCGTACCGTCACTGCGCTACCTGCCGCGTCGGCCGCCAGTGAAACTGCCACGCCGCAGCCGTCGGCCTTTTCCGGCCGTTACGTGCCGCTGATCGATTGGGATATCCTTGACTTCGCCCAGCGCAGCACAGCCAACCGTGATTTCGTTCAGGACGCGCTGATGCAGCGGTCGGACGTGCTGTGCGAAGCTTTTATCGACGATCTCTATGTCCGCGTATCGCACCGCAAGCTCTTCCTCGGCGAAATCGCGATGGTCGCCTCCACCGTTGGCGCATTTGCTGGCGGACAAGCGGCGCAGGCGCTCAATCTCGTCTCCGCTCTGGCCCAAGGCACCGACACGCTCAGCGACAGCACGTTGATGCAGAACCAATTGGTTTCGCTGATCGCCAACCAGATTCAGGCCAATCGCACCCGCATTCGCGACCAGATCATCGCCAATCGCAAAACCGCGACACTGGCGGACTATTCGGTCGCCCTCGCGCTACGTGATGCACAGTCATACCATCAGGCCTGCTCTTTCATGTCCGGCGTGACCAGCCTCGCCGTAACCTCCAACAAGCCTGACGCGCAGGCCGCCAACGCTGCCTCGGTGACGCCGCAGGCCAAGGCGGCTGAAAAGCTAAAATAGGCGAGGCCCACCGCCGCGCATTCCGTGCTAGACGGCGGATCGGTTCAGATCCGCCGGAACACTGCCTTATGCCCCCCCTGACGAACCTTCTGCCCCCCCAAATCCTGCCCATCGTCATGCTCGTGGCCTCGAACGTCTTCATGACGTTCGCCTGGTACGGGCACCTCAAGCACAAGTCGGCGCCGCTCGTTCTCGCCATCATCGCGAGCTGGGGCATCGCCTTTTTTGAATATTGCCTCGCCGTGCCGGCCAACCGCTTCGGTTCGGAGGTCTATTCCACGGCCCAGCTCAAGACGATGCAGGAGGTCATCACCCTCATCGTCTTTGCCGGCTTCTCGGTGCTTTACCTAAAGGAACCGCTGGGCTGGAACCACCTGCTCGGCTTTGCCTTCATCTCGGCCGGCGCCTTCTTCATCTTCCACAAGTTCTGAGCGCGGCGGCGCGGCATCGGCGCCGCGCGTTCAGCCCGCGCGGCGCCTGAGCGAAGACAACGTCAAAGCCAGCCCGCGCGGCGCCTGAGCGAAGGCAAAGCCGAGAACCGCTCAGGCCAGCGCGCGGCGCACCAGGGCCTCGACGGCGTTCATGGGCTGCTTCAGCCAGCCGTATTCGGCCGGGATCACCGCCTCGGCCAGCTGGTCGGCGAAGCGCTCCACATGGCGGCGCGGGTCGGCGCGGAACTGGGGCTGGGCCATGAAGAACTGCACCGAGACCGTGGAGCACGGGTGCTTGGAGGCGGCCGAGAGATAGAGCGGCACCTTCTTGGGCGGCCACCAGAATTTTCCGAAGCGCCGGTCCGCGTGATAGTGCTCGAACAGGCGCGGATAGCCGTGGTGGTTCAGCGCGCGGCCGGTGACGGCATAATTGTTGGTGTAGATCACCCGCTTCAGCGGCCGCAGCTCGATCAGCGGGACGGTCTGGGATTCCTCGTAGGTGGTCAGCTGCGGGCCGACCAGGATCGAGCCCCACCAGATGCCGTTGAGCGGGCGCGGGCAGGCCTTGTCCAGCTCCTCGAACAGGCCGGGGGAGAGCCAGTCGTCGTCGTCCACGAAGGCGATGAGATCATCGCTCGCGCGCTTCGTCTCGCGCAGCACCTCGTGGGAGATCACCTCGGCGCCCCGCACGGCGGCGAAGCTCGCGCGGGAGAGCTTGGCGATCTCGTCGCGGAAGCTGCGGTAATCCACCTTCAGGTTGCCATCCCACAGCGCCATGAAATCCACGAGCAAATTCTCGTCGATGTGGTGGCGGCGCAGGAAGCGGCGGGTGTCGTCGTCGGTCAGGGCGAGCCAGTCGGGACTGTAGCGCACCGCGACGATGCGTTTGCCCATCGTCAACTCCGGACGGTCGTCTTCAAAAAGGCAGCGCCGTTTCCGGCACCGGGAGGGCGGGCCGCCAGCCGCCGCGGTCGTCTTATCAAGCTGAAGCCAAGCGCGCCAGTTCGGCGGCCATGGCGTTGTGCCGCGCCACCGTGGCGGCAAGGTCGATGGTGAGGAGGCGACCGTCGCGCACCACCACCCGCCCGTTGATGACGCTGAGGGAGACATCCTGCGACTGGCAGAAGATGAGCGCCGCCACCGAATCGTGCAGCGCCCCTGCGTAAGCGAGGCGCGACATGTCGAAGGCGATGAAATCCGCCGCCATGCCCGGGGCCAGCGCGCCGATGTCGTCACGCCCGAGCACCCGGGCGCCGCCCAGCGTCGCCATCTCCAGCGCCGTGCGCGCGCTCATGGCGTCGGGACCATGGGCGACGCGCTGCAGCAGCATGGCCTGCCGGGCCTCCCCCAGAATGTGGCCGCTGTCGTTGGAGGCGGAGCCGTCCACCCCGAGCCCCACCCGGATGCCCTCGGCGAGGAAGCGCTTCACCGGCGCGATGCCCGAGGCGAGGCGCATGTTGGAGCACGGGCAATGGGCGATGCCCGTGCCGGTCTTTGCGAACAAGGCGATGCCGTCGTCGTCCAGCTTCACGCAGTGGGCGTGCCAGACATCCGGCCCCACCCAGCCCAGCGAGCGCACATATTCGGTCGGCCCCATGCCGAAGGTCTTCTCGGAGAAGGCGACGTCGCTGTCGTTCTCGGCAAGGTGGGTGTGGAGCGTCAGGTTGTTGTCGCGGCCGAGCTTCAGCGTCTCCAGCATGAAGTCACGGCTCACCGTGAAGGGCGAGCAGGGCGCGAGCACGATGCGCAGCATGGAGTAGCGGGCGGGGTCGTGATAGGCGCCGATCAGCCGCTCGGTGTCCTTCATCACGAAGCCCTCGTCCTCCACCACCCGGTCGGGCGGCAGGCCGCCCTTGCTCTCGCCGATGGTCATGGCGCCCCGCGCCGCATGGAAGCGCATGCCGATGCGCCGCGCCGCGCGGATGGAATCGTCGAGCCGCGCACCGTTGGGGTAGATGTAGAGATGGTCCGAGGAGGTGGTGCAGCCGGAGAGGATCAGCTCCGCCATGGCGGTTTCCGTCGCCGCCTCCACCATCTCGCCGGTGAGACCCGCCCACAGCGGATAGAGTGACTTCAGCCAGGTGAAAAGTTCGCCATCCTGCGCCGCGGGCACCGCCCGGGTCAGGCTCTGCACCATGTGATGGTGGGTGTTCACCATGCCCGGCATCACCACATGGCCCGAGAGGTCGATCACCTCGTCGGCGCTCGCCGGCAGGTCCTGCGGCCGGCCCACGGCGACGATGCGGCCGTCTTCCACATAGAGCCCGCCGCCCGCGATCTCCCGCCGTTCGCCGTCCATGGTCACGAGCACGAGGGCGTTGCGGGCGAGCAGGGTCGAGGCCATGGGAACTCCGGGTCGGACGCCGCGCGTCTGCGGCTGTCCGATCTTAGGGAGCTTCAGGGGAGGAGGGAATCCGGTCAGCGCCCGGCCGGCACGACGCGCAGGATCTCGCCCGTGCTCTCCGCCGCGAGCCAGAGCGCGCCATCCGGCCCCATGCGCACGTCGCGGATGCGCTTGCCCAGCGGCAGGCGCTCCTCGCCGATGACGGCGCCGTCGCGCACCTTCACCATCACCAGCGCCTGACCCGCCAGCGCGCCGACGAAGAGCTGGCCGCGCCAGCCCGGCAGCGCATCGCCGGTGTAGAAGGCGGCGCCGGACGGGGCGATGGAGGGGTCCCAGTAGAACAGGGGCTGCTCCATGCCCTCCTTGGCGGTGCCGACGCCGATCTGGGCACCGGAATAGTGCCGGCCATAGCCGATCACCGGCCAGCCGTAATTCTCGCCCGCCTCCGGCCGGTTCACCTCGTCGCCACCGCGCGGGCCATGTTCGACGGTCCACAGCGCGCCGGTGCCCGGCTCGATGGCCGCGGCCTGCACATTGCGGTGGCCATAGCTCCAGATCTCAGGCCGGGCGCCGACCCTTTCGACGAAGGGATTATCGGCCGGAATTGAGCCGTCGGGCGCGATGCGGACGACCTTGCCCAGGGTCGTGGAGAGGTCCTGCGCCTTGTCCATGTAGTTGAACCGCTCACCGAGGGTGACGAACAGCATGCCATCCGGCGCGAACACGAGGCGGGAGCCGAAATGGTTGCCGCCGGAGACCGCCGGCTGCTGGCGGAAGATCACGTCCAGGTCGGTCAGGCGTGTGAGGTCTTCGGAGAGCCTGCCGCGGGCGACGGCGGTGGCGGCGCCTTCCGGGCGCGGCTCGGCATAGCTGAGATAGATCAGGCGGTTCTGCGCGAATTTGGGGTCCAGCACCACATCCAGCAGGCCGCCCTGCCCGCGCGCGGCTACCTGCGGCACGCCGGAGACGGGGGCGCCCACCTTGCCCGTCGCATCGATGGGGCGCAGCCGGCCGTCG
The DNA here is from genome assembly GCF_023571765.1 of Xanthobacter aminoxidans. Lineage (GTDB taxonomy): Bacteria > Pseudomonadota > Alphaproteobacteria > Rhizobiales > Xanthobacteraceae > Xanthobacter > Xanthobacter aminoxidans. The sequence goes on along the minus strand of NZ_JAMJXC010000014.1, from coordinate 101,954 downwards.
CGCTCGGTGACAAGGAGGCGGCCATCGGGGAGGAAGGCGATGCTCCAGGGCGTGTCGAGGCCGCTGGCGAAGGGCACGACGCGCACCTGCGCGCCGCCGAGCCGGGCCTCCACGGGCTGAGCGAACGCGTATGTCGCCGCCGCAAGGAGAATGAGGAGAAGGATGGAGCCGAGCGCCGCACCGCCTGTGCCGCGCCGCCGCTTCGTGCGCGGCCCGGCCGCACGCTGCGCCTCGGGCAGCGCGTCGTTCAGCGGCGAAGGCGTATGCCGCGCGGCCGGATCAACGCGACCGCGCACGCGCGCGGGTTTCGATGCGGCGGGTTTCGATGCGGCGGGTTTCGATGCGGGACGTCGCAAAACGCCGCGCCGCCAGGGCCGACAGGAGAACCGCGCCGCCGACCACGCCGAGCGACAGGAGGAAACCGGAGGATTCCTTGACGCCACCGGCGATCAGATCCCCCGCCATGGCCGCATGACCGCCGAGCACCAGCGCCACGGCGCCGATGGCGACCATGAGGGCAAAGGTGAGAACCGCCTGGGCCAGCGCATCGCCTTCCTTGTGGGCGCGCACGGCACGGGCCAGCAGCTCGGGATCCGCCGGCGACTGGCGCACGGCGCGGCGGGTGAGGGAAAAGTGCCCTGCTTCCATGTAACCGCCGACGTCACAACGTCCGGACATGATGGTCTCGCTCATTGGGGCAGCCTCCTCATCCCCTGTTCCGCGCGCAGTCTGGCAACGTGAAAAGGGGCGAATCAGTTCCGCCGACACAAGGCAGGGTGGAAAAGAATCGTGGCGCGACGGCGGCTTAGCCTTCACGGATGATGGCAAGATGATGTCGATCGCTCACGGACGCGCGAGCCGTCCCCGCTGTTTTGGCGCGCCATTGCGTCGCTCAGGATTGCGTCGCTCAGGCGAGCGCCGGGTCGGCCGCCGCGTTCCCGGGCCGCCAGCTCATGTCCACATGCCCCGGCTCCGCCGCCACGCGGGCGAGCCAGTCGCGCACGGCGGGGAAAGCGGCGAGGGAAAAGTCCCCCTCCTCCGCCACATGGGTGTGGGCGAACAAAGCGATGTCGGCGATGGTGAGCGCATCGCCGACGAAATAGCGGCGGGCGGACAGGTGCCGCTCCATCACCTTGAGCGCCGCGTAGCCCTCCTCCATCCAGCGATCCACGTCGTGGGCGCGCAATTCGCGTCCGCCCCGCACCTGCCGCAGCCAGAAGCGGGCGGTGGCGATGCCGGGCTCATGGCTGTTCTGCTCGAAGAACATCCAGCGCAGCACCTCGGCACGGGCAAAGGGATCGTCCGGCAGAAGCGGCGTGCCCTCGGCGAGATAGAAGAGGATGGCATTGGACTCGGCGAGAAAGCGCCCGTCCACATCGAGGAGCGGCACCCGCCCCTCCAGGTTCATGGCGAGGAATTCCGGCGTGCGATGCTCGCCGGCGAAGATGTCCACCTCCACGAGGCGGAACGGCCGGCCGAGCTTCGCCAGCATCAGGCGCGCCTTGTAGGAATTGCCCGACGACTGCGTGGAATAGAGCGTCAGCACCTCAACCGTCCTCCCCGCCCCCCGAACGCCCAGCATGTGGCGGCAGGCCGGGGAGGCCGCAAGCCCCGGATCAAAGCCCGCGCGGCGCCTGAGCGTAGGTAGCGCAGAGGGCCGGTCCACGCCGCGCCCCGATCCATCAATCCGGCGTGGCGCGACATTCACGATCCTTGCTTGTTCGCGGCAAAGCTCTGAACTAGTGTCCGCCCCGCCGGCATCCGGCCGGCCCTCGACCTGTCATCGTTGCGCCCGTGCCGCGGCATCCGCTCCGCCCACGATCGCGCGTCCCGGAGCCCAAAGGCCATGAGCCTCCTTTCGTCCGCCCTCAAGCGCATCAAGCCCTCCCCCACCATCGCCATCTCCAACAAGGCGCGGGAGCTGAAAGCGTCGGGGCGGGACATCATCGCGCTCTCGGCCGGCGAGCCGGACTTCGACACCCCCGAGAACATCAAGGAAGCCGCCATCGCGGCCATCCGTCGCGGCGAGACCAAGTACACCGCCGTGGACGGCATTCCCGAGCTGAAGGCCGCCATCTGCCGCAAGTTCAAGCGCGAGAACGGGCTCGACTACAAGCCCTCGCAGGTGACTGTCGGCACCGGCGGCAAGCAGGTGCTGTTCAACGCGCTGGTCGCCACGGTCGACGCCGGCGACGAGGTCATCATCCCGGCGCCCTTCTGGGTGAGCTACCCGGACATCGTGGAATTCTGCGGCGGCACCCCGGTGCCGGCGATGACCACGCTGGAAGACAATTTCAAGCTGCGTCCCGAGGTGCTGGAAGCCGCCATCACGCCGAAGACCAAGTGGCTGATCTTCAACTCGCCCTCGAACCCCTCGGGCGCCGCCTACAGCTTCGACGAGCTGAAGGCGCTCACCGACGTGCTGGTGAAGCATCCCCACGTGTGGATCCTCACCGACGACATGTACGAGCACCTCGTCTATGACGACTTCAAGTTCGTCACCCCGGCGCAGGTGGAGCCCGCGCTCTACGACCGCACGCTGACCATGAACGGCGTCTCCAAGGCCTATTGCATGACCGGCTGGCGCATCGGCTATGCCGCCGGCCCGGAGGCGCTCATCAAGGCCATCGGGACGCTGCAGTCCCAGTCCACCTCCAACCCCTCCTCCATCGCCCAGTGGGCGGCGCTCGAGGCGCTGGACGGGCCGCAGGACTTCATCGCCGAGAACAACAAGGTGTTCAAGGAGCGCCGCGACCTCGTGGTCTCCATGCTGAACCAGACCAAGGGCCTCACCTGCCCGAAGCCGGAAGGCGCCTTCTACGTGTTCCCATCCTGCGCCGGCACCATCGGCAAGACCACGCCCACGGGCGTGAAGATCACCAATGACGAGGTGTTCGCCACCGAGCTGCTCAATGCAGAAGGCGTCGCGGTGGTGCACGGTTCGGCCTTCGGCCTCGGCCCGGCCTTCCGCATCTCCTACGCCACGGCCACCACGGACCTCGAGGAAGCCTGCCGCCGCATCCAGCGCTTCTGCGGCTCCCTGGCCTGACCCTACGGGAGCGAGCGGCACCCGTCGCTCGCTCTTGACCCGGCCGCCGAGCCGGCCCCGCGTCCGCCCGGCCTCCCGTGAAATTTACCTTCCGGGAGGGTGGGAATTGCAACAGCGACGGGAAAACGGAACCCTGCGCCAACTGGAGCGTTGGCGCCGCGGTGAAGTCTGGGCTAAGGCTGCGCGGTCGTCGGGCGCCGGATTCGACCCGCCCGCTTCCCACAGGAGGAACGACATCATGAAGACTGTTCTCAAGGCCGGCCTCGCTGCTGCCGCCGTGCTCGTCGCCGGCGCGCTTCCCGCTTCGGCCCAGTCCCGCGTCCAGGTGGGCACGCTGACCTGCAACATGGCGCCCAACGTGGCGTTCGTGATCGGCTCGGTCCGCGAGATGAGCTGCGCGTTCCGCCCGGCCGTCCACGGCGCCAAGCGCGGCACCTATCAGGGCACCGTGCGCCGCTTCGGCCTCGACATCGGCGTGAACGGCCGCGGCACGCTGGTGTGGGGCGTGTTCGCCCCGTCCGCCAAGGTTCCCGCCGGCGCCCTGCGCGGCACCTACGTGGGTGCGGCCGGCTCCGCCTCCATCGGCGTGGGCCTCGGTGCCAACGTCCTCGTGGGCGGTTCCCAGAACACCTTCGCGCTGCAGCCGCTGTCGCTCGAAGGCCAGACCGGGCTCAACCTCGCCCTCGGCGTGTCGGACCTCACCCTGCGCTGATTCGCACCTGCCCGGCGGCAGGACGGCCCAAACGCCTCCTGCCGCAACGGCATCTGCCCCATCTGCAAGCCTGCCCCGCGCCCCCGGCCCAACCGGGGGCGCGAGCATTTTCAAGCCTCTGTCTCCGCCCGCTCCGCCGGATGATTCCGCGCGCGCCAAGCCACCCGGGGCGGCGATTGCACGGGACTCCCCGACGACGTACCTCTCGAGCGTCGCCATCTGGGGGATTGTCCATGCGCGCCACCATCGCCGCCGCCCTTCTTGCTGCCTCGACCGTCCTCGCCGCCGCAATTCCGGCTTCAGCCCAGCCCCTCCCGCCGGTGCAGCTGCCCCCGCCCCCGACGGGACCGCTGGTCCAGTCCGGCATGCTGGTGTGCAAGGTGGCGCCGTCCATCGGCTTCGTGCTCGGCTCCATGCGCGAGGCGGCCTGCGAATTCCGGGACAACGCGGCGCAGCCCTATGTGGTGCTGTCGCGCTACAAGGGCACCATCTCCCGCTTCGGCATCGATCTCGGCGTGCTCGCCGCCGACACCCTCGCCTGGGCGGTGTTCGCCCCCACCGCCCGGCCCAACCCGAGCGACATCGCCGGCAGCTATATCGGCGTCTCGGCGGATGCCGCCTGGACCATCGGCGCGGGCGCCAACGTGCTGCTTGGCGGCTCCAGCAACCAGATCGCCCTGCAGACCATTTCGGTGGAGGGCATGGTGGGCGCCGACGTCGCGGCCGGCATCGCCGACCTCACCCTGATTCTGTTGCCGAACTGAAGGTATTTCGCGACCCACCATAAAAGGGCCGCAGCCTTCGTGGCAGAGTGAGCTTTGCCTCAGCCGGACGACATGGTCCCGCCGAGGCGCCATCCCTGTGCGGAGGGGTTCGGCATGTCCAGGTTTGTGTCTCGTTCGGTGGCGGTCGCGCTTTGCGGCGCCGGCCTCGCCGCCATGCTGGCGCCGGCCTTCGGCGGCCCGGCGATGCCCCAGGTGGCGGCCGGCCTGCTGGAATGCCGCAGCGCCTTCGCCACCGGCTACGGCTTCGGCTCCTCGCGCTCCGTGAAATGCGAATACCGGCCCTCCATGGGGGTCAATCACTATTACAGCGGCACCATGGAGCGGATCGGGCTCGACTTCGGCGTTTCCGATCAGGCCAGCATGCTCTGGGCGGTGATCGCCACCTCGCCGGCCGTGGCGCCCGGCGCGCTGGCGGGGAAATATGTCGGCATCTCCACCGGCTTCTCCCTCGGCCCGGGCTTTTCCGCCAACATGCTGGCCTCCGACGACGCCACCAAGCAGGTGACGCTGCAACCCCTCAGCGTATCGTCCGACAGCGGCCTCAGCGTTTCCATCGCCGGCGCGACGCTGACCCTCGAGCAATCCGCCGCCGCTCCTCAGTGAGCCCACGGGAGAGGACTCACACCGGCGCGTAAGACACGCCCGTGTGAGACACGCCTGTGTGACTTGCCCCTTCGTCCCCCCGCCCCGATCTTGGCGCCGCGACGGAGGACACTGAATGCTCATCAGATCAAGGCGCGGCTGGGAACTTCCCGAATCGGCGGCAACGCCGGAGGACGTCTATCTCAACCGCCGCCAGGCCATGGGCGCGGGGGCCATGCTCCTCGCCGGCCTCGGCGCCGGGACGCTCTCCAGCCCTGCCGCAGCCCAGCGCGTCGGCGACATTCCCGACCCCTCGGCCAGCCTTTACCCCGCCCCCCGAAACCCGCGCTACACGCTGGAACGGCCGGTGACGCCTGAAGCGAAGTCGAGCCTCGTGAACAATTATTACGAGTTCAGCTACGGCAAGGTCGTCGGCCCCTCCATGACGCGCTTCCAGCGCCGTCCGTGGCTGGTGAAGATCGACGGGCTGGTGGAGAAGCCCCAGGAAATGGGCATCGACGATCTGTTCAAGAAGGTGAAGTTCGAGGAGCGCCTCTATCGCCACCGCTGCGTCGAGGCGTGGTCCATGGCGGTGCCGTGGACGGGCTTTCCCATGAAGGACCTCGTGGCCCTCGCGGCCCCCACCTCGGGCGCGAAATACATCAAGATGGAGACCTTCCTCGATCCCAAGGTGGCGCCCAACCAGCGGGACTTCCGCTATACGTGGCCCTACGTGGAAGGCCTGACGCTGGAAGAGGCGACCAACGAACTCGCCTTCCTCGTCACCGGTGTCTACGGCAAGCCCGCGCCCAACCAGTTCGGCGCGCCGCTCCGGCTGGTGCTGCCGTGGAAATACGGCTTCAAATCCATCAAGGGCATCGTCCGCTTCACCTTCACCGACAAGCAGCCGGTGAGCTTCTGGGAGCAGCTCCAGGGGTCCGAATACGGCTTCTGGGCCAATGTGAACCCCAAGGTGCCGCACCCGCGCTGGAGCCAGGCGAGCGAAGAGGACATCGCCACCGGCCAGCGCGTGCCGACCGAGCTATTCAACGGCTACGGCGCGTATGTGGCCGACCTCTACAAGGGCCGCGAGACCCAGAAGATCTGGTTCTAGGGCCGGGACCTCACCATCCCTTTCGACCGTCATCCCCCGGCTTGTCCGGGGGATCCACTCAGCGGCCGGGCGGCCTCTGGGAAACGAAACATCGCTTTGTCGGCACGGTGGATGCCCCGGACAAGCCGGGGCATGACGGCGCTCTTGTCGAGACGAAGCCCGCCTTCGGTCTTTCGCCTACCCCTCCACTCCGCCCCGCCGCTCGGGCTCGGCGAAGCCGTCCGGCGCCTCACCGGCGTCGAACGGCGTCGTCACTTCCACGAAGGTGTCGGGGTAGAAGCCGTTGAAGCGGGTGCGCAAAGAGAGGGAATAGGCGCCGATGTGGCCGATCTCGATCCAGTCGCCCGTGTCCACGCTCTCCGGCAGATAGAAGGGGCGGGAGAGCACGTCCACGCTGTCGCAGGTGGCGCCGTAGATGCGGAACGGCGCCATCACGTCCGCCCGCCCCGGCCGGCGGCGGCGGGCGGGATCGGGGATGTGACGCACGGGCAGCAAAATCTTGCCAGTCCACGAGTCGGACAAAGACGACCACACCCCGTCATTGATGTAGAGCCGCTGGCCCTTCTTCAGCAGCACCCGCACGATGACCGAGAAGGCGCGGGCGACGATGACGCGCCCCGGCTCCGCCACCAGCGGGATGCCGGAAAAGCCGTGCCGCTCCACCGCCCCCATCAGCCCGCCGACGATCTCGCCCAGCGGCGGCATGGGCGGCACCGGCCGGCGCGGGTCCACCGCATAGGTCGCCGGAAAGCCCCCGCCCACGTCGAGCACCGAGATGGGCACCTTCGCCGCGTCACGCACCTCGGCAGCGGTGGCGACGGCACGGGCGTAGGTGTCCACATCCTCCACCTGGCTGCCCACGTGGAAGCACAGGCCGCAGCGGATGCCGAGGCCATGGATGCGCTGGAGCAGCTCCGCCGCATGGCCCGGCGCCGCGCCGAACTTGCGCGACAGCTCATAGGCCGCCTCCCCCTTGGAGGCGATGCGCACGAACAAGGTGAGGTCTTCCGGATCGAGATCAAGCGCGCGGACGATGCGCAGGATCTTCGCCACCTCGTCCTCATGGTCGAGGGCGGTGGCGCGGATGCGGTAATGCTCCAGCGCGAGGCGGATGTCCGACTGCGCCTTCACCGGGTGCATGTAGAACAGCTCCGCCCCCGGCGCCGCGGCCCGCGCCGCCGCGAACTCGGCGGGAGAGGCGACATCGAAGGCGTTGATGCCCGATCGCGCCAGTACGTCGAGCACCATGGGCTCGCCATTGGTCTTCACCGCATAGGCGGTCTTGCCGGGAAAGGCCTTGAGGAAGGCCGCGGCGTCCGCCGTCAGCACCTCCGGGCGGAAGCAATAGACCGGCTGGTCCGGCCGCATCTCCAGCGCCGCCTCCCGCCCGGTGGAGAAGCGCGGCAGGCCCGAAGGCACAGGTCCGCTCCGGCCGGCGGTCACGAGGTGGGGCGTCGTTTGCGGCATTCGGGGCTCCTCCCGCGAGTCGGACCCAGGCAGCTTGCCGTTCTTTTCCGGCGAGAGCACGACAGGCGCCATCGAACCGCTCGTTCATTTTCTCTTAAGGTGTTGCCGCCGCGTCCTTGACCGCGGCCGAACCCGGCCGCATCGTCCCGCCGAGGTACGCCCGGAGGGGCGGAAGGCCGAAGTGGAGACGACCATGGGTGAGCGGGCGCTGGGCGCGAAGGCCGTTGGCGAAAAGGCTGGCGGCAAGATGAAGCGCGTGCGCGCGGCCTTGGGAGCCTCCATCGGCCGGATCGCCGCGACGGCGGCCGTGGCTGCGCTTGCGTTCGCGCCCGTGTCCGTCGCCCCGGCCAAGGCGGCGAACCTGCTGGAGCTGAATTTCTGGCTCTCCGGCCCGAACTATTCCGGCGTCGTCCCGGCCTGCGACAGCCAGGAGGCGCTCGACCTCATCGCCACCCGCTTCGCCGAGACCGAGCGGCGCTTCTGGGCCTCCAGCCTCTCCATCACCGACTTCGAGAAGGTGCACGAGATCGCTTTCCGCCCGTGGGGGCAGGAATACCAGCCGCGCCGCTACTGCCGCGGCACGGTCTTCACCAACGACCTCAAGAAGCGCGTCATCTATTATTCCATCATCGAGGACGGCGGCTGGACCGGCGCCACCTGGGGCGTGGAATGGTGCGTGGTCGGGCTCGACCGCAACTACGCCTACGCTCCGTCCTGCAAGATGGCGGGTCCGTGACGCGGCCTTTGGCGCAGGCCTCTTTCCCGCAGGCCTCTTTCGCACAGGCCCTGCGGACGACCGCAGGCCGGCTCGCCGCCGGTCTCGCGCTGCTGCTGGCGCTCGCGGCTTTCGGCCCTGCGCAAGCCGAGGGCCAGCCCGGCCAGTTCGATTTCTATGTGCTCTCCTTGTCCTGGTCCCCGACCTATTGCGAGGACCAGGGCAAGCGCGCGGACAGCGAGCCACAATGCTCGCTCACCCGCCCCTACGCCTTCGTGGTGCACGGCCTGTGGCCGCAGTATGAGCGCGGCTTCCCGCAATATTGCCAGAACCCGCCGCCCTACGTGCCGAACCCGCTCGTCAATTCCATGCTGGACATGATGCCGAGCCGGCGCCTCGTCATCTATGAATGGAAGAAGCACGGCACCTGCTCCGGCCTGTCGCCGCAGGCCTATTTCGATCAGGTGCGCGCGGCGAAGGCGAAGGTGGTCATCCCGGCAGAGTTCTCCCGTCTCGACGACTACAAGATGGTCGCGCCGCAAGAGGTGGAAAACGCCTTCCGCGCCGCCAATCCCGGCCTGGAGGCCGGCATGATTTCGGTGGACTGCGACCGGCGCCGGCTGCGGGAAGTGCGGGTGTGCCTCAGCCGCGACCTCGCCTTCCAGCCCTGCCCGGAGGTGGAGCGCCGCGCCTGCCGCCTTTCGCGCATGGTGATGCCGCCGGTGCGCGGCGGGCGCTGAGACACCCGCCGGCCGGTTCCCCGCCCCGTCTTCAGGGCTGCTTGGTGAGGCGCGCGCAGAGCGCCAGCGCGTCGTCGTCGTCCGCCTCCAGATAGCAGAGGTCGATCACGCCGTCGGGCTGGATCGTCCCGATGTGGATGCCGTCGTCACCCGACAGGTAGAGGGTTTTCAGATCGGGCGTGAGCGTGCCGAAGACCGGCTCGGACTTGGTGCCGCCGCGCACCGGATAGACCACCTTGGCCTTGAAGGAGCGGCCGCGCTGCTCCTCGACGACGAGGCCGTAATCGGCGGTCACATAGCCCATTTCCATGCCCACACCGTCGCTCGGCCCCTTCCAGGTCCCGACGAGGGAGGGCGCCTGCTGCGCCGAAGCGGGCACCGCGACCGCGAGCGTGGCAACAAGGGACAGCGCGAAAACGAGAGGCTTCATGTTTCCCTCCTGCGGACGCGGGGGGCGCGGGTGGAGCACTGCCGCTTGACGTCCCGGCGTCCATGCGTCACGCCGGAACGGTCGCACGGCGTCACGAGGGCCACAATACCGCTACGTCACAGCTGCCCGCGCCATCCACACCCTCCCTTCCGCGCCATCGCCGAGCCGAGATGAACTATCGCCACGCCTTCCACGCCGGAAACCCGGCCGATGTCATGAAGCACGCCGCGCTGGCCCGCGTGCTCGCCTATCTCGGCAAGAAGGATGCGCCCTATCGCGTGCTCGACACCCATGCCGGCACCGGGCTGTATGATCTCGACGGCATCAACGCCCGCAAGACCGGCGAGGCGGATGCCGGCATCGAGGCGGTGCTGGCGGCGCAGGACGCCGGCACCCTCCCCGCCCCCGCCGCGGCGCTGCTCGCGCCCTATCTCGACTGCGTGCGCGGCCTGCGCGAAGGCGGCCGCAAGCTCTATCCCGGCTCGCCGGCCCTCGCCCTCGCCCTGTCGCGGCCGCAGGATAAGTTCCTGTTCTGCGAGCTGAACAAGGAAGAGCGCGTGAAGCTGGAGAAGCGCGTGGGCGAGGACCCGCGCGCCGAGGGCCGGGTGAAAATCCTCGCCCAGGACGGCTGGCAGGCCCTCGCCGCGCACCTCCCCCCGCGCGAGCGGCGCGGCGTGGTGCTGGTGGACCCGCCGTTCGAGGAGCCCGGCGAATTCCAGCGCATGGTGGCGGGGCTGGAGGCGGCGCACCGGCGGTTCGCCACCGGCATCTTCATGCTCTGGTACCCCATCAAGGACCTGCGCGCGGTAGACGCCTTCCGCCGCGACGTGGCCAGTCTGAAGCTGCCGAAGACCTTGCGCGTGGAACTGGATTTCGCGCAGGTGCGCGCGCTGGACACCCTTTCCGGTTCCGGCCTCATCATCGTCAATCCGCCCTTCACGCTGGCCGACGAGATGAAAACCGTGCTCAACGCCCTCGCCCCCCTGCTGGCGCGGGACGGCAAGGGGCGGGCGCGGGTGTCGTGGCTGACGGAAGCCGGCTGAGGCGCCGGAAGAACGGGGTAGCGACGACGCTGCGCCGAATCCCGTTGTTTTTGCGTGGCAGCATGGCCATGGCCGGGCTATCCAGAAGGTCCCTCCTCCCGTCCCCACGGACCCCCTTCCCATGCTGCTCCGCCACTCCCCCACCTCTCCCTTCGTGCGCAAGGTGCGCGTCGCCGCTGCCATCCTCGGCATTCCGCTCCAGCTGGAGCCGGCCGACACGCTCGACCCCAATGACACGCTGCGCCAGCAGAACCCGCTGGGGAAGATTCCCGCGCTGCTGGCCGACGACGGAGAGGTCCTGTTCGATTCGTCGGTGATCCTCGCCTATCTGGACCATCTGGCGGGCGACGGGCGCATCCTGCCCACCGCGCCGGCTGCGCGCATCAAGGTGCTGCGCCGCGAGGCCCTCGTCGACGGGATGATGGATGCAGGCATCCTCATTCTCTATGAGGCGCGCTTCCGGCCGCAGGAGAAGCACGAGCCGCGCTGGCTGGAGCATCAGGCAGGCAAGCGCCTGCGCGCGATCGATGCACTGGAGGCGGAGGTGGAGCCCTATTCCGGCACGCCGAACGCGGGCGACATCGCCCTTGCCTGCGCGCTGGGCTGGTTCGATTTCCGCTTCGGCGGGGATTGGAGGGCCGAGCATCCCAAGCTCGTCGCCTGGTTCGACGCCTTCAGTGCCGCGCATCCTGAGTTTGCGGATTCCGCGCCGGTGGCCTGACACGCCAAAGGCGCCGCCCCGAGGGGTGGCGCCTTCGACGCGGTACCAGCGCTTTCGTCACTCGACGATGTAGACCACCTTGCGGGTCTTGGGCTCGACGATGACGCGGCGGTCGTTCACCACCGTGTATTCATACTCGCTGTTCTGCGGGATGTTGTAGAGCGTCACGCTGGGCGGGAGCTGGCGGCCCACCACCACCTCCTGCTCCATGCGGACGGAGGGGCGGCGCTCCTTCATCACGTAGGTGCGCACCTCCTGCGGGGGCTCGGCGGCCGCGCCGACACCGGCACCGACCACGCCGCCCACCACCGCACCCACGGGGCCACCCACCACCGCGCCGACCGCGGCACCGCCGACCGCGCCCGTGGCGGTGGAGGCCTGCGCGAAGGCGGCGGCGGGAGCGATCACGGGAGCCGCAAGGGCGGCGATCACGGTACTCATCAGCAACGTCTTTCGCATCTTACCTCTCCTGCTGCGTTCAGATCGCATCAGAAACAGTGGTCGAGGCAAAAACGTTCCCGACAGCGTCCAAGAGCTGCAAATACCTGGGACTGACTTGAGGAAAACCGGGGGCGAAAACCTTGGCCTTCGCCCCACCGCCGCCATCTTTGACTTCGGCTTCGCCGTGCGCGGCGCGCTCAGGCGCTCGCCACGGCCTTCGCCGGCACGCGCGGGACGGGAACCATCATCCCCCGCTTGATCAGCTCCGCATGGGTAAGGTCCAGCACCCGCCAGGCGGTGGCGACCAGTTCGTCCGCCTCCTCGTGCGACAGGGTGAAGGGCGGGGCGAGGATCATGCCGTCGCGCACCGCGCGCATCACCAGCCCCTCCTTGAAGGAGAAATCGCGGCAGATGAGGCCCACCGTGCCCTCCTCGGCCGCGAAGGCGGCACGGGTGGACTTGTCGGGGGTCAGCTCCATGGCACCGATGAGCCCCACCATGCGCGCCTCGCCCACCAGCGGATGCTCGGCGAGCTTCAGCCAGCGTTCCTGCAGGTAGGGGCCGATATCGGTCCGCACCCGGTCCACCAGCTTTTCCTCGTGCATGATCTTGAGGTTGGCGAGCGCCGCGGCGCAGCCGCCGGGATGGCCGGAATAGGTGTAGCCGTGGTTGAAGTCGCCGCCATGCTCGATGAAGCCTTCGGCGAAATGATCCCCGACAATCACGCCGCCCAGCGGGAAGTATCCGGAGGTCACGCCCTTCGCGAAGGTGATGAGGTCCGGCTTCACGCCCATGAATTCGCAGCCGAACCAGCGGCCGGTGCGCCCGAAGCCGCAGATCACCTCGTCGCAGATCAGCAGAACGTCGCGCTCGCGGCAGATCTTCTCCACCTCGGGCCAGTAATTGGCGGGCGGGATGATGACGCCGCCGGCACCCTGGATGGGCTCGCCGATGAAGGCCGCCACATTCTCCGGCCCCGCCTCGTCGATGGCGCGGGCCACCTCGCGCGCGGCATAGAGGCCGAAGTCCTCGCGGCTCATCTCGCCACCCTCGGCCCACCAATAGGGCTGGGCCACGTGGATGATGCCGGGAATGGGCAACCCGCCCTGCGCATGCATGGGCTTCATGCCCCCGAGCGAGGCGCCGCCCATGGTGGAGCCGTGATAGCCGTTGCGGCGGGAAATGAAGATGTGCTTCTCGGGCTTGCCCAGCGCGGCCCAATAGTGGCGGACCATGCGCAGCACCGTGTCCACCGCCTCCGAGCCGCCGGAGGTGAAGAACACATGGTTCATATGGGCCGGCGCCACCTCGGAGATGGCCGCCGCCAGCTCCGCCGCGGCGGGGTGGGTGGTCTTGAAAAAGGTGTTGTAATAATCGAGCTGGTAGAGCTGCTGCGCCATGGCATCGACGATGGCGTGCCGCCCGTGCCCCACCTGCGAGCACCACAGGCCCGACATGCCGTCGAGGATCTTGTTGCCGTCGCTGTCGAAGACATAGACCCCCTCGGCCCGCGTGATGACCCGCACCCCCTCGGCGTTCAGCGCCTTCGTGTCGGAGAACGGATGCAGGTGGTGCGCCGCATCCAGCGCGCGCCAGTGGGCGGTGGAGTTGGACAGGGGGGCGGACGTCACGATGGCGATGCTCCGTGTTGAACCTCTGCGGTTCTAGAGCATTTTCGAGCGAAGTGGATTCCGGTTCGCGTCAAGAAAATGCGTTTGGCCAAAAATCTGGAGCCTTTCCGGCGACCGGACTTCGCCGGACATGCTCCAGCGCGAAAGCGGGACCGTGGGCCACCCCCGCGCTCGCACGGCGCGCCTGATCTGCTAAAGCTGCGACCGGTGATGGAGTCAGCGGAGGCGAGGGCATGGAACCGGGGTTCTGGCAGGCGCGGTGGGAGACGAAGCAGATCGGCTTTCACGAGGGAAAGCCCAACGCCTATCTGGTGAAGCACCTCGACCGCCTCGGCCTCGCGCCCGGCGCGCGCATCTTCCTGCCCCTGTGCGGCAAGACGCGGGACATCGCCTATTTGCTGGGGCAAGGCTTCGCCGTGGCCGGCGCGGAACTGAGCCGCATCGCGGTGGAGGAGCTGTTCGCCGAGCTGGAGGTGGTGCCCGAGATCACCGCGGCCGGCGACCTCCTGCGCTTCAGCGCCCCCGGCCTCGACATCTTCCAGGGCGACATCTTCGCGCTCGAAGCCGAAACACTTGGTCCGGTCGATGCGGTCTACGACCGCGCCGCGCTGATCGCCCTGCCGCCCGACATGCGCCCGCGCTATGCGGCCCATGTCACGGCCATCACCGGGGCGGTGCCGCAGCTGGTGGTGACGCTCGTCTATGACCAGTCCCTCGTCGGCGGCCCGCCCTTCTCCGTGCCTTCGGTGGAGGTCCATGCACTGCACGACGCCGGCTATCGGGTGACGCACCTCGATGCCGTCACCCGTCCCGATGCCCTCAAGGGCCAGTGGGAAGCGACCGAAGAGGTGCATCTGCTGGAGCGGCGGTGAGGGGTCTCGCATCCCGGCCGACTGGAGCGCAGCGGAAGGAGAGCCGGGATCCAGCGCAAGGACGACCGCGCAGCGGACAATTCCTGCAGCCGCTGGATTTTGAAGCGCCTGCGGCGGACTTTTGCGCTGGCCCCCGGATCGGCGCTCCACCTCCGGTGTCGCTTGTCCGGGGAGCCGGGCCGCTCCAGTCTCAAAGCCGCGTCCACACCGTCTTGAGGTCGGAATACTTCTCCAGCGCGTGCAGGGACTTGTCGCGCCCGAAGCCGGACTGCTTCACGCCGCCGAAGGGGGTGGTGATATCGTCGGCGTCGAAGCAGTTCACATAGACGATGCCGGCCTTGAAGCGCCGCGCCACCTTGTGGGCGGCGGCAAGGTCGGCGCTCCAGACGGAGGCGCCGAGGCCGTAGATGGTGCCGTTGGCGATCTCCACCGCCTCGTCCAGCCCGTCGAACCCGATCACCGACAGCACCGGCCCGAAGATTTCGTTCTGCGCCAGCGCGGAGGACGGTGCCACATCGTCGAACACCGTGGGTACCACGAAGGCGCCGCCGGTCTCGGTGCGCACCGCCGTGCCGCCCGTCACCAGCCGTGCGCCACTCTCCCCGCCCGCCTGGATGGCGGAGAGGATGCGGCCCTGATGCTCGCGGCTCACCACGGCACCGGCCGGCGCATCGGGATCAAGCGGATCGCCCGGCATCCAGCGCGGGGCAAGCGCGGCGACGCGCTCCACCAGCTCGGCGCGGATGCGGTTGTCCACGAGCAGCCGCGAAGCCGCCGTGCACATCTCGCCCTGATTGAAGAAGATGCCGCCGGCCACCGCCTCGGCCACGGCGCCGAGATCCTTCACGTCGTGGGCCACCACGAAGGCGGTCTTGCCGCCCAGCTCCAGGGCCACGCGCTTGATGTTGCTCTCGGCGGAATAGCGCAGGAAATAGCGACCCACCTCGGTGGAGCCGGTGAAGGCGATGGCGTCCACATCCATGTGGAGCCCCAGCGCCTTGCCAGCCTCGACGCCGAGCCCCGGCACCACGTTGAACACCCCGGCGGGAATGCCGGCCTCCGCCGCCAGCTCGGCGAGGCGCAGCGCGGTGAGCGGGCTTTCCTCCGCCGGCTTCAGCACCACGGAATTGCCCATGGCCAGCGCCGGCGCCACCTTCCAGGCGGCCATGATCATGGGGAAGTTCCACGGCGTGACGCAGCCGACCACGCCGAGCGGCTCGCGCAGCACGAGGGCAAGATTGTCG
Source organism: Xanthobacter aminoxidans (assembly GCF_023571765.1). Classification (GTDB taxonomy): domain Bacteria; phylum Pseudomonadota; class Alphaproteobacteria; order Rhizobiales; family Xanthobacteraceae; genus Xanthobacter; species Xanthobacter aminoxidans. The sequence goes on along the minus strand of NZ_JAMJXC010000014.1, from coordinate 86,408 downwards.
TCGGTGGTGGGCGCGACCTCGCCATAGACCTTGTCGCAGCACTCCCCGTAATAGGCGAAGCAGTCGGCCGCCGCGCGCACGTCGATGGCGCGGGCGTCCGAGATGGGCTTGCCCATGTTCAGCGTCTCGGTGAGGGCCAGTTCATCCCGGTGGGCGCGGATGAGCTCGGCGAAGCGCAGCAAGGCGCGCTTGCGCTCCAGCGGGCGCTGGCCGGCCCAGCGGCGATCCTCGAAGGCGCGGCGCGCGGCCTTCACGGCGCGGTCCACATCCTCCGCATCGCAGGCCGCGACCTCGGCGATGGCGTGGCCGGTGGCGGGATTGACGGCGCTGAAGGTGCGGCCCGAGGCGGCCGGGTGGAAGGCCCCGTCGATGAAGGCGTGGGTCCGGAAGGAAGGAATGTCCGCCGCCGCCCGTTCCACCGCCGCCATGATGTGCGCTCCGCTGCCAGACCCGGCCCGTGCCAGACCTGCGGCACCCTCGCGCGCCGTAACGGGAGCCGTCAAGGTGGGGCGGCGGGCGCTCAGGCGAGGATGACCACGTAGAACAGCCCCGCATTCATGAGCACGAAGGTCGGGAACTGCGGGGTCCAGAAGGCGTCTGTCCAGGAGGTCGGCGGAAACTGCAATACGGTGCGCACCGTCAGAAGGACCCAGGCCAGCAGGCTGAAGACCAAAGCCGTGAGAAAATCCCCGAAGCGGACGGGATCGAGCCCCACCGCGAACATCGCGTCGGCGAGCAGCGTCGAAGGCGCCTGGCCGAGCGCGAACAGGCCGACGCCGTCGATGAGGATGAACAGCATGATCGTCAGGATCAGATAGCACATCACGAAAACCGACCCGCGCAGGCTCTGCGTCTTAGGATCGGCCTTGGGGTAGAAGATGTAGGCGAGCAGGGACACGAGGATCACGGCCACCAAGGCGACACCTGCGAGCATCGCCGGCACCGACAGGGAGATGCCGCCGCCCGCCAGAAAGCTCCGGGAGACGAGCACCAGCACCGTCACCAGAAGCAGCTGCGAGAGCGCGACCGCATCCTTTTTCTCACCGGGAGCGTCCTGGCCCAGCGGCGGAACACGGGTGGAATAGAAGGCGTCGAAAAAGACCTGGATGTTGCGCTTGATGGTATCGACCAGCTTTCCGGCCATGCCTATCGCTCCGGGCGTGCCCAGCGCAGGGTCCAGGTCGTTTGCTGCACGGCGGACTGCTTGCCGGAGTCAAGGTCGGAGACCGTCACATAGGTGGTCGTCACGTTGGCAGCGGCGTCGAGGCTGAAGGAGACGCAATTTGCCGCCCCCTGCGGCACCGGCTGGTAGCGCCGCAGCATGGTGCGCAGATAGACATAGTGCATGCCCGGCCCGCCACCGGTGCTGGCCTGGGCCGGCTTCAGCCCGGAGATCACGGCGAGCGCATCGCGTATGGGGACGAGGATCGGGGGAATGCCATCGTCGGAAATCTCGGCGACCCGAAGGGTGGGCTCGCCGGACTCGCTCGGCTGGGTGAACGAATAATGCCTCCGCCCGCCGACGTTGGCGTCGTCGGTCCGGTGGCACTCCGGCTGCTCCGTGGAGCGGTAGCGGAAATGGAAGGCATGGAGCAGCTGGGATTCCTTGAGGCCCGCCGCGTGGTAGTCGTCATACTCCCGCGCTGCCACCCGCCGATCCATGGGCCCCCGCCTGCCCGCAAAGCAGCTTTCATTGAGGGCCGGGCGCTCGATGTGGACTTCCTGCACGTCCGCACTGTCCCGCCCGGTGCGCGGCGCCTCGTTGCGCAGCTTGATCGCGACCACGCCGCCACGGTCTGGTGGCAGGGCATAGATGGCGCGGACGCGGTCTGATGTAGCCATCACGGACTTCACTCCCGGTCCGGTGGCGTCGATCCACTGTCGTCCGTCGGGCGAGCGAAGATAAAGCTGGCCGGGCATAAGCTGCCCGGATGCCACCGGACATGCGGATTGTGCCTGCGCCCCACCGGTCGGAACCAGAAGCCCGGCGGCAAGCGCAACCGCCGGCAGCACGGATAAGATCGCTGCATGCATAGGATGCCCTCCCCAACGCAACTCTATTTAAAGTTGTGTTTACTGGAAAGGCATATTTTTGCGCGAGAGCCCGCAGGTGGTTCAGCCCCGCTCGGGCGGGCCGCTCTCCCCGTCCTCGTCCTCTTCGGGACGGCCGGGGATGGCGTAGCTGCCGGACAGCCAGCGGTTGAGGTCCACGTCGGCGCAGCGCTTGGAGCAGAAGGGCTTGTAGCGCTCCACCGGCGGCTTGCCGCAGATGGGGCACGGCCGGGCGGTGGGGATGGGCTTAGCGGGGGTATCCGCGCTCACGCCGCGCGCTCCACCCAGCCGGCGCGCACGTCGTAGCCCTGGCCGGTCAGCAGGCCGAGGGTTTCCGAAAGCGGCAGGCCGACCACGTTGGTGTAGGAGCCCACGAGCTTCACCACGAAGCCGCCCGCGATGCCCTGGATGGCATATCCACCGGCCTTGCCGCGCCACTCGCCGCAGGCGAGGTAATCGTTGATCTCGTCACGCGACAGCCGCTTGAAGCGCACCCGCGTCTCCACGAGGCGGGTGGCGGTGCGGCCGCGCGGATCGATGAGGCAGACGCCGGTATAGACGCGATGCGTGCGGCCGGAGAGCAGGCGCAGGCACGCCTCCGCCTCGTCCACGAGGTCCGGCTTGGGCAGGATGCGCCGGCCCACCGCCACCACCGTATCGGCGGCGAGCACCAGCGCGTTCATCTCGGCGTCCTTGGCCCGGCCGGCCACCAGCTTCGCCTTCTCCTGCGACAGGCGCTGGGCGAGGCGGCGGGGCAGCTCGCCGCGCTCGGGCGTCTCGTCCACGTCGGCGGGCATGAGAAGGTCCGGCTCGATGCCGGCCTGGTTCAGCAGCGCGAGGCGGCGGGGAGAGCCGGAGGCAAGGACGAGCTTCACCTGATCGTTCACGGAGCAAAATCCTCCCGGGCCGGATCGCGCCGGCCGAATGCAGGACCGTGGTCTAGCGGAATTGGGGGAGCCTGTGAACGCCGATCAACTGCCCGTGATGGCAGTCGCCATCGGTAACCGCCGCCGGCCGGCGCCCGAAAAGCCCCCTGTCGGCCAAGCGCAGCCGATCCAGGGAAGAAGGACGCCATCCATGTTCACCCGCCGTTTCACCCTCGCCTTCGCGATCGCCCTCCCCCTCGCCGCAGCCGCTTTCGCCGGCGCATCCGCCCTCGCCGGCACCGAACACGGCGCCACCACACACGCCGCAACCGAACACGCCGCCTACACGCCCGCCGCCTTTGCCGACGCGCAGAAGGCGGGCAAGCCCATCCTCGTGGAGATCCACGCCAGCTGGTGCCCGGTGTGCGCGGCCCAGGCCCCCATCCTCGGCGAGCTGCTGGCCACCCCCAAGTTCAAGGACGTGGTGGTGTTCCGCGTGGATTTCGACAGCCAGAAGGATGCGGTGAAGGCGTTCGGCGCCCGCTCGCAGAGCACCCTCATCGTCTACAAGGGCAAGACCGAGGAAGGCCGTTCCGTGGGTGATACCGCGAAGCCCTCCATCGAGGCGCTGCTGGCCAAGGGCGTCTGAGGCGGCCATGGCCCTCGGCAGCCTCGGCCTCGCGTTTCTCGCGGGCGTCCTCTCCATCCTGTCGCCCTGCGTGGTGCCGCTGCTGCCCCTGGTGCTCGGCGCGGCAGCGGCCGAGCACCGCCTCGCCCCGCTGGCGCTGGCGGTGGGGGTGACGCTCTCCTTCACCGTCATCGGCCTGTTCGTCGCCACCGTTGGCTACGCCATCGGGCTGGAGGGCGACGCTTTCCGCATGGTGGGCGCAGTGCTGATGATCGGCATCGGCGCGGTCCTCGCCGTGCCGCCCTTGCAGACGCGGCTCGCCACCGCGGGCGGGCCGGTGAGCGACCTCGCCAGCCGGCACCTCTCCGGCTTCGCGACCGAGGGGGTGGGCGGCCAGTTCGCCGTCGGGCTGCTGCTCGGCGCGGTGTGGAGCCCCTGCGTCGGCCCGACGCTCGGCGCCGCCTCGGTGCTCGCCGCGCAGGGCCGCAACCTCGGCGAGGTGGCGGCGGTGATGGGCCTGTTCGGCCTCGGCGCCGGCCTGCCGCTGGCTCTTGCCGGAACCCTCTCGCGCCCCACGCTGATGCGCTGGCGCTCGCGGATGATCTCCGGCGGCAAGGGGGCGAAGGCGCTCATGGGTCTCGTGCTGGTGGTGGTCGGCCTTTTGATCGCCACCGGCGCCGACAAGCGGATCGAAGCGGCGCTGGTTCAGGTCTCCCCGGCCTGGCTGACCACGCTGACGACGCGGTTCTGACCTCCCGCGGGTCGTCTCCGCTTCGATCCAGAGACGGGCCGAACAGGGGCCGTCTCCCTCCGGTCGCAGGTGTCCTGCTCGTCCCGCAGGCTGTGGCCGGCGCCCGGTGGCGCACGCCTATCCCACGTGCGCCGCCGGGCTCTTCGTGTGTCCGGGGGTATGCCTCTTGCATGGGCGCGGGCGAACGGGGCCCGCGGCATGAAAACCTTTCTGGATTGGTCGGCTTACGACACCTACGGCATCGGCGACGCCTATTCCGGCATTCCCGCCACGGGCGGGAACTACGCCAAGGCCGTGGCCGTGTGCATGCACAGCCGCGATTGTCAGAATACCGGCAAGGGCGTGATGTGCCCGAGCTACCGCATCACCGGCGACCGCGCCCATTCCACCGAGGCCCGCGTCGCCGCCTTCAAGGTGGCTTTGAACGACGGTGGCGATGCCGCCGCCTTCGCCGATCCCCGGCTCGACGCCGCCATGGACCTGTGCGTCTCCTGCAAGGCCTGCAAGAAGGAATGCCCGAGCGCCGTCGACATGACGCTCATCAAGACCGAGTATCTGGCGCAACGGCACGAGATCAAGGGTGTGCCCCTGCGCACCCGTCTGTTCGGCGGGGTGCCGGAATGGACCGGCCGCCACCGCCGCCTGCTGCGCCGCGCCATTGTCCTGCGCAACCGCGTGCCGCTGATGGCCCGGCTCGCCGAGCGGTTCCTCGGCATCACCGCCCGCCGGCCGATCCCGGAGCCGGCACCGGCGGCCTATGTGGCGCCGCCGGCCGCACCGCATCTGGCGGAACGGGGCGATGTGATCCTGTTCGTGGACACCTTCTGCCACCATTTCGAGCCGGAGGTGGCGGAGACCGCCCGCGAGGTGCTGACCTTCGCCGGCTATCGCGTGCGCATCGCCAAGCCCGACCCCTCCGACGCAGAGCCCGACCGGCCTTTGTGCTGTGGCCGCACCTATCTCACCACCGGCATGGTGGAAAAGGCGCGCAGCGAGGGAAAGCGCGTGCTCGCCGCCTTCGAGAGCGAGATCGCCACCGGCACGCCCATCATCGGCCTTGAGCCCTCCTGCCTGCTCTCGCTGCGGGACGAACTCTACAGCCTCGGCCTCGGCCCGAAGATCGGCGCGCTGGGCAAGCAGCTCTATCTGTTCGAGGAATTTCTCGCCCGCGAGCACCAGAACCGGGGCCTGCGGCTGAAGCTGAAGGCCCTTCCCGGCGCGAAGGCGGTGCTGCACGGCCACTGCCACCAGAAGGCGTTCGGGGTGATGAAGGCGACGCGCAAGGTGCTGTCCTTCATTCCCGGCTTCTCCTACGACATCGTGGAAACGAGCTGCTGCGGCATGGCCGGCAGCTTCGGGCTGGAAGCGGAGCATTATGATGCCTCCATGCAGATGGCCGAGATCGCCCTGCTGCCGGCCATGCGCGCCGCGCCGGACGACGCGCCGCTGATCGCCAACGGCTTCTCCTGCCGCCACCAGATCGAGCACGGTTCGGGCCGCAAGGCGCGCCACATCGCGCTCCTGATCCGGGATGCGCTGGATCGGGACTGAGGCGCAGGGGTAGGCCCCACGGGGAAAAGCTTTATCGGCGACGCTGCGCCAGCTATCTATGGGAGAACCGTCGTCGGCCCGATGCGTGAACCGTCGGCCTCAATGCGAGCGCCCCCATGAACGCCATCACCTCGCTGAAGTCCTTCATCCTCGACCGGGTCGAGATGATCGGCGCCCCCTTCTATACCGACGCCCACCGCCTTTCGGTGCCCGAGGACGACCCCCACGACACCCTCGCCGCCGGGGCGGCGGAAGACCATGACCCCGCCGACGGGCAGTCCTTCGCCATCGATTATGTGGACCATGCCGGCAACATCAGCCACCGCCGCATCTCGGTGTGGGCGGTGCAGCGCAATGTGGAGGGCGTGCCCATCCTCATCGCCAAGTGCCACGAGCGGCAGGCGGCGCGCGCGTTCCGGGTGGACCGCATCACCGGTGTGACCGACCTCGACGGGGCGAAGCGCGAGCCGCTGTCGCGCTTCTTCTACGAGACCTTCGGCTTCATCTGGCCCAAGGATGCCGAGGTGGTCGCCCCCGAGGAGCCCGAGGACCAGCGCTGGGACCGCATCCGCATGGTCATCCGCAAGGCCGGCATTGCGCTCCTCGCCGCGCTGGCGCGGGCAGACCGGGAGATCGGTGCCGCCGAGGTGGAGGAGATGGTGTTCTTCTGCGAGCGCGCCTGCGCCGCCGAGGAAATCGACCTCACCGGCGCCGAGCGCGAGCGCCTTGCCGCCTGGGTCGCCCGCCTGCGGCCCACGCCCGAGTCCGTGGAAACCTCCCTCGACACCCTGTTCGAGAGCGGCACCGAGGCCATCGCCACCCTGCTCAAGGCCGGCATGCGCGTCATCAACGCCGACGGCTCGCTCAAGGAAGCCGAGGCCGAGATGCTCGACGCCTTCTGCTATGCCCTCACCGGCCGGCACGTAAGATAGGGTTCACCGAAAGCAGAGGCGCGGCGGCACCATATGGCCGCGCCTGCGTTGTCCTCCGAAACCATCCGGAGGACACAATGCCGTCTGCCCGCCCGATCCGCCTCTTTCGTCCCGTCCTTGCGGGAGCCTTCCTCGCGGGTGCGCTGCTGAGCGACCCCGCGCTGGCGCAGCAGGCCGCCCCGGCCGATCCCCTCCCCTCGCGCCCCGCGCCCGCCACGGCCGCGCCCGCACCGGCGACATCGCCGGTCGTCTCGCCCCAGATCGCGCCGCCGCTGGCCGCGCCAAAACCGGGGGATGCGCTGAAGGCGCGGGCGGAACAGACCGTCACCGAGGAGGCGCTCAAGGACGCCGAAGCCGAGGCGCCCGAGGATGCCGAGCGCGCCGCCGCCTGCAAGGCCCATGCGATGGCGCGGCTCAAGGCCCGCTCGCCCTCCGTCGACGACATCTTCATCGACATGGACGGCCTCACCATCGCCAAGGCCGACGCGACCGTGGGGCAGGAGAAGATCACCGCCGTGCTGATGGGCGAGGCCTATATCAAGCGCGACCGCTCCGACAAGGCCCACCGCTTCCTCTGCCTCGTGGGCGAGAAGGACAAGGTGGTGATGACCTTCTTCACCGAACGATAAGCCTCAGGTCTCGACCAGACCCGTGGTGTTGCCAGACGCCACCGAATCCGTGCGGCCGTGGGGCTTGGCCAGATATTCGTCCGAGCGCATCTCGTGCAGGCGCGAGATGGTGCGGGCGAACTCGAACGCCTCTGCCCCCTCGGTGCCGAGATAGAGCTGCTCCGGCTCGGCGGCCGCCGAGGCGATGAGCTTCACGTTGGCGTCGTAGAGCGTGTCGATGAGCGAGATGAAGCGCTTCGCCTCGTTGCGCTGGTCCGGCCCGAGAATGGGGATGTGCTCCAGCACGATGGTGTGAAACTGGCGGGCGAGGCTGAGATAGTCCGGGTTCGGCCCCAGCGCCGCCTCGCACAGGTCGGCGAAGGAAAAGCGCGCCGCGCCCTGCCCCATGGCGGGGATGGCGAGCTTGCGCCCCTTCAGCAGCATCTCCCCCGGCTTGCCGCCGGTGGGGCCGGCGAGACGCCGCCAGGCCGCCGCCACCGCCGCGTCGGCGGCCGGGCCGAGCGGCGTGTGCCAGGTGCTCACGCCCTCCAGCTTCTCCATGCGGTAGTCGGTACGGGAATCGAGGGACATGACACGCATGCGCTGCTCGATCTCGCCGATGAAGGGCAGGAACAACGCGCGGTTGAGTCCCCCGGCATAGAGGTCCTTCGGCGCGACGTTGGAGGTGGCCACCACCACCACCCCGTCGGCGAACAGCTTCTCGAACAGCCGGCCGAGAATCATGGCGTCGGCGATATCGGTGACGTGGAATTCATCGAAGCACAGCACCTTGGCCTCGTCGGCCAGCGCCTGCGCCACCGGGGCGATGGGATCGGCGCTTTTGCGCTCGCCCTGCTTCTGCGCCTGCCGCTCGCGGAAGATGCGCTCGTGCACGTCGCCCATGAATTCGTGGAAATGCGCCCGGCGCTTGCCCTTGGCCGGCAGCGCATCGAGGAACAGGTCCATGAGCATGGTCTTGCCGCGGCCGACCTTGCCGTAGACATACATGCCCTTGGGCTGGACCGGGGCGCGGCGCTGGAACAGCCAGCCGAGCGCCGAGGATTTCTGCGCCAGCGCCCGCTGCCGCAATTCCAGCTCCAGCCGGGCGAACTCGTTCACCACTTCGGCCTGGGCCGGATCTTCCGAGATTTCCCCAGCGGCAAGTTTCGCCGCATAAAGCTCCGTGACCCGCGCCGTCGTCTCACCCGCCATGAACGTGTTCCCGTTCACCCGCCGTTCCCGGCGCCTTCACCTGCCGCGCCGCGGTTCGGCGCTTGTGCACTGCCGCATCCGCTTAGAGCAGATCGGCGGAAAGTTGAAGCTCAGAGCGTCTCGGCGATGACCAGAGGATGGCCGGGCATGAGCTCGTAGGGCGCCTTCCACCTGGGTAAAGCGGCGATGCGGCCGGCCCAGCGGGCCAGAGCGGGATAATCCTCCACCACCACACCCGCCCGCTCGGGATAGTAGATGTATCCGGCGAGCGAGATGTCGGCGATGGTGGGCCGGTCGCCCACGAGGAAGTCCGAAGCCTGCAGGTGCTTGTCCGCGACGGCATAGGCCGCCTTCGCGCGTGTCCTGAGGAAGGTGGTCAGCTCGTTCTCGCCCTCGCCCCGCAGATCGACCATGAAGCGCAGGGTGGCGAAGTAGGATGTGAACTTGTGATTGTCGAAGAGAATCCAGCGTAGCACCTCGCGCCGGCCTTCCTCGTCGTCGGGCAGGAAGCGGCCGGTCTTCTTCGCGAGATAGTCGAGGATCACGCCCGACTGGGACAGCTTCAGCGCGCCATCCACCAGCACCGGCACCTCGCCCATCTCGTTCACATCGCGCTTGTAGGCCTCGGTGCGGGTCTCGCCGTTGAAATAGTCGACGAACCGGGCCTCCCAGGCGAGCCCGCACAGCTCCAGCATGAGGGCGGCACGATAGGCATTGCCCGACTGGGCGAAGCAGTAGAGTTTGAAAGGTGACACGCCGACCGGTCTCCGTGTTGACCACCAGAGCACACTATCCCCATCAGACCCGCCCCCGTCAGGCCCGCCTGCGAAAAGGCGACCGCGCTTAGGCCAAATTCTTTCGTCATCCACCGTCCCGCCCGACAGGAACAGCCGAGCCCGCACGATGGAACCCCTTGCCCCGCCCCGCCACCGTCCGCGCGAGCCGTTCGCCCGCCGCGTGAAGCACTGGCTGGCCGACCACGATCCCGGTGGCATCGACACCACGCGCGCGCTCGCGCTGGGCATCTCATTCGTCATCGTCATCGCCACCGGCTACGCCACCTCGGTGGGGTTCCGCTTGGGAATGGACACCACCTTTCCGATGATGGCCGGCTGCGCCGCGCTGGTGATGATCTCGTTCAATCCCGGCGCCAGCGCCGCCGCCGAGGGGCGCACCATGCTGCGCCTGTTCGGCGTCTCCGTCGCTTTCCTCGTGCTTCTCACCGCCATCGGCCCCGGCAACGGCGCGGCCAACGACATGGTGCAGAAGCTGCTGCTGATCCCGCTGTCCTTCATCGCGCTGGCGCTCAGGCGCTCCGGCATGGACGGCCAGCGCCTCGGCCTCGCGCTGATCGTGGTGGCGACGGTGGGCACCATCATCCGCCCAACGCGGATGGAGGCGGCCATGCTGCTCCTCGCCTTCTGCCAGGGGGCGCTGGTGGCGGCGGCGGTGCGGCTCTCGCCGTGGCGGCCGTCGGCGGTGAATGCCTTCGTGGACACCACCCTCGACATGCAGAGCGCCGTCGCCACCTACCTGCGCGAGCTGTCGGCGGCGGTGCGCGACAATCATCCCTTCCCGCCGGATGCGTCCGAGGTGCTGGAGCACCTGCGCGGGCGCGTCTGGAACGCCCTCGCCAATGCCATCGCGGAAGATCCCGCCGCCCAGCCCGATTTCGAGCAGCTGCGCGTGCGCTTCTATCGCCTGCGCGTGGCGGTGCAGCTTCTCGCCGGCTGCGTGCCGCAGAAGACGCCCGACACCGTGGACTGGCGCCAGCCCTTCGCCGCCGCAGCCGACCACATCGCCCGCCGGCTGGAGGCGGTGGATGTCTCCGATGTCCATGCGGAAGAACGGTTCGAGCGCGCGGTGGCGCAATTGCGTCTCGTTGCCTTCTCGCCGGACCTGCCCGGCGAGGCGCGCTTCGCGCTTCTGCGGGCGCTCACGGCCTTCGATCGCCTCTCCATGGTGGTCACCGGCATCGCGGCGGCCGAGATGGCGCCCTTCCCGCCGCCCCATCCCGATGACGAGCAGGACGCCCTGCCTCCGCCGCCCAGGGCGATCCCCCTCTTCGTGAAGGCGCCGGACGGCCGCCAGATCCTCTCCGCGCCCTACCGGGTCGCCTGCCAGGGGGCCATGGCAACCGCCATCACCACGGCCTTCGACCTCATCGTCCATCTCGACCATGCCTATTGGGCGACGATGACGGTCATGTTCGTCATCGGCAACAGCGTGGGCGAGACCTACATGCGGGTGCGCTACCGCACGGTGGGCACGCTCATCGGCGTGGCGCTGGGCTTCGGCCTGTTCCTCGCGCTGGAAGGGCAGATCTGGGTCATGGCCGGCTTCTGCATGCTGGCGCAGATGATCGCCGTGGTGACCCAGAAGGACCGTTACGACATCGCCTCCGCCGCGGTCGGCCTCTCGGTGGTGCTGGGTCTTCACATCATCTCCGGGCTCGGGCCGGAGGGCATGGTCGCCCGCGTCTATGAGACGGCCATCGGCGCGGCGGTGGCGCTGGCGGTGTCGTTCATCGTGCTGCCGGTCTACCTCACCGATCAGGTGCGGCCCGAGGTGCGCGCGCTGCTCCGGCGCTGCCGGGCGGCCTTTGCATCGTGGTGGCCGCATCCCGGCGAGACGACCAGTGTCGCGGCGCTGGTGCGGGACGTCCGCTCCCTCGGCCTGCGCCTGCCCAATCTCGGCGCCGAGCAGGTGTTCGGCCATTCGGCGGGAGATGTGGCCAACATCGTCTCCACCCTCGACGTGCTCATCACCTATCTCGCCCTCATGGAGGACGTGGCCCACCGGCTCGCCGCCGCGAACCCCTCGGAGCAACTCGTGACCGTGGTGGAGGCCGCCCGCTCGCGCACCCTCACCGCCTTCGAGGTGGTGCTGGGGGAGGCCGGCGCCGGCAGCGCCGATGCCGCCAATCCCGCCGTGGCCGCCGCCGTTTCCACCGTGCTCGGCCTCGCCGACGACGCCAAGCTCAGGGAAACTTTGCCGCTGGTAGCGGACTATCTCGCCTATTCGGAAGCGCTGCTGCGCCCGCTGCGTGAACTCAATGCGGGCCTGCGCGACAAGCCATGGCGCAAGGAAGACATGATCGCTGCGGGCGCCGCCCCGGCCACGCCAGCGCCTTAGATCCCGCCTTGCTCGCAGTCCACGTGGCTGTACAGTCGAAATCGGGGTGACGGCCGGGCAAAATTGGGGGCCACGACCATCACCCATGGGGGGAAACGATGACGCGGGCTGGCGTTTGCAATTTGGTCGCCGTGATGGCGCTTACGACTGCGGGAATGCATCTGGCCAACGCCCAGACGCCCGTCGATCTGGGCACAATCTGGAACGAGCAGGAAGCCGGATGGCAGGGCGTGTGGACGCGCGTCGGCCGGTCCAACACATTTCAGGCCGTCTGGACCAAAGACAATCGCGTTGTCCGCGCCAGTCTTCAGATGACCGTGAGTGGAAATGTCGTTTCGATCACGCGGGATGACACGTCCGGGCCCGGCGTCGGCAAGGCCGGCTGCGAATATACCGGAACCGTAAAGGGCAATATAATCGCCGGCGATTACAATTGCGCCTGGTCGAAAGCTGCGGGTAAGTGGAAGGCGACCATTTCGCGCTGACCCGTCATACGCAAGCCGTGTCTGGCGCCCGCTGCGGCTTTCTTTAACGACGGCCACCTTTAACGACGGCCAACGTTCAAATCAGCTGCATCCCCGTCGACACGCGCAACGGAGCGCTCCAAGGACGAGCCGGCGCGTTCTCCACTCTGGGTTCAGAGGGCGACTCACGGAGCGGGTTGATTTTGATCCGCTCGGATCGCGCTCTAGAGCGCGACCGGCTTGAAGTGCTTGGAGAGCTTCAGCCCCTGGCCCTGATAGTGGGAGCGCATGTCGGCGCCATAGAGCGTGTGGGGGCGCGCGGCCATGCGTTCGTAGACGAGGCGGCCCACGGTCTGCCCGTGCTCCAGGATGAACGGCACCTCGCGGGAGCGCACCTCCAGCACCGCCCGCGCACCGCGCCCGCCGGCCGCCGGATTGCCGAAGCCGGGGTCGAAGAAGCCGGCATAATGCACCCGGAACTCGCCCACCAGCGGATCGAACGGCACCATCTCCGCCGCATAGTCCGGCGGCACATGCACCGCCTCGCGGGAGGCGAGGATGTAGAAGGCATCCGGGTCGAGCACGAGGCTGGCGGGGCGATCCGGCCGCACATGGATGGGTTCCCAGAAGTCCGCCACGTCCAGCACGCCGGCCTGGTCCACGTCGATCACGCCCGTATGCTTCTTGGCGCGGAAGCCCATGAGCCCGCCCAGCGCATCGCCGGCGAGGTCCACGCCCAGCGCGATGCCGCCCGCCGCCACGTCCGGGCTCGTCGCATCCACGAGGCATTCGGCGGTCTGGAGATTCAGAAGCTCCAGATCGGACAGCCGTGACACGCCGCGCCGGAACCGCACCTGCGACAGGCGCGAGCCGGTGCGCACGAGAATGGGGAAGGTGCGCGGCGAGATTTCCAGATAGAGCGGGCCGTTATAGCCGGCCGGGATGGTGTCGAACGCGCGGGCGCCATCGGTGATGACGCGCACGAACACGTCGAGCCGCCCGGTGGAGCTCTTGGGGTTGGCGGCGGCGGCCAGATCCGCCGGCAGCTTCAGCCGCTCGAACAGTTCCACCAGATAGACGCAGCCGGTTTCCAGCACCGCGCCCTTGGTGAGATCGAAATCGTGCAGGGCGAGGTCGCCCAGCCGTTCCTTCACCGAGACGCCGGCGCCCGGCAGGAAGCTCGCGCGCACCCGCCATGCGGTGCGGCCGAGGCGCAGGTCCAGGCTCGCCGGCTGGATCTGGTCGTCGTCCAGCGCCTTGCGGCAGGCGATGGCGCCGGACGCCTTCAGCGCCCCGATTGCCTCTGCAGGCAGGATGCCGGGCTTCAGATGCTCCGTGGCACGCATCGTCATATCCGCTTTCCCGTCCTTTTTGTTCGATTTACCGGACGGAGCCCTTGACGCCAAGGGGGCCCCGCTCTTTAGTGCGGCCGTGGAGAATTTGAGCCGGCCGGCTTGCAGCCACGTTAAACAACCATGCTAAAAGGCCGGGGAGACGACAAGGTCGGTCCGTCTGTGCAGCAGCTCCGTCTGCGCATATGGCGAACGCCCGGTCCGGTCCCCTCGGCCTCCCCTCGGAGACCGTCATGTCCGTGGCGCCAAAGCCCCCCCGGTTCGTCCCCCGCGATCCCCTTACACTCCACCCGGAAACACGGCTAGTCCATGGCGGGACGACGCGCTCCCCCTTCGGCGAAACCTCCGAGGCGCTCTTCCTGACGCAGGGCTTCGTCTATGACGACGCCGAAAGCTGCGAGGCGCGCTTCAAGGGCGAGGACCCCGGCTTCGTCTATTCCCGCTATTCCAACCCCACCACCGCCATGTTCGAGGAGCGCATGGCGCTGCTCGAAGGGGCGGAAGCGGCGCGCGCCACGGCCTCCGGCATGGCGGCGGTGAATGCCGCCCTCCTGTGCCAGCTCTCCGCCGGCGACCATGTGCTCGCCGCTCGCGCTTTGTTCGGCTCCTGCCGCTGGATCCTGGAGGACTTCCTCCCCCGCTTCGGCGTCGAGACCACGCTCATCGACGGCGGCGACCTCGACGCCTGGAAGGCGGGCGTGAAGCCCAACACCAAGATCCTGTTCCTCGAAAGCCCCACCAACCCGACGCTCGACCTCATCGACATCGCCGCGGTGGCCGAGATCGCGCACAAAGCCGGCGCGCGCCTCGTGGTGGACAACGTGTTCGCCACCCCCCTCCTCCAGCATCCGTTCGAGCTGGGAGCGGATGTGGTGGTCTATTCCACCACCAAGCATGTGGACGGCCAGGGCCGCTGCCTCGGCGGGGTGATCCTCTCCTCCAAGCAGTTCGTCACCGACCACCTCCAGACCTTCCTGCGCCAGACCGGCCCCTCCATCTCGCCCTTCAATGCGTGGATCATGCTGAAGGGGCTGGAGACGCTGGCCCTGCGCGTGGAGCGCATGCAAGCGAGCGCCGGCAAGGTGGCTGACGCCCTCGCCGCCCTGCCGGGCGTGGAAAAGGTGATCTATCCCGGCCGCGCCGATCATCCGCAGGCAGAGCTGGCGAAACGGCAGATGAAGGGCGGCGGCACCCTCGTCACCTTCGTGGTGAAGGATGGCAAGGCCGGCGCCTTCCGCTTCGCCAACGCCCTGCGGCTCATCCGCATCTCCAACAATCTGGGCGATGCGAAGAGCCTCATCACCCACCCCGCCACCACCACGCACCAGCGATTCACGCCGGAGACGCGGGCGGAGATGGGCATTTCCGACGGCCTCCTGCGCCTCTCCGTGGGCCTCGAGCATGCCGACGACCTGATCGCCGACCTGACCGGAGCCGCCGAAGCCTTGTGATTGCAGGCGTCGTGCCGCGCGGACTGCCGCGCCGCACCATGTCCTGTTGCGCGCGGGCGACAACGCAGGTTCACTATGCGCCGCGGGGGCATTTTCTCCCGCGGTGTGAGGAGGTCGAGCGGGTATGTACCGCGCCATCACTCGGAATATTCAGGTGACCGCGACGCCGCGTTATGTGGCCGAGCGGTCGGAGCCCGACCAGGGCCGTCATTTTTGGGCCTATACGATCGAGGTGGCCAATTTGGGCCAGGAGACGGTGCAGCTCAAGGCGCGCCACTGGATCATCACCGATGCCAACGGCCGCACCGAGGAGGTGCACGGGGCCGGCGTCGTCGGCGAGGAACCGACCCTGCCGCCCGGCGGCCGGTTCGAATACACGAGCGGGGTGCCGCTCAACACAGCCACCGGCATCATCCGCGGACGCTACGAGATGGTCACCGACACGGGGGAGGCCTTCTCCATCGAGATCCCGGCCTTCTCGCTGGACGTGCCGGACGTGCGCCGCGTCCTCAACTGACCCCACCCATCCGCCCGGCGCAGGCCGGGCGGGGAAACCTGTTCAGCTTTAACCTTTTTCAGCCTTGGCCTTTTCGGCTTTAGCTTTTTTTGGCCCCTGTCCTTTATTGACGTTGCAGCGAACCGGGCGAGAGGGGAGATCATGCACGCGGGCATTCCCACCGTGGAGGCCGAGGCCGTATCGGTCCTCAGCCTGCGCCCGGTCGCGGCCACGCTCGGCATCCTGCTCGCCATCCTCGGCGCCGCCATGCTGGCGCCCGCCGTGGCCGATTTCGCCGCCCGCGCCAACAGCCGGGAGACGTTCGCCGGCGCGGCTTTCGTCGGCTCGGCCGCCGTCACCATCTTCGTCGGCGTGCTCCTGTGGATGACCGGGCGCGGCCAGCTCACCCGCAAGCTCGATCTGCGTCAGGCCTTCGTGCTCACCACCTCGGTCTGGGTGGTGCTCTCGGTGTTCGCCGCGCTGCCGCTCATGTGGGGGTCTTCGCGCCTCTCCTTCACGCGGGCCATGTTCGAGAGCATGTCCGGCCTCACCACCACCGGCGCCAGTGTCATGTCGGGGCTCGACGCCATGTCGCCGGGCATCCTCCTGTGGCGGGCGCTGCTGCACTGGTTCGGCGGCATCGGCATCATCGCCATCGCCATCGCCGTGATGCCGGTGCTCTCCATCGGCGGGATGCAGCTGTTCCGCACCGAATCCTCCGACAAGTCCGACAAGTTCCTGCCGCGCGCGGGCAGCATCGCCAAGCGCCTGCTCCAGGCCTACGTGCTGCTCACCGTCATCTGCGCCGGGTGCTATCTGGCGGCGGGCCTCAAGCCGTTCGATGCGGTGACGCTCGCCATGTCCACTTTGTCGAGTGGCGGCTTCGCCAATTCGGATTCCTCGCTCTCGGTGTTCGCCAGCCCGGCGGTGGACTATGTGGCCATCGTCTTCATGCTCGCCGCGGCCCTGCCCTTCCCGCTCTATGTGCGGGCGCTGTCGGGGGATGCGAGCCGGCTGTTCACCAATCCCGAGGTGCGGGTCTTCCTCGCCATCGTCGGCGTGTTCACGCTGCTGTCCTTCGCCCAGCAGAGCCTACAGGGCATCGCCAGCGGCGAGATGGCGCTGCGCAGCGCGCTGTTCACGGTGAGTTCGCTCATTTCCACCACCGGCTTCATGTCGGTGGACTACACCAACTGGGGCCCGTTCTCGGATGCCCTCTTCTTCGTGCTCATGTTCCTCGGCGGCTGCACCGGCTCCACCTCGGGCGGGCTGAAGGCGCTCCGGCTCGCCATCACCGCCAAGGCCATCCGCCAGCACCTGAAGCGCATCTCGTTCCGGGCCGGCATCTTCCCCATCCGCTATGGCGGGGCGCCGGTGTCTGACGACGTGGTGGGCTCGGTGCTCTCCTTCGTCTTCCTCTATCTCCTCACCTTCTTCCTGGTGGGCGTCGCGCTGAACGCGATGGGGCTCGATCTGCGCACCGCCTTCTCGGCGGCCATCGCCTGCCTCGCCAATGTGGGGCCGGGCCTCGGTCCTGTGGTGGGGCCGGCCTCCAATTTCGGCGGCCTGCCCGATCCCGCCTTGTGGCTGCTGACCGCCGCCATGATGCTGGGGCGGCTCGAGATCCTCACCGTGCTGGTGCTGTTCATGCCGCGCTTCTGGGTGCGCTGAGGCGCGCCTCAGAAGTGGGCCATATAGCCCCCATCCACCGCCAGGATCTGGCCGGTGATGTAGGAGGCCGCCGGCGAGGCGAGGAACACCGCCGCCCCCGCCACCTCCTCCGGATGCCCCCAACGGCCGAGCGAGGTGCGGCGGGAGAGCCATTCCCTGAGCGTCTGGTCGCGCGACTGCGCCTCGTTGGCGGCCGTGAGCATGTAGCCGGGGGCGATGGCGTTCACCGTGATGCCGTGCGGGCCGAGATCGGCGGCGAGCGCGCGGGTCAGCGCCTCCAGCCCGCCCTTGGCCGTGGTGTAGGCGGCATCCCCGGCGCGGGAGAGCGGCCCGGCGATGGAGGTGATGTTGATGACGCGCCCGCCCGCCTTGCGCGCCACCATGCCCCGCGCCACCTGCCGGGTGAGATGAGCGGGGGCGAGGAGGTCCACCTCCACCAGCCGGCGGAAGTCGGCATCCTCCATGTCGAGGAAGGCGCGGCGGTCGCGGGCGCCGGCATTGTTGACGAGGATGTGGATGGGCGGGGCCTTGGCCAGGACCGCATCCACCGCCGCCGCGTCGAACACGTCGAGCAGGAAGGGTTCCGCCTTGCCGCCCTTGCGGATGATGGCGGTGACGGCGGCGCCCAGCCGCTCGGCATGGCGCCCGTTCACCAGCACATGGGCGCCGGCCTGCGCCAGCGCCAGCGCCATCTCGAAGCCGAGGCCGGAGGCCGAGCCGGTGACGAGGGCGGTCTGTCCATCGAGGGCGAAGGGATGGGTCACGGCGAGGCTCCGGGGTTCGTCTCCCCCTGCCTACCGCTCCGGGACGATTCAGGCCAGCAGGTAGCCGGTGAGCGCGCCGCAGATGGCGAGGGCAAACAGGCCGCCGTCATGGAGCGCCAGAGCGAGGCGGCTCGGCTGGCCGGACTGGTAGATCCAGGCGGTCGCCCCCACCGTGGCGACGGACCAGCCGGCGCCGACGCAGATCAGCGCCGCCGTGATGCTCTCCGGCGTCGCGAGCCGCTGCAGCGGCACGCCGATGGCGACGAGCACGACGCCCGTCAGCGCGATGGCCAGCGGCGGCAGGCGGTCCCCGGCGAGGGCCAGCGGGACGGCGGGCGCATACATGGCCGCGACGTGCAAAGCGATGAAGCCGAACACCGCCGCCCCGCCGATGCCGCAGCCCACCAGCGCCAGCGGCGCCCCGGACATGACGGCGTTCATGCCGAACCACGCCGTGCCGGCCACCAGCGTCGGCCACACGATGGCCGAGAGGGGCGCCGTCACCTTGGGGCGGAAGGTGGAAGTGGGATCGTCCGCCAGCATCACCGCGACGCCCAGCGAGCAGGTGTGCGCCAGCGCCGCCAACGCAGCCGCGCCGACCAGGAAGAAGGGGGCGGCGAGGCTTTCGGCGAAGCCCGCCAGCGTCGGCCCGGCCACAGCCGCGAGGAGGCCACCAGCCAGCACCCCGGCCGTGGCGGCGGCGGGCCGCCCGCTCGCGGCGGCCGCCTCGTGCCGGTAGAAGAAGGAGAAGCCCTGCGCCATGCCGAGCCAGAGGGCACCAAGGCAGGCCCAGGCGAACTGCCGCTGGATCAGCGCCGCCACCAGCAGGGCGCCGCCGGCGATGCCCACCGAGGCGCCGAGCGCAAAGCCGGTGCGCCGGCCGAAGGCATCGCGCAGGAAGGAGGCGGGGAAGGAGGCGAGCGCCGCGCCGAGCAGTAGGGCGGCGAACGGCCATGTCACCAGTTCCGGCCGGGGGGCCAACTGCGCACCGGCCAGCGGCAAGGCGGCGGAAGCCACCGTCTGCGCCAGCACGGCGAAGGCGAAGCCCACCGCGAGGCCGAAGGTGGAGACGGCACGGGGGCCGTTGTCATTGGCCGGAGCGTCGAGCTGCGGGTCGCAGACGCAGACCAGCATCCCCGCGCGGGGCTCGGGAGCGGGCGCGGCGCGCCTCACGAGTGGTGCCTTTCCGGCGCGGCACTGGACGCGGGTCTTGCACTGTCCGGCAGGTCGTCGTCGGAGAGCACCCGAACGGCCGCGCCGTCGAGATCGTCATACTGCCCGCTCTTGAGGCTCCACAGGAAGGCGAACAGGCCGCCGAGGCCGAGCAGCAGCGCGAGGGGCACGAGATAGACGAGGACGTTCACGCCGCCACCTCCGTGAGCGCACCGGCTTCGCCCGTCGCGCTGTCATCCCCCACCGCCTCTTCCTTGCGCCCGGGACGGGCCGCGCGCAAGGCGTTCACGGTCACAAGGATGGAAGAGCCGGACATGGCGAGCGCCGCCACCAGCGGCGTCACGAAGCCGGCGATGGCGAGCGGCACCGCGATGATGTTGTAGCCGACCGCAATGGCGAGGTTCTGCCGCATGAGCCGCGCCGCCGTGCGGGCACCGTCCACCGCGGCGAGCACGGGCCACAGCCGGCGGCCGAGGAACACCGCGTCCGCATGGGCCTGGGTGACGGCCGCACCGGTCGCAGGCGAGAGGGACACGGCCGCCGCCGCAAGGGCTGGCGCGTCGTTGAGGCCGTCGCCGACCATGAGCACGCGGCGGCCCTCGGCCTTGAGGGCGTCCAGCGCGGCGATCTTGTCGGCGGGCTTGAGGCCGGCTTCGGCCTGCGCAATGCCGAGCGCCACGGCGACCGGGGCCACGGCGGCGGGACGATCGCCCGAGAGGATGCGCACGTCGAGACCACGCGCCTTCAGCTCGGCGACCACCTCGCACGCATCGGGCCGCAGCGCCTGGGCGACGCCCATGACGAGCACTTTCTCCCCATGGCGGAAGGCGATGAGTGAGGCGTCGGCGGGCAGATCGGCGGGAGCCACGGCCTCGCAGAAGGAGAGGCTGCCGAGACGGGCGCGTCGTCCCTCGATGATCGCCTCGATGCCCTGCCCGCTCACCTCGGTGACATGCTCCAGCGCCGGCCCCTTCGCCCGTGCGGCGATGACGCCGGCGAGCGGATGACGGCTCGACAGGGCCAGCCGGCCGGCCAGCGCCACCAGGTCCGGATCGGCGCCGCTCGGCAAGGCCAGCGCCGGCTCGGGCAGGGTCAGGGTGCCGGTCTTGTCGAACACCACCGTGTCCACGGCGGCGAGGCGCTCCAGCATGTCGCCGGCATTGATGAGCATCCCGGCGCGGAACAGCCTTCCCGTCGCCGTCACCTGCACCGCCGGCACGGCGAGCGCCAGCGCGCAGGGGCAGGTGATGATGAGCACGGCCACCGCGATCATCACCGCATCGTGCAGCCCGGAGCCCGCCAGCAGCCAGCCGATGGCCGAGACCAGGGCGGTGAGGTGCACCATCGGCGCATAGAGCCGCGCCACCCGGTCGGCGAGGCGCACATAGGCGCCCTTCTCGGCCAGAGCGCCGTCGAGCAGCCGCTGCACGTCGTCCACCAGGGTGTTCTCGCCGCCGGCGGTGACGGTGAGGTGCAGCGCGCCCTCGCCGTTGAGGCTGCCGGCATAGACGTGATCTCCCGCCTTGAGCGCCCGGGGCAGCGTCTCGCCGGTGACGAGGCTTTCGTCCACCGCCGAGAGGCCGGAGGCGACGACGCCGTCCGCCGCCACCCGCTCGCCGGGATGGATGAGGATGGTGTCGCCCGGCTGGAGCGCCTGCACCGGCACCAGCACGGGCACGCCGTCGGCGCCGATGCGATGGGCCATCTCGCCCCGAAGCGCGGCGATGTTGCCAGCCGTGGCCCGGGTGCGCCGGCGCGCCTCGTGATCGAGGTAGCGGCCGGCGAGGAGGAAGAACAGCAGCATGATGGCGCTGTCGAAATAGGCGTGGGGCTGGCTCATGGCCGTTTCCAGCACGCTCATGCCCAGCGCCAGCGTGACGCCGATGGTGATCGGCACGTCCATGTTCAGCCGGCCGGAGCGGATGGCCCTGACCGCGCTCTGGAAGAAGGGCTGCCCCGCATAGGCCGCCGCTGGCAGCGCGATGAGCGCGGAGATCCAGTGGAAGAAATCACGCGTCTCGGGGGTGATGTCGGTGACATTGCCCGACCACACCGAGACCGACAGCAGCATGATGTTCATGGCCGCAAAGCCCGCGACGCCGAGGCAGCGCAGCAGCCAGCGGGCGTGCCGCGCCTCGCTCTCCTCCGCCCGGCCGGCGAAGGGATGGGCGCGGTAGCCGAGCGCCTCCAGCTGCCCCACCACCCGGTCCGGCGAGGTGCCTTCCGACCAGGCGACGGTGAGGCGGTGGGTCGAGTAGTTGAGGCGGGCGCGCACCACGCCGGGCAGCGCCTTCACCCCGTTCTCGATCTCGCCGATGCAGGCGGCGCAATCGATGCCGTCGATGGCGAGGCTCATCTGCGCCAGACCGTCCTCGGACGTGCCGACGAAGATGGAATAGTCGATCGCCTCAGACATCTTCAGGTCCCCGGGGGCTGCAGGGAGGGGTGCGGGCTCAGCCCGCAACACGGATCAGCACCGTGCCATGAAATAAAAAGAGTACGACAGGCCGGCGGCGCGACGAGCCGCCCAGCCTCTCGTACCCAAGGCACGGACGGCACTGGACGGTAGCCGCCCGGCAGTCTCGATGCCGCCTCGGGAGGCCCGGAGGATGCCGGTTGCCCGTTTAAGCGGCTTACGGAAGCTGCACACGATTCTTGGACCGGAAGACCCGCTCGCCGCCTTGCGCAAAATCAATCACCAGATCCCACTGGCCGGCGCCGGCCTGGGTCCGGGCGCGGTAGCGGCCGTCGCCCAGCGGTTCGAGGTCCAGCGCCACATCGCGGCGGGCGTCGGTGGGATGGGCAAGCTCGCCGTCGGCGACGAGGTTGGTGAGCGGCTTTCCATTGGCGTCGCGCACCACGATGTTGACCTCGCGGGCGCCGCCGCCGAGCGAGCCGAGCGACACATCCACCTTCCAGTGCATGGCCGCCTGCCGCTCGGCCGCCTGATGCTCGGCGGTGAAGGCAAGGCCGGCCTTGTAGGAGCTTTCGGTCTCCACCCCCGCGAAGGTGGTGACGGCGAAGCGCGCCATGATGACGTTGACGCCGATGACCACGCCGAAGAAGGCGAGGAGGATGGCGAGCACCGCGCGGCCGGTCAGTTCGCGCGGTGCCTTCGGGGGGGTGGCGGCCGGGGCAGAGGCTCGAGCCATGGTGTGTTTCCCTTCGTGCGGCCCGCTCAGGGGCCGATGAAATGGTCGGTGACGGAGGCCGACAGGCCGGAGGCCTTGTCGCGGATGCGGAACGTCACCGGCAGGGAAGCCGCGGGCGGAAGCTTGTCGCCGGTGGTGACGAGCACGCGCACCTCCCGCGTCTGGTCCGGGCCGATGGTGAGGCCGTCCGCATTGTCGCCGATCACTTCGAGGCTGGCGTCGGGAACGCCCTCGACGGAGAGGATGAAGGTCCGCTCCTCCAGCTTCTTGTTGATGAGGCGGATGGTGTAGGCATTGCGGATCGCACCGCTGGAGAGCCGCACAAACAGCGGGTTGCGGTCGTGGATGGCGGCGACGCCTTCCGTCGAGCGCCCGATCAGCGCGGTGAGCATGAGGCCGGAAACGAGGGCGATCAGCACGCCGTAGAGGATGGTGCGCGGGCGCAGGATGCGCTGGACGAAGGGCTTGCCGGCGGCGCGCGCCTCAAGATTCGCCTCGCTCTCATAGGTGATGAGGTTCCCCGGGCGGCCGATCTTATGCATCACCGTGTTGCAGGCATCGATGCACAGGCCGCACTGGATGCAGGGCAGCTGGAGACCGTGGCGGATGTCGACGCCCGTGGGACACACCGCGACGCACTGGCCGCAATCCACGCAGTCGCCGGCGGGCAGCCCCTTCTCGCGCAGCACAGCCGCCTTCTTCACCGAGCCGCGGGGTTCGCCGCGATCGTAGAGATAGGTGACGTTGAGCGCGTATTCGTCGGTCAGCGCGGCCTGGATGCGCGGCCACGGGCACATATAGGTGCAGACCTGCTCGCGCATGTGGCCGGCGAGGGCATAGGTGGTGAAGGTCAAAACCGCGATGGACATGTAGGCCATGGCGGGCGCCTGGAAGGTGGCGAGTTCCACCACCAGAGTGGGCGCATCGGCGAAATAGAGCACCCAGGCGCCGCCGGTCCACCAGGCGATCAACAGCCAGACGGAGTGCTTCAGCGTCTTGTGGGCGACCTTCTCCATGGTCCACGGCGCGGCATCGGAAATCATCCGCTCGCGGCGGTCGCCCTCGATCAGGCGCTCCACGGCCATGAACAGGTCGGTCCACACCGTCTGCGGGCAGAGATAGCCGCACCAGACGCGGCCGGCCACCGCGTTCATCAGGAACAGGATGAGCGCGGAGAGGATGAGCAGGCCGGCGACGTAATAGAATTCCTGGGGCCAGATCTCGAGGAAGAAAAAGTAGAAGCGGCGGGCCGGGAAATCGATGAGCACGGCCTGATTGGGCGCGTCCGGCCCGCGGTCCCAGCGCACGAACGGCAGCAGATAGTAGATGCCGAGGGTGATCCCGAGCAAAACCCACTTGATGGTGCGGAAGCGACCGTGGACGCTCTGGGGATAGATCTGGCGCCGGGCTTCGTAGAGCGGGATGTCGTCGTCGCCGCTCACGACCACGGGGGCCTTCTTGTCCTCGGACTTGGTGGACAGGGCAGTCATCATCTTCACCGCGGTTCGCCGGTCAAGACGGACCGGCCATACGTGTCGGGGCCGTGCCCCTCGGGCGCAGACGCGAAGACCCCCGTCTCCGTTCTGCTGCACTACATTCATATCTTAGAATGTAGATGTGATCCCCAAAGCAAAAGGTCGCGCCGACGTTTGGTCGCGCGACCTTTTGGCATCTGCGCCTCTCGGCCAATCCGGGCGGTGCGCGTGTCCGCCCGGAAGACTGGCCGGTGGGCGCGTCCGGGGCGGAAAGCCCCGGACTTCAGGCTCAGCGTCCGCCACCCAGCGAGTGGACGTAGACGGTGAGCGCCTTGATCGTGGTCGGGTCGAGGCGCGCGTGCCAGGCCGGCATCACGTTGCCGCGTCCGTTGGTGACACCATACTCGATGGTGGCCTTGTCGGAGCCGTAGAGCCAGATGCCGTCGGTGAGGTTGGGGGCGCCCATCTCCTGGTTGCCCTTGCCATCCTCGCCGTGGCACGCGGCGCAATTGCCCTCGAACACTTCCTTGCCCTTGGCGAAATCTGCGCCGGGCTTGGCGATGCCGGAGAGGGTCCGCACATAGTCCGCCACCGCCGAGATTTCCGGCTTCTGCAGGATGCCGTCCTTGCCGAAGGCCGGCATGCTGCCCTGGCGGGTGTCGGGATCGTTGGCGCGGATGCCGTGCTCGATGGTCGTCTGGATCTGCTCCAGCGAACCGCCCCACAGCCAGTCGTCGTCATTGAGGTTGGGGAAGCCGGTGGCGCCGCCGCCGCCCGCGCCGTGGCAGGGCGCGCAATTGTCGGCGAAGGCCACGCGGCCCTGCGCCCGGGCGAGGGAGAGCAGCGTCGGCGTCTGCTCGATCTGCTCGAGCGAGGCGTTGGCGAGCTTGGCCGCGCTCTCCGACCGGATGGCGTTGAGATCGGCGATCTGCATCGCCACCGCCGAGCGCGAATGCCAGCCGAGGAGGCCCGGCGTCGCGGAGGAAACGAGCGGCCACGCCGGATACAGGATCCAGTAGCCGATCGCCCAGACGATGCAGGCGTACCACACCCACAGCCACCAGCGCGGCAGCGGGTTGTTCAGTTCGGAGATGCCATCCCATTCATGACCGGTGGTCGAGACGCCGGTTGCCTGGTCGACCTTGCCGTGGGTGTCGTTGGTCGTGCTCACGGGATCAATCCTCTTTGAGCGGAATGTTGGCGGCGTCGTCGAATTCCTTCTTCCTCGCTTTAGAGGGCCAGAAGGCGTAAGCGACCACCAGCAGGAAGGCGACGACGAAGAGGATCAGGCCCCCCGTCTGGGCGAAGGCCGCGAGACCGAGATAGGTGTCGTGCATCGATCACCTCACATTCGCCTGGTTGTCGTAGAGCTTGAAGTCGACGAGCGTGCCCAGCATCTGCAGATAGGCGATGAGCGCGTCGGCCTCGGTGAGTTCGCCGGGATTGCCGTCGTAGTCGCGGCCCTGCGCCTTGGGATAGCGCTTCTGCAGGCCGTCGGAGTCGGCCGCGTCGGTGGTCGCCTGGGTCTTCAGGTCATCCTGCGCCTTGGCGATCATCTCGTCGGTGTAGGGCACGCCGAGGACCTGCTGGACCCGCATTTCCTCGCCGATGTGCTTGGCGTTGAGCTTGGTCTTCGCCAGCCAGGGGTAGCTCGGCATGATGGAGGCCGGCACCACGGAGCGCGGGTTGTTCAGGTGCTCCACCTGCCACAGGTCCGAATACTTGCCGCCGACGCGGGCAAGGTCGGGGCCGGTGCGCTTGGAGCCCCACTGGAACGGGCGGTCGTACATGCTCTCGGCCGCCAGCGAGTAGTGGCCGTAGCGCTCCACCTCGTCGCGCAGCGGGCGGATCATCTGCGAGTGGCAGTTGTAGCAGCCCTCGCGGACGTAGATGTTGCGACCGGCCAGCTCGAGCGGGGTGTAGGGACGCATGCCCTCCACCTTCTCGATGGTGCTCTTCAGGTAGAAGAGCGGCGCGATCTCGACGAGGCCGCCGATGGAGATCATCACCAGGATGCCCAGCATCAGCCAGTAGGAGTGCTTCTCGAAGATCTGGTGCTTGGACCAGATGGAGGTGCCTTGGGTTGCCATGCTCGCCTCCTCACTCGGCCGCCTGCAGGGCGAGCTCGCGCTCGGCTGCGGTCTGGGGCGTGGTGATGGTCTTCCAGATGTTCCAGGCCATGATGAGAGCGCCCGTGAGGAAGAGGATGCCGCCCAGGGCACGGATCACGTAGAGCGGATGCATCGCCTCGACCGTCTCGATGAACGAGTATTCGAGGAAGCCCAGCTGCGTGTAGGCGCGCCACATGAGGCCCTGCAGGATGCCCGCGACCCACATCGAGGAGATGTAGAGCACGATGCCGAGGGTCGAGACCCAGAAGTGCCAGTTGATGGCCTTGACCGAATACATTTCGCGCTTGTTCCAGAGCCAGGGCACCAGGCAGTAGATGGCGCCGAAGGAGATGTAGGCCACCCAGCCCAGCGCGCCGGAGTGCACGTGGCCGATGGTCCATTCGGTGTAGTGGCTGAGCGAGTTCACCGCCTTCACCGACATCATCGGACCTTCGAAGGTGGACATGCCGTAGAAGGCGACGGCCACCACCATCATGCGGATGACGGGATCGGTGCGCAGCTTGTCCCAGGCGCCGGAGAGCGTCATGAGGCCGTTGATCATGCCGCCCCAAGAGGGCATCCACAGGATCACCGAGAAGGTCATGCCCAGCGTCTGCGCCCAGTCCGGCAGCGCCGTGTAGTGCAGGTGGTGCGGGCCGGCCCAGATGTAGATGAAGATCAGCGCCCAGAAGTGCACGATGGACAGGCGGTAGGAATAGACCGGCCGCTCGGCGCGCTTCGGGATGAAATAGTACATCAGGGCGAGGAAGCCGGCGGTCAGGAAGAAGCCCACCGCGTTGTGGCCGTACCACCACTGGAACATGGCGTCCTGCACGCCGGACCACAGGATGTAGGACTTCGGCGAGAAGACCGACACCGGGATGGTGGCGTTGTTGCCGAGATGCAGGACCGCGATGGTGATGATGAAGGCCAGGTAGAACCAGTTGGCCACATAGATATGCGGCTCGTTGCGCTTCAGCAGCGTCACCAGGAACACCAGCAGGTAGGTGACCCAGACCACGGTGAGCCACAGGTCGGAATACCACTCGGGCTCGGCGTATTCCTTGCCCTGGGTGATGCCGAGCAGGTAGCCCGTACCGGCAATGACGATGAAGAAGTTGTAGCCGAGGATCACGAACCACGGGGCGAGGTCGCCAGCGAGGCGGGCGCGCGAGGTCCGCTGCACCACGTAGAAGGACGTGGCGAGGAGCACGTTGCCGCCGAAGGCGAAGATCACCGCCGAGGTGTGCAGCGGCCGCAACCGGCCGAATGAAATCCAGGGCAGATCGAAGTTGAACAGCGGGAAGGCCAGCTGCAGCGCGGCGATGACACCCACCAGGAAGCCGGCGATGCCCCACACCACGGCGGCGATGGTGGCGAACTTCACCACGCCCATGTTGTAGTTGGGCTTGCCGTCAATGAACTGCGGCACAGGGCCGGCCGGGCGGTTCATGTAGCGGTTGCCGATGGCGAACACGGCCGCGATGCTCGCCGCGGCGAACAGGTAAGCGTGGAACGCGAATTCCGGCGTGTAGGCCTTCGCCGCCACGACGATCGAGAAAAGGGCGAAGAGGGAGAACACCCCGATGAGAGCGCCCTCACCCCACCTCAACGACTTCGCCGGGGGCTGGATTGGAGCTTGCAATGTTGTCATCTGTGGACCCTTCACGCCGGAGCGCAGAACTACACCCGGGGGACTAGGACGCAGAACAACGCCCTAGGACCGTTTTTCACCTTGACGCAGGTCAAAGGCTATGCCCGTCGAAATACGGATGTGCGCTGTGGCGGGCCGTCGCAAGTCGGCAAGCCTATTGCCGCAGTGCAGCGGACATCAGGTCGCATAGCCATCGTGCAAACGCTGGACGCGCGAGCCTGGAACGCCTCCAGGCTCCACCAGAAGGGCCACTATTTTCCACAGCCCGATTTCCGGCAAGCGCCAAAACTTCGCGGCCACATGCCGCACGGCTTTTAGTCCAGAGTTTGCCGGAATCTCGCCACGGCTATGGCCATCGCGACCAGCATCAGCACCACCAGCGCGCCCGCATCGGTGGTCAGGTCGGAGAAGCCGGACCCTTTCAGAAGGATGCCGCGCACCATCCTCAGATAGTGGGTCAGCGGCAGCCCCTCGCCGATCCATTGCGCCCAGAGCGGCATGCCCGAGAACGGAAACATGAAGCCCGACAGCAGGATGGAGGGCAGGAAGAACATGAACGACATCTGCACCGCCTGGAGCTGGTTCTGCGCCAGGGTGGAGAAGGTGTAGCCGATGGACAGGTTGACGACGATGAACAGCAGCGTCGCCACCGCCAGCAGGATCGCGCTGCCCTCCAGCGGCACGCCGAAGAGAATCATCCCCGCGCCCATGATGAGCAGCGCCTGCAGGATGCCCACCAGCACATAGGGCGTGATCTTGCCCAGCATGATCTCCACCGGGTGGATGGGCATGGAGAGGAGGCTCTCCATGGTCCCCCGCTCGATCTCGCGCGTCACCGACAAAGCGGTGAAGATCAGCATGGTCATGGTGAGGATGGTGCCGAGCAGGCCCGGCACGATGTTGAGCTGGCTGGTGCCGGCGGGGTTGTAGCGCCGGTGCTGTACAATCTCGAACGCGGCGCTGCCCGGCGCATCCACGAATCGCTCGCGCACGAGGGCCGAATTGACGACGCCGGCAAGCGCGGCCAGCGCATTGGCCGAGCCGACGGGATCGGTGGCGTCCGCCGCCACGAGAAGCTGGGGCGTCTCCCCCCGCCGCAGCGACCGCTCGAACCCGGCCGGGATCTCCACGAAGAACAGCACCTCGCCCGAGCGGATCATGTGCTCGGCATCCTCCGCGCTCTTCACCTCGCGCACGAAGGCGAAGAAGGCGGTGTTGCGCAGGGCTGCGAGGATGGCGCGGCTCACCTCGTTGTTCTCGTGGGTGAAGACCGCCGTGGGCAGGTTGCGCGGCGTGGTGTTGATGGCATAGCCGAACAGGATCAGCTGCAGCAGCGGGATCATGATCATCGTCGCGAACGTCACCCGATCGCGGCGGAGCTGGATGAACTCCTTCACGATCATGGCGCCGACGCGCGTCAGGAAGCCGCCCCGCGCGGCGCGGGCGCTCATCGCAGCTCGTCCTTGGAACGGCGCATGAGGTCGATGAACACGTCCTCCAGCGTGGGCGCATCGGCGCGGAACGCGAGGCGCTCGTCCGAGCGGAAGGGCGCGAGGGCCGCCTCCAGCGCCGCGCCGTCACGGCCGGAGATGTGCAGGGCCGTGCCGAAGGGCGCCACCATGTCCACCCCCGCGCGCTGGGACAGGTCGCGGGCGAGGTCACGGGCGATGCGCCCGGCCTCCTGTCCCGCCTCGCCCTTCACCTCCACCGTCACGGTGGTGAGGCCGGCGGCGGCGATGACGCTCTGCACCGTGCCCTGGGCGAGGAGCTTGCCATAGGCGATATACGCAATCTCGTGGCAGCGCTCCGCCTCATCCATGTAGTGGGTGGAGACGAGCACGGTCAGCCCCTCGGCGGCGAGGTCGTGGATCTGCTCCCAGAACTCGCGCCGCGCCTGGGGATCGACGCCGGCCGTGGGCTCGTCCAAGAGGAGAAGGTCCGGGCCGGGCAGGATGCAGGCGCCGAGCGCCAGCCGCTGCTTCCAGCCGCCGGAGAGCGCGCCGGCAAGCTGCTTGCCACGCCCCTCCAGCCCCAGCCGCTGCAAGGCCGCGCTCGCCGCCGCCTCGGGCTGCGGCACGCCATAGAGGCGGGCGACGAACTCCAGATTCTCCCGCACCGAGAGATCCTGATAGAGCGAGAAGCGCTGGGTCATGTAGCCCACGTGCTCGCGGATGGTGCGGGACTCGGTGAGGATGTCCATGCCGAGGCAGGTGCCCCGCCCCGCGTCCGGCGTCAGCAGCCCGCACAGCATGCGGATGGTGGTGGTCTTGCCGGAGCCGTTGGGGCCGAGGAAGCCGTAGATCTGCCCCCGCCGCACGCGCATGGTGAGATTGTCCACCACACGATGCCCGCCGAAGCTCTTGGAGAGGCCCTCCACCTCGATGACCACATCCGGATCGAGCACCGGCGCCGCCGCCGTGCTCACGGCGCGGCTCCGAGCGTCACGTTCACCGGCTGGCCGGGCTTCGCCTTGGCGGGATCGTCGGGCCGCGCTTCCACCATGTAGACGAGCTTGGAGCGCTCCTCGCGGCTGTAGATCACCGGCGGGGTATATTCGGCCTGCGCCGCGATGAAGGACACCTTGGCGGTGAACGGCGCGCAGCCGTCGCAGGTGACGGTGACCGGGGCACCGGCCTTGACCTTCGGCAATTGCGCCTCGGGCACGAAGAAACGCACCTTCACCAGCCCCGGCGGCAGCACGGAGACGATGGGCCGGCCCTCCGGCACCATCTCGCCCGGCCGGTAATAGACGGTCTGGACGGGGCCGTCCGTCGGAGCCTTCACGCTGCGGCGGTCGAGCCGGATCTGGGCCGCCGCGAGGTTCGCCTTCGCCGTCTGGGTGGCCTGCTCGGCGGCCTCGATGTCCTGGGTGCGCGCGGCGATGCGGGCGGCCGCGATGCGGCGCTGCGCCTCGTCGAGGGCGGCCTGGTTCTGGTCGTACAGGTGCTGTGCGGAATCGAGGTTCGCCTGGGAGGAGGCGCCCTTGGGCACCAGCGTCTTCTGGCGATCCAGATCGATGCGGGAGAGGTCGAGGGCCGCGGCGGCGCGCCGCTCGGACGCTTCCAGCACCGCCACCTCCTCCGGCCGCTGGAGCGGCGAGCGGGCATTGGCGAGGCGGGCCTCTGCCTCCTTGAGCTGGGCGGCGGCAGCGTCCCGGTCGGCGGTCTGGAGATCGTCCTCCACCTTCGCCAGCATCTGCCCGGCCTTCACCTGCGCCCCCTCCTCCACCAGAAGCGCGGTGACGCGCCCGGCCTCGGTGGGACCGATGAACACCAGATCCCCCTCCACATAGCCGGAGAAGCCACCTGTCCCGTCGCCGTTGCAGCCGGCGAGGCCGATCGCAGCGGCGAGGGCGAGGGCACGGACTAGCATGGCGCACAATGCGGGAGCGCGGGTCACGTCTCTCTCCATCCAAGGCCACGCAGGATCATGTCGCGATGGGCGGCGAGGAACTGGCGCACGTCGAGGGGATCGAAGGCGCCGAACATGCTGTTCCACACCACCGCGACGATGGCAGGGGCGATGACGAGCTGGGGGAAGCGGGCGGGAATGTCGCTGTCGATCTCACCACGGGCGATGCCCCGCGCGACGATGGCGCGAATGAGCGCGAGGCCGCGCACCACCACTTCCCGGTGATAATAAGCGGCCAGCTCCGGAAAGCGCGGCCCCTCGGCGATCATCAGGCGCACCAGCGCCTGCGCCGGCGTTTCCAGCACCCGCTGGGCGAGCAGCTCGATGAGCAGATCCAGAAGCTCGCGGGTCGTCCCCGGAAACAGCGCCACCATGCCGCCGGCATCTGCGAGGACCGGCGTCAGGGTCTCCTGCACCAGCCCGCGGAACAGCGCCTCCTTGTCGGAGAAGTAGAGATAGAGCGTGCCCTTGGCGACGCCTGCCCGGCGCGCCACGTCGTCCAGCCGCGTGCCGGCAAAGCCGTGGACCGCGAACTCCGCCAGCGCCGCATCGAGGATGGAGCGGCGCCGCTCGCCCTTGTCCATGACCGGCGCGCGCCGCCGCCGGGCCTGTGGCTCGGGCGGGCTCTCGCGTGGGTCCGAAGGGCTTCGCGCCATGGGCGCCTCGCTATGACTGACGCGTCAGTCATTAGCATCGGTCGAGGGACGCGCCAAGCGCAACAGTGTCGCGTCGCGCGTGCCGGGGTGGCGGCGGCGCAACAGCCCAAAAGGATCGCAGAATCGGGAGGTAAATTGAAACCGGGCCATTAAGGTTAACAGAAGGTTGACGGAGCCAAGCCCCACGGGTTGAGGCATTATCTTTTTGTTAACTCCGCTCGGACCCCCGGCAATGTCGAAGCGCGTTTCGCTCCTCAGCCTTCCTCTGGCGCTGGCCGCATGGGTCGCGCTTCTGGGCGCAAGCGTCCCCGCCGCCGCGCAGGAAAATCGCGCGCAGGACGCCCGCGGGCAGCTCCGTCTCGCAAACCTCGCCGCCGCCTTCGCGCCGCGCCACCTCGCGGATGGGCGCTACACCTCCGCCCCGTCCGGCTATGTCCGTTTCTGCGCCGAGAATGGCGCTGACTGCCGCGCCGCCGGTCCCCTCATGCCCGCGATCCGGCTCGATGCCGAGCACAAGGCCGAGCTTGAGCGCGTCAATCGCACCGTCAACGAGGTGGTCCAGCCCGAAACCGACCTCGACCATTACGGCGAGACCGAGCGCTGGGCCTATCCCGACGACGGCCGCGGTGATTGCGAGGACTATGTGCTCGAAAAGCGCCGCCGCCTCATCAACGCCGGCTGGCCGACTTCTGTTCTGCTCATCACGGTGGTGCGCGACCACGAGGGCGACGGCCACGCCGTGCTCACCGTCATCACCGACAAGGGCGACCTCATCCTCGACAACCAGGAAGCCGAGATCCACACCTGGACCGACACGGGCTATCGCTTCGTCAAGCGCCAGTCGAAGGAAGATCCCTCCCAGTGGGTGTCCCTCGGCGAGACCCGGGTGCCGCCGGTGGTGGGCACCGGCCGCTGACAGCTTGACCTTCAAAGGGTCGCCTCGCCGGCTTCTGCCTCAGCGAGACGAAAACGGGCCGGAACCGACGCCGCGGTTCCGGCCCGTTTTGCATTGAAATACGGCGGACCCTCAGTCGATGCGCTTGAGGCCGGCCGCATACTGGGGCCAGCGGTGCTGGTAGCCCGCCGCCGTCGCGATCAGCCGCTCGGCCGCCGCCTCGTCCAGCGTGCGGGCGACCTTGGCCGGAGCGCCGACAATGAGCGAATAGGGCTCGAAGGTCTTGCCCTCGGTCACGAGGGCCATGGAGCCGACGAGGCAGTGATCGCCGATGACCGCGCCGTTGAGCACGGTCGCGCCCATGCCCACCAGCGCCCCCTCCCCCACCGTGCAGCCATGCAGCGTCACATTATGGCCAATGGTGGCCTTGGGGCCGAGCGTCATGGGATAGCCGGGGTCGGTGTGGAGAACGCAGTTCTCCTGGATGTTCGTGCCCTCGCCGACGACGATGGGCTCATTGTCGCCGCGCAGCACCGCGCCAAACCAGATGCTCGCGCCCTCCTTCACGATCACCCGGCCGATGAGGACGGCGGTGGGGGCGATCCAGAAATTGCCGGAGGCGGGCAGCTCCGGGGCGATGCCGTCGAGGGCATAAAGCGGCATGGGGTTCCTCCAGAAGATCGGTCGGTGGCCGGCGTGGCGGCCGGGCGCGCCAGCCCCTGCCTATCGCCATCGGCGCCCGCATGCTAGAGGCGCCCAACGCCTCCCCTTCGCGCTGGCTGCGCCCAGCCGACTTGCAGAGCCCAGCCGACCGAGACCATGTCCCAGCCCCCTCCGCTCCCCCCGCCCCTCGCGAAGCTGCTCTATGACGGCTACCAGCTCCAGTTGCGCGAGCAGTATGAGGACGCGGCGCGGGCCTATCGCAAGATCCTGAAGTCCGTCCCGGACCATGCCGACGTCATCCAGCTGCTCGGCATCTGCCGCGCCCGGCAGGGCCGCGAGGCGGAGGCCATCGAGCTCTATCGCAAGGCGCTGGCGCGGCGGCCGGACGATCCCAAGCTCCATTACAATCTCGCCCTCGCTTACGGCGCGCTGAAGCGCACGGCCGAGGAAGTCGCCGCCATGGGCGAGGCCTTCGCGCGCGACCCGACCCTGCCGCTCGCCGCCAACGTGCTGTTTCCCGCCCGCCGCGCCACCTGCGACTGGCGCGGCCACGCGCGGCTTCTGGAAAACCTGCGGCTCGGCGCCATCGGCCAGAGCGCGCCCTCCATTCCCTTCCTCACGCTCTATCTGGACGACCCCGCGATGCATCTCGCCGGGGCACGGCGCTGGGTGGAGGCGGAGAAGACGCCCGCGCGGCCGCTCGTTTTCGATCACTCCGCCCGGCGCGCCGCCACGGGCCCGATCCGCGTCGCCTACGTCTCGGCCGACTTCCGCATCCATCCCACCACCCACCTCATCGCCGGCCTGCTGGACCGGCACGACCGCAGCCGGTTCGAGATCACCGCCGTCTCCATCGGCCCGGACGACGGCTCGCCCGAGCGGGCGCGGGTGAAGGGGGCGGTGGACCGCTTCCTCGATGTGGAGAAGGCGAGCACCGAGGACATCGCCCGGCAGATGGCCGGGCTCGGCATCGACATCGCCGTCGACCTCATGGGCCACACCCAGGGCGAGCGCATGGCCCTGTTCGCCCATCGCCCGGCGCCGGTACAGGTGGCCTTCCTGGGCTATCCCGGCACCAGCGGAGCCAGCTTCTTCGACTACGTGATCGCCGATCCGGTGGTGCTGCCCTTCGCGGATGCGCCTTTCTACAGCGAAAAGATCGTCCAGCTGCCGCACTGCTACCAACCGAACGATCCCGACCTGCCCGTCGCCGAGCCGCCGGGACGCGCCGCCTGCGGGCTGCCCGAAGACGCCTTCGTGTTCGTCTCCTTCAATGCCGCCTGGAAGCTTGATCCGGAAGCCTTCTCCAGCTTCGCCCGCATCCTCGCCGCCGTGCCGGGATCGGTGCTCTGGCTGCTGGAGGGGCGGGCCGGCACAGACGACAATCTGCGCCGGGAGGCCGAGCGGCGCGGGCTCGACCCATCGCGGCTCGTCTTCGCGCCGCGCGTGCCGCTGAAGGAGCATCTCGCCCGCATCGGCCATGCGGACCTCTTCCTCGACACCTTCCCCTACACCGCCCACACCACCGCCAGCGATGCGCTGCGGCGCGGGGTGCCCATCGTGACCCGCACCGGCCGCTCCTTCGCCTCGCGGGTGGCGGACTGCCTCATGCGTCAGGTGGGCCTGGGTGATCTCGCGACGACCACGCCCGGGGCGTTCGAGGCGCTCGCCATTTCGCTCGCCCGTGATCCCGCGGCGCTCGCCGAGGTGCGCGCCCGCCTCCAGGCGGGACTGCCCGCCTCGCCGCTGTTCGCCGTGGACCTTTATGCGCGCCACATCGAGAGCGCCTACGAGACCATGGCGGCGCGGATGCGCGCCGGAGCGCCGCCCGAGGCGTTTGCCGTCGCGGCACTCTGAACAGACGGCTCAGCCGGCGACCGGCGCGCCTTCGGCCTTCCCCCGGCCCGGATCGCACTCCGGCGCCTCGGAGAGGGGCACCCGGCCCCGGCTGTCCCCGTCCTCCCGCGCCTTGTCGGCGAGGAGCGCATATTCGAGCCGGAGGCGCTCCAGCACCTCCTCGTCCAGATCCTCCAGGTCGAGCAGGCTCTCGCGCGGGCCATCGAGGCGGGCGATCAGCTCGTCCAGCTTGATCTGGAGCGCGGCCGTGTCGCGGTTCTGGCTGTTCTGGATCAGGAACACCATCAGGAAGGTGACGATGCTGGTGGAGGTGTTGATGACCAGCTGCCAGGTGTCGTTGAAGCCGAAGATCGGCCCCGTGAGCCCCCAGACCACCAGAACCAGCACCGCGATGATGAAGGTGACGGGCTTGCCCGCCCATCGCGATACGGCCTGCGACACGCGGGTGAAGAACGGGCGCGGGGCGCGGCCGGATTCGACCTTGCGCCGCAGTTCGCGGATGTCGTCCTGATTGCTCATGTGTGATGCCTCCGCGGGGCCGTACAAAGACGGGGCGCCGCGCACCGGATGCGTTCGTCATGG
Organism: Xanthobacter aminoxidans; assembly: GCF_023571765.1. Taxonomy (GTDB): domain Bacteria; phylum Pseudomonadota; class Alphaproteobacteria; order Rhizobiales; family Xanthobacteraceae; genus Xanthobacter; species Xanthobacter aminoxidans. The sequence goes on along the minus strand of NZ_JAMJXC010000014.1, from coordinate 50,846 downwards.
AAAGAACGCAGCGAGGGAACGAACGGCCGCGCCGGCGGTTCCGCTCATGGCTGCGCTGGCGCTTGATGGGCACGCGCGCCGCCCGGAGGCTTCCATGACCGTTCAGATGATCCTGCTGCCGCTTTTCGTCCACGTGGCCCTGGTGCTCGCCGTGCTGCTGCGCGCCGTGCGCTCCACCGAGGTGACGGCGGACGGATTGCGCGCCGGCCTCGCCGCCGTGCTGTTCTACACCCTGACCTGCCTCGCCCTGTTCACCCGCAAGGCGGACGTGGCCTTCGTGGTGCTGGCCTGGATCTTCGTGCTGCTGCGCCTCGCCGCCGCCTTCCCCCAGATGCTCTCCCCCAAGCTGCGGGCCGAGCGCGGCATCGGCGGGGTCAGCCTCGATCTTGCAAGCCTTGCCGTGCTGACCCTGATGTGGGTTCTGTTCGCCTTCGCCATCCTCCTCAACATCTGAAAGCGGGGCGGTTGACAGGCGGGCCGCGGCAGCCGAGGAGTTGAGGTCTTTGCAGACCGGGTGCCCGGCCGGGCGCCCCACTGGAACTTGCGATGACCGATCCCGCCCGCCACGTCCTCGCCTTCGGCGGCCATGACGTCCTCTTCGTCATGGCGACCAGCCAGGAATACGGAGAGCACCTGAAGGCCCGCATCGACCCGCTCATCACCGGCGTCGGCCCGGTGGAGGCGGCCGTGGAGACGGCGCGGGCCCTCGCCATCCTGCACCATCAGGGCCGCCATCCGGACCTGGTGGTGACGCTGGGGTCGGCCGGCTCGCGGCGGCTCGATCACGCGGAAGTCTATCAGGTCGCCCGGGTCGCCTATCGCGACATGGATGCCTCGGCGCTCGGCTTCGAACGCGGCAAGACGCCCTTCCTCGACGAGCCGGTGGTGGTGGAGCTGCCCCACCGCATCGCCGGCGTGCCGGAAGCCTCCCTCTCCACCGGCGGGGCCATCATCTCGGGCGCGGCCTATGATGCCATCGCCGAGGACATGGTGGACATGGAAACCTTCGCCGTGCTGCGCGCCGCCCGCCGCCACGGCGTGCCCCTGCTCGGCCTGCGCGGCATCAGCGACGGCAAGGCCGAGCTGACCGGCTATGCCGACTGGACCGAATATCTCCACATCATCGACGAGAAGCTGGCCCGCGCCCTGGACCAGTTCGCCCGCCAGCTGACCGCGGAGGGGCTCGCCCCCGCCGCGAAGCAGGCCTGACCCGACAACCAGAAGAGCCACCGTGACCCCTGCCGCCCGCCTTTCCGCCGCCATCGAGATCCTCGCCGACGTCTCCGCGCGCCGCCGCCCCGCCGCCGACGCGCTGAAGGACTGGGGCCTCTCCCACCGCTTCGCCGGATCGGGCGACCGCGCGGCCATCGCCGGCATCCTCTACGACACCCTGCGCCGGCGCGCCTCCGCCGCCCATGTGATGGGATCGGAGGAGCCGCGTGCCCTGGTGTTCGGCATGCTGGCGCTCATGCGCGGCCTTTCGGTGGATGATATCGCGGCGCTCGCCGATGGCGGACGCTTCGCCCCGGCGCCCCTCTCGGAGGCCGAGCGCGCCCGCCTCGCGGACCCAAGCCTCGAGGGCGCGGCGCCCTTCGTGCGCGGCGACTATCCCCAGTGGCTGCACGCCTCGCTGCGGCATGTGTTCGGCGAGAGCGTGATCGAGGAAGGCGCGGCGCTGGCCGCACGCGCCCCGCTGGATCTGCGCATCAACACGCTGAAGGGCGAGCCCGAGGCGGTGAAGGCGGAACTCTCCCACCTTCACCCCGAGCCCTGCCGCTTCTCGCCCCTCGCTTTGCGCATCAGGCTCGATTCCGAGGGCAAGGCGCCGCCGGTCTCCGCCGAGCCGGCCTTCCTGCGCGGCGAGGTGGAGGTGCAGGACGAGGGCTCCCAGCTCGCCGCCATCCTCGCCCGCCCCATCCCCGGAAGCCAGGTGCTGGATCTGTGCGCCGGCGCCGGCGGCAAGACGCTGGAATTCGCGGCGCTCATGGACAACAAGGGCCAGATCTACGCCCACGACAGCGACATCCGCCGCCTGAAGCCCATGCACGAGCGCCTCGCCCGCGCCGGCGTGCGCAACGTGCAGGTGCGGAGCCCGCGCGGCGCCGAGGACGTGCTGCACGACCTCGAAGGCAAGATGGACCTCGTCCTCGTGGACGCCCCCTGCACCGGCACCGGTACCTGGCGGCGCAACCCCGACGCCAAATGGCGCGTGCGCCCCGGTGCGCTGGCCCAGCGCACCGCCGAGCAGGCCAAGATTCTGGAACAGGCCGCCCATTATGTCCGCCCCGGCGGCCGGCTGGCCTATGTCACCTGCTCGCTGCTGGACGAGGAGAACGGCGCCCAGGTGCGCGCCCTCCTCAACAAGCGCGAGGATTTCGCCCCCGTCGCCCCCACCGAGGCCGTTCTGGCGCTGGGCGCCTCCGGCCCCGCGCTGGCGGAAGCGGCACTGGCCAGCCGCGAGGGCCTGCTGATGACCCCGCGCCGCACCGGCACGGACGGCTTCTTCGTGAGCGTGATGAAGCGGGCGGGGTGAGGCGACGCGCGGCCCCTGTCCGCCTCGAATGAACTTTCAGCGCAAGCGGGGCGTTGTCCGCGCGAATGCCACTGCGCTGAAAGGACAGGCCATGGGTCTCATCCGCCTGCTGCTCCTCGTGGTCGTCCTCGTCGGCGGCTACTGGGCCTATTATGTCTACGCCTCCGGCGAGCCCTATGACGAGATCGGCACCGCCATCAATTCCCGCCTCCCCGAACAGGCCCGTTCATTCGGCTGCGCGGAGCTGAAGCGCCGGCATTCCGGCGCCGTGAACGCGCCCGCCGGTTGCGAGCCGTTCTGGACGCGCATCTGACCCGAGCCGCGGGCTCATACGAGCCCTGCGCGGCGCTTGACTTTTGGAATCGGTGCTTTGCGGTTAAAGGAGGGGCGAAATTCGCCCTCTCGCCCAAGGCTTCACCATGACCGCCGCACCCGCCGCCTCCCAGGACACCGTCCTCATTATCGATTTCGGCAGCCAGGTGACGCAGCTCATCGCCCGCCGGGTCCGCGAGGACGGGGTCTATTCCGAGGTGGTGCCGTTCCAGAAGGCGGAGGAGGCCGTTGCCCGCCTCAAGCCCAAGGCCATCATCCTCTCCGGCGGCCCGGCCTCGGTGATCGAGGGGCAGAGCCCGAAGGCACCCGATGCGGCGTTCGCGGCGGGCGTGCCGGTTCTGGGCATCTGCTACGGCGAGCAGTGCATGGCGGCGCAGCTCGGCGGCGCGGTGGAGGCGGGCCACCACCGCGAGTTTGGCCGCGCCGAGGTGACGGTCCAGAAGTCCGTGCCCCTGTTCGACGGCGTCTGGCGCCCCGGCGAGCGCCACACCGTGTGGATGAGCCACGGCGACCGCGTGACCCGCCTGCCCGAGGGCTTCGAGGTGGTGGCCACCTCCGAGAACGCCCCCTTCGCCGCCATCGCCGACGTGTCGCGCAACTATTACGGCGTGCAGTTCCATCCCGAGGTGGTGCATACGCCGGACGGCGCGCGCCTTCTCTCCAATTTCGTACGCAAGGTGGCGGGCCTCGAAGGCACCTGGACCATGGGCGCCTTCCGCGAGCGCGCCATCGCCCGCATCCGCGAGCAGGTGGGCTCCGGTCGGGTCATCTGCGGCCTCTCCGGCGGGGTGGATTCCTCCGTCGCGGCGGTGCTCATCCACGAGGCCATCGGCGACCAGCTCACCTGCGTGTTCGTGGACCACGGCCTGATGCGCCAGGCGGAGGCGGACGAGGTGGTCTCGCTCTTCCGCGGCCACTACAACATCCCCCTCGTCCATGTGAACGCCGCCGACCTGTTCCTGAAGGAACTGGAGGGCGTCGAAGACCCGGAAGTGAAGAGAAAGACCATCGGCCGGCTCTTCATCGACGTGTTTGACGCCGAAGCCAAGAAGGTGGGCGGCGCCGATTTCCTCGCCCAGGGCACGCTCTATCCGGATGTGATCGAGAGCGTTTCCTTCGCCGGCGGCCCCTCCGTCACCATCAAGAGCCACCACAATGTGGGCGGGCTGCCCGACCGCATGAACATGAAGCTGGTGGAGCCCCTGCGCGACCTGTTCAAGGACGAGGTGCGCGCGCTCGGCCGCGAGCTCGGCCTGCCGGAGAGCTTCGTCGGCCGCCACCCCTTCCCCGGTCCCGGCCTCGCCATCCGCTGCCCCGGCGCGGTGACGCAGGAAAAGCTCGACATCCTGCGCAAGGCCGACGCCATCTATCTCGAAGAAATCCGCTACGCCGGCCTCTACGACGTGATCTGGCAGGCCTTCGCCGTGCTCCTGCCCGTGCGCACCGTAGGCGTGATGGGCGACGGCCGCACCTACGACCACGTCCTGGCCCTGCGCGCCGTCACCTCCGTCGACGGGATGACCGCCGACTTCTACCCCTTCGACATGACCTTCCTCGGCCGCACCGCCACCCGCATCATCAACGAAGTGAAGGGCGTCAACCGCGTGGTCTACGACGTGACGTCGAAGCCCCCGGGGACCATCGAGTGGGAGTGAATTAGGGTGGTTTCAGACCGTCCTGCTCCGTGCCAAAAATCGCACGATCTCTTTGACTGACAAGGATTATTTTTCCCACCCCGTATCGCTGCGTGTCACCACAGCCGGGCCACTTTGTTGGTAGCGATGTTGGTATGGCGCAGGATGGTCGAGAAACGGGCTTCCGATACCAACAGCCCATCTTGATGGTATCGGTTTGCCCCAGACCGGATGCGGACTTATGGTTCATCTTACTGATAAAGAATTGAAAATTCTGAAGCCGAGGGCCAAGCTTTATAAGGTGGCGGACCGCGACGGGATGCACGCAGCCGTCACGCCCACGGGTGTCATCTCGTTCCGATACCACTACCGGGTGAACGGACGGCAGGAGACGCTGACCATCGGCCGATATAGCGCCGAGGCGGCGCGCAGCCTCACACGGGCGCCCGATGCGCTGGAATACGGCATGGAGGTGTCGCTTGCGGAGGCCAGGACGCTGCTGGCGCGCGCCCGGCGTCAGGTCGAGCGGGGTGAGTCGCCGTCGAAAGCCAAGGTGGAGAAGCGCACCGCGTCAGCCGAGGCGTTCACGTTCGGCGGGTGGGCGGAAGCCTATTTCAAGCACAAGGCCGATCCCAAGTCGGGGACCGAGAAACTCGCCGACAGCACCTTGGCGATGCGCCGATCCGTCTATGATCGCGCCATCGCGGGAGAGTTGTCGAAGCTCAAGCTGGGGGAAGTGACGCCGCAGCGTCTCAAACGTCTGTGCGACGAGGTCAAAGAGAAGCGCGGGCCGGCCGTCGCCGTGCATGTCCGCGAGGTCGTGTTGCTGGTGTTCCGCCACGCCCAAGGATGCGGGCTGGACGTGAGCAACCCGGCCGAGTCGATCCGTACCAGCGCCATCGCCACCTTCGAGCCGCGCGAGCGCGCCCTGTCTCCATCCGAGGTCCGCGCGGTCCTGACGGCGCTGGATCATGTGACGGCGGCGCCCACGCTCCGCTTGGCGGTGAAGTTTGTCCTGCTGACCGGCGTTCGCAAGTCGGAATTCATCGACGCCACATGGAAGGAAATCGACTTCGCCGCCGCGCGCTGGACGATCCCGGCCGAGCGCATGAAGGCCGGCAAGGCACATGTCGTCCCGCTGAGCGATCAGGCTCTGGATATCCTGACGGCGTTCCGCACCATGTTCGGCGCCAGCCGATATCTGCACCCCGGCCGATACGATGGCGATACGCCCATCAGCAACGCCACGCTCAACCGCGTAATCGACACGGTCGTAGAGCGCATCCGGGAGGATGATCCCGACTTTCAGAGCTTCGGCGTTCACGACCTGCGCCGCACGTTCTCGACCGGCTTAAATCGCGCCAAGTTTGATGATCGGTGGATCGAGATGAGTTTGGCCCACGCGCCCCGGAACCGGATCGCGGCCGTCTACAACGTGAATCGCTACCTCGCCGAGCGGAAGATCATGCTTCAGTGCTGGGCTGATATGCTCGACGCCTGGGTGAAGGGCGAATCCGCGAGAGAGCTGATCGCCGACGCGAAGCGACGCGCCGCCGAGGTCCACGACGACGAAGTGGACGACGATCTTTGAACTACGTGCGGCTCGCGTCCATTCTGTCAGTCGTTGTCATTGTGGCCCGCCAGCCAGCGGGATCGGCGATCCATCGGTCGATTTCGGATTCATGCCAGCCCGCGCCGTTGGCGCTGATTTTGATCTGTGCGGGGAAGGTGCCCTCGGCGATCTTGCGGTAAATGGTGGACCGCGAGAGGCCGGTCCGGGCGAGGACGGTTCTCAGGCGGATGATACGGTCTGGTTGGCGCACGGCTGCCTCGACTTCTGCTGGCTTTGTCTGACTGCTCCCGAGCCAGACAGGACAAGGATTTATCGCTGTGCAAGAGGGTTTTGCGCGCCGTCGCAGCGGGGCGCGCCGGCGGCGTAAAATAGGCGGGGTCAAAACCCGATGTTCCGGCCTCTGCCAAGGTCGATGCCGTGGCTGAAGGCGAGTTCCAATCCGAGTCGGCGGCCCGATTCGACCCCGATTCCGAGGTCTCGCTTGCGGCCGGCGAGGATCGACTCGAGCTGCGGATCGCGTTCGAGGCTCATCGCCATGTCGCCCATCGCCGATCGCGTGGCCTTGTAGCCGGACATGTCCGCCGCCTGATACTGGCGCTGGCAGGTCTGGCCGAGCTCCCGCCAGCGTTCCACGAAGCGATCGGCGCGGCGCTGCGGATCGGTGCGCAGTTCGGTTTCGAGTTGTAGGGCGCGGATGGCGCGGGCGGTGCGCCCCGTGGCCGCTTCCGAGGCCAGTTCCGGGTTCTTCTTGTAGGCGGCTTCGGCATCGTGCGAGCCATAGGGCCGCACCTCCTCGAAGACCTTGCGGGCCTCCTGCAATTCCTTCACCTGCTCCGGGTTGGCCTTGCCGCCCCGCTCCTGCGTCTCGAAGATCGCATCCACGGCGCGGGCATGGCGGATGAGCGCCTCGGTGCGGGCGCGACGCAGCGCCGCTTCCGGGTCTTCCGCCACTTTCCTTTCCGGCCCCTGTCCGCCGGCGGCGGGCAGGCGCAGGCCGTCGAACATGCCGCGCACCTTCTCGGGCACGACCTTGCGCACGATCTCGGCCACGCGGGCGCGGAAAGTGATCCCGCGCCGTTCGGCATAATCGCGGGCCGGCTCGAGCCGCTCGTAATCCGACGCCATATCCTTGGTACGGTCGCGCGACACGGCGCCGAGAAGCCGGTCCTGGCTCGTGAAGTCGTCATGGCCATAATGCAACTCCATGCGTTCGCGGTGGCGCGACATGGCGACATAGGCGCCGTGGGCGTCCAGGCCCGGCGTAGCCAGAACGTGGGTGCGGTCCACGGTCATGCCCTGAGCCTTGTGGATGGTTGCCGCATAGCCGTGGTCGATGCGGTCGTAATCCTTCAGGTCAAAACGAACGGAACGACCGTCGTCGGTGCGCACGCTCATGCTCTGCGTGCTGACCTGTTCGATGGCGCCGAGCGTGCCGTTCTTGACGCCAAGGCCGCGCTCGTTCTGAAGGAACATGACGCGATCTCCGCGCGCGAAGCCGCGCTCACCGCGTTCGACCACTAGGCGCACCTCGTCGCCGAGATTTCCGGCGTCCCGCATCCTGCCGCGCGCGGCCTCGTTCAAGGCGCGCACCTCGGCATTGGTGTGGGTGAGGATGATACGGCTGCGGCCCGGCGACGCCTGACGGTCGTGATCCCAGCGGTCGATCAGATCGTCACGCGCCTGTTCCCGGTGCGCAGCGGCATGGACCATGCCATGTTTGTCATAGGCATGGAGCGCATCGGCGGTTCGGCCGGTCGCCAGATCGCGCGTTGCGTCGCGCTGCCAGTCCTCCCGCTGGCGGCGCACCTCGCCGATCTCCGCCCCACCGTGACGTTGGTGGATAGACCGGAACGCCGCGCCGGCTTCGATGGATTGCAATTGTTGTGGATCGCCGACCAGCACCACCTTGGCGCCGGCCTCGGCGGCATGAGACAGCACGCGCTCCAACTGGCGCGTGCCGACCATGCCCGCCTCGTCGATCACCAGAACATCGCGCGCGGTGAGCACATCGCGGCCCTGTCCCCAACCGTGTTCCAGGCTGGCGATGGTGCGCGACGAGATGCCCGATCCGCTTTCGAGATTCTCGGCGGCGATGCCGGACAGCGCCACGCCTCGCACCTCGTAGCCCGCCGCTTCCCAAGCTTCGCGCGCCACACCCAGCATCGCGCTCTTCCCCGTTCCGGCGTAACCAACGACGACGCCGAGATCGCGCCCGTCCGTGACGTGCGCCAGCGCGTCGACCTGCTCTCCCGAAAGGACGAGACCGCGCGCTTCCGCGCGCGCCAGCGCCGCTTCACGGTCCCTGTCACTAACCTTGTGGCGCTCCTTCGCAGCCATGAGGTCGGCAGCGCGGTGCAAGCGCTGCTCGGTCTCGATCATCTGGCGGGTGGTGAAGCGATCCTCGCCCCGTCCATCCTTGCCCAATTGGACCAGATCGAGCGCCTCCCGCATCGCGCCCATCACCGCATTGAACTGGTCGCTCCCGTCGCTGTGCCGATGGGCGAACATCGCCATGTCACGCCGCGTGAAGGTCGATTGCTGATGCGTGATGGCGTCGAGCGCCAGGGCGGGATCGGTGATGATGCGCTCGCCATTGCCGCGTGCGATCTCGCGATGCATTTCCGCGCGGTCGGCAGCCTCGACACCTTCGCCTTCGATGCGATGCGCGGGCGCGCCGATCTGGCTTTGCGGCTCCAGCACGATGCCCTGCGCTTCCAGGCTGCGATGGTCGATGCGCGCGTCGACGTCGAGTTCGGCAAGTCGCTCGTTGGCAAGCTCTGCCCAACGCTCCCGCCAGCGTTCGAGCAACTCGGTGCGGTTCCACTCCCGCACCTTCGGACCGAAGCCATTCTCGTCAACCGTGCGCATGGTCAGCATGACATGCGCGTGGGGCTTCAGCATTCCGTCCTCGGCCAGATCCCAATGCACATTGAGGTCGGCGATCATGCCCTGGTCCACGAATTCGGACCGCACGAAATCGCGGGCGAGTTCGATGCCCTGGCGCTCCGTCATCTCGCGCGGAATGGCGAATTCGACCTCGCGGGCGAGCTGCGCATCCTTTCTGATCTCGAGCGCCTCGACATCGTTCCAAAGTCGTTCGCGGTCCTTCCACGGCTCCGGCGCATTCTCCGGCAGCAACACCTCGGAATGGACGACGCCGTGCTTGGCCGAGAAATCGTGACTGCGCCCGAGCCTGTCGTCGCGCAACCGCGAGGCCGAGCGGTAGGCGGCGGACGCCACCGCGCTGGAGCCGCATTTGCGGCCGATGACCTTGACGTGAAGATGATAGATCGCCATCGCGATCCGAACATCATCACAGCGAAGCGCACGTCGGAACGACGTATAAGCGCGCCCTCCCTCGAAAAATTCTCGGGAGGGACCACGCCGTCCCCAACTGTCCCGGCAACCTTACAGCGTTTCGGCAGGCGCTCGACTATCATCTTTCCGTCAACAGCATGTGGAGGAAATGATGCGCAAGCCACGGGACTTCGACGCAGAATTGAAGTCGCTCGAACACAAGGCGCGAGACCTCAGAAGCCGCAAGGTGCAACAGCTCGGCGAGCTGGTCATTTCGACTGGAGCCGACGCGCTCAGCGCCGACGAATTGGCGGGCGCACTGATCGTGCTGGCGGAAACCAAGGATGCCGGAAAGAGGGAGGCATGGGCGAAACGTGGGGCCGCGTACTTTCAGGGCCGGTCGCGACAAACTGCGTCGGCGCCTGGTCGCGACACTGGCGGCGATCCGGCGCAACCGCGTGGCGCGCAACCGGCATCAGACGGCACAGGCGCGGCATGACATGCGCGCCTGGCAGGTCGAGCGCCGCAAGCGCACGCGACATCTGATCGAACTCGGCGGCCTCGTCATCAAAGCCGGAATCGTGGACCTGACCGGCGACGACCGCGCCATCATCTACGGCGCGCTCCTCTGGATGGCCGACAAGCTCCGAAGCGATGAGCGCGAGAAGGCGTTGGCGCTCTGGACTGCGAAGGGGAAAGAGGCGTTCGAGGACAGCCGAAGTGTTGGCATCGACACACATACCTAGACTCCGAACCGTTCCCGCATTTCCCCGGCCTTCGCCCATTCGTCGCCGGGTATCCGGTCGATCAGTTCCTTCATCACTTGGACAAACGTGGCTTCGAGCGTTTCGTTGGTCGGCCTGGCGCGTTCCGTCGAAAGCAGCGAACGCATGTCGGTGAAGAATGTCGGATTGGCGATTTTCTGGAACATGCGCTGCTGCGCTTCGACCCTGGAAATTGCTGTCTCCGCCTTCTCGAGGTAGAGCAGGAAACATTCGACGATCCGGGCCGTGTCCAGCCCCTCGAACACGTTGAGCGCGTGATCGAGGTCGAACAGATCGCGGCCCTTGTTGCGCTGAAGCAAGGCCCGCAGTTTGGTCGCCAGCATTTCCTGCCGCGAGAAGGTCGGGATTGCCGCCTCGCCGGTGAACCACGGGTTTTCGACGCCGGACGGAATCTCGATGGCGGATCGTAGGCTTCCCGCTCGCGTGTGTTGATTTCGACCTCGAAGTTGATGCGCGCATCGGCAGGCTCGCCTTCCGCATCGACGCGAAAGCGGGTTTGGGAGCGACGGAGCTTGGATCGGACTTTGCCTTGCCAAGCCACGGTTCCAGTACAGCGCGAACACCATCGAGGACCGGCCCAATCGGTCCGGCGCTCGTCCGCACGAGGCGGGATGCGTAGGAGGCCCGAGCGCCCAACTCGGATCATAGTTCACTATCCGCTTTAAAGGCGGAAATATCGATATGATTCGAGACATGAATCGTCCATGATACTTCGCTTTCAAATCCGATTATGCGACATGATACCGTGACGCCCCTGGCTCCTGCACCGCAGCATGCTATACGGACGAGCGAGCACCGCAATCGTCTCGAATTTTCTCTTATCGTCTGTATGCTTCATTGGGCGCGACTCGTGATGGACGCATGATCGACGAAATCCTGACAGTCCGGGAGGTGGGAGAACTTCTCAAGATCAATGAGAAAACCGCCTACAAGCTCGCCCCGGCGGGCGAAATTCCGCGCTTAAAGGTGGGTGGATCGCGGCGATTCGCCGCGAACAGGAAATCACCAGCATATCAACTATAAGGCAACGAGAAGACTATGGTAAGCAAATATTTCTCAGATAATACGATGGAAGAGCGACAAGAAATATTCCAGGAATATTTCGACCGTGACCTAGAGCGCTACTTCTCGTCGCGCATTTCCTGTTGTGAAAAATGCTTCGATGAATTCTGCGGCGAATGGCCGGGCACGGCGTCTCGCGATGATGATTTTCTGACCTCGGGGATCGAAATTTCTTACTTCCTGGAGCAGAGCCGCATTCAGGAGGCCTTTCATCCGGATGAAATCGCTCTGTTTTCAAAGGAGCTACGCTGTCCGAACTGCGACGCCGTTTTAGATGGCGTATTCTACATATTTGAACACAAGTTCCTTGTTTATGATTTCAATCTCGGCTCCATCTCCGATCTCGCGCGCACGTCACCATTTTTGTTGCTGAGTCATCCGTTTGCGGCAAAGGTTTTTGAGGTCATCAAACGCAAAGTTGACACGGCAGAAACTCTCCCCGGCAAGGCGATCTGGTATCGGGGCAGAATGGCGCGGGACGTTCCCGATCCTGCAACGCTGGCGCACTTTGCTCCGCCACCTGCCGCGAAGGTCTATGAAGGGCGATACAACCACGCGGGCCACCCAATGCTTTACCTCGCGGGCTCCGTGGATACAGTCAAGGGGGAAATGCGCGCCTCCGAGGGGATAGCGGTGGCCGAGATCGAGCTGGACCTGCCGTGTCGTGTGCTCGACCTGATGATCGCCGACTACATCGATGGTGATGATGATGAAGTCATTCAGTGTCTGGCTCGTTCAGCCCTCTGCATGGCACCACGGAAATCTGATGGCTGGGATCGACCGGAGTATGTGTTCACGAGGTTCGTTGGTGACTGCGCCCGGCATGCTGGCTTTGGAGCGATCAGATATGGATCGGTGCAGGATAGTCAAGGTGTGAACGTCGTCGTCCTCAAGCCTCCGGCTGATTTCAGCGCGTGCGCCCGGCTGATTTCAGTTCAGGTCATATAACCTCTTCGTATAGTAGCCCTTCGACGGAAGACGCGGCCGCAGGAGCGTCTTGAGGCGCGGGACCGACCGCAGCCGCGAGACCGAAAAAGGGCCGCCGTAGGAGCGTCAGCATAGCGCCCCCGACAGCGGGACGCGGGACCGACTGCCGCCGGCGAGCGGCACACCGTCAGCGCGAGGTACCATCACCCGACAGGGCCAGACACATGTTCTCCTCATAAGGTGATCGGCTATCCTAAGAGATACCCAGCGAATAGCGGTCGCTCCAAAATGGAGGCGCCTGGAGCCCGAATCCCTTACGATAGACGAGTCATTTTGGCCCTTCTCGATCCATCTTGGGGACTATGGAAACTGGTGAGACCATACGCCTCTTGGCGGGCATAACAGATGAAGGCAGGTTCGAACGCCTAGCGACCGCTGTTCTGCGCAAATCCGACCCGCTCTACGCGCTTGTCGGTCACCCCGGCGTCAACGCCGAAGGAAAAACTGTAAAGTCCCCGGTGGATGGTATTGCCTTCGTGCCCGGGGCAGTACCGCCTCATATGATCGTCATTCATCACACTATCACCGTGGGCAAAGACCTTGATGGCAAGTGGCTGCACGATCCGGCCACAGTGAAAGTGCGCGCCAAAGGCGGAAAGCCGACTGAGCCCGCAGGCGACGTGGTCAAGACCTCCGCCATAGTCGCCGATGAACGAACCAGGACCCCCGACCTGAAAGCGACGTTAGTCCTTACGAGCAATCAGGATCCGGGTCAGGAAATTGTCAGGGATGTTCATGCAGCTGGCGCCAGCGCAGGCCTGGCGATCGATATCTGGTCGCGCTCCCGGATCGCTGACTTCCTCGATAACGATCCCGACGGTCAATGGCTTAGGCGTCAATATCTCGGGATTGAACAGGAGCGGATTTCCGAGAGCCTTTTGCGTGAGCTGTCGGGGACGAGCCTCCAAGCGGCGGCGCCGCCTGACGATCCAGCTGCGTGGGTTGAGCGAGAGCTTGATCGTGTTCTGGCTGCTGGGGATGACGAAAGAGTGATGTTTTTGATCGCGGACTCGGGCAGCGGCAAAAGTGTGGCTTGCTACAAGAGGTTGCGAGACAACCTGGATAATGGTGCTTTCTCGCTGGTCCTGAGCGACGAGGACGTCGCCGGATCGGCCACGCTCGACCAGGCGCTTGAGGCCACGCTACGCAGGCTTCATCCGGCACTAGCTCCCGGTGCCGGTGGTGCTGCGCGTCAGCTTGGGACGCCAGCGCAACCGCTCCTGATTACGGTCGAAGATATCAACCGATCAGGGCGTGGAGCGTCATTGATCGAACGAATTGCGCGCTGGTCGGAAGACGCAACGGCGGGTGCAGATGGCTGGAAGATCATCTGTCCGGTGTGGCCTCAGGTCCTGTCGTCGTTATCGGACGGTGCCCGGAAACGGATCAATGCGAAGGCCGTCTTCGCTCCGCCGCTTTCGAAGGGTGAAGGAACGCTCGCCGTACAACGGCGGCAGTCCTGTCAGGGTCGCACGATTTCGGAGTTCGACGCCGCCGCACTTTCGGAAGCGCTGGGTCACGATCCTCTTCTGATTGCTCTTCACGACCCTGACCGCGCCCCGAGCGTCGATCGTACGATTGGACAATTCATCGAGTGGTCGTTGCAGCGCCTTTCGGCCACCCGACAGGAGTACTCGCCAGCGGAGTATCGCAAAGCGCTGCGAAATACAGCGAAAAGTATCCTGCAACGACGCCAGCTCGATCCAGAGTGGCTGATGCTTCTCAGCTGGCCTGAGGTAGGAAGCGATGTTGCGGCCCTTCGTCACCTTATACAGCATGGCGAGATCATTCGCGTCTCCGGTCCATCGGCGGGAGAGCGGCTCGTGTTCCGCCACGACCGTGTACGGGAGTGGTTGCTCGCCGATGGGTTTGGAGAACTATTGACAGGAGGACAGGCACCGAATGACCTCGTGTCAGACCCGTTCTTCGCAGACATGATCGGGCTCGCGCTGGCAAGTGGCTTTATCGCGGCGGGGCACATTCCATCTGTTGTTGATGCGAACCCGCTCGCCGGCTTTTGCGCTTTGCGACACATGAACGCTCCATCACAGCCGACGCATCAGGTCATCATCGACTGCGTGATGGCGTGGCTCGATGCAAACAATTCCGGCAGCCGGGAACATCGATCCTTCCAATGGGATGCCGCGAGGATGCTGGCTGAATGCGAAGGGCCGCACATTTTGCCCATTGCCGGAAAGCTCCGCGATCGGTCATGGAACGGATTGCGAGCAAGATTCCGGAATGGTGATCTTATGGGTGGGATCGCGTTATGCCAGCAAACCGAACTCGGAACACGCGTTGCAGGATTCGAGGAGTTCCTGGACCACGTTAAAAGACGGTGCGGTAAAGGCCTGATCAATTCGTTGAGTGGTTTTCTGCGTCGACCAACACTGTCTGCCTGGGAGCGAAGCGGTGCTTTGCGCCTCGCCGGCCATCTTGCAGCTCCAGAACTGGCTGCGGCGGTCACCTCATGTTGGGATGGAGATACCGATCGGCAAAACGGTTTGGCCGAATACCTCTGGGCTTTTGCTGAATGCAGCAGAGATCCCGCGGAAGCCGAAGTATCGTTAAAGCCAGTCTGCGATCTGTGGGCGACCCTACCTGATACGGCTGCGGAAGAGCATACGACCCCTCCTCGCATTCGGGTTGCCGAGTATGGCCTTAGGTGGGCGTTTCAGCGGAAACCACCGGAGGCCGCGATCCCTTACCTTATCGAAAAAGCTAAATCCGACGACCTGAAGTGGCCCATCACCGTTTTGTTCGAAGGTATGGATCAACCGAACGCTGTCGAATTTATAGTGCGCGAAATCGCCCGACGTGACGCGGAAATTGAAGGGACGGGAAGGTTCTGGCCGTTCTCTTCGCACGCTGCGGATGACTTCAAGCGTAGACAGGACGAAACAGGCCGAGCGATGTCTGAGCGCTCGCGCGCTCGCCTTCTGCCGCTGTGGCAAAATGAAGCCGGGGAAAAGCACCTGCGCAAGCAAGCGCTCCGTTTCTGGTCCTCGACAAAGAACCATGGTGATGTCGAAATTCTTCGATCCACGAAAGAAGACGATGTTCTTTTCGATCAGGTGCTTTGGCAGCGTATACGTCGACACGACAAAACAGCAGTGCCCGCATTTCTGGAGAAACTGCGGACGGATCGACGCGGATACTGGTGGCAGCTCGGTCGCGAATACTGGACTGATGAAATGACAGAGGCGCTGGATACTGCCTTGTGGAGACGCTCAAAGACAGTCGCGCCGCCTGGAGGATCCGAGCCCGAGAGGGATGGGCCAGACTGGATTCTGTCCGAGATGGTCATGAATCTCTCCTCTGGCCAGGCCGAGACCATTCTGCTTCGCCATTGGCCGGATTTGCGCAATTCCAGCTACTACTTGGCCGCAGCCTTGTTTTTCTCAACCCCAGCGCTCCTCGCATCTGTAGCGGACGCTGTGCAACAGAGCGCTGATCCAAAATATCTATTCAATTACCTCTCAATGAAAGTAGGTCGTACGCGCGGCATGGGTGGAAAGCGGACTGGATTTGACCAGATCAGTCAGATCGTAGCGATTCTTCCGTACCTCGACTACCTGAGTGAATCGGACATCCATCAGCTTTGGGATACATGCAATAAGCACGGATGGCACTCGTTGCGAAGACAACATCTGGATGAGCGCCTGTCAGCGGAGTGGAAGAGCCGAGAACTCTCAGAGGCGAGCGCTATTGCCTATCTCGACGACGCTCTCAAACAGACATTCCCATGGATTGATCACTGGATTGACCGGCGCATCCAGAGCGGCTGGAGCAAGGACGAGATACTCGCTCTCGTCGCGCGTTGGTCTGACGAACAGAAGACGACGAAGGCCTTGGAGGTATTGGCCTCAGCGATCGTTTATACGGGTGCGAGGGGTAATTTAGACCTTATGAACACAACCGGGGCCGTTCCCGCGCAGGAGGCCGACGCGATCCGTAGCGACACAATCTATGCGGTCATGCGTAGCACGTTGACGTAAGAGCTTCTATCCAAAGATCTATCGCCGCCCCTCTAATGATAGAATGAAAAAATGATGAATTTTTCTAAGACGAATAATTTTTAATAAAATGAAATTTTGTTTTGCCCGTTCGGCGAATTGGCGCAGCAAATAAATCGCCCCGTCGCCATGCAGCGATACGATGGATCGATTACATCTTCATGGAGATGCGCACGACGGAGATGTCGCAAAATCTTTCCTTGTCGTAGTGCTATCGTGAAAGCGCATCGGTAATGGCCTAGAGAGAGGGGCGGGGAGGTATGCCCTCCCGAAGTCAAACTCTTTCCGTCTGCGTCCTCGCGATGCTCATTCATGATGCGCACCCGCTTATAGCGGGAAGGACCGCCTTGTAGAATCTGCAAACTAAGCGCCTCTACGCTGGTGGTATCGCAGTTGGTATTGACTTGGAACGCAGGTGGAAAATTAAGTTACTGCAATGCGCACGCAAGCCTATTGACGATCGAGTGGGAGTGAACTAGGGCGGTTTCAGACCATCCCGCGCCGTACCGGAAATCACAGCCACCGTCTGATTGGCGAGGATTATTTTTCTTGTCCCGTATCGCTGCATTTCACAGTGCCGCTCGCGCAATCGGGGGGCGGGATGAGCATTTTTCAGTCCATAAGATGTGAAATTTCACCTGCAACGTCTGCGGCGGTCTGCCTGAGAAGCTTCAACGTCTGCACGGTTCTGCGCGCACCAGTCTCTCCAAGGAAGAACATGTGGTTGCCCGGCAGCGTCGCGCTCAGCCGCGGGGCAACGGTCCTGACGTGCTCGACCAGCAACGCCCATTTCTCGTCAGGAAGCGCGGCGAGCTTGTCCGCTTGCGAGAAAACGAGGCCTTCGCACAGCTGCTGGGTGATGTAGACGCCCCAGGTGGAGCGGTCCGTGAGCGCGTGCCGGGCGTCGATGGCGGAAGCGTGCGTCATCAAGGCGAGTGGCGGAAAGGCGCGATACTGGGCGGTGCCGACCTCGCGCGCGTCGCCGGCCGGGTCGGGAACGAACGCGCCGTCCCGGTAGCGCATGGCCGATGCTGCCAGCCCGACCGGGAAATCGCCGGTCATCTCGCGGGCGAACAGGTCGGCATCGAGCACCGCGTGGCCGGCAGCCGCGTTCTGATCCGCGAGGCATCGGAGCAGCCAGTCGAGGTAGGCGCCCCGGATCGCGGCGAGGCCGCTTGCGGCTGGCTTCATGTGGTCGAGGCCGGGCAGGGTATGGGGCAGCGCCGATGCCGCCGCCATCGCGATGAAAAGCTCGATGCCCTTTCCCCTGCCGCGCAGCGCGACATGAAGCGGCTCGGCAATTCGCCCCGCCATGCTCCAGCCGAGCACGATGGCGTTGGCCGGCAGGTCATTGCGGTTGATGTAGCGGGCGATGATCTCGGCGCTTTGCTCAGCCCAGTCGGTGACCGAGAACTGCGGGAATGCGGTGTCGAACACAGCCCTGTTGTCGATGGCATAGGACAGGCTCAGCGACGGGAAGCCATCCTCATGCAGCCAATGGCAAAGGAAATCGGCGGCCCTTCCTCCGGGCAGTCCATAGGCGATGCGGCCGAGCACCCCGCCTCCTGTGACGAACACCACGAGGGGAAGGCCCTCGCGCCCCGCCTCGAACCGAACCAGAGCCGGATAGCCGGCCGCCTCGGTCAACTCCTCGCCCGGATAGAGCATTGGGGATCTCGTCTGTGCTTCCGCCTGAGCGCGCCATGTCTCGCCCAAGGCTATACCGAGCATCGCGACTTGACGACGATTGAGGTCCCGGACTCCCATTGTCGAACGCTCCATGTCCCGTCCGGCCGCCGGCGCCCATCAGCCCACGTTGCGGCGCGTCGCATAGCCCGCAGGCAAGTCCTCGGGGGCGCAGGCGATGACGCTCTCGTCGTCGCGGCCGCACTCCTCCACGAAGGTAATATCGGCGAACTCGTCGACCAGCATGGTCGGATAGGCCGGCCCCGCGTCGCGATACTGACGCATCCGGTCGATTTTTTCGTTCTGGAAGCCGATGATCTTCTTCGGCTCCTGCTCGATCCAGCGCGGGAAGAAGGTGGCGCCGTGGGCGCGGTTCTCATTGAGATTGTAAGCGACGCTCACGCAGGTGCCCGTCGGCTCGTGCCAGGAGACCTTGTACACGCCGTCGGCGAGGCGGACGATGTGGACCTCCTGGCCCTTCACCCAACGCCCGCCGACCATGCCGCCATGCACGCGGTAGTCGATGGTGCGGTCGTTCTTGAAGTACATCTCATACTGCCAGCCATTGGCATAAGTATAGATGATGTGCTTGCCCACGAAGGCGGCGATCTCCGCCGTATGGGTGGAGTCGAATGCGTCGGTCATGGCTGTCCTCTCTCCGGCGCCGGGCTGATGGCTCGACCACCGGCTGTTGACGGGGGTGGATGGGGACGCTCACTTGAATCCGTATTCGCTCCAGCGGCGACACACGCGGTCGACGATCTCCGCCGGATAGCCGTGGCGGAACGAGGCCCGCATCGGCAGGGCTTCGCCCCATTCGTCCGGGGCAAGGCAGTTGTAGACAATCTTGCCGGTGTGGCCTGAAACCTTCTCGCTCCTGCGCAGATAGGCGAGAAGCGGCGCGGCCTCGATGTCGTCGAACACGGCATGGCCCAGCAACGGGTGGCAGCGGGTCGCGAAGGCCCAGACCAGTTCCTTCAGGTCCGTCGGATCGACGTCGTCATTGAGCACGATCACCTTGGGGATCCCCGCCTTGCTCGCGAACACCGTCTGGCCGATCCGCCGGCACAACGCGGCGCTCTCACCGACGCCGCTGCGACGGCGCCAGTCGCGCGGAACGGTGACCACCAGCCAATGCAGCGCCGACTGCAGCGGGATCCAGGCCGCGGTGGCCGGGATGCCGGCCAGGCGCAGGTCGTGGAGGAGCTGGGCTGAGCTGGGCAGGCCCCAGGCGGTGTGGTTCTCTTCCACCGGCTCGCCGGCGACCACCACCGGCAGGATAGCGTTGTCGCGATGGCTGATGGCGGAGACCCGGTAGGTGGGCCGGCGCGCCGGCGTGTCGAGAGGGATGTAGCCGGCGAACTCGCCCATGGGGCCTTCCTCGACGAGTTCGTCGAGATGGAGGTGTCCCTCGATCAGGATCTCCGCGCTGGCGGGAGCATCAAGCTCGACCGTCCTGCACCGAACGGTCCTGATCGCCCGCCCCATCAGCGCGCCGAGGCGCCCGCTCTCGTTGACATGGGCCGGCAGCGGCATGCCGCAAATGAAGGGAATGGAGGGCTCCACCCCGAGCGCCAGCGCGAACGGCATCGGCTTGCCCAGATCCGCCCAGGCCTTCGCCACCATGCCAAAGTGCTGCTCCGGCGCCACGATCCCTGACAGGCGCTTGCCGTCGACCACCATCATCCGGGCGATGGACCAGTTGGTCCAGGTTCCGTCCGGCGTGCGCGCGACGATGCAGCCGAAGGTGTTCAGATAACGCCCGCCGTCCCCATAGTGCAGCAGCGGCGCGGGAAGCGCGGCGAGATCCACCGCGTCCCCGGTGAGCATGTTCTCGAACACCGGCGCATCGTCCACGACCACCGGCTCAATGGCCGGCCTGTCGAGGCTCGCGGCAATGGCCTCGGCGATCGCGAGACCGCCCGTGGTCGGCGGCAGCTCCAGCGCGACAGCAACGCGCACGAGCTCCATGCCGGGCTGCGCGCTGGTGCCGCCCGGAGCACCAAGGATGCGGAAGCGACCTGGGTGGTCGGAGAGAAGGTTGAACAGGGGCGCCGGCGCCCCGGTCTCGATGCAGAGCCGGATGATGGCGCCAAGCTCCAGGTCGAGGGACACCGGTGCGTCGATCTCCTGGATTTCCCCGAGGCCGCGCAGGGCCTCGATATAATGGCGCAGGTCGGTGAGGGGCATCAGGCGTCTCCCCCAGCGCGCGCGGCGGCGGAAGGAGCTGCTCGCGGCTGGCCGCCCCATCGAGTGAACAGGCCTGCGTCGAGATCGTACAGATCGAGCACGCGCCCGACGGTGTGGTTCACCATGTCCACGAGAGAGGCGGGGCGGTCGTAGAAGGCCGGCACCGGCGGGAAGACGATGGCGCCGTTCTCGGTGGCCTGCGCCATGGCGCGGATGTGGCCCGCATGCACGGGCGTCTCGCGGAACATGAGGACCACCCGGCGGCGCTCCTTCAGGCAGACGTCGGCCGCGCGGGTGAGCAGGCCGTCGGTGTTGCCGGCGGCGATGGCGGACAGGCTCCGTACCGAACAGGGGGCGACGATCATGCCCATGGTGCGGAACGAGCCGGAGGCGATGGCGGCGCCGATGTCGGCATCCAGATAGCTGAAGTCCGCCATGGCGCGGACGTCGCGCACCTTCAGCTCGGTTTCGTGGGCAAGGGTGCGCTCACCCGGCTTCGACATGACGAGATGTGTCTCGATGTCGAGGCTCCGCAGCACCTCGAGGGCGCGCAGCCCGTAGATGATCCCAGTGGCGCCGCTGATCCCGACGATCATGCGCCGGCGTGGCGCAGGAATGACGTGCTGTTGCATGGCGTGCGTCCGGTGCAGGTTCGATTGAACGGAGCCTAGCCAGCCGGGCCAGAGGCCTCATCGTCAGAACTGTCTATGCGGGACGCGGGCCGACCGAACACCCTTCAACGCCGTTGCGGCACGAGTGCGCCAAGGGTCGCTATGGTGCGCTCGAAGTCGCGCAGGTTCTCTGCATCCGACTTGCCCAGGATCGATCGGATCTGGCTGCGGACGGTCATGAGCGAGACCCCGCGTCCGCGCGCCACATCCTCGGCGCTGGCACCGCCGGTGAGCGCGACGGCGACCTCCGCTTCAGCGCGGCTGAAGCCGAACATCTCGCACAGCATGTCCGCCTGCGGCACCACCTTGCGATTGAGCGGCCGTAGGAGGATGAGAGCCAAGGGCTCCCTGGCATCGCCTTCGTCCCGCCCTCTCACGTCATTGGCGAGGCCCAGCGGCGCCGGGGCGACCGTCAGCGCGGCGATGGCGCCGTTGCGCGAAGTGACACGCATAGCGCCCCCGGCGCCCCCTGACGTGGAGGAGGCAACGAGCTTGCGGAGCATGCCGGCCTCTTCGCGGGACATGGCCGCGAGGTACACGCCACTGCCGGCATAAGGGCCCGAGCGCATGGAGAACAGACCGGAATCGGGACCGGCCAGATACCTGCGGGCGAGATCGTTGATGAAGCGGATCTTCAGCCCTGCATCGACGACGCCCACGCCCACGGGAAGCGCGTCCAGGGCGGCCCGCGTCAGGGCCACCGCCTCGTCATCCCGCCCCAGCCGCGCGCGCAGCTCGATGGCGCGTTGGACATGCGGCATCAGGGTCTTGAGCAGGCGGACATGGGTTTCGTCGAATGCTCCCGTGTCGTCGCCGCGGGACACCAATATCGGAGTCGCCTCCGTGATACCGGCCATGCCGCCGATCACATGACGACGCTCGTGATGTCGCGCAAAGTCGAAGTAATATTCGCTGCGGAGGAGTTCTGTTTCGGCGACCAGCTCGGCACCGAGCTTCGCGTTGCCGAGGTGGTGGGCCCGCGCTGTCGCAAAGTCGTAGCGGGCCTTGGCAGCATAGGGGTCTCTGGCGTGGAAATAGGCCGAATAGGCGGTCTCGCTGCCGTCGGCAGGCATCAGCAAGTTGCGAGCCCCTCCGGGACCTCCGAGGACCAGCAGGGCGCGCCGGGCATCCATGATCCGGCAAATCCGATCGCCGACGTCGAACCAACTGCCATCTCCGGCGCCGGCCTGGTAGATAGCGCCGACGCAATCGGCGAGCTCGCGCTCCGTGTCTTTCACGCTGGGGCAACCTTGAAGGTAGCCGGAAGATGCCAGAGAATTGCAGGCCTTACAACGCATCCTGACCTAGAGGAGGGAGTGCGGCTAAGGCGGCGTTACCCGGGTCCTCCGCTCTTCTTTCAAGTCGAACAACAATCTTGGGTACCTCACCACTTCTGTTGATGTGCGTTCCAATGCCGTAGCAATAGGCTGACGTCCCATAAGCCCACGCCGGGCGGCCCATCAGCCACCGACGGATCTGTTTCAGGGACGATCACCAGATCAGGCCGTTTACCGCATCCGGCCGATAGCCAGAGGTGACGTGAGGGAGACCTGTCGTCATGGACGCTGCATTCCTCGATTTGAGCGTCCCAACGCGCGACGCGGCCGGACACAAGACGGTCGCGGATGAAGCGGACTTCATTGCGGTCCTGCAAGAGATCGTCGGTCGATCGCACGTCCTGACGAGCCCGGAGGCGACGCGGCGCTTTCGCACCGGCATAAGGTTCGGTTCCGGCCCGGTGGTCGCCGTGGTGCGGCCCGGCTCGCTGGTGGAGCAATGGCGCGTCCTGAAGGCCTGCGTAGCGGCGGACAAGATCGTCATCATGCAGTCGGCCAACACCGGGGTCACCGGCGGCTCGACCCCGGACGGGGACGACTACGATCGCGGCGTGGTGCTCATCAACACCATGCGCATCGAAGGCCTGCACCTGATTAACGACGGGGCGCAGGTGGTGTGCCTGCCGGGTACCACCCTGTTCCATCTGGAGAAGGCGCTGGACAGGATCGGCCGCGCGCCGCACTCGGTGATCGGCTCGTCGTGTATCGGCGCGTCGGTGTTCGGCGGCGTCTGCAACAATTCCGGCGGCGCCCTGATCCATCGTGGCCCGGCCTTCACCCAGCTCGCTCTGTTCGCGCGCCTGGATGAGGCGGGCAGCCTGCATCTCGTCAATCATCTCGGCATCGCGCTGGGCAATGATCCGGAGACGATCCTCCGGCGGGTCGAGAGCGGCGATTTCACCCCCGCCGACATTGTCAACGACCCCACCCGTGCCGCCTCCGACCATGACTATGCGGACCATGTGCGCGACATCGCGGCGCCAACCCCGTCCCGCTTCAATGCCGATCCGCGTCGCCTGTTCGAGGCCTCCGGCAGCGCCGGCAAGGTGATGCTCATGGCGGTGCGGCTCGACACCTTCCCGAAGGGGAAGGAACAGGTCGTCTTCTACATCGGATCGAACCATACCGGCGAGCTCGAGGGCATCCGCCGCCATATCCTCGGATGCTTCAAGAATCTGCCGATCGAAGGCGAGTACATGCACCGGGACTCCTTCAATTGCGCGGAGGTCTATGGCAAGGACACCTTCGTGGTGATCAACACGCTCGGCACGGACATGATCCCGCGGCTGTACGCCCTTGAGGCGGCGTTCGACAATATCTGCCGGCGCTTCAGCTTCCTGCCGAAGAACCTCAGCGCCAAGATGCTGCAAGCCCTGAGCCATCTCTTCCCGAAGCATCTGCCCCGGCGCATGACCGACTATCGCGACCGCTTCGAGCACTATCTGCTGTTGAAAATGGGGGACGACGGGATCGCGGAGGCGCGCGCTTACCTCAAGTCGATCTTCCCTTCGAAGTCCGGCGACTATTTCGAGTGCACGCCCGATGAAGGCGACAAGGCCTTCCTGCACCGCTTTGCCGCTGCCGGCGCGGCGATCCGCTATCGCGCGGTGCACGACAAGGAGGTGGAGGACATCGTCGCGCTCGACATCGCGCTGCGCCGCAACGACGAGAACTGGTTCGAGACGCTGCCCGCGGACATCGAGAAGCACCTGATCCGCAAGCTCTATTGCGGCCACTTCTTCTGCCACGTTTTCCATCAGGATTACATCGTGGCCAAGGGCAGCAATTGCGAGGAGATCGAGCACGCCATGTGGAAGCTGCTCGATGAGCGCGGCGCGGAATATCCCGCCGAGCACAATGTGGGGCATCTCTACTTCGCAAAGCCCGCAATGGTCGACCATTTCAAGGCGCTCGATCCCTGCAACACGTTCAATCCGGGGATCGGGCGCACCACTAAATGCGCGCACTGGATGCCGCACGGACAGGCCGGGGCACCCGGCGCCTTCCGGTGCGACGGCTGACCATTTGAAATACCAAGTACGGCGCACGCCACTCGGCTGGCTCCGGCAAGATCATTGGAGCGAACATGACGACCCGGACCGGTGGCGAGCTCATCCAGGATTTCCTTGAGACTTATGAAATTCCCTTCGTCTTCGGCAATCCCGGAACCACGGAAACGACCTTCCTCGCGGCCGTGGCCGCCTCGAAGGCCACCTATGTCCTGTCGCTGCATGAATCGAGCGCGGTGGGCATCGCCGCCGGCTATGCGCTGATCACCGGCAAGCCGTCCATCGTCAGCCTGCACACCTATCCGGGCCTCGCCAACGGCATGTTCAACATGCGCAACGCGCTCATGTCCGGGGTGCCGCTTCTGGTGATCAACGGGCAGCAGGATTCCCGGTTTCTCATCCACAATCCGGTGCTCGGCGCGCCCAATGTCCAGTTGGCGGAGACCGCCACCAAATACGCCTATGAGGTGACGCGCACGGACGATCTCGCCGTCGCCCTGCAGCGCTGCTACCTGCATGCGCGGCTCCAGCCGACCGGTCCCGTTTTTCTCTCCATTCCCATGAACTTCATGCTGGAGGAGACCGAGCATACGACGTTCAAGAAGACGCGCATCATCGAGGAGGTGGTGCCACGCGCCATCGGCGAGGTGGCCGCCGCCCTCGCAGCGGTGCCGAGGGGCAAGCTCGCCATCGTCGCCGATTATGCGGTGGGCGCGGCGCATGGCATCGATGCCATCAGCCGCATCGCGAGTGCCCTCAGCGCCGATATCTATGCCGCCCCCTTCCATGTGCAGGGCACGGTCGATCCGCTGCATCCGAACTTCCGCGGCCAGCTTCCGCCCACCACGAAGGCGATCAACAAGACGCTCGGCCGCTACCACACCATGCTGCTGGTCGGCGAGAAGGTCGACAGCTTCACCTATGATGGCCTCCAGGCCCTGCCGCCTGAATTGCAGGTCATCCAGATCGCGCCGGCGGCCAGCCAGCTGGGCTTCGACTTTCCCTGCGACATGGCGGTGCTCGGCGACATCCGCGCGACACTCGATGCGCTGGCGACCGCGCTCGGCGCCGACACGGCGCAAGTCGCCGCACGGACGGTCGACGAGGCAGCTCTGGATGCGAAATATCCCGCTTCGGGAGCGCACGCGAGCGATGCGCTGATCCTGGCGGTCCTGCGCCATCTCGAGCGATCCACGCATATCATTACGGAAGGCTCTTCCGAGGACGCCGTCGTGCAGGACATGGCGGTGAGCCTCGGCTTCCGGAACGTGCATTTCTCGCCGCGCGGCGGCGGGCTGGGCTGGGCTCTGCCGCTGGGCGTGGGTATCGGCCTTGCAAGCGGCCAGCATGCCGCCTGCTTCGTCGGCGATGGAGGAAGCCTGTTCTCCATCCATGCACTGTGGACGGCAGCGAAGTATTCCATCCCGTCCATCTTCATCTGCTTCGTAAACAACGAATACCGGCTGCTGAAGGACCTGTGGTGCAACGTGATGGGCACGACCATCGCGACCACGCACTTCGTCGGCCTGGACTTCAGCGATCCCGATGTGGACATGCGCAAGATTGCCGAGGGGTTCGGCGCGCGCGTGGAGACGATCGACGCTGTCGAGCGCGTCAGCGACGTGCTCGCCCGCGCGCTCGCGCATCAAGGTCCGAGTTTCCTGATCATCAATCGCGAGCCGTGAGCTGGCGGCGGCGCCTCATCGCCCGCCGCATCCCATCGAAACGGAATTGGGAGACATCCGTGTCCGGAGATTTTGAGAAAGAACTGACGCGGCGCGTGTGGACCGACGACGCGTTCGCCGCGCAGGTGGAGAGCGACCCCGTCGAGGCGCTCAAGTCCATGGGCGTCGCGGTGCCGGCCGGCGTCAAGGTGAAGGTGGTGGTGCAGCGGCGTGACCGGGTCTATTTCACCATCCCGCCCGCCCGCGCGCCCCATGCGCCGCCCGCCGCGACGCCGCTGAACCAGATGGACCTGTGGTCCAGCCAGGGCCTGTTCATCTGGCTCGTGCCCGTGGCGGCCAAATTCAAGCTGCTGGCCCTGCGCAACGCGGCCCGCACCGAGGGAGATCAGCCGTGAGCAACGCCGATTTCGTCGAGAAGAATTACGAGCGCATCGCCACCGATCCCGATTACCGCGCAAAGCTCCTCGCCGACCCGGTCGGGGTGGTCTGCGCGGAGTTCGGCTACACGCCGGGCCCCGATTTCAGGATCGAGATCGTCGAGCAGGCGGACGACACCATCGTCATCATGGTGCCCCCGAAGCCGGAGGCCGGAGCGGACCTGGCGCAGGCGCTTGCCGAGGTGACGGAGCGGGTCTTCGACCTGCTCTTTTCGTCCGGCATCGGCGGCTTCTTCATTCCAGACGACAGGCAGAAATGGGTGGTGCGCGAAATGCGCCTCGCCGCGCAGAAGAAGACCGGCCTCGACATCTCGCAATTGTAGGGCGCGCCGGCGCGAAGATCAGGCGCGGTGAGCCCGAGTCGGGGGGGGGAATGCACATGACGGCCAAGACCGGGAAGCCGGGCTTCTGGGACAATCTCATCGCGCCGAAGGGCGGCCTGTTCGGCCCGCAGCTCGCCGGCTGGACGCCGGGACCCGCCGCGCAGTCGGGGCTCGGCTGCCGCGTTCTCGCGGACCAGATGGTCGAGGTGGCGCCCTCCATCGCGCTCGCCGCCGATGTCTACGTGCCCAAGCCGCCCGGCCGCTATCCGGCGGTCATCGCCTTCGCGGCCTATTCCAAGGAATTGCAAGCAGCCGGCGTGCCGGCCGGCAACAACGAGACCGGCAGCCCGCCGATCTTCACCGATCGCGGCTATGCCCATGTCATCGTCACCCGCCGCGGCATGGGCCGCTCGGGCGGCGCCGATGCCGTCTATCTCAACGACACGGACGTGGAAGACCACGCCAAGGTCATCGCCTGGGCCGCCGCCCAGCCCTGGTGCGACGGGCAGGTGGTGCTGTTCGGCACCTCCTATTACGGGCTGACCCAGCCGCAGGTGGCGCGGCTGCGCCCGCCGGCCCTGAAGGGCTTCTTCACCAACGAGATGTGCACGGATTTCTTCCGCCACATCGCCATGTTCGGCGGCGCGCCGCAGCCGGATTTCTTCGCTCTCTGGATGGGGGCGAACTTCACGCCCCTGCAGTTCAGGCTACGGGTGCCGCCGCTGCTGCGCGCGGTGGTGAGCCACATCACCAACTCACCCCTGAAGCACCTGTGGTGGCCGCAGCTGAAGAACCGCATGACGCGGATCATGAGGACCTTCGAGCGGCAGGTGCCGGCGCCGCAGACGCGCCGCCTGTTCGCCGCCCTCATGCTCGACGGCAAGACGCGGGCGACGAGCGTGCTGCCCGCCGGCCCGTCCGGCGCGCTGGGGGACATCGAGGTGCCGTTCGTGGTGGTGCAGAATGCCGGTTACCTCAACCTGCATCAGTTCGGCGCCTACGACCTGTTCGAGAATGCCGGCACGCCGAAAGACCAACGCTGGCTGATCGTCGGCCCGGCGACCTACGAGCTGCCGGTCTATGCCTGGCAGCTGGAGGCGCTCGCCTTCTTCGACCATCTCGTCTACGGCGCGGACAACGGCTATGCCGCCCAGCCGCGGGTGCGATACTGGATCGAGGGGGCGAAGGACTATCGCAGCGCTTCCGACTGGCCGCTGCCCGGTAGCACTCCGCTCCGCCTCTACCCAGCCTCCAATGGCGCCGACGCCGCAACCCACCGCCTCGACAACGCGCCGGGCGGGGGCGGGACGAACCGATGGGCGGCGGTGCCCCTCGGCGCCATCGTCACGGCGGGTTTCGACGAGGTGGAGACCCAGCGCCTCACCTTCGAGCTTCCGATCGAGGCGGAGACGGAGCTGACCGGGCCGGTGACGCTGAGCCTGTCCTTCAGCTCCAACGAGATCGATTCCTACGTGGTGGCCCGCACCGGCATCGTCTCGGCCGACGGCGGCTACCAGATCCTGTCCATGGGCGCGATCCGCCCTGCCTGCCGCAGGATCGACGCGGCGCGCTCCACCGCGACCGAGCTCGCCATCGACATCGATGTGCCCGAGCCGCTCACCCCTGGTGTGCCCGTGACGCTCCGCTTCAGCCTCACGGCGCAGCCCGTGGTGCTGAAGCCGGGCGAGCGGCTGCGCCTCGACATCGCCAGCCGCACCGATCTCCTGCGCAGCGACGTCAGCCACGGCCACGTGCAGTTCGACATGCAGGTGCCGCCCTATTACGCCCGCAACACCCTCCATTACGGACCTGACACCTACATCGAACTCGCCCGGGCCGGCGAGTGCAGGAGCGATCTTTATGTCTGAAGCGACCCCCGCGCTCGTATCCACCGCGCTGAGCGGGTACGAACTGCTGGCCGACCCCCAGCTCAACAAGGGCACGGCCTTCTCAGAGGAAGAGCGCGACGCGTTCTATCTGCACGGATTGCTGCCGCCGCATGTCTCCACCCTGGACGAGCAGATCTCCCGCGCCCTGCAGTCGCTGCGCCAGTTCGAGACCGATCTCGAACGCTATGCCTTCCTGCGCGAGTTGCAGGACATCAACGAGACCCTGTTCTACGCGACGCTGGTCGGGAACCTGGAAGAGCTGCTGCCCATCGTCTACACGCCGACCGTCGGCGCCGGCTGCCAGCAGTTCAGCCGCCTCTATCACAAGCCGCGCGGCCTGTTTCTCAGCATTCCGCATCAGTCAAGGCTCGACCAGATCTTCGCGCAGCCGCGCTTCGACGCGGTGGAGGCGATCGTGGTGACCGACGGCGAGCGCATCCTGGGGCTGGGAGACCAGGGGGCGGGCGGCATGGGCATCCCCATCGGCAAGCTCGCGCTCTATTCGGGCTGCGGCGGCCTGCATCCGGCGACCACCCTGCCGATCCTGCTCGATGTGGGGACCGACAATGCCGACTGCCTCGCCGATCCGCTCTATGTGGGCTGGCGCCACGAGCGGGTGCGAGGCCAGGCGTATGACGACTTCATCGAGGCTTTCGTCTCAGCTGTCATCCGGCGCTGGCCCAAGGTTCTCCTGCAATGGGAGGACTTCGCCAAGGGCAATGCGACGCGCCTGCTGGAGCGCTATCGCGACCGGCTCTGCACCTTCAACGATGATGTCCAGGGCACGGCGGCGGTGGCGACCGGCACCTTGCTGGCGGCCATCAACGTCACCGGCGTGCCACTGACCGAGCAGCGGGTGGCAGTGTTCGGCGCCGGCTCGGCTGGCTGCGGGATCGCCGGCCTGATCCGCACGGCCATGTGCGATGCCGGCCTGTCGGACAGCGAGGCGGCACAACGCTTCTTCATGGTGGACCGTGATGGGCTTCTAACCGAAGACATGCCCGGCCTCGCGCCCTTCCAGGCGCCCTTCGCCCAGAACCGGGCGGCAATCGAAGGCTGGACGCTCGACCATCCCGACACGATCGCGCTCCTCGACGTGGTGCGCAATGCACGGCCGACCGTGCTGATCGGCGTCTCCGGCCAGGCGGGCGCCTTCGGCGAGCCGGTGGTCCGCGCCATGGCCGAGTGCAACCCGCGGCCGGTCATCTTTCCTCTGTCGAACCCCACCTCGCGCGCGGAAGCGACGCCGGCGGATATCGAGGCCTGGACCGACGGGCGGGCTCTGGTGGGCGTCGGCAGCCCGTTTCCCCCGCGCCTGCGCGACGGCACCCGCTTCAAGGTAGACCAGACCAACAATTCCTACATTTTTCCCGGTGTTGGCCTCGGCGTTCTGGCGGTCGGCGCCAGCCGCGTGACGGATGGCATGTTCATGGCGGCAGCGAAGGCGCTGGCAGACGCGTCGCCGGCGCGCGACAACCCGAAGCACAATCTTCTGCCTCCGGTGAGCGCCCTGCGCGAGGTCGCGGCCAAGGTCGCCCTCGCGGTCGCGATGCAGGCGCATCGGGAAGGCGCCGCACCCGACGTCAAAGTCGATCAGATCCAGCAGCGCCTGCGTGCCAAGATCTGGACACCGCGTTACGTTCCGCTCGTTGCGAAGTAGACGTAACCCCGCACCCGCGCCCCGCGCGGGTGCGGGGTCTCTATTGTTCGCAGACTGAATCGAGCCTCCTGACGAAGCCGTCCGAGATGGCGCGGATCGTTGCAGGAGTGGCGAACGCTTCCACATAGACGATGTTGGCGATCAGCGTGCCGTCATAGACGGACACGGAGACATTCGGGAATTTCTTCATCCAGCCCAAGGCATACTCGAATCCGGTCACGGCCAACCGCTCGAGAGGCCAGTGAAACTGCACCGTCTGGATATCGGAAACATTGATGGCGACCGGCGCCTGCTGTGGGCTGCCGAATGCCCTGGGATAATTGATGTAGTCGTGAAAAATGCTGCCGTTTGCCAGTCCCTGATGGACATCGTCAAAGATGAAGCGGGCGATCTCGATCATCGGCCGGTCGAGGTCGGGGACGGGCGTGATGTGCCCGGTGATGGCGGTGAAGACCAGTTCGGGGGAAACGTGGGGCTCGAGCCGCCGGCGCATGTCCACCGATGATCGCATGAGAATCTGACGCGGGTGTCCGTCCGCGATATCACCTATGGCAAGAGCGAACGCGGCCAAAAGAAGTGCGTGCACCGAAGAGCCGGTTGCGTGGCTCGCCGCCTTGATCCGATGCATCGCATCCGCCCCGATCACGACGCGTTCGAGCCGATGGGTCACGGGGCCGCCATCATGGGGCGCGGCCATGGGAATCTCGGCGAACACACCGGAATAGGACGACGGTGGCGCATCCGTTCCAAGCGCCGCCAGGCTGCGGCTCACGGCTTCATCGACCGGGGTCGGGAACGGCTGTACGCCGAGGGCCGGGGCCTCGTTGCGCACGACGCAATCGCACATGTGGGCGAGACAGGAATGCAGCTCGATCAGCGAGATTGCGTCCGTGATCGCATGGGACGTGAGCAGGAAGACATCGAGCCCGTCATCGGCGACGATGACGTGGATGGCATAGAGGGTCTTTCCGGTGTCGAGGTCGGCGTTCAGCAGCTGGGCGTAGAGGGTCTCGGCGGAGCAGCTGTCGGCGGGCAACCAGGCCTCGATCGCCGATCGGTCATCGGACCGCTCCACGAAATACCCGTCCTCGACCACCGAGCGCAGGATTCCATATCGCGCTTCGAGATGCGCGACGGCCGCCTCGAACTGGGCCCTGCCGATCGTTCCGAAGATGCTGCTGCGGCTCACCACGATCATACGCGTGGCGATGTAGATCAATTCCGTTGGCGAGGCTTCGCGATACACGCGCCGATCCGCCGGGCCCTGTCCGGCCGGCGTCGCTTCATTGAGATCATTGTGCATGTGCGGTCCCTTTAAGCAGGTCAGATCGGCGCTCGCTGGCCATCCGTCCCCCTGCGCTACCCAGCGAGCCGCGCGATCTCGCCGATGACACGCACGCGCACGCGGCGCGCATTGCCGGGGAGATAGGCGATCGGAATGTCCTCCACGTCGAGCGTCTGAACGCTGCCCGCTTCGGCGCCCGCCTCGATCGCCCGCCGCGTCGCCTCCCGCCGCGCTTCATCGAGCGCCGCGTCGCGCTCGACACCGGAGAAGATGCGGTCCACCTCGCCGCTCACCTGCGCAATGGCGGCGCCCACCGCATTGGCCACGGCATGGTGCTCGATACGCACCACCTGCGAGACGCCCTCCATGTGATCGGGCACCAGAAAGCTCCCGCCGCCCACCGCGATGAGGGGTATCGGCGCGGCATCGGTCTTCATGCGGTCCACCACCTCCGCAACCATGTGTTCCATGTGTCGGAGGCTGTCGGCCACCAGGGGGCGGGGCAGCCTGCCCACGAGGCCCGGCTCTCCCAGCGCGATCCGTCCCGCCGCGACGGCGATGTCCGTGGCCGTCAGCGTGTCGCCGCCGAAGCACAGCGCCTTTTCCGGCAGCCGGAAGCCGACGCTGCCCGGACCGATCCGGCGCCCGTCATCGGCGATCTCCGTGCCGCCGCCGAGGCCGATGGAGATCAGGTCCGGCATGCGAAACAGCGTGCGCACGCCGCCGATTTCGACCATCGCATTGGCCTGGCGCGGAAACCCACCCTTGAGGCAGCCCACGTCAGTGGTCGTGCCGCCCACATCCACCACCAGCGCGTCAGTCAGGCCCGAAAGGAAGGCGGCGCCGCGCATGCTGTTGGTAGGACCGGAGGCGAAGCAATAGACGGGATGGCGCTCCGCCACCGCCCCCTGCACGATGGTGCCGTCATTCTGCGTGAGATAAAGCGGCGCCGTGATGCCGCTCTCGCGCAGCGCCCGCACGAAGGCGGCGGTGGTGCGCTGCGCAAGGCCCTGCAGGCCGGCATTCAACAGCGCCGCATTCTCCCGTTCGAGCAGGCCGATGCGGCCGATTTCGTGGGACAGCGTGATGCGCGCCGCAGGCATCACCTCCCGCACGATGTCCGCGGCCTCGCGCTCGCATGCATCGGTGAGCGGCGAGAACACGCTGGTGATGGCGACCGAACTGATGCCGCTCCCCGCGATGCGCTCCGCCTCGCGCCGCACGGCAGCGCGATCCAGCGGCACCAGGACCCGTCCGTCATACTCGTGCCCGCCGCCCACCATGTGGATGCTGCCCCGCATGGCTGCCGCAAGGTCCTTCGGCCAGCCGATGAAGGGCGGCAGACCGGCATTGGCGGGCAGGCCGATGCGCAGCGCCGCGACGCGGTCCAGATGGCGACGCTCCACCACGGCATTGGTGAAATGCGTGGTGCCGATCATCACCGCTTCGATCCGCCCGAGAGCCGGATGGCCTGCAGCCGCGGCCACCAGATCGACCAGCGCCCGGCGCACGCCGTCCGCGACATCGACGGTGGTCGATCGCTTCAGCGCCGCGAGCACCTTGCCGCCCTCGAGCAGGACGGCATCGGTATTGGTGCCGCCGACGTCGATCCCGATGCGGCTCATGCCGGCTCCTCCCCGAAGACGCTGTGGAAGTCCACGTCATGGCCGAAGGCGCGCGGGCCGACGTGGCGCAGCCCCTCCGCGCTGCGATGGATCGGCTGCGACGGCAGGGCGATGACCGTCACCCTCTGGCCGTAGCGCAGGCTCTCCGTGCCGATGGCCTCGCCCGAGATGGTGTCGAGCACGCAGATCAGGTCGGGCGTCGTGACGATCACCGCGCCGTCGCGCCGGCCGATGGTGAACTCGTTCTGGAACGCGATGTCGAAGGACGCGCCGGCGTCGTCTCCGAGGCCCGCGAGGCTGAGGGAGCCGCGCAGGAAGCCCTCGGTGGTGCGCCGCTGCACATCCATCACCTTGCCGGTGAACAGCCGCCTGCCGCCGGCGGCGGCCACGGTCGCCTCGACCGGGTCCTCATGCGCCGTCTTCGCGCGGCGCACCTCGCGCCCCAGGGCGATGGCGTGCGACAGGCTGCGCAGGACCGCGTGACGCTTCACCTCCGCGCCGGTGCGCGGCGCCTGGCAGGTGGTGGCGACCGATCCGTATTCCGTGCAGACTTTGCGCCGCACGCGCTCCATCTCATGCCAGCCGGACGCCGTGGGGATGATGACGTCATTGTCGCGGATGTCGGAAACGACGTGCGGGACCATCTGGAGCCCGGCAATCGAGAAGGTCTGCATCTGGGCCTCGGGGTAGGCCCGCCCCATGGCGTCCGCATCCACCACCGGCAGGCCCGATGCCGCGGCGACGAGAAGTGGCTGGAACGCGTTGCAGCCGCCGATCTCCACCGTCATCACGGCGCGGAAAGGCCGGCCCAGGAAAGCCTCCATGATCCGAACCGGCTTCAAGGCGAAGGCGGCATCGGTCATCCTCTCCTGGAACACCAGCGGCGCGCCCATGGTCGAGACCACGGCGACGACATCGTCATCGGCCAGTTCGTCCGGGTCGAGCAGGGCGATCTGGCCGCCATCCTTATAGAATTGCCGGGCGACGAGGTGGGAGGCATAGGGCGACCCGCCGCCTCCGGTCCCGAGAATCCAGGCGCCGATGGCCAGCAGGTCAAGCTCTTCCGCATCGAGGAGGCGAGGCATCGCAAGTCCTTCAGCTGTGAAGCGGACGGTCGTTTCGCCCGCCGCAGCCATTCGGGGATGGTTTCACGCGAGGGGCGGTCACCGATCCGCCCCGATCCGCTGAAGATAGGGCGCGAGGTCCTGCCAATCCGCAGCCTCGACCTGGGCTGCGAGGTAGCCGTCCGGCCGGACCAGCGAGATGAAAGCTCCGCCGTCAGATCGAGGCGACGCAGCGGCCACGAGCCGGGGAAAGCGCGCGGCGAGTTCGGCCGCCCCGCTTCCGCCGCACGCGGTGAACATCGGCGCGTCGCCCGCGCCGAACGGCGTTTCGCCCGCCACCGGAGGCACCCGCGCGCCGGCCTTCGCTTCGCCTTGGCAGGGTCCGTTGAGCGGGCTGTCCGGATAGCCGATGGAGACTTCCGCCATCAGCCCCGTGATGGCCCGCTGCACCGGCGACAGCCCCATCAGGATATGGGCGACGAAGTCGCGCACATGCTGCAGCGTGTGGTCGGCCAGCGTGCCGATCCGGGTCATGCGCCCCGAGGCCGCGATCACCCGCGCGCCGACCGGGCGGCGTTCCAGACCATAGCTCTCCAGCAGCGCCGGCGCGCCGATGCCGCGGATCACGAGGGCCAGCTTCCACGCCAGATTGATGGCGTCCTGCATGCCGGTGTTCATGCCCTGCCCGCCGGCCGGGCTGTGGATGTGAGCCGCATCGCCGGCGAGGAAGACCCGCCCGGACCGATAGCTCTCCACCTGCCGCTCGTTGATGCGGAAGGCGCTGACCCATTCCGTGCCAGTGAGTGTGATGCCCCCGGGGCCACGGGCGTCAACCATCTTTTGGAACGCCTCCTGGTCCAGCGCGACGGGCGGCGTTGCGCTTGAGGGGCCGAGGCTGGTGATGATGCGCGCGCGGTCGGGCGCCATGGGGAAGAACAGCAGTGGCCCGTCCTCGTGCCAGAAGATGGCCAACTGCGAGGAGGGGAAGGGATATCCGCTCAGGTGAAAGTCACCCTGTGTCCAGTCGAGGCCGAGGGTATCGCCCAGGAAGTCGAGGCCGAGGTGATGGCGCACCACGCTGTGCGCGCCGTCGCAGGCCACAAGGTAGGCATATGGCTCGGTGCGCTCCGTGCCGTCGGGCTCCCGCAGGCGGGCGAAGAGGCCATCCTCGTCCTGCTCGAAACCGAGAAGCTCGACGCCGAGGTCGGGCGTGACGCCGTGAGCGGCGAGGTGACGCTGCAGCACCGCTTCGGTGTCGTACTGCGGCACCATCAGCGCAAACGGATAAGGCGAGGGAATTTGATCGAGCGACAGCGAGGCCACCGGACGGCCACCCGACAGGATGTTGGCGACGGTGACCTTGTTGCCCATGGCGATGATGTCCGCCGCCGCCCCGGAGCGGTCGAGCAGTTCCAGCGTTCGTGGCCACACCGCGACGGCCCGGGACGTGTGGGTCGCCTCGGGGATCTTGTCGATGACGCGCACCGGGACGCCGTAGCGGGCCAGTTCCAGGGCCATGGTCAGGCCGACCGGCCCCGCGCCGGCGATGAGCACCGGATCCTTCATCCTCTCCTCCCCCTGATGTTGTGCTTCGGCCCGCCCCACGGGACGAACCTCTCGATCTTGCGTCGATGGCGGCGGCGCGGCGGCGCATTATTCCGTGGGCTGGTCGTTCCTGTTGACGGGCGGACCCAGGAATTCCACGTGCCACTTTAGCCCGAAGGCATTGAGCGCCGCCTGGTCGGGGATGCCGTCGTGCATTACGCCGGCCAGCTCGGTGAAGAAGGCAGCCGCATCAAGCGCCGGAGCCATGAGGATGTACTGGCGCGCGGGCTTGTCGGTCACGTTGCAGAAGCCGTGCTCGACCCCACCGGGAATGCTCACCACGTCCCCGGCCTCGGCATAGAAGCGCTGGCCGTCCGCCTCATAGAGATACCGGCCCTCGATGACGCGAAAGATCTCCGCCTCGCGGTGGCGATGCCGGGGCGGACCCGCGCCGGGGGCATTGATGGTCTCGATGAAGCAGAACTCGCCCGAGCTCGCCGCCGGCGGCATGCGCACGAACAGGTCGAGCCCGATGGCGGGGATCTTGATGGGCGCTTCGGTTCCTTTCGAATGCAGGAACGAGATGGGCATGGGAACCTCCTTGAGACCGCAGGTGATGGGATGATATTGATCTGATCCTAGTTTTCTTCCTCGAACAGCCAGATCTCGGCGGTGGGCTGAGGCAGGCCACCAGCGCCTTCGCGCAGGCCCAGGAACGCGGGGATACGCCGTTGCTGCTCGGGCGTGAGGGTGGCGACAAGTGGCTTCAGCGCAGCCGTCACGGTCTTGAGGTCACGTGCCCTCACCGCCTCGGCATCGGCGATCCGGTCCAGGATGTCCACGAAATCGGCCGGCGGCAGTGCCTTGGCCCGCTCGGCCCGGCGCTCGGCGGACAGCTTCGCCACCGCGCGGATGGCGGCCTCCACCGGCGGCCAGAGCTTCTGCTGTTCGGGACTGAGGGTCATCACCGTCTTCAGCGCGAGAAGGCGCGCCTCGACCACGGCCTGCGCATCCGCCGCGCTGTAGAGTTCCACGGCCGGCGGCGCGCCAGCCGGCGGTGCCGTCTGGGCCTGCGCTGCGGGCATGGCGATGAGAAGAGCGCCCGTCAGGGCGGCCACAAGAGTGCAGTTCATGGTCAGGATCTTCCGTGTCGCTGGATTTGAGAGGAGACGGCCGTTGCCGTCACTGCCATCCGCCACCGGGCAGCCGACCGTGATAGGGGGTGTCGCGGCAGTGGCCCCACGGCCCGTGCCAGTAGCCCGGAGGGCAGCCATTGCCGAAGTAGCCGTAGGCGGGGGGCAGGTCGTAGACCCACCCGCCGCCCGGCACGCGGCCGGTATAGGGGGTGTCACGACAATGCCCCCACGGCCCACGCCACCAGCCCGGACCGCAACCTTGGGCGATGGGGGTCACGACGGCGGACTCTGGCACGGGAGGGCGCGCCAGAGGCATCGCCGAGGCCGGCAGCACCGCCAGCGTACCGAGCCACAGGCCGGAAATCAGTCCGAAGGTGTTTCGCATGGGATCTCTCGCAGTGAGACGTCCCGGGCCTCGAAGATCGCAGCCCGCACCAAGGGGCCCCTTTGCGGACCCGGTGCCAGGGAATTATCTCCACCGCGCTCACGGCGCATCGACAGAACTGGTGATGCGCCCTGTCGTCTCCCGGCGCTCCGTCATCAAAACAGCCGCGACCATCGGCACCACCGGGGCCGAACAGATCAAGCTAGATGCAGATCCGCACAATCGAGGTGCGGATCTGCATCAGCGGCGATCAGGTGTTGAGCTGTCCTCCATGGGGCCTGCCTTCTCGTGAACCTCGTTTATGGTGCGCTCACGTTTATGGCGAGCAGGACCAACATATCGGATTCACAAATATACTGCCCATCAATTGATGGTATCTGACTTGATACATGCTTGAATTACACGCGGAAATATCAAGAATTACAATGTTCCGCCAACCCCATCGACCATCGAATGGGAGTTAAGTTGCTCAAGGGAGATCAATTTACGCGACCACGGCCCTAGGCGGTGGAGCAGGCCGACGCCGCGGGGGCCGTGGCGGGGGATCTCCGCATCCCGCCGCTAGAAGCGCCACGCCAGATTGGCCTGGACGGCGTTGACCGTCACGCTGTCTGCGAACTGGCCGACATAGGCCATGCCGAAGCGGACCTGTTCGCCGATGCGCAGGTCGGCGCCCACCTTCACCAGCGCGGTGTTCTGCGCCAGCGGCACGCCGGCGACGGTGAAGTTCGCGCTCGGGACGCTGAGGAAGGCGAGCCGGGCATCGGGGGTGAGGTCGCCGAAGGCATATTGCCAGGCGAGCGAGGCATGGGGCTCCAGCGCCATGCCGCGTGACAGCTCCACGGTGCTCGCCAGCCGCAGGCCGAGCGAGGAGTAGCCGACGCCCATCGAGCTCGACGCACCGAACAGGCCGGCCGAGACGCCCGTCTCGCTGAAGCCGTCGGTGTTCAGATGGACATAGGCAAGGCCCGCGAAGGGCTCCAGCGCCAGCTGCTGGACGGCGAAGCCGTAGCCGACCTCTGCGAACACCTGCCCGGTCCCGCCGGAATAATCGGCGTTCGCCCGCTGGAAAAATCCGGGATAGGCGATGGTGCGCGAAGCGTCGATCTGGTTGAAGGCGTAGCTGGCGGCGAGGCGCAGCTTCCATGGCCCGGAACTGGTGCCCGCATAGAGCGCGACCAGCACGCTGTCGGTGTTGGACTGGCTCGCCAGCGCATCCATCTGCGCATTGGAATGCGTGTAGCCGATCGCAGCGCCGAGCATCCAGTTCTCGACCTTCACGTCGGCGCCGGAGATGATCCCGCCGATGTTGGCATCGACGTCGGCGGTGTCGCGGCCGCCGCCATAGGCGCTCCACCCGCCGAAGGCCTGCGCCCAGATGGTGCCGTTGAACGCGGGTTCGGCGGAAGGCTGCGCCTTGGTGGGGAAGGGCACGCCGGACGTAGCCGGCGCGGCATAGGCGAGCGCCGGTCCGCCGAAGCCGAGCGCGGCCGTCGGGCCGCCCTGGCCGGCATAGGAGCCCTGGCGCAGGCGTCCCAGCAACGCGTCGCGGCTGTACGCGCTGTCACCCAAGAGAACGGTCTGCGTGCTGGCATAGGCCTCGCCGGAGAGGGCGGTGAGCGCGCCGGGCAGTTCGGCCACGGTGAGGCCGTAGAGCGGGCTGAGCGCCGTGGGAAGGGTCGTCAGCAGGCCGTTGGTGGTGGTGTTGATGACGCGATCGAGGGCACCGCCCACCGCGCGCTGGTTCGGCGTGTTGCCCGCCTTGCCGGCGAGATCGGCCGCGACCGTCATGGTCACCGCGTTCGGGGCATAGGCCACGCTCGCGTCGAACAGCGCCGGCAGGCCGGGGGTGATCACATGGTCGAAGGTGCCGGTGATGCCGTCGGTAGCGACGATGAGCGTCGTGGTCGGGGCGAAGCTGGTGTCGAGGAAGGACGCCTGCAGCGTGCCGTCGAGCCGTATGGTGCCCGTCACCTCCAGGAAGTCGCTGCCCTTGTCCGTCACGCGCGCGGCGTAGGTGCCCGTCGCGGTCTGCACGAAAGTGCCGCTGAGGAGGTGCGTGATGGTCGGGCCGGTGCCGCTGACGCCGAGCCAGCCGGCGTTCTCGAATCTCTTGTCCGGCCCCGCCGTCGCGGCCAGCCGGCCATCGATGATGCCCGCGTTCACGATCACGGTGCCATGGCTGTCCGGGCCCGTGCGCAGGGCATCGGCCTCGACCGTGGTCTTCAGTATCCCGTAGTTCAGGAAGGTGCCGTAGTCGCCATGCAAGTCCACCGCGGCCCCGGCGATGCCGGTGGCGGTGATGGTGCCCTTGTTGGTCAGCACGCCATAGGTCTCGCCACGCATGCCGATGCCGCCGTTGCCGGTGACATTGATGGTGCCGCTGTTGATGATGTCGTCGCCCTTCATGCCTGACAAAGCGGGGGCATTCTCGCCTGCGAAGTTCAGGGTCCCGATGTTGCGGATCGGGTTGTACATGCCGGGAATGGTGGCGATGAAGCCGTTTATGGTGGTCGTGCCGCCCGCGGTCGAGACATAGATGCCCACGACATTGTCGCCATAGGCCGAGTTGGACGACACGACGGCCCCGGGGATGTCGATCTCGTACCAGGTCACGACGCCGAGGGCGTCGATGTGCATGACCGCGGGATGCACCACGCCGTCCGCCGTCACCCAGTTGGTGACGAGGTTGTACTCGCCGGAGCGGCCGGCTCCGGTGATGCCCTCGAAATGGGTCGCGACGGCGCCGGGGTGGTCGTAGGTCTGATAGGTGCCGGTGGTCTGGTCGTAGATGTAGCCGTGCTCGGCGTGCAGCCCGCCGCCGACCTCGACCTCGCCATAGCCGCCGGCGATCTTGTCGCCGTAGATGCCATAGGCGGTGGTGCTGACCGCGCCTGGTATGTTGTTGGTGGTATAGGTTTTTGTGTCGATATTGTAGATGAAGGCGTTACCGGTCGCGAGCCGGGTGTCGTAGTCGCCGACCACCTGGTTGCCGAAGTTGCTGTGGGCAATGGTGTAGAGCGTGTCGGCGCCCGGATAGGCCAGCGGCGTCAGCGTCTGCCCCGGCGCCGCGGCGGCGTCGTAGAGATAGCTGAGGTCATAAGGGGCCGACGTTTCAGTCTGGTAGCTGCCCACCACACGCAGGATGCCGCCGGGGGTTCCGAAGCTCGGCCCGTAGGGCGACGAACCGATGGCGCCGGGATAGTTGACCCCGTTGTTGGTGGCTTCCGGCATGGGCGACCAGGTGCGGCTGGTCATGTTGTAGTAGAGACCGCCGGTCTCGGTGCTGCCGGGAATGGTGTAGTTGCCGACGATGTTGTCGCCGCGAATGCCGGTGAGGAACGTCCCGTTCGTCCCGTAATTCAGCGTCTCATAGGTCGTCGGCGAAGACGGCAGGGGCTCGGCCAGCGCGCTCTGTGCAAGGCTGCCGGCACCCAGGCCCATGGCGACGAGCCCGAGTGCGCGTGTGCGCGACACGTCACAAAAAAACGATCGAATTGTCATGAAATGCCCCGCCGCCCCGGCTCAGGGCAATGTCAGGCTATCCCAAGGTAACTGGAATAGCTATTTCACATTTCGATCTTGTTTCGCCGGAGCAATCCCCGCGCAAGCCACGGTTGGTCGCGTACTTCCAGCGCCGACATGATGCCCCCGCGCTGCTCGATCGAAATTCAGGCAGAGGCGGAGGCGGGGCACCAAGTCGCCCTGAACCGGTTGCAGTCAGCCTCGTCGAGGCTCGAAGCCGAAGCGTAGCGGGCGCACGATCTGCTCCGCCAGCGCCTCGCGGTCCGCGGCCGTCTCGCCAGCCTTGGGGCGATACCAGATCGACATCCAGTTGATGGCGCCGAGCGCAGCCTTGATGGTGAGTGAGGGAGATTCGCTTATCGCGCTGCCGTCTTCCAGAGCCGTGTCGAGCATGGAACGAAACAAGCGTTCGTAACGACGGCGCATGTCCATCACGGCATCAAGGGTGCGCCGCTGGGCCGGGGTGGTGGCCGCCAGCCGGTGCATGTGCACGCCCTGCACCACAACGGCGATGTAGGTATGGTTCTCCATCGACGCCAGCGCGTGTGCCTTCAGCATTCGAGCAAGGCGCGAGCCGGCCGTGCCCGGCATCGCCGACGCCGTCTCCACCGCGGCGAACAGGCGGTCCATGCCCTCGCGGTGCACGTCGAAGAAGAGGTCCGTCTTCGAGGCGTAGTAATGATAGATGCGGCCCTTGGTGGCGCCGAGGCGGCGCGCCACGTCGTCGATGCTCGTGGCGGAGAAGCCCTGCTCCATGAAGCACGCGGCCGCCGCCTCGAGGATGTCGGCATTGCCGGTGCCGTCGCTCCGGATCTCCAGCGTGCTCCCGCCCGCCATCGCTTCGCCCGCCGTGCCGGCGCCCGTCTTGCCCGTGACTGCCTTACTCGTCGCCGTCTTGCCCGAGACCGTCTTGGCTTTGCCAGCGTTGCCATTTCCTGCCATGTCCTGCCCAGACCCTTGCTAAGTGCGCCTGCACGCTAGGCTGCCGCGCGCCCGCAGCCTAGCGAACGATTGCAAATCCTTCACCCGGATGAGGTGGCTGGACAAAGCCCCTCTCAAATGCATACTACCGAGTATGTTGTAAGCCAACGTCCCGCCCGTGCGCGATGCCGCCGCAGGACAAGCCGGAACAGGTCCCGATGTCCCTTCCCATCCCCTCCCCCGGCGCTCCGCCCCTCGTGAGCGGCTGGCTCGACGTGACCCAACCTCTTGTCGATCTGTTCGCGGACGCCATTTCCGACCATCAGTTCATCCATGTGGACCCCGAGCGTGCGGCGCGGGAGAGCGCCTTCGGCGGCACCATCGCCCACGGCTTCCTGGTGCTGTCCCTGCTGTCGAAGCTCGGCGCCGAGGTTATGGAGCTGCCCGGACCGGGCGAGGTGGGCATCAACTATGGCTTCGACAAGGTGCGCTTCCTCATGCCGGTGCCGGTGGGCCAGCGCATCCGCGGCGTGTTCCGCGTCGCGGCGCAGGAGCCCAAGGGCGGCGGCATCCTCAATCGCTTCGACGTGACCGTCGAGCTCGAACACGCCGCCAAGCCGGCCCTCGCGGCGGAATGGCTGGTTCTGATTCTCAAGGGAGACAAGGCATGAGCATCTCGTTCGAGGGGCGGGTGGCCATCGTCACGGGCGCCGGCGGCGGGCTCGGCCGCGCGCATGCGCTGGAGCTCGCCCGCCGCGGCGCCAAGGTGGTGGTGAACGATTTCGGCGGCGCCCGCGACGGCACCGGCGGCTCGACCGCCGCAGCGCAGGCGGTGGTGGACGAGATCCGCTCCAGCGGCGGCGAGGCGCTCGCGGACGGCGGCAACGTCACCTCCGCTTCGGACATGGAAGCGATGGCAGCGGCGGCCCTGCAGGCGTTCGGCCGCATCGACATCCTCATCAACAACGCCGGCATCCTGCGCGACCGCACCTTCGCCAAGATGGATATGGCGGATTTCGCGGCCGTGGTGGCGGTGCATCTGCTCGGCTCGGCCAACGCCACCAAGGCGGTGTGGGAGACCATGCGCGCGCAGAAATACGGCCGCGTGCTGATGACCTCCTCCACCTCCGGCGTCTACGGCAATTTCGGCCAGTCCAACTACGGCGCCGCCAAGGCCGGGCTCATCGGCCTCATGAACGTGCTGCATTTCGAGGGCGAAAAGTACGGCATACGCGTCAACGCCGTTCTGCCCACGGCCGCCACCCGCATGACCGGCGACATGATGGACGAGCAGACCCTCGCCCATCTCGCCCCCGAGAATGTCACGCCCGCCGCCCTCTACCTCGTGAGCGAGGAGGCGCCGAGCCGCACCGCTTTGCTCGCCGGCGCGGGCACCGTGTCACGCATGGCGATCGTGGAGACGGAAGGCGTGTTCCTGCCGCAGAGCCAGCGCACCCCCGAAGCGGTGGCGGCCGCCTTTGCCGATCTCGCCCGGCTGGACAATGCGATCGAGACCGAGGCCGGCCTTGCCCATGTGGAGCGCATCATCGCGCGCGCCAAGGCCGCAGCCATCGCGGCGGCCTGAAGGGAGCTTCCATGAGCGAGCCTCGCCCCGCCCCCGAAGGGCGGACGGCGTTCCCGCGCCTCTATGCCATGCAGACGCGCTGGAACGACGTGGACCGCTACGGCCACATGAACAACGTGGTCTATCTCGAATATTTCGACAGCGCCCTCAACCGGGCGCTGATCGGGGCGGGTGCGCTCGACTTCGCCGGCACCGGGCCCATCGGCATCGTCGCCAAGGTCGGCTGCGACTACTTCTCCGAGGTGAGCTACCCGGACGAAGTGGAGGTTGGCGTGCGCATCGAGCGCATCGGCAGCTCCAGCCTCACCTGGGGCTTCGGCCTGTTCCGGTCCGGCGCTCCCCTCACAGCCGCGGTGGGGCGCACCATCCATGTCTAT
Source organism: Xanthobacter aminoxidans (assembly GCF_023571765.1). Taxonomy (GTDB): domain Bacteria; phylum Pseudomonadota; class Alphaproteobacteria; order Rhizobiales; family Xanthobacteraceae; genus Xanthobacter; species Xanthobacter aminoxidans. The sequence goes on along the minus strand of NZ_JAMJXC010000014.1, from coordinate 7,291 downwards.
GTGGACCGCGCCAGCCGCCGTCCACAGCCGCTCAGCCCGGAGCTGCGGGCCCTCGCAGCAACGCTCCACGTTCCCCGGAAGGATCCCGCATCATGAGGGAAGCCGTCGTCGTCTCCACCGTCCGAACGCCCATCGCCAAGGCCTATCGCGGTGCGTTCAACGACACCAGCGCCCCTCAGCTCGCCGGCCACGCCATTGCGAGCGCGCTCGCCCGCGCCGGCATCGAGGGCGGCGAGGTGGAGGATGTCATCATGGGTGCCGCCCTGCAGCAAGGCACGACGCACATGAACATCGGCCGGACCGCCGCGCTGCGCGCCGGCCTGCCCGTCCAGGTGCCTGGCCAGAGCGTCGACCGCCAGTGCGCCTCGGGTCTCATGGCCATCTCCATCGCTGCCCGGCAGATTGTCGGCGAGGGCATGGAGATCGCGGTCGGCGGCGGCGTCGAGCAGGTCTCGCTGGTGCAGAACGAGCGCATGAACGTCTTTGGCTGGCACGACGCCTGGCTGGATGCTCACGTGCCCTCGACCTACATGAGCATGATCGAGACCGCCGAGATCGTGGCCGCGCGCTACGGCGTCTCCCGCGCGGCGCAGGATGCCTATGCCCTCCAGTCCCAGCAGCGCACGGCGCAGGCGCAGGCCCGCGGCGCTTTCGACGACGAGATCGTGCCCCTCGACACCGTGAAGGTCGTCGCCGACAAGGCCACGGGCGAGACCCGCCGCGAGGCGGTGCGCCTCACGCAGGACGAGGGGAACCGCGCCGACACGACCGCGGAGGGCCTCGCGGCGCTGAAGCCGGTGTTCAAGGGCGGCATCGAGGTGGCGGAAGGCCGATGCGTGACCGCGGGCAACGCCTCTCAGCTCTCTGACGGGGCCTCCGCCTGCGTGCTGATGGAGGCCAGGGCGGCCGAGCGGCGCGGACTTTCTCCGCTGGGCATCTACCGCGGCATGGCGGTGGCGGGCTGCGCGCCGGAAGAAATGGGGATCGGCCCGGTCTTCGCCGTGCCGAAGCTGCTGGCCCGTCACGGCCTGACGGTGGACGACATCGGCCTGTGGGAGCTGAACGAGGCTTTCGCTGCCCAGCTCCTCTATTGCCGCGACCGGCTCGGCATTCCCGACGACCGGCTGAATGTGAACGGCGGCGCCATCTCCATCGGCCATCCCTACGGCATGTCCGGCGCCCGCATGACAGGCCATGCCCTCATCGAGGGCCGCCGCCGGGGCGCACGCTACGTGGTGGTCACCATGTGCGTGGGCGGCGGCATGGGCGCGGCCGGCCTGTTCGAGGTGGCGTGAGTTTCTCCCGAGCAGCCTGAAGGCCCCGGAGCAGTCCGGGGCCGGTTTTTTGGCGCCCCAGGATCAGCCCCGTGCCGAAAGGCCGATGCGTCTGTCGAGCCAGGCCGGGCGCGGGAGGGGGGCGTGGGCCGCCGCATCGGCATCAAGGCGCATCTGCACGTGGGCAGGAAAGGGCGCGGCCCGTGGCGCGCCCGCAGCGCGGGAGACATGCATCAGCACCTGTTCGCACAAGGCGAGCGCCACGCCCTCGGCATCGATGAGCCGCATGAGGATGTGCATGCGCTTGGCATCCGCCGCCAGCACCACCAGCTCGACCGAAAGCGCCATGCCCTCGTGGCATTCGTGAAGGTATCCGATCCGGCTGTCGAGCGTGTAGAGAGTTGCAGCCTGCGTGGTGCGATAGTCGGCGTCCAGCCCCAGGCGCTCCATGTAGGCCGTGGCGGCATCGGAAAAGACGATGCCATAGGCGAAATCGCCCATATGGCCGTTGTAATCCACCCATTCCGGGCGGACGCGGTCAGCCAGAATGACGATGCCGGAAACGGCAGCCTTCTGCTGCGAATGGTCCACGACGGCTCCCTCCCTCACCGAAGACGGGGAGGCCGCGACGGCCTCCCCGGTCCTGCACGAAGTCCATTTCTCCTGCGCCGGCATCCAGGGGCTGCGGGCGCCCGACCCGTTCCGTCCGGAGAGACCCTCAGCCCTTCACCAGCGGGCAGGCGCTCTCCTCGATGGGGCGGAACGCTTCCTTTCCGGGGATGGTGCGCAGAACCTTGTAATAGTCCCACGGCCCCTTGGAGTCCTTCGGCGCCTTCACCTCCACGAGGTACATGTCGTGCACGAGGCGACCGTCCTTGCGCAGATAGGCGTTGCGGGCGAAGAAATCGTTGATGGGGGCCTCGCGCAGCTTGGCCATCACCTGCGATCCGGTGACGGTGCCGGCCGCCTCGGCGGCCTTCAGGAAATTCGTCACCGCCGAATAGACGCCCGCATGCACCATGGTCGGCATCCGGCCGTTCATGCGCTGCGCATACCGCTTCGACCAGGCACGCGTCGCGTCGTCATAGTCCCAGTAGAAACCGGTGGTCAGCGTCAGGCCCTTGGCGATGTCGAGCCCGACCGCATGCACGTCGGTGAGGAACAGCAGCATCCCGGCGATGCGCTGGCCACCCTGGGTGATGCCGAATTCCTGCGCCTGCTTCAGCGCAGTCATGGTGTCGCCGGAGGAGTTGGCCAGCGCCACCACCTTGGCGCCAGAGGCCTGCGCCTTCAGCAGGTAGGAGGAGAAATCCGAGGTCTCGCGCGGGTGCCGCACGCTGCCCACCACGGTGCCGCCCGCCGCCTTCACGGCCTCGCTCGTGTCCTTCTCCAGCGCATGGCCGAAGGTGTAGTCCACGGTGATGAAGAACCAGCTCTTGCCACCGTCCTGCGTCATGGCGCGGCCGGTGCCGTTGGCGAGGGCATAGGTGTCCCACGTCCAGTGGGCGGTGGAGGGCGAGCACGCCTTGCCCGTCAGCTCCGAGGAACCCGCGGTGGAGACGAGGAATGCGGTGTCGGTGTTGCGCGTCACCTCCTGCACCGCCATGGCGACCGAGGACGTCGGCACATCGATGATGGCCTTCACGTTCTGCTGGTCGATCCAGCCGCGCGCTAGGCTGGCGCCCACGTCCGGCTTGTTCTGGTGGTCACCGACGATGACCTCGACGTCACGGCCGAGCAGCTTGCCGCCGAAATCCTCCACCGCCATCTTCGCCGCAGCGACGGAACCGGGACCGGCGAGGTCCGCGTTCATGCCGGACATGTCCGTGAGCACGCCAAGACGCCAGGTCTCCGCAGCCGCCGGACCGCCGGACAGGACGAGCGCCGCCAGAGCGGCGCAGCCGAAAAATCCGCGCGTCATCAGATATCCTCCCTTGGGTGCTTTTGGGGACGCGGCGGTTTGAGCCCGCCGTCGTTGCTTGACGGGACGACCCGTTAGCTGGTCGCCTCCGAAACCAGCCTGGACAGCAGGAACTGGTCGGCCTCGTAGGCCGCGGCCCAGTTGCCACCCGCCGAGCCATCAAGCGCGCGCTTGGTCATGGCGAGGGCGAGGGGTGGGCAGGCCGCGATCTCGCCGGCCCACGCCCGCGCGGCGTCGAGTGCGCCGCCCTGCGGTGCGCTCCTGTCGGCAAGGCCCATCGCCACCGCCTCGGCGGCGGAGACGGTCTCGTCGCAGAAGAGGAGCCGCTTGGCGCGGGCCGGCCCCACCAGAGCGGAGAGCAGCGGCAGGCCGCCCCAGCCGAGCGTCATGCCGAGGCGCACCTCCGGGAAACGGAAGAAGGCGCCGTCCGCCAGAACCCGGAAGTCGGCCGCCAGCGCCAGGATCGCGCCGCCGCCGATGGCCGGCCCCTCCACCGCGGCGATCACCGCCTGCGGCAGACGGCGCCAGCGCTCGGACATGCGTCCGCCTGCGGCCATGGCATGATGGCGCGCTGCGATGTCGTCATCCGGCCGCCAAAGGGCCTCGTCCTTGAGGTCCACCCCGGCGGAGAACCGGGTGGGCGTGCCGGCAAGCACCACGACCCGCACCGTCGTGTCCGCCTCCAGCTCCGCCGCGGCGGCCGTGAGCGCCTCGATGGCGGCAAGGCTCAGGGCATTCGCCTTGCCGCCGCGGTCGTAGCGCACGACTGCGATGGTGCCGGCCCGCTCGATCTCCACGATTTTCATGGCGCCGCAGGCCCTCCGAACAGCCCGTCCTTTACATACTACTGAGTATGTTGCATAAGGATTAAGCCTTTGCAACAGGCTCCAAGGGCGTCACGAATACGCCGGCCAAGGGGGAGGACGAGGATGAGCGAGCGGGAAGCAGCGCTGTCGCGCGACCATGCGGTGCTGCGCGCCATGCTTGAGCGCCGCGCGGCGGAGCGGCCGCAGGCGCCCTTCGTGCAATTCTGGCCGGGGCCTGCCGAAACCTGCACCTGGAGTTATGCGGAGACGCTCGCCCGCGTGCGCCGGCGCGCGGCCACGCTCGTCCGCCATGGCGTCCGGCGGGGCGACCATGTGCTCTGCTTCATGGGCAACGGGCCCGAGCTGCTGGCCACCTGGTTCGCCATCAACTACCTCGGCGCTGTCTACGTGCCCCTCAATACTGCGAGCCGCGGCCGGCCACTGGAGCACATCCTGAACGATGCCGACGCCCCGCTGATGATCGCGGAGGCAAGTCTTCTGCCCCGCCTGCGGGAGGTGGCGCCGGGCAAGCTCTCCGTCGTCCTCACGGTGGCGGGCGCGCCTGAGACGGTGCCGGGCCTCGATGTCGTGGCCCTGGAGGACCGGGACGATTTCGCCCCCGCCGATCTCGACCTCGACCGCCCCATCGAGCCGTGGGACACCCAGGCCATCATGTACACCTCGGGCACGACGGGGAGCCCGAAGGGCGTGATCTCGTCCTACACCCAGCTCTACACCATGGGCCCCGACGCGTTCGCCGTGGCGGACGACGAGCGCTGCCTGATCTGCGGCCCCATCTTCCACTGCGGATCGACGCTCTACGTCTACGCCCAGCTCGCGCGCGGCCTTTCCATCGGCATGATGCGGGAGTTCCGCACCCAGGACTTCTGGCCCGCCGTACGCGAGACCGGATCCACCTACGTGCTGCTGCTTGGCGTGATGGCGAGCTTCCTCCTGAAGGCCCCGCCGGCCGCGACCGACCGTGACCATCCCCTGCGCCGCGCCTTCATCACGCCCTTCAGCGAGGATGGTCCTGCCTTCGCCGAACGCTTCGGCGTCGAGGCCTGGACCATCTACAACATGACCGAGATCGCGAGCCCCCTCCACGCCGGCCCCGGCATCACCGAAAAGGGCATCGCCGGCCAGCCCCGCCCCTGGTTCGAACTGCGCATCGTCGACGAGCACGACCTTGAGGTGCCGGAGGGGGCGACCGGCGAGCTCGTCATCCGCGCCCACCGGCCGTGGGCCCTGATGAAGGGCTACTACAACAATCCCGCGGCCACCGCCGAGGCGATGCGCAACGGCTGGTTCCACACCGGCGACGGCTTCCGCCGAACCGCCGATGGCAACTTCTTCTTCGTCGACCGGCTGAAGGACGTCATCCGCCGCCGCGGCGAGAACATCTCCTCGTTCGCGCTGGAAGCCGAGGTGCGCACCCATCCAGCAGTGAAGGAATGCGCCGCGGTGGCCGTGCCCAGCGCCCTCAGCGAGGACGAGGTTCTGGTGGTGGTGACGCCGGTGGACGGTGCGACTCTCGACGCCGAGGACCTCATCCGCTTCCTGGCCGCCGGCATCCCGCACTACATGGTGCCGCGCTATGTCCGGCAGGTGGAAGCGCTGCCCAAGACCGCAAGCGGCAAGGTGCAGAAGCACGAGTTGCGCGCCGCCGGCGTCACCTCCGACACCTTCGACCGGGAAGCCGCGGGCATCCGCATCGGTCGCGGCTCCTGACGGCGGAAAGGCAGACCATGGCAGGTTTCGTCTTCAACACCACGCGCTCCATCGTGCTCGAGCCCGGCGCCGCGCGCCGGATCGCAGATCTGGCCGGACCGCTGCTCGGCCCGCGCGTCGTCCTCGTCACCGACAAGAGCCTGCGCACGGCCGGGCTTGTCGCTCCCGCCCTCGCCTCCCTCGCTGCCGCCGGGATCGCGGTCGCCATTTTCGACGACGTGGTGGCGGACCCGCCGGAGGCGAACGTCGCCGCCCTGACCAACCTCGTCGCAGCGCACCGGGCGAGCGGCCTCCTTGCCATCGGCGGCGGATCGCCGATGGACGTGGCGAAGGTGGCGGCACTGATCGCCGGCAGCGGCGAAGCACTCGCGGACATCTACGGCGTCAACCGCGCCCGCGGGCCGCGCTTGCCGCTGGTGCTGGTGCCCACCACCGCCGGAACCGGCTCGGAAGTCACACCCATTTCCATCATCACCACGGGCGCCGCCACGAAGATGGGCGTCGTGACACCGCATCTGCTGCCCGACATGGCGATCCTCGACGCCGAGTTGACCCTGAGCCTGCCTCCGGCGGTGACGGCCGCCACCGGCATCGACGCCATGGTTCACGCCATCGAGGCCTACACTTCCGCCTCACCGAACAACAATCCGCTGTCGCGCACACTCGCCCGGCAGGCCTTGGGGCTGCTTGGCGGCGCCATCCGCACCGCCACCTTCGACGGCGCGAATATCGCGGCGCGCAGCGACATGCTGCTCGGCTCGCTTCTCGCCGGGCAGGCGTTCGCCAATTCCCCGGTCGCCGCGGTGCATGCGCTCGCCTATCCCATCGGCGGGCATTTCCATGTGCCGCATGGATTGTCCAATGCGCTGGTGCTGGCCCCGGTGCTGCGCTTCAACATGCCCGCCGCCGCCACGCTCTACGGCGAGATCGCCGCGGACGCCTTCCCCGAGCTGGCCGACGTGCCTGCGACGGAACGGGCCGCCGCGTTTGCCACGGCATTGGCAGAGCTGAGCCACGCCCTCGGCCTGCCCCCGGGGCTCGGCGCCGTCGGCATCACCCGCAACGACCTGCCGCTTCTGGCTGCGGAGGCGATGAAGCAGACGCGCTTGCTGGTCAACAACCCGCGCCCCGTCACCGAGGCGGACGCTCTCGCCATTTACGAAGCCGCGCTGTAGACGCGCGGGCGGCGCCTTCGGCCCGCCCGACGAGATTAACGGCGCCTTCGATGTCGCTGTGGCCGTCGAGACGCCGCGCGAGCGCGCGACCGTGATGCGCGAAGCTCTCGACCGCGCCTCTTTCGACGTCGACCTCCTCAGTCTCGCACGGCATGAAGCGCTGCAATCGGGCGACATCGCCCGCGTGGCGCGGTGCTGCGTCAAAGCTCATGCGCCTGTGCCCTGACGACAAAGAACCCGCCCGCATTCAGAAACTCTGACGTGAGCCCCATTTCTCCTCCAGTTGAGGAGAGAGTCCGCCGGTTGATTTGTGGCCTCAGGCGGCCACGGTTTCCAGTGCGATTGTTGCGGCAAACTCGGCGGGGGATCGATGGCCCAGCGCCG
>NZ_JAMJXC010000078.1 GCF_023571765.1 Xanthobacter aminoxidans | reverse complement strand
ACCTGTTCGGATACATCGAGGGCTTCTACAATTCCCGCCGCCTGCACTCCGCCCTCGGCTACATCAGCCCGGCCGAGATGGAACGCAGAGCGGCTTAACCCCGTCCACTTTTTCGGGGGAAGATCAGGACTGGCTGGATCTGCGAGACGCCGCCCGCCAGCGGCCGGAGCTGTTTGACATGATCGTGCGCGTTTGCGCACCTCGGCTCTCCAATCCCTACGCCCAGCGCTACCATTTCTGGAACAACTATGCTCGGTCGCGTCGAGCACGGCAGTTCAACGCGACGCCGCCGGATTGACCCTCGCCTCCGGCAGACAAAGGGAAGGACGGGGCGCCGCCCCATCCCTCCCCAGCAAGCGCAATCGGCACGGCCGAGGCTCCGCGCTGCGCTTGTGCGCCCGCACCACCCGCGCCGATTCCGCTTGCTCCCCTCCCTCTCCCCGCGTTCGCCACGTGGCAGGGGTTCAGGCGAACCTGAACCCCTTTTGAAACCTCAAGACATCTGCCCCGTGTTCGGCGCCCGCGGCGGCGAACATATC
>NZ_JAMJXC010000013.1 GCF_023571765.1 Xanthobacter aminoxidans | reverse complement strand
AGAAGATCGCCTATGACGTCGGCGCCATCGACCGGGCGTTCCAGGGCCAGTATGGCTCGGTCTCCCTGAGCAGTTCGGATGCCGCCCTCGTCACCCACGCCAGGACCCGCTGGGAGACCACGGTCGCAGGCCTTCAGGATGCGCTGCGGATACAGGCGGGCGTCGTCGGCAATCTCGACACCGGCCGCACGCAGGCCTCAACGCTGGTCGGGCAGAGCCAGGCGGCGACCGGCGCGCTGCAGGCCATGCAGGCCGGGAACCAGCTCCAGGCGCTCCAGGCCCAGCAGCTCTCCGACCTCACCGCCGTGGTGGCCGCCAATGGACGGGCGCAGGCGCTGTCCGAAGCCGAACGGGCGACGGCGGTGTCTGAGGGACAGGAGCGCTATCGGCGCTTCTCGACCCCGTCGAGCTATCAGCCCTCCGCTGTCACCATGTTCCGTGGCAACTGAGGGGCGGCCATGGATCAGGGCACCGCGCTCGGAACCCTTGTTGTCGCCGGGCTGGTCGGGTCGGTGATCGCGGCTCTGGCGATGGCCTCTGGCCGGCAGGTGGAGCCGGTCGTCTCAACCAGCGTGCCGGCAGGAAGCGTCTCCTCAGCCGACCTCAAGAGCTGCGCCACGCTGGAGCAGGCCGATCCCATCGATCCGCGCTGCGCCGCGCTGTGGGAGGCGAACCGCCTCCGCTTCCTCGGCAAGCCTGTGGAGGGAGCAACGCCATGAACGACGTCGGCGTCATCGATACCTTCCTCAACACCTTCACCAGCTACATCGATTCCGGCTTCGGCCTGATCAAGGGCGAGGTGACGGGCCTCTCCTCCATCCTGATCGCCCTCGACATCACGCTCGCCGGCCTGTTCTGGGCCTGGGGCGCCGACGAGGACGTGATGCGCCGGCTGGTGCGCAAAACCCTCGCCATCGGCTTCTTCGCCTGGATCATCGGCAACTTCAACGCGCTCGCCAAGATCGTCTTCGAGAGCTTCGCAGGGCTCGGCCTAAAGGCGGGCGGCTCCTCCATCAGCACGGCGGAGTTCCTGCGGCCGGGGCGGCTCGCGGAAGTGGGGCTCACGGCCGGCCAGCCGCTGCTTGATGCCGCGAGCCAGCTCACCGGGCCCGTAGCGCTCTTCGTCAACGCCGTGCAGATCGCCGTGCTGCTGGTCTCCTGGTTGCTGATCCTCATCGCCTTCTTCATCCTCGCCGTGCAGCTCTTCGTCACCCTCATCGAGTTCAAGCTGACGACGCTCGCTGGCTTCGTCCTCATCCCCTTCGCCTTTTTCGGCAAGACCGCCTTCCTTGCCGAGAAGGTGCTCGGCAACATCGTGGCCTCCGGCGTGAAGGTGATGGTCCTCGCCGTCATCGTCGGTATCGGCTCAGGGCTGTTCTCTGAGTTCACCACCTCCTACGGCGATGCCCAACCGACCATCAGCCAGGCCCTGTCCGCCGTGCTGGCGGCACTGGCGCTCCTCGGTCTCGGTATCTTCGGACCCGGGATCGCCACGGGACTGATCACCGGCGCGCCACAGCTGGGCACAGGCGCCGCCGTGGGGACGGGCCTCGCCGCAGGAGGTGTGGCGCTTGCGGGAGCGGGTGCCGCTGGCGTCGCTGTCCGGGGGGCAGGTGCCGCGCTCTCTGGAACGGCGGCTGCGGCACGAGCCGGAGCGAGCCTCGCCGGAGGAGCCGCATCCGCTTACGGCGCGGGAGCTGCCGGCCAATCCGGGGTGTCTGGCGTCGCGGGTGGCCTTGGTGGTGTCGCACGCGCTGGGGCAGCGGCGGCAACCTCCCCCTTGCGCGGTTCAGCCGCCGCGCCGCCGGCCTCCGGAGCCGCCGCCACCCCGTCAAGCGCTTCAGCCTCCTCCGGTGATGTCCCCGAGTGGGCCCGGCGCATGCGGCGCTCCCAGCAGATGGCCCACGGCATCCAGACCGCGACCCATGCGGTGCGATCCGGCGACAGCCATGGCGGCGGATCCTCCATCTCCCTCTCCGAAAGCGATCGCTCATGACGCCCTTCAAGCGACCCTTGGTCCATTACGGCCGCTCGCCCGCGCCCGAGACTCCCTATCAGCGTGCGGCCCAGGTGTGGGATGACCGCATCGGTTCCGCCCGCGTCCAGGCCAAGAATTGGCGCCTCATGGCCTTCGGTTGTCTCGCACTCTCGGCCGGTCTCTCCGGGGCTCTGGCGTGGCAGGCGCTGAGCGGCTCGGTGGTTCCCTGGGTGGTGCAGGTGGACAAGCTCGGGCAGGCGCAGGCGGTTGCACCCGCCACCTCGGACTATCACCCCTCCGATCCCCAGATCGCCTTCCACCTCGCCCGCTTCATCGAGGAGGTGCGCAGCATCTCCGCCGATCCCGTCATCGTCCGGCAGAATTGGCTGAGGGCCTACGCCTATACGACGCAGGCCGGCGCCATCGCCCTCAATGACTATGCCCGCGCCAACGATCCCTTCGCCCGGGTCGGCAAGCAGCAGGTGGCGGTGGAGGTCTCGAGCGTCATCCGGGCCTCGCCGGACTCCTTCCGCATCGCCTGGACCGAGCGCCGCTACCAGGACAGCAGCCTCGCCGACACCGCCCGCTGGAGCGCCATCCTCACCATCATGGTGCAGGCGCCGCGGGATGCCGAGCGCCTCCGGGCCAATCCACTCGGAATCTACGTCAATGCCATCAATTGGTCGAAGGAGCTCGCACAATGACGCTGGCCATCCGCACATCCGGGAAGCCGGCTTTCCGGGCCCTCTCCTCTCAGGCTTTCCGGAAATCAGGCTTGCCGCTTCTCCTCATCTGCACGTCAGCGCTCGCGGGCTGCGCCACCTTCGAGAAGCCGCCCGAGATCGAATATGACGATGCGCCGCCCGCCGTCTTCAAGGCCGAGCCGCCGGGGCCGGTCCGCATCGTCGAGCTGCCAAAGCCCCTGCCGCTGCCCGGTCAACTCAAGCCGGTGGGCAAGGACGGGAAAGCAGAGCCGGAAGCGAGCGACCCTGCGATCCGGGTGAACCAGGCCAATGCCGCCGCCCGCGTGCAGCCCGTCCGCAATGGCTTCATCAATTCCATGCAGGTCTATCCCTTCGTGGAGGGCGCCCTCTATCAGGTCTATGCCGCGCCGGGGCAGGTCACCGACATCGCCCTCCAGCCCGGCGAGCAACTGGTGGGCACGGGACCCGTGGCTGCCGGCGACACGGTGCGCTGGATCATCGGCGACACCGAGAGCGGGGCGGGGACGGCCAAGCAGGTCCACATCCTGGTCAAGCCCACGCGGCCGGACCTCACCACCAACCTCGTCATCAACACCAACCTGCGCACCTATCACATGGAGCTGCGCTCGACCGAGAAGACCTACATGGCCTCGGTCTCCTGGCAGTATCCCCAGGACCAGCTCATCGCCCTGCGGCGCCGGAATGCCGAGGCTCAGGCGGTGCAGCCCGTCGCCACCGGCATCGACCTCGCCCGCGTCAACTTCCGATACGAGGTCACAGGCGACCGGGCTCCGTGGCGACCGCTGCGGGCCTTCGATGACGGCCAGCAGGTGTTCATCGAGTTTCCGCGCGGCATCGCCCAGGGCGAGATGCCGCCGCTTTTCGTGGTCGGCCCGCAGGGCGACACCTCCGAGCTTGTGAACTATCGTGTGCGCGGCACCTACATGATCGTCGACCGCCTCTTCGCCGCGGCCGAGCTGCGCTTCGGCGCCGACAAGGATCAGAAGCGCGTGCGTATCTCCCGCACCGATGGGAGGCCGGTTCTATGAGCGGCAATGAAACCGGGAAGGGGAGGGGGCCGGACCCGAGCGGAGATGCCGGTGCCCGCCCTTTGACGGGAGAGGCTGTGGCGGCCATGCGGCTGCGGCCGGAGCCGCCGCGGGTGACCCGCCTGTCCCGCAAGGTGCTGGCCGGACTGGGGCTGGCTGCGGGTCTCGGGATCGGCGGCGCCCTGATCTACGCCCTTCAGGCGCGCAGGGACCGCGGACCTGGCCAGGAGCTCTACGCCACCGATATCAAGGCGACGCCGGACGGACTTGCCGGCTTGCCGAAGGACTACACCGGCATCCCCAAGCTCGGGCCGCCACTGCCCGGCGACCTCGGCCGGCCGATCCTGAATGCACAGACGGCAGCCCAGCCGCCGATCCCAACGATGGCAGGCATGCCCAATCCAGCTCTCAGCCCCGAGGAGCAGCGTCAGCTTCAAGAGAGCGAGGCGGCGCGGACCGGACGGCTGTTCGCCCAGACCAATACGCGGCCGGTGAGCCCTGTCCCGGCGCAACAGGTGAGCGCAGCGTCGGCTACAACGGCGGCACCTGTCCCGGACCTGACATCCCTCGGCCTCGTTCCGCCGGCGGCGACACCGACGGCCCAGGAGCGCCAGCTCGCCTTCCTCAACCAGGCAATCGACCGACGCACAGTATCGCCCGACCGCGTCGCGGCTCCGGCCTCGGCCAATATCCTGCAGGCTGGCGCGGTCATCCCCGCGGCGCTGATCACCGGCATCCGATCTGACCTGCCGGGTCAGATCACCGCTCAGGTGACGGAGAATGTCCATGACAGCCCGACCGGCCGGATCCTCCTGATCCCTCAGGGCACCCGCATCATCGGCCAGTATGACAACGGTGTCGGCTTCGGGCAGCGCCGGATCCTTCTGGTTTGGAACCGGCTGATCTTCCCCAATGGCCGTTCCATCGTGCTGGAGCGCCAGCCTGGAGCCGATGCTGAAGGCTATGCCGGTCTCGAAGATGGCGTCGACTATCACTGGGGCGAGCTGTTCAAGGCGGCAGTGCTCTCCACCATCCTGAGCGTTGGGGCGAGCGCCGGGACATCAGGCAGCGACAACGATCTTGCGAGCGCCTTGCGCGAGGGCGCATCCGACAGCATCAGTCAGACCGGACGCCAGATCGTCCAGCGCCAGCTCAACATCGCGCCGACGCTGACCATCCGGCCGGGATACCCGGTGCGGATGATTGTGACACGGGACCTCGTTCTCGAACCTTATAGAGGCTGACATGCCGAAGCTGAAGCTCAGCGAAATCCTCGACGACAAACCGGTGAAGGTGACGGTCGAATTGCCGGCGAAGCTGCATCGTGATCTTGTCGCCTATGCGCGAGTGCTGGGCGGAGAGACGGGAAGCTCCATTGCTGGTCCCGCCCGGCTCATCGTACCGATGCTCGAACGCTTCATAGCGACGGATCGTGGGTTTGCAAAAGCGCGACGCGAGACGGTCTCGGGTTAAAGGCCGTTCAATCTCTGGCTGTGCGAGTACGTGCCATCGTTCGCGCAAGGCTGAGCAGCGTCTGTAATGCAGGATTGTCATTCTGCGGCGCCCACGCCGCATGAAACGAGACCGATTCACCGAATAGCGGACGATAGACGACCCCAGGAACCTTAACGAGGCTTTCTGATTCGGTAATCAACGTCGAGCCTCGCCCCGCTGAGACGAGGTTAAGGAGCTTGTAGCGTCCGACACGCTGAGCCTCGACGTTGGGTTCTCCATTCGTCTCGCGAATCTTGCGAACAACGTAGTTCTCAATTCGCGCTGCGGCAGGGGTATCTCTAAGCAGGATCTTTTCTGTGCCCAGGTCCTCCCATCCCACAGCGTCAAAAGCCGACAAAGGGTGACTTTCCGCGAGAGCCACCAGCACCTGCTCTGACCAAAGAAACTCCGTTTCACAGTCTGAAAACTGCGTTAGGCCGATTACGAACGCGATATCGATCTGAAATTGACGGATACCACTAATATGTTCGCTGGCTTCACCCTCGACAAAGTCGACATGAACAGCACCGTATCTATTGTCGTATGCCTTAAACAGACGCGATAAAAAGCCTGATGAAAGGGAGGAAAATAGACCTACTTTTATGTACCCACCTTCGGCCCGACCGAGGGCTGCGATTTCAGCAGCTCCGTCACGGATGTGAGCCAACGCGTGGCGAGCTCGATTAAGGAAACGTTGTCCTGCAATAGTCAAATTTATCCCGCCAGGGTGCCTTAGAAACAAGGCCGCGCCAACGACGTTTTCCATATCACGTATTCGCCGACTTACTGACGATTCCTGAACGCCGAGTGACAGGGCAGCTTTCCGGAAGCTCCCGTGTTCGGCGGCAGAAATGAAATACCTGAGATGAGCAATTTCGATGTTTGCGTGACTATCTGTCATCAGCAAGGGACGTTCATTCTTGTGGGACCTGCCTTTGCCCAAACCGCGAATAGCGAGCCCGTATCGTGAGAATCGAACTACACCTCTGCAACTTTAGAGGGTGTAGGGTGAGCTGGCTAGCGTGCCGGCGATAGGCGGGACGACAGGTCCAAAGTCAGCATCAGGTGCATGTTGCGGTGTCAGCTTTCCCATCCGTATCCTGCGCCGCGGGAGGGTGGATGGAGAGGCAAGGTACCCATCCCTCGGGGATTGGAACCGTGGCGGCGTGGGTGCGCTGATGCGCCAGAAGCCTCGGCAGAACGTGCGTATGCGGCCCATCGGGACTTCGGCCATCAGGCGGCGGAATAGGCGAGAAAACTTCAATGCGCGCGAGCGCTGAGATGAACACGCGATGCGGACCATGCGCGACCAAGGCGGGCATCAGGCCGGGAACCTCGAAGACCGGACGGCCCTCGCCGGCGCGCAGCATCGCCAGAAGGTCCGGAGCGCTGGTCCTTATGCATGCCTCGACGGACTCAAGTCCAATGCCGAGGTCGAACAGAACGGCGTCGCGATCTTCTTCCCGCAGGGCATCGGCGTCAGTCCCCACTTCGGTGAGCACGTTGCGGCCGGCTCTGCTGGCCGAGATGGTCGGCAGACACACGGCGCGCGCGGGTATACGGCGTTCGGCGTGGCGCGAAGGCATGCGATAGTCGACGAGGGCGGCTTGCGGATGGTCGTGAAAGCGCAGCCCACCACGAGACGTGAGCACCGAAAGGCTATAGGGCTCCTCCCGCACCTCCGTCGCCTCGGCGGGGTCTCGCATGAATTCCGCGATGGCCCCGAAAATGCCGAGGCTGAAGCCACACTGCGGGTCCCGGACATGCGCGGCGATAGCGGCGAAGATGTTATCGCTCATGCTTGCTGGCCTCCTGCCTGCTGTTTGCGCTCCCGTGCCGCGACCATGGCAGGACGACACTCTCGCCCGCATGTTCGAACCGCACGACATCGACCGAAAACGTCTCCGCGACCCGTTTTTCGTCCAGCACCTGCCGTGGGGCACCTTCGGCGATAAGGCTCCCATCCTTCATCAGGGCGACACGATCGCAGAAGCGGGCGGCGGCCGGAAGGTCGTGGATCACGGCGACCACCACTGCGCCGCGCCGGGCGGTCTCGCGCAGCAGCGTCATGACTTCGATCTGGTGGAGCGGATCGAGCGTGGCCGAAGGCTCGTCCGCGAGCAGGATCGGTGCCTCCACCGCCAATGCGCGCGCGAGCAGCACGCGGGCGCGCTCGCCTCCCGACAGGGTGCCGGCGGATCGCTTGGCCAGATGGGTCACTTCCGCGGCGTCCATGGCACGCCGGACGGCCGCGTCCACCAAGGCTCCGCCGTGCGGCAGGCGCCCAAGCGCCACCACCTCTTCCACCGGAAGCGGCCAATGAACGCGCCCGTCCTGTGGGAGGTACGCCACCGAGCGCCCGAAGGCGCGGCGCCCGATCTGCGACCGGGTGCGCCCTGCGTAGGACACCTGTCCCGATGCAGGATCTTCGAGGCCCGCGAGGACGCGCAAAAGGCTCGTCTTCCCGGCGCCGTTGGGCCCCAGAAGCGCGAGGAACGTGCCCGGCGACACCGCCAGGCTGACGTCCCGCACCAGCATCGTTTTGTCCCGGGTCACCGTCACGGACTGGGCTGCGAGGCTCATCTCTCCATCCCCTTCAGCCGGATGAGGAGAAACAAGAAGAACGGCGCGCCGATGAGGGCCGTCACCACGCCGAGCTTCAACTCGGGGCGGGTGGGGATCAGGCGCACCACGATGTCCGCGCCAAGGGTCAGCGCCGCGCCCGCGAGCCCGCTCGCCAACAGCAGCCGGCCCGGACGGTGGCCGACAAGAGGGCGCATCAAATGCGGCACGACGAGGCCGACGAAACCGATCGCCCCAGCCACCGCCACACTCGCCCCCACCGCCGCTGCGGTGCCCGCGATGACACGCAGCCGGACCCGGCGCAGCGGGAAGCCGAGGCTTTCGGCAGCCTCCTCCCCCAAGGTCAGGGCATCAAGCGCCGAACCTGTGCCCAGCACGAGCGC
Organism: Xanthobacter aminoxidans; assembly: GCF_023571765.1. Classification (GTDB taxonomy): domain Bacteria; phylum Pseudomonadota; class Alphaproteobacteria; order Rhizobiales; family Xanthobacteraceae; genus Xanthobacter; species Xanthobacter aminoxidans. The sequence continues at coordinate 154,673 of NZ_JAMJXC010000013.1, read as the reverse complement.
CCAGCCTATGGTCATGAAGGGCAACGCCAGAGCCACATGCACCATGCTGCGGTCGGAAAGTGACCCCATGAGCCAGAACACCAACTCAAGTGCCGCATAGGGGCTGGGCGCGAGGTTCAGCGCCAGCGCGGTCAATGCCCCGGCGAGGCTTGAGAGAGCGACGCCGGCGAGGATGAGAACCACGGTTCCCGCACCCCGCGCGGCGAGGATCAGCAGAACGGCCGTCGCGGCGGCGGCGCCGGCAAGGCGGCCTATGGGGAGAGCCATGGCGAAGGTTGAGGAAAAGCCGAAATAGAAGGCGATGACCGCCCCGAGCGCCGCGGCACCGGACACGCCCACCACACCCGGATCGGCCAGGGGATTGCGCATCAATCCCTGCAAGGCCGCCCCCGTGATCCCCAGGCTGAAGCCCACCGCCGCGCCCAGGATGGCGCGCGGAAGACGCAGTTCCGCAAGCACCAGCGCGGAGAGGCTTGGCCGGCCGGAAAGAAGATCATCGAATGCCGCGCCGATATCGAGCGGCGCATAGCCCACGGCAACCGAGACGCAGAAGAGCCCAACGACCAGACATGCGAGAGCGAGGGGCAGGATAAGACGCTTGGGAGTCACCGTAGGGCGCCTCCACCGATGTGCGCGGCCGGCCCAACTTCCCCAGGCGCGCTGGCACCGGAAAGACGCAGCCGAGCGGCGGCGAGACGGGCGGCGGCCTCGGTGAGCGCGGGACCTGCACAGGTCCAAAGCCGGGGCGGCAGCGCTGCGGACCGACCGGAGGCTGCGAACGCCGCCAGCACCGGGTGGCGCAGGAGGCCATCGGCGAGAGAGGGGGGCGCATCCTTCTCCGCATTGACAATGAGGAGGTCGGGGTCGGCGCGCACGATCTCCTCAAGTGTCAGTTGTCCCATCCTGTCGGTGGACAGGCGGGCGGCAAGGTTCGATAGACCGGCCTTCTGCATGACCTCGTCAGAGATCGAGCCCCGGCCGGCAGTGAAGCCGTTGGGCCTCAGAACCACTGCTGTTGGCTGGTCCTCCGCGACTGCGGGCAGCCGGGCGAATCCATTTTCCATCTCCCGCACCATCTCCTCGCCCCGCGCCGGAACGCCGAGCCGCGCCGCCACCATGCGGATCTGGGCATAAGCCTCTCCCAGCGTTCGGGGAACATCGAGCTCAAGCACCTCGAAGCCAAGCCGGCGCAACATGGCCGTGGTGGTGCGCGTGGTATAGGCGCCGACGATGACGAGATCCGGCTGGAGGGGGACAATCTCCTCGGCCAAACCCCGGTTCATCGGCACGGTGCGGGCAAGGTCCGCGACGTTGGAGGCGCGGGGGTCGCGGGCGAGAAACGTGACGGATGCGACCTGTCCCGGATCGGCAAGGCGCAACACCAGTTCATCGGCGCACAGGTTGAGCGAGACGACGCGAAGCGGGGCGTCTGTGCGCCCCGCTTCGGCAAACGCCCCCTGCGCCAGCAGAAGGTGCCACACTGCGACGAGCACGCTCGCAAGGCGCCTCGCAGCTTCCCTCACCATGTGAGCTTCACACCGCCATAGGCGCCGAAGCCGGGAGCAAGGAAGCCGTTGGGATTTTCGTAGGTCTGGTCGAACAGGTTGTCGATGCGCCCAAAAAGCATGGCGTTGGCGTTCAACTTATAGTTGGCGGCAACGTTGACCACCGTATAGCCGGGCTGGTCGATGTAGTTCGAGGTGAGACGCACGATGTCCCACCAGGAGGACGCGTAGACGAGGCTCGCCGTGAGGTCGAGTTCGTCGGTCGGCCGCCAGCCGAGGGTAAGGCTCACCTTGTTGTTGGGCCGCCGCAGGGGATTGCAGGACGTCGCGTCGATGGGCGCACAGGCGGCGCCGAACGGCAGGCCAGGGGGCACATATCCGACCACGTCGGTGTAGGTATAGTCCACGCGCGCATCAATGCGGTCGGTGACCTTGACGGCGATGAACGCCTCAACACCCTGCGACACGGCATTTGAAATGTTGATGTTCTGATACGTCACCGGATCGTAGCTGATGAGGTTGGTGATGTTGTTGTGGAAGTAGGTCACGCCGAACAGCACCCGGTCCCCGAATGCTTTCTGCTCAAAGCCTGCGTCCCATCCGGTGCTTTCTTCCGGCAGCAGGTTCTGGTTGCCGTAATAGGGCGCATAGAGCTGGTAGAGCGTGGGGGCCTTGAAGCCCGTGCCGTAGCTCGCTTTCAGCTTGGTGCCGGTCTCGTCGAACAGAAGAGCAGGGGCGAGACGGAAGGTGGTGTGGTCGCCGAAGCTGTCGTCGCTGTCGTAGCGCACGTTGGCGGCAAAGAAGAGCCGGTTCCAGAGATTGCCCTGATACTCCGCATACACGCCCGTGTCGCCTGTCGCGGCGTCGATGGATGTGTAGGCGGTGGCGGAGGTCATGCTCTCGTTGCGCCGCTCAGCACCCACCAGCAGGTTCTGTCCCGGCGCGAAGGCGTAGTTGGAGCGCAGGTAATAGATCTGCCGGTCGCCCTCATAGGTGCCGTTCACTGACGTGTTCGGCCCGACGGTGGGATTGGACGTGGAAAGCTCGCTCACACCGAAGGTGGTTATGAGGCGATCATCGAAAGCCTTCCACACCCCTTCGCCCTTGGTGAAGAACATGCTGGCATAGGACGTGGAACGCTGCGCGGCCGGCACGCCGGAATAGGTGGGCGGGGGATAGGTGTCCGGCGTGAAGGCGAGGCTCGAGTCGATGTAGCGCGCAACGAAGTTGACCGCGAAATTGTCCGCCGCCTGCCAGTCGAGACGCGTCGAATACGTCCAGTTGTCGTAAGCGTTGGGATTGAGCGGCCAGAAGGGGGGCGCGATGTTCTGGGGCGTCACCGGAATGTCGGTGGACGAGAAGTGGGTGACGTTGAACGAATACGACAGTTTTTCCGTCGAACCGGAGAGGCCTGCATACTGGTTGAAGGTGCCGAGCGCTCCGCCTTCCACATAGGCCGTGACCTTGGGCGGGCCTTCGCCTTTCTTTGTGGTGACCGCAATGACGCCGCCGATGGCGTCCGAGCCATAAAGGCCGGACTGCGGGCCGCGCAGCACCTCCACCCGCTCGAGATCGGAGGCCATGAGCTGCCCGAAGTCGAAGGCGCCGTTGGGCGTGGAGGGATTTCCGGCGTCAATGCCGTCAATCAACACCTTCACATGATTGGAATTTGTGCCCCGGATGAAAACCGAGGTCTGCCCTCCGGGGCCGCCCGTCTGCACCACGTTGAGGCCGGGCAGGGACTGCAGCACGTCCGGGAGTGTGCGCTGCTGGGCCCGGGCGATGTCGTCGGCGGTGACGATGCTGACCGAACTCGCCACCTCGGTCTCGGGCGTCGGAATGCCGGTGGCGCTGACAACGAGGGTGGGCAGGTCACCGGCATTTTGGTCGTCCGCCGTCTGGGCAAAAGCACACGGAGCGGATGCGACGGAAAGGAAGGCAACGAGGGCCGTGGCCCGACCGGGGCGGCGGGGGAGGGACAGCAGAACGGACGACATGAAGACACTCGGCGGCGCGGGTGGTCCGTCACCGCGAACGAGGTCGCCCGGCCGAGAAAGGCTGGAAAACCGCCACCAGGACACCCCGCCCAATGAGCTCGCGTGTGACCACGATCGACGGCAGGTCTCCTGGCTCACGGGTCACCGCCCGTCTGCCGCCTTCCCAGATCTCGCGACCCAGTGGCTGATGGCAGAGGACTCGCCGCTTACAGTTGCGGGGGCAGCCACGGCATTTTCGGACTCACCGAATCACCGTGTTCCCTTTTGATCCCTTTCGGGAACCGTCACTTTAACGATACGGATAGATTTTGCGGTGCGTCAATGGCTCGCCACGATAAAGACAGAAAGCGCCCGAGTTGCTGCGAAAATGCCACAATGTGGCATCGTCTACGTCGCCGCTCCCGGGCGCTCTGAAACCTGACCCGTTGACCTCACTCTGCCGCGAGCGTCGGAACCACGGTTGCAACGATCGACGCATCGAGAGCCTCGAAGGTCTTGAGGCCGATGAGATCGTAGAGCTCGGCCCGCGTCTGCATTTCGCCGACCATTGCCTGCGTGGAGCCATCGCGCGCAAGCGTCGCGTAGAGCGTTTCCTGTGCCTTGTTGGCCACCCGCAGCGATGACACGGGCCAGATCACCAGGCGATAGCCCATGGCCTCGAATTCGGACGCGGTGAAGAAGGGGGTTCGGCCAAACTCGGTCATGTTGGCGAGCAGCGGCACGCCGGGCAGGCGGCTGGCGAATGCGCGGAGCATCTCCGCGTCGTTGAGCGCCTCGGGGAATATGGCGTCGGCCCCCGCCTCCACATAGAGCTTGGCGCGGGCCACCGCCCCGTCGATCCCCTCGCTGGCCGCCGCGTCGGTCCGCGCGATGAGGTAGAGGTGGCGCCGGGCTTTGGCGGCGGCGGCTACCTTGGCGGCCATGTCGCGGGCGTCCGCCAGCTTCTTGTCGTTCAGGTGGCCGCACTTCTTCGGAAGAAGCTGATCCTCGATGTGGACCGCCCCGGCGCCAGCATCCTCGAAGGTGCGCACCATGTGCATCACGTTGAGCGCTTCGCCATAGCCGGTGTCGCCGTCCACCAGCACCGGCAGGCCGCTGGCGCGGGCCACCTGACGGATGAAGAAGGCAACTTCATCCACGGTGATGATGCCGAGGTCCGGCAGGCCCATGGACGCCGTCATGGCGGCACCGGAGAGGTAGAGGGCATTGAAGCCGGCTGCCTTCGCCTGCAGCGCAGCCATGCCGTTGTGCGTGCCGGGAATCTTCAGGATGCCATCGGCCTCCACGAGGGCCCGGAAGCGGGTGCCGGCAGGCGCGGCGGGGCGATCGGATGCGACGAGATAGGGCATGTGTCTCTCCTTCAGGCCGCGCGGACGGCGGCGCGACCGCGCGCTTCCAGCGGCACGAACACCTGATGCTCCGGCCCCACATAATTGGCCGACGGGCGAATGATCTTGTTGTCGGCGCGCTGCTCCAGAATGTGCGCGCTCCAACCCGACGTGCGGGCGATGACAAAGAGCGGCGTGAACAGAGCCGTGGGCACCCCCATCATGTGATAGGAGACCGCGCTGAACCAATCGAGATTGGCGAACATCTTCTTGGTCTCGCCCATCACTTGCTCGATGCGGCTGGCGATGTCGAACATGCGGAGCGCGCCCGCCTCGATGGACAGCCGCCGCGCCACCTCGCGGATGACCACGTTGCGCGGGTCGGCCACGGTGTAGACCGGGTGTCCGAAGCCGATCACCACTTCCTTGGCGGCGATCCGGCGGCGGATGTCCGCTTCCGCCTCATCCGGGTCTGCGTAGCGCTTCTGGATTTCGAAGGCGACCTCATTGGCGCCGCCGTGCTTCGGCCCGCGCAGGGCGCCGATGGCGCCGGTGATGGCCGAGTAGAAATCCGCCCCCGTGCCGGCGATGGAGCGGGCGGTGAAGGTGGAAGCGTTGAATTCGTGCTCCGCATAGAGGATCAGCGAGGTGTGCATCGCTCGCACATGGCTCGCGCTCGGCGCGCGACCGTGCAGAAGATGGAGGAAATGGCCGCCGATGGTGTCGTCGTCCGTCTCCACCTCGATGCGCCGGCCGTTCTGGGAGAAGTGGAACCAGTAGAGCAGCATGGAGCCGAGGGAGGCCAACAGCCGGTCGGCGATGTCCCGTGCCCCTGCCGGGTTGTGGTCCGCCGCCTCCGGCAACACGCAGCCGAGCGCCGAGACGCCGGAGCGCATCACGTCCATGGGGTGGGCGGCGGCGGGCAATTGCTCCAATGTCCGGCGCACGGCCTCGGGTAGGCCGCGCAGACGCTTGAGCTTGGCCTGATAGGCGGAAAGCTCTGCAGCGGTGGGCAGGGCGCCATGGACGAGGAGATGGGCGATCTCCTCGAAGGTGCAGGTCTCCGCCACGTCGAGGATGTTGTAGCCGCGATAGTGCAGGTCGTTGCCTGTGCGGCCGACCGTGCACAAGGCGGTGTTGCCGGCCACCACGCCGGAGAGCGCCACGGACTTCTTGGGTGCGGGCTTCCCCGCGTTTGTCTGTTGCTCGGACATGGGGGCCTCCTCAGCCGGAAATCACTGTGAGCTCGGGCGCCGACCTGACGCGCCAGTCGAAGATGCCGGTAGCGCGCACTGCGCCCAGCAGCGCCGGGTCCACCTGGAAGGTGAGACCGCTGAGGTCGTCCGCCTTGAGCCGGGTCAGGCGCTCCACCGTGCCGAGGAAGCGATCCTGCTCGGACGGGGAGACCACGCCCTCCGCGAGCGCGCGGAACTTGGCGATGTACTCACGCCGGCCGAACGGGCGCGCGCCGAGGGGGTGTGCATCGGCAATCGCCAGTTCGTCCGCGATCACGCGGCCATCCTTGAGCGTCACCACCACACGGCCGCCGAAGGCCTTCTCCTTGGGATCGCGGCTGTGGTAGCGGCGCGTCCATTCCGGGTCCTCGACGGTGGAGATCTTGTGCCAGAGGTCCACCGTGGACGGGCGCGAAGCCCGTTCCGGCGCATAGGAACGCGCGTGGTGCCAGGCGCCGTCCTCCAGCGCCACGGCGAAGATGTACATGATGGAATGGTCGAGGGTTTCCCGGCTGGCCTTCGGATCCATCTTCTGCGGGTCGCCCGCGCCGGTACCGATCACATAATGGGTGTGATGGGAGGTGTGGATGACGATGGAGGCCACCTGCGAGAGGTCGCCGATTGTCGGCCCCATCCGGCGGGCAAGGTCGATCAGGGCCTGGCTCTGATATTCCGCCGAGTGCTCCTTGGTGTAGGTGTCGAGGATGGCGCGCTTCGGCTCGCCCTTCTCGGGAAGCGGCACCACGTATTCGGCTGTGGGGCCGCCGAGCAGGTAGGCGATGAAGCCGTCCTCGCCCTCCCAGGCCGGTGAGGGGGCGCCTTCCCCACGCATCACCCGGTCCACCGCCTCCACCGCCATCTTGCCGGCGAAGGCAGGCGCATAGGCCTTCCAGCTGGAAATCTCGCCCTTGCGCGACTGGCGGGTGGTGGTGGTGACATGCAGCGCCTGCTGCACCGCCTGGTAGGCGGTCTCCGTCGGCAGGCCCAGAGCGGCGCCGATGCCGGCGGCGGCGGAGGGGCCGAGATGGGCGATGTGGTCGATCTTGTGCTCGTGCAGGCAGATGCCTTTCACGAGGTCGACTTGGATCTCGTAGCCGGTGGCGATGCCGCGCACCAGCGCCGCGCCATCGAGCCCGCAATGCTGCGCCACCGCCAGAATGGGCGGGATGTTGTCGCCGGGGTGGGAATAGTCGGCGGCAAGGAAGGTGTCGTGAAAGTCAAGCTCGCGGACGGCGCCCCCGTTGGCCCAGGCCGCCCATTCCGGCGACACACGCCGATGCGCGGAGAGGCCGAACACGGTTGCGCCGGGCTGGAAGGGATGGGCCAGTGCCTGCGCCCGGGCGCTCGCCACCGGGCGGCGCGTGAGAGAGGCCGCCGCCACGGCCGCATTGTCGATGATGCGGTTGCCGATCATCTCCGCTACGTCATCGCCCACCGGCACGGGATCGGTGGCGACTTCGGCGATCTTCCAGGCGAGCTGGTCGGCGCGGGAGAGCGGTTCGGCGGACTTGTAGGTGCGTACGGTGTGCGACTTCACGAGGCTTGATCCTTGGATGAGGCTGAAGGGAATGGCACGGGCACGGGCCGCCCGTTGGCGTCGACCGCGACCATCTCGAAGGCCCCGCGAACGGCCAGGCGGCGGGCGCCGGACAGGAGGGCCTCGGCGGTCATCTCCACCTCCACGGTCATGGAGGTGCGGCCGACGCGCGTGACGCGGGCGGACAGCTCGATGATCTCGCCGACGCGGACCGGAACGTGGAATTCGGTCTTCTCCGCGCTCGCCATCACCACGGGCGTGCGGGCGCGGCGCGTTGCGGCGACGAAAGCCGCCTTGCCCATGAGCGAAAACGCATTGCCGCCGAACAAGGTGCCGTAATGGTTGGCCTGGTCCGGGAAGACCATTTCGATGAATGAGGTTTCGGCGGGGCCGGTGGCTGCCCCTGCGAACGCCTCCGGCGGGGGCGCGGAAATGGCGGGGGCAGCCATCTCAGGCGCTCTTCGGCTCGGAGGTGTCCGTTCGGGCAACCTCACGCACCAGCGGGATCATCTGATCGCCCCAACTGCCGGCGCCGTCATGGTGCCGAGAGACCCGCACCAGCTCCACCGAGACGCCGGCGGAGACGGCCCGCTGGATCGCCTCGTTCACCCGGTGGACGGCATCCGCGACGCGGTTGATGGCACGATCCCTGTCCGACAGGTCGGGCGGAGCGACAGGCTTGAATTCGGCATTCATCGGGACGGCTCCTGTTGGGGGATGGGCTGTCTTCTCTCGCGGGGAGAAAACGGTGGTCAGGCCAAGCGGAAGGGGGATCGAGCCGCCGGAGCGTTTGAAATGGCCCGGAGGTCGCACCGGCGGCTCACCCCGTTCTCCTCGCGCCCGCACCTGACATGCGACGCGAGGAGACAGGACGTTGCGGGCGCCTATTCCGCCGCCGCGAACTGGTTCATGGTGTTGGCGTGGCCGCCGGCCTTGAGGGCGCGCTCGCCAGCGACCATTTCCTTGAAGGTGTCGCCGAGATCGGACCCGACCTCGTGCTGGTGCTTCACAGCCGAGATCCCGCGCCGGATTTCCTCGCGCTGGACGCGGTTCACATACGCCTTCATGCGGTCCGGACCGAAATAGCCGTGGCTCAGTTCGTCGGTTGCAAGGGCGGTGAGGTGGAAGGTCGGCAGGGTAATGAGATTGTGGAACACGCCGGCCCGTGCCGCGATATCCGCCTGGAAGCGGGCGAGCCGGGCATCGGCCTCCCGTCCAAGCCCGTCGTCATCGAGCTTGGCGGACATCAGGAGCGTTCCGTCGGGATAGGCGTCGGCGGCAATACGGCCTTCCGCGATCCACTCGGTGCGGACCTGACGGCGGATATTCAGCGTCCAGTTGAAGGACGGCGAATTGTTGTAGGTCAGCTTGGCGTTCGGGACGACTTGGCGGATCTCCGCCACCATGCCGGCAATCTCGTCCACGTTCGGGGTGTCAGTCTCGATCCAGAGCAGGTCGACGCCGCCTTCGGTGAGGGCAGCGATGCAGTCTTCTATGACGCGGGCGCGTCCCGAGCCGTCCTTGAAGGCGAACAGCCCGTTGGGCAGGCGCACGGGACGCACCAGCTCGCCGTTGAGTACGAGGCCCAGTTCGCCCTCGTGCAGCGGCTTCTCGAGCGTGACAGGCTCCACCTTCAGCCACTTGGTGTATTCGCTTGCGAGGTCGCCAGGTCTCTGGCTCACAGGGATCTTCTGGGTGAGGCCGGCGCCGAGGCTGTCGGTGCGGGCGACGATGACACCGTCATCGACCCCGAGTTCCTCGAAGGCGAGCCGCACGGCGCGCAGCTTCTCGATGAAATCTTCACGCGGCACCGTCACCTTGCCGTCCTGGTGGCCGCACTGCTTGGCATCGGAGACCTGGTTCTCGATCTGGATGCAGCAGGCGCCAGCCTTGATGAGTTCTTTGGCCAGCAGGTAGGTGGCGTGCTCGTTGCCGAAGCCAGCGTCGATGTCCGCGATGATCGGGACCACATGGGTCTCGAAGCCGTCGATGGCAGCGATCGCGGCCTTCTCTGCCGCTTGGTCCCCGGCGGCGCGTGCGGCCTTCAGCGCCTTGAAGAGGTCGTTGATCGCCACCTCGTCGGCCTGGCGCAGGGAGACGTAGATCTCCTCGATCAGATCCGCCACGGCGGTCTTCTCGTGCATGGACTGGTCGGGCAGATGGCCGAAGCGGTTGCGCAGGCCCGCCACCATCCAGCCCGAGAGGTAGACATAGGCGCCACGCGCGGTGCCATTGAGCCGCTTGACCGACTTGACCATCTGCTGCGCATGGAAGCCCGACCAGCAGCCCAGCGACTGGGTGAAGCGCGACGGGTCGGCATCGTAGGCCGCCATGTCCGCCCGCATCACCTTGGCCATGGCGCGGGCGATGTCGAGATGAGTATCGAACGTGTTCTGCAGGCGGAGCTGGATGATGTCATCGACGCTCACGCCGCCCGGTGCCGTTCCGTCGGGAAACCGTGCATTCAGCTCGGTGGCGAGTTCGGCATAGCTTCTCGACGTCCCCATGGGTGTCTCCCTCTTCGCGTTTCGGCATCCGTCCGTCGGTCGCGAATTTTCTTGCGACCGGATCGTTTCCTCACAATATTTGCCGCCAGATCAGTGCGGAATGACTGAAAATGCGTGGATCTGCGAGGCCTTACGGTCAGGTTTGCGAAGTTTGCGAATTGGGGCGAAGCTGATGACGAAGACCTTTGTCGGCGTGCGGCTCAAGCGGCTGCGGGAAGAGCGGGGCCTGACCCAGCTGGCGCTCGCCCAGGCCCTCGGGCTCTCTGCGAGCTACCTCAACCAGCTGGAGAAGAACCAGCGTCCGCTCACGGTGCCGGTGCTGCTGAAGATCAACGAGATCTTCGGCGTGGACGTGCAGCTCTTCTCCGAGGGAGAGGAAGGGCGCCTCGTGGCAGACCTGCGCGAAGTCTTCACGGATCCGCTCACGAGCGAGCATGTGAGCCTTGCCGAACTGAAGGAAGTGGCCTCCGCCATGCCGGCTCTGGGTCGCGCGGTTGTCACGCTCAATCGACGCCTGCGGCATGCGGTGGAGCGGGCGGATGCCATGGCGGGAGAACTCGGCCTCGGCTCAGGGGGAGTCGTTACATTGGCTGCACCCATGTCTTATGAGCAGGTGCGCGACTTCTTTTACGCGCACCACAATTACTTCGCCGATCTTGATGAGGCGGCCGAACGCCTCGCCGAAACGGCGCGCCTGATCCCCGGCGACATGGCCAGTCGCCTCGCGCTTCACCTGGAAAATCGTTACGGCGTGCGCGTCGTCCACACCGAGGATGAGGGGGCGGGCGCAAATGCCTTGCGCCGCTTTCTGCCTTCTGAACGGCTGCTCCGCCTGTCCCGGCGCCTCGATGACGGCCAGCGGGCGTTCCAGATCGCCACGCAGCTGGCCTTCCTGGAGCACGGGAGCCTGATCGAGCGCCTCGCGACGGAGGCCGCCGCTGGCGTGAAGGAGACCCATGCGCTCGCCCGCATCGGCCTCGCCAACTACTTCGCCGGTGCGACGCTGATGCCCTATGGCGCATTTCTGAATGCTGCGGAATGCGAGCGCTACGACATCGAACGGCTCGGCTCCTTGTTCGGCGTCGGCTATGAGACCATCTGCCACCGGCTCTCGTCGCTGCAGAGGCCCGGTGCGGTCGGCGTACCGTTCTTTTTCATCCGGGTGGATCGGGCGGGCAACATCTCGAAGCGCCAGTCGGCCACCGACTTCCACTTTTCCCGTGTGGGCGGAACCTGTCCCCTCTGGAATGTCTACGAGGCCTTCGCCCAGCCCGGCCGCATCCTCACCCAAGTGGCCCAGATGCCGGATGGACGGACCTATCTGTGGATTGCCCGCACCGTCCACCATTCGGCCGGCGCCTATGGCGATCCGGGAAAGACCTTCGCCATCGGGCTCGGGTGTGACATGCGGCACGCCGGCCGGCTGGTCTATTCAAAGGGCCTGGCTCTGAGCGATCCTTCGGCGGCCGTTCCCATCGGTGCCGGCTGCAAGGTGTGTGATCGCCCGGCGTGCCCACAGCGTGCTTTCCCGATGATCGGCAGACCTATTGCCGTGGACGAGACTCTGAGCGTGTTCACGCCCTATGCCGCTGGCTAGGATATGACCGCACGTGGTTCTAGGATTTAAGGGTGACAGCAATCTAAATCGCCCAAATCTGCCGCGTTCCACGGGCATGAAGACCCCCGAGGCTCAAGTTTCTCTCGTGGCAGAGAAGTTGTTGTCTCGTGCAAGCTTTTGTCGAGGTTTTACATGGGTCAGCCCGGCAGAGTGACGACGGAAAAAGAGGGTGCACATGTGTTGGTTCGCCTCACATGGAATGATCTCCCGCCCATCGATCGAGACCGCCGCATCAGGGCATCGGAAGGCCTCGCGAGGCTCATGGCGCGAAAGCTCGACGGCGGTGATTATGCGGTTGGCGAAGGATGGATATCGTTCAGGGTTCCCGATCCCGGAGAGCGCCGGCTTGAGGCGTTTACCAAGCGGATGGAGACTCGTATCGGCGAGATCCTGTTCGCCCCGCTTACCCCGAAAGCCGTTGACAGGGCTCTTGGCATCACCCCCAGAGAGCGCATTCGTTGGTACAAGGATGGGCGCCTCCCCACCTGCGGCCGGGAAAAAACCGATCATGGCGACCGCACAATTCAGTTCCCTATGTTTCCATTTGCAAATATCGCCAGCATTCAGGCGAACCCCGAGATTATCTCCGGTTGGAGAGTTCAGGATGCCCTGTAGTTGCTCCCCCTCGCCGAAGTCGTCCCGAAGGCATTCCTCCAATCCAGCCGAAACCGATGTCCACACAGGTCTTGATGTCCATTTTCCGATATAAAGATGTCTTTATATGTCGTTGACGTGCTGGAGTTTGGCGCGTACGTTGACGGCGTCGTGGTTCTCTGGGCCGTTTGTGGCACCGGAGCTAAGAGGGAAGCCGGTTTAATGCCGGCGCTGCCCCCGCAACTGTAAGCGGCGAGCTGACGTCCATTCATGTCACTGGGAGCAATCCTGGGAAGACGGACGACCGGCCGAGACCCGTGAGCCAGGAGACCTGCCCCGACAACATACGTACTCGGGCGGGGTGTCCTGGTGGTGCGCTTGGGTCTCGGTTGGCTCGCGCCCACCGCGCCCTGTCGCGGCTGCCATGGCCTTCGCTCATTCAACGGAAGGGTTGAAGAGCCGTGACGACGATCACCACACCACCCCCCGCCATTCCCGTGGCCACGCTCGGGACGCCCCGCATCGGTCCACGCCGGGAGCTGAAGGCGGCGCTTGAAAGTTATTGGGCCGGCAAGATCAGCGAAGCGGAGCTGCTGGACGTCTCCGCTGCCCTGCGCGCCGCGAACTGGGCTCGCCAGAAGGCGCGCGGCGTGACCGTGATCCCGTCCAACGACTTCTCTCTCTACGATCAGGTGTTGGACACCAGCGTGATGGTCGGCGCCATTCCTGAAGTCTATGGCTGGCGCGGTGGAAAGGTCCCGCTCGCGGTCTATTTCGCCATGGCCCGGGGCGCTGATGGCGCGGCGTCCGAGGCCTCCTGTGGCCATTCCCATCACGGGGACGGAAGTGCAGGGCGAGGGGCGCCGGCGCAGGAAATGACGAAGTGGTTCGACACCAATTATCACTACATGGTGCCGGAATTTGCTCCGAACCAGACCTTCCAGCTCGCCAGCCTGAAGGCGGTGGACGAGTATCGCGAGGCCAAGGCCCTCGGCTATGAAACCCGGCCGGTGCTGCTCGGGCCTGTCACCTTCCTGAAGCTCGGCAAGAGCAAGGAGGCGGGCTTCGATCCCCTGAGCCTCCTCGGCAACATCCTGCCGGTCTATGTGGATGTGCTCCGCCGCCTGTCCGCCAACGGCGCCGAGTGGGTGCAGATCGACGAGCCCTGTCTCGTGCTCGATCTCGACGATGCTGCGCGTGACGCCCTGCGGCGTGCCTATGCCTCCATCGCGCACGCTCTGCCCAACCTCAAGATCATGCTCGCCACCTATTTCGGCGCGCTCGGCGACAATCTCGATGCGGCCCTGTCCTTGCCGGTTGCCGGCCTCCATGTGGACCTGGTGCGTGCGCCGGAACAGCTTGAGGCGGTGGTTGAGAAGGCCCGTCCGGGCCTCGTGCTGTCGCTTGGAGCCATCGACGGGCGCAACATCTGGCGTGCGAACCTGCCGGCGCTCGCGGAACGTCTGAAGCGAGTGGTTGCACGGCGCGGCACCGATCATGTGCAGCTTGCGCCCTCATGCTCGCTTCTCCACGTACCGGTGGATCTCGATCAGGAGACCGATCTCGATCCGGACCTGAAGTCCTGGCTCGCCTTCTCGCTGCAGAAGATGGACGAGCTTGCCGTGCTCTCGGCCGCGTTTTCGGGCGACAGCACGCGGGTGAAGGACGGGCTGGATGCCTCCGCTGCGGCAGCTGAAGCGCGTCGGACATCGCCCAAGGTGCACAACGCGGCAGTCGCGGCGCGAACCGGCGCGGTCACGACCGCCATGGCCCGCCGCACGAGCCCGTTCGGCACGCGTGCCGATCTCCAGCGCAAGCGCTTCGGCCTTCCCGCCTTTCCCACCACGACCATCGGCTCATTCCCGCAGACCGCCGAGGTGCGCCAGGCTCGTTCGGCTCATGCCAAGGGTTCGCTGAGCGATGACGCTTACACCCAATTCCTGCGCGAGGAGACCGCGCGTGCGGTGCGCTGGCAGGAGGACATCGGCCTCGACGTGCTGGTCCACGGCGAGTTCGAACGTAATGACATGGTTCAGTATTTCGGCGAGCAACTCTCCGGTTTCGCCTTCACCAAGCACGGCTGGGTCCAGAGCTACGGTTCACGCTATGTGCGGCCGCCCATCCTGTTCGGCGACGTCGCCCGCCCGGCGCCCATGACCGTGGAGTGGTGGCGCTACGCCCAGTCGCTGACGCAGAAGCCGCTCAAGGGTATGCTCACCGGGCCGGTCACCATCCTCAACTGGTCGTTTGTGCGCAATGACCTTCCGCGCAGCGCTGCATGCCGGCAGATCGCCCTCGCCATCCGCGACGAGGTGGAAGATCTGGAGCAGGCGGGCGCCGCCATGATCCAGATCGATGAGGCGGCCCTGCGCGAGGGACTGCCGCTGCGCCGGAGCCAGTGGGGTGAATATCTCCGGTGGGCGGTGGAGTGCTTCCGTCTGTGCTCGTCCGGCGTCGGCGACCAGACGCAGATCCACACCCACATGTGCTATTCCGAGTTCAACGACATTATCGATGCCATCGGTGCCATGGACGCGGACGTCATCTCCATCGAGACCTCGCGCTCGAAGATGGAGCTGCTCGACGCCTTCCGCAGCTACAAGTACCCGAACGAGATCGGGCCCGGCGTCTACGACATCCATTCCCCCCGCGTGCCCGCGGTCTCGGAGATGACGGATCTGCTGTCGCGCGCCCGCCAGCGGCTGGACGACAGCCAGATCTGGATCAATCCCGATTGCGGCCTGAAAACCCGCAAATGGGAGGAGGTGAAGCCCGCGCTCGTCAACATGGTCGCCGCCGCGCGGGCTATCAGGTCAGCCACGAACTGATCCGAAACAGGCAGGCGCGGGCGGACAGCCTGCGCCTGCCATGAAGGCGCCGCCTGCCCAAGGGTTGGAGCGCGCGTGGTGTCACCGGCTCGCTGTCTCTCGTGGGCGCGCTCCACGGATTTTCACAGCCCACATTGTTCAAATCCGCCAGCCGGGCGTCGGAGCCGACCTAAGGGTCCGTGCTCTGCAGCAGGTGAGCGTTCGAAAGGGTAGTCAGGATTTGCAGGGGTTTCGTCCGGGCTGCTGATGCCTGATCTCGCGTTGCAGACACTCAGGGCAAAGGCAATCCCCTTCGGCCTGCCTGACCTCCAGTTTTGGCAGATCCTGGCACCAGCACCATGAATCGGAAACGGAGGACGCCGATCCGCACGTGAATTCAGCGCCACATCTTTCGCAGAGCAGCCGACGGATCGGAACGACAACAGGCACGGCATCGCCTCGCGCTTTATCGCGGATCGGCGTCCCAGCGCTGGCAGCCTCTTGAAACTGGGACCGGTGGAACCCGCAGACGATCATATTGCTTCCCATCCTGGAAGATGGAAGCTCTATCTCTGAACCCGGTCAGGCCGATGGGCCGGGCGCTGCGCGGCTTCTGCCTGAACGCCCCGGATGCACCGCCGCCCACCTGCGGACGGCGGTGCGAAGCCGTTCAGGGCGCGGGGTTTCCGTGCAGCTGGTGCAGGGCGTCGATGCGGTCTTCGATCTCCGGCGTCAGGGTCACGTCGAGCGCGCCGAGATTTTCCTCCAGCTGCGCGAGGGTGGTCGCGCCGATGATGTTGGAGGTCACGAACGGCCGGCTGGTGACGAAGGCGAGGGCGAGCTGCGCGGGCGTCAGGCCGACCTCCCGCGCCAGCGCCACGTAGGCGCGCACCGCCTCTTCCGTGCCCGGCTTCTCGTAACGCTGGGTGCGGTTGAACAGCGTTTTTCGGGCGCCGGCGGGCAGGGCGCCGTCGAGATATTTGCCTGTCAGAAAGCCCTGCGCCAGTGGCGAATAGGCGAGCAGGCCCACGTCCTCGCGCTGATGGAATTCGGCAAGGCCCGTCTCATAGGTGCGGTTCACAAGGTTGTAGGCGTTCTGCACCGAAACGACGCGCGGGCCGATGCCCTTTTCCGCTGCGGCGAGGAAGGCGGATAGGCCCCAGGCGGTCTCGTTGGAGAGGCCGATGTGGCGCACCTTCCCGGCCTTCACCAAGGCATCGAGGGCGGCCAGCGTCTCCTCCACCGTCACCTCCGGGCCATCACCGCCGCCGCGCGCGCGGGTGGTGGCGCGCTGGCCGAACAGGGGCACGGCGCGATCGGGCCAGTGGAGCTGGTAGAGGTCGATGTAATCGGTGCCGAGGCGCTTCAGCGAGCCTTCGACGGCCTCGTTGATGTTCTTCGCATCGAGCCGCGTGGTGCTGCCGTCGGCGCGGAAATAGGTGGCGTCCGAGCGGCCCACCACCTTGGTGGCGATCACCACCTTGTCGCGGCCGCCGCGCGCCTTCAGCCAGGAGCCGATGATGCGCTCGGTGGCGCCCTGCGTCTCGGCTTTGGGCGGGATGGGATAAAGCTCGGCGGCGTCGATGAGATTGATGCCGCGGTCTCGGGCGATGTCGAGCTGGGCGTGGCCCTCGGCCTCGGTGTTCTGCTCGCCGAACGTCATGGTGCCGAGCGCGATGGACGACACCGTGATGCCGGTGCGCCCGAGGGGGCGATAATCAAGCATGGGAAATGGAAATCCACAGGAGGGAACGGCGCGGAGGGTGGCTGCGCGGGCTGGCCGCGTCAATGCGGGAACGGGACGCCGTGGCGCTCGGCGATCAGCTCCAGGATGCGGCGGATGTCGGTGACGAAACGGTAGGTGCCATAGGCCTGCGCATCCGCCGGGAGGGGCGCCGCGTCGCCGAGGATGAGGACGGGCAGGCCCTGATTGTCCGGCCCAAGCAGCGCCACCACCTCGGCCCGCGGCCGCAGGAAAGACACGCGCTTCACGGTGATGCGGCTGGCGAGGCCCGGATTACTCGCGAGCACCCCCTCGATCTGGTTGCAGTCGGGGCAGAAGAAGCGCCGGCCGGGCTTCTGCGGATCAGTGAAACCGGGGGCGAGGAGGATGAGGAAGTCGCGGCTCATGGGGTGGGGCGTCCGGTGGCAGGGAAAACCTGGGCTGATGAAAAAGGCAGGCCCGCGCGGGTGAGGCGCAGGCCCGTGAGGCGGGGAGGAAGGGAAAAAGGGCGTCAGGCGGTGCCGGCGGTGAAGGCCTCCAGCGGCTCGCCCTCGATGATGGCTGAGGGGCGCCCGTCCACGCCCACCGGCACGTCGCCCTTGAGGGTGATGCGGTAGAGCTGGCGGTCGAAGTCGAGCGCATAGATGTCGCGCGGGGCGAGGTGCGCGGTGGTGCGGTTGTCCCAGAAGGCGATGGAGCCCGGCCGCCAGCGGAAGCGCACAGTGAATTCCGGTCGGGTGATGTGCTCGAACAGCAGGTCCAGCAGTTGCTGGCTCTCGCGCGGGGTGAGGCCGGTGACGCTCTTGAGGAAGGAGGGGCTGACGAACAGCACCCGCTCGCCGGTCTCGGGGATGACACGCACCAGAGGATGCTCGCTCACCAGCGGACGGCGCCGGTTCTTCTCCTTGAAGTCGGCGGTGCCGGCCTGCCCCTCGGGCGGGGCGAAGGCATGGATGCCGCGCAGGGTATCGACGAAGCCGCGCAAAGTGGGCGACAGCGCCTCATAGGCCACCGCGAGGTTGGTCCAGAAGGTGTCGCCGCCATAGGGCGGGATGGTGACGCCGCGCAGGATGGAGGCGGCGGGCGGGTTCACCGCGGCGGTCACGTCCGTGTGCCAGCCGGTCCAGGGGCGGATCAGGGGCTCGCCGGTATGGCGCGTGGCGAAACGGTCGCGGCCGACGGAATAGACCTGCGGATAGCCTTCCACGAAGCCGAACACGGGATGGCCGATGGTGGGCGCGCCGAAGGCCGAGGCCAGCGCCACATGCTCGGCATGGCTCAGAGGCTGGTCGCGGAAGAACACCACCTTCCACTTGAGCAGCGCGGCGCGGATTTCGTCCACCACCTCCGGCGAAAGCGAGCGGGAGAGGTCCGGCGCCTCGATCTCCGCGCCGATGTGGCCGGTGAGCGGATGCACGGCGATGTGGCGCGGCGGCAGGTCGGCAAAACCGCCTTCGCTGGAGGAGATGGGCGCGGCGCTGGGCATCGGTTTTCCTTTCCTGACAGGCGTTTGACGCGGGCGGTGGCCGCACGCGCCGGCGCGCCGGATGGTTCCCGACGCCGGTAGCTCGACTATAATCTATCTTTTTCATCGATTTTATCAAAAAATAATTGACGCCCCGGAGCCGGGCCATATCGTTGGGTCGCGTGATGCCCCCATCGCGCTTCCCGCAGCCAAGGAGACCCGGCATGGCCCCGCCGCCCGCAGACGCATTCCCGTTCCTCGCCCCGCCTCCGCGTCGGGCGGTTCTGAAGGGGCTTCTGGCGGCGGCGTGCGTGATCGCGGCGTCGGCCGGGACGCCGTCATTCGCTGCGGAGACGGAGGCCGCGCCCCAGCCGGTGCGCGGCGGCGTGCTGCGCTTTCTGGTGGAGCACGAACCCTCGACGCTGGTGACCATCGCCCACACCGCCGGGCCCACCCAGCGCGTCTCGCCCAAGGTGACGGAGGGCCTCCTCACCTACGATCTCGACTTCAACCCCAAGCCCGCGCTGGCGACGGAATGGAGCGTGAGCCCCGACGGGCTGACCTACATTTTCAAGCTGCGCGAGGGGGTGAAGTGGCACGACGGGCGGGACTTCACCGCCGATGATGTGGCCTATTCCATCCAGCTCCTGAAGGAAGGCCACCCGCGCGGCCGCGCCACCTTCGCCTCGGTGACGGCGGTGGAGACGCCCGATCCGCACACCGCCATCATCCGCCTATCGAAGCCGGCGCCCTATCTCCTCACTGCTCTCGACGCCAACGAATCGCCCATCGTGGCGAAGCACATCTACGAGGGGACGGATCCGCTCACCAACAAGAACGGCGCGGCGCCCATCGGCACCGGCCCGTTCATCTTCAAGGAATGGGTGCGCGGCAGCCACATCATCCTGGAGCGCAATCCCGATTACTGGGACAAGGGCAAGCCGTATCTGGACCGAATCGTGGTGCGCTTCATCGCCGACCAGAGCGCGCGCTCGGCGGCGTTCGAGGCGGGTGAGCTCGATCTCGCTGGCGGTCCGCCCGTGCCCTATGCGGACCTCGCCCGCGTTTCCGCCTTGCCGGGGCTCGGCGCCGAGACGCGCGGCTATGAATACGCCGGGCGGATGACCCAGCTCTATTTCAACTTCGAGCGGCCCATCCTTCAGGACAAGCGGGTACGCCTGGCCATCGCCCACGCCATAGATCAGCAGAAGTTGCTGGATGTGGTCTATTACGGCTATGGCGCGGTGGCGCCCTCGGTCATCAGCCCCAAGCTGAAGGCCTTCTACGACCCCGCGCTCGAACCCTACGGCTTTGATCTCAAGGCTGCGAACCGCCTGCTGGACGAGGCCGGCTATCCCCGCAAGACGGACGGCACACGCTTCGCGCTGAAGCTCTATGCCAACCCCTTCAACACCCAGGCGGCGGGCGATTTCGTGAAGCAGGCGCTGGCGAAGGTCGGCATCGCCGTGGACTTCCAGTTCTTCGATTTCTCCACCTACATCCAGAAGGCCTATACCGGCCGAGACTTCGATCTCACGCTCGAATCCTTGCAGAACCTGTTCGACCCCACCCTTGGCGTACAGCGAACGCTCTGGTCGAAGAATTTCCGCGTGGGCCTGCCCTTCTCCAACGCCTCCCACTACGCCAACCCGGAGGTGGACCGGCTGCTGGAGGCGGCGGCCGTCGAGCCGGACCCGGCCAAGCGCCGCCAGTTGTGGCTCGATTTCCAGAAGGTGGTCTACGCGGACGTCGCCGCCCTCGGCCTCATCGCCGTCGATGGCGTCACCATCTTCAACCGGAAGGTGAAGAACCACACCATCGGCGTCACCGGCGTCGATGCCTCCTTCGCCGACGTGTGGATCGAGAAATGACCATGCGCCGTCTGCCCCGCATCCTGAAAGCCGTGCGGCGCACGGCGCTGCAGGCGGTGCCGACCGTCATCGGCATCCTCATCCTCAACTTCTTCCTGTTGCGGCTAACGCCGGGCGACGCGGCCGACGCATTGGCCGGCGAAGCTGGCGCGGCGACGGTGGAGACGCTTGCCGCGCTGAAATCCAAGTTCGGGCTGGATCTGCCGGTGGCGGAACAGCTCGGCGGGTATCTCTGGAACCTCGCCCATTTCAGCCTCGGCGTCTCGCCGCGCTACAACCAGCCGGTGGCGGAGCTGATCGGCGCGCGGCTGCCCAACACACTGAGCCTGATGGGCCTCGCCCTCGTCTTCGCGCTCCTCATCGGCATCACGCTCGGGGCGCTCATGGCGACGTTCGCCGGGCGGCCCACGGACCGGGTTCTGAGCGTTCTCGCGCTGCTGTTCTATTCCATCCCGAGCTTCTGGATCGGGCTGATGCTCATCGTCCTGTTCTCGGTGAAGCTTGGCTGGCTGCCCACCGGCGGGGCCGAGACCATCGGCGCGAACCTCACCGGTTGGGATGCGGTGCTGGACCGGGCGCGCTACCAGATCCTGCCGGCGCTCTCCCTCGCGCTCTTCTACGTGGCCATCTACGCCCGCCTCACCCGCGACGACATGATCGAGGTGCGCACGCAGGACCATGTGCGCACCGCCCGCGCCAAGGGCCTCTCGCCCTTCGCCGTCACCCGCGACCACGTGCTGCGCAACGCGCTCATTCCTGTCACCACCATGGCCGGCATTCACCTCGCCGGGCTCATGGGCGGGGCGGTGGTGGTGGAGACCGTGTTCAGCTGGCCCGGCCTCGGCCGGCTCGCCTACGAGGCGGTGATGGGGCGGGACTTCCATGTGCTGCTCGGCATCCTGCTTTTGTCGTCGCTGCTGGTGGTTGCGGTGAACGCGGCCATCGACATTCTCCAGGCGTGGCTCGATCCGCGCATCGAGGTGCGCTGATGCACGGCACCGGCACCCTCCCCAGCGGCGGCCACGCCGCAAACCCCCGCGCATCCGACGCCGAGGACCGCGCGGCAGCCGCGGCGCTGGGCGCCGAGCGCGCTCAAGCCGCGCAGCCTGAGCCTGATTTCTGGCCCAACGTCCATGCGCCGGATGCCGCGCGCACCGTGACGGCGGACGTGGCGCGGCTGGCGCCCGTGGGCCGGCGCCATGCGCTCCTCGTCTTCCTCTCCAATCCCACGGCGGTGGCGGGTCTCCTCATCCTCGCCGTCGTGGTGGGGGCGGCGCTGGCTGCCCCCGTGCTCTTCCCCGACGATCCGCTGGAGATGGCGGGGCGCCCCTTGCAGTGGCCGGGCCAGAACCCGCGCTTTCCGCTGGGCACCGACGCGCTTGGGCGGGACGTGCTGGCCGGGCTTGTCCACGGCGCGCGGGTGAGTCTGCTGGTGGGTGCCTGCGCGACGCTGGCGGGGCTCCTCGCCGGCATTCTGGTGGGCGCCACGGCGGGCTATTTCGGCGGCGTGGTGGATGATGTGCTCTCCAAGCTCATCGAGATCTTCCAGACGGTGCCGGGCTTCATCCTGCTCATCGTGCTGGTGGCCATCGCCCAGCCCTCGGTGCCGGCCATCGCGCTCGCCATCGCGGCGGTGTCGTGGCCGCAGGTGGCGCGCCTCGTGCGGGCGCAGTTCCGCGCCATCAAGGAAAAGGATTTCGTCGCCGCCGCGCGGGCGCTGGGCTTCGGGCATGGGCGCATCATCTTCCGCGAGATCCTGCCCAACGCGCTGCCGCCGGTCATCGTGCTCGCCTCGGTCACGGTGGCCACCGCCATCCTCATGGAAAGCGCGCTCTCCTTCATGGGGCTGGGCGACCCCAACGTGGTGAGCTGGGGCTCCATGATCGGCACCGGCCGCGACCTCCTGCGCACCGCCTGGTTCCTCAGCGCCATCCCCGGCGTCGCCATCGTGCTCACCGTGCTGTCGCTGAACCTGATCGGCGACGGCCTCAACGAGGCGCTCAATCCGCGCCGCGGCGGGGAGGGGTGAATGGCGCCGCTCATCGATGTACGCGACCTCTCCATCGCCTTCCCACGGGCGACTCCGGTGCGCGGCCTCTCCCTTACGGTCGCGGCGGGCGAGACCGTCGCGCTGGTGGGGGAGAGCGGATCGGGCAAGTCGCTCACCGCGCTGGCCTTGATGCGTCTGCTGCCGGACGCGGCGCGCATCGCCTCCGGCGAAATCCTGTTCCGGGGCCGCGATGGCGCCGTGACCGACCTCGCAGGGCTCGATGATCGCGCCCTGCGGCGGGTGCGCGGACGGGACATCGCCATGGTGTTCCAGGAGCCCATGACCTCGCTGAACCCGGTGCTCTCCGTCGGCCAGCAGGTGGCCGAGGTGGTGCGGCTGCACGAGGGCCTCTCTCGCCGCGCCGCCTTTGCCCGCGCGGTGGAACTGCTCGACCTCGTGCGCATCCCGGAGCCTCGGCGGCGGGCCGGAGACTATCCCCACGAGCTCTCCGGCGGCATGCGCCAAAGGGTGATGATCGCCATTGCGGTCGCCTGCGCCCCGCGCCTCCTCATCGCCGACGAGCCCACCACGGCGCTGGACGTGACCATTCAGGCGCAGGTGCTGGACCTGCTCGACGCCCTGCGGCGCGACCTCTCCATGGGCCTCCTGCTCATCACCCACGATCTCGGCGTGGTGGCCGAATGGGCCGACCGGGTGGCGGTGATGTATGCCGGCCGCAAGGTGGAGGATGCGCCGTTCGAGACCCTGTTCGGCGCGCCGCTGCACCCCTACACGCGCGGCCTGCTCGCCGCCTCGCCCCGGCTTGATGCCGGCCAGCACTATTCGGCCGGCGCGCTCGCCGAGATCGCCGGCTCCATCGCCTCGGCGGCGGGGGAGGAGGGCTGCGCCTTCGCCCCGCGCTGCCCGAACGCGCGGGCGCTGTGCCGCGCCGCCGTGCCGGCCCTTGATGCGGTCGCGCCCGGCCATCTCGTCGCTTGCCCCGTCACCACGTCGGAAGCGCAAAGGGAGGCGCGCCATGCCCTTGCTGTCGGTTGAGAACCTGCACGCCGGCTACGAGTCCGGTGGGCGCGTGCTGCGCGCGGTGGATGGCGTGTCCTTCGACGTGGCGCCGGGGGAAACAGTGGGCCTCGTGGGCGAGAGCGGCTGCGGCAAGTCCTCCCTCGCCAAGGTCATCATGCGTCTCGTGTCCCCTGCCTCGGGGCGGGTGGTGTTCGACGGGGTGGACGTGGGCGGCCTCGAAGGCGCGCCGCTGAAGGCCTATCGCCGGCAGGCGCAGATCGTATTTCAGGACCCGTTCGCCTCGCTCAATCCGCGCCAGTCCATCGCCGACATCCTCACCGCGCCTCTGGCTGTGCACCGCCTCGTGCCGCGCCGCGAGCGGTTAGCTGCAGCGGGGGATGCGCTGGAGCGGGTGGGCCTGCCGCGCGAGGCGCTCCAGCGCTATCCGCACGAATTCTCCGGCGGCCAGCGCCAGCGCCTTGGCATCGCCCGCGCGCTGATCCTCGCGCCGCGCCTCGTCATCTGCGACGAGCCGGTGTCGGCCCTCGACCTCTCCGTTCAGGCGCAGATCCTGAACCTCTTGGCGCGGCTGAAGGCGGAGCTTGGGCTCTCCTATCTCTTCATCTCCCATGATCTCTCGGTGGTGCGCTATTTCGCCGACCGGGTGCTGGTGATGTATCTCGGCCGCATCGTGGAGACGGGCTCCTGGCAGTCCATCTTCGCCCGCCCGCTCCATCCGTACACCCGCGCGCTGATCGAGGCCGTGCCGACGCCCGGGCGGCGGCGCCATGCCGCCCCGCTCTCCGGCGATCTGCCGAGCGCGCGCAACGTGCCGCCCGGCTGCCGCTTCCATCCGCGCTGCCCGCTGGCGACGCCCCTCTGTACCCAATCCGACCCCGCGCTGCGCCCCCTCGGGGCCGGCCGCGCCGTCGCCTGCCATCACGCGCCCGAAGAGGCGCTTCACTGAGGATTTCGCCCATGACCGCCCATGTGACCGCGCACGCCTTTCCGAAAGCCCCCGTGACGCCGCCGGAGTATCGCTATCTCGGCAGGAGCGGCCTGAAGGTGCCCAAGCTGGCGCTGGGCACCATGATGTTCGGTGGACCGACCGACGAGGCCACGTCCCACCGCATCATCCACAAGGCGAAGGAGCAGGGCTTCTTCTTCCTCGACAC
The DNA here is from genome assembly GCF_023571765.1 of Xanthobacter aminoxidans. Taxonomy (GTDB): domain Bacteria; phylum Pseudomonadota; class Alphaproteobacteria; order Rhizobiales; family Xanthobacteraceae; genus Xanthobacter; species Xanthobacter aminoxidans. The sequence goes on along the minus strand of NZ_JAMJXC010000013.1, from coordinate 130,301 downwards.
GGCGGATGCCTATCAGAACGGGCGCACCGAGGAGATCGTCGGCCGCGCGGTGAAGGGCGATCGGGACGCCTATGTGCTCGCCACCAAGTTCGCCAATCCCGGCGGCGCGGGACCGAACCGGCAGGGCATTTCCCGCAAGTGGATCATCGAGGCGGCGGAGGCGAGCCTCAGGCGCCTCGGCACCGATTACATCGACATCCTCTATTTCCACCGCGCCATCTTCGACGCGCCACTCGGCGAGGCGGTGCGGGCGGTGGCGGACCTCGTGAAGGCGGGGAAGGTGCGCTATTTCGGCGTCTCCAGCTTCCGCGGCTGGCGCATCGCCGAGGTGGCGCATCTCGCCGACCAGTTCGGCATCGACCGGCCCGTCGCCAGCCAGCCCCTCTACAACATCGTGGACCGCACGGCGGAGGTGGAGCAGCTTCCCGCCGCCCACCATTACGGCCTCGGCGTCGTCACCTATTCGCCGCTGGCGCGCGGCGTGCTCACCGGCAAATACGCCCCCGGCGTCGCGCCGGCGGCGGACAGTCGGGCCGGGCGCGGCGACCGGCGCATTCTGGAAACGGAGTGGCGCGCGCAATCCATCGATATCGCAGAGGCCATCGCCCGCCATGCGGCCGAGGCCGGCATTCCGGCGGCGACCTTTGCCTTGTCCTGGGTGCTGAACAACAGCCTCGTCACCTCGGCCATTGCCGGGCCGCGCACGGAAGCCCAGTGGGACGATTACGTCGCCGCCCTCGACTACGGCTTCACCGCCGCCGACGAGGCGCTGGTGGCCTCCCTCGTGCCGGACGGTCACGTCTCCACGAAATTCTACACCGACCCCAGCCACCCCGTGGAAGGCCGCGTGCCCCGCACCGGCGGCGGCGATGCGGCGGCGCGGGTGCAGGAGCGCGCGCAAGAACGCGTGGCTTCGCGCGTCGCCGCCCGCGTCGGCTGAACCAACCGAATGTTCTGCCCCTTCACGCCTTGAGCGATCAAAGGAGAGATCCCAATGGCAGTCCCATCGTCCCACGCCACGCGGCGGCAGCTCGTCCTCAACCTGTTCATCTATCCCGGCGGCCACCACGAGGCGGGCTGGCGCTATCCCGGCGCGCGGCCGGAGCGGCTGCTGGACATCACCTTCTACCAAGACCTCGCCCGCTCGGCCGAGGCGGCGAAGCTCGATGCGGTGTTCTTCGCCGACGGGCCGGCGCAGGTGGACAACATCCGCTACGCCTCGCGCTTCCGGCTGGAACCCTTGACCTGGCTCTCGGCCATCGCTGCCGCGACCACCCATATCGGCCTCATCGGCACGGCCTCCACCACCTATTACGAGCCCTACAATCTCGCCCGGCTGTACGCCTCGCTGGATCATCTCTCCGGCGGACGCGCAGGCTGGAACATCGTCACCACCGCCGTCCCCCAGGCGTCCGCCAATTTCGGCCTCGCCGAGACGCCGAGCCATGCCGAGCGCTATGCCCGCGCGGCCGAGTTCGTGGACGTGGTGACCAAGCTCTGGGACAGCTGGGAGGACGACGCCCTCGTGGCCGATCCCGTCTCCGGCCTGTTCGCGGACGACGCCAAGATCCACCCCATCGAGCATGTGGGCCGGCACTACCGGGTGAAGGGCGCGCTCAACACGCCGCGCCCGCCGCAGGGCCGTCCGGTCTATGTGCAGGCGGGCTCCTCCGACGACGGGCGCTCGTTTGCCGCGCGCTATGCGGAAGCCATCTTCACCGCGCACCAGACGGTGGAGAGCGCCAAGGCCTTCTATGCCGACATCAAGAAGCAGGCGGCGGGCCTCGGGCGCAATCCGGACCATGTGAAGATCCTGCCCGGCATCAGCCCCTATATCGGCTCCACCGAGGCGGAAGCGCGCCAACTGCACGAGGCGTTCAGCGACCTCATCCAGCCGGAATATTCCATCTCCCAGCTGAAGCAGATCACCGGCGTGGACTTCTCCGGCCATCCCCTCGGTGCGGTGGTGGAGCTGGACGCCTTCAAGGATGCCGGCCCCGCCAAGCTCGTGGCCAGCCGCTTCCAATTGGTGGTGGACATCGTGCGGCGGGAGAAGCCGACGCTCCGCCAGCTCATCGACCGCCTCGCCGGGGCGCGCGGCCATTATGTGGTGGTGGGCACGCCGGAGAAGATCGCCGACGAGATCCAGCTCTGGTTCGAAAGCGGCGCGGCCGACGGCTTCAACGTGATGCCCCCCTGGTATGCCGCCGGCTTCGACCTCTTCGCCTCGCAGGTAGTGCCCATCCTGCGCAAGCGTGGCCTGTTCCGCGCGGAATACACCGGCCGGACGCTGCGCGAGCACTACGGCCTGCCGCGGCCGCAGAGCCAGTTCGCCGAGGCGGCGCGCGCCACCGCCTGAGGCATTCCCGATCCCTTCGTGCCGGCGCTCCCCTGGCGACGACACGGATCCGGCCCCTTCTCCGGTCGCTCGGGGAAGGGGTCGGGGCTATTTCGATCCTCCCGCGAGGTCCGTCATGTCCGCTCTCGTGTCTGCTGTTCCGTCCGAAGCCCCGCTCCTGCGCGGCCCGCTGGACTTTCCCGACAGTCCGCTCTCCCGCTCGGCTCGCCAGCCCTTGATGCTGGGGCTGTTCCTGAACCTTCAGGACATCCACTTCTCCGACCATCCCACCAGCAACAGCTGGACCTACGACTACAATTCCGCCCTCGTGGAGAAGGCCGACGCGTTGGGCTTCGACATCGCCTTCTCGCGCACCCAGTGGCTGCCCAAGGGCGGCTATGACGGGGAAGCCTCGCTGGACAGCTTCGTGGCCCTCGGCGCCATGGCCGCGACGACGAAGAACATCCTCCTCATCTCCACTTTGCATGTGCTCTACGGGCCGTGGCACCCGCTTCACATCGCCAAGATCGGCGCCACCTTCGATCACATCTCCAAGGGGCGCTGGGGCATCAACATCGTCACCGGCCACCGTGCCATCGAGCACGAGATGTTCGGCTGGAACCGCATCGAGCATGACCGCCGCTACGACATGGCGGGCGAGCTGTTCGACGTGCTCCACCGCCTGTGGAGCGACAGCGAGAACTATTCCGTCGAGGGCCGGCTGAACCCGTGGAAGATCGTCAACGGCTACATCACGCCGAAGCCGCTCTATGGCCGGCCCATCCTTGTAACGGCGACGGGCTCGGACGCCGGCATCGACTTCGCGGCGGGGCATTCGGACCTGCTGTTCATCACCTCGCCGGGCGGCGCGCACATCGACAGCGCGCTGGAGACGCTGCCGGCCCACGTCGCCGCCATCAAGGCGCGGGCGCGGGCGAAGGGGAGGGAGGTGAAGGCCATCATCAACCCCATCATCGTCAGCCGTGCGACTTCAGCCGAGGCGCACGACCATGCCCGAGCCATCGCCGCCGGGGTGCCGGCACCCACCCACACCTCCTTCGGCCATCGCGGCTATGACAGCGATGCGGTGGCCTGGCTCGGCCGGCGCGATGCGACGCACAAGCAGGGGCTCAATCTCGGCGGCAATATCGAGATCATCGGCTCGCCGGAAGAAGTCGTGGACCAGCTCGCCGCACTGAAGCGCACCGGCATCGACGGCGTGCAGCTCAACTTCTATGACTTCGCCGCCGACCTCGACCATTTCGCCACGGCCATCCTGCCGTTGCTGAAGCAGGCCGGCCTAAGGCTGTGACCCTTTCCGCACTAGAGGATTTGCCATGACCATTGCCGTCCCGCCGCGCCAGAGCGAGCATCCTGTCGAGCCGCTGTTCCTGGAGCGCTGGTCGCCCCGCGCCTTCACCGGGGAGGAGATTCCGCAGGCCGAACTCAACTCCATCTTCGAAGCGGCGCGCTGGGCGCCTTCGAGCTTCAATTCGCAGCCCTGGCGCTTCCTCTATGCCCGCCGGGGCACGCCCGCGTTCGACACTTTCCTGAGCCTGCTCGTGCCGTTCAACCAGCAGTGGGCGCAGAATGCGGCGGTGCTCGTCTTCGTCGTTTCGGCCCGCAACTTCGTCCGGCCGGGGACGAGCGAGCCGGTGCCGGCGCGCAGCCATTCCTTCGATGCCGGCGCGGCCTGGGCGAACCTCGCCTTGCAGGCGACGAAGCTCGGCTGGCACGCCCACGGCATGGGCGGCTTCGATGTGGAGAAGGCCCGGACGGAGCTGAAGGTGCCTGAGGACTACGAGGTGGAGATCGCCGTCGCGCTGGGCCGTCGCGGCGACAAGTCCCTGCTGCCGGAGAGCTTCCACAAGGGCGAGACGCCAAGCGGCCGCCGCCCGCTCGCCGAGACCGTGTTCGAGGGCGCCTTTCCGGCGGCGTGACCCTTAAAAAGCAATGGCCCCGCCGGTGTCGCGGGGCCATCAGCGTGCGGCGCAAGACGCCTGAAAGACGCCGGATCAGAAAAAGCCTTTGGCCGGCAACGGCGTGCCCTTCACCAGCAGTTCGCCGATGGCCTTCGCCTTGTAGCTCGCCGGATTGTGCGAGGCGATGGTGCGGGCGTTGCGCCAGTGGCGGTCGAGGTTGACGGCCCGCTCGGTGGCCGAGGCGCCGCCGGTCTCGAACAGAAGCGCGCCGGACTTCAGCGCGAGATCATCCACCACCAGCTTCGCCTGCGCCGCCGCCTTCGCGGCCTCGGCTGCGAGCGCCTCGGCGGTTTCGTACCGGTCGCGGGCGTCGCTCACGCGGTCCAGCGCTTCGGCTGCCGCGAGGATCACCGCCTCGGCCGCGAAGGCGTGGGCCGCGAGCTGGCCCACCGCCTGTTGCAGGAAGGGGTCGTCTGCCGGGGTGGGCACCGGCGCATAATAGAAGCTGCGCTTGCGCCGCTTCACCAGCGCGATGGCATCCTCCAGCGCGCCGCGCGTAATGCCGGCCACCACGGTGGTGAGGAAGAGCTGCGCCTGCGTGTTTGAATAGGCGAGGCCGTAGCCCCGGCTGGGTGTGTCGAACACTGCCTCGTCCGCCTCCACCCGCACATTGTGGAAGCGCGTGGTGCCGGATGCGGTGAGGCGTTGGCCGGCGCCGTCCCAGTCATCGACGATCTCGATGCCCTCGCGCCGCGTGGGAATGATGACCGCTGCCAGCCGCCCGTCCGCCGTCGCCGCGCGGATGAGCATGGAATCGGCGAAGAGCGTGCCCGTGCTGTAATATTTGACGCCGTTGAGGCGGTAGCCGTCGCCATCGGGATCAAGCTTCGTGTCGGGCGCGAAGCCGCCGGCAGGGTTCGAGCCCGCTTCGGTGGAGGCGAGGCCGAAGAGGGTGCCGGCCGCCACCTCCGCCTGCCACGCCCGGCCCTTCGCATCATAGGGCCGCCGAGCGAATTGCTCGGCCACGGTGAAGTGGTTGCGGAAGATGTGCGCCACATTGGCGTCGGCCGCCGCGAGATCCAGCGCCAATTTGTAGGTCTGGCGGAAGGTCGCGCCCGCACCGCCATCCGCCTCGGCGAGCCTGAGCGCGCCGAAGCCGGCCTGCTTCAGAAGATCCACCGCCTCGAACGGCAGCACCCGGTCGCGCTCGCGCACACTGGAGCCGGCACCGATCTCCGCGAAGAGGTCGCGCCAGTCGGCGGGATCGGCCGAGCGGCGGCTGGAGGGCGCGACAGGGGGGAGGGGGATGACGGGTTTGTTCATGGCGGTTCCCGGCGTCGAAAGGGGCATGACGAAAAGGGATAGACACTGCGGCCTCGGTGTGCAAACTAATTCTATTAATTTTATAGAATAAAGGTCGGGCCGGCTTCCAGGCAGATCCGATCCTCACCGGCGCGCAGACCCGACGACATCTTCACAGCGGCTCCGCCTGCGCGGGGACGCGTGGGTTCGTGCGCCCTTCCGCCAGATCCTGACCGAGGACAGATCCATGACCTCCCGCTTCCGCTCCTCCCTCGCGGCCCTCGTCGTCTCCAGCCTCGCCCTGTTCACGCTCGCAACGGGCGCAAACGCGCAGGCCCCGGCCTCCGACAAGCCCCTGAAGATCGGCGTCTCGGCCGGTCCCTATGGCGACATCCTGCGCGAGGCGGCGAAGCTCTCGGCCGAGCAGGGGGTGAAGGCGGAGATCATCGAGTTCACCGACTGGAACCAGCCCAATGCGGCGCTGCAGGCCGGCGACATCGACCTCAACAATTTCCAGAACCGGCCGTATCTCGCCAATCAGGTGAAGACGCGCGGCTACACCATCGTCGCGCTGGATGAATCCATCCTCGTGCCGGCAGGCCTCTATTCCAAGAAGTACACGAGCTTCGCCGACATCCCGGCCGGCTCCAAGATCGCCATTCCCAACGATCCCACCAATGGCGGGCGCGCGCTTCTGCTGTTCCAGAAGGCCGGCCTCATCAAGCTGAAGCCGGGCTCGGGTCTCTATGCCAGCGTGCTCGACGTGGCGGAGAACCCGAAGAACCTGAAGATCGTGGAGATCGACGCTGCCCAGCTGCCGCGCTCGTTGGACGACGTGGCCGCCGCGTTCGTCTCCTCCAACTACGCCTATCTCGCCGGCCTCCAGCTGAAGAGCGCGCTTCTGGCCGAGACCACGCTGGAGGAGGCCAAGCCCTATTTCACCCTCGTCTTCGCCGCCCGCGAGGACCGCAAGGATGACCCGCGCATCGCCAAGTTCATCGCGGTCTACCGCTCCCAGCCGGTGAAGGACTTCACCCTCGCCAAGTTCAACGGCAGCCTCATCCCCACCTGGTGAGCGCCCCTGCCGAACCCCATCGAGGAGTGTGACCCATGAACCCGCCCGCCGCCCGTCCGTCCCATTTGTCCCTCGCCCCGGCTGCGCCCGCGCGGCCCGACTGGATCGCCCGCGCCCAAAGCGTCGCCGATGCGCTCACCCCAGACGCCGCCGAGCGCGACCGCACCGGCGCCTCGCCCCGGCGCGAGCTCGCGCTGCTGCGCGAGGCGGGGCTGCTCGAACTGCTCTATTCCGCCGAGCACGGCGGGGGCGGCGGATCGTTCACCGACGCGCTCCTCGCCGTGCGGGTGATCGGCCGGGCGGATGCTTCCATCGCCCAATTGCTCGCCTATCACTATCTCCACCTCACCAACGCCTTGTGGCGGGCGCGCCCCGAGCAGGCGGCGGCGCTGGCGCGGGCTTCGGTGGCCGGGCGCTGGTTCTGGGGCGGTGCCTCCAACCCGCGCGATCCGGAATCGCGCCTTGTGCCGGTGGAGGATTTCTATCGCCTCACCGGCCGCAAGACCTTCGCCTCCAATGCCGCGCTCGCCGATCGCATCACCCTGCGCGCGCAGCTGGGCGACGGCTTCGCCGTGCTCGTCGTGCCCGGCGACCGGGAGGGCGTGACCCACGGCAACGACTGGGACGCCTTCGGCCAGCGCCTGTCGGAGAGCGGCACCATCACCTTCGCCGACGTGAAGGTGGGGCGCGACGAGATCCTCGGCGATCCCGCCGCCCCGCCGCCGCCGCGCACGAGCCTGGTGGTGCCGTTCCACCAGCTGCTCATCGTCAATTTCTACATCGGCATCGCCAAGGGCGCGCTGGCCGAGGCCAACCGCTATATCCGCGAAGTCTCCCGCCCATGGCAGGCCTCCGGTGTGGAGAAGGCGCGGCTCGATCCCTACATTCTCGAGCATTACGGCAATCTCGACGTGCAGCTGCGCGCCTCCACCGCCCTGGCGGACGTGGCCGGCGTGCGCTTCGAGGCGGCAACGGCGCTGGGCAATGCCATCACCCCCGACGATCGCAACGTCGCCGCCGCGGCCATCTATGCGGCCAAGGTGCATTCCAGCCGCACGGCGCTGGAGATCACCTCCCGCATCTTCGAGCTGATGGGCGCCCGCGCCACCGCCGGCCACTACGGCTACGACCGCTTCTGGCGCAACATCCGTACCCATACCCTGCACGATCCGGTGGTCTACAAATCCCGCGAGGTGGGCAATTACGCCCTCAACGGCGTCATCACGCCGACCCCGCTCTACAGCTGAGCGAGGCTGACATGACGAAACCCCTTAACCGCGACATCCGCTTCAACGCCTTCAACATGGCCTCGCCCGGCCACACCTGGGCCGGCCTGTGGGCACATCCGCGCGACCGCGCCTTCGACTACAACAGCCTCGATTACTGGATCGACCTTGCGGTGACGGCCGAGCGCGGCCTGTTCGACGGCGTGTTCATCGCCGACGTGTTTGGCGTCTATGACGTCTACGGCAACAGCCCGGATGCGGCCCTGATCTCCGCCGCGCAGACGCCGGATATCGACCCCGCCCTCGTGGTGCCGAGCATGGCGCACGCCACCAAGCACATCGGCTTCGGCGTCACCGCCAACCTCACCTACGAGCACCCCTACCAGTTCGCCCGACGCTTCGCGACGCTGGACCACCTCACCCAGGGTCGCGTTGGCTGGAACATCGTCACCGGCTATCTCGACAGCGGCGCGCGTGGCATGGGCGACAAGGCGAACCGCGATCATGATGCGCGCTACGAGGCGGCGGAGGATTTCCTCGCCGCCGTCTACAAGCTGTGGGAGGGCAGCTGGGAGGAGGGGGCCGTGCGCCGCGACCGCGCCGCCCGCATCTTCACCGATCCCGCCAAGGTGCATCGCATTCGCCACGACGGGCCGTACTACCATGTGGACGGCATCCAGCTCGCCGAGCCCTCGCCCCAGCGTACGCCGGTACTCTATCAGGCCGGCACCTCGGGCCGCGGGCGGCTGTTCGCGGCGAAGCATTCGGAGGCCATCTTCCTCAATGGCCAGACCCGCCCCATCCTCGCCGAGGCGGTGCGCGCGGTGCGCACGGCGGCGGCGAGCTTCGGGCGAGATCCCTACGACATCCGCATGTTCCCCGGAGCGACGGTGATCGTCGCGCCCACCCGGGCCGAGGCCTTCGACCGGCTGGCCGAATATGCCCAGTATGTGGACACGGCCGGGCAACTGGCACTGCTCTCCGGCTGGACCGGCGTGGACCTCTCCACCCTCGATCCGCAGGAGGCCATCTCCTACGTGAAGAGCAACGCCATCCAGTCCACGCTGGAAAACCTCACCTTGCGCAGCGCCGAGCCGCTGAAGGTGAAGGACCTCGCCACCCTCTCCGCCACCGGCGCCCGCGCGCCCTTCATCGTCGGCGCACCCGGCGAGGTGGCGGACGAGATCATCTCCTGGGTGCGCGACACGGACGTGGACGGCTTCAACCTCAACCGCCTCGTCTCCCACGAGACGCTGGCCTCGTTCGTGGATCTCGTGGTGCCCGAGCTTCAGGATCGCGGCGTCTACAAGACGTCCTACGATGAGGGTACCCTGCGCGAGAAGCTGTTCCGCCGCGGTCCCCTCCTGCCCGACACGCACCCCGCCGCCGGCTTCCGCCGGAATGCGGGAGCCGTCGCCGTCGAGAAGCCGCGCGCCACGGCCTGATCGAGACCGCCTGATCGCATTTGGGCGCCGTTCGCGGCGCCGTCCCACGGAGCTTGCCCTGAATGACCGACATAGCCACCGGCGCCACCCTCGCGCCCGATGAAGCCGCGGCCGCACGCGCCCTGCTGGAGGCCCGCTACGGCGCGGCCGAGGCGCCGGGCGGCATCCTCCTCAACAACACCATCGCCGGCCTCCTGAGCCATCGCAGCGTGCGCGCCTTCACGCAGGAGCCGCTGCCGGAGGGGCTGCTGGAGACGCTGGTGGCGGCGGCGCAATCCGCCCCGTCCTCCTCCAACCTCCAGACCTTCAGCGTGGTGGCGGTGGAGAACCCGGCCACCAAGGCACGCCTCGCCGAGATCGCCGGCGGGCAGAAGCATGTCGTCGAGGCGCCTTTGGTGCTGGTGTGGCTCGCCGACCTCGCGCGGCTGGAGGAGATCGGCCGCCGCAACGCCCACCCGACCGACGCGCTGGGCTTTCTGGAAACCCTGTTCGTCGGCTTCATCGACGCCGCTCTGGCGGCGCAGAATGCGTTGGTGGCGCTGGAATCCCTCGGGCTCGGCGGCGTCTATCTCGGCGCGCTGCGCAACCGGCCAGTTGAACTGGCCGAACTGCTGGGCCTGCCGCCCAACGTGGTGGGCGTGTTCGGCCTCGCCATCGGCCATCCCGATCCCGACCGGCCGGCGGATGTGAAGCCGCGCATTCCCCAGCGCCTCGTGCTCCACCGCGAGCGCTATGACGCGAGCCTGCCACAGGACGCCCTGGACCATTACGAGGCGGCGCTGAAGGCGTTCCAGAAGGGCCAGAACATCCCCGAGATCGGCTGGATCGCCGCCGCCCTCCCGCGCGTGCGCGGCGCCTCGTCCCTCGCCGGCCGCGACCGCATCCGCGACGCGCTGACGGCGCTCGGCTTCGGCCTGCGCTGAGGGCAAAGGCCACCTGCAGGCGTGGGCGACCGTCCAGGGCGGCGCGCCCGCGCGGCGTGGAACCTCGTCACTTCCTCCGGCGGGGAGGAGGCCCGCACCTTCAACCTGGTCGAACACATCCCCACGTTGACCGCGCAGACCGGCCGCGCTCGCGAATTCGTCGAGGTGGTGAAGGGGCGGCAGAACAGCTGGGAGGACGAAGCCTTTCTGTGGGACAAGGTCTCCGGCAGCCGACGACGCGGCGGGAGAAGAGATCGATCACGACCGCAAGCTCGGTGAAGCCCTCGTGGGCGATCGGTTGCGGGTCGAGTGGCTGGCGACAGCGACCGCGATCAGCGCGCACTGGTCGGATATCAATCCGTCCATGAGAGCGGTCTGGGCGGGGCGGGAAATGAGCGTCCGCTCCCTGATAACGTCCCGCCTGAAGGAAACCTGGGCACATGCGCAGGCCGTGTACGACATATTGGGCGTGGACAGAATAAGCCGGGACAGGATCAAGGGCATTGCGGCGCTTGGGGTCAGCACGTTCGGCTGGAGTTTCCGCGTTGGCAAGATGGAGGTTCCGGCCATCGTTCCTCATGTTGCTCTGACAAGTCCGTCGGGTGAGATCTGGCGGTGGGGACCTCAGTCTCATTTGGAAATCATCTCCGGCTCCGCGGAGGCGTTCTGCCAAGTTGTCACGCAAGTGCGCAACATCAAGGATGTTCGCCTCAACGGGGTGGGGGACGTGGCGCAGACGTGGATGGAGAACACCCAGTGCTTCGCGGGCGCGCCGCAGGGTTCTCCCCCGCCCGGAACCAGGTTTCGGATATGAGCGCACCGCACTGAGAAAGGCGCCTGCGTGGTCGTGATAGTCCCGTAGGCGTCCCTTTCGGTCCTTTAGCCACGCAACCTCTGGCGGCGGCTTTTTGGTGGGCGAGCCATCTCCAACGGTTGCGCTTTCACCCCCAGGACAACAATATCCTACCGTAGGCTTTGCTGGGGGCGGGAATGCCTGGGGATGGGATTGCGCTGAACCGTGGTCCGCGGGCGACGGCATCGAACGTGTATGGCGCCTCCACGGCGCGGATGCTTCTGTCCACCGCGCTCACGACAACCCTGTGCAGCCTCGCATTGGTCGCCGCGCCCGTCGCGGTCCGGTCGGCAGCGGCGCAGACCGTGGTGACGATGCCCTTCAGCCAGACGATAACGGGCTCGGGCGGTTCGAACGGGTCCAACACACGTTACGACTTTGAAAGCGCCACGGGCGGCTCCGGCGGCATCGGAGCTTCCGTCGGAGCCACGTCCATCACGATCAGCGGGGGATCGACCAGCACCTACGCCATCAATAGTTCAACACAGGGTGGCGTTGGCGGATCGGGCGGCTATGGCAAGGTCCTTCACGGCACCGGCACGGGCACGGGCGGCCCGGGTGGGACGGGCGGCGATGGCGGTGTATTCACGGCGACGCTGACCGGCGTTACGGCCAACCAGACGACCGGCACGGTGGTCTCGACCGCCTCGATGGGCGGCGCCGGAGGAGCCGGCGGCTACGGTTTCAGCAACCTCGGCCAAGCGTATGGCGGTGCGGGCGAAACAGGCGGCAATGGTGGCGCCATCACCATCACGGTCTCCGGTTCCAATCTATCGTCCCAGGCCGGCGGCATCATCATCTCGACCATCGGCGGCGTCGGCGGCGTCGGCGGTAAAGCCTATGGCACGGCAAATTCGGACGGCGGCAACGGCGGCAACGGCGGCAACGGCGGCAGCGCGTCCATAACGGTGACCTCGTCTACAATTGTCAGCGGCAGCGGTGCGGCCGTGAGCGCGGTCTCGGTAGGTGGCGCTGGCGGGGACAGCGGCTATGTCCACACCCTGGCTGCGGCTCAAGGTGGCTCCGCCGGCGCGGGTGGGAACGGCGGGACGGTGAGCGTCACCCTTGCCAATGCCACCCTGACAAGTCAGGGCGGAGTTGGCCTCATTGCCGTCTCCCTGGGCGGAGCAGGAGGCTCGGCCGCAGAAGCCGATTCCACTTTTGCCAATGCAACCGGAGAGGTTGGTGGCAGCGGTGGCAATGCCGGAAGTGTTACCGTCGTGGTCTCCGGCACCGTCTCCTCGGCCCAATCCGGCATCGTTGCCCTGTCCAATGGCGGGACCGGCGGGCAGGGCGGCTTCAGCGACGGCGGCTTTTCCGAATCCTGGGGCGGCAACGGCGGCGTAGGCGGCAATGGCGGGACCGTCTCCGTAACCGTCCAGCAGCAGTCACAAATCACCACCACGGGCGACTCCGCATCGGCCATCATGGTGTTTGCCAATGGCGGCGCGGGCGGCTACGGCGGTAAGGCGAATGCCGCCGCCGAGGCCTTCGGCGGCAACGGCGGAACGGGTGGCACGAGCGGCACAGCTACCGTCACGGTCCAAAACGGCGTCACCATCTCCACAAGCGGCGATGAGGCCCATGGCATCCTCGTTTCCGCCAACGGCGGGGCGGGCGGCAATGGGGCGCCGGCTGATGAATCGCTCAACGAGACCGGCGGCAGCGGCGGCACGGGCGGAAGTGCTGCGAGTGGCACCGTTGTCAATGTGACCATCGCAAGCGGATCGACCGTCAAGACCTCGGGCTATGCCTCGAACGCCATCGTCGCGCAGAGCCTCGGCGGCACCGGCGCGAACGGCGCGTCCGTGGGCGGGTTCATCAGCAGCTCCGGCGGCGTGGCCGGCCCGGGCGGCGCCGCGGGCAACGTCTATCTGAACTCCGGCGGCGCGGTCTCAACCAGCGGCAATGGCTCGGTCGGCATCGTGGTGCAATCCGTCGCGGGCGGTGGCGGCAACGGCGGCTCGGCAGATGCGGTGTTCGTCTCCATGGGCGGGAACGGCGCCGTCAGCGGCGCGGGCGCGAACGCCACGGGCATCAACACCGGGACGGTCACCACCACCGGGAATTACGCCCACGGAATGCTCGTGCAGTCGGTGGGCGGCGGTGGCGGCAACCTCATCGTGGGCGGATGCTCAAACGTCGCCGCGGGGTGTGTCGCCGTCGGCGGCTCCGTCGGCAATTCAGGCACGTCCGGCACCGGCGGCAGTGCGGAAGCGACCGCCAAGAATTACGGCGTCATCACCACCAGCGGCAAGTTCTCGGACGGTGTTCTGGCCCAGTCCATCGGCGGGGGCGGGGGCAACGGCGGGGGCGCGGGCGGTGTCGCATCCCTCGGCGGACAGGGCGCGTCGGGCGGAGACGGCGGGAAGACCGCGCTCTACAATTCGGGAACGATCGTCACCAGCGGCGACAATTCGCTCGGTGTGGTCGCGCAGTCCGTGGGCGGCGGGGGCGGGCGCGGCGGCGGCACCATGAGCGTCGGTGTCGGCGTGTCCGCAGCCATCGGCGGCGGCGGGGGCAGCGGCGGCAATGGCGGAAACGTCTATGTGACGAATTCCGGTGTGGCGCCGGGCACCGTCACCATCGTCACGTCTGGCAGCTATTCCACGGCCCTGCTGGCCCAGTCCATCGGCGGCGGCGGCGGCGCGGGCGGGAAGGCGGTGGCCGACACCGTCGAAGGCGCGGCCCTGACCATCGGCGGCTCCGGCGGGTCCGGTGGCTCCGGCGGCACGGTCACCGTCACGAACTCAGCGGGCATCGTCACCACGGGCGACCGCGCGTCCGCCATTCTCGCCCAGTCGGTGGGGGGCGGTGGCGGTTCGGGCGGCAGCGGGCTGTCGCAGAGCGGCGGCCTGTATGTCGCGGTTGCGGCGGCGGTGGGCGGATCGGGCGGCAGCGGTGGCAACGGCGGCAACGTCACCGTCACCAATTCAGGGCAGATCGTCACCAGCGGCCTCGATTCCATGGGCATGGTGGTGCAGTCCATCGGCGGCGGCGGCGGCAATGGCGGTTCTTCCGCCGCCAACGCCATTTCCGCAGGCGTCGAAGGGTCGGTCACTGTCAACGCCAGCGTGGGCGGCTCGGGCGGGGACGGCGGTATCGGCATGGCCGCCAGCGCCACCAATACCGGCTCCATCAAGACCTCCGGCGCCGGCTCGACCGGCATCCTGGCGCAGTCCATCGGCGGGGGCGGCGGAACCGGCGGAGATGCGAGCGCGCTCGGCGTCAGCGTGTCCAGCGGCGTCGCCCTGACGGTCTCGGCGACGCTGGGTGGGCAGGGCGGAGCGGGCCAGAATTCCGGCACGGTGACGGTGAACAATTCCGGCACCATCGCCACGTCCGGCGATTTCGCCGACGGCATCATCGCCCAGGCCGTCGGCGGCGGCGGTGGCAATGGCGGCGTGGGCTCCACCTCGTCCAATGCCGCATCTCTTTCCGGCAAGACCTCCGTGTCGCTCGGGCTCGGCGCCGGGGGAAGCGGCAATGTCGCGGGCAACGCCTATGCGGTGACGGTAATCCAGTCCGGCACCATCACCACGTCCGGCACCAGCGCGCGGGGCATCCTTGCGCAATCGGTGGGCGGCGGCGGCGGCACCGCGGGCGGCGGCACGGCCGATGCCGCAGGCGGCTCCGTCGACCTGAGCGTCGGGCTGGGCGGCAAGGGCGGTGGTGGCGGCAAGGGCGGCGACGTCACTGTGACCGACACCGGGCAGATCGCGACGACCGGTGCCGATGCGGATGCCATTCTCGCCCAGTCGGTGGGCGGCGGTGGCGGCACCGGCGGCTCCGCCTCGGGCAAGAGCAGCACCAAAGCCTCCGATCTTTCAGGGGGCTCCAACACGTCCTTCACCCTCTCCGCAGACCTCGGCGGCAAGGGCGGCAAGGGCGGCAACGGCGGAAGCGTCACGGTCACGGCCCTCACGCCCAGTTCAGCCCAGCCGATCCACATCCAGACCTCCGGCGATCACGCCTCGGCCATCGTGGCGCAATCCATCGGTGGCGGCGGTGGCAAGGGCGGCGCGGCGGCGGGCTCCGCGAGCGGCGGGCAGGCTGGCCTCACCCTCACCCTCGGCGCGACAGGCGGAAGTGGCGGCACGGGCGGCAACGTCACGGTGAATACCGACGCCATCATCGAGACCAAGGGCGCAGATTCCGTCGCCATCCTGGCCCAGTCGGTGGGCGGCGGCGGCGGCATCGGCGGCAACTCCAACGCGGCCGCCTCGTCGAAGATCTCGCTCGGCGCATCCCTCGCGGGAGGGGGCGGCCTGGGTTATTCCGGCGGCACCGTCACAGTGACCACCGCGGGTCAGATCACCACATCCGGCAAGCTCTCGGATGCCATCCTGGCCCAGTCGGTGGGCGGCGGCGGCGTGGGCGGATCGGTGGGAGCGGATTCCCATGCCTCCGGCGGCCAGTCGGTGTCGGCGACGCTGACCCTCGGCGGAGCGGGGGGGACCGGCTCCAACGGCGGCAATGTCTATGTGACCAATTCCGCCGCCATCAGGACGAGCGGTGACATGGCCAACGGCATCCTCGCCCAATCGGTGGGCGGCGGTGGCGGCAAGGGCGGCTCATCCACCGCCAAGGGCTCCGGCGGCAGCTATTCCATCACCGCAACCCTCGGCGGCGCGGGCGGCGCCGGCTCCGAGGGCGGCAAGGTAAGCGTGACGAATTCGGGAACCATCCTCGTCACCGGCGACCATTCCAATGCCATCCTCGCCCAGTCGGTGGGCGGCGGCGGCGGCACGGCGGGCGCGAGCGCTGCGACCAGCGCGGCCAAGACCGCGAGCCTCTCCTTCGCCCTCGCCGGCACGGGCGGGACGGGGGCCTACGGCGGAGCGGTGACGGTCACGAGCACCGGCGATATCCGCACCGAGGGGCAGGACGGCGTCGGCATCCTGGCGCAGTCCATCGGTGGTGGCGGCGGCAATGCGGGCAGTTCCACCAATGCGGCCACCGGCAAGTTCGCCATCGGCTCGGCGATCGGCGGAACCGGCGGCGGCGGCGGCAACGGCGGAGCCGTGACCGTCGACCTGTATAATGCCAAGCTCGGCAGCCTCGTCACCACCGGAAATGGTTCGGACGGCGTGCTGGCCCAGTCCATCGGCGGCAGTGGCGGCAACGGCGGGGCCGGCTCGGGCAAGGCGGACGGGGCCGGCGGCAACAGCGCCAGCCTCGACGTCACGGTTGGCGGCGGCGGCGGCTCCGGCGGCCAGGGTGAAAAGGTCGTGGTGAACAACGGCAGCGCGACCACCCAGGGCGTCGCCATCACCACGCTCGGCACCGGTTCCAATGGTCTCGTCGCGCAGTCCATCGGCGGCGGCGGCGGCAAGGGTGGCGCCACAACGTCGTCAAGCGCCGCGAAAGGTTCCTCGTCCACCGTCGGCCTGACGGTCGGGATTGGCGGTAACGGCGGTTCGGGGAATTCTGGCGGCGGCGCCTATGTGACCACTGTCGGCGGCACCATCGTGACCGGCGGCGACCATGCCTCCGGCATCGTGGCGCAGTCCATCGGCGGCGGCGGCGGCATCGCGCTCGCCTCCCATACTGCGGCGGACGGCACCAAGGCCGACGCGACCGTGACCGCCACGCTGGGCGGAAGCGGCGGCTCCGGCAACACGGGCGGCACCGCCTCCGTCGAGAACGGCGCAACCATCCTCACTCTCGGCAATTTCAGCTACGGCATCCTGGCGCAGTCCATCGGTGGCGGCGGCGGCAAGTCGGGCACTTCGGCTGGAGCCGCCAATGGCGGCACGGCAGGCGTCAACCTGACCCTGGCGGGGTCGGGCGGCAGCGGCGGCGACGGCGAGTTGGCCTCGGTCTCCACCTCCGGCAGCATCTACACGACCGGGCAGGGCGCCACCGGCATCCTCGTGCAATCCATCGGCGGTGGCGGCGGCGCAGCCGGCAGCGCCGACAATGCCGCTTCCGGCAAGATCAGCATCGGCGCCGCGCTCGGTGGTTCCGGCGGCGGGGGCGGCAATGGCGGGCAAGCCACTGCCACCCTGTCCGCGACCGGCGGCGGCGGCAGGATCATCACCACCGGCGACGCGGCGGATGCCGTTCTCGTGCAGTCCATCGGTGGCGGCGGCGGTTCGGCCGGCTCGGGTACGGGCCAGGCCGACGGCAAGGGTGGCAACGGCCTCGGCCTGTCGGTGGACATCGGCGGCGGGGGCGGCAGCGCCGGAAACGGCTATTCCGCCATCATCACCAACGGCACCGGGGCCGACCCGAGCGCCACCGCCTTCGCCATCGTGACCGTGGGCACCGGCTCCAATGGCCTGGTCGCGCAGTCCATCGGCGGCGGCGGCGGCAAGGGCGGCGCGGCCTCCTCCACCACCTCGGGCGCGGACGCGGCCAATGTTTCCGCCACCCTCGGCGGGAGCGGTGCGACCGGTGGCAACGGCGGCGCGGCCACCGTGGTCAACGCCGGACGGGTGCAGACCTCCGGCGACCACGCCAGCGCCATCGTCGCGCAGTCCATTGGCGGCGGCGGCGGCAATGCGGTGTCCACCGTCTCCACCGCATCGGGTCAGAGCGCGCAGCTCAATCTCGGTGCCAGCCTCGGCGGTAGCGGCAAGGGCGGGGGCAACGGCGGCCTCACCACCGTGAACAATTCCGGCACGCTCGTCACCAGCGGCGATTTCGGCCACGGCATCCTGGCGCAGTCCATCGGTGGCGGCGGCGGCTCGGCCGCCGTGACGGGAAACAGCGGCACCGGCGGCACGGCGGCCGTCACCCTGTCCCTCAGCGGCAGCGGCGGCCAGGGCGGCTACGGCAACACGGTGTCGGTCTCCAATACGGGCGACATCTTCACCGCCGGCACCGGGGCGAGCGCCATCCTGGCGCAGTCCATCGGCGGCGGCGGCGGCGCGGCCGGCAGCGCCCAGAATGCCACCAGCGGCAAGATCGCGGTGGGGACCATCGTCGGCGGCACGGGCGGGGCGGGCGGTCATGGCGGCCAGGTCTCCGTGACCGCTACGGGGGCCGTGACCATCGCCACGACGGGCGATGCGGCGGATGCCATCGTCGCCCAGTCCATCGGCGGCTCGGGCGGCGTCGGCGGCGCCGGCAAGTCCACCGCAGACGGCAAGGGCGGGAACAGCTTCGACCTGTCCGCGACCGTGGGCGGCAGCGGCGGCAGCGGCGGATATGGCGGCAAAGTCGAGGTCCTGTTCGGCAGCGGGGACACGTCCCACCTTGTCACGAAGGGGCACAATTCCGCGGGCATCCTCGCCCAGTCCATCGGCGGTGGCGGCGGCAAGGCCTCCGTCGCTTCGTCCTCCGGCGGCGACACCGGCGGCAAAGCGAGCGTGACCGCCAGTCTGGGCGGCTCGGGCGGCGGCGGTGGCAATGGCGGCAACGTCACCATCGGCATCAACGGCGTAATCCAGACGCTGGGTGACGGCTCCGACGGCGTTCTGGCCCAGTCCATCGGCGGCGGCGGCGGCAATGCATCCGTCGCCAACAACGTCGCCAACGGCGGGCAGAACACCATTACCGCCACATTTTCCCTCGGTGGTGCCGGTGGCGTGGCGGGCAAGGGCGAGACCGTCAACGTCACGCAGCAGGGCACCATCGTCACCAGCGGCGATCTCGCCAACGGCATGGTGCTTCAGTCCATCGGCGGCGGTGGCGGGCGGGCCTCGACCGTGGCCACCGATTCCGGCAACGGCATTTTCTCCGCGACCGTGGGCCTCGGAGCCTCGGGCGGTGCGGGCGGCGCCGGCGGCAAGGTCTATGGCAACGTGTACGGCACCATCCAGACGTCGGGCGATGCCTCCATCGGCGTTCTGGCGCAGTCCATCGGCGGCGGCGGCGGCATCGCCGCGACCAGCTCCACCAAGACATCGGGCAGCCACTCGCTCGCCCTGACCCTGGGCGGCGATGGCGGCAGCAGCAGTGAGGGCGGCATCGTCACCTTGGATCTCGCCGCCGGCTCGGTAATCCGCACCTCGGGGGACAATGCGTTCGGCGTGCTCGCCCAGTCCATCGGCGGCGGCGGCGGCATCGGCGGCACGTCTTCGGCCGACGCGACAGGCGCCGTCGCGTTCGGCGGGTCGGCCGGGCAGGGCGGGAATGGCGGCAACATCTACGCCCTCGCCGCTGGAACCATCGTCACCTCCGGCACCGGCGCGTCGGCCATCTTCGCCCAGTCGGTGGGTGGCGGCGGCGGCATCGGCGGCTCGGCGGCAAGCGCGGTGTTCTCGAACCAGGACGGCATCCAGGGCAGCGGCGGCGGCTCGGGCAATGGCGGCGCCATCTACGTCTCCCTCACCGGCACGGCCACGACGCGGGGCGACAACGCGCCGGTGATCGTGGCCCAGTCCATCGGCGGCGGTGGCGGCCTTGCGGCGACTGCCGGAGGCGTCGGCCTCGGCACGGCCGGCGGCGCGGGCACCGGTGGGCCTGTCACCGTGCTGGTCTCCGGCAGCGCCATCGCCACCGGCGACAATTCGCCGGCCATCTTCGCGCAGAGCCTCGGGGCGAGCGGAAACGGCCAGATCCAGATCCTCATCGCCGATGGCGGCGTGGTGCGGGGCGGCACGGGCACCGCTGCCATCGTCCTTTCGGGCGGGACCGAGAACACAGTCACCATCGCGCAGGGCGCGACGGTCTCCGGCCTCAGCGGCGTGGCCATCGCGGCCGGCGTCGGCGACGACAGCGTGGTCAACAAGGGCACGCTGAACGGCAGCGTCGATCTCGGCGGCGGCACCAACGGGCTCGTCAACGAGGCGGGCGCGACGTTCAATTCCGGCACGGTCGTCAAGACTGCCGGGGACACCTCCACCTTCGCCGCCACCTTCGGTGCGGGGCCGGGCGCTCCGGGCTTCATCAACCACGGTACGGTCAATCCCGGCGGGCTGGGCGTGATCGCCACCACCAGCATCGCCGGCGGTCTTGGCTCCGACGGCGTTCTACAGGTGGACGTGGATTCCGCCTCGGCCCGCAACGACCAGATCCGCGTCGTCGGCGGGGCCACCATCAGCGGCACCATCGATCCGCGCGCGACCAGCATCGCGCCGAAGGACTCCTACACCATCTTCGTCGCGGATCAGCTGACCAGCACGGCGGTGGCGAAGGACAGCGGCCTTGCCTACAGCTGGGCGGTGCATGCCGACGATACCTCCCTGACCATCAGCCCCATCGCCCACTTCCTGCCCAAGGGCGTGTGGCTGTCGGGCAATGAGGCATCCGTTGGCGGAAGCCTGCAGCGGGTGTGGGACACCGGCGATGTCGGCGGCATGTCCAAGGTGTTCAACGGCCTCATCGACATCAATTCGGCGCTGGCCTACCAGAGCGCGCTGGGCCAGCTCTCCCCGCAACTGCTCCAGGCCCCGGCGGGACTGCGCATCGGCGAGAGTCAGGCCTTCCTCGACCGCACCTTGAGCTGCCCCGTGTTCGTGGCATCGAGCATCCAGCTGCGGGAGGACAATTGCGCCTGGGCGCGGATCATCTACGACCACACCGGCCAGACGACCACCTCGCAGATGCAGGGCTATGCCTCCGACAGCCTGATCTTCCAGGCGGGAGTCCAGCACGAGCTGGCCACGGACTGGTTCCTCGCCTTGTCGGGCGCCTACCAGCAGTCGTCGGTCTCCAGTCCCAGCGGCTGGTTCTCGGCGAGCGGCAACGGCGGCGATATCGGCGTCGCCCTGAAGCGGCAGTGGGGCCCCTGGCTGTTCTCCGCGGCCGTGGACGCCGGCTGGGTCTCCTATGACAACACCCGGACCATCGGCATCGCCGGCGGTCAGGCCACCAGCAACTCCGATGTGTACAACGTCACCGGCCGGCTGCGGGCATCCTACGAATTCTCGTTCGCCAACTACTATGTGCGGCCGAGGCTGGACCTCGACCTCATTCACGTGGAGATGCCGGGCTTCAGCGAACTCGGCCGCACGGGAGCCGAGCTGGCGTTGCAGGGATCGAGCCTCACCACCTTCGTCGCCACCCCGGCGGTAGAGTTCGGCGGCCGGATGGACCTGCCGGACGGGGTGGTGCTCCGGCCCTACATGACGCTCGGCGCGTCCTTCGCCTCCAACGATGCCTGGCAAACGACGGCCCGCTTCCTGTGGGCGCCGCTGTCTGCCGGCAGCTTCGTCACCACCACGCCGCTGCCGGACGTGCTGGGCAATCTCGACCTCGGATTGCAGGCCGTTACCCGCGACAATCTGGAGATCAAGGTGGAGTACGGCCTCAATGTCGGCCAGGATTTCCTGTCCCAGCGCGGCATGGCGCGCTTCGCCGTCCACTTCTGAGGGCGGCGGCACCGGATGACTTTCTCCGCCGGGCGGTTAACATGCCGGCCGGTGAGCGAGGTCCGGGAGCAGCGGGTGGCGAGGTGGCGTGAGGCAGGGTGGGGGCGCGGCGCGTTTTGCGTCTGGCTTGCCTATGCCTTCGTGCTGCAATTGTTCGTCGCGGGCATCGCGCTCGAGCGCTCCGCCGTCACGGCCATGGCCAGCGCATCCGGCGGCAGCGCCCTGTGCGCCCGCAGCACCGGAGTTCCTGACAACAGCCCCGAGTCGCCGCAGGCAGACCATTCCGTCTGCTGCGCCCTCTGCGCCTTCCATTCTCTGGCGCCGATCCTCCCGGTTGCCGCCGACGCCGGACGTCCTGTCGCGACCCCCGCGATTTCCGAGCGGGCAGCCGTTGCCGCCGCAGAGGGAAGTGGTCGCGACCGCCGCGAGCCGCGGTCCTCGCAGGGGCCTCCCCTCGACGCCTGACCCCTGACGCCTTCGAAGGCCGAATCTGCCCCGCCTGCGCGGCCACGCCATCGCGTGTCCGGCTCGGGTGGCGGGCGGCTCATCAAGTCCAACCAGCAGGTTCATCCCGCCATGAGGCAGAAGCCCCATTGGCGCAACCAAGGAGCACCCATGTCCATTTTCCATCTCACCCGCCGTGCCGTGATGGCCGCTGCCGTCGCCACCGTCGCCCTGACGGGCGCTGCCGTGGCGCACGACTACAAGGCCGGCTCGCTGCAGATCGACCATCCCTGGTCGCGGGCGACGCCGGGCGGCGCCAGCGTCGCCGCCGGCTATCTGGTGGTGAAGAACACCGGCGCCGCGCCCGACCGCCTGATCTCCGCCATCGTGCCGTTCGCCGGCCGGGTCGAGATCCACGAGATGGCCATGAAGGACGGCGTCATGGTGATGCGGCCCATCCCGGACGGTCTCACCATCCCGGCCGGCGGCAGCGTCGAGCTGAAGCCGGGCGGCTACCACATCATGTTCATGGACCTGAAGTCCCCGCTCAAGGAGGGCACCTCTGTGGACGGCACGCTGACCTTCGAGAAGGCCGGCAGTGTGCCCGTGAAGTTCCAGGTGGAGGGCCTCGGCGCCTCCGGCAGTGCCCATCCCGGCCACTGAGTCCGTCGTCACGCTCCGGGTCCCGCCGCATGGCGGGGCCTCGGAAGCGCGGATCGGGAGCGGCGCGCACTGCGCCGCTTCCCCTCTCCACCGCGAGCGCTTGACAGCGCGGAGCTGTTCGGTGCCTGCTGCACGTGCGAACGGTGCTCCGGTTGCCACGGCATCCGGAGTGAAACGGGAATGGGGTAAGGCCTGAACCTGCGCGGAAATCCGCCAGGGAGGTCCGAAGCCCCAACCGCCCCCGCGACTGTGAGCGGCGAGCGATCTTCCAGTATGCCACTGGCCACAGCCCCTAGGGCTGGCCGGGAAGGCGGGGGTGAGCGTAGACCCGCGAGTCAGGAGACCGGCCGATCGCATGATGATAACCCTCGGGCCGTCGGGTGAGACGGCAACGGAGACCAGCATGCATATCGAACCCGGACTCGTGGACGGGGCCAAGATCGGCCTCAGCTATGTCACGGCGGCCGCCGCCGGCGGCTACGCCCTGAAGCTTGCCTATGAGGCGGTGCGCGAGCGCGGCTTCCTTTCGCTGGCGGGCCGCACCCTCGCCACCACCGCTCTCGTGTTCAGCTTTTTCGAGGTGCTGCCGCACTATCCGGTGGGCGTCTCGGAAGTGCACCTCATTCTCGGCTCGACCCTGTTCCTGATGTTCGGCGCGGCTCCGGCGGCCCTCGGCCTCGCCTTCGGCCTGCTCGTCCAGGGCCTGTTCTTCGCGCCGTTCGACCTGCCCCAGTACGGGATGAACGTGACGACCCTGCTGGTGCCGCTGTTCGGCGTCGCCGCCGTCGCGCGCCGCATCGTGGCGCCGGGCACGCCCTATGTGGAGCTGAAGTACGGGCAGGCGCTCGCGCTCTCCACCACCTATCAGGCCGGCATCGTCGGCTGGGTGGCGTTCTGGGCGGTCTACGGCCAGGGCTTCGCCTCCGAGAACATCGCCTCGGTGGCGACCTTCGGGGGCGCCTACATGCTCGTCATCATCGTCGAGCCGCTGGTGGACCTTGCGGTGCTTGCGGCCGCGAAGGCGCTGCATGGCGCCTTCAAGGGCGGCAACCCGCTGCTGGAGCGCCGGCTCTACGACGCGGCCTGATCGCGCCCGCAAGCAACCCTCGGATAACAGAACGCCGGCGGTGCTCCCGCCGGCGTTCTGCGTTTCAGGGAGCCTCGACGGGCGGGGGCAGCGCGGCTGGGGCTTCCGGGTCCGGCACCAGATGGAGGAGCGGATCGAAGCCGCCCACATGGTTCGCCCAGGCAAGGCCGACGGCGAGGCCCTTGGCGCGGGGCAGCACATGGAAGGCGGCCGCCACCGCCACCAGTTCGCTGGCCGCAAGCTCGAGCGCCAGCGGGAGCTCGCTGATAAGCTCCAGAATGCCGCCCACCAGCGATCCGGCCAGCAGCGCAAGAGGGATTGCGAGGACCGGCACGGCGTTGGTGACGCGGGCATGGCCCAGCGCCTCGCCGCAGTGCGTGCAGGCTTCCGAAACCTGCATCCAGCGCCCGAACAGGGCACCTTCGCCGCAGGCCGGGCAACGCCGGGACCAGCCACGCCGAGCCGCCGCCTCGATAGGGCGGGGCGGGTTGAAGCCGTTGGTGTGATAGAGCCGCCGCGGCGCGCGGCGCGCCGGATCGAACGCGGTGCGGGTGACGGTGCCGAATTCCGCCGACATGGCGGCGCGGGCGCGCGCGAGCGCCTCCGAAGACGCGTGAGATTGCGTGTCTGACATGAACGAAAACCCGAAGGGCCGCATGGGCGGCAGGGACCGGAGGCGTCGGGAGGCTCCCGCGCCGGTTCAACTTTGGGTCACGTCACAGGAGGGCCACGCGCCTGGGCGCCGCGGGCTTGCTCGGCCGGCTGGCGTTCGCAGCCCACGGGGAGGTGCGCGATGCGCCGGCCATCGGGCGCCGCGAGCGCGGGTTGCGGCGCCACGGCAAGGCCGGGCGCCGAGGTCAGCACGCAGGCGTCGCAGGGATGGGCCTTGAGAACCGTTCCGGCGTCTGCGCCATTGAGGCAGAGGTCCGGCAGCGTGCCGTCCGGCAGCGCATAGGCCGCAAGATCGACGGGAGCCTCGGAGGAGGGCAGGGCGACAGGCTGATGGGCGAACCCGAGCGTCAGCTGCGCCAGCACGAAAAGTGCGGCAGCCGCTACCCGCAAGCCCTTGAATCCCAACCCGATGCCCATGCTCCGCTTGTGTGCAACGCGGCAGAAGGGGTCAAGCGCGTGAATCTACGCAGCGTCTCCCTGCCGCAGGCCGGCTCTGGACCTGCCCGAAGCAGCCGTTATGGTCGCCCGCGACCAGCCAGCGGAACGAAGCCCGAGGAACCGCCCATGACCAAGACCGTGACCCTTCCCAATGGCGAGACGGTGCCCGCCCTCGGCCAGGGCACCTGGTACATGGGCGAGCGTTCCACCGCCCGCTCCGCCGAGGCGAAGGCCTTGCAGCGCGGCATCGACCTCGGCCTCACGCTCATCGATACGGCGGAAATGTATGCCGACGGCGGTGCCGAAGAGGTGGTGGGGGAGGCCATCGCCGGGCGTCGGGACGAGGTGTTCCTCGTCAGCAAGGTCTACCCGCACAACGCCAGCCGGACCGGCGTCGCCGCCGCCTGCGAGCGCAGCCTGAAGCGGATGAAGACCGACGTGATCGACCTCTATCTCCTCCACTGGCGTGGCAACCATCCCCTGTCCGAGACCATCGCCGGCTTCGAAGCGCTCCAGAAGGCGGGCAAGATCCGCCTCTGGGGCGTGAGCAACCTCGACACGGACGACATGGAGGAACTGCTCTCGACCAAGGGTGGCACTGCCTGCGCCGCCAATCAGGTGCTCTACAATCCGGGCCGCCGCGGGCCGGAATTCGACCTGTTCCCGGAGCTGCGCGCCGCGCGCATCCCGGTCATGGCCTACAGCCCCATCGAGCAGGCCCGCCTGCCGCGCGGCGGGGCGCTGGGCGCCGTGGCGAAGAAGCACGGCGTGGACCCGTTCCAGGTGGCGCTCGCCTGGGTGATGCGCAGCGGGGATGTCATCGCCATCCCCAAGGCGAGCCGCATCGAGCATGTGGAGATGAATGCCGCCGCGCGCGATCTGGTGCTGGACGCCGAAGACCTCGCCGCCATCGACAAGGCCTTCCCCCCGCCGCGCCGCAAGGTGGGGCTGGAGATGCTCTGAAGCACTTTCAAGCGAAGTGGATGCCGGTTCGCGTGAAGAGAATGCATATGCTCTAAGCCGGTCGCGCGTCCGGATCGTAGGGCGCGGCGATGACCACCACGTCGGCGTCGGGTATGGCGGCGGTGAGTGTCTGGCGCAGGCCCTGCGTCACCGAGCTGACATCGGCGATGGTGCGCCCGGGCGCGAAGCCCACCGTGATCTCCACATGGGCGACATTGCCGGACTTGCGGGTCCGAACGCCGATGAGCTGCTCATAGCGATCGAAGTAGGCGGCGAGCGCGGCGTTGACCTTCATCTGGAGCGGCTCGGCCAGCGCCCGGTCGAGAAGGTCCGGCAGGGCTTCCGAGATCATGGCGCCGCCGATGACCAGCATGAAGGCGGCGCCGATAAGCCCGCCGATATCGTCGGCGGCCAGCCCCACCTCGGTATGCGGCAGCAGCACGTCAAGGGCGACGCACACCACCACCGTCACCGAGGCGACCGCCTTGGCGATGCGGGCGCGGAACTGGCTGAGCACGATGATGGAGGTGCCCGCGCGCGTCGCCCGCCACAGCGGAACCAGCGGCGCCAGATTCGTGAACAGGTTGTAGACGACAAGCCCCAGGGCGGCGGCCACCCAGAATGGCGGCAGCGGCTCGGATTCGGTCGAATCCATCACCTTGATGAGGATGAACACCGCCGCGAGCAGCAGCAGCACGCCGATGGCGGCCGCGAACATGCGCTCGAGCTTGCCGATGCCGAAATCGTAGAAATACATGCGGCCGCGATGGGCGGCGCGCAGCGTCACCAGCGCGAGGCCTTCCACCAGAAGCAGCAGGCCGCCGCGCAGCAGTTCCGCCAGCATGGCCAGCGAACCGATCCGCGACACGGTGATGAGGTAGGGCACGAAAACGCTGAAATCGAGAAGGATGGCGAACAGGATCGCCCGTTCCTTCTGGAGATCGGTCGCTGTGGGCACGCGCATCAAACTTCGCCGTTCAGGTATGAGAACGCGCGACCCTAACCGAGACGAGCAGGAGGCGGAAATACAATCATTTTCCGCCACGCATGACGAGCTTGTCGCCGCGGAACTCGAAGGCGTCCAGCCGCGACAGGAAGCTCATGCCGAGGAGGCTGGTGCGCAATGCGCCGGCGGGAGAGACGAGGGCGGGCACATGCCGTTCGACGATGCTGCCGATGGTCATGGTGTCCAGCACCACGGCGGCGGCGCGCGTCCGGCCGGCGGCGGTGTCGACGGGCACGTCGTACTTCAGGAAATCCACCGGCAGGCCCACCGCCTGCGCCGCCTCGTGGGTCAGCACGACGGAGGAGGCTCCGGTGTCGACCAGCATGCTCACCCCGGAGCCGTTGATGCCGGCGCGCACCGCGAAGTCGCCACCCGCGCCGCGCGTCACCTCCACGATGCTCGTGCCGGTCTGCGCGAGATTGACCGCATAGCCCGGCGCGACCTCGGCCAGCACCTTGCGGCCGACCTGGGCGAGGGGGTCACGATAGGTGTAGCCGAGGGCCAGCAGCACCGCGAGCACCAGCCAGAAGGCGGCGGCCATGAGCGATTCGGCGATCCGGCCGCGAATGATGGACCACGCCGCCGCGCCGACGAACACGGCGATGGAAAGCTGACCCACCAGCGCACCGAACTTGTTGATGTCGATGCCCGCCACTTCGCCCTGCTCGTGGTTCACCGCGAGGATGACGCCGCCGGCGAACAGGCCGATCAGGAGGAGCCAGAGGAGACGGTCGCTGCGCATGGCGGCCTATTCCATGAAGGCGTCCGGCGCCGTCTGCCGGAGACGCGCCAGACGGTCGGGGAGGACGGCCATGATCCGGTCGCGCGCATCCGGGGAGAAGGAGGCCCAGCCGCCGATCTCGCGCAGCGTCCGCCCGCAGCCGATGCACAGCCCGCTCAAGGGCTCCACCGCACACACCTTGATGCAGGGCGTGACGATGGTGCCGGTGCGGGAAACGGTCCGGGTTTCTGACGGCTCGGTCATGGCTGCGCGGGCGGGCCCTCGGCTCCTTCCGGCTGAGGCGGGGCGGGAATCGCCGCTCGCCTACCGTCCGCCGAAGATAAGCACGCCGAGGAGGAACACAATCACCGCCACCTGCTGGGTGGCGCCCGCCACGTCGCCGGTCTGCCCGCCGATGAGGCAGCTCGACAGGCGCATCATCACCAGCAGCGCCAGCACAGGCCCGATCAGGCCGGCAAAGGCCGCGCCGATACCGAACGCCGCCACCATCAGCACGCAGACGATGAGGGCGGCGACCAGGGCACAGGACAGCGCCGCCGCTTCCGAGGGCCGGCCGACGGACGCGCCCGCGCCGTCGGTGCGGGCCGGGGGCAAAGCGGCGATGAGCAGCACCCCGGCGGCACGCGAGGCCGCTTCGCCGGCGATGAGGGCAAGGCCGGCGCGGAGCGGGCCGACCGATATGGCGAGCGCCTCCAGCGCGCCGATCCGCAGCAGCAGCCCCAGCAGGAGCGCAGTCCCGCCATAGGTGCCGATGCGACTGTCGCGCATGATGGCGAGCTTGTGTGCACGGTCACGGCCGCCGCCCAGCCCATCCGCGGTGTCGGCCAGCCCGTCCTCGTGGAAGCATCCGGTGGCCAGCGCCAGCGCCGTCACCGCGAGCACGGCGGCAAGGAACGCCGGCAGCTTCACGGCCATGGCGAGGATAAGGACCAGCGCCCCGATCAGGCCGAGCACAGCGCCGGCGATGGGGATCGCATAGGCGATGCGGTTGATGTCGGGCGGCGCGAAGGCGGTGTCATCCCGCGCCGGCAGCGGCAGGCGGGAATAGAAGCGCAGCGCGGCAGCGAGGTCCTGTCCGAGTGTTCTAGCCATCGGTTGGGGCTCGTCGCTCCGGGCGTTGCGAAGGGGCGGGGGGGGCCCGCCGCCCTTGGGAGCGCCATTTGCGGCGCAGGTCAAGTACCGCGCAGGTTACGGCCCGGCGCACGCGATGCGCACGGCGGGCCTGCCCAAATCCCCGATCAGAAGGTGATGAGGCCGATCATCTGGCGGATGAGGCTCAGTTCCTCGCCGCTGGTGGGCGTGGTCTGCGACACGAAGTCGAACACCTTGCCGTCCTTCAGTCCGTACTGGGCGATGCGCGTCACGCGCTTGTTCTTGTCGAAATAGACCGCGAGCACCTTCTGCTCGGTGATCTCCGGCTTCAGGAAGGCGACGCGCTGCTGGGTCTGGGAGATGTAGAAGAAGGCGTCGCCGTTCAGCGTCGCGACGGTGGACGGCGTGCCGAGCACCAGCAGCACCTGTTCCTGGCTCGATCCGACCGGGATCTGATCCAGCGCGCCATCGGCCAGCACGTAGCCGCGCTGATAGGTGCGAACCACGCCGGAGAGCTGGCCGCCCGTGCCGTTCACGATCACCTGGTCGCAGCCTGTGAGCGCCATCCCGGCGAGCAAGAGGGCGGCGGTCCCCGCAAGGCCGAGCCTCCGGTTCCTGGTGGTCGGCGCGTTCCCCGTGCGTTCATGCCTCTTGTCTCGTGACGCCACACGCATCCCCATTTTTGTCCAGTGAACGGCGCCCCGGCGCGCCGCCTCGGCTACCGCCCCTTGCCATGCGGGCGAGGGCGCGTTACGCCGCTTGCCCGTTCAACTCCTCGCCGGACCTTGGCCCGGAAGCCGAAATGCTCAACCTGTTCCGCTCGTCAAAGCGTGCCAAGTCCCGCGAGACCATCGAGCGCCTGTATGGCGTGATCGTGGCACAGTCGCGGCGGGCGGAGTTCTACACCGACTTCGGCGTTCCCGATACGCTGGAGGGACGCTTCGAGATGGTGGTGCTCCACACAGTGCTCGTGTGCCACCGCCTGAAGGACGGCGACGACACCGCGCGCGCTATGTCGCAGGAGATTTTCGACGCCTTCGCCGCCGACATGGACAGCACCATGCGTGAGCTGGGCGTCGGCGACCTCACCGTGCCGAAGAAGATGAAGAAGATCGGCGAGGCCTTTTACGGCCGTGTTGCGGCATATGATACCGCACTGGCCGACGGCGGCAACGCGCTGCTGGCGCAAGCTCTCGCCCGCAATGTTCTCGGTACGGAAGAGACGGTGCCCACGGCAGCCCCCTTCGCGGCTTACGTTCGTGCCGCTGCGGACAGCCTTGCGGCAACGCCCTTTGAAACCTTCGCCCGCGGCGTGCTGGTGCTGCCGGCGCCCCAACTCAGGCCTGCTCCGGAGGCGGGACAATGAGCGATCTTCCTTATTCCCACATGATCTCCGTCGCCGACCTCCCGCCGCTCGGCCTTCACCTGAAGCTCGCGCCCGATGCAGCCGCCACGGCGGCGCTTGCGCGCTATGCGGGCGTGCTCCACGCCGAAGGGATTCTGGCGACGCTTCACCTTGTGCCGGAGGGCAGGGAGGGCGTGCGCGTCTCGGGCCGACTCACGGCGACTGTCCGCCAGACGTGCGGGGTGACGCTGGAGGCGTTCGACGCGCCGCTCGAGGAGGAAATCGACGTCCACTTCGCCCCCGCCGGCACCTACAAGCCCTCCGAAGAGGACGAAGAGAACGAGATCGACCCGCCGGACGAGATCGTGGACGGGCGGATCGATGTGGGCGCGCTGGTGTGCGAGTTCCTGGCCCTCGGCATTGATCCCTACCCGCGCAAGCCCGGGGCGGTGTTCGAGCCGCCGGCGGAGGATCCCGCCATTTCGCCCTTCTCCGCACTCTCCCGCCTGAAGGACAAGGAGTGAGCGCACCTCGCCGCCCCGGAGCAGTTGCGATGGCGCCGCGACACGCTATTGTCCGCCCGCCGCAACGGCGACGGTAACGACGGGACATGCTTGCCGGGATTCCTGATCCCTCACCTTTTCCGCCAGGGCAGAGCCCGCCGCCATTCGATCGAAGCAGGGATTTACGCCGGAGATGACCGTACCCGTCCGCATCGCCGTCGACGCCATGGGCGGCGACCATGGACCCGAGACGGTCCTTGCCGGGGCGGAAATCTCGCTGGGGCGCCATCCCGACACAAGCTTCCTCCTCTATGGCGATGAGGCGCGGGTCCGCGAGGTTCTGAAGAGCCACCCCAAACTCGCTGCCGCGTCCCGCATCATCCACACCGACGTTGTGGTCGGCATGGACGACAAGCCGAGCCAGGCGCTGCGCCGGGGCCGCTACAAGTCGTCCATGTGGAAGGCCATCGACGCGGTGAAGGTCCACGAGGCCGACGTTGCCGTGTCCGCCGGCAACACCGGCGCGCTGATGGCCATGGCCAATTTCAATCTGCGTACCATGCCGGGCATCAGCCGCCCCGCCATCGCCGCCATCTGGCCGACGTTGCGCGGCGAGACTGTGGTGCTGGACGTGGGCGCCTCCATCGGTGCCACCGCCAAGAGCCTCGTCGAAATGGCGATCATGGGCTCGGCCATGGCGCGGGTGCTGTTCGACATCGAGAAGCCGACCGTCGGCCTCCTCAACGTGGGCGTCGAGGAGATCAAGGGCGTCGAGGAAGTGAAGGAAGCCGCGCGCATCCTCCGGGAGGAGGGGGTGTCGGTGAACTATCACGGCTTCGTCGAGGGCAACGACATCGGCGCCGGCACGGTGGACGTGGTCGTGACCGAGGGCTTTTCCGGCAACATCGCCCTCAAAACCGCCGAGGGCACGGCCAAGCAGCTCGCCTCCTACCTGCGCTCGGCCATGAGCCGGACGCTGCGGGCCAGGATCGGCTATCTCTTCGCGCGCGACGCCTTCCGCGTGCTGAAGGAGAAGATGGACCCGCGCCGGGCCAATGGCGGCGTGTTCCTCGGCCTCAACGGCGTCGTTATCAAGAGCCACGGCGGCACCGACGCGGAGGGCTTCGCCGCCGCCGTCGACCTCGCCTATGACATGGTGCGCCACCAATTGCTGGCGCACATCGAACAGAGCCTCACCAGCCGCAGGCCTCCGGAGATTTCCGAGCGCCGGCCGGAGGCCGCAGGGGCGGAAGGACAATCGTGAGCGGTATCAGGTCCGTCGCCCGGGGCACCGGGTCCTATCTTCCCGAGCGGGTTCTCAGCAACGCCGAGCTCGCGTCGCGCATGGACACGTCCGACGAGTGGATCGTCCAGCGCACCGGCATCCGCCAGCGGCACATCGCTGCGGAAGGTGAATTCACCTCCCACCTCGCCATCAAGGCGGCCCAGCGCGCGCTGGATGCGTCCGGCCTGACCGCCGCCGACATCGACCTGATCATCCTCGGCACCGCGACGCCGGACCTGACCTTCCCGGCCACCTCCGTGACGGTGCAGGCCGAGCTTGGCATCACCCGTGGCGCCGCCTTCGATGTCCAGGCCGTGTGCTCCGGCTTCGTCTTCGCCCTCGCCACGGCCGACGCCTATCTGAAGACAGGCGCCTTCAAGCGGGCGCTGGTGATCGGCGCCGAGACCTTCTCGCGCATCCTCGACTGGGAGGATCGCGGCACCTGCGTCCTGTTCGGTGACGGCGCCGGTGCGCTCGTGCTCGAAGGCGTGGACGCGGCGACAGCCGGCGATTCCGGTCTTCTCACCTCTCACCTGCGCTCGGACGGCCGCCATCGCGCCAAGCTCTATGTGGACGGCGGGCCGTCCACCACGGGCACGGCCGGCCATCTGCGCATGGAAGGCAAGGAAGTGTTCAAGCACGCGGTGGGCATGATCACCGACGTGATCGAGGACGCCTTCGCCGCCACCGGCGAGAGCGCCGCCAGCATCGACTGGTTCGTGCCCCATCAGGCGAACCGCCGCATCATCGACGCCAGCGCGCTGAAGCTGGGCATTGCACCGGAAAAGGTGGTGACGACCGTGGATCTCCACGGAAACACCTCCGCGGCCTCCATCCCCCTGGCACTTGATGTCGCAGTGCGGGATGGGCGGATTACCAAAGGTGATCTGGTGTTGCTTGAGGCAATGGGCGGCGGATTCACCTGGGGGTCGGCACTGATCCGCTGGTAGACCACATAATGCGTTGACCTTGCTCGGCTGGCGCGGCTAGTTTGCCGGACGCCGTTGCCCGCAGGCGCTGGGGTCTGTGGGAGGTGCGGCGTCGTATCCGTCACATTCGTGCAGCCTCAACTGTTAAGAATTGCTGCGTTTGCAAGGCTGGGCGGTCGCAGGGCGTTGGCGGCCGGTCCGAGCGCGCTTTCAGGGGTCGGGGAGACATATGGCTGGTCGGACCGTAACGCGGGCGGATCTGTGTGAGGCCGTCTATCAGCAGGTTGGACTTTCTCGCACCGAGTCTGCCCAGCTCGTCGAGATGGTTCTGAAGGAGATTGCGGACTGCCTCGCCCGCGGCGAGACGGTCAAGCTGTCTTCGTTCGGTTCCTTTGTCGTGCGCGACAAGGGCGAGCGCATCGGGCGCAATCCCAAGACCGGCCAGGAAGTGCCCATCGAGCCCCGCCGGGTCATGGTGTTCAAGCCCTCGAGCATCCTGAAGCACCGCATCAACGGCACCGAGCCGGACGGCGCCGACGAGGACTGATCCCCGTCGCCTGCCCACGGACAGGATTTCGTAACCGATCGCGCGAACAACCGGGGACAAGCCCTTGCCGTGGCTTGTCCGCCTTTCCGCATGCGCCAATCGCACCTATGATTCCCGCACGGGCTCTGGGCGATTCGGTCGAACGAAGCGGGAGACAAGGTGGGCGACGCGCGCGAGACGGAGAAAGCTCCGGACGCCTTCCGGACCATCAGCGAGGTCGCGGACGAGCTTGAGCTCCCGCAGCACGTCCTGCGCTTCTGGGAAAGCCGCTTCACCCAGATCAAGCCGGTGAAGCGCGCCGGCGGCCGGCGATTCTACCGGCCGGAGGACGTGGACCTCCTGCGCGGTATCCGCCACCTGCTCTACACCGACGGTTTCACCATCAAGGGCGCCCAGCGCGTGCTGAAGGACCAGGGCGTGCGTTACGTCCAGGATCTCGGCATCGAGCGTGAGGTGGCCTCCATGCGCTCCGCGCGTCCGGCCCGCGCCGCCGGCGGGGAGGGCGTGACGTTCGGCGGCCTGCTCGGCCTGCTGCCACGCCGACGCGGCAAGGGGCGGGGAGGGGAGGAGGATGTCCTTCCCGAGCTGCCCGAAAGCGCCGAGCTGCCGCTCCCCTTCCCCGATGCCGAGGCCGACCGCGATCTCGCGTCCGAGCCGGCCGCCCCCCCGAGGCCCCTGCGTGAAGGCAGCGCCCGTGGCGGCCGCTCGGAGAGGCTCGATCCCGCATTCGATGCCCCGCAGCGGGAAATGCCCCTGCGCAATCAGCCGCTTCGCGACAAACCCGAATTTGACGGATCGAGCCGCTCGCCCGATCGCGACAAGGCTCCCCCGGACCGCCGTCGCCCCGCAGCGGACGACCGCCGCGAGCCCTCGTTCGAGGCGGACGACTTTCCCGCCCGGCGCCCGGTCCAGCGGCACGATGCGGATATGGATCGCGACGCCGCTCCGATGCGTCGGAGTGATCCGGGATTGGAACCGAGGCTGGAGCCGGGCGTCGAGCGTCATATGCGTCGCGATCGTTCCCAAGCGGACATCGAGGCGGACGAGATGGCGAGCCGACGCGCAGAGCCGCCGCCGCCACGCCGGGCCGCGCCGGAGGGGCATCCGGGCGAACGGCTCGAGCCTCAGCTGCGCCCCATGCAGCGGCCGAGCCGCGGGCCAGCGTCACGTCTCGCCATGCCGGCCGACGATCAGGCGCCCCATTCGCCCGAACTCGACGACCCGCTGCTGCCGTTCCTGGATGATTTTCCGCCGGCACCGCAGGTGTCCGAGCCCATCGAGGACCGCATCCGCCGCCTGAAAGCGCAGGATCGACGTCCGCCGCGGCCGCATGAAGTCCCCGAGTACGACACCCACCATGAGGCTCGCCACGACGCCCGCGACGAGGCCCCGCGCGCGCTGGAACCAAGCCGCCCCGATCGCTCCGCGCCCTTGCCCCGCGAGCCGGAGGAATATCCGGGCCCGCCCGAGGATTTCATCCCCCGCCACGCCCGGCGGCCGGCGGCCGAGAATCGCGACTGGCTCGAGGCGGAGCCGCTCCCTCCACGTGACCGCGATACGCGCGAAGGCCGGCTGCTGCGTGACGGCGATTGGCGCCAGACCGATTGGGTGGAAAGCGCGACCGTTGAACCGACAGCCTCGGACGCCGATCGGGGCATCGACTGGCAGGCCAGGGACCGTCAGGACGAGGATCGGAGGGACGAGGAGTGGCGGGACGACGGCCGCTGGGCGGCTGACGCGCCTCCCGAACCGCCCCGCGCATTCCATGCCCCCTCCGCCCGTCCGGCCGATGACGAATGGCCCCAGGCCGCGCCATTGCCTGCCGAGGCGCCCGCCCCTTACCGACAGAACCCGAGAGCCGCCGAGCCGGAGTATTCCATGAACGACCAGGATCGGCCCCATGATCGGTCCGAGGATCGTTACGCCGATCGGCCGTCGGACCGGCGCGCCTTCGAGCGGCCCGTGGACCGCCCGCGCCGGCCGGACCCCCGCGCCGGTGAGGCGCGGCGCGAGCCGTCGCTGGGTGTCGCACCCGCCCCTGCGCCGCGCGCAGGCGCAGAACACCCCATGAGGCGTGATCCCTACCCAACGGAATCGTACGGTCCGGGAGAGGTGTCGGCCCGCCTGCCCCGGTCGCCGGGCAGTTGGCAGGGCGAGGCCATGCGTCGCGCGATCGACGAGGAATGGGGCGAGGGGGCCCCGCAGGCCCTTCCCCGCGCCACGCGCGTCGGGCCGCTCATCGGCCCCATCAGCGAAGAAGGCGAGGGCGGGTTTCCCATGCCGGAGTCCGAACAGCGGCTTCTGGCCGAGCGCATGGCCAGCCGTGGCTTGGCGCCTCAGCCTGCCGCACCCGCGCAGTCCCATGCGGCGTCGGTTCAACCGACGCGGCCGGCGGCCGAGCGGACCAGGGCGGCACCGGCCGTTCCGGTCGAGGAGGCTGTCGTCAGCCAGCAGGCGGAGCCGAGCCAGAGGCTCCCCCGTGAGCCTTTGCGTCCCGGTCCGCCGGAGCAGTATCTGCCGCCGCATCTTCGGTCGGAGCCGCGCGTGGTGGGTCAGCCACCCATGGCGGCACCGGTGCTCTCCCGCGACGACGTGCACCGGATGCAGTCGGCACTCTATGAGCTGGGCGAATGCCGTCGGCTGATGGAAGGGCTGACCGGACGGCGGGGCGAGGCCAGAGCGGCCGACTGACCGGCCATCATCGGGGTCGAGCAAGGCCGGGCGCGAGGCGATCCCCAGGTACGCCCGGCCTTGCCTTCAATTCCGTCCGGTCACTCGACGACGGAGAGGGAAACGCGGGTGACGCCAGAGCCGGTAAATCCAAGCTCCGACGCTGCCGCCTTGGACACGTCGATCACCCGGCCACGGACGAACGGCCCGCGATCGTTGATGCGGACCACGACGGCTTTTCCATTGCGAAGATTGGTGACACGCACCTTGGTGCCGAAGGGCAGGGAACGATGGGCGGCCGTGTAGGCCGTCGGGTTGAAACGTTCACCACTCGCGGTGCTGCGGCCTTGCCAATAGTAGGAGGCGATGCCGGTGGAGGTGTCCGCGTTCGCCATGTTCGGAACGGCCATGGAGGCCGGCAGGGACAGGGCGGCGCAGGACAGGACCACACGTATCTTCATCCGTTCAATCTTCCGTGTTGTTGAGGAAGATCGCCGAATGACCGCGCAATCAGGCCACATTGACACGGTTCGCCGGCGAAAGAGTGGCGATTCGTTCTCCTCTGCCACAATCCCGCCGCGATGTAGCGCCGAATAGCGCAGCCTAAGGTGGTATCTTTATCCCGTTTGAATGATCCCTGGGGAGAGCGGCGCGCGCTTTGCACATTCGGTTCGGGAGGGGCTTGTCGGGGCCACGGTGATGGTCTAAGCCTCCCCTCCACGTCGGAGCGTAGCGCAGCCCGGTTAGCGCACTAGTCTGGGGGACTAGGGGTCGGAGGTTCAAATCCTCTCGCTCCGACCATTCCATCCCGGCATCCGCAGTATCCCATCCCATTTTCGATCTGTGTGATGCCTGGGCCTGAACAGCCTCGGAGCGCGGCCATTTTCTCCTCCCTCCTTTCGCAATTGCTGAGCCGCCGAATGGGGGAGCCGTTGACGCGCGCGGCGGCTGCTGCGGGCTGCGCGTCTGCACCGGGGTGCCGCCGATTATTCACCTGATGCTTCAGGCGAATCGTGATTCGCATCTCTTTGCTGACGTAAGATTTTTTGCCGAAACCTCATCCAACCTTGCAGGGTCGGTGCGGCGGCAAGTCCGCGGGATTTCGGGGCCAAGGACCGCTTCAGTCCCGATGAAAACGCCGCCCGACAAGGTGGTGCGGTGTGACTCCGAGCGCGATTTGGAGCACCCTGCGACAGATTCTGCGCCGGGTGATCCCGGACGCCGGGAGAGACGTGATGCCCCCCTCCAGCGACGCCGCGACCCTGACCTTCACCATCCTCGGCTGCGGCTCCTCGGGCGGCGTACCGCGGGTGGGGCAGGGGTGGGGCGCCTGCGATCCCGCCAATCCGCGCAATCGCCGCCGCCGTTGCTCGATGTTGGTGGAGCGCGTCGGGCCGGGCGGCAAAACCAGCGTTCTCGTCGATGCTTCTCCGGACCTGCGGGAGCAATTGCTCGGCGTGAACGTGACCCATCTGGACGCTGTGCTGTTCACCCACGAGCACGCCGACCACACCCACGGAATCGATGATCTGCGGCCGCTGGCCATTCACAACCGCAAGCGGGTCGACATCTATGCGGACGAAGATACCGCCCGCATCCTGCATCAGCGCTTCGGCTATTGCTTCGCTACGCCCCCGGGCAGCGCCTATCCGCCGATCCTGAACGACCATCGGTATCGGGAAGGCCGCGAGATCGTCATCGATGGCGCGGGCGGCCCGATCGCGGCGCTGCCGTTCCGCCAGCGGCACGGCGACATCGACGCCTTCGGCTTCCGGTTTGGCGGCGTGGCCTATTCAAGCGACGTGAACGGGTTTCCCGAAAACAGCCTGATGCATCTGCACAATCTCGACGTCTGGATCATCGACGCCCTGCGGGAGACGCCGCACCCCTCGCATTTCACGCTTCAGGAAGCGCTGGACCATGTGGCGCAGCTCAAGCCCAATCTCGCGATCCTGACCAACCTGCACACGGACCTCGATTATTCCACCCTGGCGGCGCGCCTGCCGGAGGGGGTGATTCCTGCCTACGACGGCATGCAGTTCACGTCAGACATCCGAAGCGGCGCGGTCGTCCACGAGCGGACTGGGGCGGCAGGCTAGCTACCTGAGCGACTCGGGCATTACTTTTGAAGCCTCACTTAAGTCACTGTCTTGGATTGATAAAATTGTGAATTTTGGTGGTACCGAACCGTGGTGTCCAGCGGAGCGAAGGTTGCCCGTCGCCATCTAAGTTCCATAATATCTCTTCTGCGATTATTGTTTTCAGGGGAGACGCGATCGCCCCGCCTCACGCGTGCTGCGCCTTCAGGTCGACCAGCGGCGTGCCGTCGAGACAGTCCAGGCCGCGCACCATCACCTTGAGCCCCTCTACGCCCACGAGCGTGACGACCGAGGACGCGATGGGGTTCGGCCGCACGGGCGAGCGCAGCGCGAAGGTGCCGCGGGTGCCGCCGTCGCGCGGGCTCTGGAGCACCAGGTCGCGCCGCGCCCGGTCCATCCAGTAGAGCACCTGGAGGTGCGGGCAGTCGGCGACGCCGGTCAGGGCATCCGCCCAGCGCGGATCAATCTCCAGCGTGCAGACCGGCCCCTCCTCCGGATCGCCGCGGCGCGGACAGGTCCCGCGCACCGTCCACGGCGTGCGGATGCGGCCGATGAAATAGAGCCCCGCATCGAACCGTTCCGGCAGCGCGACGCAGGTCTCGCCGGGCCGGATGTCGTCGTCGATGGGGCCGGTGGGCGCGATTTCGATCATGGGCGGGAATCCGTTGGACGCCGACAGCATAGGCGTCGCAACCCCGTGCTCAAAGGCGGCATCGGGCGCAGTCGCGCGCGGCGTGCCCGCGCATTAGGATGGTGCCCCATCCCTCCGGAGCCCCCCATGCAGCCCTCCCGCGATATTGCGCGCCTCATCGAGATCATGGCGGCCCTGCGCACGCCGGGCACCGGTTGCCCGTGGGATCTGGAGCAGACCTTCGCGACCATCGCGCCCTACACGCTGGAAGAGGCCTATGAGGTGGCGGATGCCATCGCCCGCGCCGACTTGCCGGACCTGAAGGAAGAGCTGGGCGACCTGCTGCTGCAGGTGGTGTTCCACGCCCGCCTGGCGGAGGAGCAGGGCGCCTTCGCCTTCCCTGACGTGGTGGAGGCCATCACCACCAAGCTGGTGCGGCGGCACCCCCATGTGTTCGGCGACGCCCGCGACCTGTCGCCGGAGGCGGTGAAGGGGATGTGGGCCGAGATCAAGGCACAGGAAAAGGCCGAGCGCGCCGCCGCCCGCGCTGCTGCCGGGCTGGCGCCGGAGGAGGGCGGAAAGGGGACCCTCTCGGGTGTCGCCCTGCCCCTCCCTGCCCTCACCCGCGCCTTGAAGCTTCAGGAGAAAGCCAGCCGCGTGGGCTTCGACTGGAACGACGCGCGGCAGGTGCTGGCCAAGATCCGCGAGGAGACGGAGGAGGTCTCGCAGGCCCTCGACGCCGGCGGCACCGAGGCCATCCGCGACGAGATCGGCGACCTGCTGTTTGCCGTGGTGAACCTCGCCCGTCATGCGGACGTCGATCCCGAGACGGCGCTGCGCGGCACCAACGAGAAATTCACCCGGCGCTTCGGCCACGTGGAGACGCAGCTCGCGGCGGATGGCCGCCGGCCCAACGATGCCAGCCTCGACGAGATGGAAGCCCTCTGGCAGGACGCCAAGCGGCTGGAGAAGCAGAGCGAGCGCGCGGCCGAATAGCCGCCCGCTCGCCGCCCTACATGGTGTGGACCCGTCGCGCCCCGAAGCGGCGGGCGACAAGGCCGGCGCGCTCCGGCGGGATGCGCAGGGCCACCTGCAGCACGCCGTCCTCGCCGGTGGTGCGCTCCAGCACCTCGCCATGGCGATACAGCCAGCCGAGCCCCTCGCCGTCCTCCGCCGCAAGGATCACCGAAAGCGTCACGCGCCCGGAGGTGATGCGACGCTCGATAACGCCCAGCAGATCGTCCGTCCCCTCCCCGGTCAGGGCCGAGACGGCAACGGGCGCCTCGGCCCCCGCACGCAAGGTCTGGTTCTGCACCTGCTCGCGAGCCTCGGGCGAAAGCCGGTCGATCTTGTTCCAGACCTCGATGACCCGGCCGCCGTCCTTGACCTCGACGCCGAGGTCTTCCAGCACGTCGGCCACATCCGCCGCCTGCGCCTCGGTATCGGGGTGGGAGATGTCGCGGACATGGAGGATGAGGTCTGCCTCCAGCACCTCTTCCAGCGTGGCCCGGAAGGCGGCGACGAGCTGGGTCGGCAGCTCGGAGATGAAGCCCACCGTGTCGGAGAGGATGATGCGGGTGCCATGCGGCAGGTCCACCGCCCGAAGGGTCGGGTCGAGGGTGGCGAACAGCAGATCCTTGGCCATCACCTCGGCGCGGGTCAGCCGGTTGAACAGCGTGGACTTGCCGGCGTTGGTGTAGCCCACCAGCGCAACGATGGGATACGGCACGCGCTTGCGGCTGGCCCGGTGCAGGCCGCGCGTGCGCTTCACCTGCTCCAGTTCCTTCTCGATGCGAATGATGCGATCGCCGATGAGACGGCGGTCGGCCTCGATCTGCGTCTCGCCCGGTCCGCCGAGGAAGCCGAAGCCGCCGCGCTGGCGTTCCAGATGGGTCCAGGAGCGCACCAGCCGGGAGCGCTGGTAATTGAGGTGGGCCAGTTCCACCTGCAACGCGCCTTCCTTGGTACGGGCGCGCATGCCGAAGATTTCGAGAATCAGCGCGGTGCGGTCCACCACCTTGGTGGACCAGGCCTTCTCCAGATTGCGCTGCTGCACGGGAGACAGAGCGGCGTCGAAGAAGACGAGATCCACATGCTCGGCCTCCACGATCGCCGCCAGCTCTTCCACCTTGCCGGTACCAAGATAGGTCGCGGGGCGGATCTCGGACAGCGATACGAGGCCGGAGAAGACGACGTTCAGCTCGATGGCGGCGGCAAGGCCCACGGCCTCGTCGAGCCGCGCCTCGGGGCTGCGCCGTTCCGGCGCGCCTCCCCTGCCCCGCCGGCTGACGACGGGCGTGACGACAGCACAGCGCACGGCCGGCGCGCGACGGTCGATACCGCCACGCGTGGGCTCGTGCGTCGTGTCGTGGGTGGGGCTTTCGGAATCCATCCCGGATTCGGGCAGCAGTGCCTCATGCTCGCCGGGGACCGGAATATCCTCCCCGGCGTCGATGGGACCTTCAACCTTGCGGCCTGCGAGCTTGGACGTTGCCGTCTTCGAGGTATCTGCCTTGGACTTTGAACGTCCGCCCGCCTTCTTCCCGCTTTGATGCTGCACGCTTAAGCCTTTTCTCCCCCATCGTCCGTGGGATCGAACAACTGAACCGGGTGACCCGGCATGATGGTGGAAATGGCGTGCTTGTAAACCAGCTGGGAATGCCCGTCCCGGCGCAGGAGCACGCAGAAATTATCGAACCAGGTAACGACGCCCTGCAATTTCACCCCGTTCACCAGGAAAATCGTGAGGGGAGTCTTGTTCTTGCGGACGTGATTGAGAAAAGTGTCTTGGAGATTTTGTGTCCGTTCCGCCGCCATTTTCGTATCCATTGTTTCGGCGTTGAGGCCCACGGGCAAGCGCACGTCTGGAGTGTACACCCCCGTGAGAGTTGGGCTGCTAGAATGGCACAGCCCCATGGCGGCGCAATATTATTTTGCTCCGCAACATGATCCGGTCTGGGACAAACTCAGGCGACTTCCGAAAAATCGTGGAATTTCAATCGCAAAGCCTTGGCGACGGGGCCGGGGACACCCGATCCAACCGGGGTGCCATCGATCATCACGACCGGCATGATGACCGTGGTCGCGGCCGAGATGAACGCCTCGTCGGCCGCGTGGGCCTCCGCAACCGTGAATGGCCGTTCCTCAACGGTATAGCCGAGATCCGCCGCCACCTCGAATGCCACAGTGCGGGTGATTCCCCTGAGGATACCGCTGTCTGCGGGGCGCGTGACGATGGTGCGGCCGGCGGTCACGATCCAGGCGTTGGTGGAGGCGCCTTCGGTCACATAGCCGTCGGCATCGACGAACCACGCCTCGCGCGCGCCGGCCTCCTTCGCCAACTGCTTCGCCAGCACGTTTGGCAGCAGGGAGACGCTCTTGATGTCGACCCGCGGCCAGCGATTCTCCGGCACGGTGATGACGGCGACGCCCTTGCGCGCCAGAGCTTCCTGCGCCTCCCGGTCCGTGCGGCGTGCGGTCACGACAATGGAGGGGGCGGTGTCGGGTGCGGGGAAGGCGTGGTCGCGACGCGCGACGCCCCGGGACACCTGCAGGTAGACCATGCCGTTGCGCACGTGGTTGCGGCGCACCACCTCGCGGAGCACGGCGGACAGTGCCGACCGTGACATGGGCGCTGCAATGAACAGCTCGCGCAGGGAGCGATCGAGCCGGTCGAGATGGCGGCGTTCGTCCACCAGGCGGCCGCCGAGCACCTCGCAGACTTCATAGACGCCGTCGGCGAACTGATAGCCGCGATCCTCCACATGCACGCTGGCGTCGCGATGGGGGAGATAGCGTCCGTTGACGTAGGCGATGCGCGACATGACTGCGTCGGCCCTCAGGTGCGCCAGATGGCGAGATGGATGAAGACGAAAAGCCCGATGATCTCCAGCCGCCCCGCGACCATGCCGATGCCGGCGACCAGCACCGAGCCCCACGGCAGGGAGGAGATGGCCGGCCAGCCGCCGCCCGCGGCGTCGTAGACCGGGCCGGTATTGGTGACGACCGCCGCCGCCGCAGCCAGTGCCGCATCGAGCGAGGGCAGGCCGGGGCTGAGCGCGATCACGCACAGGCCGTACAGGAAAGCGAGGCTCGCCGCCCCCGCCCAGACGCCCCGCATGGCGGAACCGACGCCGCCCTCCAGCGCCGAGGGCAGGACGATGTGGGGATAGACGAGGCGCAGGAGATCGCCCCGCGTGCGCAGCAGGATGGCGCGCAGCCGCAGCATCTTCAGCCCGCCCGCCACCGACAGCGCACCGCCGCCCAGCAGAACCACGAGGATGACAAGGCCGAGCGGCAGGTTGGCATAGGTGCCTTCGTGCGGGCCGATGCCGCTGGTCGAGATCAATGAGGCGGCGGTGAACAGGCCGTCACGCACCGCATCGAGCGACGACATCTCGTCGGTGCGGAACAGCAAGGCGCCGAGGATGATGCCGAGCACCGCCCACCAGCCGATGATGACGAGGCTTTCCACCTGCTCCGGCGCGGCATTGATGCGGCGGGTGATCAGTGCCCGGTGCCAGCGCACGCTGGTGGCGCTGAAGATGAGGAAGGGCAGCAGCAGCCACTTGGGTGTCTCGTCAAGCGCCAGCGCCAGTTGTGCCTCCGGCGGCAGA
Organism: Xanthobacter aminoxidans; assembly: GCF_023571765.1. Taxonomy (GTDB): domain Bacteria; phylum Pseudomonadota; class Alphaproteobacteria; order Rhizobiales; family Xanthobacteraceae; genus Xanthobacter; species Xanthobacter aminoxidans. The sequence goes on along the minus strand of NZ_JAMJXC010000013.1, from coordinate 87,223 downwards.
TGGGCGCCGGCGGAGACGACAGCGGTGGCCAGCGTGAAGGCCACATAGAGGGTCTCGCCGGACGCGAGCAGCACGATCATCGCCAGCGCGGTCGCCGCCAGATAGGCGGGGCTGATCTCGCGCAGGACCTTCATCAGATCCACCACGTCGAGCGCGGTGCCGCCGCGCGGCGTGCGGTCCGGCAATCCGCCGAGGCCCGCCGGCGCCAGCACGGCGACCGCAGTGACCACTGTCAAGAGACCGCCGGCCCATTGCAGCAGGCCGAGGAAGACATAGAGGCTCGCCGGCCCCTGATGGAGCGCGGTGAGACCGGTCGCGGTGAAGGCGGAAAGCGCCTCGAACCAGGCCTGAAGCGGCGACAAGCCGGAGACGATGGCGACCGCCGGCGTCGCCATCAGCGGCAGCACAAGCCACATGCAGGCCACCAGCGCCACGGCACCGGTCCGCGTCAGCCGGGTCTCGAGCCCATGGGTGGTGAAGCGCAGCAGGCCGGCGAGGAACAGGCAGAAGCCGGACGTGGCGAGCCACACCGCTACGGGCCCCGTGCCGGAGCGCGCGGCGACCGCCATCGGCAGGAGCGCGAGCGCCCCGATGGCGGCGATGCCGGCGGCAAGCGGGCGGGCGGCGTTGGCCATAGGATTTCGCGTCCCGGGATCGGGTCAGAAGAATTCGAGCGCCACGCGGAACAGCTGCTCCACGCGCTTGATGCGATCGGCGAGGGCGAACAGCACCACCCGGTCGTGGGCGCGCACGACGAAATCGCCGCGCGGCAGCAGTACCTGCCCGTTGCGCACCACGGCGCCGATGCGCAGCCCGTCCAGCAGGCTGAGATCGCGCAGCGGCTTGCCCACCAGCGGCGAGGTTTCCAGCGCCTCCGCCTCGATCATCTCGCCAGAGCCGTCGAGCAGCGCATGGACGCCGCGGATGCGGCCGCGCCGCACATGCTGGAGCACCTTGGAAACCGTGATCTGGCGCGGGTTCACATGGGCGTCGATGCCGAGGCCGCGGGCGAAGGTGGCGTAGCCCTGCTCGTTCAGCAGCGCGAGAATGCGCTTCGCCCCCACCTGCTTGGAAAGAAGGCAGGAGAGGATGTTGATCCGGTCGTCGTTGGTGAGGGCGATCATGGTGTCCGCCTCCCCCACCCCCGCCTCGTCGAGAATGGCGCGTTCCAGCGCGTCGCCGTTGAGCACGACGGTGCGGCGCAGTTCCTCGGCGATGGTCTGCGAGCGCTCGCGGGACGCCTCGATCAGCTTCACGCGCGCGGCGGCGTTGCGCTTCTCCAGCTCGGTCGCGACGTAGTAGCCGATATTGCCACCGCCTGCGATGACGATGCGCTGGGCCGGCACCTCGTCATGGCCGAACAGGGAGAGCGTGCGCTGCACGTGGTCGGCCTGCGCGACGAAATAGACGAGATCGCCGGTGAGGATCTGGTCGTTGGAGCGGGGCACGAAAGTGCGCCCGGCCCGGCTCACCGCGACGATGGTCGCCTGGATGTCCGGGAAAAGCTCGGTCAGCTGCTTCAGCGGCGTGTCCACCACTGGGCAGTCCTCGGTGCAGGAAACGCCGACGATCACCACCGCGCCGTCCGCGAAACTCACCGTGTCGGAGGCGCCGGGCAGGGAAAGGCGGCGCAGCACCATCTCGCCCACCTCCACCTCGGGGGAGATGATGACGTCGATGGGCAGCTGGTCGCGGGAGAACAGGTCGCGCCATTCGGGGGCGAGATAGGTCTGGGCGCGGATGCGGGCGAGCTTGGTCGGCACGTTGAACAGGGCGTGGCCCACCTGGCAGGCCACCATGTTCACCTCGTCGTGGAGGGTCACGGCGATGAGCATGTCCGCCTGCTCGATGCCCGCGCGGGCGAGCACGTCCGGATGGGACCCCTGCCCCACCACGCCGCGCACGTCGAGCTGTTCCGTCACCATCTGGATGCGGCGCGGGGACGTGTCGATGATGGACACGTCGTTCTGCTCACCGGCGAGGCGCTCGGCGATGCCGAACCCCACCTGGCCCGCGCCGCAGATCACGACCTTCATGAACCCTCCCCCCGGCGCCCGGCCCCCGCAGGTCAGCGGACCGAACGCACCGATGCAGCCCCCTTTTCGGGCACCCCGTCAACCCGCCCCGGTCACGTCCGGGGACCTTCACCCTACGCCGAGAGCCTTAAGCTTTCGATGAAGGGCGGAGCGCTCCATGCCGACGAATTCGGCGGTGCGCGAGATGTTGCCGCCGAAACGGTTGATCTGGGCGGCGAGATATTCGCGCTCGAACACCTCGCGCGCCTCACGCAGCGGCAGGCCCATCAGATGCTCGCCGCCATTGCCGTTGGGCAGGGTCGGCACCAGCGCGCCCACGTCCGGCGGCAGCATGGCGGCGGTGATGGTTGCCTCCGGGTCGCCGCCGGCGAGAATGAGCAGGCGCTCCACATTGTTGCGCAGCTGGCGCACGTTGCCCGGCCAGTCGTGGGATTGCAGCACCGCCATGGCGTCCTCGCCGATGGGCCGGCGTGGCAGACCGGTGGTCTGGGAGATGCTGTCGAGGAAGAAGTCCACGAGATCGGGAATGTCCTCGCGCCGCTCGGCGAGCGGCGGCACGCGGATCGGCACCACCGAGAGGCGGTGATAGAGATCCTCGCGGAAGCGGCCCTTGGCAATCTCCTCCTCCAGGTTGCGCCCGGTGGAGGAGATGATGCGCACGTCCACCGTCACCTTGTCGTTGGAGCCGACGCGGGTGAAGGTCTGCTCCACGAGCACCCGCAGCACGCGGTTCTGCGTCTCCCGCGGCATGTCGGCGATCTCGTCGAGGAAGAGCGTGCCGCCGTGCGCCTCTTCCAGCGCCCCGCGCTTCTGCTCCCTGCCCTCCCCGTCCGCGACGCCGAACAGCTCGAACTCCAGCCGCTCCGGTGTCATGGCCGCGGAATTCAGCACCACGAACGGCCCCTGCGCGCGCCCGGAGACGCTGTGAACGAGCCGCGCGGTGAGTTCCTTGCCCGAACCGGACGGGCCGACGATGAGGATACGGCTGTTGGTGGGGCCGACCCGTTCGATGGTGCCCTTGAGCTGCTGGATGGCGCTGGAGCGGCCGACGAGGATGCGCCCGTGCGGCGTGAGCTGCTTCAGCTCCTTCAGCTCGCGCTTGAGACGCAGGGTCTCCAGCGCCCGCTCGGTGACCATCACCAGCCGGTCGGCATTAAACGGCTTCTCGATGAAGTCGTAGGCACCGCGCTTGATGGCGGCGACCGCGGTCTCGATGTTGCCGTGGCCGGAGATCATCACCACCGGCAGGTCCGGGTGCTGCGACTTGATCTCGTTGAGCAGTTCCAGGCCATCGAGGCGGCTGCCCTGCAGCCAGATGTCGAGGAACACGAGATTCGGCCGCCGCGAAGCAATGGCGCCGAGCGCGCCGTCGGCATCCCGGGCGGTGCGGGCGGAATAGCCCTCGTCCTCCAGAATGCCGGCGACCAGCTCGCCGATATCGGCCTCGTCGTCGACGATGAGGATGTCCATGGCCATGGATCAGGCCCTCCCTGCTTGAGGGACCGGTTGCGCCCCGCCCGCGCCGGCCGGTGGTAGACCATCCGCCCGCATCCGGAGCCTGATCCAGGCGCCGCGACCCTCGGGCGAATCGTTGAGTTCAATGCCGCCGCCGTGCTCTTCCATGATCTTGCCGACGATGGCGAGGCCGAGCCCCGTCCCCTTCTCGCGCGTGGTCACATAAGGCTCCAGCAGGCGGCTGCGTTTTTCGCGCGGTAGGCCCGCGCCGTTGTCGATGACGTCGATCAGGAGATCCTCCCCCGCCGCGGAGACGCGGACGCGGATGCGGCCCTTGCCGCGCTCGGCGTCCGGGACAGCCTCGATGGCTTCCGCGGCGTTCTTGAGAATGTTGGTGAGTGCCTGGCTGATGAGCCGGCGATCGAAGCGGGCCGGCTGCGCTGCCGGCAGCTCGGCCTCGAAGGTGACGTCGGGGTGTCCGACCCGCATGAGGAACACGGCTTGGCGGACCGTCTCGGCGAGATCCTGCGCATCCACCACGGGCTTAGGCATGCGGGCGAAGGAGGAGAACTCGTCCACCATGCGGCCGATGTCTCCCACCTGCCGGATAATGGTGTCGGTGCACTGGTCGAACACATCGCGATCCTGGGTGATGTGGCGTCCGTATTTGCGCTTCAGCCGCTCGGCGGACAGCTGGATGGGGGTAAGCGGGTTCTTGATCTCGTGGGCGATGCGCCGCGCCACGTCCGCCCATGCCGAAGTGCGCTGGGCGGTGATAAGGGCGGTGATGTCGTCAAGCGTCACCACCCAGCCGTGCGCCTCGGCTCCCGACTGCTCAGTGGTGACGCGCATGGCGAAGATGCGCTCGCGACCGTCGCGATGGACCGTGATGTTGCCCTGCACCGCCCGCTGCCCGGCGCCCCGCGCCTCCTCGAGCAGTGAGGCCGTCTCCGGCACCACCTCGGCGAGCGGGCGGCCGAGGCCCTCGGCCTCGGTGACACCGAGAAGGCGCTCGGCGGAGAGGTTGAGGATGGTGACGCGGGCCTCGGCATCAAGGCCGATCACGCCCGCGCCGACGCCGGAGAGCACCGCTTCGGTGAAGCGGCGGCGGCTGTCCATCTGGTCGCGGGCGCTGACCAGGGCGTTGCGCTGGGTCTTCAGCTCGCCGGTCATCTTGTTGAAGGTCTCGCCGAGGGTGGCGAGGTCGCCTTCCGCACGGTTCACCGGCACCTGGATGTCGAGATTGCCCTTGGCCACGCGATCCGCCGCCCACATCAGCCGGCGGATGGGCGCGACCAGCCATTTGGAGAAGGTCACGCCGAGCCACACCGCCGACAGGAGCACGATCAGCGTGACGATCGAATACATGGCGGCAAAGGCGAGCTGGACGCTGAACCGCCTCTGCTCCAGCGCGCGATAGTCCGCGAGCGTGTCGCTCGTCACCTTCAGGTAGCCCAGCACGCGCGGATCGATGGGGCGGGCTACGTAGAGGAAGAGATCGTCGAAGCCGATGAGCGGCACCACGGCGCCCACATAGTCGGCATCCACATAGATGATGGGCTGCTCGGCCGTGGCCTCGTTGATGGCGATGTTGGCGGGGACGAGGTATTCCCGGCCGGTGCGCAGGTTCGCCCGCTCCACCACGGAGAGGTCGCGGTGGATGATCTGGGCACCCGGCACGTTGCGCAGGGCCGCCTGGGCCGTCAGCACCTGGCGGAATTTTTCGATGTCCGTGTCGTAGAGGGTCTTCTGCTGCGACAGGTCGTTGGCCATGGCCAACGCGTCGCCGCGGATGGAGAGCGCGTGCTCGCGCACATAGGTCTGCGCCACCGAGGAGGCCGAGCCGACGATCTCCTGCGTGCGCTCGGAGAAATAGCGGTCGAGGGTCCGGTCCAGGGTGAAGCTTGCCACCAGCGCCACCACGACCGCCGGCACCACGGCGACAATGGCGAACAGGCCGATGATGCGCACATGGAGCCGCGAGGCGGCTCGGCCGCGCGCCCGCGCCTGCCAGATGCGCCAGACTTCCCGGCCAATGATGGCGAGCAGCGCGACCGCGGCGATTGCAGATGCGGCCAAGGCCTCGAGCGTCACCGTCGGCGTCGGCACGATGGAGGTGAGGCCCATGATGATGGCGAAGGTCGCCACCGCCAGAGCCAGCGACAGCACCACCACGACGGGCGCGAACAGGCGGGCGAACAGACTGCGCCGCGGCCTCACGTCTCTTGCGGCGTACCTGACCGGCTCATCGCTCATGTGTGCCTGACCGTCCCAACGCTACCGGCCGCGCGACGACTCGCGCAGTCCAGAGTGATGCAGTGGAACGACACTGGTGCAAAAATGTGACAGACGCATCCCCCTTCCACCGTATTTGCGGTGAGGGAGCAAAACGCAGGTAGCCGGGTCAACGAACGACCCGGCCTTTTCTGTCCATCCGAAAGATGAGGCCCCGCAAGAGTCCGTCCCCTGCGGGAGGGCGGCGCCCGGCCGCGATCGAATCAGCGCGCGGCTGGCAACGTGACCGGAATGAAGCCAAAATCCGACAGGGTCTTCTGGCCGGACGGGGAGAGGATGTACATGGCGAAGTCGGCGGCCGGCAGGGATGCCGTGTTGGCGAGCGTCAGCCCATATTCCGGCCCGACCGCGAGGTCGCGTGGCAACGCCACCACCTTGTACCTGCCGGGGTCCGCCTTGCTCATCTCCTGGGTACCTGAGCAGTAGTAGATCGCCACATCAGCGCTCTTGTCGCCGAGGGCCACGGCCAGCCGGTGGCGGCCGTTGAGCGGTCCGGTCGTGGCCGCGCCGCCGAATACCTGCTGCGCCTTTCCGCTCAACGTGGCGAACGCGCCCGGGTGCTGCTTGTCGATCAGCGCGAACAGCTCCCACGTATAGTCACCGCCCGGATCGGCTTTGGGCGTCGAGGTGGCGAGGCGGATGTCCGGCTTCAGCAGGGTCTCCACCAGCGTGTCGGACGCGAGCGCCGGGCCATCGGCCAGAGCGATGGCGCACAAAGCGTTGCGGGCGAACAGGACGCTGTCGCTGGCAAGGCCCTTGTCCGTCAGCGCTTGGGCGTGGGGCAGAGCGGCGGACGCGAAGATGTCGAAGGCGCCGCCGTTTTCCAGCTCGGTCCTGAGCACGCCGGACGGGCCCCATTTGGTGGAGACGTGATCCCTTGGGTGACTCCGGCCATATTCCGAGATCATCGCGTTGAAGGCGCCGGTGAGGCTGCCAGCCGCGACGAGGCGGATATCCTCGGCGCGGGACGTTGCGGCGGAAAGGCAAAGAAAAACAACGGCGCAAATGCGGGCGCGCATGGCAAGGCTCCGAAATGAACAAGCGAATGAGCTATATTCATTCGGATATATCGTGGCCGTCAATAAACCCCGCGGATGGGACACCCGCGGGGCGTGTGCGTCGTCTCAAGACGTGGGGGTCACCGCGACGTGCGGATCACCTGGATATCGAGATCGCGAATCTTCTTGCGCAACGTGTTGCGGTTGAGCCCGAGCAGTTCCGCCGCCTTGATCTGGTTGCCGCGGGTGGCAGCGAGCGCAGCGGAGAGGAGCGGATATTCCACGTCCTTCAAGATGCGGTGATAGAGGCCGGGCGGGGGCAGGTTCTCGCCGAAGCCGGAGAAATAGGTGTTGAGGTGGCGCTCGACCGAAGCGGCGAGCGTCGCGTCCACCGGGCCTTCTTCCGACAGCATGTTCGGCATGGGCTCGGAGAGCTCCGCCTCGATGATGGCGGGGGTGATGACCTCCTGCGGATAGAGCGCGGCGAGGCGGCGGACGAGGTTTTCCAGCTCGCGCACGTTGCCGGGCCAGCGATAGCGCTTCAGCCGGTCGAGGGCGGCGGTGTCAATCTGCTTGGCCGGCAGGCCTTCCCGCTCCGCTTGGAGGAAGAAGTGGCGAACGAGGTCCGGCACGTCCTCCGAGCGCTCGCGCAGCGGCGGCAGGCGCAGGGGCACCACGTTCAGGCGGAAGAACAGGTCTTCGCGGAACAGGCCCTGCTGGATCAGCGTGCGCAGATCCTTGTTGGTGGCGGCGATGATGCGCACGTCGGTCTTGATGGGCGTGCGCCCGCCAACCGTCGTGTATTCGCCCTGCTGGAGCACGCGCAGCAGGCGGGTCTGCGCCTCCATCGGCATGTCGCCGATCTCGTCGAGGAACAGCGTGCCGCCCTCCGCCTGCTCGAAGCGGCCGGGATTGCGGGTGGTGGCGCCGGTGAACGAACCCTTCTCGTGGCCGAACAGCTCGCTCTCGATGAGGTCGCGCGGGATGGCCGCCATGTTGATGGCGACGAACGGCCCGGTGCGGCGCTTGCCGTAATCGTGCAGCGCGCGGGCCACCAGCTCCTTGCCCGTGCCGCTCTCGCCCGCGATCATCACGGTGAGGTCGGTCTGCATCAGCCGGGCGAGGAGGCGGTAGATCTCCTGCATGGCGGGCGAGCGGCCCACCAGCGGGATGTTGTCCTGCTCCTCGGGGGCGTGGTGGTGACCGTCCCCCTTCTTGGGCTCCGACAAGGCGCGCCCGACGATGGAGATCAGCTCCTTCAGGTCGAAGGGCTTGGGCAGATATTCATAGGCCCCACGCTCGGAGGCGCGGATGGCGGTCATGAAGGTGTTCTGCGCGCTCATGACGATGACCGGCAGATCCGGCCGCGCCTTCTTGATGCGCGGCAGGAGGTCGAAGGCGTTCTCGTCGGGCATCACCACGTCGGTGATGACGAGATCGCCATCGCCCTGGCTCACCCAGCGCCACAGCGTGGCGGCGTTGCCGCAGGAACGCACCTCATATCCCGCGCGCGAGAGCGCCTGGTTGAGCACGGTGCGGATCGCGGCATCGTCGTCGGCGACCAGGATGCTTCCGGATGGCATCGACACCTCAATTGTCCTCTCGAACAGGGCTCTTGCCGCGATACATGGGCAGGAGCACGCGGAACGTGGTGCGGCGGGGCTGGCTGTCGCATTCGACGATGCCGCCGTGGTCGCCGATGATCTTCGCCACCAAAGCAAGACCGAGGCCAGAGCCGGTGGGCTTGGTGGTCACGAACGGGTCGAACAGGTGGGGCACGAGGTCGTCCGGCACGCCCTTGCCGTTGTCCCGCACGCAGAACTCAAGCGGCAGGCTGACGCGCGTGGAGGCGCCCGGCACCATCAGCCGCACGCCGGGGCGGAAAGCGGTGGAGAGCAGAATCTCGCCATCCTGGTCGCTGTCGATGGCTTCCGCCGCATTCTTCACCAGGTTCAGGAACACCTGGATGAGCTGGTCGCGGTTGGCGAGCACCGGCGGCAAGGAGGGATCGTACTCCTCCACGAAGCGGATATGGCGGGCAAAGCCCGAGGCCGCGAGCGTGCGCACATGCTCCAGAACCGCATGGATATTCACCGGCTCGCGCTCCACCGGGCGCTCGTCGGAGAACACCTCCATCCGGTCCACCAGCTTCACGATGCGGTCCGCCTCGTCGCAGATCAGGCGGGTCAGCGCCCGGTCCTCGTCGTCGGCGGACTGCTCCAGAAGCTGCGCCGCACCGCGGATGCCGGAGAGCGGGTTCTTGATCTCGTGGGCCAGCATGGAGGCGAGCGCGCTCACCGAACGGGCGGCGCCGCGGTGGGTGAGCTGGCGGTCCATCTTGTCGGCGATGGTGCGCTCCTGGAGCATCACCACCACATGGTCCGGCTGCTCGTTCACCGGCGCCACGTGGATGTCCACGATGCGCTCGCCGCCGTTGCGCGGTGTGCCGAGGTCCACCCGATATTCGTTCACCGGCGCGCCGCGCTGGCGCACCTGATCGATGAGGCCGAGGAGCGGCGTGCCGAACGGCACGAACTCGGTCAGGGGACGCCGGCGCAGCAGCGGCGCGCTGACCTCGAAAAAGGCTTCGGCCGCCACGTTGGCCTCCACCACATGGCCGTTGCCGGCGATGGTGAACAGCGGATGCGGCACGGCATCGAGAATGGCGCGCGTCATGCCGGGCTCGGCGTTGCCGGCCTTGGCGACAGGGTGAACGGGCGGGCTGACGGCTTCCTGCGCCGCCTCCATCTTCGCCGCCTCGTTGGCAACCTCCTTGCCCGCAGCCTTGGTCGCGGCCTTCGAACTGCCCTTGGCCTTTTTTTCCATCTTCCGTGTGTCTTGCTTTCTGGCTTCGGCCGTCATGCCGCGGCCCTCCACATGAGTTCGTCGTAGGCCGCCGTGATCCCGGCCTTCACGCGGCCGGGCTCGTCGAGCACCAGCAGCGCCTTGCGCCAGCGCTCCACGAAGGCGGCGCGTGCATTCCCCTGCCCTGTTGCCGCGGCATCGAGCGCCCAGCCGATATGCTTACGCGCCTGCCGGACGCCGAGGGCCGTGCCATAGAGCGAGAGCCAACCCTCGTAGAGTTCCAGCAGGATGTCCCGCTGCAGATCGAGCGGCGGATCCTCCTCGACCATGCGGCCGGCGAGCACCTGCGCCACCCGGCCCGGTAACCAGGGCCGGCCCTGCGCGCCACGGCCGATCATGAGTCCATCAGCACCGGATGCCGCGAGAATGGCCGGACCATCGGAAAGGCTCGTCACGTCGCCGTTGGCGATCACGGGGATCGATACGGCATCCTTCACCGCGCGGATGGCGCTCCAGTCCGCCCGGCCGGTGTAGAACTGGCAGCGGGTGCGGCCGTGGATCGTTACCATGGAAAGCCCGCACGCCTCCGCCATTTCGGCGAGGGCGACGGCGGTGGGCGAGCCATCGTCCCAGCCGAGGCGGGTCTTCACCGTGACCGGAACGCTGACCGCCCCGCGCACCTCCTCGAAGATGGCGCGCGCCAGAGGCAGGTCGCGCAGCAGGGCCGCGCCGGCGGCGCCGGTGGTCACGCGCTTGGCCGGGCAGCCCATGTTGATGTCGATGAGTCCGGCACCGGCGGCCTCTGCCACGCGCGCGGCCTCGCCCATGAGTCGCGGATCGTTGCCGGCGATCTGGACGGCGTGAAACGACACGCCCTCCCCTTCAGCGCGCAGCAGCATCTCGGGATGGCCATCGAGAAGCGCCTCGCTGGCGAGCATTTCTGATATGACGAGCCCCGCGCCATGGCGGACAGCCATCCGCCGCACCGGCGCATCGGTGATTCCCGCCATGGGGGCGAGGATGACCGGATTGGGCAGGGTCACGGCGCCGAGGCGCAACGCCGGAATGGACAATGGGACAGTCTCTTGCACAGAATTTAGGCCAGCTGTGTTCTGCCTACATCTTAGACAAATGTGCGCGGCACGCAAGGGCAGTGTGCGCACCGCTGCACCGCAGCATGTCCGGTCCCGACTTGCACTGCCAGCCTGACCCGCCGCCTTCATCCAAAAAGGAAGGCCGGCCGTGACCGGAACGTCGGCCACGAACTGCGTGGCGATCGTGGTGGCTGCCGGGCGCGGAAGCCGCGCGGGCGGGCCTTTGCCGAAGCAGTACCAGCAAATGGGCGGCGAGCCGGTGTTGCGCCGCACGCTGCGCCTTTTTTGCGAGCATCCGGCCATCACGGCCGTGCTTGCGGTCATCCATAGCGATGATTCAGGCCTCTTTGCGGACGCCGCGAAAGGCCTGCCCAAGATTCTGGCACCGGTTTCCGGTGGCGCGACGCGTCAGGACTCGGTGCGCGCGGGGCTCGAGGCGCTGGCCGGCGTCGATGCGCCGGCGGTCGTGCTGGTGCATGACGCCGCGCGCCCCTATGCGACGCCCGATCTCATCAGCCGGGCCATTGCAGCGGCAGGGAACGGCGATGCCGCGATCCCGGTGCTTGCCGTGACCGATACGGTGAAGCGCGTCGATGCGACCGGCGTCGTGGCGGAGACGCTGGACCGCGCCGTGCTGCGGGCCGTGCAGACGCCCCAGGCCTTCCGCTATGCCCCGCTTGTCGCCGCCCATCGGGCGGCGGCGGACAGCGGCGTCACGACGCTGACCGACGACGCCTCGGTGATGGAATGGGCCGGGCACAGGGTCGCTACCTTTGCCGGAGAGACAGGGAACATCAAATTGACCACAGCCGAAGACATGTCCCGCGCCGCCGCGACCTTCGCCGAACTGCCGGACGTGCGCACCGGCACCGGCTTCGACGTCCATGCCTTCGGCCCCGGCGACCATGTGATGCTCGGCGGTGTCGCGGTGCCCCACGGTTTCGGGCTGGTTGGCCATTCGGATGCCGACGTGGGCCTCCACGCCCTCACCGACGCCCTGCTGGGGGCGCTCTGCGACGGCGACATCGGCGCCCATTTCCCGCCCTCGGACCCGCAATGGAAAGGCGCGTCCTCCGACCGCTTCCTCGCCCATGCGGTGGACAAGGTGAAGACGCGCGGCGGGCGTATCGCCCATCTCGATCTCACCCTCATCTGCGAGGCGCCGAAGGTCGGCCCCCATCGTGATGCCATCCGTGCCGAGATCGCGCGCATTACCGGCGTTCCGGTCGCCCGCATCTCGGTGAAGGCCACCACCACGGAGAAGCTCGGCTTCACCGGCCGGCGCGAGGGCATCGCCGCCATGGCCAGCGCCACCATCCGCCTGCCGGCGGGAGAGGAGATCTGACGATGGACGAGGAAACCTACGCCCGCGCCGTCGCCGTCCTCGACGCCTTCCGCGCCCGCGGCTGGACGCTGGCAACGGCGGAATCCTGCACCGGCGGCCTCGTGGCCGGCGCCCTCACCGAGGTGCCGGGATCGTCGGATGTGGTGGACCGCGGCTTCGTCACCTATTCCAACGCCGCCAAGATGGCGATGATCGGCGTGCCCGAAGCGACCCTTGCCGCCCACGGCGCCGTGAGCGAGGCAACCGCCCGCGCCATGGCCGAGGGCGCGCTGAAGGCGGCAGGCGTGGATGCCGCGGTGGCCATCACCGGCGTGGCCGGGCCGGGCGGAGGCTCGGCGGCCAAGCCCGTGGGCCTCGTCCACTTCGCCTGTGCCCGTCGTGACGGCAACGTCGTCCACCGAGAGAAGCGATTCGGCGAGATCGGCCGCGCAGAGGTCCGCCGGCTGTCGGTTCTCGAGGCCCTCGACCTGCTGCGCAGCGCAGCGTCCTGAAAACGAAAAAGCCGCCCGAAGGCGGCTTTTCTGTCCTGAAAGGCGATCGCCCGTCAGTTCTTGGTCACGACGCAATCGCCCCCCTGCGCGCGCAGGGACTGACAGAGTTCGTTGGCTTGGTCGCGGCCGGCGAAGGGACCGACCTGGGCGCGGTAATAGATGCCCTTGTCGCCAAGGTCCGCCTTCTTGACCGTTGCCTTGTAGCTGCCGAGCAGGTTCGGATACTTGGCCTGCAGCGCCTTCCACGAGCCGAGCGCATCGCTCTCGGACCGCTGGGAAGCCACCTGCACCACATAGGTGCCGGCCGCCGTGGGCGCGGGAGACGTGCTTGCCGTCGCATCCGCAGGGGCGGAGGCGGGCACGGTGGTGACGGGATTGGGCTGGGGCAGCCCCACCGGGATCGGGTTCTGGCTCGGCGCATAGGCCGAGACGGCGCTGGAGGGCACGCCGGGCGTCACGCTGCCGTCGGCGCGCACGGTCATGGTGCGCACGCGCTTGGGCTCGGTGAGGTTCTGTGTCGCCTGCATGGGCTGCTGGGTCGCAGCCGGAGCGCTGTCCGCCGGGGCGCGGGCGGCAGACGTCACGTCCACCGGCTGCTCCTCGCGGGGCACCATCTTCTCGTTTCCGGCGGTCACGGGGCCGCCCACGCGGTCATAGATCGACTTCTGGGCGTCTGCCGTGGCCGGCGTCGTGGTCTTGGCCGGGGCGGAATCGGCCTTGATGACCGGCGGCGCGCTGGACGATGACATCAGGCCGGAGCGGCCCACGGCCATGTTGTAGGCGAACACGCCGGCAACACCCGCGACCAGGAGACCCACCAGCGAGACGCCGAGCAGAAGCGCGGTGCGACCACGGCGGCGGCGCGGCTCGGGCTCGTACATCTCATCGCCGTGGGGCGGCATGTAGCCGTCATCGGCATATTCGGGATCGTAGCGGTCGTCGTAGTCGTCGTAATCGTAGTCTTCGTCACGGCGCGCGGCGGAATAGGCATAGCCCGCCTCGTCCGTCTCGTCGTCGTAGCGCGCCGACTGGTGGGCCGGCTGGCCGGAGGCGGGACGACGGTCGTCCGGGTAACGCGCGTCCTGATACCGGGCATCTTGAGAGCGCGCGTCCTGACGATATCCCTGGGCATCCGCCCGGCCGTAAGCCTGCTGCGCCTGCGGGGCCTGCCCCTGCCCGTAGCCGGCGGCCCGCGCGCGGGGATCGGCGTTGCGGGGATCGGTCTGGTGAGGATCGGGCTGGCGCGGATCGTCTACGCCGTCGTCATAGTCGTCGTCGTAATCGTCATAATCCTGAGCCGGCGGCTGCTGCGGCGGCACGGCGCGGGCAGCGGCCGCATCGCGGGCGAGCGAGCCGTAACCCAGGCGAACGTCAGCCGCGCGCGGGTCCGCCGGGCGGGGCGCAGGGGCGTAGGACGGCGCAGGCTGGGCATAGCCGGACTGGCCATAGCCCTGCGGGGCGCGGGACTGGGGCTCCGGCGCATAAGAGGGCGCGGCGCGCGCCGGAACGGCGGGCTGGCGTGCGGGGGCGGTGTTCCACGCCTCGGCGTCGTCGTCCTCATCATAATCGTGTTCGACAGCGGCCGGACGCGGCGGCGGCTGGAGCGCGGCCCGCGTCGGCTGAGGCGGCACCAGACGCTGCGCCGGTGCGGGAGCTGCCGGCGGCGCATAGCGCTGCGCGGGGGCTGGGCGGGGGGCCGCCTGCTGGGGCGCGCCCGAACGGGACTGCTGTTCGGGCTGGAGCCCGTCGAAATCGTCGAAGGGATCGTGATCCATGAGCCGAGCGAGCTCGGCGAGGGGATCACGTCCACCCGCGCGATCGCCACTGGCGGCCTGCGCCGGCCGGGAGCCGGGGCCGCTTCCCGTGGCAGCATCGTCACGCCGGTAGCGGTACCTGCTTTCGTCGCCCATGTCGCCTCGATGTGTTGCGCCGCCCACCCGGCCGGATCCTCGCGAAATGGATCTTCGCGAACCGGCCACAAAGCCCCGCCCGCACCTCGGCCAGCATACGCCGGACCGCAACCGGACGAGCGATTATTTCATCTCGTCAACGGCCTCCACCCCGAGCACCTTGAGACCGGAAGCGAGTACCGTGGCAACGCCATGCACCAATGCGAGGCGAGCCGAGGTCAAATCTCGATCATTCTCGATAATGAAGCGTAAATGTGGCAAGTCTTTTCCCCGGTTCCACTGGGCGTGGAACTCGCTCGCCAGATCATGCAGGAAGAACGAAATGCGGTGCGGCTCGCGCGCCGTTGCCGCCTGCTCGACGAGGCGCGGCCAGGAGGCGATGCGCCGCAGCAGCGTCAGCTCGCCTTCGTCGTCGAGTCGCGACAAGGCGGCCCCGGCGAAGGCGGCAGGTTCGGCGGGCAGATCGGAGAACTGCTCGCTTGCATTGCGCAGGATCGATTTGGCCCGGGCGTGGGCATACTGCACGTAGAAGACGGGATTCTCGCGTGATTGCTCGATCACCTTGCCGAGGTCGAAGTCGAGCGGCGCGTCATTCTTGCGGAACAGCATCATGAAGCGCACCGCATCGCGGCCCACCTCGTCCACCACCTCGCGCAGGGTGACGAACGAGCCTGCGCGCTTCGACATGCGCACCGGCTCGCCATTGCGGAACAGGCGCACGAGCTGGATCAGCTCCACATCGAGGCTGCCCTTGCCGCCCGACACGGCCTTCACCGCCGCCTGCATGCGCTTCACGTAGCCGCCATGGTCGGCGCCCCAGACGTCGATCATCTTGAGGAAACCGCGCTCCACCTTGTCCTTGTGGTAGGCGATATCGCCGGCGAAATAGGTGTAGCTGCCGTCCGACTTCTTCAGCGGCCGGTCCACGTCGTCGCCGAAGTCGGTGGAGCGGAACAGGGTCTGCTCGCGATCCTCCCAATCCTCGATGGGTGCGCCCTTGGGCGGCGGCAGGCGGCCCTCATAGACCTCGCCCGACGCGCGCAGCGCCTCGATGGTCGCACCCACCTTGTCCACCGCGCCGAAGGCCAGCGAGCGCTCGGAGAAGAACACGTCGAACTCGATGCCGAGGGCAGTGAGGTCGTCGCGGATCATCTCCATCATGCAGCCGATGGCGAAGGAGCGGAACACCGGCAGCCACTCGCTCTCGGGCGCGGCCGTGTATTCGCCGCCGTGCATCTCGGCGAGCTGCTGGCCGACGGCGACGAGATAGTCGCCGGGATAGAGGCCGTCCGGAATGTCCGCCTTCTCACCCGTCACCGCCTCGCGATAGCGCAGGAAGACGGAGCGGCCGAGCACGTCCACCTGGGCGCCGGCGTCGTTGATGTAATATTCCTTGGTCACGGCAAAGCCGGCGAACGCCAGCAGGCGCGCCATGGCGTCGCCGAACACCGCGCCCCGACAATGGCCCACATGCATGGGGCCGGTGGGGTTGGCGGAGACGTACTCCACATTCACCTTCTCGTCCGCGCCGAAGGTTGAGCGGCCGAAATCGAGGCCCTTTGTGAGCGCGGCGGCGAGCACCTTGGGCCAGAAGGCGGCATCGAGGGCGATGTTGATGAAGCCGGGACCTGCCACGTCCACCCGCGCCACGCCCGGCACCGCCTTGAGCTTGCCCGCGATCTTCTCGGCGAGGTCGCGCGGCTTCAGGCCGGCGTCCTTGGACAGCACCATGGCCGCATTGGTGGCGAGATCGCCATGGGTCGCATCGCGCGGCGGCTCCACCACCACGCGGGCGAGGTCGAGACCGGATTTGACGAGGCCCTCGGCGGAAAGGGCGGCGACGGCTTCGCGGACGTGATCGGCGAAGATCGCGTAGACGTTCATGGAATGGGGTCCAATCGGGTTCGGTTGCCGGCGCGCCTAACGCAAGTCCGGTGTCGAGTCAAAGAAGCGGGCGTGCTGGTCGAGGGCGTAGCGGTCGGTCATGCCCGCGATGTAGTCGCAGACGCGGCGGGCGAGGCGCTCGCCTTCCAGCGTCTCGATACCGTCCTGCCAGGAAGGCGGCAGATCCTTCGGGCGGTTGATGAAATAGGCGAACAGATCGCGGATGACCCCCTGCGCCTCGGCCATGATGCGGTTGACCCGCTCGTGCCGGTACATACGCGGAAAGAGGAAGCCCTTCAGCGCCTTCTCCTTCTGCCGCATGGCATCCGAGAAGGCGACGATGGGTGCGCCGAGGGCCCGGACATCCTCCGCCGAGGCCACGCCGGCGGCCTGTGCGCGGCGGGTGCTTTCGGCTACCACGTCCTCGATGAGCAGGGTGATGACCAGACGCAGCACCTCGTTCACCGTGCGCGGCACGTCGAGGCCGGGATAGCGCCCGCGCACGCTGGCCAGCGCCTCGCCCACCAGCGGCAGGCCGGCGATATCGTCCAGCGTGAACATGCGGGCGCGCAGGCCGTCGTCGAGATCGTGCACGTCGTAGGCGATGTCGTCGGAGATGGCGGCGACCTGCGCCTCCGCAGAGGCGTGACTCCACAATTCGAGATCCTGCTGGGCCGAATGCACGCGGATGGCGTGGGGCAGGCCGTCGCGATAGCGGCCGATGCCGTTGCCCTCGCGGTCGGTCAGCGGGCCGTTGTGCTTGGCGATGCCTTCCAGCGTCTCCCACGTCAGGTTGAGGCCGTCGAAGGCGGCATAGCGGCCTTCGATGCGGGTGACGACGCGCAGCGACTGGGCGTTGTGGTCGAAGCCCCCCTGCCCCGCCATGCAGGCGTCCAGCGCCCGCTCGCCGGCATGGGCGAAGGGCGGGTGGCCGAGATCGTGCGCCAGCGCCAGCGCCTCGGCGAGGTCCTCATCCAGCCCCAGCGCACGGGCGATGGAGCGGGCCACCTGCACCACCTCCAGCGTGTGGGTGAGGCGCGTGCGGTAGTGGTCGCCCTCGTTGAAGACGAAGACCTGCGTCTTCTGCTTCAGCCGGCGGAAGGCGGTGGAATGGATGATGCGGTCGCAATCGCGCCGGAACGGGCTGCGCGGCGGCATCTCGGGTTCCGGGACCAGCCGGCCGCGGGAGCGCTCGGCTTCGCAGGCCCAGGCCACGCGGGGCGTCGCGCCGCTCACCGCCATGACCGCCCCTCCCCCGTTCCGGCCGGCGCGGCACAAGAACCTGCGGCGACGCACAAAACCCTTTTGCACCGCCCGCCCTTTAAATCAGGAGCGGATGGACTTACCTTAGAAGCCATTGCCAGCTTCAATTCGTAAAGTCGATACCATGGAAACCTCCCTCGCCCCGACGACCGCTCCCGCCGATGCTCCGGTGACGGAAGTGGACTTCACCGTGACCGACGCGGCCGCGCGCCGCATCTGCCAGATTCTTTCTCCCGAGCCTGCCGGCACGTTCCTGCGCATCAGCGTGGAAGGCGGCGGCTGTTCCGGCTTTTCCTACAAGTATGATGTGACGCAGGAACAGTCGGACGACGACCTCGTCATCGAGAAGGAAGGCGCCAAGATCGTGGTCGATCGCATGTCGCTCGACTATTTCAAAGGCTCCCAGCTCGACTACAAGGCCGACCTGATGGGCTCCGCCTTCAAGATCTCGAACCCCATGGCCACCGCCAAGTGCGGCTGCGGGTCCAGCTTCGCGGTCTAATCCGCTCTCTGGCGCAGCCGCACACAACGCGAAAACGCGCGGCTTTCGTTCCAGCTTCGCGGCTGGAACGCCACAGGTCCTCTAAGGCGCCACGTTGCGCGGCACGGCGCTGCGCCACAGGCGCGGCAAGCCCTTTGGCCAGTCGTCGCCGTAGCAGGGGAAGAAGCGCTCCGTGCGGGCATAGATGATGAGGTCCGGCGCGTAGCGCTTCACGTCGTCGAAGCTGAAGTCGCAATTGCCCGTCACCCGGGCGGAGGCGTGCATCCAGGCCACCTCCTTCACCCGCGCATTGGCGAACAGTCGCGGCCACGCCAGGGCGGTGAAGGAATCGCCCATGATCAGGACCTTGAGCCCCTCCGGCGCGTAGTCCCGCACCACCGACTTGAAAGCGATGTGCTCGTTGAGGCTGCGCAGCACGGGGTCGAAGCGCGGCTTTGACGCCTTGGCGGGCAGGTTGAGGCGAAAATCCTCCTCCTTCACCTCCGGCGGCATGCGCATGGCGCGCAGCAGGTCGCCCCGCGCGGCCGGCTCCAGCGGCCCGACCACCTGCGCCGGGTCCATCTGCCAGTCGAGATGACCGGCGGCGACCATCACCGCATTGAAGGCGAGAATGCTCGAGCGGGCATTCCAATGGGTGTCGGTGAGGAGATAGCGCGGCGCCGGGCTCGCCTTCAGCACCGGGCGCAGATCCACGGTGGTGACGCCCCGGGCCTTCAGCCCCGCCAGCGCGAGGTCGTATTCCGTCGTGGGGTAGGTGAGCGCATCGTTCCACAGCGGCAGCGCCTCAGTTTCCACCGACTGCGCGTTGGGCGGGAGGGCGACGACGATCTTTGTGCCGAGGGGTGCGAGGATGCGCTGCATCTCGCCGAGCATGTCGACGAAGCGCTCCACGTTGGCCGTCCGCACCAGCGCACCGGCGGATTGGGCGGGGGTCTGCTCCCGGCCCCAGAACAGCTGGCCGTCGCGGCCGGCATAGAAGGGCTTGCTGTCGGGGGAGTCCAGCTCCGCCCGAAGCTCCCGGCGCAGAACCGGCAGGGTGGCGCGGAAGCCGAAATTGTCCTGGATGAAGATGCCGATGTTGCGGAACCACAGGTCCAGCTTGCGGCTGAACTCCCATTCGGGCGCCACCTTCACCCGCCACTGCATGCTCGCGAGCGGGTCGGGAATGAGGTTCGACAGCAGCAGGAAGCCGAACAGGCCGGCGACGAGGACGCCCAGATAGCGGCGATGCCGGGAGAGCATTGTCATCGGGCGCTCCTCAGAACCGGTAATAGAGGAAGGGCGTGCCGTTGGTGCCGCCCACCCAGGCGACGCTCGCCAGCATCAGCACCGCGATCAGCGCGAAATCCGCCACCCGCGCCATGGTCCCCTCCCCCGACAGGATTTTCCAGCGCGGCCAGCGGAAGAAGCCGATCAGCCCGCCCACGACGAGGGCGATGATGGCGAGCGGCGTCAGGCCGAAGCCCAGCGCCATGGAGGCGCGGCTGAAGCCGTTGAGGCCGGCGAGGCCGTGGAACATGTCGATGGCGCCCGGCAGGCTGTCGGCGCGGAACCACACCCAGCCGATCATCACCACCAGCACCGTGTAGAGGTGGCTGACGACGCCGGGCATCCGCTTCAGCCAGCGGCCGAGGAAGGCGCGCTCGATGATGAGGAAGGCGCCGTGGTGCGCACCCCAGATCACGAAGGTCCAGCTTGCCCCGTGCCACAGTCCGCACAGCAGGAAGACCACGGAGAGATTGATGTAGGTGCGCATCTCTCCGCGCCGGTTTCCGCCCAGCGGGATGTAGAGGTAATCGCGCAGGAAGGCGGACAGGCTCATGTGCCAGCGCCGCCAGAAATCGGTGATCGAATGGGCGGTGTAGGGCAGCCGGAAGTTCCGCGGCAGCACGAAGCCCACCATGATGCCGAGGCCGACCGCCATGGTGGAATAGCCCGCGAAGTCGAAATAGATCTGCACCGTATAGGCATAGAGGCCGAGCCAGGCCTCCACGAAGGTCGGGTGGGTGGTGGTGTCGAACACCCCGTCCACCAGCCGCGCCACCTCGTCGGCGATCAGCACCTTCCAGGCGAGACCGATCACGAACAGCCGCGCGCCCGCCGAAAACCGCCCGAGCGTGACCCGCCGCTGCGAGAGCTGTCGCGCGACGGTGGCGTAACGCACGATAGGGCCGGCGACCAGCTGCGGGAACATGCACATGTAGAGGGCGAACTGCGCCGGATCGCGGTTGGCGTGGACCTTCTTCTTGTAGATGTCCGCGAGGTAGGAAATGGCGTGGAACGAATAGAAGGAGATGCCCAGCGGCAGCGAGATCTGCGGCACCGGCAGCAACAGCCCGGCCGGCTCGATGAGGGCGTTGAGGTTCTCCGCCAGGAAGCCGGTGTATTTGAATACCCCGAGCAGGAGGAGGTTCAGCGTCACGCCCAGCGCCAGCACGCGCTTGCGCTCGGCGCCTTCGCGCACCTCGATGGCCTTGGCGAGGAAGAAGTTGGCCGCGACGGAAGCAAGAAGGATCAGGATGTGCGGCGTATAGCCCGCCGAATAGAAGACAAGCGAGAAGGCCAGAAAGATGTAGTTCCGCGTGGTAATGGTCTTCGCGGAGAAATAGGCGACCAGAAAGAGCGGGAAAAAATAGAACAGGAATTCGATGGACGCGAAGGTCATGCCGCCGGGCCGCCAGAGATTGTCATCCGGCGTTCCTGCCACTCTTTGCTCGCTGCCGCAACCCTTTGGCGGGTCGTGAGAGGTGTGGCGATAGGTAAGGCGCTCCGCCCCATTGCCTCCCCGCCGGGCCGGCGTATCCTCCGCCGCGAAGGAGCCGCCATCCCATGCGCATCGCCACCTGGAACGTGAATTCCATCCGCCAGCGTCTCGACCACGCGGTCCGCTGGCTGGGCGAGACCCGGCCGGACGTGGTCTGCATCCAGGAGATCAAGTGCCAGACCGAGGCCTTCCCGAAGGAGGCGTTCGAGGCGCTGGGCTATAACGTGAGCGTGCATGGGCAGAAGGGGTTCAATGGCGTCGCCCTCCTCTCCCGCCTGCCGCTGGAGGACGTGACCCACGGCCTCGCCGGCGATGACGGCGACGAGCAGGCGCGCTTCATCGAGGCGGTGGTGTCGGTGAAGGGCGGCGTGGTGCGGGTGGCCTGCATCTATTTGCCCAACGGCAACCCGCCGGAGACCGAGAAATACCCCTACAAGCTCGGCTTCATGGAGCGCCTGTCCGCCTTCGCGGCCGACCGGCTGAAGCTGGAGGAGCCGCTGGTGCTCGCCGGCGACTTCAATGTGATTCCCGAACCGCGCGACGCCGCCGATCCCGCGGCCTGGACGGGCGACGCCCTGTTCCTGCCGCGCACCCGGCAGGCATTCCGCTCCCTGCTCAATCTCGGCTTCACGGATGCCCTGCGCGCCACCTCCGATGCCGGCCGGCTGTTCACCTTCTGGGATTACCAGGCCGGCGCCTGGCAGCGGGACAACGGCATCCGCATCGACCACCTCCTGCTGTCGCCGCAGGCGGCCGACCGGCTCATCGCCACCGGCGTCGACAAGCATGTGCGCGCCTGGGAGAAGCCGTCCGACCATGTGCCGGTGTGGGCCGACTTCTCCATCGCGGCGTGAGGACAAAATGGCGGGGGACACGACGACCTTAGAAGGCGGCTGCCTGTGCGGCCGCCTGCGTTACCGGCTTGAGCGGGTGAAAAGCGCCTATTGGTGCCACTGCACCATGTGCCGCCGCGCCTCCGGCTCCGCAGCCCTGCCCTGGGTCTCCGTGGCGCGGGAGGATGTCACCTTCATCTCCGGCGAGCCTGCCATCTTCGAATCGAGCCCCGGCGTCATCCGGCGCTTCTGCGGCCATTGCGGCAGCCCGATCGTGTTCGACATGGCGCGGGAAGCTGATGTGGACGTCACCATCGGTACGCTGGACGATCCCGACCGCGTGCCGCCAACCCATCACATCTGGGTCAGCTCGGCGCTGCACATGGCGCATGATCTCGGCGCAGGATTGCCGCGCTACGACGGCGAACGCCCCTCCGACTCGTAAACCTCAGCGCTTCGCCGTCTTCAGCCACACTTCCAGATAGCCGAGCGCCTTCTCGCGCTCGTCCGGCGTCGCCTCGGCGAAAGCCTGCTCGTGGGCGTTCACCACCCACTTGTCCTCGGGACGAACGGCGGAATCGCGGGCCAGCGTCAGCCACATCAGGCCACGGGCCCGCTGGCGGGGCACGCCCTCGTCACCGCGGAAGAGCAGCACGCCGAGGGTGGCCTGGGCCTCGTACTGGCCCTTCTGAGAAGCGAGCGTCAGCCAGCGGCCGGCGTTGCGCGCGTCGCGGGGGCCGCCGACGCCTTCGAGGTAGAGCTTGCCGAGCTGGTACTGCCCGTCCGCGTCGCCGAAGTAGGAGGCGGCATAGGAGAACATGTCCCGCGCCCGGGAGGGATCGCGCTTCACCCCGGCGGAGGGGATGCCCACGAGATAATAGGAGCCCAGCGCCACGAAGGCATTGGCGACGAAGCGCGACTGAGCGGTGCCGGGATAATCCTCGGCGTGGCTGCTGGCGATCTTCTGAAAATATTCGAACGCCTTGGCGTCGTCGCGCTTGACGCCGTCGCCGTCCATATAGATGCGGCCGAGCTTCCACTGGGCCATGGCGTGGCCCTGGGCAGCGGCATAGCCGAGGGCGTCGATGCCCTTGGCGGTCTGCCCCGCGCGGAGCGCCTGCGCGCCGGTGCGGAAGGCCTCGTCCACGGGACGCACCTGCGGGGCCAGCGGCACGTTGGCCGGCGGCGTCAGCGGCTGCATCTCGTAAGGCTGGAGGGTCTGCGCGGTGCCGTCGAAGGCATGGGCGCGTCCGGCCGCAAGACCAGCCACGGCGAGGAAAAGCACGCCGGTAATCGCGGCAGGCACGCGCACCCGGCGCTGGCGGCGCGGCGCGCTCACCGTGCCGTTCACCGCGCCCCGAAATGTCCCGTGTGTCGCAACCGAATTCATGATGGACGGAAGGTGAACTGACGCGGCGGCAATATCGGGGCCGAGGAAAGGCCGAGCAGCGGCACCTCTGAGGCGACCTTTCGGGCGAAGCCCGGCGCCGCCCGCCGGGGCATCCTCTCGCCATGTGCAACGACCGTCCATCAGGACCCACCTCAGGCGCGGCGGCCGGAAACACATTCCGGGTTACGCTCACCGCAGCGCGTTGAGGTTCGATTTCATGTCGTTTTGTGGCGAGTTCGCGGCGTAAGGCCCCTACGGGAACCCAGCACGTTCAAAGGATCGGGAGTGTGTCTTCTCTGTCACAATAACAGGCGCCAAGACCCTGCAAGAAGGCGGCCGGAAAGTTCAAGTCTTAACCATGATCAAGACGGTCGGCAAAAACTGAGGCGCGGCGGCAACACTTGCCCCCGCGCCTCGGCCACTCGCCATTGACGTTTCGGAAAGCCGAGCCCTCAGGCACCAGCGGAGAGCTGGCTGATGGCGGCGCGGACCTTCTCCTTGCGCAGGATGTATTCCTCGCGCTTCTCGCGCTCGGCTTCCACCACCTCTTCCGGCGCGCGGGCGACGAAGCTCTCGTTGCCTAGCTTGGCGTCGATGCGGGCGACCTCCTGGTCGAGCTTGCCCTCTTCCTTGCGCAGGCGGGCCAGCTCCGCGCCGAGGTCGACCACGCCGGCGAGTGGCAGGGCCACCACTTCGCCCCGGACCACCATCTGCACCGAGCTGGCGGGCACCTGATCGGACACCGAAACGTCGGACAGGCGGGCGAGGCGGCGGATGGCGTCGTCCCAGGCGGCCACGCGCGCGGTCGTCTCCGCGCCGGGCTGCACCAGCACGAGGGGCACCTGCGCACCGGCCGGCACGTTCATCTCCGCCCGCACGGAGCGGATCTCGGTGATGAGGTCCACCACCCAGCCCACCTCAGCCTCGGCGTCAGGCGCCTCGAGGCCGGAAAGGTCCGGCCACGGCGCCAGCGCGAGCAGGCTGGTGCGCGCCGGCCCCTCCTTGCCGGTCTCCGACCACAATTCCTCGGTGAGGAATGGCATGAACGGGTGCAGCAGGCCCATGGCCACGTCGAGCACGTAGGCGGTGGCGGCGCGGGTCTCGTCCTTGGCGGCGCCGTCGGGGCCGGAGAGCACGGGCTTCGCCAGTTCCAGGTGCCAGTCGCACACCACGTTCCAGATGAAGCGGTAGACCGCGCCGGCCGCCTCGTTGAAGCGATAGGCGAGGATCGCCTCGCTCACCTCTGACGACGCACGCGCGGCCTCGCCGATGATCCAGCGGTTGAGGGTGCCCTCCACCTTCGCCGGATCGAACCCGTCCGCGCGCACGCAGCCGTTCATCTGTGCGAAGCGCACGGCGTTCCAGAGCTTGGTCGCGAAGTTGCGGTAGCCTTCCACGCGCGAGGTGGCGAGCTTGATGTCGCGCCCCTGCGCCGCCATGGCGGCAAGCGTGAAGCGCAGGGCGTCCGCACCGTACTTCTCCACGAGGTCGAGTGGGTCGATGACGTTGCCCTTGGACTTCGACATCTTCGCCCCCTTCTCGTCGCGGACGAGGGCGTGGATGTAGACATCCCTGAACGGCACTTCGCCGTCCATGAAGTGCAGGCCCATCATCATCATCCGGGCGACCCAGAAGAAGATGATGTCAAAGCCCGTCACCAGCACGCTGGTGGGATAGAACTTTTTCAGCTCGGCCGTCTCGTCGGGCCAGCCCATGGTGGAGAAGGGCCACAGGGCGGACGAGAACCACGTGTCCAGCACGTCCTCGTCGCGGGTAAGGAACCCTGCCCGCTTGTCCGCGTCGTCGATCAGCGCCTGCGCCTCCTCGGGCGACAGGCTCTCGTTGCCGACATTGTGGGCCAGCGCCTCTTCGAACGCCTGGTCCTCGTCCTCGGCCACGAAGACGTTGCCGAAGGGGTCGTACCAGGCCGGGATCTGGTGGCCCCACCACAGCTGGCGCGAGATGCACCAGGGCTGGATGTTCTCCAGCCACTCGAAATAGGTCTTTTCCCAGTTCTTCGGCACGAAGGTGGTGCGCCCCTCGCGCACGGCCGCCAGCGCCGGCTGGGCGAGGGTCTTGGCGTCCACGTACCACTGGTCGGTCAGCCACGGCTCGATGACCACGTTGGAGCGGTCGCCGTGGGGCACCATGTGGGTGTGCGGCTCGATGGTCTCCAGCAGCTCCAGCGAGGTGAGCAGCTCGACGATGTGCTTGCGCGCGGCGAAGCGGTCCATGCCCGCCAGATGGGTGAGCACGCCGGCCGCGTCCGGCAGATCCACATAAGCCTCGGGCCGCTCGGCGTAATCGTCCTGGATGCCCTGCGGGTCGATCCGCGCCTCGGCGTCGAGCACGTTGATCATCGGCAGATCGTGCCGGCGACCCACGTCGAAGTCGTTGAAATCGTGCGCTGGGGTGATCTTCACCGCGCCGGAGCCCTTCTCCGGGTCGGAATACTCATCGGCGACGATGGGAATGCGCCGGCCCACCAGCGGCAGGATGACGTGCTTGCCGATGAGGTCGCGATAGCGCTCGTCATCCGGGTGCACCGCAACCGCGGTGTCGCCAAGCATGGTCTCGGGCCGGGTGGTGGCGACGACGATGAAGCGGTCCTTCTCGCCCTCGATGGGATAGCGCAGGTGCCAGAGATTGCCCTTCACCTCCACCTGCAGCACCTCGAGGTCCGAGATGGCGGTGATGAGCTTGGGGTCCCAGTTGACGAGGCGCTTGTCCTTGTAGATCAGCCCTTCGCGATAGAGCTGCACGAACACCTTGAGGACGGCGCGGGACAGCCCCTCGTCCATGGTGAAGCGCTCGCGCGACCAGTCGCAGGAGGCGCCGAGCTTCTTCAGCTGGTTGACGATGGTGCCGCCCGATTCGGCCTTCCACGCCCACACCTTCTCGATAAAGGCCTCGCGGCCGAGATCGCGGCGGCCGGGCAGCTTCTGGGCGGCGAGCTGGCGTTCCACCACCATCTGGGTGGCGATGCCGGCGTGGTCGGTGCCCGGCTGCCAGAGCACGTCCTTGCCGCGCATGCGCTCGAACCGCGCCAGCACGTCCTGCAACGTGTTGTTGAGCGCGTGGCCCATGTGCAGGGAGCCGGTGACGTTCGGCGGCGGGATGACGATGGAGAAGCCTTCCGCGTCCTTGCGCTCGGGACGGCCGCAGCGGAACGCGCCGGCATTTTCCCAGCGATCGGCGATGCGATCTTCAACGGCGGCGGGATCGAAGACTTTTTCCAGCATGAACGGGACTCCGCGGCGCCGCTCGGCCGTCGCCGACGCAGCGCGCCGGGCCGGCTCCGCGTCCGCTGTGGTCGGAACGGGTCAGCCGGCGTTTAAGCCGGACGCGCGGTCCGGCGTCAACACGCCGGCCGCACGGGAATGGAAAGAGAGGTGTGTGGCGAGGCCCGCGGGCCTAACGCTGGCGGCGGGCGACGCGCTCGATCTCGGCCCGCACCAGATCCTCGACGATGGTCGGCAGGTTGGCGTCCAGCCAGTCCTTGAGCATGGGGCGGAGAATCTCTTTCACGAGATCTTCCACCGTGCGCTCCTTCTGCGGCAGCAGAACGTCGCCGAGATTGCGGAAGGCGGCCATCACCGCAGCATCCGCATTGGCAGAGAGCAGGTCGCGACGGCGCACGCTCTCCGCGGGATGGCCATCGCCGGCCGGCTGCACCGGACGATGGTCCTCGAAAGCAGAAGACGCCGGCTGCGGGCGCAGGGGCCGCGGCTGGGGCTGGGCCGCGGCAGGCTCGTGGCGATCTTCCATTTCCTCCACCGGATGGTCGGGATAGGTCGGCTGCTGCACCGGGCGCGGTTCTGCGCGCTGTGACGCGGGAGGAGGCTCGTGGCGGGCTTGACGTAGGGCCGCGGCGGCCTCGGCGAAGACCGCTTCATCCTGTTCATCCAGCCACGGACGTTGCTGCCTTGCGGGCGCTTCTGCGACAGGACGCTCGCCCGCGGGACGCACAGGCGCTGCCGGACGTGACGCGGGCCGCGGCGCCGCCGCATAGGCACCGGCAACCGGCGTTGCATCGCGCGGAGCGGGACGGCGGGGAATAGGCGGCGGCTCAGGCGGCGCCTGCCGCTGCGCCACCATGCGGGGCTCCGGCGGACGGCGGGGGCGCCCATCGCCGGAAGGCGAATTTTCGCCGCGGCGGGGAGCCGCCTCGGCGTGCGCCGCCGGCTGCTCGTCATCCGCCATGATGCGGCGAATGGAGGCCAGGATTTCTTCCATCGACGGTTCCTGCACCTTGGGGCTCGCAGCCATGTCCCGACCTCGGCCGAAGACGAACCGGCGGACTTCCGGATGCGGAAATTATCCGCATCCGGAAGCCGACGGAGAGAATCGCCAGTTGTAGAGGGAGTATGGCACCGCCTCAGTTGGCAGCAACAACTGTCGCAGGGGCGTCTTGGGGATTATTTGCCGTCAGGCGTGCGAACACCGGCCCAGCTGTCGCGCACCTGATTGTAATGCACGCGAGGGTCGTAATAATTCACCTTCAGACCCAGCGACAGGGCATCCAGCCGGCCGATGGTGGAGATCAGCGCATAGGCGGCCACCACCCGGTCGCGCTGGGCGACGACCAGGGACGACTGCGAATTGGTGAGGTCGCGCTGGGCGTTCAGCACGTCGGTGGTGGTGCGCTGGCCGACCCGCCATTCCTCGCGGACGCCCTCAAGGGCGAGCGTGTTGGCGGCGACGGACGCCTGAGCCGCCTGGATCTGCGCCTTCGCGGCCTCAAGCGCACCCCAATACTGCACGGCCTGGGCGCGGATGGTGTCGCGGTTCACGTCCACCTCGATACGCGCCTGCGTCAGCAGTTCCTTGGCCTGACGGATGTTCGCGTACTCGACGCCGCCCTGGTAGATCGGCACCGAGAGACTCAGCGTCACAGCGGCGCCGGTCTGGGAATCGACGGCCAGATTCTGGTCGTAGCCCTGCACAACCTGCCCCTGCAGCGTGAGGTTCGGTGACAGGCCGCCCTCTGCCACCTTGACCTGGAACATCGCCGCGTCGACCGCAAACTCCGATGCCTTGATGGCCGGGTGCCGGCTGAGCCCGGTGGAAATCACCTTGTCCACCGACCCCGGCAACGTGGACTCGATGGAACGCGGCGTGCTGAGCTTGCCCGGCTCGACGCCGATCACCTGCCGGTAGTTCGCGCGGGCCGTGGAAAGGTTCGCGACCGCCTGGCTCACCTGATACTGCGCATCCGCCACCCGGGCTTCGGCCTGGGCCACGTCGGTGCGGGTCACCTCGCCGACGTTGAAGCGGTCGCGCGTGGCGCGCAATTCCTGCTGGAACGCCGCCAAGCTCTGCTTCTGCAGTTCCAGAAGGGCAATAGCCTGGATGACGTTCATGTAGGCTGTGACGCCGTTCAGCATCACCGTCTGCTCGGTGTTGCGCAGCGTCTCGCGCGATCCCCGCACCTGCGATTCAGCGTTGCGGGTCTGGTTGGCGGTGACGAAGCCGTTGAACAGCGTATAGGCGGCATTCAGCGCGAAGGACCGCGGCCAGATCCATCCGTTGGTCTTGACGCCGGACGCCTGCTGCTTGGCGAATTCCGGCCCGGCCTGCGCGGTGGCGTTCAGGGTCGGGCGATAGCCGGACAGAGCCTGCGGCACGGTTTCGTCCGTGGCGCGGGTTCCTGCGCGCTGGGCGTTCAGCGTGGGGTTGTTTGTGTAGGCCATGGCCAGCGCCTGATCCAGCGACTGGGCAGACGCGACACCCATAGCCAAAGCAAAGACACTGACGCCCGCCAAACATGCAACACCGCTTCGGCGAATGCGCTTTGCAACCGACATCCCAATCTCCCGATCCGACACGGCCATGCAGACTCGCCGCACCGACTCTGCCGCGCGGTAACTTTTCGGTAAGATATCGGTCCCGCTCCCGATCCGAAACCGATCGGTTCGATGGAAGCGGCGTTTTCGGCCTACCGCGGCAAACGCGCCACAGTGGTCAGAAAGTGAAGCGGGGCGCGGCCTTGAAGCCGGGAAGCGCGGGAACGGCGGCGTTGAAGGCGACCCGCTCGCTCACGGAACCCGCCACCTTGGTAAACACGCAGGCCTTGCCCGCCCCGCCGTGACCAACGACGGCGACAAGGCGTCCGCCTTCCTTCACCTGATCGAACAGGGCGGCCGGCACCTCGTCCACCGAGCCGTTGAGGAGGATGAGGTCGTAGGGGGCTTCCGCCTTCCATCCCGCGTTCAGCGGGCCCTGCATCACCGCGACATTGGCGACGCCGATCTCGGCGAGCGTGGCTGTGGCTGTGGCCGCGAGGCCGGCATCTTCTTCCACGGCCACCACCTGCTGGGCGAGCCGGGAGAGAACGGCGGCCGAATAGCCGGTGCCGCCGCCGATATCGAGCACATGGTCATGCTCCTGCACGTCCGCCTCCTGGATGAGGCGCGCGAGGATCATGGGCTCGATGAGGTAGCGGGTCGGGCTGCCGGAGGTCAGAGCGAGGTCGTCGTCGATATAAGCGAGCGACTTGAGCTGGGCCGGAACGAAAAGCTCGCGGGGGATTTCCAGCATCGCACCGACGATGCCCGGGTCGGTGACGTTGTTGGTGCGCACCTGGCTATCCACCATGCCGCGGCGCAGCTCGACGTAATCGATCATTTTCCCGTCTCCGGCCATCCCCTTGGCCCGGGGCGCTCAGCGGAGGCGTATCCCGTGCCGTCGGGCTCAAGAGCCATATTGCCGCCCCTTTTGCAAGGCGCCCCTCGGGAGCGGCGGCTGCGCGGACGGGCTCATGTGGCCGCAAGTCGCATGGTTCCCGGCCGGCAGCGGCGGGAGTGTCCTCAACCCTGACGAACGCGCGGATCGACCCGCGCACCGGCCGCAGCCGAGGAGGCGCGACGCATGACGGCAACCAACATCCCCTCCCCGCCTGCATCGCAGGAACCGCAGCCCGAGGGGCTCGACGAAGCCGCGGTCCGTCGTCTGGTCCATACTTTCTATGCGCGCGTGCAAAAGGACGCCCTGCTCGGCCCCATCTTCGGCGGTCGCATCGCCGACGAGGCCTGGCCGGTCCATCTCGCCAAGATGTGCGACTTCTGGTCCTCGGTGCTGCTGAAGTCCGGCCGCTACGAAGGCCGCCCCCTGCCGCCGCACCTGGCGCTCGGCAGCGATGCGGGCGAACCGCAATTCGCGCGCTGGCTCGCCCTGTTCCGCCCGACCGCCCTTGAGGTATTGCCGCCCGATGCAGCCCAGCAGGCCATCGCCCATGCCGAGCGGATGGCGCACAGCTTCCGCCTCGCCATCGCCTTCCACAAGGGCGAGGACACCACGCGCATCATCCCCTACGGCAACAGCTGAGCGGAAGGCGGAGCCTGCGGGAAAACCCGCCCCCCGCCTTCCGGACGTGCATCAGAGTTGCTTGTCAGTGGTGCTGATGAACTTCATGCCGCTCGCGGCTTCGAGGTTGGCAAGCGCCGCGTCGATGACGGAGAAGATGGTCGCCCGGGCCGTTGCCTTGCTCAGGTCAAGCTTGGCCGAGCTTGCGACCTTGAGCTTGGTCAGCGCCGACGAGAACGCCGCGTTCGCCTGTGCTGCGGTGTAGAACTGCGCGGGGTTGGTGCCGTTGGAATAGGACAGGGTCTGGGCAACCCTCGAGAAAACGTTGGCCAGCGCGCTCATGTTGAAGACGACGCTGTTGGTCGGCGTGGTCTTCAGGGACGGGCTCGTGGTCGGGATCGGGTTGTTGTAGAGCTGGTCCAGGTAATAATGGACCTGATACGGATACTGAACGTAGGTATCCGAGCTTCCCCAGGCTGAACTATAGCTGTTCACCGATGTGACGGTCGCGGCCGTCGCCGTGGCGCCGAGATTGCTGTAGCGGGACACGAGCGGTCCGTAGAAGCCCTGATTGTAGGCGACGTTCAGGATCACATCGAGGAAGCTGTTCGGCAGTGTCGTGAAGTTCTTGAGCGCCGTATCGAAGGCCGGCTCCCACGGGGTGGTCCAGCCTCCCGCGCCCTTTCCGGTGACGTTCAGCGCAACCAGGTCGTTGTAGTGGAAGTAGGCCACCAGGGCCGGGCCATAGTATTTGTTGTTGAAGGAGGCCGGCGTCGCCTTGGTGTATTGTGTGGCCGCATTGGCCATGGTGAAGCCGATATTCTTCTGGATCGCCACATAATTTATGAGCGAATGGCCCTTGGGCTGGTAGCTGCCGGAGACCATGTCGGCGGCATAGTTGTTGATCTGGTACGGGCCGCCCTGGCCGACGCCCATGACCGCCTGCTGGTTTGCATTCGGATCAATGAGGTCGCTGCTCGACTTATAGTATTGGGTCGCGATATTTTCCTGAAGCAGCTGGGCGAAGATCGATCCGTAGAGATAATCCTTGTTGTACTGGATGCCGGGAAAGCCTTCATCGATGAGATGGCCCAGCAGCACGCCGGCGACGATATTTGACATGATCAGGTCGTCGTAATTCCCACCTGTGAGGGTGAGCGAGTCCTGGGCGGTGCCGACACCCAGCAGCAGATGGAAATTGATCGTCCCTGTGCTGGCCGTGCTGGGCGGCGGGCCACTGAGGGTGGTGACGGTGACCGGCGCCGATTTGGCCGACGCACCGACCGAATCGACCGCTGCAACGGCAAAGCTGTAGGAGGTGAGCGGCGTCAGGCCCGACACCGTCACGCTGGCGCCGGACGAGGTCGTCGTCAGGGCGCCATTCATATAGATCTGGTAGGCGGATATGGTGCAGTTCGCGACCGTCACCGGGGTCCATGTCAGCGTCGTCGCGTTGCCGGTGGTGCCGGACGCGGCGAGGCCCTTGGGGACCGGCGGCACAGCGGTGCAACTGGAGCACGATCCGGACTGGGTCCACGGCTGCCCGGTGCCTGATCCCCCATTGTTGGTGGCGGGGTCCTGATTCTGGGTCCACCAATTGGCACGGTAGATGATGCCGTTTTCGCTGGCCTGCGCGCCCGCCGTGTAGACCGATGACGAGTTCCAGGCTGCAGGGCAGGACTGGGCCCATGCCGATCCTGCTAGCCATGGGGTGAAGGCGGACACCAGTGCGATGGACGTGGCGTGAAGAATCCTCATGGCAGCCCCCGATTTGACAGCCCTTTGGGCGGTACCGGTATAGGGCACTCCACGCTTGTGTCGATAGCTGAAAATGTTGCGACTTAGTAACGCCCGGCGCGGTGGAGAGATTTCGCCTTGGATCTATGAGCTGCGGCCACCATTTACCACTTTTGATACCTTCGGATGCTGCGATTTATATACGCAATTGGAAGTTGGTTGCATGTGAAGTCTCGCCGCAACCGCAGCGGTGGTGATTCCATTTTGTGACGGCGCGCCCCTTTTCCGGGATGTGCTCGAAAGCACTTTGAACCCGACGAAACCGGCCGATGCGGTACTCGGAACCACCCGCCCCCTCGACGCACATTCTTCCCTTGGGTAAAAGGGGCGGTGGGCCAATGGTTCGCCGATGCGAGCGCTGACGAGGAAGCCGCCGATTGTCGATTAGGATTGCTGCGGTCATTCCACTCTATAATGGCGCACCGTTCATTGAAGCGGCGCTCCACAGCGTACTGGGCCAGACCCGACCGGCTGATGAGGTGATCGTCGTCAACGACGGCTCCACCGACGAGGGCCCCGCCATCGTCGAGGAAGTCGCGCGTCATCATCCCGTGCGCCTGCTGCACAAGCCGAATGGCGGGCAGTCGTCCGCGCGCAATCTGGCCATCCGCTCGACCACGTGTTCCCACATCGCGCTGCTGGATCAGGACGACATCTGGTACGAGGATCATCTGGCGGCGCTGCACCAGCCGTTCGTCGACGCCGAGATTCGTCGGCTCGGGCTGGTTTACGGCAACCTCGACCAGATCGACCGGAACGGCCGCCTCATTACAGAGCATTGCCTGGATCAGGTCCCCACGCCGCATCCCAAGCGGTCCCTGATGCAGTGCCTGCAACACGACATGTTCATCCTGCCGGGCGCTTCGCTGGTGGACCGGCAGGCCATGCTCGACGCGGGCCTGTTCGACGAGCGCCTGTCCGGCTACGAGGACGACGACCTGTTCGTCCGCCTGTACTCCATGGGCGTGAAGAGCTGCTATCTCGACAAGTCCGTCACCATGTGGCGCATCTATCCGGAATCGACCTCCTTCAGCGCCCGCATGGGGCGCTCGCGGATGATCTATTTCCACAAGCTCATTGAGGCGCATCCGGACGAACCCCGCCTAGGGCTCTTCTGGGGCCGGGATGTGATTGCCCCCCGCTTCACCAGCATCCTGCGCAGCGAGTTCCTGCAAGCCTCGAAGGCCGCCGACTTCGCCCGCGCCCTCCGCGCCTGGGACGACCTGAAAGCGGTAGCGCCCCACATGAAGAAAAGCGTGCAGATGCGGATCAGGCTTGTGGGACCGCTGATCGAGGCCACGCTCGCCGGACCGTTGACCAGTGTCGCCCGCCGGCTCCTGCGGCACGCCCTGCGCTGACCCACCGCGTTTGCGAAGACGGGGACAATCCGAACCGGTGCTTGCGCGGTCTGGGCGAACGCCTTAAGAACACGCGCTCGTGAGGCCACGTGGCGGAGTGGTTACGCAGCGGACTGCAAATCCGTGTACGCCAGTTCGATTCTGGCCGTGGCCTCCAATCATTTCAGTGACTTAGCGCTGCCACGCTTTGTCACCGATTGTGGCCGTTTGCTGGTTTTGTCACCGGGATTTGTCACCGCTGATCCGGTGACAAA
Source organism: Xanthobacter aminoxidans (assembly GCF_023571765.1). Lineage (GTDB taxonomy): Bacteria > Pseudomonadota > Alphaproteobacteria > Rhizobiales > Xanthobacteraceae > Xanthobacter > Xanthobacter aminoxidans. The sequence continues at coordinate 53,444 of NZ_JAMJXC010000013.1, read as the reverse complement.
TGCGAGTCGTCCCGCCCGTGGACCATGGCGTCGAGGTCATTAGGCACCAAGTTCGTGTAGCGGCGAGTTGTCGCAAGGGACGAATGCCCCATCCATTTCTGGATGCGCCAGAAGTCCCACCCCTCCAGAGCAAACCACGTGCACCGGGTGTGGCGGAGGGTGTGGATTGTGGTTTCATCCGGGAGCTTCAGTTTCTCCTTTATGCGGTACCACACCTTCCGCAGCCGGGCCGGTGAAGTGTCCTGGAAGGGGCGCTCCAGGTCACCCGTGACGAGGCGGCATCGCTTCATCACTTCCGTGGTGGTGGGGAAGAGCGGAATGGTCCGGTCATGCGACGTCTTGGTGATGTCACGAGCGAACGTCACGGCCGTGAGGTCGGCGTTGAAGTCCCCCCACCGGACCTTGGTCAGCTCCCCCAGGCGACAGCCCGTGTCTATGAGGAACTGGAACATATCCGCCTCCCGCTGATAGCCCCAGCGGGTCGCGAGCTTGATGATCGCTTCCACCTCGTCCCGCGTGAAAGCGATGGTGCGGCCCGGCCCCTCCTTCTGCCAGGGGATTTCCGGCATCTTGGTGATCCGGTCCGCCTTCAGCGCCACGCTCGCCATCTTCGAGACGTTCGATAGATAGCGGTTGACGGTGCCATTCGAGCATCCCGAGGTCTTCAGCATCTCGACGAAGGCGCCCAGGTTCTCCACCGTGAAGGCGGAGGCCGGCGGGATGTTGCCGCCCACGAAGTCCACGAAGCGCTTCGCGTTTCGCAACTGATCGGCCGCCGACTTGGCGTCCTTCCAGTGGACCTTGCAAACGTGCTCCATGAGCCCCCGCATTGTGCGGAGACCTCCCGCCGCGACAGCCGGGTTGAACTCCTTCCGGGGCACCGGCTGGCCCAGCTTGAGCGCGGCGCGGCATTTCAGCTCCCACGCCTCCGCCTCCGGACGCGAACCGAACACCTCACGGTAGCGCGTCCCGTCCACCATGAAGTCGGCGAGAAATTTCCCGCCCTTCTCACGAATTGCCACCTTCTGTTACTCCCGAGAGTATGTGGTCCAGGGTGCGTATGAGCCTCGCACCCTTGGGGCTAACGCCAACGGGCTTTGCTCGCTCGTCAACGTCATCGGCACGGAGGTCGAGAAGCCCCAAGCCTGGGTTTCCTCGAACCCCCTTGTCCTGTAGGAGCTTGATGTTCCGGTTGACGGAGGTCTTCGGCCATCCGTAGTACCGAGCCAAATCGCTTTGCGTGGTCCCTTGGTCCAGTGCGAGGCGCAGGAAGGTGATCGCCGTCCGGATGGTCATTTCATCGTGGACGTCGTGCAGCGCTTCCAGCGCCGTCGTCAGGGTGGTGAGGGCCTTGGCCTCACGTTCGGTCAAAGTACGGTCAGCCATTTCATCCATCTCCATAGACTATCCGCCCAGACGTACCACACCGGCGAGAACACGTCGAGGGATGGCTACGGATTGGCCGGATAGAAGTCCAACAGGAATGCCGTTGGGAACGCTATGGCCGAAGGGGCGCCTAGCCATTCGGGGGCTGGGAGGTCTATGGTGGGGACGCCTTGCGCCCTCGCCGCCTCCAAGGCCCGCTGCTGGTCTTCAAGCAACGCCTCTTCCCAATCATCCAAACCCTCCAGCGCCTGCGGTTCCGTTCTGTTGAGGAACCCCCACACCGTTTCATAGAAACGCGGGTCGGGCTGGAAAAAAGTGCTGCCTCTGTGATGCACTTGGTTCATGTCAAAGTCCCTGATCGGGAACGAAAATCATCTAGTTCCCTCGCAAAGGGGCAGGTGTACTTTGTATGTGGCAAATTAGAGACACCTGCCCACTTTGCTGGCACATGAGTCAAAATGACTCATGCGTTCCGCCCCCTTCCCCGCATACCTCACCTGTAAAACGCCGCTTCGGGCCAGTCGGCCAGGATGACGGATTTCGCATATTCCCGGCTCTTCGCCCGAAGGTAAGCCGTGTTCCCGTCCTGGTCGGCGACGCAATAAAGCGGCTCGCCCAGGCCCCAATAGGCCCCGCCCTTGTCATAGCCCCCGGCATCGAGAGGGACGCGGACCAGCCGGAGCCGGCCGGCGCAAGTTTCAAGATAGGCGTTGCTTCGGCGGCCCATGGGCGCCCCATAGCGGCAGTTGACCGGCGGCGCCGGATCGAAGGCGGTTGCAGACATAGTTCGTTCTCCCGGATAATCCGTTCAGCCGTACTCCGAAGGGGCAAGGACACACCTCGCCCCTTGAGATTGCGGCTATTCCTCCGGCACGAAGACGATGGCGCCGGGAAGCAGTGAGAGGATTTCCCACCCACCCGGCAAGCAATCGTCGATGTTGGCGACCAGAGCCGCTTGCACCTCATGCAATGGCGCGTCGTGCCGCACGGTTGTCGTGCCGAATAGGATGGGGCTTTTGCCCGGATAGCGGATGCGGGCGCATAGCGGCGCCTTCCATGGTCATTTCGCGTTGACCGCAGGCGGCACCCAATAAGACCGACCGATTTCCCGGCACAGTCCGCGCAAGGTGTCGTCACAGCGCATGCGTCGATCCACCGAGGCCCGCAAGTGGGAGGGCTTGGCCCACCACGTCTTCCCAACCTTGTAGGCGCGGAAAGCGAAGCCTGCGGCGTCATAGACGATGTAGGTTCCCCGGTGCAGCGGGTGTTTCTCGCAATTCGGTTCCATGGTCACGCCTCTCCTCAAACGGCTTGCAGGACGGCGAAGCCCGCCCGTTCCAGACGACACGCCCAGTCGTGCCCGCTGTCCCCCTCCAGGGCGCCGGTGAAAGCGGCTCGAAGTGCCTTTTCCTCCGGCGCGGCGTACCGATGCCCCTCGGCTTCCGCATCCGCGATATGACGGATTGCGCTGGCGACGGCAGCCGAGCGCTTGTCATAGCCGAAGCCCCCGGCATAGCCGCGCACCATGGGCAGCCCGAGCCAATGGACGTATGCCCAAAGCCGTCCCGCCCCGTCCTTGGGGAACTTCAAGGCGACGGTAGCAACCCGCTCGCCGTCCTTGAGGATGACGAAGGCCGACACGTCGCGAAACGCCTTGTCGTGTTGCTCATAGATGTCCGCAGGCATTGTGTTCACTCCGATGGATGGTCCGCTTGAACGTACTTTCAGGCGAAATGAATGAGACCTGTGGCGTCACTGTAGCGCACCACGAAGCCGATTGAGGTTGACCGGTCCGCCTCCCGCTTCACGGCGGGGATAACCGAGGCGCTGCGCTCCCGCCCAATGGCTGAAGCCGCGCGTTTGGCCCCCTCCCGTGAAATGAATACGGAAGCGCTGGAGTTCTTGCCAAGGTGAAGCATGGTCACATGATCCGCATGGCACGATAGGTGCAGACCACCACCGCCAGGGTGAAGGCGATGGGCATGATTGTCGCCATGGCGAAGGCGGTTGCTGGATTTGTCGGGTACATTTTCAAGCCTCCAGACAGTCTTCAATGGCCGTGAAATCCCGCCGCCATCCCTTAATCCAGATATATTCTTGGTTGTCGTGGTCGAATGCACGGAAGCACGTGTCGAAATCCGTCCCCGGCTTGACGCTGATATGGAGGGCGGCAAAGGGGCCATCCGGCTCCGCCATATATTCTTCCGTGTACCCGCCCAGATGGGCGCCGTTGTCGGAGTTTTCGTAAGCCATTTTCAAGCCTCCTAAATCGCTTGCGGAGGCCACACAGCGGCGCGGTTCGCTCGCACGGATGATCCGCTTGAACGTATCACAGGCGCCCCTGTGTGGCCTTCGGAAGCGCCCGAAGGCGCCAAGGAAGCGATGGGGGCCGCATTGCACCGCCCCCTTGCTCCTTCACGCGACTTGCAGGCTCCGCATGGTCAATGCCCTGTCGCGTCCGCACCCCTCGCCCTTCGCCATTCGACGTTGTGCAGGATGCCGCCCCACTATTTGCTTGCCCGTGGGACCGGGTGCCTTGCCTCCACTCCACCTTGCGGTGGAGCCCTGGTGGCAATCTGGAGGGCCTCGCCTCTACTCCACCTTGCGGTGGAGCCTCTATCAAGGCCCTCGGGGCTGCCGCCCTAGCTGGTGATTTGGACCTTAGACGATGTACGTTCAGCCGTCAAGTCCATTCTAACGTACTTTTTCATCAAGCGAGATGTGCGTCGTCGAGCGGCCTCCAGTTCCCTGAATAGGTGTCGGCCTCCGCCTTCCGGCTCGCCAGTTCTTCTTCCCCCGCCCGCTTGGGGCATATGGCGACTTCAAGAACTCGGTCCGCCCAGCACTCCCACACCCCCGCGCCCTTCCGTCCCACATAGGGCTTCAGCCCGTGCAACTCCGCCAGGGCATCCACCCCATCCACCGTCCGGCGCATGTCGAATGCCTTCAGGTGGCGGGCGGCTTCTTCGCGAATGGCCTCACTCATTGGTCGAGCCCTCCGCCTTCGCCAGAAGGTCTTCCACGTCGTTAGGGAAGCGGCTGGCAAGGTAGGAAAGCAGGCCCTCGGCTGTCGTCGTGTCCGCCTGCTTATCCCGGTCCGCGATCCTGAGTGCGTCGCGGAGGATTGCTTCAATCTCGGTGCTCATGTCGTGGGCTCCCCGTGTTTCGATGGTTCCAATCTAGCGTTGGTACGTTCAGCCGTCAAGTCCGTTCTGACGTATCTTGTGGATAAGTCAGATTGCCCCTGTTCGGTCAATGGGTTAGCGGAGGCTTGCAGTGCCCTTGAGGGGCCATGCAAGGGGTTTGTGGGCGGGTGCGACAAAATGACAGATAGCCGGAAACACACGGCGGAAATCGCGCACGGCCCACACCCAGGCGCCTCCGCGCGTTGCAGGCCCCGTGCCAGCGGAGAGCCAGGGCGTTGCCCAGCCGGTGCACGGATGCTATATCCGTTGACAATCCAGCATCCATGCGGGTTTGCGGCCGACCGGTGACAAATCCCGGTGACAATCGCCCACGCGCGGCATTCCGTATCACGCGCGAAACGGCAAGCCGGGCGCACGCGACGCGCGGGACGGGCCACGGGGGGTTCCGCGCGAGCTTTTATCTATCGAGTGGCGTTCAGAAATTTCCGGCAAATATCGCCGGTGGGGTGCGGAAGGCCGCTACCGCCCCCGCGTCACGAACCTTATGAGGGCAGCGAGGACCACACCCACCCCCACAGCATAGGGGGTCGGAAGCCACAGAGCCTCCAGAAGGCCCATGCGCCCCTGCTGAAGGGGACCGATGGTCTGGCCGAAGAAGACCAGCCACACCGCCAAGATGGTCACCAGCGGCATCCTGAAGCGAACCAACGGGGTTGCCTCCATCGTTATGGGTTGTGTTAGGGAGTGGTCTTGTAAGTGTCCCTTCAGGGGAACTTCAAGATACCTTCAAGGGAACCTGAAGGGACACTTAAAGAGAAACCTTCCCACCCCTGCCGGCTAGAGTGGCGGGAAAGTCACCGGCCGCCCCAGGCCCTATCGGCCGCCGAAGCGGCGCTGCATGAGTCCGGAGGACCAGTGCTCGGGGTCCGCCTTGCGGCCGAGGGCGCCCTGCATGAAGCGCTCGATCTCGGCGTCCAGGAGACGCTCTCGCTGGTCCAGGGCGGCCTTCTCGGTGTCGCGTGCCATCACCTTCGACCAGTACGCCACGGCCCCCGCAAGGGCGTCCAGGCGGTCGTCATGGCCCAGGGAGCCCCTGTCGGCGGTGAGGCGGGTGAGCTGGTAGAAGAGCCGGTAAGGCTGCTGGTCCTCCGGGCGGTAGTCCTCGGTGGAGCGGTAGTCCTGCTCGATCACCTCGGGGGCGACCACGAGACGGTGCTGGTTCAGGACGGGCTCCATGGTGTCGATGATCCGGGCTTCCTTCTGGGCCTTGGACCACTCGGCGTCCTCAATCCGCACAGGGTAGACAGACTTCGAGACGCCCTTGAGAAGCTCGGCGAACATGCCACCGCCATAGTTGGGCTCGGTGAGGATCAGGTTGACGTTCTGGCGCCGGGCCACCAGGAGGAGGCTCTCCAAGGTCTTGGCGTCGTAGCCACCCCGGAAGCCGCCGGCAGCGGTGAGGAACATGCGGCCGTGGAGGGTCTTGACCACGGCATAGGCGGTCTCGTCCTTGCCTCGGCCCGAGGGGTCGATGAACATGACCGAGCCCTCCCACTCCTCGAAGCGATTGGAGGTCCAGGCCGGCTGGTGGTAGCGGTCGCCAGCGAGGCCAACGGCCGGAAGGCTGTCTATGGCCTGAGCCGGCCCGGACGCCCACACGAGGTCAGTTGGACCGCGATATGGGTCGCAGGAGAAGACGATGAGGTCGGAGAGCTTCAGCGGGTACTTGTCGGCATCGGAGAGCGACGTGTCGAGCTGGAACTGCAAGGCGAAGCCCGAGCGGCCGTAGGAGGCTTCACGCTCCTGGAGGTCCTCGTGGGTGAAGCGCTTCGGGTCGGTGGGGAGACCTGCTACCGAAGGCTTCTCGTCAAGCGCCGTGGCGATGAACGGGGCGAGCTTGGCGCCATACTTCTCGCGCTTGTCGGCGGTCGGGTAGCGGGCCGGCCAGATGCGGGCGACATATCCGCGCTCCGGAAGCTCGTTGTAGAGGGACTGCTCGGACTGCGGGGTGCCCAGGTAGATCACCCGTCCGCCCGGCTTGAGCACGGCGTCAAACTCCTTGACGGTCTCGGCGAGCTTGTCGCGCTGCACCTGGGTCGAGGAGTTGTTCGCGACCTCAATGTCGTCGGCCACGATGTAGTCGGCGCGGGAGCCGGTGAGCTGGCCGGTGATGCCGACCGACTTGACGGACGGGGAATGGTCAGGCCGGGCCGGTCCGACGTCGAAGGCCACCGCGCTCTCGCGCTGGCCCTCCTTGGGCTCCAGGAAGCGGAGCACCTCCACCTCACGGATGAGGCGCAGGGTGAAGACGGAGAACTGGTCGGCGCGGGCCTTGGAGGCCGACACCACCAGGATTTTGAGCTGGGGGTTGCAGTAGAGGAGCCAGCACACGAAGGCGCTGGTGATCCAGCTCTTGCCGACGCCTCGAAACGCCTCGATCACCAGACGGCGCGGGCCGTGCTGGAGGAACTGGGCGATGTCGTACTGGACCGGGGTCGGCTCTGGAAGGTTGAGGTGCTGCCAGATGAGCCAGAGGAAGTTTCGGAAGTCCGCCTTCAGCGGGTCAGCGGGGGTCTTGCTGGTCGAGGATAGGAGGTGGGTGCGGGTGTTCAAGGGTCGCTGGATCGACAGGGATGGTCACAGGCGGGCATCCGCAATTCCAGAGCATACTGGTAGCCTGGAGGGGGATTGCCCGCCTGCGGCCTCTGGAGGCGATTACGCGGAGGGCGGCGTAAGGCAGAGGGAATATGCGCCGAGGCGGATTTTGCCGGCGGTGAAGTCGCCGCCATCGGCGGTGATGATGACCGGGAGGTCCCCGCCCCAGAAGAAATCCACGGGGGAGTAGGGGGGCATCCAGGTGGAAGCGCCTGCCGCCAAGGAGGGCAGCACGTGTGAACCCGAGCTGAAGAGCGTGGTGGAGCCGGCGATACCCACCTGAATTGCGGTAGGCCCGACGATGTCCTCAAGAACACGGACATGCACCCCAAGCGCGAAGCAGTCGGAGAACACGCCAGTGGGAATGGAAACAGAAGCCCCGGACAGCGGGACATCGAAGACGGCGACACGGCCCACCATGCTCGCCCCGGTGATTGCCGGGACGAGCTGGGCGTATCCTTCCGTCTCCACCTCCGAGATGTACGGAGGCCAGATGGGAAGATCAGACATTTTTACCTAGTGGGTCAGGCTGCGCCGACGTACTGTCCGTTATAGCCGTCGCTCTGCACCGTGGACGACACGATGTCCCGGAGGGTCGTGGTGCCGTCGATGGACTTGATGCGGAGCTTGTAGGTGTGGCTCCCCGCGGCGGGCGACACGCGCATGGTGATGTCGCCGTAGGGGGTCCGGTAGAGGTTCACAGAAAGCATGAGGTCGGGTCAGTCCTTGGAGTTGTTGTCGGGCTTGGGGTCGGGGAAGTGGACGAAGCCGATGGGCGGCTTCTTGGGCAGCCGGCGCCGCTCCTCGTTGGAGACGGAGTAGGCGGAGCCGATGCCGAGGCACGAGTTGTAGGGTTCCCAGTCCGGCGCGGAGCCGGGAACCGAGACGGGAGGCGAGGCTTCCATCAGCCGATAATGTCGGGGTTCGGGGGTTCGGGCTTGAACGGCAGCAGGGCTCCGAGGCGTTCATCCAGCTCGGTGGCGTCCTTGGACCTGGCGTCGATGCCGTTGTCCTTAAGGAGCCGGACGGCGGTGGCGAGGTCGCCGGCCGTGGCCGTCCCATCCTGGATGCGTTTCATCAGCTCCAGGACGACGAGGGACTGGAGCTGTTCGAGGATGCTGGCGTCGATTTTCAAAGGAGGCGCCCCAGCAATGCCCTGAGGTCGAGGAACGAAGAGGCGATCCACGCGGCGGCGGCAGCGGCGCCGGTGATGTACCACTGGCGCTTTTCGAGGGCTGCAAGCCGCATGTTGTGGGCCTCTTCGAGGGCCTGGAGGTTCGTCTCAATGTTGGTTGCGGACTTCTGGATGGCGTCAACCTTACCCTCCAGGCGACCGAGGTCGCGCTGGAGAGCGAGGTCCACCGTGTCCGTGGGGGACATCACGTTACTCTGGCGTTGGTTTGGATGGAGATGGTGGGGGTGGTGCGCCGCTGATAGATGAAGCCGTCGCGGAGGATTTGCTCTCGCGACCAGAAGAAGACGTGGGCTGCGCCATTCTTGCGGCCAATCTCCGCCGCAGCGTCGATATAGGCCCACTTCCAGTCGGTCGAGGCCGACAGGTTGAAGCCCGAGAAGTAGAAGATGCGGGACAGCGGGTAGCCCAGCGTCTCCTTGGCCATGACCCAGGTCCCCTTCATGAGAGCCCAGTTGTCGTCGCCGAGGGCCTCGGTGTCGTAGTCCTTGGTGACCCAGTCGTAGTCCTCAATCATGAGGATGTTGAACTTGCTCGGCCCCCACTGGTCCGCCGGGGGCAGATTCATGATCGCCGAGGCGTTGGCTGTCGGGTTGAGAACCTGGGGGGTGAACACCAGGATGGCCGTCTGCGCCTTGGGGAAAGCCGCCTTGACGATGTCGATCTGGGTGTTGGTGCTCTCTCCGAGCTGCCGGCCGAGCCATTCCAGGAAGGGCCGCTGAACTTCAAGCTCCGCCTCAGTGAGGTGGGTGCTCTCCATGTACGGCGCCGGGGCATAGAGGCCGGTATCCTCGTTGTACTTGGTGACGGTCGCGAGGCTGTAGACGCACGGCTTGTTATCCGTGTAGCTGCCGTCCCACCACCAAGGTTCTCCGATTTGGTATCGAGGGACGAGCCCATTGTCCTGGGCGATGCCGAGGAACTGGATGGCGACGTTCGCGAGATATGCGGCGGCCTCCGAGTTGGAGGGCTCGACGAGGCCGGAGGGCGGGCTCCAGCCAGTGGTCGCCATAACGCCATCCACGTTAACCTGCGCCCACTCCACCGGCATGATGGACTGAAGGATTTCGTAGGAGATGGACACCCACAGGTCGTAGTTGCGCTTCTGGAGCTGCTTGCAGAAGTCCTCGAACCACAGGCGTGTGGGGGAGTTCACGAGGCTCCCAGTCTTGCGCAGGAGCCACCTCTCACCAGTCCAATCGAAGTTGTGGAAGTGCGAGATGCCCATGTATAGGACGTATGGGCCACGGTAGCCCAGCGACCACGTCCGCTCCGCCACGAACTCAGGCGTCAAGTTGTAGCAGTTGTCATACCCATCCGTCATAGACATGGAATGGGCCGGCTCGTATCGCAGGTCGATCTTGAGCGTCGTGTTGGAGCCGGAGACCACGATGCCTTCGACAGCCGTCCAGCATTCGTTCTGAGACGCCAATGCGACATTGAGCTGCGTCTTGACGCTCACTCGCGTCCCGCTCCCAACGGCCGGGCCGAGATAGGCGCGGGTCGTGCGGACGGTGTAGGAGCCCCCGCCATTGTCCACGATGGGCGGCGTGAGATACACCGCCGGGACGTCCCCAATCCCAGGAGCCGTGCCAGTCCCGTCCAGCGACATCTGGTTGTCGTGGATCGACGTCGCCAGGAGGTTCGCGAGCTGGTGGTAGATGGTCGTGGCGTAATGGATGTAGGTGATGTCCTGCTTCAGAAAGTCTGAAGGCTGGAAGCAGAGGTTCTGGGCGCCGATGTAGGTCAGGGGATCAGTGGCCGCGATGTCGTCCTGCGCTGCCCGCGCCGCTTCGTAGGCGCTGACGAGAACCTGATAAGGCGGGTCGCCGTACCACGACGTGCACACCTTCTGGATGTACAGGGTCATGTCGGGATTGGTGTTGGCCCGGAGATAGGCGAAAATCTTGATCCAGGATTGCTTCATCCGGTCGATGGTGGGCTGGGGATTGCCATGCCCGGACCAGCCGACGTCCGTGTAGCTGACGTCATTCTCGCCCTGCGCCCAGATGCCGACAGGAGCCACCTTGCCGATGGAGTTGATGATGCCCACGGCCTGGAGGAGGCGAGGACCGGGCTTATCCTCGTTGAGGTCCCACCAGTAGTTGACGCCGTTGATGGGGTCGTCATCAGCCTGACGGTCGGCAGCGGAGGAACCCCAGCACACTTCCAGCGGCATGACGCGGACAGCACGGATGCCGTACAGCTCAGCGAGCTTGCGCCGGAAGGTGGCGGCAGAGCACGTGTCCCGCCCGCTTCCGGAGAGTTCCGTGAAGTGCCCCACCGCATTGGACTGGCCCAGGAAGGGCACCACGACGGTCACGAAGGAATTGTCCACGGCGACAGCGGAAGCGGCGTCCACGAAGTAGGACATCTCGCTCGTCACTTTGACACGCCACTCGATCCACGAGGGCGAGTAGTCGAAGATCGGGACGTTGTCTTCGACGGGGAAATCGAACCACGTCTCGGTGGTTGTCCCGAGAACGGCCCAGGTTCCATCGGGCTTCTTGACGCTCACCTCATAGGTGGGGCTGGTGAAGCCTTCGGGGGCGGACCACTCGAAGACCACGTCGCCCCAATCGGAGCCGTGGGCAACAGGATCGCCCTCCTCGCCCGTGACGCCGGCAATCGCCAGCTCATACCCGCCGCCATCCGACGTTGGGACGGTTATGAGGTCGCCGCCCATCAACGTGGCGCCGTTGTTCAGTTGAACCGTCACAGTCCGGGTTCCGCTGGCGAGCGGAGAACCCAGGGTCGCCTCTCCGCCCAAGTAATCCCTGGGCGTGATGGGGAGCATGAGGCGGACGATGTCCGTAACCGGGACGCGGCGGGCTTCCTTCTCGGCGTCGCTGGTCTCGTCCGTGACCTCCCCATATCCGCTGTACAGGTCGGAGGTGAACGGGATGGTTATCTTCTGCTTGTACGGGTCGGAGTTGTTCTTGTCCGTCCGATAGTTCCACAGTCGGACGTTGTAGGTCTTGCCGTCTCCGGTGTCGATCACCAGCGTGGCGCCATAGAGCGCGTCGAGGCGCGGGCAGTCTCCGCCGATGGAGATGGAGAAGGTCCAGACGAGGCCCGTGTAGTTGTTCTTGGTCTCGTATTTGAAGCGGGGGTGATCGAACGGGTGGTCCGAATGCCACATGATGCCGGTGATGTCGCCGTTGCGCCGGAACACAGCGTCGGCCCGGATGGCCGTCGAGGACGTGGTTCGGATGGAGCCGGACACCTCAAGGGGCATGTCCAGGGTCCAGTAGCGCGGCATGAAGCGGCTGATCTCGCTGCTTCGGTCGGACCTGTAGGTCTTGACGAGGTAGCTCATTCGTCGGCTCTGGTCGTGCGCAAGGTGATGCCGATGTCCTTGAAGACGCTGTCGGCTTCCGAGGTGAGGGCCACGCGGAGCACGGCCCCGGCGGGAATGCTCGCAGCGCTTCCAGAGAACACGCCGGTGCTGGAGCCAACGGCGAAGGTGAGCGTCCCGATGGACGTCAGGTCGCGCATGATGGAGAACACCTGCGCCCTCTCCGCCGGCGCCGTAGCGGCATAGGCAAGGCTCCCGGAGAAGTTCGCGGGGACTTGCACATCGCGGACGACAGGGAGAATGAGGACGTACTCGCCCTTCAGCGGGGTGTAAGGGATCGACGCCGAGACGTCGTACCACCAGGCACCCGTCTGGATGGCCGAGACGTACTGATTGATGACCGAGCCGGAGAGGTCTTCAAGCTCCTGGGCCACATAAAGGGCCTGCCGAATGGCATCGTTGAAGCGCTCCACGTCCACCGCTTGGTCGTTGTAGAAGGTGACGACGGGGAGGACCTTGGGGGTGGAGCGGAAGATTTTGATGCCGATGCCGTCAGAGGGCGCGACGGCGAAGCTGACGGTCTGGGCGTTGACCCACGTGAATGCCGGCATGGTATCGCCGACCGTGGGGTAGACGTGGGACTTTTCGAGATAGGGGAACGGGACCGCGAAGTTCTTGGTGACACCGTCCCCCGTGTAGGTGACGTAACTGAGGGCCATATCTCACGAGGGGAGGATGGCCCGCCGCCACAGGGACGACGGGCACCGGTTGGATCACGAACCTGGGAGGAAGTCCGTGACGTCGAAGCCAGGGTTCTTCGGCGGCTTCTGCGGGGCATCGCGGACCATGTGGCTCAAGGCGCCTTGAACCGCGATGTTGTTGGAGAACGGAAGCACGGAGAGGAGCTGCTTCCATTCCTGCTGCGACCGTTCCCGGCCTGTGATGATGGGCTGGAAGAGCGCGGATGGCGCCACCCGGAGGACGTTGTTGATGAACGCGACCGAGGGGTTCCCGAACCACGCATCGGACGGGAGAGCGGAGTTCCGATAGCCGAACATGGGATTGGCACCGGTCATGCCGATGCCGATGTCCAGAAGGCCGGGGATGAGAGAGGAGTAGGCCGAGAGCTGGAAGGCCGCCATGGCGATGGCTCCGGGCGTGAGCTTCTCGTCGAGATACTTTTGCGGGTCCTCCTGGGTGGCCGCCTGGATGCGGGTGCGCCCGGCGTAGAGCGCCGCGCCAGCCGTGGTGGACCACACCACGTCGGCGAACGCCTCACTATCCCGCATCGCCCATCCATTGAGAATGTTCATATGCCAAGCGTTGAGGGCGAAGCGCCGGAGCTGGGCGAAAGTCCGGAAGATCGGGGAGCGGTCATAGACCGTCCCGGCACCGAAGTCGTGCTCCATGCTGGCCCGGCCGGCGGCGCGGTTGAGCGCGGAGGCGAAGGCGGTCTTGGCCTCCGGGTCGGTCCACTCCTCGGGGTGCAGACGAGAGAGCTTGGCACCGGTCCAGTGGCTCGTCACCTCGCTGTGCTCCGCGACCTGGGCGAGAACTCTGGGGAGCATCTCGTCATCCATGCCGAACCACTTCAGGCGGTTCCGCTCGGCCTTGGAGAGCTTGGACAGGTCAAACTTCTCGGCGGCGTCTCCCGCCAGCATCCGGTCCATGACGCCGCGAACGTCGTCGGAGATGGGGGTTCCAAGACCCTTGACGGACTGGTAGATGCGCACGAGCCAAGCTCGGAAGTTCTGGAAGGCGCCCTGGAGCTGGGGTGTTGGGGCCTTGCCTTCTCGCAGATACTGCTCAAAGCCCTGCGCCCACTGCTCATGTTCCTTGCGGCCGATCTTCGACACGTCGTCCACGCCGAGCCATTTCAGGACGGTGTCGAGGTCCTTCTTCGCGGCCTTGTTGATCTGGGCATCCTGGATCATTTCGCCCAGCCATTGGTGGCCCATCTCGTGCATGAAGGTGGAGGCGTCACGCTCCTCGAAGAGCTGGATGACGGCCTTGTTCCGGCTTGACGTGATGGAGCCGCGATACCCGTCGCCGTTGGACTGGAAGAACTTCGCATACTTGTCGGGAGTGGTTGGGGCAGCCGACTGGTCCTTGGGGACCTTGCCATCGGGATACATCACCCACTGACGGCTGCGGGGGGTGTCCTCCGCTCCCGGCCCAGTGAACCACGGCGGGAGGTCCCTACGCTGCTCGGCAGTCATATGGCCCCGGACTTCGGTGGACCGACTTTCCACCTCCCCGGACATCCGCCGGTAGAAGTCCCTCGCCTCCTCTATGGTCAGCCCCCACCTCTTCGCAAGATACTCGGGGTCCGTGCCATACCCATGCCCCTCCAGATACTGGATGGCGTGCTGTATTTCGTGCAGAAGCGTGCCGTGGTGGTCGGGGCTCAACGGGCTTAAGGCGATTGAGCCGGTGTTGTGGTCGAAATAGCCCCACGCTCGGTCCTGCATCTCCACAGGAACCTGCTTAATCTGTAGGTCGAACAAGCTCGGATAGGCAGCTTCCAGCTCCGGGGACCTGTAGACATCGCGGAGGCGGATGACGGCCCCACGCGCGGCGTCGTCCAGGGCTTCGTTGATGCGGGGGGCGATCTTCCCCTTATCGTCGGGGACTTCAAAGCGCCACTTCCCGTCCTTGCCCTTGCCCCACCCGGTGATGGCCCAGATGTCGTCCGGGCCGAAGCCCTTCCCCTCAAGGTCGATAGCCATCATCAGGTCATCAATGTTCGACGTCTTGGCCCGTACACCGGCGAACTGCCCCATCTCTCCCGGACCGAGGGCATCGGGGGACTTGCCGGACCGGACCTCAATGCCTTCCTTCTGGTAGAGCTTGAGAGCATCCTCGCCCAGACGCTCGGCGCGGGCCGCGTAGCGAGCCGACACGATCTCGGCATTGATCCTGGCTTCGCGCTCGGCCACACCCGCCGCCACGAGCTGGGCCTTGATGTCGTCGCGGACCGCCTTCACGGACTTTGACGCCTTGCCGAGCCCCTTGTAGGCAGCCTTCGCGTCCCGGTAGAACCGGTCGGCCAGGATGCGCCGGGCGGCGCCACGCACCCGGTGGTTAATGGCGTTCATGCCAGAGGCCGACACCACGAAGTCCGAGGTGGCCTTGGTGGCCCCCGCGATCTTCGCCAGGGCGCCATCCATGGGCGCCGTGAGCATCCCGTCCTCAGGGGCGCGGCGGGCCGACAGGTGCTTGAACTCGTCCACGGCGCCCAGGGCCGCGATGTCCCGTCCAAGGTCATCGGTGGCCTTCAGAACGCCCCCTTCCAAAATGTGGGTGCGGAAGGCCGGCATATGCTGGAGCATGGCGCGAAGACCACCCTGGGTGGCCTTACCTCCAATGGTCGCGAGGCGGGCCATGTCGGGGATTGCCGACAAGCCGAAGTTTCCGCCCATCGTGGCAGTGCCGAGGTTGCGCAGGATTTCCAGGCCCTGGGCGACGCGGGTGTTGGCATTCTCGCTGGGAACACCGAGGAGCCGGTCAAACTCCTCCTTCAGGAGCGAGACGTCGTTTGCAATTTCCTTGGGGGACTGCCCGCTCTCGGCGCCCTTTGCGGCCACCTGCTCAAGAACGTTATTCATCTCCTGCCGGGAGCGGATGCCGTCCATGAGCACCTCGCCATCCTTGCGGACAAGCTGAATGCGGCCGGCGGCCCGCCACGCGGATGCTTGGTGGTTGTAGTGGTCGAACAGGTCGAAGGCGTTGTTCTCGACGAAGTCCCCCAGCTTCAGGCCAGTGCGGGGATGGACGTAGTTCTCGTCGATGTCGATACGGAAGTGCATGAAACCGGGCTTCGAGCCCTTGGGCAGCCGGGCCAGGATTTCGTCGATGTCGGCCTCCGACAGGCCCATGTCGCGCATCCCGGAGCGGATGACGTCGGCGGTGGCCCCGTCGCGGGACATCATGAAGAACTCGTCCAGGCCGTAGGCGCGGCGGTTGAGGTTTTCCCAAACGCCGTTGGCGATGGTGTACGCCTTGTCCCCCAGCTCCTTGTGGGAGGCGAGGAGAGCGCCCTCGAACCACTCCTTGAACTTCCTTCCACTCGCGTCGATCTTGCTGATTTTGTCGAGACGCCACACACGGGGCAGGTAGTGACTGTTCGGGGGGACGTTCTCGCGCCCGGCAAGCGCCCGGCCGGGGTTGTCCGGCGTCTCGGCACGGGGCGTGAGGTTGCCCTGCCGGTGCTCCTCCATGAGGGCATTGAGCTGCTTGCCGACCTTGACCACCTGGGGGTCATAATGCGCATCCCGGTCGGGCCGCATGTCTCTGGTGTAGTTGGAGACGGCATCCCCGAAGTCCTCCCACGCCTGGGTCATGCGGGGGGCAATGGAGGACTTCCACCACGGGATGCCCTTGGCGTCAGCCCACTCCTTGAACTGCGGATAGGCCGTGCTGTAGAAGCGGTTATCCGCGTCGTGCATGATGCGGAGCTTGTCCTCGCCGGCCGACACCGGGTTGACCACGAAGTCCCCGTTGGCGTCCTTTCGGCCGACCACGTCCAGGCCGAGAGCCTCGCCAACCTTACGAGCCAGAGGGTTCTTGGAGGAGCCGACACGGCCCGCCATGTCCGGCCGGGCGGCCTCAACGGCGGTGCGGGAGGCGTCATCCTGCCCCACCTTCATGAGGTCACCCTTCGAGAACTGCATGGTGTTCTCGGGGTTTACGGCGGCGCTCAGGGAGCCTTCACCGCCGCTGAAGACGGGAGTTCCGCGCTGGATGTCGGAGACGACGCGGTTTGCCGCCACCGATCCACGGGCCGCGATGTCCTCGGTGGCGGGGTTGCGGCCGAACGGCCCGAAGGCGAAGCCCAGGCCGGCTCCGAAAGCGGCTGCCATGGCATAGTCCTCACCGCTCACGGACTTGCCGAGGGCGTCCTCACCGGCGGTCAGTGCGAGGTTTCCCCCAGCCGCCGCAGCCCCGGCCGCGATCCGAGAGCCAACGGCGCCGAGCTTCATTGCTCCGCCGGCCGCCGCCCCGAGGCCGCCCGTGCTGATAGCGACGGCAAGCCCGGTCGGATCAAGCATCCCGGCGGCAAGGCTCACGCCCGTCCCGGTCCATCCGGCCCGGCTGATATTCAGCTCGTTCTCGTACTGGCGGTGAGCCTGGGCCGTCAGATAGTCGGAATGAGCGGGGGAGACGCCGAGGAGCTGCCCCCAATATTTCTCGGGGAGCCCCTGCTTACGCTGTTCAAGCTCCTCGGTGGTTGGCTGATAGTCGGGCGCCGGTGCGAACACAGGGCTGTCGCGGAACAGGTAGGCCGTGGTGCTCTCGTCGGCGGCGGACTCCACCGTCTGCCAGAAGGTCGGAGGCGGATTGAAGGTGCGCTTGGCAACGCCTGCCGCGACATCCTCGGGCGAGCCGGCGGGGGTGACGCCCGGGGCCGTGTCTACCCAATGGGTCTTGGGGCCGGTGAAGTCGAGAGGAAGTCCGCTCTTCCGCAGCTCCGCCACGCGCTTATCAATCTCAGCCTGGGTGCTCTGGGCGTAGCGGACGCCCTCCATCCCCTTGCGGGAGAACCACTCATTCCCGACCTTGATCTTCCCGCCGATGCTCGGGTTCGCGTCGGCGAAGGCGTGTTCATTCTCCATCCCCTGGTCGGTTGTCAGGCCGACGTAGTTGCTTCCTGCCGCGATGTCCTCCAGCGCGGACATGGCCTTTTGGTAATAGGCCGATCCTGATTGCTCAGGCCGGACGATGCCCCGGCGGACCGGTCCGTAGAAGCTCTTTGCGGTGTTCCCGCCATTGAAGACCAGCTCACGAACCGACTTCCCGTACATCACGGACCGGTTGATGAGGTTCTCCATCGCCGTCTCGGGGTGATCGCCCGTCTCCAGCCGCATCAGCCCGAAGACGTAGGAGCGCAGCTCCGGGTCGTTCGCGAGTTCGTTGATGGCAGATTGCCGCTGCTTGGTCAGAACCTCACGGGTCGCGTACTCGACCGCAGGGTCGGAGGCCGTCCACCCCCCGGCTCTCCGCCGAACCTTAGGCTCCGCAGGGGCCGGGGTGATGGGCGTCTGGTCGGGGTCGCCGGGTCGGGCGGGAATGGGATCGACACCGGGGGCCGCCTGAGTGGGCTGGGGGAGGTTCTGGTCGGCCCCGGAGGTGTCCGGGAGGGATTGTGCCGGGGCCGGATCAGGGGCCACCGGAGCGGCGCCCTGTGTATCCGGGAGGCCGGCGTCGGGGAATGTGGAAGGGGGTGCCCCCTGGCCGGGGGCGGGCAACTCGGTCGTCTCGATATTGCTTTGCGGCCCAAGGCCGAGGGTGTCGTCCATCAATCCTTGCTGTTATTCACCAAACCACGGAAACACGGGCTTGGAGGCGTTCTTGTTCACATCGGAGTTGGGGTCGGCCAGGGCCTTGAAGCCCCCCGTAAGGCCGCCCAGGTTCGGTTTCTGGGGGTTCGTGAGGAGGTCGAAGATGGGTTCCGCAGGGGTGCCCTCGAAGAGCTTCAAGCCGGCATCGCGGGACTGCGCGGCCTGCTTGCGGTCGTCGATGATCTTCGCGTTGGCCGCCAAGCTCATGGCCTTGTCCGTCTTCCTCAGGTCCCGGTCCGTGAAGGTGAGCTTGTCGCCGTTGACGGAATATAGGGGCGCACCCGTCGCGGCGTTGATGACGCGATAGATGCCGTTCTCGAAGCGGATCGAAAGGTTCCCTGGGCCGTCGATGCCCTGGGCCTTCAGGTCGTTGGGGAACTGCTTGTAGACCTGATTGAGCACCTCGTTGACCACCGGCTCCTTGCCGATGGAGAGGAAGGAGGAGCGGTTGAACTGCGCCTGCCCGTTGATGACGGGGACCTCCTCGCCAATGCTGGCGGCGGCGGCCTTGACCGCATCCTTGGCGGAGACGCCCTGAGTGCGCACCAGGAGCTGGGCGCGGCGGGTAATCTCGGTCTGGGCGCTCCCGAGGTTGACCGGGTTGGACTTCCAGTTCCACGGCATATAGCCGGACTGCGGGTCGCGAAGACCCTTCACGGCGTCGTTGATCTCCTGGTAGGCGGCCTTGATCTGGTCGCCGTTGGCGCTGTCGGGGTCGATGGCTCGGGAGGCACCTTCAATGGCCTCCTGCCCCGTCTTCCCCATCTTCCGCAGGAGATGGTAGCTGTCGTAGAAGTCCCGGTCCTTGGCGTCCAGGAGGTTGTTCACATAGGCGGGGGAACGGGTGCGCAGCGCTTCGTAGAGGTTCGCGGCCTGCTCCGTGCGCTGCTGCTCGTCGGGGTTCGTGAGCGAGGTGGTGTTGGATGCCGACTGGATTGCCGAGTGCAGGTACCCCTTCCACTCGGGGTTCTCCACCCCGTTGCGGACGAACTGCTCCGCCTGGGCGGCGAACACGTGGCCGTTGATGACGCTCTGCGGCTGCCCCTGGAACTGCTTGGCGACCTGGGAGCGAATGCTCTGGGCCTGGAAGGTAACGGCCCCGTCCTTGATCTCCTTGGCCCCGAAGGTCTTCATCTCGCCGGTGAAGGGGTTCCGAGCGACGATGTCCTGGACCGCGTCGAAGGAGCCATCCCCGCGCGTTAGGGCCGCCTGGGCCTGCTTGAAGAGGCCATCCTTCTGCTGCGCCTCCCAGTCCTTGCCGAGCACCCGGTTGGCGTCGGCGCGGAGGGCCTGGGCATCGGCGACATACTTCGGGTCCTGGGAGAAGGCGGGGAGCGCCTGCCCAGTCTTCACGTCCTTGCCGGGCGCGTCGAGGATGGCGAGCACGTTGCGGGCGGCCTGGGGCGTGGCCCGGCCGTCCGAAAGGCTGGTCTTCAGGACGCCCATGAGGCTGTCGTTCATCTCCGCCCAGGTGGCGCCATTGACGCTTCCCGCCAGTTCGGCCTTGGCCTGACGGACGCGCTCAGCCACCTGATCGGGCGTGAGGCTCCCCATGTCGGGAGCGTTCAGCACGTTGCGGAAGCCGGTGGAGATGGTGACGCCCCGCACGTCGGCATTGTGCCGGGCGATCTGGCCCTGCTGTTCCTTCAGGAGCTGCTCACGCAGCCCTACCACGGACCTCTGGAAGTTCTCGGCGCCGTGGGGCGTCCCCGTGGGGATGCGGTCCATGTAGCCCTTCGCGCGATCGGCGATGAGCTGGTCGATGTCAACGGGGGTTCCGTCCGGGTTGAGGAGCGACTGGGTTCCGCCGGGGCCGAAGTCGGCCTTCATCGCATCGCTGAACTCATTGCCGACGTTGATGCCCACGGCGGCCTGATAGGCACCATTGGCGACAGGGTTCGCATAATAAGGCACCGTGCCGTTGCGAAGGCCCTGGGCAAGCTCGGTGCTGGAAGAGCTGGCGATGTAGCGGGCTGCCGCCTCCTTCGCCTGATCGTTTTCCAGCTTCTTGCGCTCTGCCTCCTGCCGCTTCAGGTCCGCCTCATTGCGGCGGTAGAGCCCCGCCAGGGCGCCGGAGAAGGCCGACAGGGACTGGCCCAGGCGGGCCATGTCGTCGTTCTGAACCGGGCGCTCGGGCTGGACGTAGGTGTCCCCTCGGGCGGGCGCGACCGACAGAGGCTCCGGGGGTGCCAGGTCTCTTGTCTCTTGGCGGCGGTATGGGGCCATCAGCCGAACGCCCCCAGGCCGCCGGAGATGCCGCCGATGAGGAACGGCAGGAAGCTGGGGCTCTTGGCCCGCTGCACGGAATTGATGCGGGACTGGGTGTTGGCCTTCACCTGATCCATCTGGGCGTAGGCGTCATCCCGCGCCGTCTGATAGTTCTGCATGGTTGCGTCGTCCCGGCGCCCCTGCTGCGCCCACAGGTCATTGACGAGGGCGTTGACGGAGAGGCCGGTCACGCCCGCCTCGCCAGCCGAAGTTCGGGCCTGGGAGCGGGCGCGGAGGGCGTCTATATTGTTCTCGAAGAGCTTCTGGTCGGCGGCGTTGCGCTCCTGGATGCTCTTGTGCTGGAGCGCGGCATACTGGTTGTCCGCCGCCTTGTTCGCGTCGCGAGCGTTCTCGCGGTACATCTGGTTCTGCGCGTCCGCCTGGGACTTCGCGGCCTGATAGCTGGCGACACCGCCGGCAATGCTCAGGCCCAGGCTCAGGAGGGGAAGAGCGGCGACGCACATGGCGTGCTTCTGGTCCTTTCAAATGGGTAGAACGGGAGGAGCTTCGAGCCCCACAGGATGGGCTCCTTGGCGACCTCGAAACCCAGCCACTTGAGCCACTGAATGTGCTTCGCATTGCGGGCATCAACAACGTTGTTCAGGGTCTCATACCGGGCCTGCTGTTCCTCCACCCACTTGCGGCTGGCGCGGAGGAACTCGACGGTGTGCTTGTCGAGCACGTCGCTGCCCATCATCCACGGCTGACCGAGCTTCGGGGTTCCGGTCTTGAGAACGCCGGGGTAGTCGGGGGTTGGCGGGTAGATCGGGTCCACGCCGCACATTCCCGCCAGCTCCCCGGCGTCGGAATACATCGCCCAGGCGTCGTGCTCCCGGACCATTTCCAGAAGCACCCCCAACGGCTCGCGGCCGGTGAGTGCCTCGATCTCGGCCCGGTCAGCCGGCCGCAGGATGGGCGCCAGGGCTCGGGCGTGTTCTTCAGTGGCCTTGACGATGTATCCCACGTCTATCTCTCCATGTTGTTCTGGTTCCACATACCCCGCCAGGAAGCGGAGATGAATGAACTTGGAAGCCAGCTATCGTTGACGAGGTCGATGATGACCCTGTCATTGCGGCTCATGATGGGCACGCTCCAGCGCCGGTTCTCGGGCTTTACGGTGCCGAAGACGTGCCTGGAGTCCCCAAGCACTCTGCCGTGGTATTCCTCGGACCGGAGGGAGCGCCCGTCAGGCGTCACCTCAACCCGGAAGTACCCGGTTTTGTCGAACGACAAAGCGAGGTGGTGGAGCTGGAGGCGACCGTTGATCTTCGCAATGGAGCTTCCATCGGCGGACTGGCCCCGAGCAAAGAGCGTCGAGAAGCGGTACCGGCTCTCATAGGGGTAGCCAAAATAGACCAGCTTCCCCCGCGTGTCCCCCTTGAGGGACACCGACACACCTCCGATGGAGGAGACGTCGAGCATCCGCCCGGACGACACGGCTATGATGCCGTCCTGGGGAACGAAAGGCAACGTGTAGGTGGTGACCTCGGATGATGCCTTATACACCGGGGACTTGAGCTGGTCCGAGGTCACGCGCCGGTCCAAGTGGATGAGGTAGCCGTGGTCGGCGTCGAGCGCGGAGGTGCTCATGCGGAGCTTCTCCAGGCATGTCCCGCCGGGCCGGGCCACCAGGGCGTAGATGTCGGACTTGATGAAGGCGGCGCGAAGGATGGTCCCTGCGGTCGTCCAGCGCATCCAGGCGGACTGTACCTTGTTCTGGCCCGCCCAATAGAAGCGATGGATGTAGACCGCCGAAGGGTCTCCATCGGTCAGGACGGCGAGGCAGCTCTCGTCCGGGCTCCCGATGATTTGGGTGACGCCTGTTGGAATGTAGCTCGGGGTATGGGCGGTGACGTTGTCAGCGTCTCCGGTCTCGCTGTTGTTGTCGTAGAAGAAGTCGTAGACCGCCGCGTAGTCCCGGCTGGCGGTGCTGTCGGCGATGAAGAAGACGCTCTTGCCAACGGCCACCGGAGGCACGGTGGGGGACGAGGAGAACTCTGTCATCGGCCGAAGGGATACCGACTTGGGGGTCAGTGTCTCGTTGCCGGATAGGCGGAACTGGGTTCCATCCGAGAACAGGATGAGGTTGTCCTGGGTGGGCACTACATGCCGCATGATCGACACCTTGACGTGACTGGCGGCGACGTCAATGGGGTCGTCATCCAGATAGGCGGTGGCCGTGGTCCGGTAGAAGTTGAAGAAGTCCCCAGAGCGCGAGAGTATGACGTTCTCGTCGGAGAGGAAGCCGAGCCGGTTGTGGTGGAAGAAGACGTCCTGGATGGTCCCGCCCACAAAGGACGGGTCCGGGTTGACGTCCTCGTCGTCACCGCACTCACGCTCGTTCCAGGATGCTGGCTTGAAGGTGAAGCTACCGTCCGCCTCGCGCACCAGGATGTGCGGCATGGTCGAGGCGTCCAGGCCCTTGCGGGAGCCGGGCTTGCAGGTCTCCTTCCAGATGATCTGGGAGTTTCCGTCGTTGTCCCCGTCCTTCTGCGCCCACACCCAATAGCTGTCGGTGGTGGTGCCATCGGAGCCGGTGATCTCGACGGTGTAGCCGATGGGGGCGAAACTGGGCAGGTCCGAGAACCGCTGTGTCTGCGTCTTCACCACCTTGGCGGCATTGCCATTATAGCCGTCGCCGACCGCAATGGAGAAGTCCGCAGAAGGATGCTGGATGTAGATCGCGCTGGTGTACCGAGTGACGTCCCATCCATTGGCGGACGTGATGCCACGCTTGGACATGATCTTGAAGACCATGCCAGCGTTGTCGATGATCTGGTAGTTGTCCTCCGAGTTGCCCCAGATGGCCCGGCCCTCCGTACCGTTGGGGGCCATCCCCATATAGAACACGCCACCTCCGGAGGCCATGGTCCCGGTCATGAGGATTTGGGCGATGTTCTCGGTTGATGCGCAGTTGGCGGAGCCATAGATGCCGCCACCTGGGGTCCGGTATTCCGCGACACGGGTGCCGTCAATATCCACCGTGTAGGTCTTGGAGTAGTTGCCCTGGAGGATGTTGATGAGCGCCTCGTAGGGCCGCGTCGCGAACGTGGCGGAAGAGACTGCCACCTTCTTGTTCCGATTGACAATAAAGGTGTAGTCCGCCACCGTCAGCGCAGCATAATCCCCATCGCCTCCGGACAGGTAGCTGTAGCCGGACGGAGCGTTGACGGCGCAGGCGTTGCCCTCGAAGTCGAAGATGTAGGGCTTCCCGTTGCGGATCACCAGAACATAGCGCTCGGTCTCGTCGCGCACGATCATGTGCATGAACATCTCGCCGTCTGAGACGGGGATGTTGGCGACGTGCTCGAACGGCGGGCGCTTCTTCAGGCCGGCCACGAGGGTTGAGTCGAAGTTCTCCTGAAGCTCCCCCTGGGTGGGTAGGCGCATGGCAACGGCCTGCTGGGAGACGCCGTTGTAGAGCCCCGGAAGCTCGCCCGTGATTAGGCCCACGAGCGGCTCCGGCGGCGGAGGATGCGGGACGGAAGCGAGGCGTCGAGAACGTTGAGGTCCTCGTTCTCCGCTTCGTCCGACACGAACTCGGCCCAGGCGGCCTGCTCGTCCTTGACGGAATAGTTGTGCAGGTTGTCGGCTCCAAGGAACTGGTCCTCGAAGCGGCGGCCGGCGGCGATCACGATGAAATTGCGGGCCGTCTCTGGAAGCTCGTAGAAGTCGAGACCGAAGACGATGTCCACCTTCACCGGCTGGCCGATGTCGTAGGTGTGGCCCACCGGATCATAGAGGCGCCCGCCACGCTGAACGTAAGGGCACGACGGGTCGGAAGGGTCCACCTTGAGGGTGTTGAGGGGGAGGATGATCTCGCCGTCCGTATTGGGAGACAGCGGGAAATTCTCCTCGGAGTTGAAGGACCAGCCCGATTTCTGGAGCTGGCGAGAGAAGCGTCGGATGGAGGCCAGGGCCGTGCCGGCATCAGCCGGGAGCACGGTCAGGAGGGTTTCCACAGGGCTCTCCCCGATGGCGGAGAGAAGCGCGTTTACGGCCTCCAGTTCGGTGGTCGGTGTGAGGAGAGGTGCGGTCACTTCGAAAAAAGGCAGAAGCCCCGTGAGGGACCTCTGCCATTGGAGTTGAAGGGAAGGTTACGCCACCGCGCCGGTCGCGACCTCAATCGCGCAGTCGGGCCGCAGAATGCCGTGACCCACGAGGTACTTGGCGATGAAGAACGTGCCCTGGCGGCGAATTTCGTATTCGCTCTCCATGGACATATCCATGAGCTGCACGGTGCCGGCGGCCATCTTGTTGAAGACGAGGCCCACGGTGGTGCGGAAGTCGCCCTGGTACTTGGCCGGGCCGGTCGTCACGTTGGTGGACGGGACGTGGTTCGACTTCACGATGGGGAAGCCGGCGATGGTGTCCACGCGGCCCGTCGCGACAGAACCGCGAGCGCCGAGGGTGGTGTCCACCAGACGGTCGCGCTGGGCGAGGAGGTAATACTGCGCCGGGCGGAACACCGCCTGGGTGTCGGTGAGGCCGACGTTCTTCTCGTCCAGGGTCTGGGCGGCGGTGAACAGGGCCGCTTCCAGCTTCGCCGGGTCGGTCGCCATCGCGGCGTCGGTGATCCGGGAGCCGCCGGGACGGCCGGTCAGCGGGGATGCAGCACGCGCCGCCAGGGTGATGACGCGGGCGACGTTGCTGTCATAGGCGAACGCCAGGGCCTGACCCAGCTCCTTCGAGTAGGGGCCGCGCACGTCATAGTGGTTCATGGCCTCGTCCACGTTCGCGATGAACACGTTCGACTGGAGGAGGTCGTCCACGGTGATGATCGTCTCGGCGTGGTCGATGGAGCTGCCGTCGATCCAGTTGCCGGGCGTGTGATAGCCGGAGGTAGCCCGGCCGATCAGCGGGAACTGGGCGGACTTGCCGTTGCTGATCTGGCGGACGAAGTGGAGGCCCTTGAAGATGTTGATGCGCTCGAACTCGGTGAGCACCTCACCAGAGAAGAGCTTGAGGAAGAGGGCCTGAACGTCGCCTGCGCCGTTGATCTGGCCGAGGCGGCTGACAGTGGTATTGGTCACTTAGAAAATTCCTGAATGCGGGAGGATGGTTCCTCGGCATCCAGCACACGGGTCGGTAGTTGTCGGAGAGAGAACCTCAGCTCTTCTGCGACAGCCGCTGTAATGCGGAGCCGTGGCAGCCCCCTAGAGAGGGGCACTGCTTCACGCGCTTTCAGGAATGCTTGCCCTGGGGCGCATACCACCCCGGAGGATGGCAGAGGCGGTCCCCAGGGAACACAGCCAGTTTCAACCGCCGCAGCGGTCGAGCTTCTGGTAGTGCTTGTCGAGGGCCACCGCATAGTTGCAGGTGGCCGTGTCGCCGGCCTTACACGCCTTCTCCATCACGTCGATGGTGGCAGTGGGCGGGGCGATGAGGGAGGGGCACTTAACGGCCCGGACGGGCTCGCTGACGCAGGCTGTCAAAAGCATCGCCAGCGGCAGAAGGAGCGCTGTCAATCGCATCCCATTCCCTTTCGATCTTCTGGATGGCATCCGTCTGGGCCTTCCGCTCGGCCGCCTTTCCGGCACCGCGCCCCTTGAGGAACACGGCGCCGAGGAGGGTGAAGACCACGCCGAAGATGGCGAGGTACTTCTTGAACGGGGAGAGGAGGTTGACGATCCACGCGAGGAGCGCGGTCACGCCCGGCGCATCAGGAAATAGACGGCGCCACCGGCAACGGCGGCAGCCACCACGGCGACGAGAACGGCCGGGCCAATGGAGCCGATGCCGGACACGATGCCGACAGCCTGCTTCATCGGCTCGGACACGGCCGACACTGTGTCGGAGACCTGCTGAACTCCCGCCAAAACCACGGCGGTGCCGGTGGCGGACGAGAGGATGGTCTTGACCGGGACCGGCGCCTTGGGGGCGTCCACCTGCTCGGGGACGTTGGAGGGCGCGGCGGGCAGGTTCTTGGCGGCGTAGTCGTAGTCCGCGTCCCACAGCGCCACCTCGCCGGTGCGGCGGCGGACGAGGCCATTGAGGACCTTGCCCTTCGAGCGGGTGTAGAGCGCGAACTTGGCGCGGGTGCCGTCATAGTCACCCCGGTTCAAAGGGGCGATGAGCTTCTTGAGGTTGCCGGTGCCGCAGTTGAAGGTGAACGACACCAGGGCATCGAACTGGCCCTGGGAGAGCGGCACCTTCACGAGCCGGTTGACGTCCCCTTCACACTCGTCGAGGTCCACGTCCAGGATTTCAGACGCTTCCTCCTCAGTGATGGAGATGCCGGGGACGACGCGAAGGGAATGCTTGGCGGCGTTGGTGTGGCCGTAGCCGATAGTGGCGGTACCCTTGAGCGGGCTTCCGGTCCACTCCCGGTACTTGCCCTTTACGGGCGCCAGGAGGTCGTCATAGGGGTATGCGACGAAGCTCTCGAAGCCCTTGATGAAGTCGAGGCCTCGCTTGGAGATTTTCATGGTGGGCATCAGAAGCTGGACTTAAAGACCCTTTGCTCGACCTCGGCTCGGTATGCGGGGTCGGAGGAATAGCGGGGATCGGCCATGGCCTTGGTCATCTCGTAGACGCTGCTGAAGCCACTCTTGGTGGCAATCGGCTGGCCGGCATTGAGGAGCTGTGGCTCGTGGCCGTTGGCGCCCTCGAAGCGAGAGCGAAGGCCCTTGATCGCGAAGAGTGCGGCGTTGTGGTCACCGCTGGTGATCGTGCTGTCGAACTGGGCGATCTCGGCCGGCGTGAGCGCGGTCTTGGCCCAGGCGACCATTTCCTTGTAGCCGGCCTCCCCACCACCTGCCGAGAACAACTCAGCGGTGCGGGCGGCGGAGGCGGCCTTCTGGCCGTCGATGAACTTGTCCACCACGGCGCGAGCCTGATCTCCGAACAGGCCCTTGAGGCCCTCGGCCAGCTTCTCGCGGCTCTCGGGGGAGACATCTCCGGTGGTGTCGAACTCGTCCTGGTAGGAAGCGACGTCGAGGCCGGCCGCCTTGACGGCATCCTCGGCCGCCTTCTGCTCCTCGGTCTGCTTCGGGGGCTCGGCCGGGGGCGGCTCCTTGGCGGGGGTGCCTTCAGGAACGGCAGGCGTCTCGGGAGTGGCCGGGGGCGGCTCCTGGACGTGGGCTTCCGGAGCCTTCTTCAGCGCGGCCAGCTCCTGATGAACGCGGGTCAGTTCGGCCTTGGTATCGGAAAGCGCCTTTTCCAGGTTGGCGGGGGCGGCGGGCTCTTGTACTGCGGGAGGAGCCTCCGAGCCGGTGGTGGCCGGCGCGAAGGTGACGGTCTCAACCACGTTCAGAAGCTCTCCAGGACCAACCCGTTGTGGAGTTCGGTCTTGGCCCCCGGCATCACGGTCTCGGGGAAGAGGGCAGAGGTAGGCACCGGAACGGACGCATCAGCCTTGGCGGTTTCGACCTTGGTCTCGGTCTCTTCGTCGGCGGGGGCGGCAGTCTTGGTTGCGGTCTTGGTGTTCATTGGGCCTTTGCGGGAGGGGGGTTGTCGATCTTCATCTGCGTCTGCGCCATGCCACCGAGCTGCTGGAGGGCCTGGGGGCCGAGCTGCTGGACGAGCTGCAGCATCTGCGCCTGCTGTTCCTGCTGGGCGAGCTGCTCGTCGGAGGCCAGGAGGCCGCCGGGGTCGATGCCGTAGGACGCGGCCGAGCGCTTCAGGAACTCCTGCGGGTTGAGGAACTTCATGGCGAGTTCCGGCCCGAGGACCTGGAGGATGTCGGCGACGAAGAGCTTGAGGTTCTGTTGGTCGTAGCCCCGGCCGATGGCCTGGAGGCCGGTGACAATCTGGGGCTGGACGAGGTCGTGGGGGAGCGGGGGAACCTGTCGGTTCTTCTCCATCCTCCGCTCGAACAGACGCACGACGGGAAGCTGAAACTCCGCGCCGAGGAGCGTGTAGACACCGCCAAGGGCGTCATCCAGCTCCGAGGCCATGTAGCGGATTTCCTCGGCCGTCACGCGCTCGCCGGAGCGCTGCACCGCAGCGTTGAGCATGAAGGCATAGGACAGCGACTGGGCGATGTCGGTGGCCTGCTGACGGGCTACGGAGAGGTCAACCTGACGGTTCGTCTGGATGACGCCGACGTCGTCCGCCGATCCGGCGATGGTGTCTCCGGTGCGGGCCTTCGCGAACTGGCGAAGCTGCACGGTGCCATTGGGCGACACCACGAAGATGACGCGAGCGGTTGCAGCCGAGCCCTCGACGATGGCCTCGACGAGCCCTTCCAGGCTGTCCAGGTCTCCCAGGTACTCCTCGACATAGGACCTGCCATAGTCCTCGCCCGGCTGCACCGACAGGCGCAGAGGGAGCCACGGCAGGGCATCGGGCGTGTAGGAGCCCGTGCTGCCGGGGACCACGATGTCGCAGATTTCCTGATAGACCTTCCACATTCCGCCTTCCAGGTGGATGCGGGTGTACAGGTCCAGGTCCTTATGCTCGTCTCCCGGCGTGCCCTTCGAGAGCTTGTCCGCCAGGGCGGCGGCTGTCTCGCGCGGGAGTGCGGCGCGGGCCACGCTTTCCTTGACCACGATCTCCAGCAAGTTGCCGGAGGCGTCGCGCTTGACGACGTATTGGTCGAGGCGGAAAACCCTCACGCGGCCTTTAGGTGGAACGTAGACGAGAACGTTGCCAACCACGATGAGGTGCTGGAGGGTGGTGAAGGCGGCCGGCCGGAACAGGGCGCTCTCCATCTCGGCGAGCACCGCCTTCTCGCGGGACGACAGCGCCTGCTCAACGGTCCCGCGCATCTGGTCTGATTGCGTGAGCTGCTGAAGAGCTTGGTCGTCGATCTGGTAGCGAAAGAACGGGGTGTTCGGGGGGAAGAGGGAGAGGAGGAGCTTCGAGCTTAGAACCCGCTGACCTCGCGCTCCCAGGGACTGGAAGGGCGTGTCGAGCTTGGAGTTCGGGCTGAAGCCGGACGGCGGTAGAAGGTAAGGTACGGTAAGGGCGGCGCAGTCTCGACCGCGATCCAAGAACGGGTCTCGCCCGCCTTCGAGCGCGGCATAGCGCTGCGCCGCCGTGGCCTGTTTCTGGTCCAACGCTAAGCGATGGTCAGGCCAGAGGAAGTGGAGGGAGCGTTGAGGTCGATGCGCAGGGCACTTCGCCCGCGCCGGGCGCCCTCAACCGCCTTCGAGGCGTTCTTGGCCTCGGTCGTGGACTCATTCAAAGCGGGTGACTTCGGGGTATCCGCAGGAGGCGGAGGAGGTGGAGCCGATGCCGCTTGATGAGGAGGGGTTTTACTGCCCCCCAGGCACATGAGAGTTCTCCTGTTCTTCGCGGAGCTGGCGAAGGTGGTCGATGACGCGGCGCGTCCCCATTGCCTCTCGGACATCTCCGAAGTCCCGCCATGCGGGGTCAACGCGGTCTTTGAAGACGGCGTCAAGATAATCGAGAAGTTGCTTGGAGATGTCAGGAAGCGGTATCTTAAGAGGGGACGGTCCGCTGTAGGCTAGAGTGGCGGGAAAGTCTTCGCCGAGCGGGGGCCGGGAGATGCGAGCCACTAGCTCACCTTGAGGGAGGCGTTCCGATTTAGGCTCAGGTGCAACCTATCTCCGCTGCCCGTGGCAGGCGCCGCATCCATCTCGGAGGGCCGGGACAGTCGGGCCATCAGGCAGTCGCCTTGAACCGGTCGTCCTCGCCGAGCCCCCGCTCCTGGTACTCGATCAGGAAGCCGGCGGTGGCGCGGAGATGCGCGAGGTGGCTCTCGCCCGTCTCGGGGTCAACATCCTCGCCGTCCAGCCACGCCAGCAGATGGCGCAGGGCCGCATCGCCCAGGCGGGACCACAGCATGCCCTTTCGCCAGTTGTGGCGGGCGTACTTCCGGGCGCCGAAATCGAGAACACGCGCCTCGGCCAGCAGGGCGGAGCGTGGGATCAGGCCAACGGGGGGCTTTCCTGTGTCGGCCTTGACGCCGCCGCCAGCTTGGTCGGCAACAGCTTCAGGGTTCGCGACCTCCATCAGATCATCCCCATCTTCCAGAGGCGCTCGATGGTGGATCGGGCATCGGTATGGAGGATGAAGTCGCCACCGGCGGCCCACCACGCGCTGCGGTTCACGGCCCGGTCGTCCACCAGCACGTCGCCGGCACGGCAGAACTTCGGCTTGTCCTCCGTCTCGCAGGTGATGACGCGAACAGTGGGGCCGAGATGGCGGGCCACCCAGTCGCGCTTCTGCCGGTCGACCGCGGCGGCATTGGTCTTCGGCAGGGCGGTGAGGATGGCCGGGTCGAGGTGCTTCACCGCATCCCACAGCTCATAGGCATCGGGCATGGGATCGAAGGAGGCGAACAGGTCGGGCACCTCGTCGAGGCGGCGCCAGAACTCCCGGTTCCCGTGAACGAACTCGAACTTGTAGGTGTTGTCGGTTCCGAGGATCGCCCCGGCGGTCTTGTCGAAGTCGGCCAGAACGCCGTCCAGGTCCAGGAACAGCGTCTCGGTCATCGTGGCTCCCAAAGAAGGGGCTCCTTTCGTTGGTGGTCGTAGTCGGCGTAGCGCAGGATGCGGGCGAGGCGGGCCTGGATCAGCGCGTCCGCTTCCGTAAGGCCGGCCTTGGCGTAGGCGGCGACGATGGCCGCCCAGCCGCCGGCGGCGATGCCCGGCGCCCGCTTGGCGCCGATGCCAGGGCAGCCGGGATAGTTGTCGGTCGGATCACCTGTGAGGGCCTGGAGAAGGAAGAGCTGTTCGCCCTCCTCTTCGGTGATGGTGGTGAGCGTCCCGCGCTTGAAGTCAAGGATTTCGCAGGGGATCTGGGCGAGATCCTTGTCGCCGGAGACGATCACCCGCCGGAACGCCGCGTTGGCCGGATGGGTTGCCAGGATGCCGAGGCAATCGTCGGCCTCCAGCCCCGGCTTCTCCACGCTCGGGTAGTTCAGCTCGGTCTTGGCCCACTCCACCAGGGCCTTGTGGACCAGCGGCTTGCGCTTGCGGCCCTCCTTGTAGGTCGGCCACAGGGCATGCCGGAAGGTGGGGCCAGATGGCGTGAAGCAGATGACCGGAGCCGCGTCGGCGGCCTCGGCCTCCTTCTTCGCCTTGGTCAGCATCGTGACGAAGGCATCTTTCGCTTCGTCGAGGTCGGCAGCTAGGGTGAACGTGTCGTCGTCCCATCGGGTCTCCCGCTCCACGGCAGCCCCGGCGGTATAAGCCAGGATGTCCCCGTCAACGAGGACGAGGGTCTTCACTCCCCGCCGTCCTCGTCTTCATCGCTCTCGAAAGTGACGGGGCACGAGATACCGTACTTCTCTTTGAGGAGGTCCATCCAATCGAGGACGTCACCAATGTTCATCGCAACTCCTTCTTGAGTGTGGCTAGGATGTTCTTGGCATCCTGAGGGTGAACTTGAAACCATTCCGTGCTTCCAACGCGATAGCCCTTCATCGCCTCGTGAAAGCGATGCTCGAACCCACGGCGGTCGGGGACGAACACGGCGTCCACGAGGGCGTAATCTCGGAAGGGGCTGGAGGTTTGATAGGTGCGGAGGCGCTCTGCGACGTCGAAGCTGGAGCCGACCTTCACAAATCCAGGCCATGCCGGGTTGCGAAGGACGTAGACCCAACCGTCAGTGCGTCTCCGCCCAGTTGTCGCCAATGTCGAAGTTGCCTTTCAGTGGGCAGCGGAATCCGAAGTATTCTCCGGACTTGCGGATGGCGTCGGCGGCCAAGGTGCCGACCAGCTCCGCGAATTGAGGAAGCACCTCAATCTGCCATTCGTCGTGGTACGTGATTACGAACTCGTAGTCCTTGCCCGGAACGAGGCCGGCGGCCTGGATGTCGGCATCTAGGATCACCTGGGCCTTCTTCATGAGGACCGCCCCAGCCGATTGCAGGAGCGTGTTGAGGGCAGCGTGCTCGGACCGGACGCGGAGCTTGCGGCCGTCGAGACCCAAGAGATAACCGCGCCCCGGCTTGATGAGCCGGCCGTCCTTGCTGCGCTTTCCGTTGAGGGTCACGCCAACGGCCTTCACGAGCTTGGCGAGAGCCGGCAGGTTCGCCAGGAACTTGGCGCGAGCGGCTCGGCCTGCGCCGACTAGGCGAGCTTTCGAGAGGGCACCGAGGAGGGTGAAGCCCAACTTCGCATCCCCCGCCCCATAGATGAAGGCATAGAACCAGGTCTTTGCGGTGTCCCGGTCACACCCCAGCGCCTTGGCGTTGAGCGTGTGCATGTCCGTGCCATCTTCCTTGCGGCCTTCCAGCACGGTCTTGATGTAGGCGCCGCCGTCGTGCCGGGCCATGAAGCCAGCGAGGCAGCGCAGCTCCAGGGCGTCGGCGTCGCAGCCCACCAGTTTGAAGCCGGTGGAGGCCCGGAACAGTGCCCGCATCTCGTGGCCGTAGGTGGTCCTCTCCGCCGGGACGTTGGCGATGAGGCGATGCGTCATGCGCCCGGTGACGGCGCCGTTCTGGATCACCCAGCCGTGGACGCGGCCCTTGCGGGAATGCTGCATCCAGGCTTCCCGGCCGTCGCCGAGCTGGCCCATCCTCTTGGTAACAAGGAAGTATTCAGCCAGGAGCTTGGCCTCGGGGTACGGCAGCTTGTTGAGGACGTCGTCATCAACCTTGGGGGTTCCGTCCTTCCCGAACTCGGTGGGCTTCCAACCAAGGTCCATGAGCCGCTCGGCGACTTGCTTCCGCGACGACGGAAGGAACGGGACCACCTTCTCTTTGAAGGTCGGAACGCCCTTGACGTAGCCGCGCTTGGCGTTGTTCACCTTGGGGGTGAACGGGGTGCGAACGATCTTGGGCGGGAAGATGGTGGACAGTTCGTCCGCCAGCTCCGCCTTACGCTTGGCGAGGGTCCCGTAAAGAGACTGGGCTGCCTCGTCATCAAAGGCGAAACCGCGCCGAGTCTGCCTCTCAATGATCCAGGCGAGGTCATGCTCAAGCTCGACGCATTCGGTTCCCCACCCGTCCGCCAGCTCCTCCCGCTCGCGCTTCCAGAGCTTGGCGGTGACCGCGACGTCCTGCTCGCAATAATCCTGCATGGTCACGGACCACGCATCCCACGGCCCCTTGTAGTCCCCCTTGTACTCGCCCAGGCGGTGGCCCCAGGCTTCCAGTCGCTGAAGCCCGATGAGCTTCTTCGGGAGGCGGCCCTTCTCGGCAAGCCGGAAGTCCTTGTCCCGGAGCACCTCACGCGGGAACAGGAGATAGCCGAGGATCAACGTGTCCCGGACGACGCCCTTCGGCTTCCACTCCGGATAGAGCTTCTGGATGGCGGGGATGTCGAAGCCGATGACGTTGTGACCAACGATCATATCGGCATCGGCGAGGAGCTTTAGGCCCGTCTCCAGGCGGTCGTAAGTGAAGTCCTCATTCGTGCAGGACCAGACCTTTCCCGTGTCGGCGTCCTGGATGACGAGGCAATGGATGGTAGTGAGTTCGTCGAGAAGCCCGTTCGTCTCGATGTCAAACAGGAGGGTGGTCACTCCGGAGCCACCTCTTCCTGCGCGTCGGCCGCCGCCCATCCCAACTCCTGGGCGAGTTCAGCGGCCCCCTTGGGGGTAAGAGTCCACGTCATGAAGCCGGGGACGTGGAGTTCAATGGCTTTCCTCCCCGTCTTCCGCTCCTTCAAGATGGTGATCTCGAAGGACACGGGAGACGGGGCATCCCATGTCCCATCCATCAGTTGAGGGCTTCTCCCTCGGGCACCGAGAAGGTGGCCTCCAGGATGTCCATGAGTCCGTCGAGGACAGCCGGCATCCAGGACGCGGGGAAGGCAACGGCCTCCCCGGCGACGCGGAGGACGACGAACGCCGTTCCGTCCTCGGCCAAGCCGATACCGAACTCCACGTCTTCGGTCTTGGTTGCGGTCGTGATATTGTCCACTAGAAGTCCTTCTTCTCTTCGTCGGTTTCGGTAGGTGGAAAAGCCCGTGCCTCCACTTCGGAGAGGCGGCCGGTCTCGGTGTCGTATTCGAGAGGAATGGTCAGGCCGTTGGCCCGGCCAGTGTAGCGGTCCTTGAGGACGCGGAAGGTGGTCGTCTGGCGCTCCTCCTCGTCCTCCGCCTGGGTGTCGCGTTCCATCCCGAACATGAAGTGGCTCCAGTAGCCGATGGCGCGAGAGCCCTTGAACTGCTTGATGGTCACCCGGCCGCCCTCTTCGTGTGGCTTGCCCTCCGGCGTGGTGAGGTGCGAGACGAACAGAACCCAGATGTCCAGCTCCTTCACGAGGGCTCCCAGCTCGGCCATAATCTTCTCAAGGGAGCCGCGCTCCTCGTCGCCGTGGCCGGCAAGCGCGGTGAGGTGGTCGATGTAGAAGATGCGGA
This sequence comes from Xanthobacter aminoxidans, assembly GCF_023571765.1. GTDB lineage: Bacteria > Pseudomonadota > Alphaproteobacteria > Rhizobiales > Xanthobacteraceae > Xanthobacter > Xanthobacter aminoxidans. The sequence continues at coordinate 18,939 of NZ_JAMJXC010000013.1, read as the reverse complement.
CACCTTCGGTGTGAGCCAGGAAGCGGATGCGGGAGGAGACGATGTCCCAATCGCAGGCGCCGAAGTGGTTATAGAAATAGAGCCGGTCGTCGTCCCGGAGCTTGGTCAGGGCCGCAACCTTTTCCTCCTTGGACCAGCTCCCATCCGGGATATGGAACGTCTTTCCGGCTGCCTTCCCGGCAATTCGCCATAGGGTCTCCTTCGGCACCTGCTCGAACGCGAACACGGCCACCTTCTTTTTCAGAACGTCGATGTCGAAGGTGATCTGCTGGGTGATGAAGTCCGTCTTCCCGATGCCGGTTCCGGCTCCGAGCGCCACCGCCTCGCCATATCGTCGTCCGAAAGTCTTGGCGGTCAGGGTGTCGAGGAACCACGGAAGCCCATCTTCCGGCTCCTCCATGGCCTCGTCGAATATGTCCGCCACCGTGACGATGCCATCCGGGCGGAACTCGACGGGGGACCACAGGGCGTCGATCAGCTCCTTGCGCCGGCCCTCCTGGAGCATCTCGTTGGCGTCCTTGAGAGGAAGCCGGATGATGCGGGCGTGGCCGGGCGGGAAGAGTTCGAGGCACGCTTCGGTCGCCTCCCGGCCAGGGTCGTCCTGGTCGAAGCACAGGTCCACATGCTCGAATTTCAGGAGCCATTCCAGGTGCTTGCCCAAGGACTTCTTCGCGCCCTGGGCTCCGTTCGGGACGGACACCACGGGCCACTTGTAGCCCATCTCCTGGAACACGGTGAGCGCATCCACCTCACCCTCTGTGATGATGATGCGTTTCCCGCCGTCCCTCCACAGGTGCTGCATGAAGAGCCCAGCGGACTTGGTGTCACCAAGGAACCGGAACTCCTTGTCCCGGCCCCGGACCTTCTGGGCGACGATGGCGCCCGTGTCGTCCCGATAGTTGGCGACCTGGACCAGCTCCCCGCCCATTCGGGACACGGTGTAGCCGGCGCGGCGGCATGTCTCTTCGGTGAGGTGGCGCTTGGTGAGGTCCTGGGCTTCTCCGAACGGGATCAGACCGGCCACTCGCCGTCCCTTCCCGTTAGGTCCATGTACATCCCGAGGAGAAGAATGGCCGTCCCCGGAGACAAAAGCCCCACAAGAAAAGCAGTAAGAATGTCCATCGCTGTAGGTTGCGCAAGCATCGGAGGAGCCGCACGATGCGCACGGCCCCTTCGATACAAGTTCACTGCTGTCCGTTGGTCACCTCCACCACCTGGAAGGAGGGCTTGAAATGCTTCTCCACCTTCACGACGAGGTGCGGGAGGCCGGTGCTGGCGGCCCGCTTCCGCGCCTCCTCCTCGGCCACCTCAAACTGGTAGTAGGAACCGCTCGCGGTGCCCGTGACGCCGGGCGCGAGGGAGAGCGCGATGAGGAAATACTGCCCCACCTTGCAATGGGTGGCGTCGATGAGCTGCATCACGCGGCCTTCCCTTCAGCCTTCAGGCCGATGAAGTGGTAACGGGTATAGCGCTGCTCGGTGGGGTCCTTCTCCTCGGACCGGGCGAAGATGTAGCCCCGAGCTTCGAGGTCGTTGATCCGGCGCGAGAGACTGCGGATGCGGTAGAGCGCCTGGGCTTCGATGCCGGAGATGGAGCCCTTCACCCGGAAATGGTCGAGGAGGAGCTGGGTCTGCGACTTGGACATGAGCGGCTTGAAAGCCATTGCCTTACCTTTCGTTAGGTTGCTGGAGAGCTGGCGGTGGATGGGGAGCGCCGACGGAGGACGCTCCCCGTGAAGATCAGGGCCAGGACGGCGGGTCCCAGCCGAGGGCCGCCTTCGCGGCGATCATGCGTGTGAGGTCGAGAGGCTCGTCGAGCCACTCCTGCGGTATCCACTTGTCGGCAAACAGAAATCCATTGCGCTCACACCACATGGCGTAGGTGGTGGGGCTAGCCTTGCCGATGCGGGACCGGGAATTTGAGAAGACGAAGCGGACATCCAAGGCGGGATGATCGGCCTTGATGAAGAGGTGCTTCTGCCTGTCGGCGGTGACGAAGCGCCCCTTGCTTTCGATGATGATGCCGTTGTGGAGGATGAAGTCCGGCGTGTAGGTGCGGGGCTTCTCGGGCTGCGTGTAGCGCAGCTTGAACTGTTCATAGACCACGGGCTCGCCGGCCCGGTTGAGCTGGTCGGCGAGCTTCTCTTCGAGACCGGAGCGATAGCCTTCGACCACGCCCCGGTCTTTCGTCACTGCCATCAGAAGTCGGCCGAGCCCTCGTCGTCATCGTCGGAGGAGGAGCTGTCGTCTTCGCCGTCGTCCTCACCGGAGCCGCGACCGAAGCCCTCCTCTTCGGAGGCCACATAGCCGCCCTCGACCTCACCGAAGGCGCTCTCACGCTCGCCGGAACCGGCCACCAGCTCGATAACCTGGACGCCAACCAGCTCCAGGGTGATGCCGATGGCGTTGTCCTTGGCGGCGAAGTAGGCGTAGACGTCGATGTCGGCCCGGAGCTTGGAGCCGCCCCAGATGGACGGGACCGGGCTCAGCTTCTTGCCCTTGCTGTCGAAGACCTGAACCTTGGCCGTCCAGGGCGTGCCGTCCTTCTTGACGCCGGACGCCGTCTTCTTCGGGGACAGCTTGTAGGTGCCGGTCTCGTTACCCTCCTCGTCCTCCACCGCCTTCAGCGGAACGTCGAGCTTGGCGCAGCGCTTCGCTTTGGCGGTGTTGGGGTTGTCGCCATAGTGCTCCTTCTTCATGGTCTCGAAGCCCTTGTCGAGAAGTTCTTCGAGCTTGGGGCGGAGGTTTTCAGCGACGTCTTCGTCGTAGATAAGAGTGCAGCGGTACTCGCCGGCTTCATTCCACTTGGTGTCCGGCTTGTTCAGATGCGGGTAACTCGCGATGCCGATGGGGCTCACGAAGCTGCCGATCTTGATCTTGTTCCGCTTCTTCTTGTCAGCCAATGTTGTGTCTCAGTCCTGGTTGTAGAGGTGTTCGTCTTCCAGGGCCTGGGCGTCGAGGCCCAGGTCCAGGAGTTCGAGAAAGAGGTCGATGGGGATGGGTTGGCCGTCAGCCCAATAGAGCTTGGCGATGCGCAGGGCGCGGGGCATGTCGTTCACCGGGCGTCAATTCCGTAGCGACCGCACACCTCAATAAGGAGGTCGCGGCGGTGAACCCGAAGCGTGTTGACGTAGGTGTCCCCGAACTCGTCGGTGTATTCCTGCATCTCCTCCCGAACTTCGATGCCGCGAAGGAGCGCCAAGGTCTTGGCCTGCTGCCCGAGCTTCTGATTGGTGAGTCCATGCCGGCGGAAGTTGGCAGCCCCATTCTGCCGGACGAACTCACCCACCGTGACGTAGCCGAACTCGTCAGCGATAAACTTCTCCGCCTTGGCAGCCCGCTTGTCGGACAGCGCCCGAGCTTCCACTTGATCCGCCCAGGCACGGGCGGCAGCGGCGGGGTCCGTGAAGTCAGGGAGCTGGAAGGGGGACTTCTCGACGGCCGCGTTCAGCTCGGCTTCCATCGCGTTGAACTCGGCGATGTAGGCCATCTTGAACTGGAGCGCCTTGGGGCCGGTGAAGCCCATCGCCAGGAGCGTGAAGCCGTCCCGGTCCATGTCGTAAGTGGGAGACTTGCGTGTTCCGAACCCGACCTTCACCTCGACCTCATTGGCCGCAAAATTGCGGGCAATGGACGGAGCCTGATCCAGCAAGGATTTGATGGCCTTCAGCACGTCGTCATGCCGTTTCCCGAAGTACCGGGCGACGTCCCGCGAGTTGGTGACGGGCCGGCCGGCGGCGCCACGGGTGACGATGGGGCGGAGAGTGACGATGCCGTTGGAGGAGGCGTAGGCAGAATGCGCGTTCATTTGGTGTGCTCCAAATTCCTGAAGAGGGAAACCAGTACGTCCGGCCGTACCACTTGGGCACGGCTCGGACGCGCCGGATGCGTTCACTCGCCGCTGTGCTTGGGGTCGAAGAGGTCGAACTCTTCCTGCTCGAAGATGGCCTCGGCGAGCATCTCCTTGATGGCATCGAGCGCCTGGGCGACCGCCTGCTCCTCGGCCTGATTGGCGGCCTGGACGGCATAGTCGCCGAACGCATTCAGGAAAGCGGTGCCGAACGCATGCTCCGACGCGCCGCAGTCGATGAGGACCTGGGTCACGATGGAGGCACCGATGGCGAGGCCGGAACGAATGGTGTTCGGCATGGCGCCGTCGATGGCGAGGCCCTCGTCGGTGAAGGTGATGTTGACGTCGCCCATGTTGATGGTGCCGTGGATGTTCATTTCAGCTCGTGCTCCGCATAGAGGCGCAGCGCCCGGAACTCGGGACGCTCGCCGTGGATGGTGTCGGCCATGAGGTTCTGGGCGACGTTGAGGACTTCGTGGGGGTTCACTCGGTGCACCCGGCAGGCGGCCAGGAAGACCGAGGCGAGGCCGGCGCACTGGAGGGCCGGCGGGTGATCCTGGAGACGGTCGAGGAGCGTCATCGCCACCTTCGCAACCGCCTCGGAAGGCGCGTTGACGAGCGTGTCGGGGTTCACTCGGCGGCCACCTCTTCGCTGACGGCGGTGCGGGCGGCGGTGTTCACGACGACAAGGTGCGGGCGGGCCTTGAGGCCGCTCTCCATGACCACCATGGCGGCGGTGAAGCCCTCCACCTTGGTCACGGGGATGCTCATGTAGCCGCCGGGGCCGCGCTTCACATGGGCCACTTCGTCGCCGATGCGGATGTCATTGCCGAAGATGTCGGTGAAGGCGGGGGCAGTGGTGGTGTCGTTCATTTCAGGGGTTCCTGTCGTTGTTGTAGGTGTCGAGGAGAAGGTCGGAGAGGAAGGCAAGGAACTTGCGGATCACGGCCGGCGCTTGTCGAAGCAGACGAGACCACCCTTCTTGTCTCCGGCCACGAAGACGCACTGCTTCGTCGGGTCGGACTGTGGCGTGAACTCGTAGACGCGAAGGTCATCTCCGGACGCTTCGAGGCGGCCGACCTTGTCGGACTTGAGCTGCTTGGTGTTGGCGTTGAAGTAGCTGCCATCCTCGCAGCCGGCGAGGGTCAGCCCGGCGACGGCCAGGGCGGCGATGAGGAAGCGCTTCATCACCGGCGAGCCCCCTTCACGTTGTGGCCATAGGTGTCCCAGACGATGTCGCCGAACGCCCGGTACCACTGCCGGCGCTCGTTCGAGGTCATGCTCGCGAAGTCGAAGTTGGTCCCGTCCGCCAGGGTGGCGTCCCAATGGGCAGCGCCGATGCGGATGGTGATGGAAGGCTTAGGAGAAGCGTTCATGGGCTGGATGTTCCAATTTAGGCAAGAGTGGCGGGAAAGTCCGTTCGAGCGTTTATTACGCCTGAACGTACCTTCTAAGCAAAGAAGTAGGCGGACTCCCGCACCCGTTGAAGATCGAGGGTTCCCATCCGTGGGAGCGGAGGGATGTCGAACTCCGACGCCTCTGGAGGAAGGGCCGCGACCACGGCATCCCGGAACTCACGCAGCACATCGTGCTCTTCATACATATCCACGAAGGCCGAGCGCAGGTGCTGCGACAGCCGGTCGGTGTCGGCCGCGTAGGTCCCATAGCTGTCGTGGATCATGGCGAAGGCACCGATGCCATCGTCAAGGCACCTGTTGATGGTGAGCATCATGGCGCTGGCATCCATGCTGTGCACGAAGTTGGGCGAGATGCCCAGGGCCTGCCGGCTGACGTTGAGCTGGTCCGTGTCTTCTTGATAGTAGACCTTGACCACGGCCCCCCGAAGGCGGCTCTCCACACGGCGGCGACGCAAGTCGCGGTACTCCTGGTGCGCCACGAAGCCGCTCGGGGTGGTCCACTGGAGCGGGACGCCCGCCTTCGCGGCCACCCGCGCGACCTTCTGAAGCCACGACATAACGGCCCGCGCCGCGACCACCACGTCGCCGATGGCGGCCCAGATGGTGGAGGCCAGATAGGCTTCCGCCTTGGGCAACTCGTCGCCGAAGTTGTGCCCCTTTCCATCCTTGATCTGCTCGCGGACAGCGGCGCGGGTGTACTCCAGGCAGCTCGTCATCGTGCCCCCATAGGGCAGCACCATGACCGGGCGCTTGGTGATCTTCCGGTTGAGGCCGAACGCCAGCCAGCCATAAGCCCAGCGAGCCTTCTCGTCCTCCCGCCCCTCGGCACGGGCATCAGCCACTTCCTTTGCCAACCGCTCAACCGCGCGATCCGCCACCCGCTGATAGATGTCCTGCGGGACGTCGGAGGGCACGAGGTTAACCGCCGCGCCGCCGACAGGGTCGCGCAGCATGGCGCTGAAATGTTGGAGCCCGTTGCAGCTCCCGTCCTGGGCGACGGGGAGGTGGGACACGAAGGCTTCGGGGCTGTTGCTCCAGTCGATGGCGCCGAACTCGAAGCACCACGACAGGAACTCCCAAGGCTTGTCCGCCTCGGTCCACCAGCGGTTCGAGAACGGATCGCGGGCGCAGGCAGCGGCGGCCTCCCGGTGCTCCATGGCCCAGGCGACGCGGTCGTCGAAGCTGACCTTGTCCACACCAAACTCGTTGGCGCCGTGGATGCCCAGCCAGCGCAGCCCGGTATCTCCGAGGGGCTTGCCGGGGCCGAAGTGCAGAAGAGCCTTGCCACGATCGGAGCCTTGCGGGTGCAGCGTGTTGGGGATGGAGTAGACTCTTCCGCGAAAGTCAAGCTGTTGCGGAAAATAAATCTGCGCGTCGCCCCGATACTCCTTCCCTATCGTCAGGAGCTGCGCCAGCTCAAGCCGCCGGCCTTCGTCCTCCGCGTTCTGCTCATAGACGAGCTTCGCTTTCTCCTTCCAGGCCCGCCGCACGGCCTCGTTGGTGTCGATGTCGGCCGGCCGTTCGGGAAGCGGGTTCGGGTTGGGCGGGGGCATCCCAGGAAGGAGGATGCCGCGCTCGTCCGCCTCCAGCATGACGTCGAGGACCTTCCCATTGATCGCCCACGGCGTTTCCTGGATGGCGTTCATGGCCCGGTAGATGGCGGGCATCCCTGGCGCCGCCTTCAGGGCTTCGACATGGGAACGGTAGGTCCGCTTCACGACGCAAAAGCTGCGGATTGCGTGCGTCAAATAGCCACCCCCGGTGGTCCCTACCCACTTGACGGGAGGGACGACGGTGGGCGTGAGCGAGGGGCGGAGAAGGCCGGCCTTGCCGTTGAAGTCGGCGATCCACCGGCGGCCGAACTCCGTCATCTCGACCACCTTGACGGTGCTGTTCTTGCGTTCATGGACATCAAAGGCCGTCATGAGCCCAGTGCGCTCGATGAGGATGTCCACAAGGCGGGTTCCGACCTGCATCTTGTCGGCACGGCTCCACCGAGGAAGCTCGATGTCCGCCGCTTTGGCGGCAGCGGAGAAGATCAATTCAGCGTGAACCGCGTCCCACGATTTGCGTTTCACGTCGCGGTCAACGGTCCGGTAGAGCTTCGGCGCGGCGTTATCGAACACCGCCATGCGCACCTCGTCTTCAAGCACCGAGCCAATGTGGTGGGTCAGACGGCCCAGCGGGCAGCGCCCCGCCGCATAATTGATGGTTTCCTTGATGGTGAGGTAAGCGACGAGGTCGGGCTCCATCTCGCCGATCTTCGACATGACGATGGACGGGCGGCCCATCTTCCGCGCCCGCTCCGCCGCGAACAGTTCGGCCACGCCATCGGCCATGGGCTGGATGAGGGACCGGATTGCATTCATAGCGCCGGGCGTCTCGCTGGCGAGCCCCTTCGCCTCCGCCTTGGAGACCAGGGTTTCCATGCGATCAATGCCACGCTCACGCATGAAATGCTCAAGCGTGGCCTCGCGGCTGCCGTCCTCGATTGCCACGGAATTTGTCACTAGGTCCATTTGTCACCAAATCCGTATGTTCAGCCGGATTATCCGCAAAGCCGACTTCTCTGGCAGTAAGCCGCTTTGCGGATACGCTTTTTCGGACTGTACGTTCGGACGTCACGGCTGTCACCGCCCTGCAAATCCGTGTACGGGGGTTCGATTCCCTCCGTGGCCTCCAGTTCCCGCGAAGCTCCCGGAATGGAAGCTCCTGGAATAACCGAGCTTCTGCCCCATATGCGGCGCTGCGCTGCAGCATGCTCTCGGGCCGGAAAGTTGACTTAGCCTCTTGCTGGCAGTTCATGGGGACACCGAAGCGGTCCCGCATCCGGACGCCGCCGGAGATGTACATGAACGCGAAAGCCGCCCAGCGCCACGGGCCTCCGCCCTCTTCGGACGAGACCAATGCCGTCCTGCGGCGCCTCCTCCTGTCCGATGGCCGCAAGCACTGGAAGGGCTATGTGCTGGCCTTCGTCTTCATGGGCACCATGGCCGCCTGCACGGCCGGCCTCGCCTATCTGATGAACGATGCCGTCAACGCCATCTTCGTGCATCCCACCCCTGCGGCGGTGTGGGCAGTGTCAGGTATCGTGATGGTGCTTTCCATCATCAAGGGCGCCTCGGCCTACGGGCAGAGCATCACCATGGCCCGCATCGGCAACCGGGTGGTGGCGGACAACCAGAAGCGCGCCTTCGACCGGCTGATGCTTCAGGACGCCGCCTATTTCGGCCATCGCCACACGGCGGAAATCACCACCCGCTTCACCGCCGGCGCCGCGGGCGCGCGTGGCGCGCTGGACCTGATCGTCACCAGCATCGGCCGCGACTTCCTCTCGCTGGTGATGCTGGCCGGCGTCGCCTTCGTACAGGACCCCTTCCTGGCCGTCATCGCCCTCGTGGTGATGCCGGCGGCGGTGCTGGGCACGCGCAAGCTCATCAAGAAGGCCAAGACCATCTTCACCACCGGCTTCACCTCGGGCGTGAAGCTGTCCTCCATCGTCATGGAGGTGTTCCAGGGCATCCGCACGGTGAAGGCCTATACGCTTGAGCCGGTGATGCGGGAGCGCACCCACAAGTTCATCGACGACGTGGAGATCAACGCCAACCGCCTCGTGCGCACCCAGGCCAAGTCCAGCCCCCTGATGGAGACTCTGGGCGGCCTCGCCATCGGCGGCGTGATTCTCTACGCGGGATACAATGTGATCGAGCTCGGCCGTTCGCCGGGCCAGTTCTTCTCGGTGCTCACCGCCCTGCTGCTGGCCTATGAGCCCGCCAAGCGGCTGTCGCGCCTGCATGTGGAGCTGGTCAGCCACGTCATGGGCGCGCGCATGTTGTTCGATCTGCTCGACGCGCCCGCCCCCGACGCCGACTCCCCCGGTGTCGGCGCCCTGCCCCGCCCCCGCGGCCGGGTGGAGTTCAAGGACGTAGTGTTCGCCTATCGCCCCGGCGAGAACGTGCTGCGCAGCCTCGATCTGGTGGCGGAGCCCGGCCGGACGACTGCGCTGGTCGGCCAGTCCGGCGGCGGCAAGACCACCATCATCAATCTGATCGAGCGCTTCTACGATCCCCAGTCCGGCGCCGTGCTGATCGACGGCGTCGACACCCGCACCGTCTCCCGCACCTCCGTGCGAGCCTCGGTGGCCCTGGTGAGCCAGGACGTCTACCTGTTCTCGGGCACCGTCCGGGAGAACATCGGCTTCGGCCGACCGGGCGCATCGGAGGAGGAGATCGTCGCGGCGGCCAAGGCGGCCCACGCCCATCCCTTCATCATGGGCTTCGAGCACGGCTACGACACGTTCGTGGGCGAGCACGGGGCGCAGCTCTCCGGCGGGCAGCGCCAGCGCATCGCCATCGCCCGCGCCTTCCTGAAGAACGCGCCCATCCTGCTCCTCGACGAGGCCACCGCCGCCCTCGATTCCGAATCGGAGGCCGAGGTGCAGAAGGCGCTGGCGGAACTGGCCCACGAGCGCACCACCATCGTCATCGCCCACCGCCTCCAGACCGTGGTGCGCGCCGACCGCATCTGCGTGATCGAGGGCGGCCGCGTGGTGGAGAGCGGCACCCATGACGAGCTGATCGCCCGTCGCGGTCGCTACTACGGATTCTATTTCGCCCAGTTCGCCCACGAGAGCGAAAATGCCGGCTCCAGCGTGAGCGGCACGGTGGAGTCCGGTCCGGAAGGCGATTTGCTGCGCGCTTGAAAATCCAGCACCGGCGCCACTTTGCGCGCCGGTGCGGCAACTTCCCCCGGAAAAGCGCGTGTTACGGCTTCACAAGCGGCGATGTGGTTGCTATATCGCCGGCCTCGGTCGCGAGACCCACGGTCCCTGATAGCTCAGTTGGTAGAGCGTTCGACTGTTAATCGAATGGTCGCAGGTTCGAGTCCTGCTCAGGGAGCCACTTCTACCTCCGCCCCGAAAAGCCCATCGCCCGCGAGGCCTCAATAGGCGATTGCACGCGGGGCGCGATCTTCGGGCGCTCCGTGGCGCTGCTCGATCCGGGTCGGAATGACCTTCGGGACTTCTTCGGGACTTTGCGTCACAAACCTCCCCGTTCGTCCACCATGCGTTCTCGTAACGTGTCCCCCGCCCCTTGCGCCCCCCGTCCTGAAAATGTAGCAACGAAGCCGTTCGGCGGAATGTCGGAGCATAGCGCAGCCTGGTAGCGCATCTGCTTTGGGAGCAGAGGGTCGCAGGTTCAAATCCTGCTGCTCCGACCACCCTCCGCCGCCCTTCCCCGCCGCAGGCTCAGCGGCCGGGCGGATCAACCTTCACCCCGTTGGGGCCGATCTCGATCTGCATGGTGTTCCGGTCGCGCTCATAGGCCTGATAGGCGAACACCCCACCAACCACGACGAGAATCGCGATCACGCCGTAGAGGACATTGCGCGGCATCTGTGTGCTCCTGTTGCTGCTTCGCTGACTGGAGCTGCAACGCCCCCGCTTCCCCGATTGTTCCGCTAAAGCCGGGTGAGGGCTAATCTTCCCGGGCGGTGTGACGGCACCGGGTGGATGCGACTCACCCGGCTCCGGGATGGTCTCGCGGCACCAGGCTCAGGGGGCAGGATTGCGCCGCCGGGCGGGATTTTGGGAAAGGACGATTGCAATGGCTTCGGATACGGAGCTTGCCGAGTGGCTCGGCTCGATGCTCAAGGCGGTGGGCACCACGCAGGCCCACACCATGGTGCAGCATTACATCCTGCGCGACATCGTCACCCAGCTCGCCGGGCAGCAGGACCGCCCGGACGGCTTCATCGCCGACATGTTCGAGCGCGTGAGCGGTCTCGTCGATCAGTGCGAGCTTGCGGGCAAGCCGGACATCGAAGCCGAGATGCGCTGGTACGCGGAGACGTTCTTCACCTCCATCGGCAAGACGCTGGAGCCCAAATAGGTCGCCGGGACCAAGTGGGGCACAGGCACGACCCCGCCTCCGCGCGCGAAGGCTCGCCGACCGTTCTGCGACGAAGGGGGTCGGCGTCTCGGGTCACGGAGGCGGATCGGCCGCGCCAACCTTGGATGGAGGCCCGGCCTCGCTCATGGCCAGACCTCCCTCGTGAGGAGGTCTGGCCACTTCACGAGCTCTATTTGTGCAGCAGCGCGGTCTGCTGGGTCGACGCAGGCGGGTTCCAGAGCGGAACGATGATGCGGCCCCACAGGCGGGTATCGTTGCCACCGTAGTTCTGCTCATAGACGTCGGTGGTGAGATAAGCTTGCAGGATCACGGGACCAAAATCATAGCCGACAAGGCCTCCGATCGCGAACTGGCTCTGCTTCTGGTAAAATGGGATGGGATTGTTCAGGTCGGTGGAGTAATAGGCCACCGGGCCGATCTCGAACTTGCCGAATTTCTTCGTGGCGGTCAGATCGACGTTCAGGAAGTTCGGGTTGATCGTATTGCTCACGCCGTTCGCCTGGATGCCCCAGATGGCGTTTGCCGTCAGATTCCAGCCATCCGCCGTGTAGCTGAGGGCAAAACGCTGGTTGAACGAGGTTGAATCGAAGGCCACTCCCGTATTCACGCCGAGATAGAAGCCGGCCATGTAGCTGAAGCCGAAGCCGTTCCCCAGATCCCAGGCGACCTGAGCGGCGAAGAACGGATTATAAAAGCCGGAAGTATAATCTCCGTTCTGCACGCCGACGCCGACGACCGGTACGGCAGTCAGAAGCTGTAGCCGCCCGCCGAACAGGAATACCGGAGTAGCCCAGGCCAGAACGGGAATATCCACGCCGACGCAGGTGCTGTCGGGCGAAGTATTGCGGCAGCCATAGTCAGCCGTATTCACGGCATATACGCCTTCCGGCAGCGGCGCGCCGGCAGCCAGACCAACCGTTTCACCTGGCTGGGTCACGGAGCCGGCGTGTGCGGGCAGGGATTCGGGCAGCAAGGCTGCCGCAGACAAAGCGGCTACGGCCGCCATTCTTGCGAATGTCGTCATTTTTTCCTCCGAAAGGCGGAGCCCACGACCGCCGTCCCAACGGCGGGGCTCATCGCTGGCGCTTCCTCAGGCGCTAATGCGCCGCTCTCTTTTCGGTCCAAGGCGTCGAGGCCCTGGACGAGATCACTGCACGGCCCGCGAACGGGCGCGTGCATCGTGGACACTTCGGACAACGGCCCGGAGTGCAGAGGCATCAACTGGGGAATGCTAACGGCAGCGTGTCACGACCTTAGCGGTGCGGGGATCAATCCCAGGCGCCGCTCGGGACCTTCGAGGATGACCGGTATCCCTTGTCCGGGTCCTTGAAGCCGAAGCGGCGTCAACGTTAGCCCAATTTAAGGGCACGCAATACTATTCGAGCGGTTCATCCGCCCAAATCGGACGCAAACGCGTGCGATGTGACGTTCGCGCAACAGTTTCGGAACGTCGCCGGTGCCCGGTTGCGGGCAGGACATGGCGAGGCAGTAGACATCCGGTCGCAGGCGACGGAAGGTGTGCGCCTTATCGGATTCTGGGGTCCCAACGAATCCGACGTTACGCAAAGTGAGCACGACGCCATGCTCGACATCCACTATCGTGAATACAAGATTCTGCTCCGGCCGCAGCAATTCTACTCGCCCAAGCGTTTCGAGGATTACTGGAATGAAGTGAAGGCGGTCGCCAAGAAGCACGGGGTGGGCGTGGTCACCAACAAGGACGCCTTTCACCGGCAGGTCCGCGAAGTGCTGTTCTATGATACCCCGGACTTCGACCTCTACCGAAACTCCTTCATCCTTCGGAAGCGCACCTTCTACGACGACGGCTGGCCGCGCCCGGAGCATGAACTTGCCCTGAAGTACCGCAGCCCGGATCGCGAGAAGGCCACGGCCGTGGAGATGGCTCCTCGCATCACCGGCGCGGTCCAGGTGAAGTTCAAGGAAGAAATTCTTCCCCTCAAGGAAGAGTTGGGCGGCATCCGCTCGCTCTATTCCCACAATTGCATCATTACGTCGCTCGGTGCCGTGCTGAGCCCGGCATTGAAGAACATCATGTCCATATTCCCCTCCATGTCGGCGGTGGATGCGGACGGGGATTCCCAGATCGACCTCGTGAACAGCATGGCGGTGGAAGAAATCCAGGTGGACCCCGGCCACTTCGATTTCGGCCACGGCTACGAGGCGAAGGCGACCATCGCCATCTGGCGCAACCGCGCGTCCGAGCAGTCGCTGGTGGGGGAATTCGCCTTCCAGGCGAAGTTCGATCACTACAGCGAGGTCAACGACAAGGCGAAGCGCCTCTCCGAGGACTTCTTCCGCGACGTTCAGAACATGGCGCCCGAATGGGTGCAGCTCGGCACCACCAAGACCGCCATGGTCTATGGCATCGGTGCCAAGGAAGTCGCGCACTCCGAATAGGGGTCATGGCGGGCCCAACCGGCCCGCTCACCTTCACCCTCCCGGCGAAAATCCATGAGCGTCAAAGAGCCGCCGATCCCAGCACCACCTCCCGAGCCCGGCGCCCCGCAAGGCGCGGCCGCAACGCAGGTTTCCATCCTGGAAATCTTCATCACCTTTCTCATCATCGGCGGCATCAGCTTTGGCGGCGGCGTGGTCGCCTATCTGCGCAACGCGCTGGTGGTGGAAAAGGGCTGGCTGGACGAGGAGGAGTTCCTCACGGCGCTGGAGATCTCCCAGGCCCTCCCCGGCCTCAACGCGACCAACATGAGTGTCATCGTCGGTGACCGGCTGCGTGGTCCGGTGGGCGCGATCGCCGGCTTCCTCGGCATGACGCTGCCGGGCGGCCTTCTCGTGTTCGCGCTCGGCATCTTCTACGTGTCGAACCACGGCAATCCGGCCATGCACGCCATCCTCGCCGGCATCGGTGCCGCCGCCGTGGGGCTGCTCGCGGCGGTGACGGTGCAGATCGGGCACAAGCAGCTGGAGCACCTGCGCGAGATCCTGCTCATCCTCATCACCGTGGTGATGGTGAGCTTCCTCCACGTCTCGCTGGTGCTGGTGCTGCTCACCGTGCTGCCCCTGGCCCTCTTCATCTACCGTCCCGGCCGCGGAGAGGTCGACGAGCCATGAACAATCCGCACACCGACCTCAGCGTCCTCGGCGTCTTCTCGCTCCTGTCGCTTCTCGCCATCGGCGGCGGCACGGCGGTGCTGCCGGAGATGAAGGCGCTGACCATTGATGCCCACCACTGGCTGACCGACAGCCAGTTCCGCGACATCTACAGCCTCGGACAGGTGGCGCCGGGGCCGAACATGCTGATGGTGATCGTCATCGGCTATCACGTCGCCGGCACGCTGGGGGCGTTCCTCGCCTTCACCGGCTTCTTCCTGCCGGCGTCCGTTTTGGCGCTCGGCTCCTCCCGCCTGTGGAATCATTTCGACGGCTCGCCCTGGCGGCTCGCCCTGCAGATGGCGCTGGCGCCCATCGTCGTCGGGCTGATGGCTGCCGGCACGGTCGCGGTGGCGCGCACCGCCATCACCGGCACCGAGACGACGCTGATCGCCGTGGCGGTGTTCGTCCTCGTCTATTTCGGGCCGAAGATGATCGGGAAAAAGGTCAACCCGGCCCTCTACATCTTCGCTGGAGGGTTGCTGGGCTATCTGACGCTGAAATAGGGGGCGCCCCCCCTATTTCGCCGGGAACATGGGGTGGGCAATCTTGTCGCCGGCCTTCAAGCCCTGCCTGCGCGCCTCGCCCCCGCCGATCTCCAGCACCGCCCGCACCGGCTCTCCGGAGGAGATGGTCTCGGTAGAGAGCGGGGTGGTCATGGCAGCGATCCGGGCGATGGAGCCGTCGGCACGGATGAACACCATGTCCAGCGGGATGAGGGTGTTCTTCATCCACATATAGACCGGCTGGTCCACCTTGAAGTCGAACAGCATGCCGCCCCGCTCGGGCAGCGTCTTGCGGCACATGAGGCCCTGGGTGCGCTGCTCGTTGGTGCGCGCGACCTCCACCTGGAAGGCCAGCACGCCCTTGGCGGTGACGATCTCCAGCGGGTCCAGCACCGGGTTGGGATCGATCTTGATCTGGGCGCACTCGGCCTCGGCCGCGCGGGCAACGCCCGGCAGCCCCGCGAGCGGAAACGCGAGGGTGAACGCAAGCGCGAATTTGGCCGCCAGGGCGGCCCGCGACGGAATGTGGCTCATCAATTGTTCCCGCTGGGGCCGCCGTCGGCCTTCACTTCCGCGGCCATCAGGCCCTTGGACCCGTCGCCGTAGCGCACCAGCACGCTCTGGCCGGGGCGCAGCTCGGTGAGGCCGTGACGGCGCAGGGTTTCCATATGGACGAAGATGTCGGGCGTGCCGTCGCCCTGGGTGAGGAAGCCGAAGCCGCGCAGCCGGTTGAACCACTTCACGGTGGCCCGCTCGAAGCCGCTGGTGGGCTCCACCACGGCGCGGGTCCGGGGCAAGGCCGGCGCGGTGTGCACCGCGGTCGACAGGTCGAGGGAGAGCACGCGGAAGGCCTGCCGCCCCTTGGTGCGCTCGATGGCCTCGCATACCACGCGGGCGCCTTCCATGGCGGTCTGAAAGCCGTCGCGGCGCAGGCATGTCACGTGAACGAGGACGTCGGGACCTCCGTCGTCCGGCACGATGAATCCGTAGCCTTTCGACGCGTCGAACCATTTGATGGAGCCGGTGACTTCGACGAGCCCGGCAGGCTCCTCGGTCCCCTCCTCCGAGCCGGCGGTCCGTGGCCCCAGCCCCAGTGCGTCAGACCCCATGACCACCCCGAAACTAACGCGCGGCGGCGCACCCGTTGCCGCGGAGAAGGTAGGATAGCAACTGAATGGCGCAACGCCCACCCTCTTCGCGCGCCATTGTCACCCGTCACCGGCAAAGGGCGCGAGCACGTCGCCGATCTCGTCGCGAACCACCAGTTCGGCCATGTCGTCGAACTCCGTGGGCTCCCGGTTGAGGATGATCAGCCGGGCCCCCTTCTGCCGCGCCTTGAGCGGGAAACCGGCCGCCGGAAACACCACCAGCGATGAGCCGATCACGATGAACAGGTCGCTCACCTTCGCCAGCGCATCCGCCCGCGCCATCTCGCGCTCGGGCATGGCCTGGCCGAAGGAGATGGTGGCCGCCTTCACCGGCCCGCCGCATTCCGGGCAATCGGGGGCGATGCCCCCGGCGGCATCGAACCGCTCCTTCACCCAGGCAAGCTCGTAGCGCGCGCCGCAATCAAGGCAGGTGGCATAGGTGCCGTTGCCGTGCAGTTCCACCAGTGCGTCATCCGGCACCCCGGAGGCCTGGTGCAGGCCGTCGATGTTCTGGGTGATGACGCCGGCGATCCGTCCGCGCCCCAGCAGCCGGGCGAGCGCCCTATGGCCCCGGCCGGGCCGCGCCCCGGCGAACGCCTCCTCCATGGCGAACTTGCGCCGCCACGCCTCGTTGCGCGCGGCCTTGTGGGCGACGAACACGTCGAAGGGAATGGGCTTGTTCTGCGTCCACAATCCGCCGGGGGAGCGGAAATCCGGGATGCCGCATTCGGTGGAGATGCCCGCTCCGGTAAAGGCGACCGCGCGCGCCGACCCGTCCAGAAGTTCGCGGAGGCGCTGCTGCGCCCCCTTGAGATCGCCTTCATAGATCATACGTCACCTGCTACTTCACTCCGGCCGGCCCGCCGGCTTGCGCCCCTCATACGGACGAGACCCCCGATGCGCTTCCTGCACACCATGGTCCGCGTGACCGACATCGACCAGTCGCTGGACTTCTACTGCAACAAGCTGGGGCTCAAGGAGGTGCGCCGCAAGGAGGTGCCGCAGGGTCGCTACACCCTCGTCTTCCTCGCCCCTCCCGGCCAGGAGAACGTGGCCGAGATCGAGCTGACCTACAATTGGGACAAGGAGCCCTATGGGGAGGGCCGCAACTTCGGCCACCTCGCTTTCGAGGTCGAGGACATCTACGGCCTGTGCGAACGCCTGATGGCCTCGGGCGTCACCATCAACCGCCCGCCCCGCGACGGCTACATGGCTTTCGTGCGCTCTCCGGACAACGTCTCCGTCGAACTGCTGCAGAAGGGCGGCCCCAAGCCCCCGGCCGAGCCGTGGGCCTCTATGCCCAACACCGGCAAATGGTGAGCGCCTGACACGCCGCTTTTGAGCCGCCGCAACCTCCCGCCGGCGGCCACCTGATCCCGGGCCGCGCCCTCTGCCCACAGGGCGTGAGGACGCGGCTTTGGATAATTTCCCCACAGGCTTGCAGCCAAGCCGCCCGCCCCCTATAAGGACGCCCTCTCCGGTGGCCAAAACCCCGGAACGGCCGCGCGCCCTTCGTCTATCGGTTAGGACGCCACCCTTTCACGGTGGAGAGAGGGGTTCGACTCCCCTAGGGCGCGCCAGAATACCTTTACTCAAAATTTCTATTGATTTTCAAGGGGCTACGGACCCCATCCTCGGCTATGGTACCCCAGCCGGGACCCCAAAACGGGACCCCAGAATGACCAACTCCGAACAAGGAGACCCGCCTCCATTGTGGAGGAGGCTCCTGATTTCTCCTGCGGTGGTGTGGGGAGTATGGGTGGCAGTTCTGATTGCGCACCTTTGGTGGCTCTGCGTGTCCATGGACCCGGTTATCGTCCAACGTTTCGGGGCATTCACCATCATCATCGGGATTTTGATGGCTGCTCGCCCCTATCTTCGAAACGGTCCTGAGAAGGTGACGCAAGCGGCTATCCCGCGTCCTCCAGGACTTTTTCCGGTCAAGAGCGAAGACATCGCTCTCTATCGCGAGCGCGTCGCCAAAGAGGCTCCTGAGGTTCAGAAAGATGTGCTTGCCGAACGCCGGAATGGC
Organism: Xanthobacter aminoxidans; assembly: GCF_023571765.1. GTDB lineage: Bacteria > Pseudomonadota > Alphaproteobacteria > Rhizobiales > Xanthobacteraceae > Xanthobacter > Xanthobacter aminoxidans. The sequence continues at coordinate 945 of NZ_JAMJXC010000013.1, read as the reverse complement.
GTTCTCATGGTCGGCATGGGAACGCTGATCAACGGCTACGGCGACGTGGTTGCGAAGTGGCTACTGGGCCAAGTTTGAGCCGCCAAGCCAGCCGTGCCGGGGTACTAAAGCAATCCGAGTTGCCCCTTCTCGTCCAACCGAACGACCCCGAGGAGTTGCCACGTCTTGGGACGCTTCATCATGTTCCCCGTGGCGAACAGCATTCCCTTGGCAGGATACTCGTCATTGAAGCGTCCGCCGAGCCGTTCCAGCGCTGACGCTTCTCCGTACCTCTTACGCCAGTAGAAGAAAGTGGCGTGCGTTTCCCAATCGCCGCAGGTCCAGGTATGCGGCCCTTCTGCGTCACGAAACGTGAACGCGAATGCGAAGGGGGTGGGCTCAAAAGCGGCCAAGTCCGCGTCAAGGAGGCTCTGCTGCCTTCCCGCTTCTCGGTATTCCCGGCGCTCTGCTTCGAGTTGCGCCTCGGATTTCCGACGCCAGCGAAATCTCGGATTGGAAGGCCGGATCAGGGCGAGAGAAGCGCCGGAGCTTGCCGCAGCCGATGCCGAGGGCGTGACCATCGGATCGAGAAGTGCGAACCTGTCGTTTTCCGGAAGGGTGCCGACAACCTTAATGGCATCCTCGAAGACGTGGCAACTTTCTCGACGACGATCTGTCGTGGGTGGCCGATGGGCGAATTCGACCCAGTCCCAACGCCGAAAGCTCCGCCCACTGGTCAGTTGCCGAAAGCGCACCTGACGTGAGCCCCATTTCTCCTCCAGTTGAGGAGAGAGTCCGCCGGTTGATTTGTGGCCTCAGGCGGCCACGGTTTCCAGTGTGATTGTTGCGGCAAACTCGGCGGGGGATCGATGGCCCAGCGCCGAATGAGGTCGGTTGAGGTTATAGTCCTCCTTCCATGAGCTGATGGTGGCGCGGGCCTGCGCCAGGTTCGAGAACAGGGTCTCA
>NZ_JAMJXC010000077.1 GCF_023571765.1 Xanthobacter aminoxidans | reverse complement strand
AGGAAGTTGATGGCGAGGCGGTCATATCGTGTGGCGATGCGCCGGAAGTCTTTCAGGCGGCAGAACATGCGCTCGATGGCGTTTCGGTCGCGGTAGAGCACGGGAGAGAAGCAGTTCTTCCAGAGCCTGTTGGAGCGGGGCGGAATGTTCGGCATGGCGCCCATGCCCTCGACCTGTCGGCGGATCGCATCGCTATCGTAGCCCTTGTCACCATGGAGGATGCGGGCACTGGACATCTGGCGCAGCAGAACCGCTCCAGCGGTGCAATCTGCGACCTGTCCGCCGGTCAGCAGGAATGCGACCGGTCGGCAGTGGCGGTCTGTCAGCGCATGGATTTTGGTCGTGCGCCCGCCCCGCGAGCGGCCGATCGCCTGACTGCTCTCCCCCCTTTTCCACCAGAAGCGGAGCGATGAGCTTTGACCGCAGAACTGTCGATCAGCACCTGGGCGGGAGGACCTCCTGCGCTGGCGAGAGCATGGAAGAGGTCTGTCCAGATCCCCTTGGCAGCCCATCGGACAAAGCGGTTGTAGAGCGTCTTGCGCGGCCCATATTCGG
>NZ_JAMJXC010000012.1 GCF_023571765.1 Xanthobacter aminoxidans | reverse complement strand
AAAGGTCCGGAGTTCCGTTAGACCGCCAAGTCTTACTCAGCTGAAAACCAACCTCTCGGTCAGCCCCAGCCCGCAAGGACTCCGCCGTCCACGTTTCTCTTTCTTCTGTCATACATGTCAAACAGCGCGCCCTGTCGGGCAAATTCTGCCTCGCCGAAGCGAGAGCCTCACACCCTTGGGAGGGTCCAGAGAACACCTTTCCGTCCGGCTTTTGACCGGCTGCCACTACGGACAGTGGAGAGGAGAGCTCCGGGGAAGCGCCGTCCCGCCATGCGGCGGCGCCCCGTCAGTGATGTGGCTTATAAGGGTGCCCCTCAGACCTGTCAACACCCTTGTTTTTGAGCCCGATCGGATCTGTTGCCGGCTGTGGAAAACTCGGCACATCTGGCGCCGACTGAGAGGAGAAAAGCTTGAAAATTCAAATTGATGAGACCATCCACATGGGCGCTGGCGCCCCGGCCCTCCCCCGCCGGCTACCCCTTAGGGCCGCCGGAGCCGCCTCAAATTCCTTCGCCGAGATCGACGAATTCGGCAATCAGACGCGCGTCGGGGCGCTGGCGCCGGCTCGCGGGACGGGCCAGTTCCTCGACGAGCTGATGCACCTGCACCGAGATTTCGGGAACCGCCGTCACCTCCCAGAAGGCCGGACGCGACAAGGGGCCGAGCGCGTGCAGCCATGTGGAGGCGTGTCCGTAGCGATCAAGCAGCGCTGTGCCGCGGGTCTCAAGGCCCAGCCCCAATGGGTCCGGCCGTATGCGGCCCGTCTCCCGCAGTCCCTCGAATGGTGGAATGGCGAGCCCGGCGAAGTCCGCGCGCGGGCCCGTGCAGTTCACCACCCGCGCCACTTCGAGCGAGAGCACGCGGCCCGAATGGCGCCGGCGCAGCGTCGCCGCGATCCCGCCGGGCACAAGGTCGAGGCTGGCGATGCGACCCGCGATGACCGTGAGTTGCCCGGATTGGACGAGCGCCCCGAAGGCTTCGGCGATGCGTGGCGCCATCCGGTGGCGGTGAATGTCCCACCAGGTGCGGCCGTGGCGCAGGAACTGCGCGCGGGCTTTCTGCGGCCAGCCGGCCCAGACCGCGGCCAGGGCCGGGCGTGCGGCATCCATCACCCGCTGCCACGGCACCCCGCGCGCGGCAGCCTGCCGGACCTCCGCGCGGATGAGGCGGAGCGCCTGTATCGGGTTGCGTGCCTTGTCCGGATCAAGGAACGGCTCCACGCTACCGAGCTGACCCGCCACATCCGCATGGACATGGGGCACCAGGCCATGGCGCGACACGCTCCAGATCGGCCCGCGATGGCCGCGCGCCTCGAGCATCAGCGCCACGTCCACCATGGTGAGGCCGGAGCCGATGAGGAGCACCGGCGCATCCGGCCCAAGGCTGTCGATGTCCTGCCATCGCCACGGGTCCGGAACGAACAGCGGACTGTCATAGACGCCGCCGTCGCGGGTCCGCGGCGGGCGGGGCGGAAGATTGCCCGTGGCGAGCACCACATGGGTGCCCTCGATGCGCCGCCCATCGGTGAGGGTGACGCTGGGCACCGGGCGATCGGAAACGCGCACGACCTCGCCGCGAATCCGGCGCAGACGCCCGTTGCGGGCCGCGAGGGCGGCTTCCAGCCGCTCCGCGAAGTAGGCGCCGAACAAGGCGCGCGGCACGAAGGCGCGGGCGAGATCACCGCCCGCCTCCTCGATGGCGGCGGAAAGATCGGCGCCACTCGCCTTCAGCCACTGGGCGAAGCTTGGCTTGAGGCCGACCTCCATGCGCGCCACTGGCACGTTGAGCAGGTGGAGCGGATCGCAGGCGCCATAAGCGAGGCCGGGGCCGGCCTTCGCCTCCCGCTCGACCAGCACCACGTCGAGCCGTGCGGCCGCTGCCGCCAGTGCGAACAAGGTCCCGCTGAAGCCGCCGCCCACGACCACCACGGTGGTGCGCGCATCCCGCTGCGGTTCCGCGCCCTGCGTTTCCCAGGCATTCAGCATGGCGTTGCTCCTCGCGAGGCGGTCCGGTCAGGAGGCGGAGACGCGGCGCGCCTCGGGAACGATGGCATTGCCGATGATCTCCCCGAACGGGCCGCGATGATTGGTGACAACGCCCGGTGCGCCGGTTCCGGCTGCCCGCGGCAGCAAAGGCAGCACGCTTTCGCCGAAGCGATAGGCCTCCTCCAGGTGAGGGTAGCCCGAGAGCACGAAGGTATCGACGCCCACCGCCATGTATTCCTTCAACCGCTCGGCCACGGTCTCCGGATCGCCCACGAGGGCGGTTCCGGCACCGCCGCGCACGAGGCCGACGCCAGCCCACAGATTGGGTGCCACCTCCAGCCTGTCGCGCCGGCCGCCATGTAGTGCGCTCATCCGGCGCTGGCCTTCGGAATCCATGCGCGAGAACACCTTCTGCGCCTCGGCGATGGTGGTGTCGTCCACATAGCGGATCAGGTCGTCCGCCGCCGCCCAGGCCTCAGCCGCCGTATCACGGACGATGACATGGAGGCGCACGCCGAACGTGACCTCGCGGCCGAGCGCGGCAGCGCGGGCGCGGATGTCCCGGATTTTCTCCGCCACCTGCGCCGGGGGCTCGCCCCAGGTGAGATACTTTTGCACCTGCCGCGCCGCCACGTCATGGGCCGGCGCGGAGGAGCCGCCGAAGAACAAGGGCGGGTGCGGCTGCTGGACCGGCGGATAAAGCAGCTTGCCGCCCTCCACCTTGAAGTGCTTGCCCGCGAAGTTCACGTCCTCGCCCTTGAGAAGGCGGGTGTAGATGTCGAGGAACTCGGCGGTGATCTCGTAACGCTCCGCATGGTCGGCGAAGAAGCCGTCGCCCTTGTTCTCCACCGGATCGCCGCCGGTGACCACATTGATCAGGGCGCGACCGCCGGAGATGCGGTCGAGCGTCGCCGTCATGCGCGCGGCCACCGCCGGGGAGAGCAGACCGGGGCGCACCGCCACCAGAAAGCGCAGGCGTTCGGTGAGGCCGGCAAGGGCTGAAGCCACGATCCAGCTGTCCTCGCAGCTGCGGCCGGTCGGAATTAGCACGCCGAAATAGCCGAGCTGGTCCGCCGCCTGGGCGATCTGCCGGAGATAGCCGAGGCTCACCTCGCGCGCCTTGTGCGACGTGCCGAGATAGTGGCCGTCCCCATGGGTGGGCAGGAACCACAGCACGTTGGCTTCGGTCGCGGCAGGCAGGGTCGGATCGGCGACAGGGGACGACGGGGCGAGGGTCATGGACAGGCTCCGGATGAGGCCGGGAGCGTCGGGGCCACGCCCTCCGGCATTAATTCAATAAACTTTATAGAATTTATTGACCAGCTTTGATCCGCCTGTCTATTCTTTTCTCCGATCCACCCCCTCCGGTTTCCTCCGGAGGCGCGCTGGACCGTGTTGCCCCAAGGGGCTGAACCGCGGGCATGACCCTTGTTCTCCCGCACGTTCGAAGAAGGCAGATCGATGAACGCGCACGTCTCCGCCGCCCTGAGCCAGCCAGCCCAAATCGCTCCTGCTCCCGCTCCCGCTCCCGAGCTTTCCGCCGCCTCGCTCGCCTTTCGCAGTGCCATGCGCAAGCTGGCCGGCGCCGTGAGCGTGCTCACGGTGGGCCAGGGCGACGAGCGCACCGGCCTCACCGCGACATCGGTCACTTCCCTTTCGGTGGAGCCGCCGACGCTCCTCATCTGCGTCAATCGCGCCACCTCCTCGGTCGTGCCGCTGCTGAAGGAACGCGCCTTCGCCATCAACGTGCTGCGGCCGCATCACGAGCCGGTGGCCGACCGCTTCGCCGGCAAGGGCGGTCTCAAGGGGCCGGCCCGCTATGATGGCGCCGACTGGACCCGCCTCTCCACCGGCGCGCCCGTGCTCGCCGACGCGCTCGCCGCCTTCGACTGCGAGCTGGAAGACGCCATCGAGCGGCACTCGCATCTCATCGTCATCGGCCGGGTGGTGGCCTCCCGCATCACCGAGAGCGCCGAGCCCCTCCTCTACTGGGCCGGCAGCTATCGCGGCCTCTCCCTCTGATCCCCATTCAAAGGACCTCCGACATGAGCACGGGCATCACGCGCCGACACTTCGCCGTCCTCGCCTCCGGCCTCGCGGGGGCGCTTGCCCTCGGCGCGAGCCCTGCGCGCGCGCAGGAGAAGGTGGTGCGCATCGGCTACCAGAAGTACGGCACTCTCATCCTGCTGAAGAACAAGGGGCTGCTGGAGCCTTTGCTGAAGCCGCTCGGCTACAGCGTGAAATGGGCCGAGTTCCCCGCCGGTCCGCAGTTGCTGGAAGCGCTCAATGCCGGCGCGGTGGACTTCGGCAACACCGGCGAGGCGCCGCCCATCTTCGCCCAGGCGGCCGGCGCGCCCCTCGTCTATGTGGGCTACGAGCCCGCCGCCCCGCAGGGCGAGGCCATCCTCGTGCCCAAGAACAGCCCGCTCAAGACCGTCGCCGACCTCAAGGGCAAGACGGTGGCGCTGAACAAGGGGTCCAACGTCCACTATCTCCTGGTGAAGGCGCTGGAGAAGGCGGGCGTGCCCTATTCCGACATCAAGACCGCCTATCTCACCCCGGCCGACGCCCGCGCTGCCTTCGAGCGCGGCTCGGTGGATGCCTGGGCCATCTGGGATCCCTTCCAGGCGGCGGCGGAGAAGACCATCGACGCGCGCCAGCTCGCCGACGGCACCGGCATCGTCTCCAACTACCAGTTCTATCTCTCGACTCGCACCTTCGCGGACCAAGCGCCGCAGGTGGTGGACGTGCTGCTCAAGGGCGTCGCCGAGGTGGGCGCATGGGTGAAGGCGAACCCGAAGGCGGCCGCCGCCGAGTTCTCGCCGCTCATCGGCATCCCCGCCCCCATCCTCGAGGTCGCCCTCGCCCGCCAGCAGTATGACGTGAAGCCCATCACCCCCGAGGTGGCGGCCGCGCAGCAGCAGGTGGCGGACGCCTTCCTCGCCCTCGGCCTCATCCCCAAGCCCATCCGCATCGCCGACGCCCTGCGCGCGCCGAAGTCGTGACCGGGACGCGAGGAGCCAGCCATGAGCCCACCCGCCCACAGTGAGGCCGCCGTTCTTCCGGCGGCTTCCGCACCCCTCGCCGCGGAACCCGCGGAAATCCGTCGCCTCGCCGGCGCCCGTGCCGCCGCGCTGGGCCGTGCGCTCCTGCCATGGGCGTTGCCCCTCGGCGTGCTGGCCCTGTGGCAGGCGGGGGCGAGCCTTGGCCTTCTCTCCTCGCGCGTGCTGCCGGCGCCGAGCGACGTGGCGGTCGCCTTCTGGCGGACGCTGGGCGACGGCTCGCTTCTCACCAATGTGGCGGTCTCGACCCGGCGCGCCCTGATCGGCCTCGCCATCGGCGGCTCCATCGGTTTCGCGCTGGGGGTGCTGAACGGCATCGTGCGGCCGGCCGAGACGGCGTTCGATTCCACCATGCAGATGCTGCGCAACGTGCCGCACCTCGCCATCATCCCGCTGGTGATCCTGTGGTTCGGCATCGATGAGGAGGCGAAGATCTTCCTCGTCGCCATCGGCGTCGCCTTCCCCATCTATCTCAACACCTTCCACGGCATCCGCACGGTGGATCGCGGGCTGGTGGAGATGGCGCGGGTCTATGGCCTGTCCAGCACCGCATTGTTCTGGCGCATCGTGCTGCCGGGGGCGCTGCCCTCGGTGCTCGTGGGGCTGCGCTATGCGCTCGGCATCATGTGGCTGACGCTGATCGTGGCCGAGACCATCTCCTCCACCGAGGGCATCGGCTACATGACCATGAACGCCCGCGAATTCCTGCAGACCGACGTGGTGGTGCTCGGCGTGCTCGCCTACGCCCTCCTCGGCAAGCTCGCCGACAGCTTTACCCGCGCCATCGAGCGGCGGGCGCTGGCGTGGCATCCCGCCTATCAGAACGGCTCGGAAGGAGCGGCCTGATGGAAATCTTCTCCGCCGCAGACGCCGACGTCGCTGCGAAGGTGCGCGCGGACGAAATCCGCGCCACTTTCGCCCCGCCCGAACCGCGCGCGAACGCCCCGCGCTGGAAGGGCGAGTCGATCCACCTGTCCGCCGTCACCAAAAGCTTCGGCGCCCGCCCCGTCCTGCGCCGGCTGGATCTGGACGTTCCGGCCGGGCAGTTCCTCGCCGTGGTCGGCCGCTCCGGCGGCGGCAAGACCACGCTCATGCGCCTGATCTGCGGGCTCGACCTCGCCACCTCCGGCACCGTGCGGGTGGGGGAAAGCCACGTCACCGGCCTGATGCCGCAGGTGCGCCTCCTGTTTCAGGACGCGCGCCTCGCGCCATGGCAGCGCGTGCTCGCCAATGTGGGCATCGCGCGCGGCCCGCACTGGCGGGAGGAGGCCCATGCGGCGCTGCGCGACGTGGGCCTCGCCGATCGCGGCCGCGACTGGCCGTCCGTCCTGTCCGGCGGGCAGAAGCAGCGCGTGTCGCTGGCCCGCGCCCTGGTCTCGCGCCCTGGCGTGCTGCTGCTGGACGAACCCTTCGGCGCCCTCGACGCCTTGACCCGCACCGAGATGCACCGCCTCACCGAGCGCATCTGGACCGAGCACGGCTTCACCGTGGTGCTCATCACCCACGATGTGGCCGAGGCGGTGGCACTGGCGGATCGGGTGGTGGTGCTGCGGCAAGGCGAGATCGCCCTCGACGTGCCGGTGGACCTGCCCCGCCCACGCAGCGGCATCGCCTCCACCGAGGCGCTCGACCTCCAGCGGCGCATTCTCGCCGCCGTCTGAATGCCCCCGCAAACAGAAAGGGCGCCCGGTGATGAGCCGGGCGCCCTTTTGTTTGCGTTACGACCTCAGCGCTGGAGGCCCCAGGCCCGCACCGTGCGCTGCTCCACGAGGCGGAACAGCACCTCAACCAGAAGGCCAATCAGGATCACCGTGACGAGGCCCGCGAACACCCGGTCGGTGAGCAGTTCATTGCGGTTGCGATAGATGAACCAGCCGAGGCCGCCCGAGCGGGAGGAGACGCCGAACACCAGCTCCGCCGCGATCAAGGTGCGCCACGCAAACGCCCAAGCAATCTTCAGGCCCGACAGGAGCGAAGGGAGTGCCGCCGGAATGAGGATGAGCGCCACATAGGCCGGCCCCTTCAGCCCATAGTTTCGACCGACGAGGCGCTGCGTCTCCGGCACCTGCTCAAAGCCGGTCAGCGCCGCCAGCGCGAACGGCCAGAGCACCGCATGCACCATCACCAACAGGAGGCTCGCCTCGCCGAGCCCGAGCCACATCATGGCGAGGGGCAGGAGGGCGATGGCCGGCAGCGGATTGAACATGGCGGTCAGGGTCAGCAGCACCTCCTTCACGAAGGGCACCGCGATGGCCACCGAGACGAACACCAGCGCGAGGGCCAGCGCCAGCACATAGCCCTTCACCAGCACCGTGAGCGAGGCGACCGAGGCGGGGAACAGATCCTCATGGCGCAGCGCCTCCACCAAGGCCGAGATGGTGTCGGTGAAGGTGGGAAAGAGCAGCGGGCTGTTCTGCCACGTCGCCGCCACCTGCCACAGCACGGCGAGGCCGGCGAGCACCACTAGCCGGCGCACCAAGGTGAAACGCCAGAGGCCCGCGCCGGCCGTGGCAAGCCATTGTGCCGGCGCGGTACGGGTCGTGGCGTGGGCCACCCGGAAAAGGGCAGGTTGCCGGCTGAGATCAATGTCGGACATGGCGGACCTCATGGTCTTGTCAGGCAGCTCACAGGTGGAGAAATGCCAATTGGTGTTCGTCAACTCGTTCCGGGCGCAACCAACGCCCCGGATCAGATCGTCAAAGCCGCCGATCTCGAATGACGTCACGAGACGCCGGAAACACAACCTGATGTCGGCTTGATCTTCTTCAAGATACTTGCGACAGTCCTGTGCGTAAATTCACATGGGGGAGTGGGGCAAAATGGGGAAAAGAATAAATATCAGAGTATTCAGTTCCGTATTTCTTCTTTTTACATGCGCTTCTTATATTGACGCTGCGTCAGCTCAAACCGGAAAGAGCGGCGAATTCACCATCCATAACGAGACCGAGGCAAATACTGTCATCGGCTTCTATACAAATGACGGGACAGGCTGGAGCACCAACTGGCTGAGCGAACCGGTCGGCCCCGGTGACAACGCCGCACTCGTCTTCACCAAGTCGAGCGGCCGTTGCCAGCAAACGCTGCGGGTGGGCTGGCGCGGGAAGTCGGGCGGCGAAGTCAAGGACGATCCGATCCGCATCGACATCTGCAAGGCCAGCAACGTCTACCTGCACGACAACGACATCACCTACGATTGAGGCATGGGCCGGCGGCGAAACGGACACCGTCGCCGGCTCCTGCCGTGTTCTGCTCATCTCCACGGCCTTCGGCTCCTGCCCCGAACGTCAGTAATGGCGGACGTCAGTCATGGCGGGCTCCATCGGCGAAGAGCAGGTCGCTCACCTCCCGCACCACGCCCTCGAAGGCCGGCGAGCCGCGCTCGGCGAGGCCGAGGCCGGAGGTGTCGAAGCTGGCAATGGTCCGGCCGGGATGGGCGGCCAGCAGATGCAGCCGTGTGCCGATCAGCACCGCCTCGTCGATGGCGTGGGTGACGAACACGAGCGTGAAGCCCTGCTCCTCGGCAAGCCGCAACAGATCTTCCTGAAGCGTGCGCCGGGTGAGCGCATCGAGCGCCGCGAACGGCTCGTCCATCAGCAGCACGTCCGGCTCGGCGGCAAGCGCCCGGGCGATGGCGGCGCGCTGCTTCATGCCGCCGGAAAGGGTGTGCGGATAAGCATCGAACGCGCGCGCGAGGCCCACCTTGGCCAGCGCCGCACGCGCCCGCTCGCGGGCTTCCTTCAGTGGCACCTTGCGGGCGACGCGCAGCGGGAAGGCCACGTTGTCCCTGATGCTCTTCCACGGCAGCAGCTGGTCGAACTCCTGGAACACCACGAGGCGATCCGGCCCCGGCCCGGTCACAGCCTTGCCGCGCAAGCTCACCGTGCCGGCGGCGGGCTTCAGGAAGCCGGCCAGCGCCTTGAGGATGGAGGACTTGCCGCAGCCCGAGGGGCCGAGCAGCACGAGGCGCTCGCGCGCATGGACGGTGAAACTCACATCCTCCACCGCCCGGTGGCGGCCGGCCGGCCCGACATAGTCGAGCGTCAGGCCACGCGCCTCCAGCACGGGCGGCGCGGTGTGGACGACGGGAGGCACGGAGGCGGAAACGGGGGCGTGAATGGTCATCGCATCCCCCTCAGCTGCCCGACGCGGAGTGCAGGTCCTCGAAGGTGAAGTCCTTGAAGCTCGTGGGCTTCGCCTTGATGGCGCCGATGCGGTTCATGAAATCCGCGAACTTCAGCGTGCCCAGCGGCACGAGCGTGTATTGCGTGTCCGGGTCGCTCAGCACCTCGGCGACGAAGGCGGGATCGAGCTTGGACCTCTCGACCTTCACATAGATGTCCGCCGCTTCTTTCTTGTTCTGCTCCACCCATTTGGTCGCTTCCTCGAAGGCTTCGAGGAAGGCCTTGTAGGTCTTCGGATTGTCCTGCCGGAACTTGACGGTGGCATAGGCCACGGTGGGCGTCACCGGGCCGCCGAAGATGTCGTAGGAGGAGAACACCTTGTGGATCTTCGGGTCCTTCAGCGCGTGGTTCTGGAACGGCGCGTTGGAGAGATAGCCTGTGATCTCGGTGGAGCCGGAGAGGAGGGCCGCCGTCGCATCCGGATGCGGCAGCGTCACCATCAGCGCGTCGAGCTTCTTCGCATTCCCCGGCCCGAAGGTCTGCTCGGCGGCGAGCTGGAGGATGCGCGCCTGGACCGACACGCCGGCCACCGGCATGGCGATCTTGTCCTTCTCCGTAAAGTCCTTGATGGTCTTCACGTCGGGATTGTTGGTGAGCAGATAGTTGGGCTGCGCCCCGAAGGCGCCGACGATCTTCACCGCGTTGGAGGTGCCGCGCGTCTTGTCCCACAGAGTGAGGAAGGGGCCGATGCCGGCGGAGGCGATGTCGATGTTGCCTGCGAGCAGCGCATCGTTCACCGCCGAGCCGCCCGAAAGCTGGATCCACTCCACCTTGATGTCGATGCCCAGCGCCTTGCCGTGCTGCTCGACGAGGCCCTTCTCCTTCATCACGTGGAAGGGCGTGTAGAGGGTGCCGAACTGCTGGGCGATCCGTAGCACGCCCTCCGCCTGGGCGGGCGCGGCCGCGAGGAGGGGCGCAAGGGCGAGCGCGGCGGCAAGGCCGAGGATAGCGCGACGGGTTTTCATCTCGAAGACCTCTCGAATGCTCAGGAAACGGCGGCGAGGCGCCGCTCCGCGCTGTGGGAGCCCACGGCGAATTCGTTGACGATGTTGTCGGAGACCTTGCGGCGGCGGCCGTCGATGCCGAGCTCGGGGAACAGCAGCTCCGCCACCCGGTAAGCCTCTTCCAGATGCGGGTAGCCCGAGCCGATGAAGGTCTCGATGCCGATCTCCTGATACTCGCGGATGCGGGCGGCGACGCTTTTGGGATCGCCCACCAGCGCGGTGCCGGCGCCGCGCCGCACGAGGCCGATGCCGGCCCACAGGTTCGGCGCGATCTCCAGCTTGTTGCGGTCGCCCGGCTGGAGCGCGGCCATGCGCGCCTGGCCGACGGAATCCATCTCCACCTTGAAGCGCTTCTGCGCATTCTCGATCTGCGCGTCGGAGACGCGGGAGATGAGCCTGTCGGCGGCGGCCCAGGCTTCCGCCTCGGTCTCGCGCACGATGAAGTGGATGCGCAGGCCGAATTTCAGCTTGCGCCCGCGCTTGGCCGCACGAGCCTGCACGTCCGCGAGCTTGTCCTTCAGGATGTGGGGCGGCTCGCCCCAGGAGAGATAAGTGGTGACATGCTCGGCCGCGACTTCGTGGCTGGCCTCGGAAGAGCCGCCGAACCACAAAGGCGGGTGCGGCTTTTGCACCACCGGGAAATCGAGCCGTCCGTGGGCGACGCGATAATACTTGCCCTCGAAATCCACCGTCTTGCCGGCCACGAGATCCCGCCAGATCGTCAGGAACTCGTCCGCCTGGGCATAGCGTTCGTCATGCTCCAGGAAGATGCCGTCGGCGCCGAGTTCGGCGGGATGGCCTCCGACCACCACGTTCAACAGCAGCCGGCCGTCGCTAAGCCGATCGAGGGCCGCCGCCTGCCGCGCGGCGAAGGCCGGCGAGGTGACGCCCGGACGCAGCGCCACGAGGAATTTCAGGCGCTCGGTGGCGGTGGCGAGACCCGCGGCGGTGATCCAGCTGTCCTCGCAGCTCTGGCCAGTGGGCAACAGCACGCCCTTGAATCCGAGCCGGTCCACCGCCTGCGCCACCTCGCGGAAATAGGCGAATTCCGGCGGCCGCTGCTGCGTCTCCGAGCCGAGATAGGAGCCGTCTCCATGGGTCGGGATGAACCAGAACAGGTCCGGAGGGGCGGCAGGAGACTGGGACGCGCTCATGGGGAACTCCGTTATTCCCCATCAAGGAAGCGGGCTTTAAAATATAAAGTCAATAGAATTTGTTTTAATTCATTCATCGATCATTCGATGTGATTTGGACGGTCGAAACACCGCCGCGTGGAGGGCCACCATCAAGACGCGAAAAGCCAAGCGCGCAAAAGCCACGCGCGCGACAGCCATGCGCACACGCCGATCCTCAAGGTTCCGCTCCAGCTCCCTTGACCAACGCACGGTACAACTCTAGGGAATCACCTTGCACCAAGGCATCCTAAGGACCGTCTTGGCCACGGTGCGCACGGCCCCCGGCGAGGAGGGCGCGGCTCGCCGAACCCGGCCCCAGTGTCGCAACCAATGCGCGAGGTTGGACGAGCGGAACGGATCGGCAGTCTGATGGCACACCCTTCCTGGGATGAAAGTCACAGTCAGCGCGTGCGCGCGATGACGCTGCTCGAAGCCTTCCTGCTGATGGGCTTCGGCTGCCTCTGGTTCGTTGCCCTGATGGTGATCGACCGGCCGCTTCTGGCCGGGATCAATCTCGCCATGGCCGCCTTCGGGGCCTGCCTGCTGGTCCTGTTGCGACGGGGGCGGCTGCGGCTCGCGACGATCCTCGCCGCCCACTTGGCCCTTCTGGCGGTCGCCGCGTCATGCCTGTTCGATAACCCTCCAGCCGGCCTGCCGAAGGCCACGCTCCTGTATTTCCTGCCCATCGCGACCGGCAGCTATTTCGTGTTCCAGCGCGACAACCTCTATCTGCGGCTTGTCCTTCCGGCCTTCTACCTCCTGGCCTTCGTCGCCTTCAGCCTCCTGCCGTTGGCGATCAGCGACCCAGCTCTCATCGTCCCGCCCGAGGCGGCGCTCGTGGCGGCGTGGGTGAATACCGTGTCGGCCCTCGCGGCCCTGGTCTTCACCCTCGGACTGATGCACGCCGATCTCTCCGACCGTCGCGGCTGGGAACACGACCTGCGCCGGGCCATCGCCGGAGCCGAGTTCCGCCTCGCCTACCAGCCGCAGGTGGATCGCGGTGGCCGTTGGGTGGGCGCGGAGGCGCTCGTTCGCTGGCACAGTCCGCAGCGCGGCGACGTTCCGCCCAACCAGTTCATTCCGCTGGCGGAGGAAACCGGCCAGATCGTTCCCATCGGGGACTGGGTGCTGCGCGCCGCCTGCGCGCAACTCGCCACGTGGAACGCGCAGCCCGGCACCGCGCATCTGACGCTGTCGGTCAACATCAGCGTCGCCCAATTCCTCCAGCCCGACTTCGTCCGCAACGTCACCGACATCGTGACGCGGAGCGGCTGCGACGTGTCGCGGCTGAAGCTGGAGCTGACGGAGAGCATGCTGGCCGAGAACATGCCCGACATGGCCGCCCGGATGCAGGCCCTGTGCGACATCGGCCTCGTCTGGGCGCTGGATGATTTGGGCGCGGGCTACTCGTCGCTTCAGGCCCTCAGCCGGTTTCCCTTCGCCCAGATCAAGCTCGATCAGTCGTTCGTGCGCGGCCTGCCGGCCGACGAATCCAGCCTCCACATCGTGGAGGCCATGATTTCCCTCGCCGATACGCTCTCGCTCGTGTCCGTCGCCGAAGGCGTCGAGACCAAGGAGCAGTTCAGATGCCTGGTGGAGGCCGGGTGTCAGGTGTTCCAGGGCTATCTGTTCGGCCGCCCCATGGACATCGACCGCTTCGACGCGCTCATCGCATCCGTGCCGGACGCGCCGGCCGGGAGCGCGGATGGCGGCGACGCGCCCCCCGAGCGGTAGGCGCGGGCCGACGTGCCGGGGTGCATTTGCCCGCGATCCTGCCTAAATGGGTGCCGTTGAGCCTTCACTGCAAGGAGCCGCGCGCCGCCCCATGATCCGTTTCCTGCTCCGCTTCACCGGATTCTGGCTGCTTGCCGGCGGCTTCGTCGCGCTCATCGTCGATGGCACGCGCTCCATTGCGGCCTCCGGCCTCGTCTTCACCTCGGCCGGAGATGCCTGGTTCGCCTTGGCCCCGGGCAGCCTGGAACGGGCGGAGACCTCGGCCAAGGCCGGGATGCCGGCGGTGTGGAACACGGTTCTGCTCCCGCTCCTCTCCATGCCGGCCTTCGCGCTGCTCCTGCTGATCGGGCTGATCCTGATGGGCCTCGGCCGGGTGCGCGAGCGGTCGCGCTTCGAGATCGGCTGATCTGCCAAGCCTCCCCTCGCGCAAGCACGGCCGCATCCCCATATTGGGGATCCAGCGGGGTTTCTCCCCCTGCCCCATCCAACACCATGCCGTGACCGCAGGGTCCGATGCCCTCCGGTTGCGAGACGAGGAGCCCGCCATGTTCTGGCAGAAGAAGTCCCTCGACCTGCCCACCGCCGCCGAGGCCCTGCCCGGCCGCGCCGCCGCCATCCCCACCGCCGAAGTTCATTACGTCAACGGCCACGCCCTGAAGGGTCCGTATCCGAAGGGCTTCGAGACCGCCGTGTTCGCCCTCGGCTGCTTCTGGGGCGCCGAGCGCAAGTTCTGGCAGCAGGACGGCGTGTGGGCGACGGCGGTCGGCTATGTCGCCGGCCATACGCCGAACCCGACCTATGAGGAGGTCTGCTCCGGCCGCACCGGCCATACCGAGGCGGTGCTGGTGGCCTATGATCCCGCCGTGGTGTCCTACGCCGAGCTGGTCAAGCTCTTCTTCGAGAGCCACGACCCCACACAGGGGATGCGGCAGGGCAATGACGTCGGAACGCAGTACCGCTCCGGGATCTATGTCGCCGGGCCGGAGCAGCGCGCCGAGGCGGAGGCGGTGAAGGCGGCCTACGAGCCGGCGCTGAAGGCGCGAGGCTTCCCCGCCATCACCACGGAGATTGTCGATCTCGGACCGTTCTATTTCGCCGAGGGCTATCACCAGCAGTATCTGGCGAAGAACCCCAACGGCTATTGCGGGCTCGGTGGCACCGGCGTCTCCTGCCCCATCGGCACCGGCATCGCCGCGCAGTAGGGTAAACGCGAAGCCGCGCTGACGCGCCTGACCTTGACGGGGTCTGGCGGCGCTGATGCGCCGGGTATCGACGGTTTTGGCGGCGCTGATGCGCCGCCTTGCCAAATCGACACGCGGCGGGCTTGAGTGGACGCCTCTCATCTGGTCCCCATCATGCCCGCTGCTCCTTCCCGTACCCTCCTCGCGCGCGGCCACGCCCTACACCTCGGGCCGCGCACCCTCATCATGGGCATCCTCAATGTGACGCCCGATTCCTTCTCGGACGGCGGCCGCAGCGCTGCGCCCGACGACGCTCTGGCCAATGCCCGGCGCCTCGTCGCCGAAGGCGCCGAAATCCTCGATGTGGGCGGCGAATCGACGCGGCCGGGCCATACGCCGGTTGCGGCGGAGGACGAATGGGCGCGCATCGCCCCCGTCATTCCCGCCCTTGTGGCGGAGATGGGCGTGCCGGTCTCGGTGGACACCTACAAGGCCGAGGTGGCCCGCCGCGCGCTGGAAGCCGGAGCCAGCATCGTCAACGACGTGTGGGGCTTCACCCATGATCCCGACATGGCCAAGGTGGTGGCCGATTACGACGCCGCGGCGGTCGTGATGCACAATCGCGCCGAGGTGGATGAATCCCTCGATATCGTTTCGGAGATGCTGGGCTTCTTTGAGCGGGTACTGGAAATCGCCGACCGCGCAGGCGTGAAGCGGGAGAAGCTCGTGCTCGACCCCGGCATCGGCTTCGGCAAGAGCTTCCCGCAGAACCTCGCCGCCATCCGCCGCCTGCCGGAGCTGCGTGCGCTCGGCTTGCCGATCCTCCTCGGTACGTCGCGCAAGTCTTTGATCGGAAAGGTCATCCAGACGACGCCGCAGGAACGGGTGCCGGGGACCATCGCCTCCAACGTCATCGCCATCATGGATGGGGTGGAGATCATCCGGGTCCACGACGTGGCGGCCCATGTGCAGGCGGCCCGTGTCGCCGAGGCGATCCGGGACGCATCATGACCGTTGCCTATCTCTGCCTTGGCTCCAACGTCGGCGATCGCGCGCAGACCATGGCGCAGGCGCTGGCCACCCTGTGCCGCGCCGGCCTCACCCTGCGCCGCAGCTCCTCTTATTACGAGACACCGCCCTGGGGGCCGGTGCCACAGGGGCCCTATCTGAACCAGGTGGTGGAGGTCGACAGCCCCATCGGGCCGAAAAGCCTTCTGGCGCTAGGCCTTGAAGTCGAGCGGATGCTGGGGCGTGACCGTCCCAACGAGGTGCGCTTCGGCCCGCGTCGCATCGATATCGATATTCTGCTGTTCGGCGATGAGACCGTGCGGGAGGAGGATCTCGAAATTCCCCATCCCCGCCTCATGGAACGGGCCTTCGCGCTCGTGCCGCTCACCGAGATCGCACCCGACATCGTGGTCGGCGGCGTGCGCGCATCGGAGGCGCTGGCAAAGCTGGACCAGAGCGGCATCACGCGCCACGAAGACAGCGCGTCCCACGCATGAAAATGCCCCGCGCCGAGAGACGCGGGGCCGGGGCGCGAGGCCCGTCCTTGCAGGAGCGTTCGGCTCACATGGTCCGGATGTTGGTGGACCAGGTATCGACCTGGCGCTTCACCTCGTCCTTCGCATAGCCGTAGCGTTCCTGCAGCTTGCCTTCGAGAACCTCGCGGTTCCCGTTGATCTCGGTGAGGTCGTCGTCGGTGAGCTTGCCCCACTGGGCCTTCAGATTGCCCGTGAACTGCTTCCAGTTGCCTTCAACACGATCCCAATTCATCGGCTCGTCCTCCGTAGCAGTGGAAATATGCGACAACAACGTTCACGCTCGGCCGAGAGTTCCGCTAAGTTTTGCTTAATAGGGGAAGATCGATGAGCGCCGCGGTGTACGACGACGAGAAGCTGGCCGCAGGCGTCGCGAAGGGAGAGAGGGCCGCGCTGGCGCGGGCCATCACCCTTGTGGAATCCCGTCGCGCGGACCACCGCCGCCGCGCCCAGGCCCTCCTCCAGTCGCTGCTGCCGAAGACCGGCAACGCTTATCGCATCGGCATCACCGGCGTGCCGGGGGTCGGCAAATCCACCACCATCGACGCGCTGGGAACCTATCTGACCGGGCTGGGCCACAGGGTGGCCGTACTGGCGGTGGACCCCTCCTCCACTCGCACCGGCGGCTCCATCCTCGGCGACAAGACGCGCATGGCGCGCCTCTCGGTGGACCCCGCCGCCTTCATCCGCCCCTCCCCGTCCGGCGGCACGCTGGGCGGTATCGCGGCCAAGACGCGCGAGACCATGCTCTTGTGCGAGGCCGCCGGCTTCGACGTGGTGCTGGTGGAAACGGTGGGCGTCGGCCAGTCGGAGACGGCCGTGGCCGATCTCACCGACACGTTTCTCGTGCTCATGCTGCCCGGCGCGGGCGACGAGCTGCAGGGCATCAAGAAGGGCGTGCTGGAGCTGGCGGACATCGTGGCCGTGAACAAGGCCGATGGCGACAACATCCCCCGCGCACGGGCGGCGGCCGGCGAATATCGCGCCGCGCTGCACCTCCTCGGGGCGCGGGAGGCGCACTGGTCGCCGCCGGTCCTCACCTATTCCGCGCTGACCGGGGACGGAATTCCCGGCGTGTGGGAGCAGGTCGTCCTGCACCGGCAGAAATGCGAGGCGGCCGGCACCTTCGCCGCCACCCGCCGCGCCCAGCAAGTGCGCTGGATGTGGACCCTGCTGAACGAGCGCCTGGCCGAGAAGGTCGCCCACGATCCCGGCGTAAAGGCCCGGCTGCCGGCGCTGGAGCGGGAGGTCGCCGAGGGCGCCCTTTCCCCGGCACTCGCCGCGGCTGAAATCGCCGGGCTGATCGGGCTTTAAGGCCGTGAACAGGCCGATGCGCATCCTCATCTGCGCCTTCGGCCCGTTCCCGGGCGTGGCGGTGAACCCCTCGCAGCAGCTCGCGTCGGACCTCCTGCGCCTGCGCCGCCCTGCCCTCTGCGGTATCCAGATCGCGCTGGAAATCCTGCCCACCCGCTGGGACGCGCTGGCGCGGCTCGATGCGCGCCTCGAAGCTTTCGATCCGGACGCGGTGCTGCTCCTCGGCGTTGCAGCCCGACGGAGCCGCGTCTCCATCGAGATGCGGGCGATCAACGCCACGCGCCCCGCGCCCGACGCCGCCCGGCGGCATCCCCCGGCGCGCCATCTCGCGGCTGACGGACCGCCCCTCCTGCGCGCCTGCGTCCCGGCCGGGCCGTTGGCGAATGCCCTGCGCCGGACCGGCATCCCTGCCGCGCCCTCGCGGGATGCCGGGCGATATCTGTGCAACGCCAGCTATTTCCACGCCCTCGCCTGGGCTGGGCTGCAGAGCGGGCGCCCGCGGCCGGTGCTATTCGTTCACCTGCCACGGCACGAGGGCCGGCCAGCCGGCGTCTCGCGGGCACGGATGGGGCGCGGCCTGTCGCAGATTGTCCTCGCCCTCGCCGCCCAGGCCCGGCGCCCCTCCGCCGCCGTCCGCTCTGACGCCTTTAAGTCGATGGAATAGCTACAGCTTTCGCCTTCGGGCATGAACCGCTATAGGCTCGCCCATCCCCGCGTACCGAAGGCCGGCCCGTGACGATCTATCTGCCCATCGCCGAGCTGCCCGTCGCCATCTTCTCGATCCTCGCGATGGGCCTCGCGGTGGGCTTCATCTCCGGCATGTTCGGGGTGGGCGGCGGCTTCCTGATGACGCCCCTGCTCATCTTCACCGGCGTTCCCCCGGCGGTGGCCGTGGCCAGCGTCTCGCCCTACATGGCGGCCTCGTCCCTCTCCGGAGCCCTGTCCTACTGGCGCAAGGGCATGGTGGATACGACGCTGGCCGGGGTGCTGCTCTCCGGTGGCCTCGTGGGCACCCTGTCGGGCGTTCTGCTCTTCCTCTGGCTGCGCTCCATCGGGCAGGTGGACCTCGCCATCCGCCTTTCCTACATGCTGCTGCTGGGCGCCATCGGATCTCTGATGCTGGTGGAGAGCGTGCGCGCCATCCTGCGGGAACGATCCGGCGCGCAGCGGCCGGTGCGCCGCCCCGGCACACGCCCCCTGTTCATGCGCCTGCCCTTCAAGATGCGCTTCCGCCGCTCGCGCATCTACATCTCGGCCTTGCCGGTGATCGTGATCGGCTATGTCATCGGCCTGCTCGGCGCGGTGCTGGGCGTCGGCGGCGGCTTCATCCTGGTGCCGGCGCTGATCTATCTGCTGCGGGTCCCGACCCAGACCTCGGTGGGCACCTCGCTGGTGCTGACGCTCGTCACCATGGCGGCCGCAACCGTGCTGCACGCGGTCGCCAACGGCACGGTGGATGCCGTGCTGGCGCTGGTGATGATGATCGGCGGCACGGTCGGCGCCCAGTTCGGAGCCCGCACCGGGCAGACGCTGAAGGCGGAGAACCTGCGGCTGCTGCTCGGGCTTCTGGTGCTGTCGGTGGCGGTGCGGGTGGGCGCCGAACTGGTGACCGCGCCGGCCGATACCTTCGCCGTCACCGTGGTGGAGACGATCCGATGAGCCCCGTCCGCCACCGCGCCGGAGCGGGACCGGCATGGCTCGCCCGGTTCGCGTTCCTCGCCCTGGCGTTGATTGCTGGCGTGATCACCTCGCCGGCGCGTGCGGACCGGCTGGTGCTGTCGGTGTCGCAGCAGATGGTGAGCATCTCCTCCAGCTTCTCCGGTGCCGAGCTCGTCGTGTTCGGCGTTGCCGAGACCACCGATGGCGCTCCGCTTGAGGATGCGCCCGACGTGGTCGTCACGGTGCGCGGGCCGGCTGAGGATTTCACCACCTGGCGCAAAGCCCAGGTGCTCGGCCTGTGGGTGAACACCGACAGCCGCACCTTCATCGGCGTGCCGGCCTTTCTCACCGTGCTGTCGAACCGTCCAACGGATGAGATGGCCAGCCTCACGATCCTGCGCCGGGAACAGATTGGCCTCTCCCGCAACATCTTCGTCCAGCGGGTCGGCAGCGACTTCGCCGACGTGGTGCCCACCGATCCGTTCCGGGCCGCCTTCCTCCGCCTGCAATCGGCGCAGGGGCTTTATGAGGAAAACCCGAAGGGCGTCACCTTCCTCGCGCCCCGCGTGTTTCGCGCCGAGGTCCGCATACCCGGTGCAGCGCCCATCGGTCAGTACCAGATCGAGGTCAAACTGCTGCGAAACGGGCTGATTTCCGCGACGGAACAGGCCCATTTCGACGTGCGGAAGATCGGCTTCGAGCAACGCGTAGCAGAGTTCGCCCTCAACGATGCGCTGCTATATGGACTGGCCGTGGCCCTAGGCAGTCTGGTTGTCGGCTTCATCGCCAACATATTGTTCCGCAAGGAATGAGCTGTGAAGAGCGGCCATCGGATGTGATTTGGTATGCAACCGGAACGAAGATCAACAGACGGATGCGAGTACCAGCCCCGAAATTTAGAGCTGTTCGAACATTTTTTCCTTGAACCTGCTTTGATCCCCGTCCACACAGGGGCAGGGATAGTCATAATAATATAATACCTTCCGAAGGGCATTTGCAGCTGTCGCGCAGCCCTGAAGGACGTGCTTCGGGTGCCAAGCCCTGACCGGCGCCCGTAGGGGACGGGACGGCGCACTTGCGCCGTCCCGGACCCCCTTACCGCGCCAAACGCCGGGATGCGGCCCAGCTATTTCACCACTCTGCCGCGGGAAATCCCGTTTCGGCCCGATGGCGTTGCAATGGCCTCGGCCCGTGCTCTAGGAACGTCTCAGCCACCGGCGATCGCCGACTGGCGAGAAGCCGCGCCCCCAAGGAGCGTCGGCGGGGAGCAGGGAGACGACCTTGGCCGGTAGCATCGCCATCACCGTCGAGGGGGGCATCGCCCGCCTTGCGCTGACCAATCCGGAGCGCCGCAACGCCATCTCCAGCACCATGTGGCGTGCGCTCTCGGCCTTTGCACAGGAGGCGACCCGCCGCTCGGACATCCGCGTGGCGGTGCTGCGCGGCGCGGGCGACCTCGCATTCTCCGGCGGTGCGGACATCTCCGACTTCGACAGCGCCCGCTCGGATGCCTCCGGTGCGCAGAGCTATGACGATCTGGTGGAGCAGGCGTGCTCGGCCATCGAGGGTCTGGCCTTCCCGACGGTCGCCTTCATCCGCGGCGCCTGCGTCGGCGCGGGGGCTGCGCTGGCGGCGAGTTGCGACATGCGGATCGCCGCTGACGACGCCTTCTTTGCCATTCCCGCGGCGCGCCTTGGCCTTGGCTACGATCCGCGCGGCCTCGGTCGGGTGCTTCGGGCCTTCGGCAGCCAAGGCGCGCGGCAGCTGTTCTTCACCGCCGATCGCCTCCCGGCCGAGCGCGCTCACATGGTCGGCGCTGTCGACCTCATCGCGCCAGCCGCCGAGGTGGAGGCGCTGGCCGAGCGCACGCTCCACCGCATCGCCGAGAACGCACCCCTGACGCTCAAGGCTGCCAAGCTCGCCATCCGCGCGGCCGAAAGCGGCAGCCAACCGCTCACCGGCGAGGCGAAGCGCGCCACCGCCCTCGCCAATGCCAGCTCCGATTATCGCGAAGGCCGCCTCGCCTTCGCCGAGAAGCGGGCGCCCCGTTTCACGGGCAGCTGACCCGCACGGCACCCGCACCAGCCGACGCCTGAGAGCCGGCTGGACCTGTTCGCATCGCGCCGTCGGCCGTCAAAGCCCGGACGCGATGCGCCCAGGCCAGCGCCATTACTTTCCCTGCGCCTTGAGGCGCGTGTTGCAGGCGCTCCAGTATTTCGGCCAGGTCTGACCGGCGGGAATCTTCCCCGCGGCCTTCGCCGCGCGCCACTCTGCGCCGCAGGCTTCCTGACGCTGGTGCGCAGCCGTCTTCGCAGCCGAGGGCTGCGCACCAGGCTTGGCCGCAGTGCCGGCGCCCGTGGCGGCCGGAGCGGTTGCCGCCGGCTTGGCCGTCGAGGCAGCCGGAGCGGTCGGCGCAGGAGTCGTGGTCGCGGCCGCCGGCGGCGTAGTTGGGGCCGGCTTGGTCGTGGCGGGGGCTGTCGTGCTCTGCGCGAAGGCGGGCACGGCGAAGGCGGCAGCGAAGGTGAAGGCGAGGATGGCAGTACGTGCACGCATGGGTGCAGGCCTCCAAAGAGGGCCGCGCGAAGCGGCGCGGCGCACGGTCCGGTTTCGGACACCGCGTCAGCACGCCATGCGACAAAGGCGAAATCGCGGCACAAACATTTGATGACGCTGCGTAATTTATCCCAATGCACAACTGCCGCGCCGCCGTTGTGCCGGGCACATCAACCACCGCGCCCGACATCCTCCATTCGCATCGGCAATCACACGCCGATCCGTGGACATGAGCCCCCCACGCCTATATGTTCCGCCGCCGCGTTGGGGCGTAGCCAAGTGGTAAGGCAGGGGATTTTGATTCCCCCATTCCCTGGTTCGAATCCAGGCGCCCCAGCCACCGCGCCATGCAGCCTACTCCCAGCCCTCCAGCACGATCTTGCCGATGGACCGTCCGCTCTCCAGCGCGAGGTGGGCGCGGCGGAGGTTGTCCGGGGTGATGGCGCCGAAGTGGGCGCCGAGGGTGGTGCGCAGGAGGCCTTCGTCCACCAGTCCCGCGACTTCGGAAAGGATGCGGTGCTGGGCGTCCATGTCCGGGGTCTCGAACATGGAGCGGGTGAACATGGACTCCCAGGCGAGCGCCCCGCTCTTTGGCTTCAGGAGGGTGGCGTCGAGCACAGCGGGATCGTCGATGACGCAGATGGCGCCCTGGGGCACCAGCGCCTCGACCAGCTGCGGCCAGTGCTGCTGGGTGCCGGTGATGCTGAAGATGCGATGCGCGCCGCCAAGGCCGAGCGCCTTCAGCTCGCCCGCGAGCGGCTTGGTGTGGTCGATCACATGGTCGGCGCCGAGTTCCTTCACCCAGGCAATGCTCTCGGGGCGGGAGGCGGTGCCGACGATGGTGGCGGAGGCGAGCCGGCGCGCCAGTTGCACCGCCATGGAGCCGACGCCTCCGGCGGCCCCGACGATCAGCAGCACCGTCTTGTCGTCGGCGATACCGCGCGGCAGGCGCAGGCGGTCGAACAGGCTCTCATAGGCCGTGAGCGCTGTGAGCGGCAGGGCGGCGGCCTCGGCGAAGGAGAGGGTACGCGGCTTGCGCGCGGCGATGCGGGCGTCCACCAGATGAAGCTCGGCATTGGTCCCGGGCCGGGTGATGGCACCGGCATAATAGACCTCGTCGCCCACCGCGAACGCTCCGGCGTCGGCGCCCACCGCCTCCACCACGCCGGCCGCATCCCAGCCGAGGATCACCGGTGCCTCGGCCGTCCCCTGGCGGCGCATGCGCACCTTCGTATCCACCGGATTGACCGAGATGGCCTTCACCCGCACCAGCAGGTCGCGCGGGCCCGGAACGGGGTTCGGCGCCTCGAAGGCGAACAGGGCATCCGGACTGTCGGCGGGACGGGAGGCAACGTAACCGATGGCCTTCATGACGATCTCTCTCGAAGCTGGCGCAGCGCGCGCCGGTGCCCCCTAATCTTGATCGTCCGGCGCGCGGCGCAAGACGGCACAATCGGGTGGGCTGGTATCAGTCATGATACGCCGTGTGGCGTGAGCGATCGCCCTCCGCCATACTTCGCCGCCATAGCGGCGGCTGGAGGGACGAGCATTGGCAACGCGCCACGTGACCTATCCGGGAACGGGATGCCCCGTGGAAGCGACGCTGGCGCTGATCGGCGCCAAGTGGAAGGGCGCGACCCTCCATCACCTCCTGGGCGGCGAGCTGAGGTTCTCCGAGCTGCGCCGGAGGATGCCGAACGTGACGCAGCGCATCCTCTCCAAGGCGCTGCGCGAGCTTGAGGCGGACGGGCTGGTGCAGCGCCGGGTCTATCCCACCGTGCCGCCGCAAGTCGGCTACCGGCTCACGCAGAAGGGGGAGGCCCTGCGCGGCGTCGTGGAGGCGCTGGCCGATTTCGGCCGCGGCCATCTGCAGGGCGCGGCCTGCCCGTTTCCCCATGCCGAGCACGCGCTGGCGGCCGAATAGGGCGCCATCACCACCAAATTCGGCTAGTGTCGGGCCATGCCCCGTCCGTATCATAATGGCCCGCCCTCGGATCATTTCGACGGCACGCGCTTCTTCAATCCCGACCACCCCTCCACCGACAAGAGCCTGAAGGATCTTCTCGCCTGGCGCCGCGCCAAGCGGGGACAGGAGCCCGTGCCCGTCGGCTGGCCGGCCGAGCCGCGACTCCCCGTACGGCAGGAGACGCCGCCTCCGCGCGTGACGTCCGGCATCCGCATCACCATGGTCGGGCACGCCAGCGTGCTCATCCAGGTGGCGGGGCTGAACATCCTCACCGATCCGGTCTGGTCGGAGCGCGCAGGCCCGCTCCGCTTGCTGGGGCCGAAGCGGCACACCCCGCCCGGCATAGACTTCGGCGCGCTGCCGCCCATCGATTGGGTGCTGCTCAGCCACAACCACTACGACCACATGGATCTCGCGACGCTGCGTCGCCTCCAGCGCACCCACCGCCCGCGCGTGCTGACGCCGCTCGGCAACGACAAGATCCTGCGCCCGCAGATCAAGGCCCTCGACATCACCACCGGCGACTGGGGAGAACGCTTCGATCTCGGCGCGGGCGTGGAGGCGATCGTCCATCCCGCGAACCACTGGTCGGCGCGCGGCATAAGGGACCGGCGGTTCGCCCTGTGGGCCGGCTTCGTGTTGGCGACGCCGGAAGGGCTGATCTATTTCGCCGGCGATACGGGCTATGGCACCGGCGCCATCTTCCGGTCGGTCAAAAGCGCGTTCGGCGCGCCGCGCGTGGCGCTGATCCCCATCGGCGCCTACGAGCCGCGCTGGTTCATGGCACCGCAGCACACCAATCCCGAGGAGGCCGTGCGCATCCTGGAGGACACCGGCGCCACGCAGGGCCTGGGCATCCACTGGGGTACGTTCCGCCTCACGGACGAAGGGCAGGATGCGCCGAAGCGGGCGCTGGGCGAGGCGCTGGACGCCGCGGGCATCGCGCGGCACCTTTTCCTGCCGCTTCACCCGGGGCAGGTGTGGGAGGCGCGCGCTTAGCCGAGCGCCGCTTCCAGCCGGTCGGCGATGGTCTTCAGCACCTTGACCCGGCCGTAGCGCTTGTCTTCGGATTCCACCAGCGTCCACGGGGCGACGCGGGTGGAGGTCCGGTCCACCATCTCGGTCACGGCCGCCTCGTAGAGCGGCCATTTCTCCCGGTTGCGCCAGTCCTCGGGGGTCAGCTTGAAGCGCTTGTAGGCGACGGTCTCGCGCTCCTCGAAGCGGCGGGCCTGCTCCTCCTGGCTGATGGCGAGCCAGAACTTCACCACCACATAGTGCGCCGCCGAGAGCTGGGCCTCGAAATCGTTGATCTCGCCATAGGCGCGGCCCCAGTCGTCCGGCCCGCACAGGCCCTCCACCCGTTCCACCAGCACGCGGCCGTACCAGGACCGGTCGAAGATGACCGTGCGCCCATGGGCCGGAATGTGCCGCCAGAAGCGCCAGAGATAGGGCCGCGCCCGCTCCTCGTCGGTCGGGGCGGCAATGGGATGGACGCGGAAGCGGCGCGGATCGAGCGCCCGCCGCAGCCGCATGATGGTGGAACTCTTGCCCGCCGCATCCGAGCCCTCGAACGCCACCACCAGCCCCGCATCGGCAAAGCGCGGGGAATTGGTGAGGCGGGTGATGCGGCTCTGCTCCTGCGCCAGTTGGCGGTCGTAATCGTCCTCACTGAGAGATTTCGACAGGTCCAGCGTGGAAAGGATGGAGAAGGCCGGCAGCGCCGGGGGCAGCCGCGTGGGGTTGGGCGCGAGCGGCTGGGGCGCCGGCTCGGGCTCAGCGACCAGGGTGCGCAGCTTTTCCAGCAGCAGGCTGCCAGCCATGGCGTCGCGATACTCCTCGTCGGCCGCCGGCACCACATGCCAGGGCGACGTTTCGGTGGAGGTGGCCCGGGCGGCGTCCTCGGAGATGGCGAGCAGCCGTTTGCGCGGGCCGGCGCCTTTCAGCTCCTCCCATTCCCGCACCACGGGGCGCTGCCAGTCGCCCTTGGTGACGCCCTTGAGGCGGACGCGCGCCTCCTCCGCATCCAGATAGAGCCAGATCTTGAGCAGGCTCACGCCCTCGGCGTGGAGCATCGCCTCGAAGCGCTGGATTTCCTCCAGCGCCGCCATGAAGTCGCCGCGCTTCATCTCGTCCAGCGCCCTCTTGCACAGGGGCGCGTGGTACCAGGAGCCGAGCATGATGCCGATCTGGCCGAAGGGCGGCAGCTCGCGCCAGTATTTCCACATGGCCGGACGATCTTCCGGCGCGCAGGGCATGTCGAAGGTCAGCGTCTGGAGCTTGCGCACATCCAGCCAGCCATAGAGGCGGTTCAGCACCGCCCCCTTGCCGGCACCGTCGGGACCATGGATGAGAACGATGAGGCTGCGCCGCTTCTGCTCGATCAGCTGGAACTGCGCGGTGAGCAAATCCTCGCGCAGGCTGGGCTCCATCGCCTTGAAGGCGGCCTTGTCGAGATGATGCGCGAACGTCGCGGATTCGAACATGCCGCCTCTCCTCGTGCCGGGGGAGGCAGCGTGGACGACCGCTCAGGCCGATGCAACCTTCTGGGTGGCGGCGGACGGCACCTTCACCCACGCCTCGCCGTCCAGCACCACCTCGCCCTTCACCGTGCAGATGCAGGAGAGCCGCGCGCGGAAGCGCTCGGGGATCAGCTCCACCACGCGCACTTCCACCTCCACAGTGTCGTCGATGCGCACGGGGGCCCGGAAGTTCAGCGTCTGGGAGATGTAGACCGCGCCCGGACCCGGAAGGCGGGTGCCGAGAACGGCGGAGATCAGGCTCGCCGTATAAAGGCCATGGGCGATCCGGCCGCCGAAGGGCGTGCGCGCGGCGAAATGCTGGGACAGATGGATGGGATTGCGGTCGCCGGTCAGCTCGGCGAAGCCTACGATGTCGGACGACGAAACCGTCTTCGACATGCGCTCGATGCGCCCAACCGTCAGGTCTTCAAAAAAGAGGTTCTGCAATTCGAGGAACATGGGCGCGCTTCCGTTATGCTTGTCGGGGCGCGCACTCTAGAAGCCTGCCGCACGGGTGGAAAGCCGGCCGAAATGGTAAGCCGGAACGTCGCAGGCAAGCCGGATGGCAGAAGGAGGCGGCCTTAGGCCGCCTCTCCCTTGAGCTTGCGCATCAGCTCTTCCAGCTCCGCGCTCTTCTCCGCCGGCAGCACCACGTTCACCCGCGCCAGCAAGTCGCCGTGGCCCCCTGTCGCATTGGGCAGGCCCTTGCCGCGCAGGCGGAAGGTGCGCCCGCCGGAGGTCCAGGCCGGGATGGCGAGTTCCACCGCGCCGGTGAGCGTCGGCACCCGCACCTTGGCGCCGAGCACCGCATCGGCGAGCGGCACGTCCAGAGACTGCCTGAGGTCGTCGCCATCACGCTCGAACAGCGGATGGCTGGCATAGGAGATGGTCACGTAGGCATCGCCGGCCGGGCCGCCCATGGGGCTCGGCTCGCCCTGCCCCTTGAGGCGCATCCGGTGCCCCTCGCGGGTGCCGGGGGCGATCTTGATATCGATCTGCTTGCCGTTGGGCAGCCCGACACGCTTCGACGCCCCCTGCGTCGCCTCCTCGAAGGAGACGGGGAGCGTGATTTCCATGTCGGCGCCCGGCTGGGGCGCGAAGCCGCCACCGGCGGACCGGCGCTGCCGACCGAAGCCGAAGATGTCGCCGATATCCTCGAACCCGCCACCGCCGCCACGGGACGTGCGCCGGGCTCCTTCGGGACCGAAGGAGAAGCTCTCGAAAATCGTGTCGCCGTCGAAGCCGGAAAAGCCGCCGGGCCCGCGCCGGGGGCCGCCGCCACCGAAGCCGGTGAATTCCGGAGCGCGCGGCTTGCCCTCCGCGTCGATCTCGCCGCGGTCGAACTGGCCCCTTTTCTCCTTGTCGGAGAGAATCTCGTGCGCCGTGTTCAGCTCGGCGAAGCGGTCCTGGGCCTTGGGATCGGACGCATTGGCGTCCGGGTGGAGCTTCTTCGCGAGCTTGCGGTAGGCGCGCTTGATCTCTGCCTCGTCGGCGGTCTTGGAAACACCGAGGACGTCGTAGGGATCACGCATGAATAGTCACCTCGCCGGCCGGCACTCAGGCGGCCAGCCGCAGGGAACATGTGGTTCCGCGGCGCAGAAAATGCAACGGCACCGCTCAACCGGATTGCGCTTTTGTGCGCCATGCCCGTTTTCCGCGCCACTCCTCGGGAGAAGGCTCAGGCGCGACCGAGCAGGCGGACCTGGTTGAGCGTTGTGCCGGTGCGGCCCTTGCACGCCTCGCCCTGCACCCAGCGGTCGGCGGACTTGCCGTCCACCAGCGAGATCATGAAGCCGCGGCAACCGGCCTGGGTCGGGCCGACCGGGGTCGCCGTGCCACGGGCGCCGGTCTCCGGATTGTCCCACGGCACCGACACGTCGCCATCCCGGGCGGCGAGCGCCTGGTCGAGGGCGAGCTTGGCCTGCGTCCAGTCGCCGGCGGTGATGCCCTTGGGGGCCGGCCCTTCCGGCACCGGCAGCGAGACCTGCGTCGCCTTGATGGAGCCGGTGACGAGCGAATCGTCGTCGTGGAACGGCGCGCTGGCGCAACCGGACAGGAGCGCGGCGAGAAGACACGCGCCTGCCATGGCCGCGAGCCCTTCGCGCGGGCGCCCGACACTTCTATATAGAACGATGAAGCCGCCCGGAGAGGCGTGCGAACGGTCAGACACGAGGGGCTCCACATGACGGCGAGCGACACCATGGAACCCCGTGATCCCTTAACATCCGGTGATTTCACCGAATCTTCCGAGCCTTTCCGTCTTTTTGCCGAATGGCTCGAGGAGGCCGGCAAGTCCGAGCTCAACGATCCGAACGCCATGACCCTTGCCACCGTGGACGAGGACGGGCTGCCGGACGCGCGCATGGTGCTGCTGAAGGGGCTGGACGAACGCGGCTTCGTCTTCTTCACCAACACCGGTAGCGCCAAGGGACGTGAACTGGCGGCCCATCCGAAGGCGGCGCTGGTGTTCCACTGGAAGTCGCTGCGCCGGCAGGTGCGGGTGCGCGGTCCGGTGGAGCAGGTGAGCGACGCGGAGGCGGACGCCTATTTCGCCACCCGCCCCCGCCTCTCGCAGATCGGCGCCTGGGCCTCGACCCAGTCGCGCCCGCTGGAAGGCCGCTTTGCGCTCGAGGCCGCCGTGGCGACGACGACCGCGAAATATGCCCTCGGCACCGTGCCGCGCCCGCCCCACTGGACCGGCTTCCGCATCCTGCCCGTGGCCATCGAGTTCTGGCACGACCGGCCGTTCCGCCTGCACGACCGCGTGGTGTTCCGCCGCGCCGGCGAGGGCGAGGCCTGGACCAAGACGCGGCTCTATCCCTGACCGAAAGGGCTGGCGGCGGGGCTGACGGGACTTGACCCGGACGTGGGCGGATGCTGCATCACGTTCGCCCGCTGTGGCCGAGGCTGACATCATGACATCCGAAACCGAAGACCGGCCGCGCATCATGCTCCTCACCGGGGCCTCGCGCGGCATCGGCCACGCCACGGTGAAGCGCTTCTCCGCCGCCGGCTGGCGCGTCATCTCCTGCTCGCGCCATGCTTTTCCGGAGAAGTGCCCGTGGGGTGCCGGCCCCGAAGACCATCTGCAGGTGGACCTTTCGAGCCCTGCCAGCACCAAGGCGGCCATCGCCGAGGTCAAGAGCCGCCTGCCGGAGGGCAAGCTCGACGCGTTGGTCAACAATGCCGCCATCTCGCCCAAGGGCGAGGGAGGCACCCGCCTCGGTACGCTGGACACCGACCTAGAGACCTGGGTGGACGTGTTCCAGGTGAATTTCTTCGCCCCCATCATCCTCGCCCGCGGGCTTTCGGCGGAACTGGAGAAGGCGCAGGGCTCGGTGGTGAATGTCACCTCCATCGCCGGCTCGCGGGTGCACCCCTTCGCCGGCGCGGCCTATGCCACCTCGAAGGCGGCGCTGGCCTCCCTGACGCGGGAGATGGCTTCCGACTTTGGTCGCAGGGGCATCCGGGTGAACGCCATCGCGCCGGGCGAGATCGACACCGCCATCCTCTCGCCGGGCACCGACAAGATCGTGGCGCAGATTCCCATGCAGCGCCTGGGCACGCCGGACGAGGTGGCGAAGATCATCTACGTGCTGTGCACGGAGACCTCCTCCTACCTCAACGGCGCCGAGATCCACATCAATGGCGGCCAGCACGTCTGACGCGGCGGTCTACAGCCAGCCGCGCCACTTGAAGAAGACGTAGGGCAGGATGCCGGAGATCACCATCGCGACGAGCGCCGCCGGATAGGCATAGGTCCAGCTCAGCTCCGGCATATGCTGGAAGTTCATGCCGTAGATCGAGGCGATGAGCGTCGGCGGCATGAGCACCACCGAGAGCACGGCGAAGATCTTGATGATGTTGTTCTGTTCCAGGCCCACCATGCCGATGGTGGCGTCCAGCAGGAACTGCAGCTTGTCGCCGAGGAAATTGGCATAGTCGGACAGTCCGGCCACGTCCCGGCTCATGGACTTGATGTTGGCCTTGCCGTCTTTCGCGATGGTCGAGCCGTCGGTGTCCGCGCCGAGGAAGGAAATGAGCCGCTGCAGCGAAGCGAGGCTTTCCCGGGCGTAGGAGACGAGCCCCTCCTTGCGGCCGATGTGGGACAGGATGGCGCGGTAGCGCTGGTTGGCGTTCTCCCGACCACTCGAACGCTCGAAGATGCGCCGGGAGATGCGCTCCACGTCCGCGCCGATCTGCTCCAGCACGTCGGCGGAACGGTCCACCACGGCCTCCAGCAGTTCGATGAGGATATCCTCGCCTTTCACCGTTGCGGGGCACGACTTGCCCAGCCGGTTGGAGACCGAGGGGAATGCCCGGGGCTCGCCGTAGCGCACGGTGATGAGGCGGTTGCGGGTGAGGATGAAGGTGACGGCCAGCATCACCGGCGTCTCGGTATCGGCGCCGCAGAGTATGGTGGCGGTCATGTAGCGCGCGCCGTCCTCCACATAGAGGCGGCTCGACTGCTCGATCTCGCCCATCTCCTCGCGCGTGGGCACGGAGATGCCGGCGAACGATTCCGCCCGGTCGTCGTCCGCCTCGGAGGGGGAGATCAGGTCGACCCAGACCGCGGCCTCGGGGATGGGTCCGTCCGTGACCGGAACGGCCTCAAGGCTTCCTTGTCTGGCGATATAGGCGAAGAGCATGCGGCGGTCCTTGATCGGCCCGCCCTTCTAGCCCGCCGCGAGGCGTGTGGGAACCGAGCCGATCGGGAGGTGCGACCGCCGCCGCTTCCACTCCCCGCTACGGATACCACCCATCCGGACGTCCGGCGGCAAAACGGTGTCGCCGCCGATCGGGACGTGGGGGTGTCGATGCGTGACATCTTGCGGCCAGCGCACCGCTTTCACCACCCCGGTCCGGCCCCCGCGCCGGTTCCGGGTGGACCATCGCTCCCGCCTCAGGCGGCGAGGAAGTCGATGTCCTTGAGGGTGACGACCTTGTTGGCCTGCGCCGCCTTGGCCTCGACCGCCTTCTTGTCGCTCGCCTGCTGGGCGGCCGCGGCTACGGCGGAAATGCCGATGTCGCGCCACTGCTGGCTCTGCGCCGTACGCTTCAGATCCGATTCCTCCCGGGGGCTGAGCCCTTGGTGTCCGGTAGACATGTCCCAACTCCTGTGTGGTGCGCCGTTACGCAGCGGCACCTTCGCGTGACCCTTCCAGAGATGGCGATCAACTGCGTCAAAACTGTGCAGCCGATGCGACTTCTCCGCGGTCATACGAAGAGTAGGCGCCCCAAAGCTTGCGAAACTCCAAAGAGGGTGCCGAAAGGGCAATCTGTGAGGCATTTCTGCAACGCTTTCTCACAAGCATCCTCTCCTCAACTGAACACCCTTCTAGCGGAGCGGACATTGGGTTAATTCATTTTTGCGGGTCGAATCCTCCTTGTGCGTCAAGGGAAGAGTTAAAGAGGCGAGCTATGATGTGGCGGGTCGTCGGGGCACTGCTGACGGGATTGATGCTCAGCGGCTGCGTGTCCGAGACAATTGCGCCGGCGCCGGAAACGGCGATGACGGCGCGTGACAAGCAGCTTCTTGCAAACAAGCCGTACCCGAATGTGAAGCCTTCGGGTCAGTATGCGCGGCATATCGTTGAGTATCCGACCAACAAGAAGCCGGGAACGGTGGTCGTCGATACCCCGAACAAGTACCTTTACTACGTGGAAGGCAACGGTAAGGCGATCCGCTACGGCGTGACCGTCGGCGAGGAAAGCCTCGCCTTCCGCGGCCAGGCCAAGGTCGGTCGCAAGACCGAATGGCCGAGCTGGACTCCCACGCCGGAAATCCACCAGCGCATTGCCGGCCTGCCCTCCTATGTGGCGCCCGGCCCCCACAATCCCATGGGCGCCCGCGCCCTGTACCTCTACCAGGGCAATCAGGACACCCTGTTCCGTATCCACGGCACCAACCAGCCGGAATACATCGGCCAGGCGATCTCCTCGGGCTGCATCCGCATGCTCAACGAGGACGTGATCGATCTCTACAGCCGGGTTCCGGTTGGCGCCGAGGTCGTGGTGCTCTGAGCCTTACGGCTGTCTGACGCAAAAGGGCGCGGCTCGGCCGCGCCCTTTTTTTGTTTGCGTGCTCTCCTTACGGAAGACTGTGAAGCCTTCAGTCGGCCTGCCCCTGCTTTGGCTGGGAGCCCTTTGAGCCACTGTCCTTGGTCTGAGTATTCTTGGGTGGGGACGTCTTCGTCTGGCCGGGCTTTGCGGCGCGATCCGCGCCCGGCGCGTCACTTTTCGCCGTGCCCTTCCCCGTAGCGGGTTTGCCGGTGGTGGGCTTGCCGGTTGCAGCCCCGCCCTTGGGCGGGGGAAGTGGCGCACTCTGGGCCTGGGGCTCGGCCTCGGCATTCTCGGCGGCGGCTGCCGCGGCCTTCTCCGCCGCCTCGTCATCTCCGCCCCCGGTCGAAGCCGCCGGAGCGTTCGCCGCCGGCTTGTCCTTGCGTGATGCCACAGCTGAACCGGCGTCGAGATTCCAGTGGCACAGCTTGAAGTCATTCCGGCGCTGGGCGAGGTCCACATGGATGTGATCCTCATGATAACCGTCTGAGCCGGGGCCGAGCACCGTGGCGAAACGGGTGCAGGCACTGTCCTTCATGGACGCACGCAGGGCCATCGGCAGGCCCCCCTTCGCGACCGTCCACACCCGTCCGTCGCCCAGCTCGAAGCCGCCCACATCCACCGCATTGCCGCGGCCGTGCTCGCTCATCTTGGCGCCCGCCACCCGGTTGCGCGGGCGGCAATTGTAGGAATCGGCGATGCGGATCGCCGTCAGCTCCCCACCGGCGGCAGCAACGGCGGGGGCCAGCGCCTCACTCATCCACGCCGCGGCCGCCACGGTCATTTCACATCGCGAGATCGCGGCCGGCTTCAGCGGAAGCATCCGTCCATCAGCCAGCCGAACCGCGGTCAGTCTGACCGGGATGAACGTGCCGCAGACTGGACTGGGAGTGAGGGACGTCTCAAGGCTGGCCTCGATCGCCCCCTCCGCGATCAGATCGGCGCAGGCGGCGGGCATCATCATGGGACCGGCCGGTGGCGATGGCACCACGCTGGGAGATACGGCCGATGGAGTCGGGACTCTCGGGCCGCCGGAGGTCACCGCGGCGTCGGGCGCCGTCTCCCGCGAGGCCACCTGCGGCCGCTGCGCAGGCCGTACGGGATCCCGCACGAAGCGATCTGCCCTGCCCACGTCCACCGGTCCCTCCTGCCGCGCGGCGTCCTGCCCATCGGCCTCCGCCGCGCTGTCCTCCTCCGCCAGTTCCGGCGGGCGCCGCGGCGGAAGCGGCGCCGCGCGCAGGGAAGGCACCCGCGCAACCGCAGAAGAGGAGGACGCCTTGAGATCCTTGGGCTTGACGGGCGGCAGCGGGGTCGCCGCGCTTGATGGGCCGGGCATCGTGAATGCGACCAGGCCGATGCATACGGCGACCGGTATCCCCGCCGTCCACGGCACCGTCCTCCGCAGCGCTGCGTCGGGCATGGTTAGGGAACGGCTCGGAGCGGCGGGTCGTCTGGATGACATACACGTGATACTAAAGACGTCCTCCGCTGCGGTCGAGCCGGCCTGCGGGAGCCCCTCCCCGCCCAGCGGATGAACCCATGCAGGATCTGACCGCGCTGCTTTTCGACAAGGACGGCACCCTGGTTCACTTCGACCGCACCTGGGGTCGGGCGGCCGGTGCGGTCATGCGGCAGATGGCGCGCGATGACGCCCATGCCGTCGCCCGGCTAGAGGCGGTGAGCCACTATCTCCCCGACGAGGAACGCTTCCTGCCCACCTCGCCCCTCGTTTCCGGCTCGTCGGCCCATTATGGCCCGCTCTGGGCTCACGCTCTGGGCCGCCCCGCCGATGCCGGTTTCCTCGCGGAGATCGATCGCCTGTTCGCGGCCGAGGGTCTCGCCAACCTCACGCCCATCGGCCATCCCGCCCGGGCGCTGCAACGGCTGAAGGCGGCAGGCTTCGCCCTCGGCATCGTCACCAATGACGCGGAAGAGAACGCCCGTCAGCAGGCGGCAGCCCTCGGCTTTCTCGATCTTCTCGACGCGGTTCACGGCTATGATTCCGGCTTCGGCTCAAAGCCGGGTCCGGGAATGGTGGCGGCTTTCGCCGAGCGGTTCGGCCACCGCCCATACGCAATGGCAGTGATCGGCGACAGTGCCCACGACCTTGCGGCCGCACGTGGGGCGGGCGCGCGCTTCATCCTGGTGCGCAGCGGGCCGGCGCCGGTGGACGATCTCGTCACCGATGCGGATCTCGTGGTGGACAGCGTGGACGACCTGCCCGAGGTCCTCCTCGCCTCGGGGGGCAAAGCCTCTTCCCTCGCCGCCGAAAACGCGGTCTAACCAACCGGCAACGGCGCAGGACGCGCACCACAGGCCGCAGGATGATCAGACGCCGGCTTTACACCGAGGAGCGCTATTCACCGCTGGCCCGCTGGAGCTTTCGGCTGGCGCTGTTCTCGGTGCCCGTGGTGGCGCTTGCTGCCGGTCTCTATCGCGCGGGAATGCTGGATTTCCAACCGGCCATCGCCACGCTGTCGGCGGGGCTCGGCATGGCGCTCATCGCCGCCGCCATGGGTATCGTCGCCTTCTTCATCACCTGGGAAACGGGATGGCTCGGCATCGGCCGCGCCATTGCTGCGGTCGCCATAGGCGGCCTGGTTCTCGCCGGGCCTGCAGCCGTCCTCGCCCGTGGCATGATGCTGCCAAAGCTAACCGATATCGCGACGGACCCCACCGATCCGCCCCGCTTTCGCGCCCTCATGCTGGCCCACCCCCGGGATGCCAACAGCCTTGCCTTCGGCGGGGCGGCGGCGGCCGAGACCCAGCGCATGGCCTATCCCGGCATCAAGCCGGTCGACCTCACGGCGACGCCGGAAGAGGCGTTCAACACCGTCCTTGCCCTGGTACAGAAGCGGCGCTGGCACATCCTCGATGCGATTCCCCCGCGCGGAACCCGGCGCGACGGTCAGATCGAGGCCGTGGCGGTTTCGCCCGTCATGGGCTTCCGCAGCGACGTCTCGATCCGCATTCGGCCAACCGCGAAGGGGGCGCGGGTCGATGTGCGCTCCTCCGCCCGCTACGGCATCCATGACCTCGGCACCAACGCCCAGCGCATCGAGGCGCTGATGGCGGACCTCGCAGCCGAGCGGCGGCGGCGCTGAGTCTCAGACCGCAGACGTTCCCAGAAGCGCGACGGCAGCCGCCGCCTCGTCCGGCGGCAACGGTTCCACCAGGCCCGGGCCTTCATTGCGGACGGAATTGACGCTGGCCGAAACCGGGGTCAGGCGAAGCGCCTCGCTGGGATAGGAGCGCATCAGGGCGGCGCCCTCCTCCCCCTCCAGCCAGGCTGAAATTTCCTGGTCGGGCAGGATGACCGGCATGCGCTCGTGCAGCGGGCGCAGGCGTTCTGTGGCGGGGCAGGTGAGGATGGTGAAGGTGCGGAGCCATTGGCCCGTGCCGGGATCCTTCCAGCCCTCCCACAGGCCGGCGAAGGACATGGGAGAGCCATCGGCGCGGGAAATGACGAAGGGCTGGCGCCGCTTGTCCACGGCCTTCCACTCATAGAAGGCGTCGGCAGGGACGATGCAACGGCGCCGGGCGCGCCAAGCCCCGCGGAAGGTCGGCTTTTCGGCAACAGTCTCCGAACGCGCGTTGATGAGGCTGCCGCCGCCGGATGGGTCCTTGGCGAAAGACGGCACCAATCCCCAACGCAGCAGATCGAGATGACGTCGCCCCGTCTCGGGATTTCGGCGGACGACCATGAGAGTCTGAGTCGGCGCCGCGTTGTAGCGGGGCGGGACGTTGGGCAGAGGCGCCAGCGTCGGATCGACCCCGAACAGGGCGGCGAGGGCCGCCGGAGGCGTCAGCTGGACGAACCGTCCGCACATGGCCGCGCCGGTTTCTCTCGCGTCAGGCCGCCCGGCGGAATCGGCCGGTGATGGCTGCCGTTCCATCGGTGACGACCCGGCCGCTGGCCACCAGATGCTCGAGATGCGCCAGAACAGTGAGCGATGCCGCCCCCACCAGTCGGGGATCGAGGCCGATATAGATGCCCCGCACCAGATCGGGAATCGTCTCCACGTCCCGGTCCAGCGCCCGCAGGATCGCGGCCTCCCGCGCCACACGATGGGCGAGGTAATCGCGCACGAACGCCGGGGCGCCGCGCACGGGCCCGCCGTGGCCGGGGAGGTAGACCGACTCGGTGCGTGCCGCGAAGCGCTCGAGCGATCGGATGTAGTCGCCCATGGAGCCGTCCGGGGGCGCGACGATGGAGGTGGCCCAGGCCATCACATGATCGCCGGAGAAGATGAGATCTTCCTCGGCCAGCGCGAAGGCCATGTGGTTGGCGCAATGCCCCGGGCTGGCAATACCCGTCAGCGTCCAGCCCGGACCACCCACCGCCTCACCGCCAGGCAGGACGACGTCCGGCCGGAAGTCCATGTCGGCGCTGGCGTCCAATGGGTTCACCTCGCCGATGGCGAGCGGGCGGGCGGCGCGATGTTGCCCCTCCGCAACAGTCGGCGCACCGGTGGCGGCCTGGATGGCGCGCGCCGCGGGGGAATGGTCGCGATGGGTATGGGTGATGACGATGTGGCTGACGGTCTCGCCCCGCACGGCATCGAGCAGTGCCGCAATATGGGTGGGATCATCCGGCCCCGGATCGATGATCGCCACCGTACCTTTTCCCACGATGTAGGAGCAGGTTCCGGTGAAAGTGAAGGGTGAGGGATTGGGCGCCACGATGCGCCGGACCAGCGGCGTCACCTGATCGAGGCGGCCGGCTGGAACATCAAAGCTTCGGTCGAAGGCGATTTCGTCGCTCATGGGGCAACGCTAGCCCAGTTGAGGCTTCAGCGACAACCGCGGCGGTGGCGGGCTCCGGGCGCGCGCTGATGCGGTTTGATGGTTCGGAAACGGCGGCCTGGACCGGAACGGGATCGGGTCGCCAAGCCGGGGTCGCGCAGGCAAAAGAAAAGCCCGCTGCCGAGGCAGCGGGCTTCACGATGAAGCAGAGCTTCGATCAGAACTTGTAGTTCACACCCGCGCGGAACGAGTTGAACTTGGAGTCCGTACCAGCGCTCAGGCCGGGCGCGATCGCGACGGCGTCCACGTTGGCAGAGCCGAGGTCGACGTAGAGGTATTCGGCCTTGAACGTCCAGTTGTTGGTGATGGCGAACTCGCCGCCGGCACCGATGGTCCAGCCCCAGTTGGTGCTGGACTGGTCGAACACCTGCACGCCCAGGATCGAAGCCGTGGTCGCGGTCTTGCCGTAGGCCACACCACCGGTGATGTAGGGCAGGAACCGGTCGATCGCGTAGCCGAGGCGGGCGCGGATCGTGCCGAAGTAGTCGATGGTGGTGCCAGCGCTCACGACCGGCAGGCCGAGGACGGAAGCGCTGACGGTGCCAGCGATGTTGGCCCACTGCAGGTCGGTCTCGATACCGAGGACGACGTTGTTCGCGAACTGGTAGTTGTAGCCGATCTGGCCACCGGCATAGAAGCCGGAGGAGTTCAGGCTGGCCGAGGCGACCGGGGCGCCGAAGTAGTTGACGTCGTAGGTGAACGAGTCACCGCCGTAACCGACGTTGCCACCGATGTAGAAGCCGGTCCAGGAGAACACCGGAACGACGGCAACCGCCTTGACGGGATACTTCGTCGCCAGGTCAGCAGCCGCGGCCGGAGCCGAGAGCGCCGCCAGCGCGACAGTGGCGAGAAGGAACCGCTTCATGACCAAAACCCCCTTGCTTGGGTAACTTGTGCTTTGGGCGAAATCACCGACGACCGTCTCGGGCCACAAGTCCTTTCGTCCAGTGACATCTATCTAGCAGGGGTCTCGCCGGAATGCCGTAACATTCTTGCCACAGTCGCCCCAAATCAGCACGCCTCGGAGCCAAATTCCTAGTATGCTACCGCTACATAGCGGTGTTGGCCGCCCTTCGCCGGCTATCGGCGCGGTGACCGGATCCGAAAGGTAAATTGTTCGTAAAAACAATCGCCTTCAAGCTGCGTTCAGAGGCCCGGATTTAGTCTGGATTCGTAGGTCTCCCGAAGGAGGACGCCATGCAACCTTACCGATTCCCCGCCTTTGCGCGGTCGGTCGCGGCCGGGGCGGCGCTCGCCGCAATCACCTCCGGCGCCGCGCTGGCGCGGCCAGACAGCCTCACGATGACGTGCGCCGCGGCGGCCGGCCTCGTCTCGAGCCAAGGCGCCATCGTCATGGGCACGGGTCCCAACATCTTCGACCGCTACGTGATTTCGCTGCGCTACTGCTCCGGCTTCGAGCAGCTGAAGCCGGAATGGATCAAGACGAAGGACAATCCGCAATGCTTCG
Organism: Xanthobacter aminoxidans; assembly: GCF_023571765.1. Taxonomy (GTDB): domain Bacteria; phylum Pseudomonadota; class Alphaproteobacteria; order Rhizobiales; family Xanthobacteraceae; genus Xanthobacter; species Xanthobacter aminoxidans. The sequence goes on along the minus strand of NZ_JAMJXC010000012.1, from coordinate 135,444 downwards.
TGGGCTATACCTGCTACGTGCCGACTCGGGACAATTCCTTCCGGTGAGGAACGACCGGCTCGAAAGGTCCGTCACGAAGGAGGATGCCATGACGACGTGCACCACCTGCCGGGTCCGCCCGGTTCTCGGCCTTGTGATGGCGGCCGGCCTTGCCGCCCTCGCCGGGCCTGCGGCGGCGCAGACGCAGAGCCGATCCTTCACCTGCACCCAGGCCGCGGCCCTCATTCAATCGAAGGGCGCCGTGGTGCTCGCCACCTCCCCCACCCTCTATGATCGCTATGTGCGGGACCAGAGCTTCTGCGTCTACGACCAGGAGACCCGCCCGGAATGGGTGCCCACGCGCGACAATCCCCAGTGCTTCATCGGCTACAGCTGCTATGTGCCCTCCCGCGGCGGCGGCCGTCGTTGAAGTCGGGGGACCAAAATCCCGGCTGCCGGACGCAAAAAGGCCGGGCAATCGCCCGGCCTCGATAGGGTCAAAAAGCGGCACCCCGCTCAGGCGATGCCGCGCTCCTTGAGCACGCCCTCGATCTCCTCCAGCACACCCGCGTCGTCGATGGTTGCGGGCACGGTCCAGGGATCGTGGTCCGCGATCTTCTTCATGGTGCCGCGCAGGATCTTGCCCGAGCGAGTCTTGGGCAGGCGGTTCACGGTGACCGCGAGCTTGAAGGCCGCCACCGGCCCGATGCGGTCGCGCACCAGCCCCACCAGTTCCTTCTCGATCACGTCCGGCGCGCGTCGCTCGCCGGCCTTGAGTACGACGAAGCCGCAGGGCACCTCGCCCTTCAGCTCATCCTTCACGCCGATGACGGCGCACTCGGCCACGTCCGGATGGGAGGCCAGCACCTCCTCCATGCCGCCGGTGGAGAGACGATGGCCGGCGACGTTGATGATGTCGTCGGTGCGGCCCATGACGAAGACATAGCCGTCATCGTCGAGGAAGCCGGCGTCGGCGGTCTTGTAGTAGCCGGGGAACTCGGCGAGGTAGCTCTCGGCGAAACGGTCGTCCTGCTGCCACAAGGTGGGCAGGCAGCCGGGAGGCAAAGGCAGCTTCACCACGATGGAGCCCATGGTGCCGGCCGGAACGGGCTTGGAGGCCTCGTCCACGATCTGCACGTCGTAGCCGGGCATGGGCACCGTGGGCGAGCCGAGCTTGATGGGCAGAAGGCCGAGGCCCACGGGGTTGGCGGCGATGGCCCAGCCGGTCTCCGTCTGCCACCAGTGGTCAACCACCGGCACCTTCAACTGCTCCTGCGCCCACACGACGGTATCAGGATCAGCCCGCTCGCCGGCGAGGAACAGGGTGCGGAAGCGCGAAAGATCGCGCCCCTGCTTCAGGAGGCAGTCCGGGTCCTCCTTCTTGATGGCGCGGAGCGCGGTCGGCGCCGTGAACAGCGCGACGACGCCGTGCTCCTCGATCACCCGCCAGAAGGCGCCGGCGTCGGGCGTGCCCACCGGCTTGCCCTCATAGACCAGCGTGGTCGCGCCGAGGATCAGCGGGGCGTAGACGATGTAGGAATGGCCGACCACCCAGCCGATGTCGGAGGCGGTCCAGAATACCTCGCCGGGCTTGATGCCGTAGAGGTTCTTCATGCTCCAGTCGAGCGCCACCATGTAGCCGCCGGTGTCCCGCACGACGCCCTTGGGCTTCCCGGTCGTGCCTGACGTGTAGAGGATGTAGAGCGGATCGGTCGCCCGCATGTCGGCGCAGAGGGCGGCCTTGCCTGCCGCGGCTGCGGCATCGACCGCGGCCTGCCAGTCGAGATCGCGGCCCTCCACGAGCGCGCCCGGCCCCTGGGTCCGCTGCAGCACCAGGCAGTGCTCCGGCTTCACGGCCGACATGGAGATGGCGAGGTCGAGGAGCGGCTTGTAAGGCACCACGCGGTTCGGCTCGATGCCGCAGGAGGCCGCGAGGATCACCTTCGGCTCGGCATCCTCGATGCGGGTGGCGAGCTCCTTGGCGGCGAACCCGCCGAACACCACGGAATGAATGGCGCCGATGCGGGCGCACGCCAGCATGGCGCAGATCGCTTCCGGCACCATGGGCATGTAGATCAGAACGCGGTCGCCCTTGGTGACGCCCATGTCCTGGAGCACGGCGGCCAGCGTCGCCGTCTCCTTCAGCATCTCGCCATAGGTGAGCGTGCGCTTGGTGCCGGCAACCGGGCTGTCGTAGATCAGTGCCGCCTGGTCGCCACGGCCGGCCGCGACATGGCGGTCGAGGGCGTTGTGGCAGACATTGCCCACCGCATCGGGAAACCAGCGGCCATAGACGCCGGCATCGGCATCGAAGATGGTCTCCGGCGGCCGGGTCCAGTCGATGCCGCGGGCAGCCTCGGCCCAGAAGGCGGACGGATCGGTCTTCCAGCCGGCATAGGCCTGCGCGTAGCGGCTCGCGCGATCAATGGACATGGACGTCTCCCTCAAGGGTCTTCTTTGGCCCGGTAGTGCCGGGTGCTTTTTTACAGCGCAAGCTCGCACAAATGCGTAAGACGTTTGTCGCCTGGGCCTGCAACCACATGCGGCGAACTGGTACTTTGGTATCGGGCACCGCTGATTGCACCGCCCTGCCGCCCTCGGCTAGGTTCGCGCTCCAATTCGACCGGAATCCCGGCGCGAACACAAGCTTTCGGACGAGGGGGGAGACACGATGGCCGGCATCTACGACCAGGATCTCGATCGGAATGCGGCGAACTACCAGCCGCTGACGCCCCTCGGCTTCCTCGAGCGGGCGGCGAGCGTCTTTCCGGACCACACCGCCATCCTGCACGGCAATTTGAAGCGCAATTACCGCGATTTCTACGCCCGCAGCCGGCGCCTTGCCTCGGCGCTCGCAAAGGTGGGCGTCGGCGTCGGCGACACCGTTGCGGTGATGCTGCCCAACGCGCCGGCCATGCTGGAAGCCCATTACGGCGTGCCCATGGTGGGCGCGGTGCTCAATTCGCTGAATACCCGGCTCGACGCCGCCATCCTCGCCTTCACCCTCGACCACGGCGAGGCGAAGGTGCTCATCACCGACCGCGAATTCTCTCCGGTCATCAAGGCGGCCCTCGCCCTCGCCGTCTGCAAGCCGCTCGTCATCGACTATGACGATCCCGAGTTCACCGGTCCGGGCGACCGCATCGGGGTGATGGAATACGAGGATTTTCTCGCCACCGGCGACGAAGACTTCGCCTGGAAGACGCCGGCCGATGAATGGGACGCCATCGCCCTGAATTACACGTCCGGCACCACGGGCGATCCGAAGGGCGTCGTCTATCACCACCGCGGCGCGCATCTGCTGGCGGTCGGCAATGTGGTGACGTGCGCTCTGGGCAAGCATCCGGTGTATCTGTGGACGCTGCCCATGTTCCACTGCAACGGCTGGTGCTTCCCCTGGTCCATCACGCTGGTGGCCGGCACCCATGTGTGCCTGCGTCAGGTGCGGGCGAAAGCCATGTTCGACGCCATCGCCGACCACAAGGTGACGCACATGTGCGGCGCGCCCATCGTCATGTCCACGCTGCTCAACGCGGCCGAAGCCGACAAGCGCCCCCTGCCCGGCCGGGTGGAGTTCATCACCGCCGCCGCCCCGCCGCCGGAAGCCGTGCTCGCCGCCATGCAGGACGCTGGCTTCAACGTGGTCCATGTGTACGGCCTCACCGAGGTCTACGGCCCGGCGGTCGTCAACGACTGGCACGCGGAGTGGGATGCGCTCGACGCCAAGCAGCGGGCCTTCCTCAAGTCCCGGCAGGGCGTGCGCTACAGCGCGCTGGAAGCCCTCGACGTGATGGACCCCGAAACCATGGTTCCGGTCCCCGCCGATGGCGAGACGCTGGGCGAGGTCATGTTCCGCGGCAACGTGGTGATGAAGGGCTATCTGAAGAACCCCTCGGCCACCGAAAAGTCCTTCGCAGGCGGCTGGTTCCACTCGGGCGACCTCGGGGTGAAGCATCCCGACGGCTACATCCAGCTCAAGGACCGCTCCAAGGACATCATCATCTCCGGCGGCGAGAACATCTCCTCCATCGAGGTGGAGGATGCCCTCTACAAGCATCCCGCGATCGCCGCGGCCGCCGTGGTAGCCAAGCCCGACGAGAAGTGGGGCGAGACGCCCGTCGCCTTCGTCGAGCTGCGCGACGGCATGAGCGCGACGGCCGAGGACATCATCGCCCATTGCCGCGCTCATCTGGCGGCGTACAAGTGCCCCCGCCACGTGGTTTTCGAGGAAATTCCCAAGACCTCCACCGGCAAGATCCAGAAGTTCCGCCTGCGCGAGCTGGCCAAGGAGGTTTGAGGAAGATGTCCGACATTGAAGTCCGCGACGCCAACGGCGCCGTCCTGAAGGACGGCGACAACGTCACTCTCATCAAGGACCTCAAGGTGAAGGGCACGTCCGTGACCCTGAAGCGCGGCACGCTGGTCAAAGGCATCCGCCTCACCGGCGACCCTGAAGAAATCGACTGCAAGGTCGAGAAGGTGAAGGGCCTCGTGCTGCGCACGGAGTTCGTGAAGAAGGCCTGAGCGCGTCACCTGGACGATGCGAGCCATGTCCAGCGCGACCCATTTCGGGAGGACTGGTCAGGCTCCCCGTGCGTGACTGCCCGATGACCCGGGGTTACAGACTCGATTTGCAATCCTGTCTGTAACCCCGCTTCCCCTGCCGCACCGGCACCTTTCCAATCCTTCATCCTGCGGCCATGGTTCAGCCATGCGCGGGGGTTCAATGCTTGCCGCGAAGCCCTCCCGGAGAGCCCGGCCTTGCGTGCCCTTCTATCCCTTCTCGGCGACATCCGCCGCCTCGCCGTGCCCTATTTCAAAAGCGAGGAACGCTGGATCGCCATCGGCCTCCTCGCCGCGGTGATCGCTCTGGAGCTCGCGTGGGTGTTCGCCACGGTGATGCTGAACGAGTGGAACGTCGCGTTCTACAATGCCATACAGGAGAAGGACTTCGCCGCGTTCAAGACGCAGATCCTGATCTTCTGCGCCATCGCCGCAGGCGCCATCGTCGTGGCGGTCTACCAGATCTACCTGAAGCAGTGGCTGGAGGTGCGCTGGCGGCGCTGGCTCACCCGGCGCTATCTCAACGCGTGGCTGGGTGACGACGTGCATTATCGCCTGCGGCTCGGCGGCGATGAGGCGGACAATCCCGACCAGCGCATCGCCGAGGATGTGCAGTCCTTCATCAGCCGCACGATTTCGGTCGGCGTCGGTCTGCTCGGCACCGTGGTGTCCCTCATCTCCTTCTCGGTCATCCTGTGGAATCTGTCCGGCTCGCTGCCGCTGCACCTGTTCGGGCGCGAGCTGAACGTGCCGGGCTACCTGTTCTGGGCGGCGCTGATCTATGCCGCGGGCGGAACGCTCCTCGCCCATTTCATCGGCCGGCCGCTGGTGAAGCTCAATTTCGAGCAGCAGCGCTATGAGGCGAACTTCCGCGTCGATCTCGTGCGGGTGCGCGAAAACGGCGAGCAGATCGCCCTTCTGGACGGCGCGCAGGCCGAAGAGCGCAAGCTCGAGGGGCGCTTCTCCCACATCTTCGGCAATTTCGTCGAGCTGATGAAGGCGCAGAAGCGCCTCACCTGGTTCACCGCCGGCTACAACCAGATCTCGACCATCTTCCCCTACGTGGTGGTGGCCCCGGCCTATTTCTCCGGCCAGATCCAGCTCGGCCAGCTGATGCAGACGGCGAGCGCCTTCTCCTCGGTGCAGGGATCGTTCTCCTTCTTCATTTCCAGTTACGTGACCCTGGCGGAATGGACCTCGGTCGTGCAGCGGCTCACCGGCTTCGAGAAGGCCATCGCGGCGGCGCAGACCAACCGCCCCACCGAGAGCCTCGCCTCCCTTCCCGCCACCAAGGCCCTGGCGCTGCGCGGGCTTGATGTGCGCCTGCCGGGCGGCGCGCCCCTCATCGCCACCGACGAACTCCATATCGCGCACGGGGAATGCGTGCTCATCACCGGTCCTTCCGGTGCCGGAAAGACCACGCTGCTGCGCGCCATCGCCGGTATCTGGCCCTACTCGACGGGCGCCGTGCACCGGCACGCCGAGCATCGCCTCATGGTGCTGCCGCAGAAGCCCTATGTCCCGGCCGGACGGCTGGATGTGGCCCTCGCCTATCCCCGCCCCGTCGCCGACGTGCCGCGGGACCGTATCGCCGAGGCCTTGACCGCCGTCGGGCTCTCCGACCTCGCCGGCCGGCTGGATGCGGAAGCCCTGTGGCCGCACGAGCTTTCGCTGGGTGAGCAGCAGCGCATCTCCATCGCCCGCGCACTGCTGGAAGAGCCCGAGGTGCTGCTGTTGGACGAGGCCACGTCCGCCGTCGACGAGGCGACCGAAGCGGCGCTCTACCGCTTGCTGCGGGAGCGTCTGCCGGAGAGCACCTTCATCTCCATCGGCCACCGCAACACCCTGGTGGACCTGCATGACCGGGTGCTGCACCTCCACGGCGAGGAATCGCCGCGAATGCTGGGACCGGCCGCGCCCCCGGCGCTCAAGGCGGTTTGAAAGCAGGCGGGACGGGACGAGGACGGGTCGGTAGTCCTTGCCCCCCACCGCACGCCTCAGCTAAGTCTGTTGCTGCAGTGCATCAGGCTGCCCAGCTGCCCCGCCCCGAGGTCCCGCGTGACAACCGCCGAGCCCGCCCAGAAGCCCCGTGACATCGTCTATTACGCCCTCGCCGCTCTGGTGGGCTTCATCGGGGGCGGCGTCGGCGCCGGTTTCCACTGGGCGACGGTGAAGGCCGGCGAGTGGCCGCTGCTGCTGCGCGAGCATTTCCAGGGGCCGGAGCTTTATGCCGCCCTCTCGGCCGGCGCCGCTCTGATGGTGGCGCTCGCGGTCTTCCTGGTGCGCCGCTTCGCGCCCGAGGCGGCGGGCTCCGGCGTTCAGGAGATCGAGGGCGCGCTGGAAGGCCTGCGCGAGGTGCGCTGGAAGCGGGTGCTGCCGGTGAAGTTCATCGGCGGCGTGCTGGCCCTCGGGTCGGGGCTGGTAGCGGGGCGGGAAGGTCCGACGATCCATATGGGCGCCTCCATCGCCAAGGCCATCTCGGACGCCGCCGGCCTCAGCACCCGCGACAGCCGGGGCCTGTTGGCGGCCGGCGCCGCGGCGGGTTTGGCGGCGGCGTTCAACGCGCCGCTGGCGGCCATCCTGTTCGTCATCGAGGAGACGCGGCGGCAGTTTCCCTATGGGTTGCGGACCTATAGCGCGGTCATCATCTGCTCGGCGGCGAGCGCCATCGTGGCCCAGGTCATCGGCGGCACCGCGCCGGACATGCAGATGGATGTGGCCGCCGTGCCGCTTCATTTCCTGCCAGCATTCATCGGGCTTGGCGTGGTGCTCGGAGGGGTGGGAATCGCCTTCAACGCGGCGCTGGTCTTTTCGCTGGATGCCGCACGGGGACTGGCTTTGAAGGTCTCGCCCTATGTCCTGCCGGCGGTGGTCGGAGCGGCGGTGGGGCCGTTGCTGGTGCTGCGGCCGGAGGCGACGTTCGGGGGGGAGATGCTGGCGGTGTCCTTGCCGGGCATGGGGTTGCCGGCGCTGACCTTGGCGGGGATCGTCCTGATCCGGTTCGCCATGACCATGGCGAGCTATTCCACCGGCATTCCCGGCGGCATCTTCGCCCCCATCCTGGCGCTGGCGACGGCGGTCGGGGTGCTGTTCGCGACCTTACTCGGGAGCCTTTTTCCCCTTCCGCCTCAGATGTTTGCGGCCTGCGGGATCGCCGCCATGGGCGGCCTGTTCTCGGCCACGGTGCGGGCGCCGCTGGTGGGGATGGTGCTGGTGGCGGAGCTGACCGGGGCCTACGATCTCCTGCTGCCGACCATCCTCACCTGCGTCACCGCAAACCTTGTGGCAGAAGGACTTGGCGGCAAACCCATCTACGAAGTACTGCTCGACCGCACCCTGCGCCTCGCCGGAATGCCCCGTCCGCCGGAGCCGGAACAGGACGTCATCGGCGGCTGGGACGAGCGGGAGCGGCGCCCGCAATAGGAGCCGATATCGGCAGGTTCAGTGGGGGTAGCACCAGGGGTATCGGCGGGATTCGGGACAGGTTCAGGACCGGTTCAGCTCCTGCCGGGTCCAAGATCGAGGCCGTCGCGCCCAACCTCCCCTCAAACGGTATCAAATTACATCCCGCCCCCCCGTCCCGAGTCCCCGCTGCGCGTCCGGGCGGGAGGCATCGGGACGCGACACGGAGGCCCCCATGGCGGTACGCCAGATCGTGAAATTCCCCGACCCGCGGTTGCGACTGCCGGCCGCGCCGGTGACGGTGTTCGACGCGGCGCTCGCGGACCTCGCGGCGGACCTCCTCGACACGATGCGCGCCGCGCCGGGCATCGGCATCACCGCGCCCCATGTGGGCGTGCCCACGCGGGTGGTGGTGCTGGAGCTGTCCCATGAGGACGGCCCGCGCACCTATATCAATCCCGAGATCGTGTGGTCCTCGCCCGAGACCATCCGCCATGCCGAGGGCAGCGTCTCCATGCCCGGCGCGGTGGAGGAGGTGGAGCGGAAGGCCCGCGTGCGGGTGCGCTACCAGGATCTCGCCGGCGCCTTTCAGGAGGAAGAGGCCGAGGGGCTGCGTGCCGTCTGCCACCAGCACGAGCGCGACCAGCTCGACGGCATCTTCTGGCTGCAACGCCTGTCGCGCCTCAAGCGGGAGCGGGTCGTCCGCAAATACGAGAAGGCACAACGCTCCTCCGCCGATTGAGGGCTGAAAGCGGCATCCATGGGGCAAGCTTGTGCTTGCGCATTCCCCGCCCATGCGCTCACTCTCACAGAAATATCCCTTCCCGGCGTTGCGGTTCGGGGCGGGCGGCTGGCCTGAAGGCGGGGCCGGAAGATGCGGGCGCGACGCGGGCGGAAGGCGGTTCACGGGCGAATCGGGACGGCACGGGCGTGCCTGCGGCAGCTCATGGCCGCCCTCGCCCTCATCCTCATGGCCCTGCAACCGGCCTCGCCCGCACGCGCCAAGAATGAACCCATCCGGCTGCAGGTGGTGGGCGGGCTCGGCGGCGTCACCCAGTTCACCCGGCTGGAGCAGCCGTTCTGGGAGCGCGAGATCACCGAGCGCACCAGCGGGCGCGTGGTCGCCACCATCATCCCCAACGACAGCGGCGGCCTGCGCGGGCAGGAGATGCTGCAGCTCATGCAGCTCGGCGTGGTGCCGTTCGGCACCGGCCTCATGTCGGTGGTCTCGGCGGAGGAGCCGGAGCTCAACGCCGTGGACCTGCCCATCCTCAACCCTGACATGGCGACCCTGAAGAAGACGGTCGCCGCCTTCCGCGTGCATCTCATCAACATCCTGCGCGACCGGTGGGACATCGAGCTGCTCGCCATCTATGCCTATCCGGCGCAGGTGCTGTTCTGCCGCTCCGGCTTCCGCGGCCTCGACGACATCGCCGGCCGCCGGGTCCGCACTTCCTCGGTGGCCCAGTCCGATCTGATGAAGGCGCTCGGGGCCATTCCCGTGGTGGTGCCGTTCGCGGATGTGGTGGATGCGGTGCGGCAGGGGGTGGTGGATTGCGCCATCACCGGCACCCTCAGCGGCCACGAGATCGGCCTCGGCGACGTCACCACCCACGTCCACAGCATGGCGATCAGCTGGGGGCTTTCCTTCTTCGGCGCCAACGTCAACGCCTGGATGGCCCTGCCGGAGGACGTGCGGGCCCAGATCCGCGGAGGCCTCGCCGATCTCGAAGGCCGCATCTGGCAGCAGGCCCAGGCCGACACCGCCCGCGGGCTCGACTGCAACACCGGCGCCGTCGCATGCAGCCGGCCGATGACCCACCGGCTGGTGGTGGTGCCGCAATCCGAGGCCGACGCCGCCCGCCGCCTTACTCTGCTCTCCGGAACCATCCTGCCGCGCTGGATCGAGCGGTGTGGCGCGGCTTGCGCCGATGCATGGAATGCCTATCTTGCCGAACTGCACGCGACGACCGCCAAAGCCGAGTGATCGCAGCCGGCCGGATGATCCGGGCGGAAGGGCCTCCCCCGGCGGGGACGGCGGCGCCCTCAAGCGTGGGGACTGGCGCCGACGATGATCTGGCACCGCCTCAAGCTCTCCGTCATCGCCGGGACCATCGTCATCCTGGGCCTGCTGATGGTCGGGACGGCCCTGCTCGCCCATCGCGGCCTCATGGCGACGCGGCTCATCGCCGAGGCGGACATCGAGCGCTCCGCCCAGGGCGTGGAAAATGCGCTCAACCGTCAACTGCTCCAGATCCATGGCGCGCTCGCCGCCATCCGGCCGCTGTTCGCCGCCGCCGGGGTCACGGCCACCTCGCCCGCCGCCAACGAGCTGCTGCGCGGCTTCAACCTGCAGACCATCGCCTATCGCGACATGATGCTGGTCGCCCCCGACGGCACCATCATCGCCTCGGCCCGGCCACGCGGCGCGCTGCGCTCGCTGCCCATGGTGACTCAGCCCACCAGCATCCAGCCCGCCGCCATGATCGGGCCGGTGCAGAATCCGGTGAACGGCGACTGGTCGCTCTATGCCGTCCGGGCGGTTCCCGGATGGGACGGCGTGGTCGCCGTCGCCGACGTCTCGACCCAGTCCCTCATGAAGATCCTGGCGGAGACCGGCCTCGCCCCGGGCATGCGCATCCGCATCGAACGGCCGAACGGCCAGCTGGTGGCCTCGCTGCCCCATGACGAGCTGGCCGTCGGCGAGTGGCGGCACGGTGCGCTGGGCACGCGACCGCCCGATGGCAGGGCCTTCGTCGCCACCGGCGACAAGGGCCAGCCGGAACTGGCCGTGGTGCGGAGCTCCCTGCCCGGGGACCTGCGCGTGGTGCTGGTCACCGACCTCGACGAGGCCCTCGCGCCATGGCGGCGCTTCCGCGATCGCCTGATCGCAGCCGCCGCCATGGGGGGCACGCTCGTGACGGCCTTCGCCGGTGCCCTCTTCCTGGCACTGCGCCAGCGCGAAAGGGTGGATGCCGAGCGCGCCCGCGCCACGGCCGTGCTCGCCAATGCGGTGGAAGCCATGTCCGATGGCTTCGCCCTGTGGGACGGCGAGGACCGGCTCGTCGCCTGCAACCAGCGCTACCGCGAGCTGTTCGCCATCACCGCGCCGTTTCTGACGCCGGGCGCCCGCTTCCAGGAGATCATGCGGGCGAGCGTCGCGGCCCGTCATCTCCCCACGGCCGGTCCGCTGAGCGAGGAGCAGGTGGCCGAGCGGGCCCGCTGGCATCGTCCCGAGCACAGCCCGGTGGAGCGGCGGCTGTCCGACGGGCGCTGGCTGCTGATGACCGACCGGCGCACCGCGGACGGCGGCGTGGTGGCGATCCGCACCGACGTCACCGCGCTCAAGGCGGTGCAGGCGGAGCTTGCCGAGGCCAACCTGCGCGCCACCGAGGCCGCCGCCGAGGCGCAGCGGCAGAACATGGCGCTGATCGAGCGCGAGGGGCGCATCCGCTTCCTCGCCCATCACGACGACCTCACGGGCCTGCCCAACCGGGTGGTGTTCCGCGAGCGCATCGGCAAGGCGCTCTACGAGGCCGCCGAGCGGAGCGAGAAGATGGCCCTGCTCTATCTCGACCTCGACCGCTTCAAGGACGTCAACGACACCCTCGGCCATCCCGTGGGCGACGCTTTGCTGCGGAAGGTCGCCGCCCGCCTCACCAACTGCGTTCAGGCCACCGACGTGGTGGCGCGCCTCAGCGGCGACGAGTTCGCCATCATCAGCATCGGGCCGCAGCAGCCGCAGGCGGCGACCGAGCTGGCCGAGCGCGTCATCGCCCTGCTCGGGGAGCCCTATTCGGCCCTCGGCCATACCATCGCGGTCAGCGTCAGCGTCGGCATCGCGGTGGCCGAGGCGGCGTGGATCGACGCCGACACCCTGCTCAAGCAGGCCGACCTCGCCCTCTACCGCGCCAAGGCGTGGGGCCGCGGCACCATGTGCGTGTTCGAGCCGGAGATGGACACCCATCTGCGCGCCCGGCTGGAGATGGAGCAGGACCTCAGGGAGGCCCTCGCCGAAGGGCAGTTCGATCTCGCCTACCAGCCGATCTTCTCGGTGGTCACCGGCGCGCTCACCGGGTTCGAGGCGCTGCTGCGCTGGAACCACCCGCGCCGCGGCATCGTCGAGCCCTCCGATTTCGTGCCGCTGGCCGAGGATTCCCGCAGCATTGTGGAGATCGGCGCCTTCGTGCTGCGGCGGGCGGTGGCCGACATCGCCGCCCTGCCCGGCAATCTGAAGGTGGCGGTGAATCTCTCGCCGGTGCAGCTCGCCTTCGGCGACATCGTCGGCACGGTGGAGGCGGCGCTGCGCGACAGCGGCCTGCCGCCCGGCCGCCTCGAATGCGAGATCACCGAAACCGCTTTGTTCGAGAGCGAGCAGACCAGCCTCGCCGTGCTCCAGCGGCTGCGCGAGATCGGCGTGAAGATCGTGCTCGACGATTTCGGCACGGGCTATTCCAGCCTCAGCCGGCTGCGCCTCCTGCCCCTCGACAAGATCAAGATCGACCGCTCCTTCGTGCAGGACGCCACCGAGGGCTCGGCCAGCGCCGCCATCGTCGAGGCCATCACCGTGCTCACCGGCCGGCTCGGCATCGCCACCGTCGCCGAGGGCATCGAGACCGAGGCGCAGTGGTCGCTGCTCGTCCGCACCTCCTGCGCCGAGGCGCAGGGCTTCCTGCTCGGCCGCCCCCTCCCCATCGCCGAGGCCGCCGCCCTGGCCCGCGACGGCTACGGTGTGCCGGTGGCGCTGGCGGCGGGCTTTTCCGCGCCGACGTGAGAGCCCGCCCCCGCCTTCCGGTACAGCCCGGTCAGGATCACCATGGGGGACAGAAGCGGCTGCGGCGCCGCGCGCATGCGCCGGTCCAGCGCCTCCATCAGCCGCGTCGTGAACCCTTCGCGGAAGGCGCCATCGCGGCCGGCGTCGAGCGCCGCCAGCAGGGAGGGCAGGAACGGCGCACGGAAGAAGCCGAGATGCTTCTCCGCCAGCGCCGCCGCGTCCCCGTCCACCCCATAGGCCGGCCAGAACGGGTCCGGCATCTCCCGCGCCTCCTCGGCGACGAGGGTGAGCCCCGCGAAGGCGCCGTCCGCGAACGGACTGCGGGCGTCGGCGGCGGTGCGCTCGAAGACGAGGATGGTCATGCGCCCGCGCTCGTCTTTTGTGAGCATCCCGCCCAGCGCCATGGCGTCCAGCTCCGCCTCCACCCACGCCATCAGCACCGGGAAGGTGGTGGGCTCGTCCTCCGGCAGGCTCGGCTGCACCACCACCAGCGCCCCGCCCGGCTTCAGCTCCCGCGCACGGGCGGCGAGGAAGGCCTGCCAGTCCGCCGCCGCCTGCGCGGCGAAGGCGGCGCGCACCGCCGGCGCCGTCTGCCGCGGCCACACATGGCCCGCCGGCATCACCGGCGCACGGCTCATCCAGTGGGCGGCGAACGAGCACCAGCCGAAATCCACGCTGGCATCCGGCAGCACCTGCTCATGGAAGGTGCGCCCCACGGCCGAGGCGAAGGCGCGCGCATCTCGCCGGAGATAGCTGTCGGGATCGTCCCGCAGCAGCGCGAACAGGGCGGAGAAATCATTGCCCGGCTGGTCGGTGTGGACGACGCTCACCGGCACGTCCGGCCCCAGCCGCCGGCGCGCATGGCCGAGCGCGAGCCCCATGGGCACCAGCGAGTTGCGCCCCGTGGCGCTGCCATAATCGGCCAGCGTGACGGGCGCTTGCAGCTCCATGCCCTCGAACGCCCGGTCGATCAGCGGCAGCCCGTGGGCGCCGCCCTTCGCCTGATGCTGGGCGTGGTCATTGTAGAACCCGCCCCCCTGCATGGGCGCCGGGCCCGTGGCCCGCTCGTCATCCCCGGCCATCACCCCTCCCCCGTTGCGCGGAGGATGGCGGGGAACGGCCCCGCCTTCAATGCCCGCCCGCGCCCACCATCGCGCGGAGGAAGGCGCTGACGCGGGTGCCCAGCGGCAGGGCGTCCGTCACCTCGCGTTCGAAGGCGGTGAACGCGGCATCGAGGCGGGAGCGCTGGCGGGCCTTTTCCGGCGGCGACAGGAAGGCCTTGTCGATGGCGGTCTCGGCGAAGCCCTTGAGGCGGCGATAGCCGAGGCCGTGGTCCTGCGACGCCCGCAGATATTCGTTGGTGAGGTCGATGCGCGAGACGCCCGCATCGTCGGTGGCCAGCGTCACCGGCACGCCCGCGGAGAGATAGGTGCGGATGGGGTGGCGGCGGTCGCGCACGCCGAGGATCACGTCGGACGAGGTGAGCGCGATCTCGATGGCGACGCCGCGCGCCTTCAGCTCCGCCAGCAGCCCGTCCATGTCGCGCTCGAAGCCGATGGCGGTGCCGTGGCCGATGCGCCGCGCCCCCGCCGTCTCCACCGCATCGCGGATGTGGAAGTCGAGATCCGGCGGCGGCACCAGCCCGATCCACAATTCGCCCGCATGGAGCGCCACCGGCACGTCCTTGCCCGCGAGGAAGCCGATCCACTGCATGTGGGCGCGGTAGTCCTGCCGGGCCGTGCGGTAGTCCTCCGGCCCCACATAATTGAAGCCGGCGACGACATCCGGCAGGGCCCGCACCAGCGCCGCCGACACCGCCGTCTGGGCGAAGACCTCGGCCGGCGCGCCATTGCGGTTCACCTGCGCGATGTAGCGGAAATCCACCCCGCAGCCGGGGCGGGTCGCATCCGCCGCGCAGCCGCGCAGCGCCTCCACCCGGGCGACGAGGGCCTTGATGTCCTCCACCCGGCGGCGCACCACATCCGCCATGCCGGCCTTGTCCAGCGCCGCCAGCATGGCCTTGGGATCGCGCTCGGCACCGACGGCCTGGCCGAGGCGGCGGCGGTCCTCGCCCTCGATCAGCGTCACCATCAGCTCGGCATATTGCACGTTGTCGGCGCCGTACTGGCGCAGCTGGTCCACCGTCATCTCGGCGGTGCGCTCCAGGGTGCGCGTCCAGTCCGGCCCGCCGGCGGCGGGATTGAACTTGGAGAAGGAGGCGAAGAACTGGTCGTGGCCCGAGGGCACCTGAGGGGTTGGCAGGAACCAGCGCAGGGAGAGCGCATCCACCAGAAGATCGAAGGTGGTCTGGCCGCGCCAGCCGGCCACCGCGTCGGCGATGGGGACGATCTTCGGGTCGGTGCCGCAGGGCTTATCCGCGCTCGCGTCGGCGGGCGGGGAGAGGATGTTCATGGCGGCGGGATCGAGGCACAAGCCATCCTTGATGGCCCAGGCGATCAGCCGCTCGGCATAGACCGCGCCCGACAGGTGGGTGTGCAGGTCGCCGCCCTTGGGCATGCGATGGAGGAAGGCGCGCTGGCGGTTGGGCTCCGGCCGCAACGCCTCGAAATGGGCGGCGGTGAGCGCCTCGGGCAGGTTGCTGGCGACGACGGCGGCCCGGATGGCGACACAAGCCGCGATCAGGACGAACGCGGCGATCAGGATACGGCGACGCAACAGGGCCTCCGGGGCGCGGGTCTCAACTCGAGCGCGACCCTAGAGAGCTGCCGCCGCGCGCGCAACGCGGGTGGGGCCCGGCGTGAAGATCGGCGGGGTGCGAGCGGGCGGAGGGGCTGGGAGGGGTCTCGCCGCATGGGCCAGCGTGCCCCGGCCTGCCCAGAAGAGCGCCGTCATCGCCCGCCTTGTGCGGGCGATCCACCCTTCCGCCGGAGGGGTGCCGGGCCGGATGAAGCGGACAAGCGGCAAAGTGGATCCCCCGGACAAGCCGGGGGATGACGGTGGTGAGGATGCGTGACAGAAGCGACAGGGCGACGGGGGGCGGCCCGCTCAGCCCTTTGGCTCAGCCGGCCCTTCAGCTTTTGGCCAGCCCGGCCAGCACCTTGTCCACGCCGGTGACGCCCACCTTGACGTTCACCTGCCGGCCATCCTGCAGGCGGAAGGCGATGGTGGCTTCCTTGGCGGCGGACAGCTCCTTGGCGAGGGCCGCGTCGTAGGCAATGCTCGCCTCGCACTCGGTGCCGTTGCACCACTGGTAGGCGAGTTTGCGGGTGTTCTGGCCGAGCACCAGGTCCACGCCGTCGCGCACCAGCACGCCGGTGGGGGTGGTGATGGCGATGGTCGGCACATCCTTGCCGTCGCGGCCGATCTTCCACACCACGACCACGCGCTTCGACTGGTTGTCGGTGATGCGCAGCACGGCGAAGCAGGTCTTCTTGCCGGCCTTGGCGCCGGCGGCCGGGGGCACCTCCTGGCAGGTAAGCACCCAATTGTCGAACGACTGGGTCTCCGTCTTCACCGGGCCGGCGGGCGCGGCCGGGGCGGCCGGCTGGTTCTGGGCAGTGCGGTTCTGGGCGGTGCGGTTCTGGGCCGGCGCCGCCTGCTGGGTCTGCGCCACGGTGACGGCGCCCGTGTCCTCGGAGAACAGCACGGCGAAGGGCGTCGCCGCGAGGAGCGCGGCAAGGGCGAGAAAGGGGCTGGCGCGGAAGGAGGTGGTGCGGAACAGACGGGAAAGGATCACGAGACGCCTCCGTGGACGAGGACCCGGGGACAGAAGGAATCCGGAGAAGGGACGAAATGCGGGGACTGACGCGACGCGGGCCAGAAAACGCGGGCCCGGAACCGGGCGGCCTGCGCCCGCAGCTCTGACCCGAACGGGAAGGATGGGACGGCCTGGAGCGAAAGCCAAGCACCGTCACGATCTTGTCCCCGGAGAAGAAACGGGCGGCGCACCTTCAAGGCACGCCGCCCGCCGGACTGATCGAGGATCAGGTGCCGCTCACCACTGGTAGCGGACACCGCCCTTGGCGCTGCCGGCCGTGTAGTTGTCGCCGAACTTCACGTCGGCATTCACGAAGCTGTTCCAGCCCGAGTCCTTGGCGAAGACGTTGAACCCGACGCCGACTTCACCGAACAGGCCGTCGAAGTTGTCGACGGTGCCGAAGGGCACGCCCGGATTGAAGATCGTGACGGCGTTGTCGCCGAGGAACTCGTACCAGAGGCGGCCGGTCACGCTCGCCTGCACCTTGTAGGTGGCGGCGTCGTAGATCTGGCCACCGACGCGGGCGCCGAGGCTGCCGCGCAGGCTGTCGTTGTTGCCGAAGTCCACGAAGGTGTTTCCGGCAATGGCGAGGTTGGAGATGTTGGTGTTCACGTAGGTCAGGGTGGCGAGGCCGTCGACGAACCCGCCATTGGCCCAGGTGTAGAGCCGGTAGCCGGTATCGAGCGCGAAGCCGACGTTCCGGGCGTCCGTGGACTTTCCGAAGTAGCCGATGCCCGCGAGCGTCGGCGCGTTGTAGTCCATGGAGAGGAAGTCGGCCTTGATGAGGGCGTCGAAGTACCAGTTGCCGGTGATGTAGGTGGCATAGGCACCGACCGTCCCGCCCGAGTAATCCGCCGAGGTGGGCGAATTGCTGAAGTTCAGGTTGGACCCGACGTAGCCACCGAGGACACCGAACACCACCGCGTCATTGGTGGCGAACACGCCTTCCTTGCCGAAGTCGGCACCGGCCATGAACCCGTAGATGCTCTGGTTGTAGCCGGTGTCGAACCCGTAGAGACCGCCGCCAGCCGCGAAGGTGTTGGAGGCGTCGCGAGAGCCCCAGCTGCCGACCACCTTGCCCCAGATGCCGGGGGTGACGGAGGCCGGAGCCCCATCGATGGTCTTGATGCCTTCCTTGGTGACGAGCTGCGTGGGGGTGCCCTGCAGGTAGGTGCGCAGGTCGGCCTGGCGGTCGAGCCACACGCCGGTGGTCTCGTGCCAGATGGCCTGGGCGCCGGTGACGAGCTTGGGCAGCTCGAACACTTCCTGGTCCGGGAGGCCGATCAGATACTGGTCGTTGCCGATGACCGTGAGGTCATAGAAGAACAGGCCCTTGTCGATCACGCCGCCGAACTTCGGCGAGTAGTTGGTGGAGCCGGGCGAGATGTAGAAGCTCGTCGGGTCCGTGGTGCCGGCCGCGCTCTGCACGTCCACCACCTTGATGCCGGCGAGGTTGAAGGCGCCCGGTCCCGCGTTGACGTCGTGGATGACGAGGCCGGTGGAGCCGGTGGTGACGAGGCCGGCGATCTCAACACCGTTCACGTCGAGGCCGCCAACCGCGAGCTGGTCCGAGGTGGAGCCCGGCGCGCCGAGGTAGCTGTCGAGGCCCACCTTGCTGTTGCCGACGCCGTTCCAGGTGCCGCTCACGTAGGTCACGTCGCGGGTCCCGTTGCCGGCGATCTGGCCGGGGGTCTCGTCGATCATGGTCAGCAGGCCGCTCTGGAGGAAGAGCGGATCGCCGTTGTTGAAGGTCTCGAGGCTGTTGAAGGTGGTGGTCTCGGCCACCCCGCCCTGCAGCGCCGTGACGATGCGGCCGGTGTTGTTCAGGGTATCGTTGCCGCCCCCGAAGTAGTTGTTGCCGACCGTGATCCAGGTGTTCGACGACAGGTTGTTGAAGGTGTCGTCGTTGTTGGTGAGGCCGATGCGGCCGACGATGGTGCCGTAGTTGGTGATGGTGGTGGCGCCGCCATCGGTGTCGATGACGATGTCGCTCGCCGCCACGATCAGGCCGGGCAGGTTATTGCCGCCCAGGTAGCTCCAGGAGCTGACCAGCGTGCCGGCACCCACGTTGATGATGGTGCCGTCATCGCTGTTGACCGAGATCACCGCCTCGCCCCAGCTCTTGCCGGAGCCGATCACCGCATTGTTGGTGCCGATGTTCACCGTGGCGAAGTCGGCCGAGAAGATGCGGATGGCGTTGCCGACGCCGGTCATGTCCGCGTCGCCGCGGATGATGCTGCCGTCGGAGGTGTTGACGGTGACGTTGTCCCAGCCGCCGGCGCGGATGCCCTTGTCGTTGGCGAGGACCACCGAGTTGACGCCGGTGGCGACGAAGACGTCGTTGCCCGGGCCGAAGGCGAAGTTGGTGGCGGTGAGGCCATCGTCGCCCGCAGCCACCGCGCTGGACGTGCCGGTGGTGAGGAAGACGTCACCGGAGCCGGCGAACTTGTTCGCCACGATGCCGTCGCCGCCCGCGGTCACACCGCTGGTGGTGCCGGTGGTCACGGTGACGTTGCCGGTGGAGCCGATGGACTGGGCCTCGATGCCGTTGCCCACGGTGGTGATGTTGCTGAGGAGGCCGGTGGTGACCACCACGTCACCCGTGCCGGCGAACCGGCCGGCGAAGATGCCGCCCGCGGTGGCATTGATGGCCGAGGCCGTGCCCGTCGTCACCGACACGTTGCCGGTGCCGAAGGTCTTCGAGGCGATCACGCCGAAGTCCTGGGCCGCGATGGTGGTCGAGGCCCCCTGGTTCACCGTCACGTCGCCGGTGCCGAAGAGGACATTGGCCTCGACGCCGTTGGCGGTGGTGGAGGTGACGTTGGCGTTGGCATTCACCAGCACCGCGCCGTCGCCGCCCTTCAGGATGAAGATGCCGTTGTCGGTGGCGGTGATGGCCGCGTTGTTGGTCACGGTCACGTCGCCGGTGGTCAGCGCCGCCGAGAGCACCTGGATGCCCTCGTCGCCGGCGGTGATCGTCCCGTTGGTGGTGATGGTGATGTTGCCGCCGCCGATGTGGCCCACCGAGATGCCGTCGTCGCCGGCATTGATGGTGCCGTTGGCGGTGGTGTTGATGGTCACCGGGCTTTCGCCGAAGGCGAGGGCGAAGATGCCATCGCCGCCGGTGGCCGCGCCGCTGAGGCCGCCGACCGCCGCATCCACGTCGATGGTGGTCGGGCCGTCGCCGAGCTTGAAGGTCAGGATGCCGATGCCGTCGGACTTGATGGTGCCGCCCGCATTGACGTTCACGTCGATGGCGCCGTTGCCGATGTTGGCGCCGACGATGCCGATGGTGGTCGCCTGGACCTCGGCGTTCACGTTCACCGTGGCGGTGCCCGAGCCGATGGTCAGCGCGCCGCCGCCGATCGCGGGCGGGTCGATGACGCCGTTGATCGTCAGGGTGGCGTTGCCGGTGCCGCCGGCGATGGCCGCCGCGCCGATGAAGCCGCCGGCCGCGACCGACACCTTCTGGTTGACCGTGACGTCGGTGTTGCCGCCGGTGTTGAAGCCGACGACGCCGGCGATGGCGGCGTTGACCGTGCCGTCGGTGACCACGGTCACCTGCTGGCCGGCGCCGATGTTGCCGCCGAGGACGCCGATGCCGTTGGCCGAGGTGACGGCCGCCAGCGTGTGCACGTCCACCGTGCCACCGTCGCCGATGGAGAGGGCGCCGACGCCGAGCAGGTCACCGCTCACGGTGCCCTCGGTGAGCACCTTCACGGTGTTGTTGTTGCCGAAGGCGAGGCCGGCGACACCGAAGCCGTCCGTGGAGGTCACGGCCGCCTTGGTGTTGATGTCCAGCGAGCCGCCGGTGGCGCCGAGGATGCCGCCGACGCCGAGGAGGCGGCCATCGACCGTCTGGTCGGTGGTGACCTTCACGGTGTTGGCGCCGCCGCCGATGGCGCCACCGAACACACCGAAGCCGTCCGCCGACTTCACCGTGTCCTTGGTGTGGACCGTCACCGCGTTGGTGTCGCCCAGCGCCAGGGCGCCTACGCCGAGGTAGCGGCCGGTCACCGCCTTGTCGGTGGTCACGTCGATGGTGTTGGAGCCGAAGCCGAGGGCCGCCACGCCGAAGCCGTTGGCGCTGTCCACGGTGTCCTTGGTCTCGACGGTCAGGGTGCCGCCGGTGCCGCCGATGAGGCCGCCCACGCCGAGCAGGTCGCCCGTCACCGCCTTGTCGGTGGTGACCGAGACGGTGCTGGCACCGGTGCCGAGGCCGCCGCCGAAGACGCCGAAGCCGTCCGAGGAGGTCACGGTGTCAAGGGTGTGGACCGTGACGGTGTTGGTGTCGCCGATGCCGAGGGCGCCGACGCCGAGGTAGCGGCCTTCGACCGCCTTGTCGGTGGTGACGCTCACCGTGTTGGCGCCGGTGCCGATGGCGCCGCCGAACACGCCGAGGCCGTCAGCGGACTTCACCGTGTCCTTGGTGTGGACCGTGACGCTGTTGCTGTCGCCGAGCGCCAGCGCGCCGACGCCGAGGTAGCGGCCGGTCACCGCCTTGTCGGTGGTCACGTCGATGGTGTTGGAGCCGAGGCCGAGGGCCGCCACGCCGAAGCCGTTGGCGCTGTCGACCGTGTCCATGGTCTTGATGGTGAGGGTGCCGCCCGTGCCGCCGATGACGCCGCCCACGCCGAGCAGGTCGCCGGAGACCTGCTTCTGGGTGGTGACGTTCACCGTGTTGGCGCCGGTGCCGATGGAGCCGCCCAGCACGCCGAAGCCGGAAGCCGAGGTGACCTTGGCCTGGGTCTCGACGTTCACCGTGGTGCCGCCGCCGCCGAGGTTCAGCGCGCCGACACCGAGCAGGTCGCCGGAGACTTCCTGCTGGGTGGTCACGTTGATGGTCTGGCCGGTGCCGAGGCCGAGGGCCGCGACGCCGAAGCCGTCGGAGGAGGTCACCTTGTCCTCGGTGACGATGGTGAGCTGCGAGCCCGCGCCGCCGATGAGGCCGCCGACGCCGAGGAAGGTGCCATCCACCTGCTCGCCGGTGGTGACCTTCACCACCGAATTGTCGCCGATGCCGGCGCCGACCACGCCCGCGCCGCCGGAGGTGACGGCCGCGGTGGTCTTCACATCCACATTGCCGTTGGCGCCGATGGAGAAGCCGCCCACGCCGAGCAGGCCGGAGTCGATGGCGCCGGAGGTGGAGACCTTCACCACCTGATTGTCGCCGATGCCGCCGCCCAGCACGCCGATGCCGTCATTGGTGATGGCCGCGGAGTTCTTCACCTCCACGGTGGTGGCGATGCCAGTGGTGTTGTCGCCGATCACGACACCGCCCACGCCCAGCAGGCCGCCGGTGATGGCGCCGGTGTTGGTGACCTTCACCTGGCCCTCGTCACCCACCACGAGGCCGGCGACGGCCGCGCCCTGGGTGGAGATGGCGCCGGAGTTGGTGACGTTGAGCTTGCCGTTGTCGCCGCCCACCACGCCGACCACGCCGCCGAGGTCGGCGGTGATCGCGCCCTGGTTATTGAGGGTGACGGTGTGATTGTCGCCGAAGGCGCCGGCGAGCACGCCGATGCCCGCATTGTCAGAGATGGCGCCGGAGTTCACCACCTTCACCGTGGTGCCGGAGCCCTCGCCCACCGCGATGCCCGCGACGCCGAGGAAGCCGCCGGTAACGGTGCCGGAGTTGTTGACGTCGACATTGGTGCCGGCGCCGGTGCCGTTCAGATCGAGGGCCGCGCCCAGCACGCCGATGCCATCGGTCTCGATGGCGCCGGAGTTGCGGACCTTCACCGTCTCGACGCCGGTGCCTTCACCGACGACGATGCCGCCGACGCCGAGGAAGCCGGCATCGACCACGCCCTTGTTGTTCACCGAGACGTCGTTGCCGTTGCCGACCGCGAGGCCGAGCACGCCCACCGCATAGTCGGTGACGACGCCGTTGTTCTGGACGTCAACGTCGAGGCCGGCATTGTTGTTGCCGACCTTGATGCCGCCGACGCCGAGCAGCGGGTTGGCACCCACGCTGGACTGGACCGAGGCGTTGTTGTCCACCACCGCGCGGCCGTCGCCCACGTTCAGGGCAATCACGCCGATGAGGTCGGCGTCGATGGTGCCGGCCGTGTTGGTGGTGGCGGTGCCGTTGCCGATGGTCAGCGAGCCGGCGCCGATCAGCGGCGGGTCGATGACGCCGGAGAAGTTAACGGTCGCATTGCCGTTGTTGGAGATGGCGCCGACGCCGATCAGGCCGCCCGAGGCGACCTCCACCGTGCCGGTGGTGTGGACGTTCACATTGCCATCGGTGTTGAAGCCGAGCACACCGCCCTGGGTGCCGGAGACGCTCTTCGTGGTGACATCCACGGTGCCGCCGGTACCGATGGAGCCGGCCAGCACGCCGAAGCCGCCGGTGGCGTCGACATTGTCGCGGGCGTCGACGGTCACTTCATTGCCGGTGCCGATGCCCACGGCGAGGATGCCGGTGCCGTTGCCTGCGGTGACATTGTCCTTGGTGGTGACGTCGACCGTGGCCTTGCCGGTGCCGACCGCCGAATTCCAGGTCGAGGGATCGTTGGGGTCGAAGCCGGAGAAAGAGCCGACGCTGGCGCCGAGGGCGAAGACACCGTTGCCGTTGGTGCCTTCCACGTCGCCGGAGACGTTCACCGTGGTGTTGGCATTGCCGTTGAGGCTGCCGGCCAGGGCGAAGATGCCGTTGGAGCCGCCGGTGACGTCGGCCGAGCCCTGCACGGTGGTGGAGGCGGTGTTCGGGCCGCCCGTGACCGGCGCGGTGATGGCCGAGGCGAAGATGCCGGCGCCCGTGCCGCCGGTCACCGACCCGCCATTCGCGGTCACGGTGGTGGTGGCGTCCACGCCGATGCCGGTGAGGCCGACAGAAGTGGCGGTGGCGTTGATGCCGTTGGTGCCGCCCTGGACGAAGGTGCCGCTGGTGCTGACGTCAGCCACCGCCGGGATCTGCGTTCCGCCGAGGGAGAAGCCCACCGCGGTGGCGTTGATGCCATCGCCCGAGGTGCCGATGGCGGTGCCGCCGACGAAATTGAGATCGAGGTTGGTGCCGAGGGCCGCGACGCCGTTGGTGCCGCCGGTGAAGAAGCTGTTGTTGGCCGTCAGGTCCACTTCACGGGCGTTCAGGCTCGCACCGCTGCCGGTGGTGCCGGAGAAGAAGCCGCCGTTGGTGGTCGCGTTGACGGTGCCGAGGGCGTTGAAGTTGAGGCCGTTGGTGCCGCCACTCACGAACGCGGCGGGCGTGGACGAGAAGGTGATGTCGCCGGCGACGGCATTCAGGTTGATGCCGTTGCTGCTCGCCTCGGTGCCGGTGGCGGAGCCGGCGAAGCCGGTCATGGTGATGTCGCCGACAAGGGTCGTGGCGCCGATGCCGTTATCGCCGCCGGTCGCCGTACCAGTGAAGTTGTTGACGCTGATGTTGCCGACATTCGTATAGAGAAGAATGCCGGTGCCGGTGCCACCGGTCGCCGTGCCACTGAAATTATTCAGAGAGATGGCTGTACTGCCCGGAATTACACCGGCAGCATTTAGCGAAATTCCATTGACACTGCCCGTGGCAGTTCCTGAGAAACTGTTTGCTGAGATGGAGCCGAGTGCGCCGGCCTCAACATGAACGCCATCACCACTATCACCCGTTGCGGTTCCGCTGAAATTGTTCAGCTGGATCGATCCGCCGCGCAGGTAAATTCCGTTTCCAGTGGTTCCGTGGGCAGATCCGGAGAAGTTATTGAACTGGACACTGCCATCCGTAATGCCGCCATCCGCATCGAGGCGAATGCCGTTATTTCCGCCCGTGAATGATCCGGCCATACCATTGGCCGTAATGTCCTTGCCGAATGATCCAATAAACGTGGTTTCTTTGGCCGTAACAGACAATCCGCCACTGGTAATGTTAGTGGTCCCGTCGGACGTCACCGTCACATTATTCTTGGTCGTGAACGCCGCTCCCTGCGCTGCAGGACCGCCCGAGCAGGTGATCGACGTAGGATTGCTGCCGGCATTGCCCACGCACGGATCAGCCGCATTCGCCGTTCCCGGCTGAATGACGCCCGCAAGCACCGTCGCCAGTGCGGAGCTGAGGAGAAGCGCCCGTGCCCGGCCGCGGGTTACGGATGCCCCCTTCGCGGAAGACCGAACATTCGCGCCAGACAGGATGGTGCCGCCCGTATTGACCATCTTCACCCCCAACATGCAGCGACAGGAGGAACCCTCTGCCGGCTGAACCTGTTTTGACCGCCACAATCTGCGACCGTCGGTTGTGGAGCGATTCTCACACTCCTCGAACTGACGCGAACTTACCCAGCGTCTGCAATCGCCTCTCCGCAGCACGCGAATCAACGATGCTCAAAAAGCGAACTTCTTCATATTCGCGTGAGGTGTTGCACTTCTGCCATAGTTCGATTTATGAATTAAATTCAATGACTTAACCATAAATCCGGCATTTGGTGGTTGCCTGCAACCACCATACAGCTCAGGCGCAGATAGAAGAACTACCGGTAACGTCGTAGCGCGGATTGCGTTTAGACTCTGTTTGCCGTGTTGTAGCGCCCGTCAAGGGAGGCGTGGCGGCCAGTCATGGAGGGATTTCAAAAGATTTCGCAGACGCAATATTTGAGTATTCATGATTGCTCTGCGTCAAACTCACAGTCTCATCGCGCGCTGTTGCAAGGTAGCGATGCGGTCCTGCCCAAGGTCAAGGCGGTTAACAAGCGGTTAACCGTGCGTCAGACGCTGTTACCGAATGTGGCCATTATTTGTGCGGAGGCGCCACAATTGGGCGCCCTGCGCATGACCGCACTGGAGCTGCCGCTAACTCTGGCGGGCCGGGCCAGCGAATCCTCTACCATCGCGTTTGATCAGGGCCCTGCACAACCGATCCCGGCCAACGTGCCCTTCCTAGCAACGGTACGGCGCGGCGCGGACATCCACTTCCCCGCCGGGTCGGTGATTCTGGTGGCGGCCCCGGACCGCTCGCCGGGCGCCGGAGCGGCGGCCGCGGGCGGCAGCGCGCTGTCCACGACGCCGGATGCGTCGGTGGAACTGCTCATCACGCAGGCACAGTGCATCGTCGGGCGCGACCTGCCGCCGGCCTTGGCGCGGGCCTGCGAGGCCGGCCTGCTCGCGCTCATGTCGGTTGCACGCGAGTACGAGCTCGGCAGCACGCCCGCCGGCGACCATCTCTTCCGCGACATCCTCGCCGACATCGCCGCCAATTGCCGCCAGCAGGATTACGGCGTGGCCCAGGTGGCGCAGCGCTACAAGCTCAACGTGCGCACGCTCCAGAAGATGTTCCAGAAGCACGGCACCACCCTGCGGGAACACATCACCGCCGCGCGCCTGAAATATGCGGGCGCCGCCCTGCTCGATCCCGTCAATGCCGGGAAGAAGGTGTCGGACATCGCGTTCGAGGCCGGCTTCAACGACATCGCCACCTTCAACCGGCTGTTCCGCCGCACCTTCGGCCGCGCCCCCTCGGCCTTCCGCACCGAGGCCAACCAGGCAGCCGCCGGCGTCGCCCGCGCCGAACGGGCCGACGTCAGCCAGGCGGGCTGACCGCCTTCCGGCGTCATCCTAGGATTAGAGCGCCTTCCGGCGCTATCCTTGCGAGTTTTGCGCCTGCCGGCGCTTGCGCACCGCGTCCGCGAGCGCGTCGAGGGCGGGATCGCGCACCCCGTGCCCGGCCAGTCCCTCGCAGGTGGCGAACAGATAGTCGGCGGCGGAGCCGATGGCGCCCTGGGCATTGGCGAGCCGGTCCACCACCTCTGCCTCGCTCAGCCCGCCGGCGTAATGCGGGTTGGTGCGGTCCATGGTGAAGGCGATGGCGCAACCGATGTGCCCGCCGGCGGGATCGCTCACCTCCAGCCAGCGCGGCACATAGGCACCGGCCAGCATTTCCCGCCGCCACAGCAGGGAGAGTTCGTGCTCCAGCCCCTCCTCGGGCAGGCGGAGGGCGACGCCGGTGCAGTCGCCGCCCGCATCGAGGGCGAGGGTCAGGCCGGGATAGGCCGGCGAGCCGCGCCCCACCACCGTCTCCAGGCAGAAGGCGCGGTGCCAGCCGTCGATGCGGCCGACGCGGCATTCCTCCACCCGCACGGTCGGGTTCCAGATCAGCGAGCCGTAGGCGAACAGCCAGGCCGGCCCCTCCGGCCGCGCCGCCAGGGTGACGTTGAGGGAGGCGGCGCGCTCGGCCTCCGTGAGCACGGCAAGGTCCGGCGCGTCGCGCGCCACCAGCGCGTCGATGCCGCCGGCCTCGATGAGTTCGCGGGTGAGAGAATGCATCTTCATGGCTGTCCCTATTTAAGCAGGAACCGCGCCAATTCCCATGGGTGCCCGCCACGGGCGGCCCGCCTTCCCCGGGTACGGCATGGCACGCCTTCGGCGCGATATGTGAGGGAGAATGCGGCTCTGCCGCGGCTTGGCATTTGGCTTGGCAGCAGATGCCGTGCGATGAACAGAGAACAAACTGCGTCCACCGCCTTCGGTTACCGCCGGCGAGGGACGCAGGCATCGGGGGCTTCGCCGGGGGGCGCGGCCGGCTCCGGTCCATCATCGGCGCGGGATCGCCCGCGCCGCGAGCACGAGCGCGAACTGCCCCGCATGAATGATGCCTCTGCCAGCCGCACCGCGCCCCGCACCACGCCGGATCTCGGCGCCTGCGACCGCGAGCCGATCCACATTCCGGGCTCCATCCAGCCGCACGGGCTTCTGCTCGTGGCCGACCCGCGCACCCGCACGGTGGTGGGCGGCGCCGGCGACATCGAAGGCCGGCTCGCCGGGGACTGGCTCGGCGCCCCCCTCGACGCCCTGCTCGGACAGGATCTGTCGGCGCCGCTGCGTGAGGCGCCGCAGAACGGCGTCACCCGCCTCGGCCTCGTCGCCGGGCGCGCCGAAACCTTCGAGGTGCTGCTGCACCGCGCCCCGCAGGGCATCCTGGTGGAGCTGGAGCCGGCGCCGGAGGTGCGGCTTGGCGCCGCCGAGGTGCTGGCCGGGCTCGATGCCGCTTTTGTGAGCTTTGAGCGCGCGCCGGACCTGCGCAATTTGTGTGCAGAAGCCGCCGCCGTGTTCCGCCGCATCACCGGCTTCGATCGGGTGATGATCTACCAGTTCCTCGACGACGAGGCGGGGACGGTGCTCGGCGAGGCGAAGACGAAGGAGATGAGCTCCTTCCTCAACCACCACTTCCCCGGCAGCGACATCCCCCGGCAGGCCCGCGCGCTCTATGTGCGCAACCGCGTGCGGGTGATCCCGGACGTGGCCTACGAGCCCGCCCCGCTGCGTCCGGCCGAGGCCGGGCTCGCGGAACTCGATCTGTCCGACGTGATGCTGCGCTCCGTCTCGCCCATCCACATCCAGTATCTCAGCAACATGGGGGTGGGCGCCTCGGCCTCGGTCTCCATCGTCAAGGACGGGGTGCTGTGGGGGCTCGTCGCCTGCCATAACCGCACGCCGCGCCGCCTGCCCTACGAACTGCGCATGGCCTGCCAGTCCCTGGCCGCCAACCTCGCCCGCCAGATCCGCGCCCGCGAGGAGGCAATGCAGTATCGCGACCGCATCCGGCTGCGCGGCGCCGAGGATTCCCTCGCCGATTATCTCTCCGCCGACGCTCCGGTGGAGGACGTGCTGGCCCGCCACGGCGACGATCTGCGCCGGGCGCTGGGCGCCGACGGCTTCGCCGTGGTGGAGGCCGACCGCGTCCGCGCATCCGGCCGCTGCCCGGACGAGACGGCGCTCAGGCGCATCGCGCGCTGGGCGGAGGGCAAGGCGCAGGCGCGGGCCTTCAGCACCCATGCCCTGCCCTCCCTCCTGCCCGCCGCCGCCGAGTTCGCCGCGCTGGCCAGCGGCGTCGCGGCGGTGAGCATCCCCGGCGACACGCCGCTGATGCTGCTGTGGCTGCGCGCCGAGCAGGTGGAGGTGGTCAACTGGGCCGGCAACCCGCATCGCGATGGCGCGGCCGATCCCTCGACCCTGCTCACCCCGCGCGCCTCGTTCGAGGCGTGGAGCGAGACCGTGCGCGGCAAGGCGCGCGTCTGGTCGCTGGCGGAGGTGGAGACCATCAACCGCCTCGGCCACGCCGTGCTGCAGGCGCGCCAGAACCGGCGCGTGCGCGACCTCAACCGCCAGCTCTCCCTGACCGTGGTGGAGAACGAGCGGCTGTTGCAGCACAAGGACTTCCTGATGCGCGAGGTGAACCATCGCGTGCAGAACAGCCTGCAATTGGTCTCCTCCTTCCTGCGCCTGCAATCGCGCCGGCTCGGCGAGAGCGAGGCGGCGACCGCGCTGACGGAGGCCGAACGGCGGGTGGCCGCGGTGGGCCTCGTGCATCGCCAGCTCTATGCCGGCGAGCAGGTGGAGGCGGTGGACCTCTCGCGCTATCTCATCGACCTCACCCGCGAGGTGACGAGCGCCCTCGGCAAGGAATGGGAAGCCCACATCATGCTCGATGTGGCGCCGGTGCTGATGGCGGCGGACCGCGCGGTGCGGCTGGGGCTGATCCTGACCGAGCTGGTGCTCAACACCGCCAAATATGCCTATGGCGGCGCCCCCGGCCCGCTCAGGGTGGCGCTGGAGCAGCACCGCGAGCGCTTCCGCCTCATCGTCGCCGACCACGGCGGGGGCAAGGTGGGCGAGCGGCAGGGCTTCGGCACCATCATGATCAAGGCCATGGTGCAGGGCCTCGACGGCGTGCTCGCCGACGAGGAGAACGCCCCCGGCCTGCGCACCATCGTCACCGCCCCCATCTGCCCGGCGGGGACCTGACGCTCACAGCACGAAGGCGACGGGCCGCCCCGGCTCCGGCGCCGCCAGCCTGTGCCCGACGCCGAGGCTGGCGAAGGCCGCGGCGAGGCGCTCCGCGCTCTCCATGAAGTGCACCCAGCCGTCCGTATGGGCGGCGAACAGCGTCGCGTCGGGGAAGACGCGGGCGGTCTCCAGCGCGTCGTTCGCGTCCATGTTCATGCGGAACGCGCCGCGCGGCTGGGCCGAACCGGCGAACACCTCCACCGCTTATGCCGAACTGTCGATTTATGACGCGCACAACGGCTGCGCCTGTCCGTTGAAAACCGAACCCAAATCCATAAGGTGAAGGTTGAGGTTGACGTCGGGGGTGGCCTCATTTTCTCGCACCCAACGTGGTCCGGTTCCCGGCCGACCGGAGAAAATGGAAATGTTGTCACGCCAGGCTCTTGTTATTGCTCTTACCGCCTGCGCATCCGGCGCCGCCTACGCGGAAACCCCCAGTTTCTGCAATCAATACGCGTCAAAAGCCATTCACGACGTCCAGCTGGTGCGCTCCAATCCCAAGTGCAACACCGGCAACCTGCATGCGGGCGTTTTCTCGACGGACTATAACGTGCACTACTCTTGGTGCCTGCGCGTTGACGCCAACCGGGCCTACGCTGGAACCTCCCAGCGTGAGGCTTATCTCAAAAAGTGCACCGCTTCCAATCCGGGGCCGGCTGTCCAAAACCCCGGAAGTCAGCCTCTGACTGCCGCGTGCCTATCCATTTACCGTCAATACATGAAGGGCAAGGGTCCTAAAGCTTTTGCTCTCAGTTCCGACAGGAAGCACTGCGGCGCCGCATGGGCCAAGAACAACGTCCAGTCGGCCAGCGCAAGAGCGATACAGATATGCGTCACCATAAGCGGTGGCACATGCAAAATTCAGGAGTCGTCGAACCGATAGGAGCGTCGGACTGAAGTCCAACCACTGCCCGACTGGCGCTTGCGCGCGGTGCGCTCCCGGCGCCAGGCGGACGTCGCGCTGCGTTCAGGACCGCCTGGCGAGGCGCCGTGGTGACGCCACGCCGTGACGCCGGCGGACGGCGCCGCCCCTTCCGCTTCGCCCCCGCGCTCCCTATCTCACGGCCATATGTCGTTCGGGGGCGGACGAGGCGGTTGATGGCCCAGCTTTCCATTCTTGATCTCGTCCGGGTGCGGGAGGGGTTCGGCCCCCGCCAGGCCCTGGACAATGCCCGCGACCTTGCCGCCCATGCGGAAGATTGGGGTTATCGCCGCTTCTGGGTGGCCGAGCATCACAACATGCAGGGCATCGCCAGCGCCGCCACGGCGGTGGTCATCGCCCATATCGCGGCGGGCACCAAGCGCATTCGGGTGGGCGCGGGCGGCATCATGCTGCCGAACCATGCGCCCCTCGTCATCGCCGAGCAGTTCGGCACGCTGGAGCATCTCTTCCCGGGCCGCATCGACCTCGGCCTCGGCCGCGCGCCGGGCACCGACCAGATGACCATGCGCGCGCTGCGCCGCTCCCTCACCAATTCCGACAACTTCCCGCAGGACGTGCAGGAGCTGGAGGCCTATCTCGCCCCCGCCCAGCCGGGCCAGACGCTGTTCGCCGTGCCGGCAACAGGCACCAACGTGCCGCTGTGGATTCTCGGCTCTAGCACCTACGGCGCGCAGCTCGCGGCGGCGCTGGGCCTGCCCTACGCCTTCGCCTCCCACTTCGCCCCGGCCGACCTTCTGCCCGCGCTGGAAATCTACCGCGCGCGCTTCAAGCCCTCGGACGTGCTCGCCAAGCCCTATGCCATGGCCGCCCTGAACGTCATCGCCGCACCGACCGACGCGGAGGCACGCCGCCTCGCCACCACCCAGCAGATGTCGGTGGCCGACATCTTCCGCGGCGCGCGCGGCCTCTCCAAGCCGCCCATCGACGACATCGAGGACTACTGGACCCCCATGGAGAAGGCGCAGGCCCAGCGCTTCCTCGCTCGCTCGGTCATCGGCGGACCGGACCGCGTGCGCGAGGGCGTCGCCGCCTTCGTGCGCGAGACGGGGGTAGACGAGGTGATGGTGGTCTCCGACGTGTTCGACCACGACAAGCGCCTCGCCTCCTACCGCATGATCGCGGAGGTTGCGGGACATCTGGCGGAGGTGGAGGCGGCGGCGGCGGCGGTGTGAGCGGACGGGTTGGCCCGCCCCTGCGCCGCCATCCCTCTCCGCCCGTCATCGCCCGGCTCGTCCGGGCGATCCGCCCGTCCGCCTGCGCGATGCCCGAAGACCCGACCCAGCCCAACCGTGGATCGCCCGGACGAGCCGGGCGATGACGGCTCCTGAGCGGTCGTGCGTGCCCCTCACCCCTCCAGACGGGCGTCGAGCGTGATGTTGGCGCGGATCACCTTGGACAGGGGGCAGTTGGCCTTGGCCTTGCCGGCCAGCTCGGCGAATTGCTCGGCGGTCGCGCCGGGCACAATGCCCACCAGGGTGAGGTCCACCTGGGTGATGGCATAGCCGGCGTCCTGCTTCTCCAGCGACACCTTCGCCGTGGTCTCCAGCTGCGTGGCGGTGAGGCCCGCCTCGCCGAGGATGAGGGAGAGCGCCATGGTGAAGCAGGCGGCATGGGCCGCGCCGAGCAGTTCCTCGGGGTTGCTGCCGCGCTGGCCCTCGAAGCGGCTGGCGAAACCGTAGGGGAAGCCGGCCAGCGCCCCGCTCTCGGTGGAGATCTTGCCCCGCCCGTCCTTGATGCCACCGCTCCATTCCGCCGAACCGCTGCGCACGATCGCCATGGTCGTCTCCTCGCTCTGATGGCCCGCGCAGAGCTGCGCCTGGGCTTTGCAGGGCCTGCGGCGCTCAGGCTTTCGGTGCCTGGGGCGCTTGGGCTTCACAGTGTCTTCGGAGGGAGGAACGCCGGACGGGGCCAAAACGTTCATTTCTGATGCCCGCAACCCGGAAACACTTCTTCACACCCGTGACATCAAAAGCCGCGGCGCGGTCCAATTTGCGACATGCGGAGGGAGAAAATGGCGCCTGTCTCCGGCCCGCTGCGGCGCGGCGGGGAGAAAGAGGAGTGTTGGAAAGAGGGACCTTGGTTCGGACCACACAGCGAGGGGCGGCACCCGACGCTGCGACCGGACACCGAAGGGTGTTCCGGGCGTTGCCTTCCAGATGAAAGGTGAAGCCCCGATGAGCTTTTATCCCGGCCGGCCCGACGCCGGCAGCCGGACCCTGCCCTCTCTCCGCAAGCTGGTCCCCGCTCTCTCGCAGCGCCAGCGGGCGCGCCTCAGGCCCTGGCTGATGGCGCTCGCGGTGGCCGGTGGCGCGGCCGCTCTGGCGGCGCTGGCCCTGCATCAGATTCCCCTGCGCGCCCGCATCGCCCTGGAAGCGGATGTGCGCGCCCGCTTCAGCAACGCCCCGGTGCTCGCCATCGGCGACAGCATCACCTATCAGGCCGCTCCGCGCAGCCTGTGCGGGGAAGAGGTGCTGAACGCCGCGGTGCCCGGCGACAAGATCGACGATCTGGTCTCCCGCGCCGGATCGCTGGAAGCCCACCTGCAGCCCGCCCGCGTGGTGATCGCCATCGGCGCCAACGATGCGGTGAAGCCGAAGCATTCCATCGCCGAGTGGCGGACCCTCTATCGTGAGATCATCTCCCGCTTTCCCGGCAGCCAATTGGTGCTGGTGGAGGTGAACCCGGTGGAGCACGGCCGCTCGCCCTATGCGGACATGCTGGACCAGACCTATGTGGCGCAGCAGAACGCCGCCATCCGCGCCATCGGCGCCGAGACCGGCGCCGTGGTGGTGCCGGCGCCGCAATCGGTCTCCACCACGGACGGCATCCATCCGAGCCGGGCCGGCGCCCTCTTGTGGCGGGCGCGCCTGTTCTCGGCCGCGTGCCGCTGATCCAGCGACGCCTCAGCCCTCCACGCCGCGCACGGCAAGCACCGCCTTCATGCGCGTCACCGCAAGGCCCGGATCAGTCAGCAGCCCCGCCGCGTCGGCGAGGCGGAACAGCTCGGCGAGGTGGAGCGTGGAGCGGGTACCTTCCTGCCCGCCCACCATGGTGAAATGGTTCTGATGGCCATTGAGATAGGCCATGAAGACCACGCCCGTCTTGTAGAAGCGCGTCGGCGCCTTGAAGATGTGCCGCGACAGGGGCACCGTCGGCCCGAGGATGTCGTGGAAGCGCGCGGTGTCCCCCGCCGCCAGCGCCGTGAGGGCAGCGGACGCCGCCGGGGCGATGGCGTCGAAGATGCCGAGCAGCGCGTGGGAATGGCCCTGCGCATCGCCCGCGATCAGCTCCGCATAGTTGAAATCGTCGCCCGTATACATGCGCACGGCCGGGTCCAGCCGGCGGCGCATGACGATCTCCTTGTCCTTGTCGAGGAGGGAGATCTTCACGCCATCGATCTTCGCGGTATTGGCGTTGATGACGGCGACCGCCGTGTCCATGGCCGCGTCGAGGTCGCGCGTGCCCCAGTAGCCGGCGAGCGCGGGATCGAACATGTCGCCGAGCCAGTGGATGATGACCGGCGCCGACACCTGCGACAGCACGCGGGCATAGACCTTCTCATAATCCTCCGGCGACTTCGCCACGCGAGCCAGCGCGCGCGAGGCCATGAGGATGATGCGCCCGCCCACCTTCTCCACCGCCGCGACCTGCTCCTCATAGGCGCGGATCACGTCGTCCAGCGAGGTCGCCGCCTCGGGGGCGAGATGGTCGGTGCCGGCGCCGGAGAAGACCAGCGCCTCCGGCCCGTGCGCCTTCGCAGCTTCCACCGAGCGGCGGATCAGCTCCAGCGAGGTCGGCCAGTCGAGCCCCATGCCGCGCTGCGCCGTGTCCATGGCTTCCGCGACGCCGAGGCCGAGGTCCCACAGGCGGGCGCGGTAGGCGATGGTCCTGTCCCAGTCGATGGCCGCGTCGAGCCACGGGTCGCAATCCTTGAGCGGGTCCGCCACCACATGGGCGGCGGAGAAGGCGATGCGGTTCATGGGGCCGGAGGCGCGGGCGGGATAGTCGCGCGGGGCGGAGAGGCGGAAGGTCTCCAGCCCCCCGCTCGCCACGGGCAGGCGGAGCGAAAGGGCGGTGGCGCGGGCGTGCTCGTTCATGGTGGCGATCCTGAAAAGGCGGCGCGGGCGCTCAGGCGAGCGTCCCGTGCGGGATGGGTTCGGGCACCGCGGCCGGCGCGATGGGGGTGAGGCTTTTCCAGTCGGGCTCGGCGGCGCGGGCAAAGCCGGGCGCCTCCAGCAGGCTGCGGGTGGGCAGCAGCCCGCGCGAGACATCGAGGCCGAGCCGGCCGTTGCGCTGGGCATAGAGGTCCGGATGGGCGTCGAAGAAGGCGCGGGCCTCCCGCTCCGGCGCCGGGCCGAAGCCGTCCACATAATGGTGGCCGTTGCGCTCGCCATGGGCGAGGCCGAGGGCGGCGACGAGGGCCGTGTCCTGCTCGATGCCGAGGCCCGGCTGGCAGGTGAGATCCTCCGCCGAGATGAGGAAGGGTGCGCGCGCCCCGCCCGCATTCCACGCCTTCACCCGCGCCGCGTTGAGGATGGCCTTGTAGAGCCCCTTGCAGCTCTTGGAGGAGACGCCGCGATAGCCCAGCGCCGCCGCACGCGGGAAGGCGTCCGGCGCATCGTCCGCCTCGTCGATGATGACGGGCAGGCCATCCAGCCGCGGCAGGGGCGCGGCGAAGGTCTGGGCGCGGTCGAACGGCTGCTCGATGTAGAGGAGCCGGGCGCGGAAGGCGGCAAGGCGCGGGCCGTTCAACGCCTCGGCGAGGGCCATGAGGCGGTCGGGATCGTACTGCTCGTTGGCGTCCAGCGTCGCCACATAGCCCGGGGCGGAGGCGGCGAGGATGGCGGCGATCTTTTCCAGCCGGGCGATGTCGGCGGCAAGGTCGCCGCCGATCTTGATCTTGAAGAAGGCGAGGCGCGCGGCGGCGATCTCGGCGGCGAGGCCGTGCGGGCCGTCGAGGGGGTCCATGAGGCCCACCGTGTGGCGCAGCGCCACCGCCGGGGCGGGCACAAGCGCAGCGAGGAAGGCGCCGATCTGCCCGGCGGAGAGATCGGGCGAGAGGCGCCCGTCGAGCCCCATCACATTGGCCTTGAGGCCGGCCACGAGGCCAAGGCCCATGGCGCGCAGGAGCGCATCGAGCACCGCCTTGTCGAGCAGCGCCGGGCCGAAGCCGGCGGCGAGCGGCGGCACGCCTTCGCGCTGGCCCCACATGAGCTGCGGCGCCCGCGCCGCCACCGACAGGCCGAAGGCGCTTGAGGGCAGCGCATTGGCGTAGATGCGGGCCGCCTGGGCGAGGCCCCGGCGCAAATCGTCCACGGTGTCGAGGGGGCTCTTTGCCGGCGCCTTGTCGAACCAGCGCGGCATCATCATTTCGGCGGCCATGCCGGTGGCGGGGCCAAAGCCCTCCACGTCAGCCGCCACCTTCACGAAGGCCTGCGGCGCCGTCTCCACCACCGAGGGGCCGAAGCGGAACGGGCGGACGAAGGGCATCAGCCGCTCGCCGATCTCCACCTCGCGGATGGTGATGCGCGGAAAGGGCATGTTCGTCCTCTCTGTCCTGCGGATCTCAAGCCCGCGCGGCGTTTGAGCGAAGCCGCGCTTAAGCCCGCGCGGCGTTTGAGCGAGGCCCCATCGTCCCGGTCGCGACCGGGACGATGGCCTGAGACCTCAGTCCAGATGGCCTTGGGCGTAGAAGTGGCCGCGGATGGTCTTGGCGAGCTCGGCGAAGACGGGGCTCGCCATCATGTCCAGCGCGCGCGGGCGGGGCAGCGGCACGTCATAGATGGCGGCCACCGAGCCCGGCCGGTCGGTCATCACCACCACCCGGTCGGCGAGGAAGATCGCCTCGGGGATGGAATGGGTGATGAGCATGATGGTCTTGCCCGTCTCGTACTGGATGCGCTGGAGTTCGAGATTCATCTTCTCGCGCGTCATGGCGTCGAGCGCGCCGAACGGCTCGTCCATGAGCACGATCTTGGGGTCGTGCACCAGCGCCCGGCAGATGGCGGCGCGCTGCTGCATGCCGCCGGATAGCTGCCAGGGATACTTGTTCTCGAAGCCGTTGAGCCCCGCCGTCTTCAGGAGCTGGCGGGCGCGCTCCAGATGGCTCGCGCGATCGAGCCGGCGCACCTCCACCGGCAGCATCACGTTGCGCAGCACCGTGCGCCAGGCGAGCAGCACCGGGCTCTGGAACACGATGCCCACGTCATCCGGCGGCTCGGTCACGGCCTTGCCGTCGATGAGGATCTCGCCGGCCGAGGCGGGGATGAGGCCGGCCACGAGCTTCAGCAAGGTGGACTTGCCGCAGCCCGAAGGGCCGACCACGCAGATGAACTCGCCCTCGGTGATGTCGAGGTCCATGGGCTTCAGCGAGGGCACCTCGCCGTCGCGGGTGCGGTAGGTCTTGGCGAGGCCGCGGATGTCGATGAGACGGCGGCGGGCCGAGGGGCCTTCGTTGCGGGCGATCACGCGCAGGGTGTTGGGTCTGGCCATGGCGCCCTCCTCAGACGGTGACGAAGGCATCATGGCGCTGGCTCGCATGCCACGGCACGATCAGGCGCTCCACGAGGTCGATCACCCAGAACAGCACCACGCCGATGAGGGCGAGCACGATGAGGGCGGCGAACATGGTGGGCAGCTCGAAATTGCCGATGGAGCGCTGGAGCACGAAGCCGAGGCCCGAATTCGAGCCCACGAACTCGCCCACCACCGCGCCCACCACCGCCAGCGTCACCGACACCTTGAGGCCCGCGAAGATGGCCGGCATGGCGTGGGGCAGGCTCACCATGGCGAAGGTCTGGAGCCGCGAGGCCTTCATGGAGCGGGCGAGGTCGCGCATGTCGGCCTCGACGGACTTGAAGCCCTGCACCCCCGCCACCACCACCGGGAACACCCCGAGCAGGAAGGCCGAGATGACCTTGGGCACGATGCCGAAGCCGAACCACACCACGAACAGCGGCGCGATGGCGACCTTGGGGATGGACTGGGAAAACACCAGCAGCGGGTAGAGATAGGCCTCGATGGTGCGCGATCCCGCGATCAGCATAGCCAGCGGAATGCCGATGGCCGCCGAGAGGGCGAAGCCGGCAAGGGTCGCGATGGTGGTCGGCACCGCCTCGCGCGCCAGCATGGCGCCATCGTTGCGGAAGGCGAGCATCACGTCCCACGGGGTGGGGATGAGATAGGCCGGGATCTGGAAGATCCGGACCGAGAGATCCCAGATGGCGATGAGGATCACCAGCAGGCCCACCGGCCGCGCCCACGGCGCGTCGATGACGGCGAGCACGGGATTCCTGTGGCGCGGCGACGCCATGCGGCTTCCTCCCTCAGGTTGCGTTTCAGCCCGGCCGGGACTCTGCGGTCCCGTTTTAACTAACTAGTGAATTACATTTCCCGGCGCGTCCGTTGTCAAGCCCATCCGGCCCCGCCAAGGCGGCACCGCGGTAGCGCGAGAGCCCTATTTTCTTCCGCATCTTCGCCGCACTGCAGCGAAAGCCTTGAGCCGACGGCCCTTTCCCGCTTATCTCGGTAAGGGAGGCTTCCACGATGCCGCGTCGCTGTCCAGACACACGGGCGAGACTGCCCCGGAATGGGGACGCCTGAGCCGTGCGTCTCGTCTGCCTGCCCCATGCCGGCGGCTCCGCCGTGCTCTACCGCACCTGGAAGGCCGCGTTCCTGGGCCTTGCCACCGTGGACAGCCCCGAGCTGCCCGGTCGCGGCAGCCGCCACGGTGCGCCGGTGCCAGCGAGCCTTGCGACGCTGGCCGAGGACATCGCCGCCCCCCTCCTCCACCGTCCCGCGCCGGTGGTGCTCTACGGCCATTCCATGGGCGCGCTGCTGGCCTTCGAGATGGCGCGGGCGCTGGCCCGCCAAGGCGTCAGCGTGGCTGGGCTGGTGCTCTCCGGCCGGGCCGCGCCGCATCTGCCGTTTCCCCGGCAGGACCGGCACCTGATGAGCGATGCCGCGCTCATCGAGGAGCTGAAGCGCTTCGGCGGCACGCCCGAGGTGCTGTTCCGCCGCCCCGAAATTCTCGCCATGGCGCTGCCCGCCCTGAAGGCGGACTTCCGTATGGTGGACACCTATGCCTTCACCCCCGGCCCGGCGCTGGCCTGCCCGGCGGTGATCCTCGGCGGCGCGGACGATGCCGGGACCCCGGAGCCGAGCCTTCATGCCTGGCGCGAGGTCATCGCCGGCCCGGTGGCGGTGGAGGTGTGGCCCGGCGGCCATTTCTTCGTGCGCGAGGACGAGGCGCGCCTGCTCACTCTGCTCAAGCGCACCCTCTCCGTCTGGCGCGCCGCCCGTGCCTGAGCCCTCTTCGCCGGTGGACGCCGCGCGCCTTGCGCCGGGCGCGAGCCTCCTCGCCATCGCGCGGGTCGCCGATGCCGTGGCCAATGCCGACCTCGCCATCGCCCTGCCCTCCGAGGAAGCCGCCCGCATCGCCCGCCACGTGAAGGCGGACGACCGCGCCGCCCGCACCGCCGCCTGGAGCCTCGCGCGCACCTTGCTCGGCGCCGCCCTGGGCCTCGCCCCCACCGCCGTGCCGGTGGTGCGCGGGACGAACGGGCGGCCGGGGCTCGATAGGGCGGGGCTCGGTGTCGCCTCGGATCTCGACTTCAACCTCACCCATTCCGGAAGCTGGGTGGCGGTGGGGCTGGCGCGCGGCGGCACCATCGGCGTCGATGTGGAAAAGGCGCGCGGTCTCGATCTGTGGACCCGCCTGGCCCCCGATTTCATGCACGAGGACGACCGCGCCCGCTGGTCGGCCCTCCCCGAGCCCGGTCGCGCCGCATCCGCCCTGCGCCAGTGGTGCGGCAAGGAGGCGGTGCTGAAGGCGACGGGCGAAGGCCTTGCCGGCGATGCGCGCGGCGTGCGCCTGCCCGAAGGCGGCGGCCTCGTGGTGCGCGCCGGCCGCGCCTTCCTCACCGGCAGTGGCGCTTTGCCCGCCGCCGCCTACGCCTTCGCCGTGGAGGTGGACGCGCCGACGCTGTTCCTCTCCGCCGGAGCGGGATGGGAACGGCTCGCCGGCTGAGCCCCGGAAGCATGGCCGTCGTCGACCCATCGCAGGGATGCGCTAGCATGGCCTTAAACGAACCGGTTTCATCCGGCTCGATGGCGCGGAGGGGGACCATGCCGAGCGAAACACCCAATGCCGGGGCGCACGGCGCAAGCCTCGCAGACCGGCTGGCGGGCCTGTGGGATCATCTGGGGCTCGACGCCGCACATGTGGCGACGCAGATGCCGGGCAGCCTCGCCGGCTTCGCGGCGGCCCATCCGGCGCGCATCGCGGGCCTGCTGTTCCACGAGCCGGTGGGCTGCGAGCCCGCCGCCTTCGCAGCCGTCGCCGCCCGCCTGACGGTGCTCGCCGGGGATGGCGGCACCTCCTCCCAGATCGCCGGAGTGATCGCGGCGGCCCTTCCCGACAGTCGCCGGCGTGTCCTCGAAGACTATGCGCAGCCGGGATGGGCGGACCATGTGCGCGACCGCACGGACGCGGTGGTGGACGCCCTGAGGGATCTGCCGGGCACGCCCAGCGTGCTGACGCGCGCGGCAGAAAGCGGCGCCCATGCCGGCATCAGCTACGACATCAGGGGATCGGGGCCGGCCCTCGTGCTGTTCCCCCTCTTCCTCGCCCCCACCCAGTGGGACGCGGCGCTGCCCCGCCTCGCCGCGCATTTCACCGTGATCCGGCTGGGCGGCGCCCATCTCGGTGGCGTCTCCCTGCTGGAGGACCGCGCCAGCAGCCCCAGCTATCGCGGCATGTTCGGGACGCTTCTCGACATCCTCGATCCCGGCCCCGCGGATCACATCCTCGACGTGGGCACCGGCTCCGGCGCGCTGGCGCGGATCGCCGCCCGGCGGGCGGGTCATGTCACCGCCTGCGACATCAATCCCTACATGGTGCGGGAGGGGGCGGACCTCGCCACAAGCGCCGGACTGTCGGACCGCATCACCTTCCGCGAGGCGGATGCCGGGCACCTGCCGTTCGCCGACGCCAGCTTCGACCATGCCTACAGCGTGACGGTGCTGGAGGAGTGCGACGCCGACCGCGCCCTCGCCGAGCTGTTCCGGGTGGTGAAGCCCGGCGGGCGGGTGGGCGTCATCGTCCGCGCCATCGACGGCCGGCACGTCTTCAGCGCCGACCTGCCGGATGCGATCCGCGCCAAGGTGGAGGTGGTGCCGCCCATGGTGTCGCCCGGGGGCGTCGCCGACGCCAGCCTCTACCGGCGCATGCGGGCTGCGGGCCTTGTGGATCTCGTGCCTTGCCCGGCCATGCCGTCCTTCGACAACGGCAGCGGGTTCTGGCGCTTCGTCGTCGGCCGGCTGGAGCCGCGCCTCTCGGCCGAGGAACTGGCGGTGTTCCGGGCGGACCTCGCAACGGCCGATGCCGAGGGCAAGCTGTTCGTCACCTTCCCCCATCACGGGGCGGTGGGCACCAAGCCCGCTGGCTAAAGCTGCCGGTTGAGGTTTTCGGCGAAGGAGAGGATGTGGGCGCGGGTGGCCTGCTCGGCGGCATCGGCGTCGCGGGCGGCCAGCGTGTCGACGATGGCGGCGTGCTCGTCCACCACGCGGCGGTGGTGGGCGACGTCGCGCAGGGAGACGAACCACACCCGCTGCGCCCGTTCGTGCAGGTTCCGCAGGATCTCGCCCAGCACCGGATTGCGCGCGCCGCCGGAGATGGTGAGGTGGAACTCGCGGTCGAGGGCCATCAGCTCGGTGATGTCCCCATCCCCGGCCGCGGCGGTGCCCCGGCGCACATTCTCCTTCAGCGCGGCGATGACGTTTGCATCCGCCCGCTCGGCGGCAAGACGCGCGCAGAAGCTCTCGTTGAGCAGGCGCACCTCCACCATGTCGCGCACCTCGTCCTGCGAGATGGGGCGCACGATGATGCCCTTGCGCGGCAGCACTTCCACGAGGCCGTCGCGCATGAGCCGGTCGAAGGCCTGGCGCACGGGCGTGCGGCCGAGGCCGAGGGAGGCCGCCACCTGCGCCTCGCTCAGCGCCTCGCCGGGGCGGAAGGCGCACATGATGATGCGCTGCTTGATGACGTCATAGGCCGTGTCGCGGAGGGAGCGGACCTGCGGTGGCCCGACATCCTCGGCGATCTCCCGACCCACGTCGCGCGCATCGAGCTGCATGGCGCCTCTCCCTGACCGGTGCCGGTCGTTCTGTCTTGGTCCTTGCCCCCGCTCAGCCGGCGACGGGAAGGACGGTCACGTCATACCCATGGCGGATGATCCGGCCCAGCACCGGGTCCTCGATCTCGAACTCGAACCGCGCGGCGGGCCGGATGCCGCCGATGGCCGCGAGCGTGCCGCAGAACATGGCGGTGCCGTCGGAGAATCCGGGCTCATAGCCGGCGATGATCTCCTCCGGCGGCAGCATGGCCGCCACCGAGCCCTGCTGGTAGAGCACGCGCGCACCATCGATGACCGCATAGGAGCGGATGAGCAGGCTGTCCCAGTGCGGCAGCACCTCGTCCAGCGCCCAGAGGTCAGCGGCGACGGGCTTGTCGCACATCTGCTTGGACACGGTGATGCCGTAGGTCTCGACCTTGCGGTCGGTATGGTCGGAGCCGACGCCGAGCCAGCGGCGGCCGTCGGCCTGAAGGATCATGAACTCCACCTCGCCGGAGGACTCCGGCCCGGTGGATTCGATCTCGCCGGCCGTGGTGAAGCGGGCGGCGGCGACGCGGTAGTAGATGGGCGTCGAGGCCGGACGCGCGACGCCCAGTTCCTCCAGCTCCACGATGTGCTTTTCCAGCGCGACCTTGTCGCGGCCGGTCCAGCCCGCGATCACCGCATGGCGGATGGCGAGGGTCTCCGTGCGGCTCTCGCCGCCGGCGTGGAGGGTGAAGGTGAGCTTCGTGCCCATCGGGAT
Source organism: Xanthobacter aminoxidans (assembly GCF_023571765.1). Lineage (GTDB taxonomy): Bacteria > Pseudomonadota > Alphaproteobacteria > Rhizobiales > Xanthobacteraceae > Xanthobacter > Xanthobacter aminoxidans. The sequence continues at coordinate 93,420 of NZ_JAMJXC010000012.1, read as the reverse complement.
CTCTCGTTCAGGAAAAAGGGAAAAGACCGGCGCCTCCGAAAGGGGGAGGAAAGGAGGCGCCGGCCGACGCGCCAACCTGGAGCGCGATCCGGGCAGGGCAATCTGCTCGGACCACGCTCCAAACTGAACCCGGGAACGCGTTGCCCGATCAGCTTGCGATGCAAGCTGACCGGCGCGTGCTCTGGTCAGTTCGGCGTGCGCGTGTCGAGAAGGGTCCACTTTCCGCCCTTCACCTCGAGGATGTAGACGGGCTTCACGGCGTCGCCGTCGGTGAAGGAGATGGCGCCTTCCAGCGCCTGGTAGTCCTTCAGCTTGGCGAGCTGGTCGCGGATGGCGGCGCGCTCTTCGGCGAGCTTCGCCTTGTCGCCGGTCACGTTGGCCCGCTTCATCGCCTCGGAATAGAGGTAGACGATGTCATAGACCGAGGCGTCCATCTGGTTCGGGTCGGTGCGGGTCAGGCCGGCGGCCTTGGTGCGCTTGCCGAACTCGGCGGTGAAGGCCTTGGTCTTGTCGTTCACCTCGGGGAAGAAGGTGGTGCCGATGGTGAGGTTGTCGCCGGCGCCGTCCATGCGCTTGGGCAGCTCGGGATCGGCGATGGTGGTGCCGCCGACGATGCGGGTGGAGACGCCCTGGCGCTTCAGCTCCTTGGCGAGGTTCACCGCGCCCTCGGGCGGCGAGCCGAGGCCGACGATGTCAGGCGCCATCTGCTTCAGCTGCGCCACCTGGGGCGACAGGTCGAAGGCGGCGAGCTGGAAGTCCACCGAGCCCTTGGAGGGGATGGCGTACTTCTCGAACATCTTCGGCACCACCACGGTGCCGATGGACTTGGACACCACGTCGTCGGTGGCATAGGCCGCCGCGCCCGAGGCCATGGGCAGCTTCTTGTCCTTGATGGAGCCGAGCACCTGGTCGATGACCTTGCCCTCGTCCGTGGTGTTGCGGAAGCCGTAGGTGAAGCCCTTGGTGAGGCCGGGAGCCGAGGAGGCCATGGACATCTGCGAGATGCCCTCGCGCTCGCCCACCGGGAAGGTGGTGCGCACTTCCGAGGACGAGAACGGGCCGATGACGGCGAGCGCATTGGCATCCTGCGCGAAGGAGCGCAGCGCGGTGGTGGCCTGCTTGGGATCGCCGGCGGTGTCGAACTTCACCACCTTGATCTTCTTGCCGTTGATGCCGCCCTTGGCGTTGATCTCCTCCACCGCCATGTCGACGGCCACCTCATTGGTGTTGGCGAGGCTCACATAGGGGCCGCTCTTGGCCATCATGTAGCCGAGGACCAGTTCGCCCTCCGCCCGCGCCGCACCGGAGGCGACCAGCGCCGCCAGAAGGCCGGCGCCGAACAGCACGCTCTTCTTCATGTCCCGTTCTCCTCTTGGCTTTTGTTTCCCGGCCCCGGTCTTCGACCGGCGCCGGGTGCGCACGCTCAATCGCCGCGCGGGCTTGACCCGAGGGCCCATGGGCCCTCGGACCCTGGTTCAATGGGCGGCCGACCCGCCGCCGAGATACGCGTCCTGCAAACGGGGATCTGCCGCGAGCACGTCGGGCGCGCCGGCCATGGCCACGCGGCCGAGTTCCAGAACGGTGGCCGAATGCGCCGCCTTCAGCGCCTTGCCGGTGTTCTGCTCCACCAGCAGCACGGAGAGGCCCTCCGTGTTCAATTCGCGGATGAGATCGAACAGCTTGGAGACGAACAGCGGCGAGAGGCCCAGCGACGGCTCGTCCAGCATCATCAGGCGGGGCTTCGCCATCATGGCGCGGCCGATGGCCAGCATCTGCTGCTCGCCGCCGGAAAGGCAGGAGGCGGCCATGTGCCGGCGCTCGGCGAGATTGGGGAAGCGGTCGTAGATGGCCGCCATCTCCCGCTCCACCGCCGCCGTGTCGCGCCGCATGTGGGCGCCGAGCCGCAGATTCTCTTCCACGGTCAGGGTGATGAGGATGCGCCGGCCTTCCGGCACCAGCACCACGCCGGCCGCCATGCGCCGGTGTGGCGGCAGGCGGGTGATGTCGGCATCCGCGAAGGTGATGCCCCCCGCCTTGGCCGGTACCGCGCCAAGGATGGCCTTGAGCAGGGTGGACTTGCCCGCGCCATTGGCGCCGAGCACGGTGACGACCTCGCCCTCATTGACGGTCAGCGACACGTCCGAGAGCGCCGCGACGCGGCCGTAGGAGACGGAGAGGCCGGAGACTTCGAGCAGCGCCATGGCTCAGGCCTCCTCGTCCGTGCCGATATAGGCCTCGCGCACCAGCTTCTCCTGCCGCACGCGGGAGAGCGGGCCTTCGGCGATCTTCTCGCCGAAGTTCAGCACCACCACGTTCTCGCAGATCGAATCCACGAAGTGCATGTCGTGCTCCACCACGAGGAGGGTGACGCCCTTCGCCATCAGTGCCTTGAGATGATCGCGCAGGGCATTGGTCTCGCTGGGATTGAGGCCGGCGGCGGGCTCGTCCAGCATCAGCAGGCTCGCGCCGGCCAGCGTCGCGCGCACGAGGTCGATGCGCTTTCGCACCCCATAGGGCAGCGCGGAGACCATCTCGTCGGCCCAGCGGCCGAGGCCGCTCTCCTCCAGCGCCGCGCGTGCCTCGCGCTTCCAGCGGTGGTTGGGAAAGAGCCGGTAGGGGGTGAGCAGCGCGCCCAGCGAGGAGGCGCGCACGTGCTGGCCCACCAGCAGGTTTTCCAGCACCGAGAGGTGCGGCATCAGCCGGATGTTCTGGAACGAGCGGGCGACGCCGGTGGAGATGCGCTTGCGCGACGGCATGTGCGTCACGTCTTGCCCGTTCACCTCGATCCGCCCGGCATCGACGCCATAGACGCCGCTGACCAGGTTGAACACCGTGGTCTTGCCCGCCCCGTTGGGGCCGATGAGGGCGGTGGTGACGCCCTTCGGCACGGTGAAGGACAGGTCGCGGATGGCGCGCACGCCGGCGAAGGATTTCGACAGGCCAGAGATGGCGAGGGCTGCGGACATCACGCGGCCTCCGCCTTGCGCCGGAACAGGCGGAACAGAGAGGACGTCACCAGCCCCTGCGGCCGCACGGCCATGAACAGGATGATGAAGACGGCGAACAGGGCGTAGCGCCACTGGTCGGAGGCGCGCAGCAGCTCCGGCACCAGCGTGAAGAAGGCGGCGCCCACCAGCGGCCCCCACACCGTCTGCGTGCCGCCGAACAGCACGTAGAGCACGGTGAAGACCGAGAGCAGCACGTTGAAATGCTGCGCCTCGACGAAACTGTAATGGTGCGCGTAGAGCCCGCCGCCGAAGCCGGCCACCGCCGCCCCCAGCGCGAAGGCCGCGACCTTCATGCCGCGCACGGAGACGCCGAGCAGGTCCGCAACCGTCGCGTCGCTCTTCACCGCCGTGAGGCAGAGCGCGAAGCGGGTGCGGGAGACCAGCAGCATCAGTACCACCACGCCCGCCGCCGCCGCATAGACCACGTAAGGGCCGGCATAGTCGGTGACGGGATAGCCCGCCGCGCCGCCCACCACTTCCAGATTGAGGAAGATCGCGGAGATCACCTGCCCCAGGGCGAAGGTGGCCATGGCGAGATAGATGCCGTGGGTGCGCAGCACCGGCACGCCGATGAGCAGGCCCACCAGCCCCGCCAGCGCCGCGCCGAGGGGGATCGCCGCCCACATGGGCCACATATATTCGTTGGTGAGGAAGGCCGAGGCATAGGCGCCGATGGCCATGAAGCCGGCGATGCCGAGGTTCAATTGCCCCGCCGCCAGCGGCAGGTAGACCGCATAGGCGGCGATGACGTTGAAGGCGAGGACGACGAGGACGCCCGTCAGATAGCCGCTCATCACAGCTTCTCCCGGCTGGCGGCGCGGCCCATGAGGCCCTGCGGACGCACGATGAGGATGAGGAGCAGGAGGCCGTAGACGGAGATGTTCACCACGTCCGCGCCGATGAAGGAGATGGACAGCACCTCCGCGAGGCCGATCACCAGCCCGCCCAGCACCGCGCCCCAGATGGAGCCCATGCCGCCGACGATCATGGCCGCGACACCCTTGAAGCCCACGCCCTCGCCCATGAAGGGCGACACCTGCTGGTAGTTCACGGCGAAGAGAATTCCCGCCAGCGCCGCCAGCAGCGCCGAAGCGATGAAGAGCTGCGGCACGAGGCGGGAGATGTCGATGCCCATGAGCAGCGCCGTCTCCCGGTTCTCCGCCACGGTGCGGATGCGCCGGCCGCCGGCGGTGGAGGAGAGATACCAGGACAGGAACGCCACGAGGCCGAGGGAGAGCGCCAGCGAGATGAGCTGCGCGATGCCGATGACGAGCCCGCCGAGGCGGATGTTGAGGTCCGGCAGCAGGGCCGGGAACGCCTGCTGGTCCGAGCCGTACTGGATCAGCATCAGGTTTTCGAGCAGCACCAGGAAGCCGAGGGAGGAGACCAGCGGCACTTCCGGGTCGCCGCCCTGCATGGGCCGGTAGGCGAAGCGCTCCACCAGGAGCGAGACGAACGCCGCCGCCGCCAGCGCGCCCGCGGCAGCAATGAGGAAGGGCCAGCCCGCCTTCATCAGCCCGAAGGCGAGCATGCCGCCCACCATGAACAGGCCGGGGAGCGAGAAGTTCAGGAAGTTGAGCACGCCGATGGCGAGGGTGAAGGCCACCGCCACAAGCATGTAGATGGCCCCGAGCATGAGGCCGTTGACGATCTGCTGCGCGAGCATGGGCCGGGGCAACCTTCCTCTCGTACGCCGTGACGCGGGCGCTGCCCTTCCCCCTCCGCCTGAGGCGTCGCCCTCCGGAGATTGTGGACGGCACGGAAGCGGGGCAGCGATTAGGTTTGATACAAAGCTATTTTGGGCGTGGCTTCAAGCTGAAATTTCAGGCGGATTTCACTGCATTGCAGCAAGCGCCCTCCCCGCCTGTGCGCTGCATCGCCAAGGGCTTGCGCCGAGTTGGGAGGGGTGCGCGCGCAGCGCCTGCCCTCGGCGCGGGCGCCCTTCTGCACACGCCTGCGGCAGAGCGGCCGGCGCCCCGCCGCCCAACCTTCCGCGCCCGGCGACGCCCTGCAGGGCTCCGGCCCCGATCTTGCTATCGCCCCTGCATCCCCGTTCGCGATGCCAGGGCGTGTCACAGGTCGGCCAAAAATGTCGAAGCCCCGACATCGTTCGAGACATGAGGCTGCCCCATGAAACTCATCGTCGAACGCCTGGTGGTCGAAAGCCTGGTGGACGCCTTCCCGGACCAGGCGCACCTCCTCGCCCAGCCGCGCCTGTCGAGCCGCATGGAGCTGGGCCTCGATGCGCTGAAGCCCGATGAGCTGGCCCACCTGCACGAGCTGGTGCTGAAAACGGGCGGCACCACCATTCGCGGACAGGAGGAGCAGCTCGCCAACCTCGTCGGCGTGTTCCGGGACGACGGCAAGCGCTTCGGCCCGGACGAGCTGGAGGATCTGGCGGGGGCGATCGCGCTTTACTTCGTCAAGCACTGCATTCGCGGCTGGCTGTTCCGCATGAACCCCTCGGGCAAGCCCGAGCCCTATCTCATCACCCGCCTCGACTACACGCCCCCCGGCGAGGAGGAGGCGGGGCGGCTGATCGTGGAGCTGAAGGCCAACAATCGCGGCAAGACCCATGTGGAGAATCTGCTGATCCGCTCCAAGGACCTGCGCGGCCTCACCATCCCCGGCACGCTCGCCGCCAAGGGATGGCTGATGGAGGATGCCGGCCTGCTCGCCTCCTTCGACGACCAGATGGTGCGCTATTTCGAATGGCGCGGCCGCTATGGCGAACAGTTCTCCGGGCGCGGCACGGGCCTCTTCGCCGAGGACCCCACCGCCAACCGGCGCGACACCGACTGGGCGCGCAAGGCGACCGTGGTGCTCTCCTCCTCCGGCAGCGAGGCGCGGCTGGTGAACGACGAGGAACTCCTCGGCGAGCGCACGCTGGGCACGGAGACGTCCGGCTTCTTCCTCGACAAGATCGTGAAGAAGGCGGACAAGCAGAACCTCTTCCACATGGCCGTGGACGAGGCGCTGCGCGCGGCGAAGGACAGCATCCCCAAGGGCGCCTTCACCGACATGCCGGTCCATCCCTTGATCCTGATGTTCCATCTGGAGCTGCACCACCATGTGTGGGTGCATGTGGACGACATAAGGCCCTACGAATACCACCCGGAACTGAAGCAGAAGCTGGTGCTGCCGCCGGAGCAGACCGACCTCATCGACATCCTCACCGCCGAGATGAACACGCTGATGGACGACGTGGTGGCGGGCAAGTCCGGCGGCACCACCGTGCTCTGCGCCGGCCCGCCCGGCGTCGGCAAGACGCTCACCGCCGAGGTCTATTCCGAGATCATCCAGCGCCCGCTCTACCGCGTGCATTCCGGCCAGCTCGGCCTCGATGTGGCGCACATGGAGCAGGCCTTGAAGGATGCGTTGACCCGCGCCCAGCGCTGGGGCGCGGTGATGCTGATCGACGAGGCGGACGTCTACATCAAGCGCCGGCAGGACAACCTCACCATGAATGCGGTGGTGGGCGTATTCCTGCGCGTGCTCGAATACTTCAACGGCCTCTTGTTCCTCACCACCAATAGGGTGGACGACATCGACGAGGCCATCGTCTCGCGCTGCATCGCCCTCATCAAATATCACTCTCCCGGCCCGGATGACCGGCGCAAGATCTGGCGGGTGATGTGCGACCAGTTCGGCCTCATCCTCTCCAACGAGCTCATCGACACGCTGGTGGAGATGTTCCCGGAGACCTCCGGCCGCGACATCAAGGGCCTCGCCAAGCTGGTGGCGAAATACTGCTCGCAGAAGGGCGTGCCGCCCTCCATCGACGCCTTCCGCCGCTGCGCCATCTTCCGCGCGCTGGACGTGCCGCCGCTCGCCTGAGCGGCGGCCGGATAGGGCACCCCCATTGCCCTTGACTTACCCGCCCGGTCCCTCGGGCGGGTCTTTTTTGTCTGTTGAAATAACGAAAGGGCGTCACGCCCCGTTGAAATGAACCGTCCCGAAGCCGGAGACGTCATAGCCGCCCAGTTCCGCCGCCCGCGCCTCGAAGGCAGGGTCGCGGCAGAAGGCGACGAGCTTCTGGAACGACGGCTCGAAATAGGCCCGGCGCCAGACCATGAGGTCGAAGCGCTCCTCCACCAGCGGCACGAAATCGAGATTGTGCAGGCGCGCGGCAGCAGCGATGCCGAGGCCCACATCCGCCCGCCCGGTGGCCACCGCGAGGGCGAGGTCGGTCTCCGAGCGCTCTGCCGTGCCGGCGCAGGTGAGGGCGTCGCGGCCCATCCCTTCCGCCGCGAGCAGGCGATCCAGCACCAGCTCGCTGGCCGCCTCCTTCTGGCGCGTCTGGAATTTGAGGCCCTTCACGTCGGCGAGGCAGGTGGGCGGACGGGGAAGGCCCGGCCGGCAGATCAGCCCACGCACCCGCCGCGCCCATTCCACCAGCACCCACGGCGCGCGGCCAAAGCGCTCCTCCACGACACCCGCGTTCCAGTCGTCGCCCTCCGGCACATGCAGGCCCACGGCGATGCACTCGCCCCGGTCCGCCCGGTCGAGACCGTCGAGCGCGCCGTCCATGAGGCAGGCGATGCCGGAGCGCGATTCGCGCAGCGCCCATTCCAGCAGCGGATCGTGGCCCCCGGTCATCACCGCCGGCGGGGCGTGATGGTCCGAAGGCGCTGAATGGTGGGCGCCATCCGGCGCGGCGGCGTGGACCGGGGCGGGATCGGCAGAACCGGCGATCCAGTCCTGGATTTCCTGCCGAGGGAACAGCAGCTTGCCCGTCACCCGCCGCACCGGAAGGCTGCCGGTGGCGACGAGGTCGTAGACCTTGCGCTCGCGCACCCTCAGCAGCGCCGCGAGCTCGCGGGTGGTGAGATATTCCGACATCCGGCCCGGCCCGATTGGCCTCCACCACGCAGGGCGCGCCGGAGGAAACGACACTTTTCTCTTATGTTCACATGAATACGGCTTAGAGCGCGATCCGATCAAGTTGAATCAACTTGATCGGTGAATCGCCCTCTCACGCGAGGAAAGAGAACGCGTGATCCGATCTGATTGCGATGCAATCAGATCGGCGCGTGCTCTGGCGGCCGTGTCGCAAGCCCAAATTGTGCCCTGCGACGGGGCACCGCTGGTGCGGCGCTTGCTTTAGACTGCCGGGCACGCCAGCACAGGCGGAACGCTTTCCAGCCGGATTTTCCCCATGACCCCTGCCGCGTCCCCTGCCCGCATCGGCATCGTCACCATCTCGGACCGCGCCAGTTCCGGCACCTATGAGGATCTGAGCGGTCCGGCCATCGAGGCCTGGCTGCGCCATGCCATCACCAGCCCCTGGGTCGCCGACTACCGGATCATCCCGGACGGGTTCGAGAGCGTGCGCGACACCCTCATCGCCCTCGCGGACGACGAGCGCATGGACCTCATCTGCACCACCGGCGGCACCGGCCCCTCCCCGCGCGACCTGACGCCGGAGGCCATGGCGGCAGTGATCGAGAAGCCGCTGGCGGGCTTCGGCGAGCAGATGCGGCGCATCAGCCTCAACGAGGTGCCCACGGCCATCCTGTCGCGGCAGGAGGCGGGGGTGCGCGGCAAGACGCTGATCGTGAACCTGCCAGGCAAGCCTGCGTCCATCGCCGTGTGCCTCGCGGCGGTGTTCCCGGCCATCCCCTATTGCCTGGACCTCATCGGCGCCGGGCGCATCGAGACCGATCCGACCGTCTGCGCCGCGTTCCGGCCCAAGGGTGCGTGACAGGACTTAGACGACCACCACGCCGCGGTGCTTGGCCTCGCCCTCCGGCTCCACATGGATGGTGATGATCGCATCGTCCATGTCGCGCTCGAAGGCGTTCTCGATGCGGTCGCAGATGTCGTGGGCGGCGGCCACCGTCATGTCGCCGGGCACCACCAGGTGGAATTCCACGAAGGTGATGCGCCCGGCATGGCGGGTGCGCAGGTCGTGCGCCTCGATGGCGCCGGCCGCATGGAGCGAAACCAGCTCGCGGATGCGCGCCACCACGTCCGGCGGCGGCGCAGCGTCCATCAGCCCGCCCACGGATTCCCTCATCAGGCTCCAGCCGGTCCACAGCACGTTGAGCGCCACGAGGCCGGCGATGAGCGGATCGAGCACCGGCCAGCCGGTGACGGGCACCAGCACGAAGCCGATCAGCACGCCGACGGAGGTGACCACATCTGTCAGCACGTGCCGGCCGTCGGCGACGAGGGCCGGCGAGCGCATGGCCTTGCCCACCCGCAGCAGCACCACGCACCAGACGGCGTTGATGAGCGTCGCCGCGCCGTTGATGAGCATGCCGGTGAAGGGCTGGTCGGGCAGGTGCGGGTCGAGGAAGCCGTAATAGGCCTCGCGCATGATGGTGACGGCCGCCACCACCACAAGCACGCCTTCCAGCACCGCCGAGAGATATTCCGCCTTGTGGTGGCCGAACTGGTGGTTGTCGTCGGCGGGGCGCGCGGACACGGTGATGGCGAACAGCGCCGCGGCCGAGGCGGCGACGTTGATGATGCTTTCCAGCGCGTCGGACAGCAGCGCCACCGAGCCGGTGACCCACCATGCCAGCGTCTTCAGGCCGAGGACGACGGCGCCGACCAGCACGCTCGCCGCCGCAATCCAGAGCACCTTGCGGCTCATGTCGGCCTCCATTCTGCACGCCGTCGGGGGCGGCGCCGCGGGTCCGTCCCGCGCGGTCGGCAGGACGTACCGAACCCCGCGCCCCGGCGCAACCGCGCCGGGGTCGCACTCCCGGACAAGCTGGAGGTTACACCCGCCTTACACCGCCCCTCAGGGCAGCTTCATGTGCTCGAGCGAGCGCTGGATGGCTTCCGGCCCCACCATGATGACGCCGTCGAACGGGGAGCTCATCTCCAGGATCAGGAAGATGGCCCCGGCCAGCGACAGCGCGCACAGGGGAAAGACGATGAGCGAGACGAGGTTCACCGGCGAGAACAGCCCGAAGCTGGCGAAGATCAGTGTCAGCCAGATGATCAGCACGACGATGAACACCGGCGGGATCTCGGTGACGGCCTCGGCGATCAGCGTCCAGCGCAGCGCGTTCAGTGTTTTGAACCGGTCGAGCGCCTCCGCCTTGAGATCGGCCTGCTCGGCACCGGAGGGCTCGAGGGTGCGGATCTCGTGGCCGACGCGCTCCAGCATCTGCTCCGACTTGAAGGAGGCGACCAGCACGGGCGCGTTGTTGGCGTCGGGCCAGGTCTCGTTCATGGCGTGGACCGTGTAGGCGCGCAGGGCCTCGCGCGCCGGCTTGGCCGCCGGCCCGTAATGTTGAAGCGTGGCGTCGAGAATGGTGAGGAACGTCGCATATTGCTGGACGTCCTTGCCGGTGGTGTCGAAATTGCCCTTCACCGAGGCGGTCATCAGGCCGAGGATCAGCGACGCCATGGCCGCGACCATGCCGACCCCCAGCTTCACCGCCTCCTGCGTCTCCTTGGAGAGGTGATGGGCCTTCAGCCAGCGCTGCGAGCCCATGCCGAACAGCGCGCCGCCCTCGAGCGCCAGGAAGACCAGTAACGCGACGTGCCAAGCCTCCATGGCTTCCCCCCGGCCTGCACTCCCGTCTGAGTCTTGCTTGATTATCGGCGCAGGCAACCGAACGTATCGCCCGATACGATGCCGGCTGTGTAGCGTAAAGGGAGAAAATCGTGCGCGGGCGGCCGACCCTGGCGAAATCGGGCGGCGATCAGCGGGAGGCGGCTGCGATCAGCGCCCGCTTGCGGGCAAGGTCGGCATAGCCGGCAACCACGTCCGCGCCGATCACGTAGGCGGGCGGATCGAGCACCCGGAGCGCGGCGGCGAGCGCCACCCCCTGGGTGAGGATGTCCGTAATGTCCGGCTGATTGGCGGCGCGGAACACCTTGTAGTGGTCCAGCCCCTCGGCACGCACCACGTTGAGCGCCTTCACCCCGTCGATATCGCCGGTGGTGGCGGCGAGCGCGAGGTAGAAGTCGCCGAACTTGGCCGGCTGCATGGCGAGCACGGCCAGAGCCACCCGCGCCGCCTCGATGGAGCCCACGTCCACCCGCGGCGTCTGCACGATGGCATAGGCGAGCTTGGCGTCGCCGGCGAGAAGCTCGCGCATGTCGAGGGCGGAACGGCGCCAGTCGGGGGCGTTGAAATCCACCAGCTCGGTAACGAGGGGCCTGGTCTTCTGCGCCCCCAGCACGGCCTTGCCGGGCATGGCGTCGAGCAGCTTGCGCGCGTCGGGCGTGACGGGATCGGCGAGGGCGGGGGATGCCGCTGCGGCAAGAAGGCCCGCACCGACGGCAAGAAGCCCCCGGCGGGTCAACGGACGGCAAAGCTGCTTGGCCCGGGCGCCCATGCCCGCCGGCCCTATTCGGCCGCCTTGGTGGGCACTTCGGCGGCGGCCTGGGCCTCGGCATCCTCCTGCGCCTTCAGCACGTCGGGGTGCGGCATGGAGATGATGTTGTAGCCGGAATCGACGAAATGCACCTCGCCGGTCACGCCGGCCGAAAGGTCGGAGAGGAGATAGAGGGCCGAGCCGCCCACCTCCTCGATGCTGACCGTGCGGCGCAGGGGGGCGTGGCGCTTCTGGTAGTTGAACATCACCCGCGCATCGGCGATGCCGGCGCCCGCCAGCGTGCGCACCGGGCCGGCGGAGATGGCGTTGACGCGGATGCCCACCGGGCCGAAATCCGCCGCCAGATAGCGCACGGAGGCCTCCAGCGCCGCCTTGGCCACGCCCATCACGTTGTAGTTGGGCATGACGCGGGTGGAGCCGCCATAGGTGAGGGTGATCAGCGAGCCGCCATCCGGCATCAGCGCCGCGGCGCGCTTGGCGATCTCGGTGAAGGAGAAGCAGGAGATCACCATGGTGCGGGAGAAGTTCTCCCGGCTGGTGTCGGCGTAGCGACCCTTCAGCTCGGACTTGTCGGAGAAGGCGACGGCGTGGACCAGGAAGTCGATCTTGCCCCAGCTCTCCTTCAGCGCGGCGAACACCGCGTCCACGCTGGCGAGGTCTTCCACGTCGCACGGCAGCAGGAGGGAGGAGCCAACGCTCTGCGCCAGCGGCTTCACGCGCTTGGCCACCTGCTCGCCCTGGTAGGTGAAGGCGAGTTCCGCGCCCTGACTCGCCAGCGCCTTGGCAATGCCCCAGGCGATGGAATGATCGTTGGCGACACCCATCACCAGGCCGCGCTTGCCCTTCATCAGGTCCTGCATAACCTACCCTCTTGCGCCTGAGACGCCGATAGCAGACGGCGCCCGGCCACGCCATCGCGTTTCGGCCAGCGCCGGCTCACCATTGATGACCAATCCTGAACGCCGCCCTATCGGAGCAGCAGGCGTCCAGCAGTTTCAGGCGTCCACCTGCCTCAGGCGTCCACCTGCGTCAGGCATCCACGTGCTTGATGACGAGGCTGGCATTGGTGCCGCCGAAGCCGAAGCCGTTGGACAGCACATGGCCGAGCTTCACGTTGTCCACCCGCTTGCGCACGATGGGCATGTCGGCGAAGGCCGGGTCGATTTCCTCGATGTTGGCGCTCTCGGCGATGAAGCCGTTCTGCATCATGAGGATGGAGTAGATCGCCTCGTGCACGCCGGTGGCGCCCTGCGAGTGGCCGGTGAGCGACTTGGTGGCCGAGATGGGCGGGCACTTGTCGCCGAACACCGCGCGGATCGCCTCGATCTCCTTGAGATCGCCGATGGGCGTCGAGGTGGCGTGGGGATTGATGTAGTCGATGGGCGCCTTGATGCCGGAGATGGCGAGCTTCATGGCGCGCTCGGCGCCCTCGCCCGAGGGGGCCACCATGTCCACGCCGTCGGAGGTGGCGCCATAGCCGGCGATTTCGCCATAGATGCGCGCGCCGCGGGCCTTGGCGTGCTCCAACTCTTCCAGCACGAGGACGCCGGCGCCGCCGGAGATGACGAAGCCGTCCCGGTTCTTGTCATAGGCGCGGGAGGCCACCGCCGGGCGGTCGTTGAAGTTGGACGACATGGCGCCCATGCCGTCGAACAGCACGGAAAGCGTCCAGTGCAGGTCCTCGCAGCCGCCGGCGAAGATGATGTCCTGCTTGCCATACTGGATCAGCTCGTAGGCATTGCCGATGCAGATGTTGGTGGTCGCGCAGGCGGCCGAGATGGAATAGCTCAGGCCCTTGATCTTGAACCAGGTGGAGAGCGTCGCCGAGGCGGTGGAGCCCATGGCCTTGGGCACCGCGAACGGGCCGACGCGCTTCGGCCCCTTCTCGCGGGTGATGTCGGCCGAGTCGACGATGGTCTTGGTGGAGGAGCCGCCCGAGCCCATCACGAGGCCGGTGCGGATGTTGGACACCTCGTTCGGCTCAAGGCCCGAATCGCGGATGGCCTGTTCCATGGCCACGTGGTTCCACGCGGTGCCGCCGCCGTGGAAGCGCATGGCGCGGCGGTCAACGACCTCTTCCGCATTCAGGGTCGGCGCACCGTGCACCTGGGACCGGAATCCGAGCCGGGAATAGTCCTCGGCGAAGGAAATACCGCTCTTGGCTTCGCGCAGGCTGGCAAGAACCTCCTGCGTGTTGTTGCCGATGGACGAGACAATGCCCATCCCGGTGACGACGACGCGCCGCATGTCAAATCCCCATTGGAGTGCACCCAGTGTCGCCGCAGATCGTGGCGAGGCCTTGTCAGGCGCTCGCGGCGCCTGCGGGCTGGGGTGCCGTCTCGGCCTGGAACAGGCCCACCTTCAGATCCTTGGCGCGGTAGATCACCTCGCCGTCCGCCGCCAGCCAGCCGTCGGCGATGCCGAGCACCAGCTTGGAGCGCATGACGCGCTTGAACTCGATGCCGTAGACCACCTTCTTCACGCCCGGGAGAACCTGGCCGGAGAATTTCAGTTCGCCAAGGCCCAGCGCCCGGCCGCGGCCGGACGAGCCGAGCCAGCCGAGATGGAAGCCCACGAGCTGCCACATGGCGTCAAGGCCGAGGCAGCCGGGCATGACGGGATCGCCCTTGAAGTGGCAGGCGAAGAACCAGAGGTCCGGATTCACGTCCAGCTCGGCGCGCACCATGCCCTTGCCGAATTCGCCGCCGGTCTCCGAGATTTCCGTGATCCGGTCGAACATCAGCATGGGCGGCAGCGGCAATTGCGCGTTTCCGGCCCCGAACAGCTCGCCACGTCCGCACGCGAGGAGATCCTCATAATCGAAGCTGGTCTGCCGGTCCGCCATTCTTGCCAGTGTCGCCGTTTGCCGCCTCTGCACCGCCCGCAAGGGCAGCCGAGGGTTGCTGTTGATGAGCCCGCAAGGGCCGCCCCCGCCATCGGTGGCGGGCACTCCCTAACATAGGCAGGGGCGCGCTCAAAGTCATGAAAGCGTCACGGGTGGCACGATGCGCGCGATATCCGGCCGCGCCGGGCGAACCGGATCGGCAACTCGGGCGTTGCCCTTGGGGCACTGGGCTATGGTATCGCCAAGGAGTGGGGCGCATCGGCGCCCCGGTCGCGACATCGGGCGGGAGCACGCAATGCCGATTCTCAAGGAGTTCAAGGAGTTCGCGGTCCGCGGCAACGTGGTGGACCTGGCGATAGGTGTCATCATCGGTGCCGCCTTCGGCAATATCGTCACCTCGCTGGTGGGCGACGTGTTCATGCCGGTCATCGGCGCGGTCACGGGCGGGCTCGACTTCTCGAACTATTTCATTCCGCTCTCGAAGTCGGTGACCGCCGCGAACCTCGCCGACGCCAAGAAGCAGGGAGCGGTATTAGCGTATGGCTCATTCATCACCATCGCCATCAATTTCATCATCGTGGCGGGTGTGCTCTTCCTCGTGGTGCGCGGCATCAACGCCTTGCGCCGGGCCGAGGCGGGCAAGCCGCCGGCCGCGCCGACCAAGACCGAGGCGCTGCTGATGGAGATTCGCGACATCCTCGCCTCCGAGCGGCCCGCTGCCCGCCCGCCGGTGACGCCCGCGCCGCCCGCCCCGCCGACGATGTGAAGCCCGAACAGGTGTGGCTCAGGGCTTGGTGCCCTGCGCCACCGGCATGTCCTTCTGCGCCAAGGCATCCTGCCGGCGCAGGAAGCCGCGCACCACCGCCACCGACTCCTCGGGGCGGTCGTTGAAGATGCCGTGGGCGGCGCCGGGGATCACCGCGAACTCGGCGCCGCCGGGCACCTGCTCGGCAAAGGCCGCGACGGTGGAGATTCGCGTCTCGTCATACTGGCCGATCACGAACAGGGTGCGCGCCCCGTCGAGCCGCGCCAGAAAGGGTTCCCCACCGTAATCCTTCAGCGTGCCGGTCTGGGTGAACTCGCCGGCGCCGTTCATGGCGACATACAACCTTTCGTTGAGTTTCAGGTTCTGCGCCGCCTCGTAGGCCTTGCGCATGGCCGGCAGCGGCTCGCGCCGGTTGAAGGCGGCGTAGAAGGCGCCGGCGGCGGCATCGCAGGTGGCGGGCGGCGGCGGGGCTTTGGCCTCGCAGGCGTCGATCACCGCCTGCACGTCCGCCGGCAGCGCCGCGCGGCGGGCAGTCACATCGGCGATCCAGCTTTTGCCGGAGATGAAGGGGCTGGCCAGCACGAGCCCGGCCAGCGTCGCGGGCTTCCGCGCCGCCCATTCCAGCGCGATGGTGGCGCCCCAGCTGTGCCCCAGCACATGGAAGCGCGCGAGGCCGAGCGCGGCGGCGACGGCGTCGATCTCGTCGGCGAAGCGGGGAACGGTCCAGTTGGCGGGATCGTCGGGATGGTCGGAGCGGCCGCTGTCGAGCTGGTCATAGAGCACCACCATGCGCTCGTCGGCCAGCTCCAGCGGGTCGTGGAAGGTGGAATGCATCCCGCCCGGCCCGCCGTGGAGGAGCAGCACCGGCAGTCTGCCGTTCGCGCTCACCCCGTTGGTGCGCACATAGATGCGCCCGCCCTTAACGGGGACCATCAGCTCGCGGTCCGCCGGGGGGAACACCGCCGGCCGCGCCACGGCAGGCCGTACAGTCGGTAGAAGCGCCGCCGCGCCGAAAAGAGAGAGGAAGGCGCGTCGATCCAGCCCGGCCATGATGCCCCACCGTCAGGAGGAAGGAGCATCAGGGGTAACAGAGTAGCCGCCGCGGTCAAGCGCGGCGTGCCACCGGGGGATCAGCGGACGTCCGCGCCCACCGCGTCCGCCACATGGGCGAAGCCGTCGGCCTTCAGGCGGGCGGCAAGGTCGGTCTTGATGCGGCCGACGAGGCCGGGGCCGTGGAACACCAGCGCGGAATAGAGCTGCACGAGGCTCGCCCCCGCCCGGATCTTGGCATAGGCGTCGGCGCCCGAGCTGATGCCGCCCGAGCCGACCAGCGGCAGCCGGCCACCCACGAGGCGATAGAGCGCGCCGAGCCGCTCGGTGGAGAGCGACATGAGCGGCTTGCCGGAGAGGCCGCCGGCCTCGCCCTTGTGTGCGCTGTGCAGGCTCGCCGGGCGCGACAGGGTGGTGTTACCCATGATGATGCCGTCGATCCCGGTCTCCAGCGCCACCTCGGCCACGTCGGCGAGGCCGGCGTCGTCGAGGTCGGGCGCCACCTTCACCAGCAGCGGCGGGCGTTCGGCCGGGTCGGGCACCGAGGCGTTGCGCACGCCGACGAGATGGGCGAGCAGCGCCTCCATCTCCGCCCGCGCCTGCAGGGCGCGCAGGCCCGGCGTGTTGGGGGAGGAAATGTTGCACACGATATAATCGGCGAGCCGGCAGGTGGCGGAAACGCCGGCGGCGTAATCCTCCAGCGTGTCCTCGCTCTCCTTGTTCTTCCCCACATTGGCGCCGAGGATGCCCTTGCCGCCCGCCGAGCGGCGCTTGGCCAGCCGGTAGACGAACGGGGCGAGGCCCTCGCTGTTGAAGCCGAAGCGGTTGATGACCGCCTCGTCCTCCTCCAGCCGGAACAGGCGCGGCTGCGGGTTGCCCGGCTGCGGGCGGGGCGTGACGGTGCCCATCTCGGCGAAGCCGAAGCCCATCTTCAACAGGCCGTCCGCCACCTCGCAATGCTTGTCGAAGCCGGCTGCGAGGCCGACGGGATTGGGGAAATCGAGGCCCCACACGCGGGTCGCGAGCACCGGGTCGTCATGGCCGGAGAGGTTCGGCATCAGCCCCCGCGCCAAGGCGCGGACGGCATAGCCGTGCGCCCGCTCGGGGGTCACCAGCCCGAGGAAGGGCCGAACAAGGGCGTAGAGATCCATGAAGGGCGTCACTCGCCGGTGGTGGCGGTGCCGCCGTGGGCCTTGGACCAGCTGTGCGGATCGTTGAGGAACGATTCGATCTCGGCCACCTGCTTCGATTCGAAGCGATTCATCTTCTTCACCTGCGCCAGCACGTCCCACCAGGTGGCGAGGCGGTGGAGGCTGAGGCCGGCGCTGTCCAGGATGCCCGAGGCCTCGGAGAAGATGTCGTAATAGAAGAACACGAAGCAGTGCTGGCACTCCGCCCCGGCCTCACGCAAGGCATTGACGAAATTGACCTTGCTCTTGCCGTCGGTGGTCAGGTCCTCGACCAGGAGCACCCGCTCGCCGGGGGCGAGGTGGCCCTCGATCTGGGCGTTGCGGCCGAAGCCCTTGGGCTTCTTGCGCACATACTGCATGGGCAGCATCATCCGGTCGGCGACCCA
This sequence comes from Xanthobacter aminoxidans, assembly GCF_023571765.1. GTDB lineage: Bacteria > Pseudomonadota > Alphaproteobacteria > Rhizobiales > Xanthobacteraceae > Xanthobacter > Xanthobacter aminoxidans. Next base: position 75,872 of record NZ_JAMJXC010000012.1, on the reverse strand, counting down.
GGCGGCGAAAGGAATGCCCGCCGTCTCGCCGCCCGCCACCGTGTCGAACTGCTCGTAGCCGATCTCGCGGTAGATGGTGGAGATGCCGAAATCCACCAGCGTCTGGCGCACGCGGGGGAAGGAGATGAGGCGCCGGCAGTCGATATAGACCGGGCTCGCCCAGCCCGAGGTGAAGATGAAGGGCTCGCCGGAGGAAAAGCGCACCGCCTCGACCTCGAGCAGCATCCGCGCCGTCTGCTCGGCGATGGTAGCCTTGTCCGGGAAAGCAGTGACATTCGCCATGAGTGAAGCCTTCGTCGCGGTTTCGTCGCTTGTGTGTGACGCGCATATATCAGAGCGGACCGGCATTGCGACAGGCCCGGTGACGCGCGAGGGGAAAAAGCGCCGCAGGTCGCCCCGGAGCACCGGCCCGGCCGGGCTCAGGCGGACGGGGGCTCCGCCTGCGCCAGCAAGGCATCCACATAGGCCTCCGCGCTGGTCGCCTGCGCGAACCGGCCGGCGAGCTGCGCGGCGCGCGCATGGCTGTCCCTGAGTCGGCCGGCCAGCCGCAGGATCGCACCGGCGAAGGTGGCGGCGTCGTAAGGGGCGAAGACCTCCCCCTCGGCCGCGCCGCTGGCGACCGATGAGCCGGCGAACGTCCCGGCGGCGGCCACCACCGGCCGTCCGGCAGCGGCGGACTGGGTGAAGATGCCCGAGCCGCGCATGCCGAACACCTCGGGGTCATAGGGCAGCAGCATGGCATCCACCTTGCGGGATTCCGCGGCGAAGGCCTCGTCCGTCAGAACCCCGTCGATGACGCGCACATAAGGGAGCGCACGCAGCGCACGCTCGGCCGCCGCCGTCTCGGCCTCGTGCCCGCACTGCTGCACCTGGACCACGAAATCCGCGGCGAGGCCCTGCTCCCGGCACAGGCAGATGGCCTCGGGCAGGAGATGAAACCCCTTGTCGTTCTTGGAAACGCCGAAGAAGCCGAACACCGGCCGCTCCGGCAACGGCCGCGCCCGCTCCACATTGCCGAACGGAACCGGAAGGCGGATGGGATCGATGCCGTAGCCCTCCCGGTAGAGATCGGCGATGGCCGCATTTTCGGTGCCGAACACGAGGCTGCGGCCCAGCAGCGGCCGCGCCAGCGCGAACGCCTGCCTGTAGATGCCCGGTCCCAGCTGGCCGGACCGTCGCCAGGGCAGCCAGTCGGGCGCGAACATCAGCTGGCAGACGACGCGGGGCCGTCCGGCCTCCGGCAGCGCGCTCAGCGCCTGGACGACACCCATGATCTGGTTCTGCATGACGTTAGGGAAGATTACGAGCGATCCCCGCGCCAGCACACCGGCGGGCAAGGCCTCCAGATCGGCGCGAAAGCCGGAGTTGAGCCGTTCCGCACTGAGCCGCTCCCGCAGAAGGTGCGAGCGGGCATGTCGCAGACGCACGGCGCCCCCGAGGCGGTGCCTGGCCAGTTCCCACCGCGTCGGCTGGACGCTGTCATAGAGCGATGCGCTGAAATGGGGGATGGCACCCAGCTCGTCCGCCATCTCCCGATTCATGCTGCGCATGCCGAAGATCCGCACGCGATGGCCCCGCGCCGCGACCGCGGCCCCCACCGTCCTGACCAGGCTGTAGCTGTGCCCGCCAACGGCATTCAGACCGCCGTCCAGAAATACAACGTCCACCGATCCCCCTTTGGTGCTGACGCACGGCATGCTCATCAAGGATGAACGCCGTACCGCCAACTCCGGGCCGAAAAGGGGCAACGGTGCTGGACCGCATTCTTCTGGGATGCGGCTTGGGATGCGGCTCCCGCAGATCGCCGCCGGGGGAAACGGTCGTCCCTCACCCCTTCCGGGCGAGGCTTCGGGCGTGCTCCAGCGCCATTTCCAGCCGGTCGTTGCCCCAGAACAGCTCGCCGTCGGTGGTGAAGAAGGTGGGCGCGCCGAACACGCCGCGGGCCTGCGCCTCCTCGGTCTGCGCGCGCAGACGCGCCTTGTTCACCTCGGATTCGGCGTCGGCGATCACCTCGTCCCAGAAGTGGCCGAGGCCGGCGAGCACCTGACGGATGGTCTCCCGGTCCGAAATGTCGCGCCCCTGCGCGAATTCGGCGGAGAACAAGGCGCGGGTGAAGGAGGGGCGGCACGCATCGTTGAGGTGCATCGCCACCCGCGCCGCCAGAAGGCCGTTGGCCGGAAAGGTGGCCGGCTTGGTGATGGGCGGCAGGCGCTGGGCGGCGGCGAGGCGGTCGAGATCCCGCCACATATGCGCACCCTTCAGGGGATAGACGTTGAACGGCGAGCTTGCATAGCCCTGCGCGGCGAAGATGGGGCCGAGCAGGAACGGCTTCCAGTGCACCCGCACGTCCGCAAGCTCGGCCAAAGCGGCGATGCGGCAGGCGGCGAGATAGGAATAGGGCGAGGCGAACTCGTAATAGAAATCGAGGCTGCCGCTGGCCATGGGCGTCTCCGGCCTGTACATCGCGGCGGAAGAGTGCGGCGGGGGAAGCTCCGCATGCAAGGGTCTGAATCAATCGGCTGGATCAATTCCGGATCGGAGCTGGCGACACGGTGAAGTGGGTGCTGTTCTTCGCGCTGGTGATCGGGGCCGCGGTGGCGATCCTGTTCACGGTGTTCCCCGAATGGGACATGGCCATCTCCAGCCTGTTCTGGAACGCCAGCCGGCGCACTTTCGGCGTCGCCGGTCTCGGCTGGGCGGCCAATATCCGCACCCTCGCCAACTGGCTGCCCTGGGTCTTCGCCGGCCCGGCCTTCGCCGCCATCATCCTCAAATTCATTTTCCCCCGGGGTAAAATGTTCATGCCGGCGCGGGCGGCGGTGCTGCTCGCCGTCACCATGGCGCTGGGGCCGGGCCTCCTCGTCAACGGCATCCTCAAGGAGCATTGGGGCCGGCCGCGGCCGGTGCATGTGGACTCCTTCGGCGGCAAGGACACCTTCCGCCCCTGGTATGCCACCGATGGCACCTGCCCCAGCAACTGCTCCTTCGTTTCGGGCGAGGGCTCGCTGGGCTTCTGGCTGGTGGCTCCGGCGAGCCTCGTGTCCGGCCCGGCGGGGGCGGTGGCGATGGTGGCGGCGGTCTCGTTCGGCGCGCTGGCCGGCGGGTTGCGCATCGCCTTCGGCGGGCACTTCTTCACCGATGTGGTGTTTTCCGGCGTGCTGGTCATCCTGCTGATCGTGCTGATGCGACTGTGGCTCTACGACCGGTCGCGCAGCCCCACCGATGCCTCCGTGGAAGACGCCATCGGCAATGCCGGCCTCGCTCTCCAGGCGAACCTGCGCCGGCTTCTCGGCAAGGCCTGACAAGCCGCCTGACCCGCCGCCGGACTCCATCCTTGACCGAGACGGCTTGCCACGCCGCCGCGCGCGCCTATAGTCCGCGCCGATTTTCCCCGAACATCCGAGAGACGTGATGGCGCGTGACGTGAAGAAGGTGGTGCTGGCCTATTCCGGCGGGCTCGACACCTCGGTCATCCTGAAGTGGCTCCAGACCACCTACAATTGCGAGGTGATCACCTTCACCGCCGACCTCGGCCAGGGCGAGGAGCTGGAGCCGGCGCGCAAGAAGGCGGAGCTTCTCGGCATCAAGCCTGAGAACATCTTCATCGAGGACGTGCGCGAGGAGTTCGTGCGGGACTACGTGTTCCCCATGTTCCGCGCCAATGCGGTGTATGAGGGCCTGTACCTGCTCGGCACCTCCATCGCCCGCCCGCTGATCGCCAAGAAGCAGATCGAGATCGCCCGCAAGATGGGCGCCGATGCGGTCGCCCACGGCGCCACCGGCAAGGGCAACGATCAGGTGCGCTTCGAGCTGGGCTATTACGCCCTCGAGCCTGATATCACCGTCATCGCCCCCTGGCGCGAGTGGGACCTGACCTCCCGCACCCGCCTGCTGGAGTTCGCCGAGGCGCACCAGATCCCCATCGCCAAGGACAAGCGCGGCGAGGCACCCTTCTCGGTGGACGCGAACCTCCTGCACTCCTCCTCCGAGGGCAAGGTGCTGGAAGACCCGGCCGACGACGCGCCGGAATATGTCTACCAGCGCACCATCTCGCCAGAGGAAGCTCCCGACGAGGCGACCATCATCACCATCGCCTTCGACAAGGGCGACGCGGTGGCCATCAACGGCGAGGCGCTCTCCCCCGCGAGCCTGCTGACCAAGCTCAACGAGCTGGGCAAGGCCAACGGCATCGGCCGCCTCGACCTCGTGGAGAACCGCTTCGTCGGCATGAAGAGCCGCGGCATCTACGAGACCCCCGGCGGCACCATCCTGCTGGCGGCCCACCGCGGCATCGAGAGCATCACGCTGGACCGCGGCGCGGCGCACCTGAAGGACGAGCTGATGCCCCGCTATGCGGAGCTGATCTACAACGGCTTCTGGTTCTCGCCCGAGCGCGAGATGCTGCAGGCCGCCATCGATTACTCGCAGGCCTATGTGACCGGCGAGGTGACGGTGAAGCTCTACAAGGGCAACGCCACCGTCATCGGCCGCAAGAGCCCCTACTCGCTCTACAACCAGGAGCTGGTCACGTTCGAGGAAGGCGCCGTCGCCTACGACCACCGCGACGCCGCCGGCTTCATCAAGCTCAACGCGCTGCGCCTGCGCACGCTGGGCAGCCGCGCCCGCAAGATCTCCGAGTGAGCAAGATCTCCGAATAGGATCGCGACCGCCGGGGACAGGCGCCTTTTTGCGCTTGCCCCCGGCATCGGCTTGGACAAACTCCGTCCCGGATAGGGGGCGGATTCATGGATCGTCGGGACCTTCTGAAAGGCGCTGCGGGCTCCACTTTGCTCGCGGCCACCTCCGGCCTCGCGGCGGCCGATGATGCCCCCGCCCCGGTGCTGCGCATTCATCCCGCCATCGGCGTCGCCCGCATCGGCAACAGCCCGGACTATTACCTCGCCCCCGAGACGGCGGCCGGCGAACTGCCGCCTTCCGGCGAAGGCCTGTGGGGCGGCCTGCCCCTCGATGCCGCGACCGGCCAGCCCCTCACCGCGGACGGCTTTCGCGACGGACAGGGACGGCTCAAGCGGCAGGCCGTGCGCTTCCGCATCTATGCCTACACCCGCACCGGCTGGCCCACCGGCGAGAGCACCGAGATCACGCTGGGCACGGTCATCGGCGGCAAGCGGGTGGTGGACATCGTGTGGCAGGTGCACGTCGCCAACAAGAAGCTGAACACCTTCGGCATGATGAACCCCATCGGGCATTTCCCCGCGCTGCCGGGGTTCGCCGACGGCAAGCTGATGCCCATCCGCCGCCCGCAGGACGGCCCGCTCGACAGCCCGGACCGCCTCAGGCGCCTCGTCATCGATCCCGGCCCGCGCGCCCTCTCGGCCCGCACGGATCAGGGGCGCGTCCTGGCGTTCGATCGCGCCACACCCGCGAGCTGCCTTGCCGAGGCAGGCGGCGGCGGAGCACCGGTGCGTCCCCTGCCCGCCTATCCGGTGAGCTTCCCGCAGGACCATTTCCGGCTGCACACCCCGGCGGATCCGGTGACCCGGCTCGGCGACGTGAGGACCGAGGCGGGCACCGGCCGGCTCATCTTCGCCGCCGGCTTCGGCGCAGCGGAAGGCATCACGAGCGATGGCAGCGCCCCCTCCGTCAGCGATCAATGGGGCGCGGAAAATACCGACTGGTTCGACGACATGAGCGACGGCCCGGTCTCGGCCCGGATCGTCTTCGAGGATGGCACATCGCAGGATGCGGCCGGCGCCTGGGCGACCTGCGGCGATCCCGGCTTCGCGCCGCAGACCCGCAACGTCGTCACCGCCTGGGACGAGGTCTACGACACCTTCGTGCGCGCGCTCGCGCTGGAGCCGGCGCTTTACGCCGATGGCGCCTTCAACGACGGCTTCTCCGCCGCCTTCTCCGACGATGCCGCGCCCCTGTTCCGCGCCATCATGCAGCAGCGCTGGAACACCAACCTGCCGGCGCCCGCCATCGCCGCCCACAACCGCATCGGCGCCATCACCCCCGCCGACAGCCCGACCGAGAAAATTCCCGACTTCAGCCGAACCATCCGCAACCCTTCGGACCCGGCGAGCCTCGTCCTGGGCGCGCCCGTGATGCCGCTGGCGCTGGGCGATACCAACCGGCCATTCCTGACGCTGACGCCCACCCAGTACCATCTGCTGCGCCAGTGGCACAAAGGCGTGTTCACGCCCGGCCGCCGCCTGAAGCTCGGGGCGGGCGAGGAACTGGACCGGGTGGCGCTCGCCAATTGCCTCGGCGGGCGCTTCAGCCCCGGCATCGAGGTCTCCTACCCCGTGCGCGACCCCAATCTCTATGTGAAGGATTGGGCGAACGGCCCCGGCGGCGCCTTCCGCGTCAACGCCGCCGTGCTCGACTATTCGAAGGCCCGCGCCGACGCGCCCTTCCTGTCGGTGGGCTACATCCCCCTGCGGGACCGGCCGCTGGAGCCGGGCGACATGACCAAGTTCATGGCTGTCCCCTGGCACTCGGACTTCAACCATTGCGCCTCCCACCTGCGCGATCCGAACCCCGGCAACGACCAGACGCTCTATTGGTCCTGGCCCGCCGAGCGGCCGGTGGCGGTCTATCCGCAGGCGCTGGCGCGCTTCGATCCCGCCACGGGCTGGGTGCCGGGGCGCCAGCTCTTCGCCGTGCGCGGGGCGGGGACGACCACCATCTATCCCGCCAATGCCGGGCGCTTCCAGAAGGGGTCGGACTTCCTCGTCAACTGGCACAAGGTGGGCTTCGTGGTGCAGGCGAGCCGGATCAACCCGGACGCCCGCCCCGCCGCGCCGGAAGACCCGTTCCTCGAAGTCGCCTGCTTCTTCGAGAATGACACCAGCCAGATGGTCGCCCCCTGGCCCACCTTCAACACCCCTCCGGCGCCGTGAGCGCTTCGACGGAGGAGGTGGGCATCGCTATCATCGGTGCGGGCCCGGCCGGCTGCGCCACGGCCATCGCGCTGGCGCGGCACGGCATCGGGGATGTCATGCTGTTCGAAGCCGGCACGGGGGATGCCCCCCGCATCGGCGAGACCATTCCCGGCGCCGCGATGCCGCTGCTCTCCCGCCTCGGCCTCACGGACCGCTTCACCGCGCGCGGCCACCTGCCCTCGCTGGGATCGACCGCCGTGTGGGGGAAGGCCGAGCCCCACCACAATGACGGCTTCGCCAATCCCTTCGGCGGCGGCTGGCATCTCGACCGCGCCGGCTTCGACGCCGATCTGAGGGCGCAGGCGCTGGCGGCGGGCGTGCCGCTCCATGCGGGGCGCCTGCGGATGATGTCGGCGAAGGGGAGCGGCCACCGCCTCCGCTTCGAAGGCGCGAACGGGCCGTTCGAGGTCACGGCCGGGCTGGTGGTGGACGCGAGTGGCGTCCGCGCGGCGGCGCTCCGCAGCCTCAAGGTGGCGCGCAATCCCGTGGATGCCATCGCCTTCCACTGGAGCCTCCTCGCCCTCGCCGAGCCGGAAGCCCTGCCCGCCCGCACCTTCCTTGAAGCCGTGCCGGAGGGCTGGTGGTATGCGAGCCGCATTCCCGGCGGGCGCGTGGTGGTGGGCTTCGCCACCGATCCCGATGCCGGCGCCCGCTTCGCCGATGCCGCCGCCTTCCGCGCCGCCCTGGCCGAAACCCGCCTCATCGGCACCCAGATCGCGCGCGGCCGCCCGCTGGACGCAGAGGCGCCGCCGCGCATCGCCATCGCGCCCACCGCCATCCTCAGCGCCGTCGCCGGACCCGGGTGGCTTGCCGTGGGCGATGCCGCGGCCTGCCTCGATCCCCTGCTGTCGCAGGGCCTCACCCGCGCGCTGGAAGACGGCATCGCCGCCGCCGACGCCATCGCCGGAGCGCAAGCGGGGGGTGCAGGCGCTTTCAACGCCTATCAGGACCGAGTGTTCGCCCGCTTCACCGCCGGCGTGCGGCTGCGCGCGGCCTTCTATGCATCAGAGGCGCGCTGGCCCGACGCCCCCTTCTGGCGCCGAAGGCAGGTCCAGGCCGCCGCATAGGGCTCAGTCCGCGCCCTCGCCCGGTCCCGGGATGAGCACGCGCAAGGCGTTGAGGATGACCACCACGTCGATGGCCTCCTGCAGCAGCGCCCCCTGCACCGGCTGGAGATAGCCGAACGCCGCCGCCACCATCCCCGCCAGCGACAGGCCGATGCCCCAGCGCACGCTCTGCCGCGCGATGGCCAGCGACCGGCGGGCGATGGCCATGGCCTCGGCGAGGCGATCCAGCCGGTCCACCAGCAGCACCGCATCCGCCACCTCGGCGGAAGCCGCCGCCCCCCGCGCGCCCAGCGCGACGCCGATGTCGGCGGCGGCAAGCGCGGGGGCGTCATTCACGCCGTCGCCCACCATCATCACCGCGCCGCCGTTGGCGGTCTCCCGCGACAGGGCGATGTGCGCGATCTTGCCTTCCGGCTTCAATTCCCCGGTCCAGGCGTCGAGGCCGAGGTCGCGGCCCACCGCATCCACCGCCTCCGCCCGGTCGCCGGAGGCGAGCGCCACATGCTGCACCCCGCCGCGGCGCAAGGCGGCGATCATGTCGGCGGCGTCGTCCCGCACGGGATCGGCGAACAGCAGCAGCCCCGCCGGACGGCCATCGACAGCCACCGCCACCACCGCGCTTGCGGGGGGAAGAAGCGCGCGAAGGTCGCTCCAGTCGCCGGACGCGCGGGCGGCCACATAGGCCGTGCCGCCCACGGCCACCGCCCGCCCCTCGACCCATCCTTCCAGCCCCGCGCCGCCATCCTCCCTCACCGCGCGGGGCGGCGCGAGCGGGAGCCCCCGGTCCTGCGCGGCATGGACCAGCGCCCGCGCCACCACATGGCTCGATGCCTGATCGAGGGAGGCGGCAAGGCGCAGCACGTCGTCCGGCTCGAACTCCGGCGCGGTGCGCACCTCCTCCAGCTCGGCGCGGCCGTGGGTGAGGGTGCCGGTCTTGTCCACCACCAAGGCGCGGACGCGTGCCAGCTTCTCCAGCGCGCCGCCGCTCTTCACCAGCACGCCGCGCTTCGCCGCGCGCGACAGGCCGGCCATGAGCGCCACCGGCACGGCAAGGATGAGGGGACAGGGCGTCGCCACCACCAGCACCGCCAGCGCCCGACGCGGATCGTGGGCGAGGATCGCCGCGCCGATGGCGAGGGCGATGGAAACGACGAGGAAGGCGAGCGCGTAGCGGTCGGCCAGGCGCACCATGGGCGCGCGGCTGGACGCGGCCTCCTCCACGAGGCGCACGATGCCCGCATAGGTGCTTTCCGCCGCCGGCCTGACGATGGCGAGGTCGAAGGCATCGCCGGCATTCACCGCGCCGGAGGGCGCCTCCTCGCCATCCTCCAGACGCGCCGGCCGCGTCTCGCCGGTCAGGGAGGAGAGGTCCAGAACCGCCGGCCCGCCGATGACCGCGCCGTCGGCGGGCACGGTGTCGCCGGAGCGCACCAGCACCCGGTCGCCGGCCACCAGATCCACCGCTGCAACGACCACCAGCCCCCCGTCGCGATGGAGCATCGCATCGCGCGGCGCGCGGGCGACGAGGGCGGTCATCTCCCGCCGGGCGCGGCCTTCCGCGAACCGTTCCAGCTGCTGGCCGCCCGCATACATGAGGGCGACCACGTTGCCGGCCAGAGGCTCGCCGAAGGCCAGAGCCGCGGCCATGGAGAGCGCGGCCAGCACGTCGAGGCCGAACCGGCCCGCGCGCAGGGAGCGGGCGATGTCGAGGAGAAGCACTGCCAGAACCGGCGCCGTGCCCACGGCGAAGGCGGCCGAGGCGGCGGCCTTCATCCCGGCGAGCTGGAGCAGCAGCCCCACGGCGAGGGGCAGCACGGCGGCGGCGAGCAGAAGGTACCGGTTCCGCCCGGCGGCGGCCTCGCTCTGGATATGCCCCGGCTCCGTCATCTCTCCCCCGGTGCGGCGCTTTGGTCGCACTGCCGTCGCTGTTGTCGCGCGAACATCAGATTGTTAGAAGAGTTCTAAACAGGAGTCACCCGGCATGTTGTCGTTTCTCTCCGGCCGCCGCCGGTTTGCAGACCTTTCGGAGCGGGAAATCCTCGCGCTCGCCATCTCCTCCGAGGAAGACGACGCGCGCATCTACATGGAATATGCCGAGGCGCTGCGCAGCGAATATCCCGACACGGCCAAGGTGTTCGAGAGCATGGCGGCGCAGGAGCGCGGCCACCAGACCAGCCTCACCCGCGAATATGAGCGGCGCTACGGCGGCACCGTGCCGCTGATCCGCCGCGAGAGCATTGCCGGCTATTATGGCCGCCGGCCGGTGTGGGCCGTGGTGAACCTCGGCATCGAGCGCATCCGCGCCGAGGTGGGGCGGATGGAGGACGAGGCCGCCAACTTCTATCTGAAGGCGCAGAAGAAGACGTCCGATCCCGACACCCGCAAGCTGCTCGAAAGCCTCTACCAGACCGAGCTGCAGCACGAGGAGATCGCCGGCAACCTCGCCGACCGCTATCTGCCCGCCGACAAGAAGAAGGAAGAGGACGAGAAGGCCCGCCGGCAGTTCCTGCTCACCTTCGTGCAGCCGGGCCTCGCGGGCCTGATGGACGGCTCGGTCTCGACGCTGGCCCCCATCTTCGCTACCGCCTTCGCCACGCAGGATTCCCACACCACCCTGCTCGTCGGCCTCGCCGCGGCGGTGGGCGCCGGCATCTCCATGGGCTTCACCGAGGCCCTGCACGATGACGGCGTCATCTCCGGCCGGGGCTCGCCGCTGAAGCGCGGCCTCTCCTCCGGCATCATGACCGCGGTGGGCGGCCTCGGCCACGCTCTGCCCTACATCATCCCGGAATTCTGGACCGCGACGGCCATCGCCATCATCGTCGTGTTCGTCGAGCTGTGGGCCATCGCCTTCATCCAGAACCGCTATATGGAGACGCCCTTCTGGCGCTCGGTGTTCCAGGTGGTGCTCGGCGGCGCGCTGGTGCTGGCGGCGGGCATCTTCATCGGCGGCAGCTGACCCATATGCCGTTGCGGGAGATCATGTCTCCCGCTCCCAAGGCGTGAGAGGGTGCCTCGGATATCGCGAGGCACCTCATGCACGCCATGGTCCTGAAAGTGGTCGGCGGTCCCCTTGTCGCCGAGGAACGGCCCGATCCCGTGCCAGGGCCGGGGGAAGTCCTCATCAAGGTCGGCGCCTGCGGCGTCTGCCGCACCGATCTGCATGTGGTGGACGGCGAGCTGCCGCAGACGCGGCTGCCCATCATCCCCGGCCATGAGATCGTCGGGCGCGTCGCGGCGCTGGGTGCGGGGGGCTCCCATCTCACGATCGGCGAGCGGGTGGGCGTCGGCTGGCTCGGCCGCGCCTGCGGCTGCTGCTCCTATTGCGAAGAGGGCGCCGAAAACCTGTGCGACGCGCCGGTCTTCACCGGCTGCACCCGCGACGGCGGCTTCGCCAGCCATACGGTGGCGGACGCGCGCTTCGTCTATCCCCTCGGTGAGGCCGGCGAGGACATCGCGCTCGCGCCCTTGCTCTGCGCCGGGCTCATCGGCTGGCGCACGCTGAAGATGGCGGGTGAGGGCAAGCGCATCGGCCTCTACGGCTTCGGCGCCGCCGCCCACATCATCGCCCAGGTGGCGCGCTGGCAGGGGCGCGAGATCTACGCCTTCACCCGGCCCGGCGACACGCGGGCGCAGGACTTCGCGCGCACGCTGGGCGCCGTCTATGCCGGCGGCTCGGATGCCCCGCCGCCGGAGCCGCTGGATGCCGCCCTCATTTTCGCCCCGGCCGGCGAACTGGTGCCGCAGGCGCTGAGGGCCGTGCGCAAGGGCGGGCGGGTGGTGTGCGGCGGCATCCACATGAGCGACATCCCCGCCTTTCCCTATCGCTGGCTGTGGGAGGAGCGGAAAATCCTCTCCGTGGCCAACCTCACCCGCGCCGACGCCCACGAATTCCTCGCGCTGGCCCCCAAGGCCGGCGTCTCCACCCACGTCACGCCCTATCCCCTCTCCGAGGCCAACCGCGCGCTGGGCGACCTGCGCGGCGGGCGGCTGGAAGGGGCGGCCGTGCTGGTGCCTTAAATCTTGTTCAACCGTGGCCATAGACACGGGAGGGACGCGATGGCGCGCAGGACAATCCGGCGATGGCGGTGGGCATTGTTTGGTCTTGGCGCGCTCATTGCGGGTGGCGCCGGAGCCGTCGCCTTGGCGGAACCTGCCGTGGCCGCGCTGGTCTGTCCCTCATGCTACGGCTTCGCGGCCATCGGCCCCCGCCTCTACGCCGACCCGGCGATGACCGAAGACGCCCGCGTCATGTTGCGCCGGACGGTCGCGGAAGCGCCCGCTCGCCTCGCGCTCTTCTTCGGACCCGCAGCCTCGACGCCAAGGGTGCTTGCCTGCGCCAGCACCGCCTGTCAGGCGCGAATCCGCGGCGGCGGCGCGCGTGGGATGGCCTATGGCGCTTTCGGGCTGAGGCTCTCGCCCGCGGGCCTCGAACCCACCATCGTGGTGCACGAATTGACCCACATGGAGCTGGCCGCCCACTTGGGGCTGCGGCAGATGGCGGCGGGAAGCGTACCCGCCTGGTTCGACGAAGGCGTCGCCGTGATCGTATCGGACGATCCGCGCTATCTCGATCACGACGCGGAGGGTGCGCCGCGCTGCCGCGCCGGCCTCGATGGGCCGGTTCCCGACGACCCGCGCGCCTTCCGCCATTCGGGCAAGGCCGCCTACCCCCTCTACGCCCGTGCCGCCTGCCGGGTGCTGACGTGGATGAACAGGGCCGGCGGCCCACCCGCCATCGGACACCTTGTGGACGCTGTCGGGAAGGGCGCGCGCTTCGCCGAGGTCTATGAGGACAAGGGGGGCTGGTAAGACCCCCTCAGCGCTGCATCACATAGGTGCCGGGCGCCGGGCAGAGCACCGGATAGCCGGGCGCGCCCAAGGGCGGCAGCGCGTGGCCGGGGGCGGAGCGGGCGGACAGGAAGGCCTCCCATGCCGGCCACCACGAACCCTCTTGCGTGGGCGTCGCCTCCACCCACTGGTCGGGGCCGAGATGGTGGTCGCCGTGGCGGGTTTCGTGCAGGCGGAAATGCCGGTGCTTGTGCCCCGGCTCGCTGACGATACCGGCATTGTGCCCGCCGGAGGTCAGCACGAAGGTCACGTCCGTGTCGGTCAGCTGGTGGATCTTGTAGACCGAGCGCCACGGCGCCACGTGGTCCCGCTCCGTACCCACCACGAACAGGGGCACGTTGATGTCCTGCAGCGAGACCGGGCGCCCGTCCACCTTGTAGCGGCCGGCGGCGAGGTCGTTGTCGAGGAAGAGCTGGCGCAGATACTGGGAGTGCATGCGGTAGGGCATGCGAGTGGCGTCCGCGTTCCAGGCCATCAGATCGTTCATGGGCGTGCGCTCGCCCATCAGATATTCGTGGACGAGGCGCGACCAGACGAGATCGTTGGAGCGCAGCATCTCGAACGCCCCGGCCATCTGCCCGGAGGAGAGAACGCCCTGGTCCCACATCATGCTTTCGAGCGTGTAGAGCTCGCCGGGGTCCACGAACAATTGCAGCTCGCCGGCTTCCGAGAAATCGGTCTGCGCCGCGAACAGCGTGACGGAGGCGAGGCGGTCGTCGTCGGCGCGGGCCATGGCAGCGGCGGTGATGGAGAGCAGCGTGCCGCCGAGGCAATAGCCCACCGCATGGACCTTCTCGCCCGGCACCACCGCATTGATGGCATCGAGCGCCGCCATCACGCCGTCGCGGCGATAGTCGTCGAAGCCGAGGTCGCGGTCCTCCGCCGTCACGTTGCGCCAGGAGAGGCAGAACACCGTGTGGCCCTTGGACACGAGATAGCGGATCAGCGAGTTCTCGGGAGACAGGTCGAGGATGTAGTATTTCATGATCCAGGCGGGCACGATCAGCACCGGCTCGGCGGCGACCGTGGCGGTGGTCGCGCGATACTGGATCAGCTCCACGAGGTGGTTGCGGAAGATCACCTCGCCCGGCGTCACCGCCACGTTGCGGCCGGCCTCGAACGCCTCGGCGCCCACCGGCGGCTGACCGGACGCCTTGCGCGCCGCGTCCTCCATGAAATTGCGCGCGCCCTGCACGAAATTGAGCCCGCCCGTCTCCCGCGCCCGGCGCAGCACCTCGGGATTGGTGAAGGGCGAGTTCGACGGGGAGAAGACATCGAGCAGCTGGCGGGCGGCGAAGGCCACCACCGCCTCATTGTGGGGCGCGACGCCGGGCACGCCGTGGGTGGCGTTGTGCCACCACTGCTGATTGAGCAGGAAGGACTGGTACCAGAAGCGGAACGGCCAGTCCTGCCACGCCGGGGCGCTGAACCGTTCGTCCCCCGGCAGCGGCTGGATGCAGTTGGGAAAGCTCCGGTCGAAGCTGGAGGCGACCATGTAGGCGCCGAGCCGGGCGGACTTGCGCCACGCCTTCAGCGCCAGTTCCGCCTGCTTGCCGGGGGCGGCGGCCAGATGCATCCACCAGTCCATCAGCGACAAAGTCAGCGCTGTGGGCGAGAGGCCCGAGGTGGCACGGGCGGAAAGGGCGGCGGCGGCGCGGTCCACGGCGCGCAGGGCTTCCGGCCCCGGCCCGTGCTCGAAATCCTCCTCGTCATGGCAGGCCATGCGCGCCCAGGCCTGGGCGATCAGCCGCCCGGCCTCGGGCAGCTTGGAAAAATCCATGGCGGCGCGGGCGAGATCGGCGCCGGGAGCCGGCGCCTCCGGCGTGGACACGGCGGGCGCGGGAGCTGGCTCCGGCACTGCGGCGGGCGTACCGCCCACGGTCTGGGGCTGGATACGGGGCGAATTGGCGGGCAGGTTGACCATCGGCCGATCTCTTCAGGGCGCGGGAGGCGCCCGGGACTTGAAACGCAAAGCTGACGCGAAACCGGAGCCTCGCCCGGCAGCGCGCCGGACGCTCGAGCTTTGCGACCTCAGCTTTTGCCGCTTCTCGCGGCGCTTTGATGACGATCAGGCCGCGCCGAGGCTGAGCCGGCAATGATACGCGTCAATTGGACGCCACGCGCACGGTCTCCCGGCAGCTGTCGCGAAAGGCCTTGGCGCTGCGGCGGAACAGCGCCGCGTGCTGCCGCTGCGCCCGCTTGCGCAGCCGCTTCTGCGCCCGGTCCATGGCGAGGCCGAGCCGCTCCCGAGTGCCCTCCGCCAGCGCATCACCCGCCGCGTCCAGCATGGGGCGCAGGGTTTCGATGTCCTGATAGGCGCCGAGCAGGTCACGCAGCCGCTGCGCGGCGCGGGCGCGCTTGGCCCCATGGCCGAAGGCCTCGGCGAGGAAACTCATCTGGTAGCGGTGGGTGACGACGCGCTTGCGCGCCTCGTGCATGGCCTCGGGCGTGTCGAAGGGGGCGCGGCGGGCGTGCCTGTAGGCCTTCACCAGCCCCTTGGCCACGTCCGCCTCCCGCGCCTGTGCCGCCAGCGTGTCGGCCAGCGCGGCGCGGGCGGAGACGAGAAAGCCGCCGAGCGTGGCGCGATGCTCCCCGCCGTCCTCGGCGGCATCATCGCCCAGCACCGCCGCGGCGTCGGTCTGGTCGCAGGCGAGGAGGAAGCCGCCCTGGGCCATCACGTCCAGCGCATCGCGGGCCGCCACCTGGTCGCGGGCACCGGAAAGCTGGCGCGCCACCTCCGCGGTGCGCCGCCGCTCGGCCTTCGCCTCATCGCCCGGAATCAGGCGGAGCAAGGCCCGATACTGCTTCATGGCCTTGCGGGCGTCGTGCACCATCTCCACCGGATCGGGATCGGCCACCGCCGCGGCCACGGTCTCGATGGTCGCCGCGAGAGCGTCCGCCAGCGCGTCGCCCGCCGCGCGGGGCGGAGGCAAGGGCGGGGTCACGCGTTCGGCATCGGGGGTCGCGACATCCAGCATGGGCATTTTTGCTCCGGAACCGGGGCTCAACGGTCGCACACCGGGCCGGTTCCGTCCCGGTCCAGCATCAAGGCGGTGGCGATGCCTCCCGCGCCAGCGATGGCGCAAAGCGCGCGGCCTGTCTCCATCATTCTCAACCGATGATACGCCCGTACCGCCAGGATTGCACCCGACGCGCCGATGGGATGGCCCCGCGCCAAGGCGCCGCCCCCCGCATTCACCCGCGCCGCATCGAGCCCCAGCCGCCGGACGGCGACAAGGGCCTGCGCCGCATAGGCTTCCATGAGTTCCACATGATCGATGGCGCCCGGGGCGATGCCGAGGCGGGCGCACAGGGCCTCCACCGCTGCGATGGGTGCAAGCGCGGGAACCAGCGGATCACCGCCGCGCGCCAGGCTCCCGGCAATCGTCACGTCCCCCGCCCGCGCCGGCCCCAGCAGGACGAGGCCGGCCGCATCCGCCTCCACCGCGATGGTGGCGGCGGTGACGCCATGGGCCGCATCCCCCGCCAGCACCGGCAGCCGCGCCATCAGCGCGGGCGAGAGGCGGCGCGCGAAGGCATCGGCGGCTAGGCCAGCCACCGGCACGATCTCGTCCTCCCCCGCCGGCGCCGCCAGCGCCCGGCGGTGGCTCTCGGCGGCGAATGCCTCCTGTTCGGCGCGGGAGATGCCTTCCGCCTCAGCCATGCCGGCGGCGGAGGCGTCGAGGGCGATCTCGCGGTCCGGCCAGGGCGTGAAGGCCGGCTGGCGATAGAAATCCGGCGCCCCATCCTTCTCGCGCGGACGGTGGGCACGCAATGGCGCGGTGCTGAAGCTCTCTGCCCCGCCCGCCAGCACATAGCGCGCCTCTCCGGAAGCGATGCGCGCGGCGCCCAAGCGGATGGCATCGAGGCCGGAGCAGCATTGGGTGTCGAGGGTGAGCGCGGGCACGCCCTCCGGCAGTCCTGCCGCCAGCGCGGCGACGCGGGCCATGTTGCCGCCGCCGGAGAGGGCGTTGCCGAGGATAACCTCGTCCACGTCCTCCGGCCCCACCCCCGCCGCCTCCAGCACCGGGCCGATCAGCGCCGCCGCAAGTTCATGGGCCGGCACGTCGCGGAAGGCGCCGCGGCGCGGGGCGACCGCCGTGCGTTTCGCGGCGAGGAGCGCGACCTTCATGGCAGAAGCTCGCAGCGCTCGGGCCACAGGCGGGCGATGGCGGGGAAATCGGTCTTCCCCGTGGGCGTCAGCGGCCAGTCGGCCACCCGCGCATAGAGGCGCGGCACCTTGAACAGGGGCAGGCGGGATTTCAGGAAGCCGATGAGGTCGGCGCGGGCAGGCGCTTCCCCGTCGGCCGTGGAGAGGAAGGCCACCAGCCGTTCGCCGCGCTTGCCGTCCGCCACGCCCAGCACGGCGGCTGCGGCGATGGCGGGGTGGGTTTCCAGCACGCGTTCCACTTCCTCGGGAAAGAGGTTCTTGCCCGAGGTGACGATCATCCGCCGGGAGCGGCCGACGAGATGCAGGAAGCCGGCATCGCTGATAAAACCCATGTCGCCGACGCTCACCTCATCGCCCTGCACATAAAGGTCGGGGCTGTCGCCGGTGGCGTAGTCCATGAACAAAAAGGGGCTCGCCACGAACACCCGCCCGGTGCGCCCCGCCGACAGCCGCCGCCCGGCGGCATCACGGATGGAGAGGCGCACGCCCGCAAAAGCACGCCCCACCGAGCCGGCCGGAACATTCTCCGCCTCCTTCGCCACGGTGACGAAGGAGAGTTCGGAGGCGCCGTAGAATTCCGCGAAGGCCGCGTTCGGCAAAAGGTGCGCCAGCATCTGCCGCCGCCCCGGCGGCCATTTCGCGCCGGAGCAGAGCACGAGGGTGAGGCCCGGCAGCGTCTCGCCCTCGGCGGCGAGATGGTCCAGCAGCAGCGCGATCTGCGTCGGCACGCCGTAGAGCACGGTCGCGCCATGGGTCCGCGCCAGCTCGGCGGCGATGCGCGGGCGGAAGCTCGGAGAGAGCAGCACATGGGCCCCGGCATCGATGCCGCGCGCCAGCGCATAGAGGAAGAGGGAGTGGGTGAGCGCGCCGGGGGCGAGGAGCACGTCGTGGGCGCCGATGCCGAATTCGGCCGTGTCCGCATCGAAGCTCGTCGTCCAGGAGCGGTGCGCGCGACGATAGCCCTTGGGCAGGCCGGTGGAGCCGGAGGTGAAGCCCACATAGAAGGGCAGGTCGGGAGCGGGCTCGGCGATTGCCTTCGCCGGGCCGGCGCCGATCGCCTCGGCGAGCCCCGCCGCGCCCTGCGCCGGATCGAGGCGGATGTCGCCCGCCTGCGCGCTCACGAGGAGGCCGGGCTTGACCCGCTCCAGCACCTCGACGCGCTGCCCCTCCGGCCAGCCGGGATCGAGGATCTGCGCCTCCCGTCCCGCGCGGGCGGCGGCGAGGAACAGGAGGGCGAGGGCCGCGCCATTGGGCAGATCAAGCCCGATGCCGCCCGCCGGCGCCCCCGCGAACCGCCCGGCGCAGCGCGCCACAAGCGCATCGAGGGCGGCGTAGGTGAGGGTTTCTGCACCGCAGGTGAGGGCCGGCGCATCCGGCCGCTCCAGAGCGTGGCGGGCGAGGTGGCGCGTGATGCTCACGGCCGGTGCGGCGCCGCCACCGACCAGCTGCGCAGGACCGTGGTGGCGAGCACCGCGGCGCCCACCGCCTTGATGAGGTCGCCCGGCAGGAAGACCGACGTGCCGATGAAGGCCTTGGCGAGGCTGATATTGGCCATCATCGCCAGCCCCGGAAGGCCGAACGCATAGACGGTGAGGATGCCGCCGGCGATGGCGGCGATGAGCGCCGTCGCCAGCGCCGGCAGATTGCGGGCGGCGAGGCGCTCGGCGAGGAGGCCGGTGACATAGCCGCCGGCGACATAGCCGATGAGGAAGCCCGCCGTGGGGCTCGCCAGCACGCCGAGGCCGCCGCGCCCGCCGGAGAGCAGCGGCGCGCCGAGCAGCACCACGAACACGAACAGGCCCGTCGCCGCCGCCCCGGCCCGGGAGCCGAGCAGCAGGCCGGCCAGCATCACGCCGAGGCTCTGGGCGGTGATGGGCACGCCGGCCGCAAGGGGCAGATAGATGGGCGGCACGAAGCCCAAAGCCGCGATGAGGGCGGCGATGAGGGCGATGCGCACCAGCGTGCGCGTCTCGAAGATCTGGTGGTCCATGGGTCTGTCCCTTTCAAATTCTGGGCTTGCGCGCGGGGCGCGAGCGCCGCGGCGCGCCGAAGCCGCGGGCATCGAGGGCTTCCGCCACCTGATCGGACATGGCGAGCGCGCCGGAGAAGAAGGCGCCGATGAGCGGCAGCCCCGGCCGGCGCGGGCTGCGCGCCCGCCAGGCTTCCTCGCGGCCCCGCCAGGTGTCGAGCAGCACCGGCACGAAGCGCAGCACCAGCGCGACCGCCAGCGCGAGGCGCTCGGGATCGAGCCCGAAGCGCTTGAGCGGGCGCATCGGCAGGGCCAGCGCGTCCATCATGTCCTGCATGCGGGTGGAGAGGGTGACGAGATCGGCCAGCAGCACCATCACGGCGATCCGCAGCACGCTCGCCAGCGCCACCTCGACGGAGGCCGCCCACACCTGCAGCGCGAAGATGATGACGAGCAGCGGCAGGAGGCTCCGCCATTGGGCGAGCCGCCGCAGTCCCGGCCGGCCGAAGCTGGAAAAGACGATGAGCACGGCGGCGAGCACCATGGCCAGCAGCACCGGGCTGTCCAGCGGCACGATCAGCACCGAGAGCATCGCGAGCGCGATCAGCTTCACCCCGGCGGGCAGGCGATGCAGCACGCTGCGGCCGGAGAGATAGCCGGCGATCACGAGAACGCCCTTCCGGCCTGTCGCCCAATGGCCAGCTCGGCGCGGGCGCGCGCGTCGGCCTCGTAGAGCGGAACGATATCGGCCGGCGCCCCGTCCGCCGCCACCTCCCCGCCCTTCAGCCAGATCACGCGCTCGAAGCCCGCGAACAGGTCCACGTCATGGCTCGCCATCACCAGCGTCACGTCGAGCGCGCCGAGACGGGATGCGAGGGTGAGGCGGGTGGTGAGGTCAAGGCTGGAGAAGGGCTCGTCCAGCAGCAGCACCGAGGGTCCGGCGGCCAGCGCCGAGAGGATGCAGACGAGCTGCTTCTGCCCCTCGGACAGGTCCGACACCGCCCGATCGCCCCAGCCGGCGCAGCCGTGGCGGGCGAGCAGCCGGTCGGCGGCCGCATTGGCCTCGGCCTTGGGGGTGCCCTGCTGGATGGGGCCGAAGGCGATCTCCTCCCGCACCGAGGGGAAGATGATCTGGTGGTCCACGTTCTGGAACACGAAGCCCACCGTCGCCGGCAGCTTGCGGCGGTCGCGGCGGGTGTCGAGCCCCTCCACCGTCACCGTGCCGGTATCCGGCAGGATCAGCCCGTTGAGGAGGCGCAGCAGCGTGGACTTGCCCGAGCCGTTGTCGCCCACGAGGCCGATGCGCCGTTCGGTGAGGGTGAGGTTGAGATTGGAGAAGACCGTGCGCGCGCCACGCGTCACCTCGACCCCGGCGAGCCGCGCGAAGGGCGCGGTGGCGGGGCGCGTGTCGGCGGCGGCGGGCATCTCGCTCATGACCTCTCCTCGATAGCGCTCTTCCGATAAACGGTTCGCGCGGTGAGGCAAGAGTCCAGGCGCGCGCCGACGGCATGGGAGGCGCCCCGACGGTGCATCGCACACCGGAACGCCTCCAAACCCGGATTGATTTCCGCCGCCGCCGGGCGCATAAATCCCGCCGATCAAATCGATTAAAATCCGGCGCACCCGAACGCCGGAGCAGTGGAGAAAGCCATGTCCGGTCCTGCCGACCAGGGGAAAAACGGAACGATCGAGCGCAAGGGCGACCAGCCCGAGAAGCACGGCCTGAAGCTCAGGTCGCAGCTGTGGTTCGACAATCCGGACAATCCCGGCATGACCGCGCTCTATCTGGAGCGGTACCTGAATTTCGGCCTCACCCGCGAGGAATTGCAGTCCGGCAAGCCCATCATCGGCATCGCCCAGACCGGCTCGGACCTCTCCCCCTGCAACCGCCACCATCTGGACCTCGCCCACCGCGTGCGCGCCGGCATCGAGGCCATGGGCGGCGTGCCGTTCGAGTTTCCGGTGCATCCCATCCAGGAGACCGGCAAGCGCCCCACCGCGGCGCTCGACCGCAACCTCGCCTATCTCGGCCTCGTGGAAATCCTCTACGGCTATCCGCTGGACGGCGTGGTGCTGACCACCGGCTGCGACAAGACCACCCCGGCCTGCATCATGGCCGCCGCCACGGTGAACATCCCGGCCATCGTGCTCTCGGGCGGGCCGATGCTGAACGGCTGGTGGAAGGGCGAGCGCACCGGCTCCGGCACCGTGGTGTGGAAGAACCGCGAGCGCTTCGCCGCCGGCGAGATCGGCTATGACGAGTTCATGGACGTGGTGGCGTCCTCCGCCCCCTCGGTCGGCCACTGCAACACCATGGGCACCGCCTCCACCATGAACGCGCTGGCGGAAGCCCTCGGCATGTCCCTGCCCGGCTGCGCCGCCATCCCCGCGCCCTACCGCGAGCGCGGGCAGATCGCCTACGACACCGGCAAGCGCATCGTGGACATGGTGTGGGAGGATCTGAAGCCCTCCCAGATCCTCACTCGCGAGGCGTTCGAGAACGCCATCCGCGTGAATTCCGCCATCGGCGGCTCCACCAACGCCCCCATCCACCTCAACGCCATCGCCCGCCACGTGGGCGTGCCGCTCTCGGTGGATGACTGGCAGGCGGTGGGTCACAAGATCCCGCTTCTGGTGAACGTCCAGCCCGCCGGCGAATATCTCGGCGAGGAGTTCCACCGCGCTGGCGGCGTGCCGGCGGTGGTGGCGGAGCTGATCGAGCAGGGCAAGATCCACGAGGGCGCGCTCACCGTGAACGGGCGCACCATGGGCGAGAACTGCAAGGGCAAGCTCTCCTGGGACCGCGAGGTCATCAAGGCCTATGACGCGCCGCTGAAGGAGGATGCCGGCTTCATCGTGCTGCACGGCAACCTGTTCGACAACGCGGTGATGAAGACCTCGGTGATCTCCGAGGAGTTCCGCGCCCGCTTCCTCTCCAACCCCGATGACCCGGAAGCCTTCGAGGGCCGCGCCGTGGTGTTCGACGGGCCGGAGGACTACCACCACCGCATCGACGACCCGTCCCTCGGCATCGACGAATACACCCTGCTGTTCATCCGCGGCACCGGCCCGCTGGGCTATCCCGGCGGCGCGGAGGTGGTGAACATGCAGCCGCCGGCCGCCCTCATCAAGAAGGGCATCCATGCCCTGCCCTGCATCGGCGACGGCCGCCAGTCCGGCACCTCGGGCTCGCCCTCCATCCTCAATGCCTCGCCGGAAGCGGCGGCGGGCGGCGGCCTCGCGCTGCTCAGGACCGGCGACCGGGTGCGCATCGACCTCAACACCTGCACCGCCGACATCCTGCTCTCGCCGGAAGAGCTGGCCCAGCGCCGCGCCGACCTTCAGGGTCACGGCGGCTACAAGGCGCCGGAGAGCCAGACCCCCTGGCAGGAAATCCAGCGCTCCATGGTGGCCCAGTTCGACGAGGGCATGGTGCTGAAGCCGGCGGTGAAATACCAGCACATCGCCCAGACCATGGGCGTGCCGCGCGACAACCACTGATCGCGATGCGGACGGGCGGACGGTCCTTTCCCGTCCGCCCGCCGCGGCTCTAATCTCCCCCCGCCGCCACACCCCGGCGGCGAACGGGATTGCCATCATGACCTCGCCCGCCGCGTCCTCACCCGCAGACAAGCGCCGCGCCTTCCGCACGCTCCACGAGAGCGGCTGCTTCGTGCTGCCGAACCCGTGGGACGTGGGCACTACGCGCTATCTGGAGGCCGCCGGCTTCAAGGCGCTCGCCACCACCAGCGCGGGCTACGCCTTCTCCACCGGCCGCCCGGACGGCGCCGTGGGGCGGGACGAGATGTTGGCCCACATCGCCGATCTCGTCGCGGCGACCTCGCTGCCCATGAATGCGGATTTCGAGGCGGGCTTCGCGCCCGATCCGGCCGGCGTCGCCGAGAGCGTCACCCTGTGCATCGGGACCGGCGTGTCCGGCCTCTCCATCGAGGATGCGACGGGGGATGTGGCGCGTCCGCTCTATGATCTCGACGACGCGGTGGCGCGGGTGCGCGCGGCGCGCAAGGCCATCGACGCGTCAGGCGCGGATGTGATCCTCACCGCCCGCGCCGAATGCTTTCTGGTGGGCCGGACCGACCTCAATGAGGTCATCACCCGCCTGAAGGCCTATGCGGCGGCGGGGGCGGACTGCCTCTATGCGCCGGGCATCAGGACGCGGGACGACATCTCCGCCGTGGTGGAGGCCGTGGCACCGCTGCCGGTGAACGTGCTGATGCCGGGATCGACGGGGCTTTCCGTCGCCGACCTCGCCGGGCTCGGCGCGCGCCGCATCAGCGTCGGCAGCACCCTGAGCCGCGTCGCCTGGGGCGCCTTCATCGCCTCGGTGGAGGAAATCCGCGACGCAGGCACCTTCCAGAAGTTCGCGGGGGCCGTGCCCTTCGCCGAGATCAACGGCTTCTTCCGCGCCGGGGGCGACAAGTGATGGCCGAAGATCCCGCCATCCCCCTCGGCGCGCCCGTGGACACCGCCCCCGCCCGCCGGCCGGAGCCGACGACGCTGAAAGGCCGCCACGTCCGCCTCGTGCCGTTCGATGCGGCCAAGCATTCCGCCTCGCTCTTCGCGCTCTCCCATGGGCCGGAGAAGGAGGCCCTGTGGGCCTATCTCTCCCCCGCCCCCTTCCCCGACGAAGCGGCTTTCACCGCCTATTACGCCGAAGCCGCGAAGAAGGCGGACCCGCTGCTCTTCGTCATCGAGGAAACGGGCAGCGGCCGGGCGGTGGGCCATGCCACCTACATGCGCATCGAGCCGGCGCAGCGGGTGATCGAGGTGGGCAACATCCTCTACACCCCGGCGCTCCAGCGCACGCGGGGGGCGACGGAGGCCATGTATCTCATGGCCCGCCACGCCTTCGAGGCGCTCGGATATCGCCGCTACGAATGGAAGTGCAACGCGCTCAACGCCCCTTCCCGACAGGCGGCGGCGCGGCTCGGCTTCACCTTCGAGGGGCTGTTTCGCCAGCACATGATCGTCAAGGGCCGCAACCGGGACACCGCCTGGTTCTCCCTGCTCGACCATGAATGGCCGCGCGCCAGGGCGGCCTTCGAGGCGTGGCTGGCGCTGGACAATTTCGATGAAAACGGCCGCCAGATCCGGCGGCTGGAGGACATTCGCGCCGGGCTGTGACCGCGCGCGACAATGAAAGAGGAAAGACCATGGGTGGACGACTTCAGGGCAAGACCGCGCTGGTGACGGCGGCGGGACAGGGCATCGGCCGCGCCATCGCGGAAGCCTTCGTGCGCGAGGGGGCGAGGGTGATCGCCACCGATCTCGACGCGGGCAAGCTCGCCGGCCTCGAAGGCGGTGAGACGCGGTCGCTGGATGTTCTCTCCACCGATGCCGTGACGGCGCTGGCCAAGGAGATCGGCCCGGTCAACGTGCTGGTGAACGCCGCCGGCTACGTCCATCAGGGCACCATCTTCGAGACCAGCGAGAAGGACTGGGACTTCTCCTTCGACCTCAACGTGAAGTCCATGCACCGCACCATCTCGGCCTTCCTGCCGGGCATGCTGGAGACGGGCGCGGGCTCCATCGTCAACATCGCCTCGGCCGCCTCCTCCATCCGCGGCGTGCCGAACCGCTATGCCTACGGCACCACCAAGGCGGCAGTGATCGGCCTCACCAAGGCGGTGGCGGCGGATTTCATCCAGAAGGGCGTGCGCGCCAACGCCATCTGCCCCGGCACCATCCAGTCGCCCTCGCTGGACGAGCGCATCGCCGCCGTCTCGGCCCAGACCGGCCGCTCGCTCGATCAGGTGCGCGCCGATTTCGTCGGTCGCCAGCCCATGGGACGTCTGGGCACGCCGGAGGAGATCGCGGCGCTCGCGCTCTATCTCGCCTCCGACGAGAGCGCCTTCACCACGGGGCAGATCCACATCATCGACGGCGGCTGGGCGCTCTGACTCCAAGAAAGAGAACGCGTTATCCGATCTGATTGCGATGCAATCAGATCGGCGCGTGCTCTAGCGCGAAGGGATTTTCCAAGATGCACATTCTGGTCATCGGCGGCGCCGGCATGGTCGGCCGCAAGCTCATCGAGCGCCTCGCCCGCGACGGCCGCCTCGGCGGCGCCCCCATCACCCGCATCACCGCCCACGACGTGGTGACGCCCAAGCCCCCCGAGGCGCCCTTTCCCATCGACACCCGCGTCTCCGACATCTCCGTGCCCGGCGAGGCGGCGGCGCTGGTGGCGGACCGGCCGGACGTGATCCTGCATCTCGCCGCCATCGTCTCCGGCGAGGCGGAAGCGGATTTCGAAAAGGGCTACCGCATCAATCTCGACGGCACGCGCCACCTGTTCGACGCGGTGCGGGTGATGGAGGGCTATACGCCCCGCCTCGTCTTCACCTCGTCCATCGCGGTGTTCGGCGCGCCGTTCCCGGAGGCGATCCCGGACGAATATTTCCACACGCCGCTCACCTCCTACGGCACGCAAAAGGCCATGGGCGAGCTGCTGCTGGCGGACTATACGCGGCGTGGTTTCTTCGACGGCATCGGCATCCGCCTGCCCACCATCTGCGTGCGGCCGGGCCTGCCCAACAAGGCCGCCTCCGGCTTCTTCTCCGGCATCATCCGCGAGCCGCTTGCGGGGCAGGAGGCGATCCTGCCCGTGTCGGAAGACGTGATGCACTGGCATGCCTCGCCGCGCTCGGCGGTGGGCTTCCTCATCCACGCCGCGACCCTCGACGGCGCCAGCGTCGGCACCCGCCGCAACCTCACCATGCCCGGCCTCGCCGTGACCGTGGGCGAGCAGATCGAGGCGCTGCGCAAGGTGGCCGGCGACAAGGCGGTGGCGCGCATCAAGAAGGTGCCGGACCCTGTGATCGAGACCATCGTCTCCGGCTGGCCGCGCAAGTTCGACGCCGCGCGCGCGACCGCGCTCGGCTTCAAGGCGGAAGGCTCCTTCGAGGAGATCATCCGCATCCACATCGAGGACGAACTCGGCGGCAAGATCGCCGACTGAGGCCGGCGTTGCGCGCGGGCGCTCCAAGCCCGCGCGGCGCTTGAGCGAAAGCCGTGAAAAGCTCCCGCGCGGCGCTTGAGCGAAGGCAGCGTAAAGCCCTACGCGGCGAGCCCGGAGAGGCGGAGCGCGATGCGCTCCTCCAGCCGCGCGATGGCGGCGGCGATGTCCGGCAGCAGGCGGCGATAGGCGGTGCGGCGGGCCGGCGCGGGCAGGCTGCGGACCACTTCCGCGAGGCCCCAGGTCTCCAGCCGCAACAGGCCGAGGAAGGG
This sequence comes from Xanthobacter aminoxidans, assembly GCF_023571765.1. Lineage (GTDB taxonomy): Bacteria > Pseudomonadota > Alphaproteobacteria > Rhizobiales > Xanthobacteraceae > Xanthobacter > Xanthobacter aminoxidans. The sequence continues at coordinate 49,655 of NZ_JAMJXC010000012.1, read as the reverse complement.
CTGGCGACGGATGGCCCGCCGGCTCGCCTCGCCCAGCGCCACCACCACATCGAGGCGCGGCGCGCCGGAGAGCAGAAACACTCCGGCCGGCTTCGCGGAAAGGCCATCAGCGGGGATGCTCTCCGCCTCCAGCGCGGCGACGAGGGCCGGATCGACCTGGCCCGGCGTGGCGGCGGCAGCGCTGAACGGGCGCAGATCGGGATGACGATGGAGCGCCACGGCTTCCGCCATCAGGCTGAGCGCCCCGTTGTCGGGGCACAGGAAGAGCACGGTCGGCCGGGCGGGCATGCGAACCCCTTCATTTATAACGGGAATCGGTGAGCATCGCGCCCCCGCGCCCGCTGCTGATTCGGCACCCTAGACCGATGGTGGGACGAGGGTGTGACACCCCGGCGAGGGCCGCCGGAGGCTGATCACAGGCGCGCTGGAAGGTCCTGATAAGACTGGCGTTAACCATTCCGAAAATTTTCCGGGGGATGGATCACATGCTGGCGAACGTCGTGATTCGACACGGAATTCGCGCCGGCGCGTAGAATTTCGGAGAAGAGTCATGGCCAAGAAGCCGGAAGTCACCAGTGACGAAGTGAGCAGCCTTGCCGCGAAGGCCCTTCGCGATCCGGGCAGCCTCACCCACGCGGAGATCAAGTCCCTCGCGGCTTCCGCTCTGACCCAGTCCCCCGACAAGCCCAAGCCCGCTGCCAAGACTGCTGCTGCGAAGACTGCCCCTGCGAAGGCGGCGGCTCCCAAGGTTACCGCTCCCAAGACTGCCGCGCCCAAGGCCGCTGCTGCCAAGGCCGCCGCTCCCAAGGCAGCTCCCAAGGCCCCTGCCAAGGCGGCGGCCCCCAAGACCGTGGCTCCCAAGGCGGCTGCGCCCAAGGCTGCCGCGCCGAAGGCGACCGTGGTGAAGGCCGCGGCTCCGAAGGCTCCCAAGGCTGCCAAGGTGGCAGCGCCGAAGGCAGTGGCGGAGACCCCGGCCAAGGCGGCGAAGGCCAAGGCCGCAGCTCCCAAGTCTGCTGCTCCGAAGGCCGCAGCTCCCAAGTCTGCTGCTCCGAAGGCTGCTGCTCCGAAGGCTGCCGCTCCGAAGGCAGCGCCCGAGGCCAAGGCTGTCGAGACGAAGGCCCCGGCCCCCAAGGCCGCCAAGCCGGTTGCCCCGAAGGCGACGAAGGCTGCTGCTCCCAAGTCCGCCGCGCCGAAGGCTCCGAAGGCCGCCCCCGCGCCCAAGACTGAGGCTCCCAAGACCGAGGCTCCCAAGACCCCTGCCCCCAAGGCCGCCCGCGCCAAGGCTGCGGCGGTGAAGACGGCTCCCGCCCCCAAGGCCCCGGCCAAGGCGCCCGCGAAGGCTGCCGCCAAGCCGGCCCGCGCCAAGAAGGCCTGAGAGCCGGTCCTCAACTGAGGTCGCAAAAACAGGAACGCCGCCGACGGGCATCCCCGGCGGCGGCGTTCTCGCGTTCAGCGGTCGGCCGGATCAGGGGGTGAGGACGCCCGTGCTGCCCAGGTTGAAGATCTGGACGCGCCGGTTGATGGCGGCATGCGGATTCTTCACGTCCTGCAGGTTTTCCTCGCCGAGGCCCACGGCCTGGAGCCGGCGCGGATCCACGCGGAAGGTGGTGGCGAGCGCCTGCATCACCGCGTCGGCCCGCTCCTGGCTGAGCTTGAGATTGATCTCGCGGGTGCCGGTGGTGTCGGTGTTGCCCACCACGAGGAACTTGTAGCCGAGCAGGATCGGGTTGTGCATGGCATCGGCGACGGAGCCGAGCGTGCGGTAGGATGACGGCTTGATCATCGCGGAGTTGAGATCGAACTCGATCTCCACGTTGATCTGCGCCAGCTGGTCGAGCTGGATGGCCAGCGGCGGGCGGCTCTCGGGCGGGCCGGTGTACTTCATGTGCGCGACGGCGAGGCCGCGCAGGGCCTCGGCCGAGACGTTCGGCACATCGGCGACGCTGGCCTGGAGGCCCTGAACGATCTGGGCGTTGGAGGTGGCGACCTGGGCCGAGGCCGGCGCGGCGAGGAGCACCGGCGCCAGCAGCGCGGCGGACAGCAGCAGGGCGGAACGCATCTGGAATTTCATCTGTCCCTCCCCCTTCACTGCTGATTGTAGCCGGCGTTGATGAGGGCACTCGTGCAGGCCTGGCTCACCACCTTGGAGGCTTCGAGCAGGCACGAGACGATGTTGCCGTCGCCGGGCACCATGCCGGGGCAATATTGCGCGCGGTCACGGTCGCAGACCTTGTGGACCTCGCGCTGCGCGGCGGCCCGCGCCTCGGTCATCTGGCGGATGCCCTCGTGGTTGGCGGCGCAGGCGGGGGAAAGGCGTCCCACATTCTGGCTAAGGCAGTTGTAGATGGCGCCGTTGCCCAGGTTCTGGCCGCGGCAGAGCTTCATGATGTCCTCGCCGCAATGCTGCGCCAGGAGACCGGCGGCTTGCGCGTAACTCATGGTCTGCGCCTGGGCGCTGCCGGCGGCGCCCGCCGCGCCGAGCGCCATCAGGGCCGCGAAGGCCAATCCTCGAAGTTTCATATGTCCCCCCATAGCCCGGATTCGCGAGCCGAGGGGGAATTGACCACTCCACCTCCCGCTTGGTCAACCGGCGGGGGCTCGGACGTGGCGTGTTCAGGATGCCTGGCGGTAAGTTCCCGCCTCGATCTCGTCGCCGGCGGCCCCCACGAGGCCGAGGGGATCGGCGGCGAGTTCGAGATCCGGAGCCTGAGGTTCAACCTCCACCGGCGCGGGCTCATCGGTCTGGCGCGGGGCGAGCGCGAGGTGGACGGCGAGCGCCGCCACGGCCATGACCGGGACCAGCATGGTCATGGCGATGAGCGGCGAGGGCAGCAGCGCCGAAAGGGACGTGCCGACGAAGCCGCTGCCGATCTGCACGAAGCCGGTCAGCGCCGAGGCGGCACCGGCGATGGAACCGAAGCCGGCCAGCGCGTTGGTGGTGCAGCCGGGCAGCAGCAGGGCGCAGCCGCAGGCCCAGAAGGAGATGGGCAGCATCACGCTGAGCGTGGACAGCCCCACCACATGGGTGCCGACCGCCATGATGATCGCGCCGGTGAGCACCAGCAGCAGGCCGGGCAGGATCAGTTGCTGCGCCTTGTAGCGGTTCAGCAGCGGGCGGACGATGAGGGTGCCCAGCATGAAGGCGCCGGTCTGCATCATCATGGCGAGGCCGAAGCCGGTGGGCGAGAGGCCCACGCGATCGATGAGCAGGAAGGGCACCGCTGCCGCCAGCGTGTAGATGCCGCCGAGGGCACAGCCCGCCGTCAGCGCCGCCCGCATGAAGCTGCGGTTGGACAGGAGGCGCCGGTAGCTTCGCGCGACGGCGCGGGGGGCGGCGAGGCGACGGTCCGGCGTGCGGTTGGTCTCCGGCACCCGCAGCACCAGGACCAGCATGAGGCTGAGCCCGAACACGGTCATGGCGACAAACACCGAATGCCAGCCGAATGTGCCGAGCAGCAGGCCGCCGATGGTGGGCGAGACGGCGGGGCCGATGGCGAGGATGGTGCCGATGAGGTTCATCACCCGCGCCGAGGCCTGCCCCGTATACTGGTCGCGCACCAGCGCACGCGACAGCGCGATGCCCGCCGCCGCGCCGATGCCCTGCAGGATGCGCCCCGCCACCAGCCAGCCGATGGTCGGCGCCAGCATCGCAACGAGGGCGCCGGACAAATAGATGCCGAAGAACCCAAGAGCCACCGGCCGCCGGCCATAGGCGTCCGACAGGGGGCCGCAGACGAGCTGGGACACGGCGAAGCCGAAGAAGAAGACGGTGAGGGTGAGCTTCACCGTGGCGATCGACGTGCCGAACACCTCCACCAGCGTCGGCAAGGCCGGGGTGTAGAGGGAGAGGCTCACCGGGCCGAGCATGACCATCATGCCGCCGATGATCGACACCTCGCGCTCGGTCATGAGCGGTGCGGCGGTGGTCCCCGCCGGAGATGGCGTCCTCACCGCCGCGCCTCCTTGAGCCGGGCCTCGCGGCCCGCACAGTCCCGGGCGAGATTGCCGCGGATGCGGTCGAGGAACTCGCGCAGCTGCGCGCGCTCCTCATCCGAAAACCCGCGCGTCGCCTCCTCGCGCGCCCGCGCCGCCGCCTGCTCGATCCCGTCCAGATAGGGCCGCGCCGCATCCGTGAGCGCGACGATCTTGGCCCGCCGGTCGGTCGGGTCCGCCTCGCGCACCACCAGCCCCAGCGCCTCGAGGCGGTCCAGGAATCCGACCAGCGTCATGGGCTCCACGCTCATCTTCTCGGCCAGCGCAGACTGACGCAGGCCGGGATTGACGTTGATGTGCGCCAGCGCCCGCGCCTCGCCGGGGGTGAGGCCGAGGCCCGCGCCGTCGAACGCGCGGTCGATGCGGGCGCGATAGAGCCGGGCGGCATCCACGAGGACGAAACCGAGCTGGGGCGTAGCGGCGGGCGGGGGCGATCTCATAAGGGGACTATATAATAAGCTTTCCTTACCAACAAGCCGGAGACGTCCTGATGCATGTCATTGCGTGCCCGTCCCGAGGCGCTATGTGTCACTCCACATCCCTCAGGGAGATTTCGAATGCCCTGGTCCCTGACCATCGGCCGCCTCGGCGAGACCGCCATCCGCATCCACGTCACGTTCCTGCTGTTCCTGGTGTGGATCTGGGCGGCCTATTACCGCTCCGGCGGCGCGCAGGCCGCGTGGGAGGGCGTGCTGTTCGTGGCGATGCTGTTCTTCTGCGTGCTGCTGCACGAGCTGGGGCACGTGTTCGCCGCGCGCCGCTACGGGGTGAAGACGCCGGACATCACGCTCTGGCCGTTCGGCGGCATCGCCAATCTGGAGCGCATCCCGGAGAAGCCCTCGCAGGAGCTGGTGGTGGCCATCGCCGGGCCGGCGGTGAATGTGGTGATCGCCGTCGTGCTGCTGGCGGTGCTGAGCTTCACCTTGGCCGGCGGCGACCTCAAGGCGGAGGATCTGGCCAAGATCGAGGACCCGCGGACCTCCATGCTGGTCAAGCTGGCGGGGGCCAACATCTTCCTCGTGCTGTTCAACCTCATCCCGGCCTTCCCCATGGACGGCGGCCGGGTGCTGCGCGCGCTGCTCGCCATGAAGATGGGCTTTGCCCGGGCGACGGCGCTGGCCGCCTCCATCGGTCAGGGCCTCGCCATCGGCCTCGGGCTTCTGGGCATCTTCACCAATCCCATGCTGATGATCATCGGCGTCTTCGTCTTCCTCGCGGCCTCCGGCGAGGCCGGGCAGGTGCAGCTGAGGGAGGCCTCGCGCGGGCATATCGTGGCCGACGCCATGATCACGCATTTCGAGACGCTGGGGCCGCAATCCACCGTGGACGACGCGGCGGAGGCGCTCATCCGCTCCACCCAGAAGGAATTCCCGGTGGTGGACGGCGCCGGCCATCTGCGCGGCGTGCTCACCCGCGACGCCATGATCCGGGCGCTGAAGGACCAGGGGCCGTCAACGCCCGTCATCGAGGTGATGCAGCACGATATCCCCACCGTGGAGGCGCGCTCCAAGCTCGATGCGGCGCTGAAGCTCATCACCAGTGCCCAGGTCCCCGCCGTCGGCGTGCTCGATGTCGCCGGCGGCCGGCTCGTGGGCCTGCTCACGCCGGAGAATGTGGGCGAGCTGATGATGATCCACGTGGCGCGGGATGCGCGGGCGAAGCCGGGGCCCGGCGTCGGCTGAGGGCCACGGCCCTCACACCGAACGCATCAGCCCGCCGTCCACCTTCAAATTCTGCCCGGTGATATAGCCGGCGCCTTCGGAGGCGAGGAAGGCCACGGTGGCGGCGATTTCGGCGCTGGTGCCATAGCGGCCCATGGGCACGCCGGCGCGGCGCTCGTCGGTCTGCGGCAGGCTGTCGATCCAGCCGGGCAGCACGTTGTTCATGCGCACGTTGTCGGCGGCATAGGTGTCGGCGAAGATCTTGGTATAGGCGGCAAGCCCGGCGCGGAACACCGCGGAGGTGGGGAACATGGCCGCCGGCTCGAACGCCCAGGCGGTGGAGATGTTGACGATCGCCCCGCTCTTCTGCGCCACCATGATCGGGGTGACGAGCCGCACCGAGCGGATCACATTCATGAGATAAACGTCGAGGCCCTGGTGCCACTGCTCGTCGGTGATGGCGGTGATGGTGTCGCGGGGGCCGTGGCCGGCGCTGTTCACCAGCACGTCGATGCGGCCGTAGCGGGCCATCACCTGATCCACGAATTTCGCGATGTCCTCGGCCTTCTGGTTGGAGCCGGTGACGCCCAGGCCGCCCAGTTCCGCCGCCAGCGCCTCGCCCTTGCCGGACGAGGACAGGATGGCAACCGCATAGCCATCCGCAGCAAGGCGCCGCGCGCACGCCGCACCCATGCCCGAACCGCCCGCGGTGACGACGGCGACCTTGACCTCTGCCATGTTCATATTCTCCTTTTGGCGCATGTCGCGCACGTTCCCACCCCGAATGGCAGAAACGGCCACGTATAGGAAGGTCCTTCCGGCGAAGTGTCTGGTCTAACGTCCAAGTCTCCTTTATAGCCACGCTGGTTGCACTGCGAAGAGGAGCTGCTCGTGCGTGACCATCGGGGATATCGCGGGCAGGATGCTGGCGTGGTGAAAGGTAAGCGCATGCTTATGGGCGTGCTCGGCGCCTGCTTTTTCCTTTCTGCCTGCGGTGAAGCCCAGAAGCCGCAGGCGCAGGAGCCGCGCCCGGTGCGCACCGTCGTCGCCACCAACCGCGCGGCGAGCGACGCCGTGAGCCTCACCGGCGTGGTGGAGGCGCAGAACGAGGCCACCTACGGCTTCCGCATCTCCGGCCGCATCATCGACCGGCTGGTGAATGTGGGCGATCGCGTCACCGCCGGCCAGGTGCTCGCCCGCCTCGATCCGCAGGACGAGCAGAATGCGCTGCGCTCGGCGCAGGCGGCGCTCGGCGCGGCCAATGCCAACCTCACCCAGACCCGCAACCAGTATGAGCGCCAGCGCCAGCTCCTCGCCCGCGGCTTCACCCCGCGCGCCCAGTATGAGCAGGCCGAGCAGGCGTTCCTGAACGCCCGCGCGCAGGTGGACGACGCGGAAGCGCGCCTGCAGATGGCCGAGGACCGCCTCGGCTTCACCGAGCTGAAGGCCGATAGCGCCGGCGTCGTCACCCAGCGCCGGGCCGAGCCGGGCGAGGTGGTGCAGGCCGGCCAGCCGGTGATCGAGGTGGCACGCCAGGACGGCCGCGACGCGGTGTTCGACGTGCCCGCCGCGCTGCTGTCCGGCATCCCCGGCGATCCCGAGGTGACGGTGGCCCTCGCTACCGATCCCGCCATCACCGCCACCGGCCGCGTGCGCGAGGTGGCCCCGCAGGCCGATCCGGTGACGCGCACCTTCCGCGTCCGTGTCGGTCTCAACAATCCGCCGGAGGCGCTGCGCCTCGGCACCACGGTGGTCGGCCGGGTGATGGTGGACCGCGGGCCGGTGGTGGAAATCCCGGCCAGCGCCCTCACCCGCCTCAACGACAAGCCCGCCGTGTGGGTGGTGGACCCCAAGTCCCAGACGGTGGCGCTGCGCACCATCGAGGTGCTGCGCTTCGGCCCGGCGTCCGTCAGCGTCGGCGAGGGGCTGAAGCCCTCCGAGATCGTGGTGACGGCGGGCGTGCAGGCCCTGCACCCGGGCCAGAAGGTGCGCCTGCTCGCCACCCCGGCGGGAGCCAGCCTGTGAGCGGCGGCTTCAACCTTTCAGCCTGGGCGCTGAAACACCGATCCGTCATCCTCTATCTCATGGCCATCTCCGTGGTGGCCGGCGTGATGGCGTTCCGCAATCTCGGCCGGGCGGAAGACCCGACCTTCGTCATCAAGACCATGGTGGTGCAGGCCAACTGGCCCGGCGCCACGCTGGAGGAGACGTTCAAGCAGGTGACGGAACGCCTTGAGCGCAAGCTCCAGGAGACGCCGCAGCTCAACTTCCTGGAAAGCTACACCAAGCCCGGCGTCACCACCGTGTTCGTGCACCTGAAGGGTTCGGCCACCGCCTCCGAGGTGCCGGACATCTGGTATCACGTGCGGAAAAGCATCGCCGACATCCGCCACACCCTGCCGCAGGGCATCGTGGGGCCGTTCTTCAACGACGAGTTCGGCGACACCTTCGGCATCATCTACGGCTTCACGGCGGACGGCTTCTCCCATCGCGAGCTGCGCGACTATGTGGAGGAGGCGCGCTCCGAGCTGCTGCACGTGCCGGACGTGTCGAAGATCGAGATCCTCGGCGCGCAGGACGAGCGCATCTTCATCGAATTCTCCATGGCCGAGCTGGCAAGCCTCGGCATCGACCGGCAGGCGGTGCTCTCGGCGCTGGCGGCGCAGAACATCGTGCGCCCCTCGGGAGAGATCCAGACCGGCAAGGAGAACATCTCCATCCGCGTTTCCGGCGCCTTCGCCTCGGAAGCCGACATCGCCAACGTGAATCTGGCGGTGAACGGGCGGCTGATCCGCCTCGCCGACATCGCCACCATCCGCCGCGGCTTCGCCGATCCGCCCCAGCCCATGTTCCGGGTGAACGGCAAGGATGCCATCGGCCTCGCCATCGCCATGCGCGACGGCGGCGACATCCTCGCCATGGGCGCCAACATCGACCGCGCCATGAGCCGCATCCTCGCCAACATGCCCGTGGGCATCGACGCGACGCTGGTGGCCGATCAGGCGGTGACGGTGAAGAGCGCCATCTCCGAATTCATGGAGAGCCTGTGGCAGGCGGTGGGCATCATCCTCGTGGTGTCGTTCATCGCGCTCGGGGTGCGGGCGGGGGCCATCGTGGCGCTCGCCATCCCGCTCACGCTGGCCATCGTGTTCGCGCTGATGCAGCTCGCGCATATCGACATGCAGCGCATCTCACTGGGCGCCCTCATCATCGCGCTGGCGCTGATGGTGGACGACGCCATGACCACGACGGACGCGACGCTGACGCGCCTCGCGGCCGGCGACGATCCGCCCACCGCCGCCTCCTACGCCTTCAAGGCCTATGCGGCGGCCATGCTCGCGGGCACGCTGGTGACGGTGGCGGGCTTCGTGCCGGTGGGCTTCGCCGCCTCCTCGGCGGGCGAATACACTTTCACCCTGTTCGCTGTGGTGGGCATCGCCCTCCTCGTCTCGTGGATCGTGGCGGTGCTGTTCGCGCCGCTCCTCCAGGTGCTCATCCTGCGCGCGCCGGCGAAGGACAAGATCCCCGATCCCGACGCCCCTCCGAAGGGCGTGATGGGGATGTACCGCGCCTTCCTCATCCTGTGCCTGCGCCTGCGCTGGGTGACGCTCGCCGTCACCGCCGGCCTGTTCGTGCTCTCGGTGCTGGCGCTGCCGCTGATCCCGCGGCAGTTCTTCCCCTCCTCCGACCGGCCCGAGCTGCTGGTGGACCTCGCCTCGCCGCAGAACGCCTCCATCTACGCCTCGCAGAGCGTCGCCGAGGCGTTCGACAAGGTGCTGGCCAATGATCCGGACGTGGCCCGCTGGTCCACCTATGTGGGCCGCGGCGCCATCCGCTTCTATCTGCCCCTCGACGTGCAGTTGCCCAACGACTTCTTCGCCCAGAGCGTGATCGTGGCCAAGGATGTGGCGGCGCGCGAGCGGCTGCGCGTGAAGCTGGAGAAGGTGCTCGCCACCGACTTCCCGCAGCTCGTGGCGCGCATCTCGCCGCTGGAGCTGGGGCCGCCCGTGGGCTGGCCGGTGCAGTATCGCGTCTCCGGCCCGGAGATCGAGAAGGTGCGCGCCATCGCCTTCGACCTCGCCAAGGTGATGGCCGAGAACCCCGAGGTGGAGACGGTCAACTACAACTGGATCGAGCCCGCCCGGCAGGTCTCCATCCGCGTGGACCAGGACGAGGCGCGCCTGCTCGGCCTCTCCACCGCGCAGCTGGCCGGCGTGCTCAACACCGTGCTCTCCGGCCAGCCGGTGACGCAGGTGCGCGACGACATCTATCTCGTCAACGTGGTGGCCCGCGCCACCGACGAGGAGCGCGTGTCGCTGGCCTCCCTCGCCACCCTCCAGGTGCCGCTGCCCAACGGCCGCACCGTGCCCCTCTCGCAGATCGCCACCTTCGAATACGGGCAGGACTATCCCGCCATCTGGCGGCGCGACCGGGTGCCCACCCTCACCGTCCAGTCGGACGTGAAGCGCGGCGTGCTGCCCGAGAGCGTGGTGGAGAAGCTCGATCCGAGGATCGAGGCGCTGCGCCGCACGCTGCCGGCCGGCTACGCCATCACCACCGGCGGCACGGTGGAGGAGAGCGCGTCCTCCCTCGCCTCTGTCGTCGCCGTGGTGCCGGTGATGCTGCTGCTCATGTTCACCGTGCTGATGTTCGAGCTGAAGAGCTTCCAGCGGCTCGTCATCGTGCTGTCGGTGGCGCCGCTGGGCCTCATCGGCGTGGTGGCGGCACTGCTCGCCTCCGGCCGGCCGCTGGGCTTCGTCGCCATTCTCGGCGTGCTGGCGCTCATCGGCATGATCACCAAGAACGCGGTCATCCTCATCGGCCAGATCGAGGCGGACCGCGCGGCGGGCAAGACCGTATGGGATGCGGTGGTCTCCGCCTCCTCCATGCGCTTCCGGCCCATCATGCTCACAGCAGTGTCCACCGTGCTCGGCATGATCCCCATCGCGCCCACCGTGTTCTGGGGGCCCATGGCCTTCGCCATCATGGGCGGATTGCTGGTGGGCACGCTGCTCACCCTCATCTTCCTGCCGGCGCTTTATGTGGCGTGGTTCGGACCCGACACCGGGCCGGAGCGCGTCGCGGGCGCGGGAAAGACAGCGCCGGCCAAGACGCAGCCGGCCTGACCGGCACGCGGATGGCGGGCCTGCCCCGCCGCCGCCAAGGATCAAGAACACAGACGACCCGAGGATCGCCCGCCCACGCCAAACGGCGACAGGCCCGCACCAGATGCGGCCTGCTTGTGAATGAGGTCTCAGATGGAACGGGAACCGGTACTCGTCGATCTCGCCCTGCAGGGCGGCGGCTCCCACGGGGCCTTCACCTGGGGGGTGCTCGACCGGCTCCTCGACGAGCGCTGGCTCGAGATCGAGGGCGTCTCCGGCACCTCGGCGGGCGCCATGAACGCCGCCGTGCTGGCGGACGGCTTCGCCGCCGGCGGCCGCGAGGGCGCCAAGCTCGCCCTTGAGAGCTACTGGACCCACGTCTCGGAGGCCGCGCGCTTCAGCCCGTTCAAGCGCTCGCCCTTCGACAAGATGCTCGGCCGCTGGTCCATGGACACCGCGCCGGGCTTCCTGATGATGGATTTCATGACGCGCATGTTCTCGCCCTACCAGTACAATCCCCTGGGCGGGAATGCGCTTGCGCCGATCCTCGAAAAGCAGATCGACTTCGACCGCCTGCGCTCCTCCCCGATCAAGGTGTTCATCACCGCGACCAACGTGCGCACCGGCCGCCCGCGCGTGTTCCGCAATGCCGAGATCACCCCCGACGTGCTGATGGCCTCGGCCTGCCTGCCCACGCTGTTCCAGGCGGTGGAGATCGACGGCGAGGCCTATTGGGACGGCGGCTATTCCGGCAACCCGACGCTGGCGCCGCTGGTGAGCGAGCTGAAGTCCGACGACACCATCCTCGTGCCCATCAACCCGCTAGAGCGGCCGGGCACGCCCAAGACGCCGGGCGAAATCCTCAACCGCCTCAACGAGGTGTCGTTCAACTCGGTGGCGATCAAGGAGCTGTACATGATGGCGCTGCTCCAGCGCCACGTGCACGAGCTTTCCGGCGACTCGGAAGCCTGCAACTGGGCGCGGATGCGGGTGCATGTGGTGCGCAACCCCATCATGAACGAGCTGGGCTTCTCCTCGAAGCTCAATGCCGAATGGGATTTCCTCACCTGGCTGAGGGACGAGGGGCGCAAGGCCGCAGACCTTTTCCTGACAGAGCACGGCGCCGACATCGGCAAGGCCTCCACCGTCAATTTCGACCAGCTGATGGCGGAGCTCTGATCCATGGGTCTCATCGGCATTCTGGTCGGCCTCGCCGTCCTCATCTTCCTGGCCTTCCGCGGCTCCTCCATCCTCATCCTCGCGCCCATCGCGGGCCTGATCGCGGCCGCCTTCTCCGGCGAGCCGCTGCTGGCGAGCTGGACGCAGACCTTCATGCGCAACGCGGCGGATTTCGTCGCGCAATTCTTCCCGCTGTTCCTGCTGGGGGCAGTATTCGGCAAGCTGATGGAGGATTCCGGCTCGGTCACCTCCATCGCCAACTACATGACGGAAAAGCTCGGCCCCAGCCGCGCCATCCTCGCGGTGGTGCTGGCCGGCGCCATCGTCACCTATGGCGGCGTGTCGCTGTTCGTCGCCTTTTTCGTGCTGGCCCCCATGGGCGTCGCGCTGTTCCGCGCGGCCGGCGTGCCGCGGCGGCTGATGCCGGCGGCCATCGCGCTCGGCACCTCCACCTTCACCATGTCGGCCATGCCCGGCACGCCCTCCATCCAGAACGCCATCCCCATGCCATTCTTCGGCACCACGCCGTTCGCGGCACCCGGGCTCGGCATCATCGCCTCGCTCATCATGCTGGGCTTCGGCATGTGGTGGCTGAAGCGGCGGGAGAATGCGGCCCGTGCCGCCGGCGAGGGCTTCGGCTCGCTCATCGCCGCGCCGGACGAGAGCGCGGACCTCGCGGCGGACGACCCCATCGTGCGAGAGCGCGCCTCGACGGCCGGCCCGTTCGATCCCTCCGAGATCCATTCCAGCGATGAATCTCCCCGCGCGCCACCGATCCTGCTGGCGGCGCTGCCCATCGTGGTGGTGATCGTCGTCAACCTGCTCATGTCCTTCGTGGTGCTGCCGCGCATGGACGTGAGCTTCCTCGCCGATCCCCAGTGGGGCGGCGTGACGCTCTCGGCGGTGGGCGGCGTGTGGTCGGTGATCGTGGCGCTGGCGGCGGCCATCGTCACCTGCATCATCATCAACTTCACCAGCGTGCCGGAGCTGCGCGCCACCATGACGGCGGGCGCCAACGCCTCGGTGCTGCCCATCCTCTCGGTCGCGAGCCTCGTCGGCTTCGGCGCCATCGTGGCGGCGCTGCCCGCCTTCACCGACGTGCGCAACTTCGTGCTGGGCATCGAGGGCGGGCCGCTGGTGTCGCTGGCAGTGGCCACCAACATCCTCGCCGCCCTCACCGGCTCGGCCTCCGGCGGCCTCACCATCGCCCTCGACGCGCTCGGGCCGACCTACATGAAGATCGCCCACGAGATCGGCATGGACCCGTCCCTCATGCACCGCGTCGCCGTCATCGGCTCCGGCACGCTGGACAGCCTGCCCCACAACGGCGCAGTGGTGACACTGCTCTCCGTGTGCGGCGTGACCCACAAGGAAGGCTACCTCGACATCGTGATGGCCGCCGTGGTGGGCGCCCTCATCGCGCTGGCCGTGGTGATCGGGCTCGGCACGCTGGTCGGCAGCTTCTGAGCGGAAGGGGACGAGGCGATGCGCAAGGCGATCGTACGGCTGGTGACGCTGAGCCGCTGGGCCATGGTGCCGCTGTTCGCGGGGCTCTCGGTGGCGCTCGCCTTGCTCGTCGTCGCCTTCCTTCTGGAACTCGTGCGCTTCGCCATCGCCCTGCCGAGCATGAACGAGACGCACGTCATCATGGGCATCCTCACCCTCATCGACCTTGCCCTGGTGGGCGGGCTGCTGGTGGTGGTGATCTCCTCCGGCTACGAGAATTTCGTCGAGAAGATCGACCGCGCCGACACGCCCTCCTCGCCGGTCTGGATGACGCGCATCTCCTTCTCGGGGCTGAAGCTGAAGCTGTTCGCCTCGCTCATGGCCATCACCGGCATCACGCTCCTGAAGGCGCTGATGCGGCTGGAGACGGACGTGAGCGAGGCGCAGGTGAAGTGGCTGGTGGTCGCCAACATCATCTTTGTCGCCGCCTACGCCGTTCTGGCGCTGACCGACCGCTTCCACCCCTCCTCGCGCGAGGATTGAGGGGGGCGAGCCCGCCGCGCAGAGCGGCCCCACCCCTGCCCCAGCGTCACGTTCCAGCCGCGGCAAAGGCGCGCGATGTCTGGACTGGCGCGGCAAAATCGCTAATTTCGCGCCGCCGCCGGGCCGCAACCGCCACCCGGCAACCACCATTTCAAGCCGAACCTCATTTGCGGCAGCTCATTTCCGCGCGGGTTCGCCTGTTGACCGCCGAAGGACGTCGCGCCCCGTGACCCAAAACGCCCCCCAGCTTTCCCTGTCCCGCGACAAGATCAAGGTGCTGCTCCTCGAAGGCGTCAACGACAGCGCCGTCGAGATGATGCTCGCCGCCGGCTACACCAACCTCACCCGCCTGCCCAAGGCGCTGGACGGGGAGGCGCTGAAGGAGGCGCTGAAGGGCGTCTACCTGCTCGGCATCCGCTCGCGCACCCAGATCACCGCTGATGTGCTGGAGGCGGCCGACCGCCTCATCGCCATCGGCTGCTTCAGCGTGGGCACCAACCAGGTGGACATCGACGCCACCCGCATCGCCGGCATCCCGGTGTTCAACGCGCCCTTCTCCAACACCCGCAGCGTGGCGGAGCTGGTGATCGGCGAGATCGTGATGCTGCTGCGCCGCATCCCCAACCGCTCCGCCGCCGCCCATGAGGGCCTGTGGGACAAGTCGGCCACCGACAGCCACGAGGTGCGCGGCAAGACGCTGGGCATCATCGGCTACGGCAACATCGGCTCGCAGCTCTCCAACCTCGCCGAGGCGATGGGCATGCGGGTGATCTATTACGACCACACCGACAAGCTCCGTCACGGCAACACCGAGCCGGTGGCGACCATGGCCGAGGTGCTCTCCCAGAGCGACGTGGTGAGCCTGCACGTGCCGGAGACCCCCGCCACCCACGGGCTGATCGGCCGCGCCGAGATCGCCGCCATGAAGAAGGGCGCCTATCTCATCAACAACAGCCGCGGCACGGTGGTGGACCTCGACGCCCTCGCCGACGCGCTGAAGGAAGGCCGGCTGCGTGGTGCGGCGGTGGACGTGTTCCCCGTTGAGCCCAGCGCCAACGGCCAGAAGTTCGTCTCCCCGCTGCAGGGCCTGCCCAACGTCATCCTCACCCCGCACATCGGCGGCTCCACCGAGGAGGCGCAGGAGCGCATCGGCGCCGAGGTGGCCCGCAAGCTGCTCGACTACTCGGACACCGGCTCCACCATGGGCGCGGTGAACTTCCCGCAGGTGCAGCTGCCGGCGCGTCCCACCGGCACCCGCTTCATCCAGGTGCAGCGCAACCTGCCCGGCATGCTCGGCCGCCTCAACGAGGTGCTGGCCCGCCACGCGGTCAACATCGCCGCGCAGTACTACGAGACCAATGCCGACATCGGTTATGTGGTGCTCGACGCGGATGCCTCCGCCGTGGACAGCCAGGCGATCCTCGCCGACATCCGGGCGCTGGAAGGCACCATCCGCGCCCGCCTGCTCTACGAATACAAGGCCTGAGCCCGGCACCAACGACAAAAGACCCGCCGGCCGCGCCGGCGGGTCTTCGATCCGGAAAGATGTCCCGCCCGGTCAGAACTTGTAGTTCACGCCGGCCTTGAAGGTCTGGATCTTGCTGTCCACCGAGCCGGCGCCGATGGTGCCGTTGACCGTGTCGAGGACGGCATAATTGTAGTTGCCGAGATCGACGTAGAGATATTCGGCCTTCACCGTCCAGTTGTTGGTCACCGCGAACTCGCCACCGGCGCCGACCGTCCAGCCCCAGGTGGTGGCGGCGCTGGAGGCGTTGACGATGCCCGCCGGATTGGTGACCGTGGCCTCGAAGACGCTGCGGCCATAGGCGGCGCCGCCCGTCACATAAGGCAGGAAGCGGTCGATGGCATAGCCGAGGCGCGCCCGGACCGTGCCGAAATAGGTGAGCGACGGCCCCGCGGTGAAATTGCCCACGGTCCCGGAGCTGTCGAGCGTCGCCAGCTCGCCCTTGATGCCGGACCATTGCAGATCGGTCTCGACGCCCAGCACGACGTTGTTGGCGAACTGGTAATTGTAGCCGACCTGGCCGCCGGCGAAGAAGCCGGAGGAGGTCAGCGAGGCCTGGTCGTAGCTGGTGAAGACGCCGCCATTGGAGGTGACGCCGGTGGCCGTGGGCTCGCCGCCGCCGTAGCCCACGTTGCCGCCGATATAGAAGCCGGTCCAGGAGAAGACCTTCGTCGGAACGGCCTTCACCGGATACTTCATGGCGAGGTCCGCCGCGCCGGCCGCGACAGGAAGGGCCGCGAGCGCGGCGACGCTGATGAGGGAAAGGATGTGACGATGCATGGCTCGGGTTCCGAACGACAATAGACGGCTCAAGCGCTGCGCGCGGGCCGAAGGAGCCCGACGGGAAAGCGCTGCGGAATCCGGCGCGACATCAGCGCGAAACCAGCTTTCGTCCCGCGACATCTTCGCGAAGACCTGGAATGCCTTGCGGCCCGCCCTGCACTGAACGCCGATCCGAATGGGGGGATTTTTCCCCATCATGGTTAAGAATGACCTAAGGCACGCGGCGGTGCGGGCGAAACCTGTCCTTCTTTCGTCTCATGCGTGCGAATACATGCGCCGGCCCGGCACCGGCAGATCGGCGGTGAGGATGGTGCCGGTCTTCGATTCGGTGATGAAGAGCGTCCTGTTGTCCGGCCCGCCGAAGGCGCAATTGGTGGTGAGATGGCCCTCCGGCGACTTGATGCGCAGCATCGGCTCGCCAAGGGCACTGAACAGCCAGACCGAGCCGAGGCCCATGTGGCAGACGACGAGGTTGTCCTCCTCGTCGATGGCGAGGCCGTCCGGCCCGCCGCCGCCCGAAAGCTGGATGAAGGTGCCCACCTTGCTCGCCGTGCCGTCGCGCATCAGCGGCACGCGCCAGATGGCGTTGGCCCGCGTCACCGCGAGGAAGAGAACCGTCTCGGTCTTGTTGAGCACGAGGCCGTTGGGGCTCGGGATGCCCTTCAGCACCAGGTCGAGCCGCCCGTCGGCGGTCAGGCGATAGAGGCAGCCGGAGGGGTCATGCCAGCCGGTCTGGCCCTGGTCGGTGAAATAGAGGTCGCCGTTGCTCGCGAAGATGAGGTCGTTCACGCCCTTGAAGCGCTGGAGCATCGCCCGTTCGAGATAGGGCTCCACCCGGCCGGTGGCGGGATCGAACACCATGATGCCGTGCCGGTGGTCGGCGATGAAGCCGCGCCCGTCCTTGTGGAACTTCAGGCCGTTGGGCTCGCCGTCATACTCCGCCTCGACGCTGACCTTCCCCCGCGGCGTCACCTTGATGAGCCGCCCCCACGGGATGTCCACGACCCACAGATTGCCCGCGCGATCGAAGGAGGGGCCTTCAAGGAAGGTGGTCAGCGGCACGCCCCCGAACTGGACCTCGCTCCACTCGGAGCGGCGGCCCTCGATCCTGAGGGCATCGGGCATCACCACGAACGGGCGGGCGACCACGGCGGGCGGGGCGGCGTACATGCGTTTCCTCCTCGCGCGTCCGGCTGCGGGCACACCGGCAGCCATTCTCCTCTGCGGGCGGTCGCGCGCTTGAGCTTTGCCTTCGGTTCTACACGTCCGGAGGGCCGACGTGTAGCCGGATGAGCGGCCGTATCCGTGTTGCCCGGGCACGCCAGCGCCGCCGCACGTACGCCGAATGTCCCTTGCCAGCGGGCCGGTTTGCCTGCGTTCATACGGCCACGCTTGGCCGGATCAACGGCGCGGCGACAGGGGGATCGTCCATGGATTTCAGGCGTTCGGAACGAGGCGTCTTCCACGCCTTCGCACTGGGCCTTGCGGCAGCCCTCGCTTTGTCGACACCGGTGCGGGCGGCCGAAAGCCTCGACCTCTATCTCGAAGGCGTGCGCGCCAAATACGGCCTGCCGGCTCTGGCCGCCGTCGTCACCCGCTCGGGCGAGATCATCGCGGCGGGGGCCGTGGGCAAGCGCGCCATCGGCCTCGACATCCCGGTGACGGTGGAGGACCGCTTCCATCTCGGCTCCGATACCAAGGCCTTCACCGCCACCGTCGCCGGAACGCTGGTGGAGGAAGGCAAGGTCAAGTGGACGAGCACGCTCGGCGAGGTGCTGGGCGGCAAGGTGAAGGACATGGCCCCGAAGCTCGCGGCGGTGACGCTGGAGCAGCTTCTCTCCCACACCAGCGGCATCCCCTCCGACAACGAGGAGATCGTCGGCATCTATTTCAATCCGGTGGGCTTCGAGAAAACCACCACCGCCTTGCGCCTCGACGCGCTGGAGCGCTGGAAGACGCACGCCCCGGAGGTGCCCAAGACCGGCTCGCCGTTCCAGTATTCCAACCTCGGCTACATCTTCGCCGGCGCCATGCTGGAAGAGGTTTCCGGCAAGCCGTGGGAGCGCCTGGTGGAAGAGCGCATCTATGCGCCGCTCGGCCTGAAGAGCGCCGGCTTCGGCCCGCAGGCCACCTTCGGCAAGTATGACGCGCCCATCGGCCACATGCTCGACGACAAGGGCAACGCCACGCCCATGGCCTGGGGGCCCTCGGCGGACATTCCGCCCGTGGTCGGCCCGGCCGGCATCGGCCACATGTCGGTGCTGGACTTCGCCCGCTGGGGCGACTGGAACGCGGGCCAAGGCAAGCGCGGTCCGCACATCGTCTCGCCGGAGACACTGGCCGTCATCCACAAGCCCCGCGTCACCACCCCGCCGTTCAAGGACCCGCCCCCCGGCACCCCCTCCACCGGCGACTACGCCTTCGGCTGGGGCGTGGTGAAGCTCGACTGGACCAAGACGCCGGTGCTCACCCACAACGGCTCCAACAGCATGAACTTCGCCAAGATCCTGGTGGAGCCGGCGAGCGACATGTCGGTGGAGGCCCTCACCAACTATCCCGGCCAGAAGGCCGAGGCCGCCACCACCGAAGTGCTGAAGCACCTCTACGGGCAGTTCGCCCCGAAGTGAGAGGCGCACGGTTCCCGGGACAAGCGACGACGCAGCCGGAGCGCTGATCCGGGGTCCAGCGCAAGGCTGCCGCAAAGCCGTCATCGCCCGGCTAGTCCGGGCGATCCACGGTGGGGCCGGGTCGATCTTCCGGACATTGCTCCAGCGGCGCGGTGGATCGCCCGGACGAGCCGGGCGATGACCAGCGGATATGATCGCACGGGCTTCCCTCCCGCCTCGCATTCCGCCGGCGCAACATGCATCCCGGACGCGAGGACGCCGCCCCCTACCTCCCCACTCCCTTGATCTCGATCAACGCTCTTCAGCCGGCTAAGGCCCATGTTTTCACGCGGTTTTTCAGCCGCGGATGGCGCGCGCCTCGGCGCCGAAGGAGCACAGCATGGCGAGCAACGACGACCTCCCGCCCGCGGCCGGCACCGATGCCATTCCCGCCGAGATGGAGCGCTCGCTGGCCGAGGAGCGCCAGCTGGCGGCGCAGGAGGCGGAACTGTCCGCCGTCGCCGCCTTGTCGGCCTCCCTTGAAGCGGCCCAGCCCACCACGGCGGCGGGCGTGGACGACGTGAAGGCCGGCATCGCCGCCATCCTCGCCGGAGCCTCGCCCGACGACGCCGTGCGGCTGCGCAAGTCGCTGGGCATGCCCAAGCCCACGGGCCATCCGCGCGTGACCAGCGACGAGCTGTCCGACGACTGGCGCACCGGCGGCTATCCCTTCAAGTACAAGATGCTGCGGCGGGACTACGAGCAGCAGAAGTTCATCCTCCAGACCGAGCTTCTCAAGCTCCAGTCGTGGGTGAAGGATTCCCGCCAGCGGGTCATCATCCTGTTCGAGGGCCGCGACGCGGCCGGCAAGGGCGGCGCCATCAAGCGCTTCATGGAGCACCTCAATCCGCGTGGCGCGCGGGTGGTGGCGCTGGAGAAGCCCAGCGAGGTGGAGCGTGGCCAGTGGTATTTCCAGCGCTATGTGGAGCACCTGCCCACCACCGGCGAGATCGTGATGTTCGACCGCAGCTGGTACAACAGGGCCGGCGTCGAGCGGGTGATGGGCTTCTGCACGGATGACGAATACCGCGAGTTCCTGCGGCAGGCGCCGGAGTTCGAGCGCAACCTCGTGCGCAGCGGCATCCACCTCATCAAGTTCTGGTTCTCGGTGAGCCGGGAGGAGCAGCGCCGCCGCTTCAAGGAGCGCAAGGTGCATCCGCTCAAGCAGTGGAAGCTCTCGCCCGTGGATCTCGCCTCCCTCGACAAGTGGGACGACTACACCCGCGCCAAGGAAGCCATGTTCTTCCACACCGACACGGCGGATTCGCCCTGGACGGTCATCAAGTCCGATGACAAGAAGCGCGCCCGCATCAATGCCATGCGCTACGTGCTGCATTCCCTGCCCTACAAGGACAAGGACCAGAAGCGCATCGGCCCGCTGGAGACGCTGCTGGTGGGCCGCGCCAACACCGTGCACGAGCGCGGCGAGTATGTGATGGGCGGGCGCTAGACCATTTTCACGCGAAGTGGATTTCGGGTCGCGTGAAGGACATGGGTCGCGTTGAAAACCTGAGGCCTTTCCGGCGAACCGGAATGGCTTCGGGCACACGACGCAACGGCACCCCGCGCCGCGGAACGCGGGGCGCGCCACGGCATGCCGCCGGTGGTGTCGGAATGACTTGTCTCGCCGACGGCATCGACGGTATGTCCTGTGCGGGCGCTGCCTTTTTCGCGCGGCGCCGGGGCCGCCCGAGGCATGGATAACACCACGCGTTCCGAACGCACGAAGGCCGCCGTCATCGAGGCGGCCCTCGCCATCATCGCCCGCGACGGCGCCGGCCGCCTCACCCTCGATGCCATCGCCAAGGAGAGCGGCGTCAGCAAGGGTGGGCTGCTGCACCAGTTCCCCAACAAGCGTGCCGTGCTTGCGGCCCTGCTGGAGTATCAGGCGGACTACTACACGCAGTTCGCCGAAGCCTTCGTGGCGGAGCACGGCGCGGCCTACGCCGAGCCGGCGCTCGCTGCGCAGATCGCCGTGTTCCGGGAGATCGTGAAGGGCTCGAACTCCATCGCGTTCGCCATCCTCGGCGTGGCGTCGCAGGAGCCGGCCTTCATGAGCCCGGTGCGCGAGCGCGACGAGCAGACCATCGCGCTCATCGTCAGCCAGGCGAGGGATTCCGGACGCTCGTTGGCCCGCCTGTTCTCCGCCCGCGGGCTCGCCCTCTCGGCCATGCTGGGCACCTGCCCGCTGGGGGACGTCGAGCGCGACCGGATGTTCGAATACCTGCTCGACGATCGAAACTGGCCAGCCGAGCCCCCCGCCCCCGCGGAAGCCGACAAGCCGCGGCGCTCCCGCCGGACCACCCCCTGACCTGCGCAGGCGGCGTCCGGCTTCCCCGGACACCGCGATTCCATCCCTGGACACCGTTGCGACGGACCAAGATACCGGGGCGAAAATATTTCGGATAAAAACCGTCCAGACGGTTTGTTGTCAGATCAATCTGAGCTAGACTGCTGGGGTGATTGCAGCCCGTTGCCGGAGCCTCTGACCGAAATCGGACCTCGTACCGATGCGGTGGCCTCCACGAACGGCAAAGCTGCCTCCCTCCGCCGGCGTGGCCGCAAACACCGCTGGTGGGGACAAGAGCTGCGGGCGGCATTGCCGCCCCCTTGCGCCGTCCGCAGCTCCCCCCTTCAAAGCTTCCATACAAGATCGCGATCTCGGTCAAAGCCCGCCGGGCCGGTGCCGCGCGCAATGACGCGCGTCGCCTGCCCCCGCGCAGGCGGCTCGCCTTTTGTCGGAATGTGGAGTAGAAATAAGATATCCACATCTCATAGATGCGGAATAGGGCGGTGTCCCTGCGCCGTCCGTTGCGTCGCGTTGGGACCGAAGAGCGAAGACAAGATGAGCCTGACCCATCTCCAGCGCCTCGAGGCGGAGAGCATCCACATCATGCGCGAGGTCGTCGCCGAGGCCGAGCGCCCGGTGATGCTCTATTCGGTGGGCAAGGATTCGGCGGTGATGCTGCATCTTGCCAAAAAGGCCTTCTTTCCCTCCCCGCCGCCCTTCCCGCTGCTCCACGTGGATACCACCTGGAAGTTCCGCGCCATGTACGAGCTGCGCGACGAGGCCGCGCGCGACGCCGGCATGGACCTCCTCGTCCACCAGAATCCGGAAGCGCTGGAAAAGGGCATCAACCCCTTCGACCACGGCCCGCTCCACACCGACATGTGGAAGACGGAAGGCCTGAAGCAGGCGCTGGACAAGTGGGGCTTCGACGCGGCCTTCGGCGGCGCCCGCCGCGACGAGGAGAAGAGCCGCGCCAAGGAACGCGTCTTCTCCTTCCGCTCCGCCAACCACCGCTGGGACCCGAAGAACCAGCGGCCGGAACTCTGGCACCTCTACAACGCCCGCAAGAACAAGGGGGAGAGCATGCGCGTCTTCCCCATCTCCAACTGGACCGAGCTTGATATCTGGCAATACATCCACCTCGAAGGCATCCGCATCGTGCCGCTATATTTCGCCGCCCCGCGCCCCACCGTGGAGCGCGACGGCCTGATCCTGATGGTGGATGACGACCGCTTCCCGCTGCGCCCCGGCGAGGAGCCGCAGATGCGATCCGTGCGCTTCCGCACGCTCGGCTGCTACCCGCTCACCGGCGCGGTGGAGAGCACGGCCGACACCCTGCCGCAGGTGATCCAGGAAATGCTGCTCACCACCACCTCCGAACGGCAGGGCCGCGCCATCGACAAGGATGCCGGCGGTGCCGGCATGGAGAAGAAGAAGCAGGAGGGGTATTTCTGATGAGCGCGCCCCTCGATCCCGTCTACAAGACCGACGCCCTCATCGCCGAGGACATCGACCGTTATCTCGATGTCCACCAGCACAAGACCATGCTGCGCTTCATCACCTGCGGCAGCGTGGACGACGGCAAGTCCACCCTCATCGGGCGGCTGCTCTACGATTCCAAGATGATCTTCGAAGATCAGCTCGCCGCGCTGGAGGCCGATTCCAGGAAGGTCGGCACGCAGGGGCAGGAGCTGGACTTCGCGCTCCTCGTGGACGGCCTCGCCGCCGAGCGCGAGCAGGGCATCACCATCGATGTGGCCTACCGCTTCTTCGCCACCGAGAAGCGCAAGTTCATCGTCGCCGATACCCCCGGCCACGAGCAATACACCCGCAACATGGTCACGGGCGCCTCCACCGCCGACCTTGCGGTGATCCTCGTGGATGCGCGCAAGGGCGTGCTGACCCAGACGCGGCGGCACTCCTACCTCGCCCACCTCATCGGCATCAGCAACATCGTGCTGGCGGTGAACAAGATGGACCTCGTGGGCTACAGCCGCGAGGTGTTCGAGCAGATCGTCGCCGACTACCGCGCGTTCGCTACCTCCATCGGCATCACGGATTTCGTCGCTTTGCCCATCTCCGGCTTCAAGGGCGACAACATCACCACCCTCTCCCCCAACACGCCGTGGCATTCCGGCCCGACGCTGATGGCGCATCTGGAGAGCGTGGAGATCGACGCCGCCCATGACGCGCAAAAGCCGTTCCGCATGGCGGTGCAGTGGGTCAACCGGCCCAACCTCGACTTCCGCGGCTTTGCCGGCCTTATCTCCTCCGGCACGGTGAAGCCGGGCGATGCCATCCGCGTCCTGCCCTCGGGCAAGACCAGCACGGTGGCGCGCATCGTGACGCTGGACGGCGATCTTGCCGAGGCCGTGGCCGGCCAGTCCGTCACCCTGTGCCTCGCCGACGAGATCGACTGCTCGCGCGGCGACGTGATCGCGGCGGCGGAGGCCCCGGTGCAGGCGGCCGACCAGTTCGAGGCGGTCATCGTGTGGATGGACGAGCAGCCCATGCTGCCGGGCCGCCCCTACTGGCTGAAGCTCGGCACCCAGACGGTGTCCGCCACCATCACCGAGCCCAAGTATCAGGTGAACGTCAACAACATGGACCATCTGGCGGCGAAGACGCTGGAGCTGAACGCCATCGGCTCCTGCAACATCGCCACCGACCGGCGCATCCCGTTCGAGCCCTATGCGGAGAACCGCGAGCTGGGCGGCTTCATCCTCATCGACAAGATGACGAATGCCACCGTCGGCGCGGGCATGATCCACTTCGCGCTCAGGCGATCGGACAACGTCCACTGGCAGGCCACCGACATCTCCCGCGAGCACCATGCCGCGCTGAAGAACCAGAAGCCGGCGGTGGTCTGGCTCACGGGCCTGTCCGGCGCGGGCAAGTCCACCATCGCCAATCTGGTGGAGAAGAAGCTCGCCCGGATGAACCGACACACCTTCCTGCTCGACGGCGACAATGTGCGCCATGGCCTCAACAAGGACCTCGGCTTCACCGCCGCCGACCGGGTGGAGAACATCCGTCGCGTGGGCGAGGTGGCGAAGCTGATGACCGATGCCGGCCTCATCGTCATCACCGCCTTCATCAGCCCGTTCCGCGCCGAGCGCGACATGGTGCGCGGCATGATGCAGCCGGGCGAATTCTTCGAGGTGTTCATCGACACGCCGCTGGCCGAGGCCGAGCGGCGCGACGTGAAGGGCCTCTACAAGAAGGCCCGCGCGGGCCAGCTCAAGAACTTCACCGGCATCGACAGCCCGTATGAAGCCCCCGCCGCTCCCGAGCTGCGCGTGGACACCACCGCCATGGATGCCGAAGCCGCCGCCGAGGCCATCGTGCGGATGCTGATCCCGTGAGCAAAGGTCATTCCCTCGGCCCCGGTCCTTGACCGGTGCCGGGTGGGTTGGCGCTCAAGCGCCGCGCGGGCTTGGTCAAAGGCCCATGAGGTTACTCATGGGCCTTTGCTCAGACCGGCCCCGCCTCCTCCATCCGCACTTCCTTGAGCTTCTTGATGCCGAGCAGGCTCAGGGCGGCGTTCTCGTAGAAGGTCTCGCTCACGCCCTGCCGCACCTTGTGCAGGAAGTAGCGCTCGAATCCGACCTTGGCGGTATGGACCCACGCGCCCTGCGACGACCAGTTGACGTTGCGCGGCGGGATCTGCGGCTGGGCGATGAAGGCGATTCCGCCGTCGCCGAAATCGGCAAGGCACACCGCGTTCCACGTCGCCACCGCCCGCGGCTTTTCTCCCGCTAGCAGCGCGGCGATGTTGGCGGCGGTGGCCGTGACCATGGATTCGATCATGAAGCCGGTCTTGGGCACGCCCACCGGCAGCGGCGTCTTGCCCATGGGCGGGATGGCGACGCACACGCCGATGGCGAAGATGTTCGGATAGGCCGGGTTCTGCTGGTGCCGGTCCACGATGATGAAGCCGCGGGGATTGGAGAGCCCCTCATGGCCGGACACCGCCGGCACGCCACGGAAGGCGGGCAGGATCATGGAGAAGGCGAAGGGCAGATCGTGGGTCGCCTTCACGCTCGCATCCTCGTTCACCTCCTCCACGCTCATGCGGCCGGCCTCCACGCGGGCGACGCGGGCATTGGTGATCCACTTGATGTGCTTCTCGCGCAGCGCGCCCTCCAGAAGGCCCTTGGTGTCACCCACGCCGTCGAGGCCGAGATGGCCGATATAGGGCTCGGGCGTCACGAAGGTCATGGGCACGCGGTCGCGGACCTTGGCCTTGCGCAAGGCGGCATCGAGGATGAAGGCGAATTCATAGGCCGGCCCGAAGCAGGAGGCGCCGGCCGCCGCCCCGACCACGATCGGCCCCGGTGACCGCACCAGCGCATCGAAGGCGGTGCGCGCGTGGGCGGCATGGTCGGTGAGGCAGACGGAATGGGTATGGCCGGCGGGGCCGAGCCCCTCCACCTCGTCGAAGGCGAGGTCGGGGCCGGTGGCGATGACGAGATAATCGTAGTCGAGCGTCGCGCCGTCGTTCAGCTCGATGGAATTGGTCTTCGGATCGAGCCGTTTCGCGCCCATGGGCATGAGGCGGATGCCGCGGGACTGGAAGACCTTGGTGAGGTCCACCGTGATCTCCTCCGGCTTGCGCCAGCCCACCGCGACCCACGGATTGGAGGGCACGAAGCTGTAGGTGGAGCCCTTGTTGACCACCACAACCTCGTGCTTCGCCCCCACCTTCTCCTTCATCTCGTAGGCCATGATGACGCCGCCGAGCCCGGCGCCGAGGATGACGATCCGCGACATGGTTTCCTCCAATTGGTGCGCCCGCTGGTCCTGCCGGCGGATGCCGGGCACGCTCGGGACCTGTTGACCCCACGTCGCGCCTCTTGACATTCAAGAATTAGAATTTCATTTTTTTGAATGTCAAGGGATTTGGACGTCGTCACGACGCCGTCAAGGAGGAACCCCATGAGCGAGATCGCACAGGCCCGGGGCGGGTCCGGTTCAGGCTTCGCCTGTTCGCTGAAGGCCAAGGCGTGGTCGCCCTACGTGGCCGGCATTCTCATCGGCCTTCTGCAGGTGCCGGCCTTCCTGCTCATCGAGACGGCGCTCGGCGCCTCCTCGTCCTATGTCACCGTCGGCGGCATCGCCGCGTCGTGGATCGACCCGGCCGTGACCAACATCGACTATGTGGCCAAGCACATCGCCGCCACCGGCAAGAACTGGTGGCAGGTGGCGCTGGTGATCGGCGTCGCCATCGGCGCGTTCCTCTCCATGCGCATCTCCGGAGCCCGCCGCCAGCCGATCTCGCCCATCTGGTCGCGGGCGCTCGGCACGTCGAGCCCCGGCGTGCGCTATGCGGTGGCGTTCGGCGCCGGCTTCGTGATGCTGTTCGGCGCCCGTGTCGCCGATGGCTGCACCTCCGGCCATGGCCTGTCCGGCATGGCCCAGCTTGCCGTGTCCTCCACCGTCGCCGTCGCCGCCATGTTCGCCGGCGGCATCGCCACCGCCCTCCTCCTGCTGCGCCGCATCTGACGCCGAACACCGGCAAGGAGAAACGCCATGTCTCTCGTCCAATCCATCGTCATCGGCCTGCTCATGGGCACGGTGTTCGGCGTCGCCCTCGAAAAGTCCCGCGTGTTCGAGCCGGGCATGATCGTGGGACAGATGCAGTTCCGCAATTTCATCATGCTCAAGGTCTTCCTCACCGCCGTCGCCACCGGCGCGCTGGTGATCGCGGCGCTGCACGGCTTCGGCCTCGTGAAGCTCGCGCCCAAGGCCACATTCTATGCCGCCGACGTGGTGGGCGGGCTCATGCTCGGTGCCGGCATCGCGCTGGCCGGCGCCTGCCCGGGCACGGTGCTTGCGCAGGTGGGGGTGGGCTATCGCGACGCCCTGTTCACCCTCCTCGGCGGCATCGCCGGCGCCACCGCCTTCGGCTATGCCGAGCCGGTGCTGAAGCCGGTCCTCGCCGCCTCCGGGCCGGGCAAGATCACCTTCATGGACCTCACCGGCCTCTCCTATCCGGTGATGGCCGTCGGCCTCGCCGCGGTGCTGGTGCTGATCCTCGTGGGGCTGGAGATGTGGCGGCCGTGGCGCGCCGATCTCGGTGCCGACGTGGACGGCGACTTCGGCCCCGCCGCGCCGGCGAAGACCACGCGCTCCCACCTCGAACCGGCGGAGTGATCCCCATGTCCGCGCCACGCATCGTCATTCTGGGCTCCGGCTTCGCGGCGCTGACCGCCGTGCGCGAGCTGCGACGGCGGCCCGTCGGGGCGGACATCACGGTGGTGTCGCCCAACCCCGTGCTCACCTATCTGCCGAGCCTCATCTGGGTGCCGGCAGGGCTGCGGCGGGCGGAGGACCTGACGATCCCGCTCACAGGCTTCTTCGCCCGCCACGGCGTCCGCCACATCGCCGCGACGGTGGAGCAGGTGACGGACGGCGGGCGACGCGTCCACACCAGCGGCGGCGTCATTGAGAACGACGTGCTGCTCATCGCCACCGGCGGGCGCTATATCCGCAAGCTGCCGGGCATCGAGAACGCCTTCATCCCCTGCGAAGGCATCGCCGTGGCGGAAGCCCTGCGCCTGCGCCTCGCGGCCCTCGCGCGTGGCACCATTGCCGTGGGGTTCGGCGCCAATCCGCAAGAACCCTCGGCGGTGCGCGGCGGGCCCATGTTCGAGTTCCTGTTCGGCCTCGACACCCTGCTGCGTCGGCAGGGCCGGCGGGAGGCCGTGGATCTGGTCTTCTTCAACGCCTCCACCCAGCCCGGCCAGCGCCTTGGCCCGAAGGCCGTCGGCGGGCTCCTGAAGGAGATGGAGCGGCGCGGCATCAAGACCTACCTCGGCCACAAGCCGCTGCGCTTTGCGCCCGACAGGGTGGTGACGGAGGGCGGCGAGATTCCCGCCGACCTGATCCTCTTCATGCCCGGCCTCACCGGACCGGCATGGCTGTCGGAGAGCTGCCTGCCGCTCTCGCCCGGCGGCTTCGTCGCGGCCGATGCCACCTGCGCGGTGCAGGGTCTCGACGATGTCTACGTGGCGGGCGACGCGGGCTCCTTCCCCGGCCCGGACTGGATGCCCAAGCAGGCCCACCAGGCCGACCTGCAGGCCCGCGCCGCCGCCCGCAACATCGCCGCCGCCCTCGCCGGCCGGCCGGAGCGGGAGACCTTCCGGCCGGAACTCGTCTGCATCGTCGACACGCTGGATGCGGGGATGCTGGTGTTCCGCGACACGCGGCGCAACTTCGCCTTGCCCCGGCTCGGCCCGCTGCACCATGTGAAACGGATGTTCGAGGCCCACTACCTCAGCGCCTATCGCGCCGCCTGAGGCGGGTGCCGCCCCTTTCGCACCGCACAAAGATGCATTAAGCCCCCGGGACGAACGATCCCCAGAGCCCCGGGTGCCCTTTTCCCATGATCCGCCTCGACAACATCAGCAAGCAGAACGGCCGGCAGCTCGTCTTTATCGAGGCGTCGGCGGCGCTGCTGAAGGGCGAGAAGGTGGGCCTCGTCGGCCCCAACGGCGCCGGCAAGACCACCTTGTTCCGCATGATGACCGGGCAGGAGACGCCGGACGAGGGCCAGGTCTCGGCTGATCGCGGCATCACCATCGGCTATTTCAGCCAGGACGTGGGCGAGATGTCCGGCCGCTCGGCCCTCGCCGAGGTGATGGACGGCGCCGGCCCGGTCAGCACCGTCGCCGCCGAGCTGAAGGAGATCGAGGCGGCGCTGGGCGATCCCGACCGCATGGACGAGATGGATGCCCTCGTCGAGCGCTACGGCGAGGTGCAGGGCCGTTTCGAGGAGCTGGGCGGCTATGCGCTGGAGGGCCGCGCGGCGGAGGTTCTCGCCGGCCTCGGTTTCTCCCAGGAGATGATGGACGGCGACGTGGGCAAGCTCTCCGGCGGCTGGAAGATGCGCGTGGCCCTCGCCCGCATCCTCCTCATGCGCCCGGACGTGATGCTGCTAGACGAGCCCTCCAACCATCTCGACATCGAGAGCCTGATCTGGCTGGAAAGCTTCCTGAAGGGCTTCGACGGCGCGCTGATGATGACATCGCACGACCGCGCCTTCATGAACCGCATCGTGAACAAGATCGTCGAGATCGACGCCGGCAGCCTCAACACCTATTCCGGCGACTACGAGTTCTACGCCGGCCAAAGGGCGATGAACGAGAAGCAGCAGCAGGCGCAATACGAGCGCCAGCAGGCCATGCTGGCCAAGGAGATCGCCTTCATCGAGCGCTTCAAGGCCCGCGCCTCCCACGCCGCGCAGGTGCAGAGCCGGGTGAAGAAGCTGGAGAAGATCGACCGGGTGGAGCCACCCCGCCGCCGCGAGGCGGTGGCCTTCGAGTTCGCCCCCGCGCCCCGCTCCGGCGAGGACGTGGCGAGCCTCAAGGGCGTCCACAAAAGCTACGGCAGCAAGGTCATCTACGAGGGGCTGGACTTCCACATCCGCCGCCGCGAGCGCTGGTGCGTGATGGGCGTCAACGGCGCCGGCAAGTCCACGTTGCTCAAGCTCATCGCCGGCTCCACCACGCCGGACGACGGCACGGTCAACGTCGGCGCCAGCGTGAAGATGGGCTATTTCGCCCAGCACGCCATGGACCTGCTGGAAGGCGAGCGCACCGTGTTCGAGACGCTGGAGGACGCCTTCCCGCAGGCCGGACAGGGCGCGCTGCGCACCCTCGCCGGCTGCTTCGGCTTCTCCGGCGACGATGCGGAAAAGCGCTGCCGCGTGCTCTCCGGCGGCGAGAAGGCGCGGCTCGTGATGGCCAAGATGCTGTTCGATCCGCCCAATTTCCTGGTGCTGGACGAGCCCACCAACCATCTCGACATGGCCACCAAGGAGATGCTGGTGGCCGCGCTGGCCGATTACGAGGGGACGATGCTGTTCGTCTCCCATGACCGGCACTTCCTCGCCGCCCTCTCCAACCGGGTGCTGGAGCTGACGCAGGACGGCATCCACCAGTACAATGGCGGCTATACGGAATATGTCGCCCGCACCGGCCAGGAAGCCCCGGGCCTGCGGAACTGAGGAACTGCGGGCAGCGGGGCGCTCACAGCGCCCGTTCGCCCGCCTCCATCACCTCGATCAGCGCCGGCACCACGGTGGCGCGCATCCTGCGGCCATAGAACAGGCCGAAATGGCCGGCGCCCGCGACGCTGACGTGGCGGTGCAGGGCGTCCGGCACGGCGCGGCACAGATCGTGCGCGGCCTCGGTCTGGCCGGGGGCGGAGATGTCGTCGTCCGTGCCCTCGACGGTCAGCAGCGCCCCGCGCAGCGCCTCGGCCCGCACCCTGTGTCCGGCGATCTCAAGCGTGCCATGGGCGAGCGCATTGTCGCGGAAGATGGTCGAAACGTTCTCCATGAAGAATTCCGCCGGCACGTCCATCATGGTCCAGCACAGCCGGGAGAGCGGAAAGCACAGCGGGTCGTCGCCATCGTCGAACAGCAGGCGCATGGGCAGTTCCCCGCCGGTGATGGACTGCCGCCAGAGGTAGAGGGCGAAGGTGTCGATCTGCCGCCACGCCGGGAACACGCGGCGCCCGGCGCCGGGCAGGCCCTGCGGCACCTCCTCCATCACCTGCGCCTCCAGCGCCTCCAGCGAGCGCTCCTGCAGCATCTTCCACAGGCGGGTGGGATTGCGCGCGGGGTCCATGGGTCCGCCCACAAGGCTGAGGCTCGCCGCCGGCGCGCCTTGCTCCGCCAGCAGGCAGGCGGCGGCGAAGGCGGGCAGCGCGCCCTGGCAGACGCCGACGATATGCACCGGCCCCGTCACCGCCAGCGCGCGGGCCATCTGCGCCGTCTCCAGGCAGTTCTCGGCGAAGCCGAAGCGGCCGGCACCGAGCGGCAGATAGCGCGCATTGGGCCATTCGGTGATGCCGACCCGTCCGGCCGCGGGCAACAGCGCGGCAACGAGGTCGCGCATCAGGAACGGGAAGCCGCCGGCGATGGGCGCCACCACCAGAACGTTCCGGGCGGGTGCCACGCCATCGCGGGCATGCTGCCGCGAGAACAGCCGCAGCCGGCCGAACGGGAGGCTGGCCGGCACCGTATCGCCCACCGTGCCGCTCGCCAGCCCGAATGCGCGATAGGCCTCCTCGGTCGCGCAGGGGAGCGGGTCGGCCGCTGCGGGACGGAAGGGACGCAGATCGTCAAGCCACATGAGGCGCGGTCCGTCCTTTGCGGTCCGGGTGGGGGCGACGGCCCATCATAGCCGAACGCCCCCGGCGCACCATGGCTGGTGGAGGAGATTCTAAGCCGGCTTCAGAGCGACGCGGCCGCGCGGGCGGCCTGATCGTAGTGGCCGGAGAGGGTGCGCATCAGCGCGGCGATCTCGGAGAGCCGGGCCGGATCGATGCCGGTCGCGGCCACCGCATCAGCGAGCAGCGCCTCGCGTACCTCGCGATAGCGCGCGCAGACGGCGCGGCCGGTGTCGCTCGCGGCCAGCGTCTTCTCCTTGCCGCGGCGGCCACCTTCCACGAGGCCGAGGCCCTGCAGCTTCTTCGCCGCATAGGTGACGAGGTGGGTATCCTCCACGTCGAGCACGAGGCAGAGGTCGGCGATGGTCTTGGGCCGGTCGCGATGGACCACGTGGTGCAGGATCAGCACGTCGAGGGCCGAGAGGTCCGGCACGCCGGCCGCCGCCATGCAGCGCACCATCCAGCGGCCGTAGGCGTGGGTGAGCATGTTGAGCCCGAACTCGAACTCCGACAGCGCCGGCAGCGCCCCGTCCGCGAGATGGGCGGAGGAGACGATGGAAGGGCCGGCCTTGCGACGGGCGGCACCCTCGGCGGCCCTGCTCTCTCCGGCCTTGCTCTCGCCGGCCTTTTTGGGGGTGTCCTTGGTCACGGGATCGATCCTGACGAGACGGTCCTGATTGGAGGACCGGGGGCGGGAGGGCCCGTCCCCGGTCCGCGCCTTCACTTCTTGTACGTGGCGATGATCTCCTGGCCCGCCGGGCCGGCCTTGGCGAGCCACGCCTCGGTGAGGGTTCCGCCGATCTTCTCGAAGCCGGCCTTCAGCTCGGGCGCGGGCGGAGCGACCTTCATGCCCTTGGCGGCGAGGATGTCCATATAGGCCTTGGTCTTCTCCTCGGAGAGCTTCCAGCCGCGGGCCTCGGCAGCGGCGGCGGCCTTCAGCACCGCCTCCTGGGTGGGCTTGTCGAGGGCGTCGAACGCCGCCTGGTTCACGAAGACGACGTTCTTCGGCAGCCAGGCCTGGATGTCGTAGAAATAGGGGATGCTCTCCCAGATCTTCACGTCGTTGCCGGTGGCGGACGAGGTGATGAGGGCGTTGACGACGCCGGTGGCGAGCGCCTGCGCCAGTTCCGCCTGCTGCACGGTGACGGACTGGGCGCCCACCGCCTCGCCGATGCGCGAGGTGCCGGCATTGTAGGCCCGCCACTTGGCGCCCTTCAGGTCGTCCACCTTGGCGACGGCGTTCTTGGAGAACAGGCCCTGGGGCGGCCACGGAACCGCGTAGAGCACCTTGATGCCCTGCGCCGCGAGCTTCTTCTCCACCGCGGGGCGGGAGGCGTCCCACAGCTTCTTCGACGCGCCGTACGAGGTGGCGAGGAAGGGCACCACGTCGATGCCGAAGATCGGGTCCTCATTCTCGTGGATGGAGAGGAGCACCTCGCCCGCCTGCACCTGCCCGGTGGCGACGGCGCGCTTGATCTCGGGCGCCTTGAACAGCACCGCGTTGGGCTGGAGCGTCACGGCGAGCTTGCCGCCGCTGGCCGCCTCCACGTCCTTGGCGAACTGGGCGAGGTTCTCGGTGTGGAAATTGTCGGCCGGATAGGCCGAGGCAAGGTTCCACTTGGTCTGCGCGGCGGCGGGCGCGGTGCTCGCCAGAGCGGCGAGGCCGGCGGCGAGGAGCGCGGGAGCAAGGGTGCGGAAAGGCGCCATGTCTGGTCTCTCTCTGGTTCCTGGGAAGGTCTCGAACGTGTTGCCCTCATCGCAGCGGCGCGGGTCTGCGACCTTCGCCGATGCGTTACGCTCATGTGCCGCGCGGACTGTGCCGAAGGCCCGCGCGGAAACGCCTGAACTGCGGCATCAGCCGCCCGGAAACACCCAGCGCGGCAGCACCAGGGCGATCTCCGGAAACGTGGTGATGATGATGACCGCGATGTTGAGGAGAATGAAGAAGGGAAATGCCGCTTTCGCCACCGAGAAGGTATCGCGCCCGCTCATGTTCTGCAGCACGAACAGGTTGAAGCCCACCGGCGGGGTGATCTGCGCCATCTCCACATGGATGACGAGGTAGACGCCGAACCACACGAGGTCGAAGCCCGCCTGCTTCACCATGGGCAGCACGATGACCGCGGTGAGCACGATCATGGAGATGCCGTCCACGAGGCAGCCGAGGATGATGTACATCACGGTCAGCGCCAGGGCGAGCTTGCCGGGGGTGAGATTGAGCCCCTGCACCCACTCCGCCAGGGCCACGGGAATGCCCGTATAGGCCATGGCCGCGGTGGTGAAGGCGGCCCCGGCGATGATGAGCATGATCATGCAGCTGAGCCGCGTGGCGCTCATGACGCTTTCGACCAGCGTCTTCCAGGTGAGCGTGCCGCTCCACCACGCCAGAGCCAGCGCGCCGGTGACACCCCAGGCGGCGCATTCGGTGGCGGTGGCGATGCCCAGCACCAGCGACAGGAACACCGCCGCGATGAGCAGCAGGCAGGGCACGAGCCGCGCCGACTGCCGGAGCTTCTCGACGAACGGCATGTGCGGGTCGCGCGGCGGCGTTCGGCTGGGATTGAGCAGCGACCACAGCATGATGTAGCCCGAGTAGAGCCCCATCACGAGCAGGCCCGGCAGGAAGCCCGCCAGGAACACCTGCAGCACGGAGACGTTGGCCGTCACCGCATAGACCACCATAGGAATGGACGGCGGGATGAGCAGACCGAGCGTGCCGGAGCCCGCCAGCGAGCCCAGGCTCATGCCCTTGTCGTAGCCGCGCTTGTCCAGCTCCGGCAAGGCGATCTTGCCGATGGTGGCGCAGGTGGCGGCCGAGGATCCCGATACCGCCGCGAAGATGCCGCAGCCGATCACGTTCACATGCAGCAGCCGGCCCGGCAGCCATTGCAGCCACGGGGCAAGGCCCCGGAACATCTCTTCCGACAATCGGGTGCGGAACAGGATCTCGCCCATCCAGATGAAGAGGGGCAAGGCGGCGAGGGTCCACGAGGCGCTGGCGCTCCACACCGTGGTGGCGAGCACCTGGCCGATGGGCACCGGCGTGGTGAGCACCATGGCCAGCAGGCCGACGAGGCCGAGGCCGAGGGCGATCCACACGCCGGAGGCGAGGATGGCGATGAGGAAGACGAGGAGGACCAGCGAAAGCTGGATGAGATCGAGGTGCGGCATGGCTCAGACGCCGCCTCCCGATGCGATGCGCTCCACCAGTTCCTCGGGCGAGGAGACGGGTTCCTTCTCGTAGCGGGGGCGATTGCCGCGGGCGACGTTGACGAACTCGTCCACCATGGCGATCAGCAGAATGGCGAGGCCGGCGGCGTACCCTGTCTGGGGGATCCACAGCGGCACCGCGACGACGCCCTGGGACATGTCGTCGAAGCGCCAGGAATCATAGGTGAGGCGCCCGGCGTTCCAGGTGAAATAGGCGAGGAAGGCGATGGCGACGACGAGCGCGAACAATTCCAGCGCCTGCCGCCGCCGCCCGGTGAGCTGCTCCAGCAGCAGGCCGACACGGATCATCTCGCCATAGCGGAACGTGTGGGCGAGGCCGAGGAAGGCCATGGCGGCCATGGACCAGGCGGCGAAGTCGTCCCCCGAGGGAATGTTGATGCCGAACTGCCGGCCCACCGACAGGCCCATCATCAACAGGAAGATGATGATGAGAAACCCGGCGGCCACCACGCCGGACGCGAAATAAAGGCCATCGAGCAGCTTCCGGATCATCGGGGCGCCCCCGGGTTGTGCGCCGGGGTGTACGCCGGGGCCGGGGCGCAGATCCGCGCGGCCCCCGTTCGGTGACGGAATTCTTCGCTGGTCATCGGAACCCCTCTGGAGACCGGCGCCATTGTTCTGCCCGCCAAGAAGAACCGGCATTCAGGCGCTCTTGAAGGGATGTTCTCCCGCCTTCGATATTTCGTCAACAAATTGTTGACGTTTTATCACCCTCGTGACTTCCTTATTCGTGAGCGGGGCATTGTGCCTCGCGGGCGCGCCCTCGCTGCGTCCAAAACAGGGGAGCAGGAAACCTGCCAACCCCGCCAGCCACCATCCAGACGGGAAACGGGGCCGATGTCGAGCGACGATGTGAAGACGAGCGCAGCCGCCGAACCCGAATCTGCGGCGTCCCCCTCTCCGTCCACCTCCGCCCCCTGCCCCGCCCCTTGGGAATTCTGGATCGACCGGGGCGGCACCTTCACCGATATCGTCGGCCGACGGCCGGATGGCAGCCTCGTCGCCCACAAGGTGCTGTCGGAAAATCCCGAGGCCTATCGCGACGCCGCGGTGCACGGCATCCGCGAACTGCTCGGCCTCCCTGCCGGCGCGGCGATCCCGCCGGGGCTGGTTTCTGCCGTGAAGATGGGCACCACGGTCGCCACCAATGCTCTTCTGGAGCGCAAGGGCGACCGCACCCTGCTCGTCACCACCCGTGGCTTCAGGGATGCGCTGAGGATCGGCTATCAGGCGCGGCCGAAGATCTTCGCCAAGAAGATCGTGCTGCCGGACATGCTGTTCGAGCGTGTGCTGGAGGTGGACGAGCGGGTCCGCGCCGACGGCACCGTGGAGGCCGCCCCCGACCTTGCCACCGTACGCGCCGCGCTGGAGCAGGCGAAGGCGGACGGCATCGCCGCCGTCGCCATCGTCTTCATGCACGGCTACCGCTTCCCCGAGCACGAGCAGCAGGTGGCGGCGCTGGCGCGGGAGATCGGCTTCCCGCAGGTGTCGGTGTCCCACGAGGTTTCGCCCCTCATTAAGCTGGTGGGGCGCGGCGACACCACGGTGGCCGACGCCTATCTCTCCCCCATCCTGCGCCGCTATGTGCGGCAGGTGGCGGAGGAGCTGTCCGGCGGCGCCGAGGGGGCTGGCAAGGAAGCCGAGGGCGAAGCCATCCGCCTGATGTTCATGATGTCCTCGGGCGGCCTCACCGCCGCCGATCTGTTCCAGGGCAAGGACGCCCTGCTATCGGGACCTGCCGGCGGCGTGGTGGGCGCGGCGGAGACCGGGGCGCTCGCGGGCTTCGACCGCATCATCGGCTTCGACATGGGCGGCACCTCCACCGATGTCTGCCATTATGACGGGGAGCTGGAGACCGCCTTCGACACGGAGGTCGCGGGCGTACGCATCCGCGCCCCCATGATGCGCATCCACACGGTGGCGGCGGGCGGCGGCTCCATCCTGCATTTTGACGGCGCGCGCTTCCGCGTCGGCCCGGATTCGGCCGGCGCCAATCCCGGCCCCGCCTGCTATCGCCGCGGCGGGCCGCTGGCCGTCACCGACGCCAACGTGATGCTCGGCAAGCTGATCCCGGACTACTTCCCCAGGATATTCGGCCCCGCCCAGGACCAGCCCCTCGACGCCGAGGTGGTGCGCCGGAAGTTCTCTGATCTTGCCGAGGAGATCGGCGGCGGGCGCACTCCCGAGGAGGTGGCGGACGGCTTCGTCACCATCGCGGTGGAGAACATGGCCAATGCCATCAAGAAGATCTCGGTGGAGCGCGGCTATGACGTGACCCGCTACGCCCTGAACTGCTTCGGCGGCGCCGGCGGCCAGCACGCTTGCCTCGTCGCCGATGCGCTGGGCATGACCAAGGTGCTGCTGCACCCCTTCTCCGGCCTCCTCTCCGCCTATGGCATGGGCCTCGCCTCCGTCCGCGCCCAGCGCACCCGCGCCGTGGGCGAGGAGATGACCACAACCCTCATTCCCGCATTGGTTGATCTGAAAGCCGAACTGGCCGCCGCCACCCGTGCCGAACTGGCTGCGCAGGGCATCCTGACTGACTCGATCCTGACAGAGGCGAAAGCCCACCTGAGATATGGTGGAACCGATACTGCACTCCCCGTTCAGCTCGCCGACATCGCGTCGATGACCGCCGAGTTCGAGACCAAACACCGGGCCCAGTTTGGCTTCGTCTCTCCGGAAAAAACCATTGTGGTGGAGGCCCTTGAGGTGATTTCGGCGGGCGGCGGCGCCGGCATCGCCGAGCCGGACCTTCCACTGGATGCCGGAACCCCTTCCGACACCTCTCAAACTCGCTTTTTCGCCCGTGGCGCATGGCATGACGCGCCCGTGGTGAAGCGGGAAAACTTCAGGCCCGGCATGGGCTTGGAGGGCCCGGCCATCGTCATCGAGCCGAACCAGACGGTGGTGGTGGAGAAGGGCTGGCGGGCGGAGGTCTCGGCCAAGAACCACCTGATCCTCACCCGGACGGAAAAACTCCTGCGTTCAGAAGCCGTTGGCACCCATGCCGACCCGGTGATGCTGGAGGTCTTCAACAATCTCTTCATGTCCATCGCCGAGCAGATGGGCGTGACCCTCCAGAACACCGCCTATTCGGTCAACATCAAGGAAAGACTGGACTTTTCCTGCGCCGTCTTCTCCGCCGAGGGCGATCTCGTCGCCAACGCCCCGCACATGCCCGTCCACCTCGGCTCCATGGACCGCTCGGTGGAAACGGTCATCCGCGAGAACGCCGGAAACATCCGCCCCGGCGACGTTTTCGCCCTCAACGCCCCCTACAATGGCGGGACGCATCTGCCTGATATTACAGTGGTAACGCCGGTTTTCGACGACGCCGGAAAGGCCATCCTGTTCTGGGTCGCCTCCCGCGGACACCATGCGGACGTGGGCGGCGTCGCCCCCGGCTCCATGAGCCCGCTGGCCACCCATATCGAGGAGGAAGGCGTCTATATCGACAACTTCAAGCTGGTCGCGGAAGGCACCTTCCGCGAGGCCGAACTGCGCCATCTGCTCACCTCCGCGCGCTATCCGGCCCGCAATCCGGTACAGAATATTGCAGATCTCAAGGCGCAGATCGCCGCCAACGAGAAGGGCGTGCGCGAACTCCTGAAGATGATCGACACCTTCGGTCTGGATGTCGTGCAGGCCTATATGGGGCACGTGCAGGATAATGCGGCTGAAAGCGTCCGCCGCGTTCTGGATCGTCTTGACGATTGCTCCTTCCATTACGAGATGGACCAGGGCACCGTCATCAAGGTCAAGATCTCGGTGGACAAGGAGAAGCGCGAAGCGACGGTGGATTTCACCGGCACCTCGCCCCAGCAGCCCACCAATTTCAACGCCCCTGCCCCCGTCACCCGCGCTGCGGTGCTCTATGTATTCCGCGTCATGGTGGAGGACGAGATCCCGATGAATGCGGGGTGCCTGCGGCCCATCCGCATCGTGGTGCCGGAGGGCTGCATGCTGTCGCCGGTCTATCCGGCCGCCGTGGTGGCGGGAAATGTCGAGACGTCTCAGGCAGTTACAAACTGCCTGTTCGGCGCACTGAAGGCCATGTCTGCCTCCCAAGGCACCATGAACAATCTCACCTTCGGCAACGACGTCTATCAGTATTACGAGACCATCTGCTCCGGCTCCCCCGCCGGTCCCGGCTTTGACGGGACGGATGGCGTGCATGTGCACATGACCAATTCCCGCCTCACCGATCCGGAGGTGCTGGAGACGCGTTTTCCCGTTCTGCTGGAAGACTTTCACATCCGCCCCGGCTCCGGCGGGCGGGGGCGTTGGCATGCGGGATCAGGGACTTACCGGCGCATCCGCTTCCTTGAGAGGATGGACTGCGCCCTGCTCTCCTCCCATCGCCGCATCCACCCGTTCGGCGTCGACGGAGGGGAAAAAGGCCAGCTGGGAGAAGGGTTTGTGCGCCGCCTGGACGGCTCCACCGAGGTCCTTCAAGGCTGCGACCAGAAGGTGCTGGAGGAAGGCGAGGCGGTCATCATCGTCACCCCGACGGGGGGCGGATATGGCGATGCGAAGCTGAGGGAGAGGTAATCAGACCCTCCCTAGACCAACAAAAAGGCGCCCGACGGGCGCCTTTTCGCTGCGGTGCGGCAGAGTGTCAGTAGGCGAGCGCGCCGACCTTTTCCACCTGGATGGCGTCGCCGACGCGCACGATGCGCAGCGAGGTGCCATCGCGGCCGACCGGGCCGGGGAGAGAGACGATCTGCTCGTCGCCGGGCTGCTGGAGCACGGTGGAAACGCGGACCACAGCCGGCGTGGCACCGGGCTCGCCAGCGGCATCGAGGGTCGTAACCACTTGATAACCCTTGGCGGCACGCACGTAATAGGTAACGGCGGAAGCCTTGCCACCCAGATTGGTCACGATGGCCTGACGCTCGGCGGGGAGGGTCTCGCCGGCAAAGGCAGGGGCGGCCGCGATCACAGAGGTCGCGGAAAGGAGGCCGGCAACGCCGGCGAGGAGGATGTTCTTCATGTCAGCCTCGCTGCGCTCCGTGCGGCCCGCGGCCAAGATCTCGGTGCGCTTTAGCTGTGGTGCACCATAGCGGACTTGTTGCGATGCAGCACGCGTATTTTCCGCATTCCAGAAATGCATTCCACGCAAATCTCCACCTACCTTGGTACCCTTTTAGCCCGGAGGCCCGAAAAGGACGCGCAGGCGGGCCCTGACACCCCGGCTGACACCCCACTGCCGGTACATGTCCACCCAGGTATTCGCGACGATTCGGATGGGGTTCAGGCTCGATTCCACACCGGCCACGCCGAACACCAGCGGCTCCCCCTTCGGCGCCTCGGTGAAGGTACCGAACATCCGGTCGAAGATGATCAGTACGCCGCCGAAATTGCGGTCGAGGACGGCGGGGTTCGCGGCGTGATGCACCTGATGATGGCGGGGCGTGTTCAGCACCCATTCCAGCGGGCCGAGATGGGGCGGGGCGGCGAGGTGGAGGAAGAACTGGTAAACGAGGCTCGCCCCCAGCATGCCGAACACCGCCAGCGGCGGGAAGCCGATCAGCACCAGCGGCAGGTAGAACACGAACCCACCGGTGAGTTGCCCGCCCCAGCCGAGGCGAACCGCCGCCGAGAGGTTCAGGCGGGTGGCGGAGTGATGGACGGAATGGGTCGCCCACAGCCAGCGCACCTTGTGCATGGCGAAGTGGTGGACATAGTAGCTCAGCTCCACCCCGAGGAAGAGCGCGATCCAGGCCACGGCCCCGCCCATGGGGATGTCGAACAACCTGTGGCCGGAGACGAAGAACACCGGCACCGCGACGATCCCGGCGGTGAGCGCAGCGATCACCTTGTTGCCGACGGCGATGGCGAGGGAGGCGGCCGTCTCCCTGGGATCGTAGCTGTCGTGATGGTTGAGCCTGTGAAACAGGAATTCCACGAGCATCAGTGCAAGCGCGATGAGCGCGAAGGCGAGCGGATGGGGCACGGCGGTGCCGCTGGCGAGAAGGCCGAACATGACGATGGTCCCGTGTGGAGCCCCCCAGCCCCGCCGTCCCGACACCGAACGGTCAGCCGGGCCGCGACCTGGGGCGGAGGCCGCGACCCGGCTTTCCGAGCCTTGACGGCCCGGAGCGGGAGATCCGGTCAGTAGCGGCTCACCGTGCCGGAATGGCTCACGCTGTTGCCGGCCGGGCCGGTGCTGGAGCCCTGGTAGGAATAGGTGCCGGGGGAGGTGCGGGTGACGCTGCCGGTATGGGAAGCCGTGCCGCCGGCGGGGCCGGTGACGGTGGAGGCGCGGCTGCAGGTGCCGCCCGCGCAGCCGCCGACAGCAGAGCTGTTGTAGGTGCCGCGCGGCGTGGTGGTGCTGCCGGTGCGCGTCCAGGCGGCCGCCTCGCCGATGCCCGAGAGCATCGTGAACCCGGCGACGGTGAGGATGGCGGCGGAACGGGAGAAGGGGATCAGGCTGGGCATCTCGGTCTCACTCAGGCGCCATCCCGGGGGGCATGGCCGGTTGCGATGGGGAGAGCTTCACGGATGGCCGTTGCATCGCGTTTGCCTGCCGGTGAGGTGCTGTAACGTTTTGTATCCTGGACGCGGCCGCGCATTGATGGCGGGCGCCCCTCCGGCGAAACTTGCCCCGTCCCAGCCGAGACCCCACCCCTTGGAGACCCGCTTTTGGCCTCGCGCACACTGCTCATCGTCGAGGACGACCGCGAGATCCGCGCCCTGCTCGCGGACTTCCTCGGCCGCGAGGGCTATGGCGTGCTGGCGGCGGAGGATAGCGTCGCCATGGACCGCATCCTGTCGACCGCGCGGCCGGACATGGTCATCCTCGACCTCATGCTGCCGGGCGAGGACGGGCTGTCCATCTGCCGTCGCCTCCGGGCGCGGGGAGGAATGCCCATCCTCATGCTCACCGCCAAGGGCGACGATGTGGACCGCATCGTCGGGCTGGAGATGGGCGCCGACGACTATCTGCCGAAGCCGTTCAACCCGCGCGAGCTGCTCGCCCGCATCCGGGCCGTGCTGCGGCGGGCGGACCGGACGCTGACGGAGCCCGCCCCGCGCAACCGCCGCGTCGCCTTCGCCGGCTTCGTGGCCGATCTCGACGCCCGCAGCGTCGCCGAGGCCGACGGCCCCCTCCTCGACCTCACCTCGGCGGAGTTCGAGCTGCTCGCCTGCTTCCTGGAGCGGCCGAAGCGCGTGCTCTCCCGCGACCAGCTTCTGGACTGGACCCGCGGGCGCTCGGCCGACCCGTTCGACCGCACCATTGATGTCTCGATCAGCCGGCTGAGGCGCAAGCTCTCCGCCGTCTCGGAAGAGGCGGCCCTGCTCATCAAGACCGTCCGCAATGGCGGCTATCTGCTCACCGTCGATGTCCGCCAGCTCTGATCCGGCGATGCGCCGTCACCGCCGGTTCGGGCTCGGCACGCGGCTGGCGCTGATCGTCGTCGCCGGCCTTTTGGCGGTGCAGGTGCTGATGCTCGCCGCCTATGTTCTGGAGCGCCAGCGCTCCTCCTCGCCCGTCGCCGTCCTGATGGTGATGCAGCGCATCGCCGCGCTGGCGCAGCTCATGGATCGGCTGCCCCCCGACGAGCGCGATCTCGCCGTGCGCGCGGCCGCAGGTCCCGGCTTCCTCGTCGCCATCCGGTCCGAGAAACCGAACATCCAGACGCCGCGCCTGCTCGGCTTCGCCGAGCGCCGTCTCCGGCTGCTCACGGGACTGCCGCCGGACCGCTTCATCGCGCTGTCGCTCGCCGGCGACGATCACCCCCACGGCCTCGTCGAGCGCCTGCGCGACCTGCGCGGCGCGAAGCTCACCGTGGCCTTTGCACTCGTCGGTGGCGGCTATCTGGAGATCGTGGCCGGGGGCGACGTGACGGTGCGCTTCCTTGGCCTGCCGGTGGGGCTCATCGGCGGCATCCTCGGCTTCCTCGTGGCCCTTCTCGCCCTGCTCGCGGTGCGCCGGGAGACCCGCCCCCTCTCCGACCTCGCGGCGGCGGTGGAGCGGTTCGGCGCCCAGCTCCAGCCCTCGCATGTGAAGGAACGCGGCGCGCCGGACGTGCGGCTGGTGATCCGCACGGTGAACGCCATGCAGGCCCGCATCTCGGAACTGGTGCGGATGCGCACGCTGGTGCTGGGGGCCATCAGCCACGATCTGCGCACCTATCTCACGCGCCTGCGGCTGCGGCTGGAGCTGATGCCGCCCGGCGACCAGGTGGAGAAGGCCCGCGCCGACCTCGACGGGATGCAGGCGCTGGTGGACGACGCCCTCGCCTTCGCCCGCGCCTCCTTCGCCCCCGCCTCGGGCGAGACCGTGGACCTCGCCGCGCTGGCGCGGGCCGAGTGCGAGACGCGCCGGGCGCAGGGCGCGGCCGTCACGCTCCATGGCGCCGACGCGGAGCGGGTGGTCGCCGGCAATCGCGGCGCGCTCGCCCGCGTGCTCGCCAATCTCGTCGGAAACGCCATCGCCTACGGCGCGTGCGCGGACATCACGCTTCAGGATCGCGGCGACGCGGTGGACCTCGTGGTGGAGGATCGCGGGCCGGGCATTCCCGAGGGCGAGCGGGAGACGGTGTTCGAGCCCTTCTACCGGCTGGAGCCCTCGCGCAACCGCGACAGCGGCGGCGCCGGGCTCGGCCTCACCATCGTGCGGCAGATCGCCGAGGGGCACGGCGGCCGCGTCACCATCTCCGACCGCCCCGGCGGCGGCGCCCGCCTCACCGTGCGGCTGCCGAAGCCGGGAGGGCAGGCCGGCACGCCCTGAACCGGTCCGGGCCCAGGGCGAACCCGCTCACCGCTGCACCGAAATGTCCTCGCCCCTCAGGAAGTAGGAGGCCGCGTCGAGATCGTCGGCGACCGTCCAGGCCGTCTGTTCCGACGGGCGGTTGACCTTGATGTAGACCGTGCCGTCACAGATGATCCGCGCGGTGCGCGGAAAGCTCAGTTCGGAGAAGGTGGCGGCGGTCCGGTCGGCGCCCAGAATGGGGCTGGTCTTCAATGCGAAGGTGCCGCTGGGATGGCCAAGCGTCAGGCTCCCGCCCTTCCCCGCCTTCAGCGCGCCGTCGCGCAGGGCCTGGTTGGGCACGGTGCCGGGGATGGCCGCGGCGGCCGCGAGGCAGGTGGACCCGCTCCCCGGCGCTGCCGAATGCATGATCGATTCGAGATAGAAGCGCGCGACGACATCCACCGTCTCGGCCTTCACCTCATGCCCGTCGAGGTCCGTGTAGGTCGCGGGCGCGGCGACCGAGACAGCGAAGGGCAGCGTCGCCTTGCCGATGGTGTCGATCGTGTACTGGTTCCAGCCGATCAACTGGGCGATCTTCAGCCGCAGCTCGGTGAGGCGGGCGAGCATGCCGGGCGGCGTCAGCACCGCTCCGGTGGGCGAGGGGAGTTCCAGGCCCGTGCAGCCCAGCCCGAAGTCCTCGGCCCGGAAGAAGCCGCAGATATTCACCATGTCGACGATGGTGACATCGATCTTGCTGCCGTCGCTCAGCACGACGGTGTCCACCAGATTGCCGGTGGGAAAGGTCCGGCCGGTGAAACCGCCGCCCTGATCGCGGAAGTCCACCAGAATTTCCGCGCCCGTCCCCGGCACGCCGCCGATGGCGGTCTGGCCATCCACCAGCGCCTCGCCGTTGGCCA
Organism: Xanthobacter aminoxidans; assembly: GCF_023571765.1. GTDB lineage: Bacteria > Pseudomonadota > Alphaproteobacteria > Rhizobiales > Xanthobacteraceae > Xanthobacter > Xanthobacter aminoxidans. The sequence goes on along the minus strand of NZ_JAMJXC010000012.1, from coordinate 5,436 downwards.
CGTCGAGGGTCATGTACATCATCTTCTGCGTGTTGGTCGAATAGGCGCGCACGGTGAGGCGGCCGTCCCGGACGCCCGGGATCATGTTCTTCATCAGGGCGAACACCGGCACCCCTGCCGAGATGTTGCCGCAGTTCATCTTGTAGGTGACGGTCGCCGGCTGGTCGGGAAAGATCTGCACGAAGGTGTAGTCCACATCGGCGCCCTCCCGCGTGGAGGGCTGCACGATGGCGGTCTTCGACTGCAGGATGGTGTTGCCGCCGAGACCGTCCATGCCCATCGGGTCGGGCGAGCCGCGCACGGCCAGCAGGAACTCTTCAAGCCCCTGGCCCGGCAGGGGGACGTTGCGCCCTTCGAAATAGAACCCCCGGCTGCTGCCACCCCGGATCAGGGTGATGGGGGCCAGCGTCTGCTCGAGATTGCGATCGAAGTGAAACAAGCCCATGGCGCCCGCCCCCCGCGCCGCCACATTGGGCGATCGCGTCCCTGATCTCGGCCTCCGAACGGAGACCCGGTGAACCGCTGCAAAGCTTGCGGCACCTCCAGGACGGCTGCGTTGACATAGGTCATCACGAGCGGGCGCGATCAGGCGATCGCCCCCTTGCGGGACGGTCGTTCAGTCCTTCAGCGCCGCCTCGACGCCAGCGGCCACGGCGAAGAGGGCGGCATCCGTCCCCGGCGCGCCGGCCAGCATGAGGCCGGCGGGCAGGCCGCCTTCGCCGGTGAGGGGGAGGGAGATGGCGCAGCCGTCGATCATGTTGATGAGGGTGGGATTGCGCAGGGCCATGAGATTGGCGCGGCCATAGGCGTCGTCGTCGGTCAGAAGGTCGGCGATGCGCGGCGGGGCGATGGCGACGGTGGGCAGCGCCAGCGCATCAAAGCCGGCGAGCCGGGCGGCGGCACGGGCGACGAGGCCGGCGCGGGCCGCCACCAGCTCCACATAATCCGCGGCCGACTGCTCGGAGCCGCGACGGACGCGCACGGAGACGCGCGGGTCGTAGCCCTCGCCCTTCTCGGCCAGCAGGCGGCGGTGGACCGCATAGCTCTCCGCTGCCGCGAAACCGCCCTTGGCATTGAGGGTGGCGATCTCGCCGAACTCGGGGAAGGGCGCGGAGACGATGTGCGCGCCGGCCTTGGCGAGGCGCTCCAGCGCCGCCTCGAAGGCGGCGGCGACGGGGGCGTCCAGACCGTCGAGAGCCACCGTGGTGGGCACGAGCAGCCGAAGGCCCGCGACCGGACGCACCGGCAGCGGCGCGTCACCGCCCGAGAGGATGGCATCGAGCGCCGCGCAGCAGGCCACCGAGCGGGCGATGGGACCGATGGAATCGAGCGTGGTGGAGAGCGGGAAGGCGCCGTCGCGCGGCACGCGGCGGGCGGTGGGCTTGAAGCCGACGAGGCCGCAGAAGGCCGCCGGGATGCGGCAGGAGCCGCCGGTGTCGGTGCCGAGCGCCGCATGGGCCATGCCATCCGCCACCGCCACCGCGCCGCCGGAGGAGGAGCCACCGGAGACGCGCGGGGCGCTCGCCCGCTCGAAGGGGGCAGCGGGGTTGCCGGTATGGGGGTTCATGCCGAGGCCGGAATAGGCGAACTCGGTCATGGTGTTGCGGCCGACCAGCACGAAGCCCGCCCGGCGCAGGCGCGCCACGGCGGGGGCATCCGCCTTCGCCGGGGGAGAATCGCGCAGCACCTTGGAGCCCGCCGCCGTGACCTCGCCGGCCACGTCGAACAGGTCCTTCACCCCGATGGGGATGCCGGCGAAGGGCGAGGGCGCGGCCCCCGCCTTGCGCAGCAGGTCCTGGGCATCGGCGGCCGCGCGGGCCGCCTCCCGGTTCACCCGCACGAAGGCGCGCCCGCCCTCCCCGTCCGGGTCATCGATCCGGGCGATGCAGTCCTCCACCAGCGCCCGCGCCGTGGTGCGGCCGGAGGCGAGATCATCGGCGAGGGCGGCAAGGGTGGGCTGCATGGGGCGCGGGTCCAGAATGGGAGAGGAATCAGGCCGGATCGAAATAATGGATTTCGAACAGGATGCAGCCCTTATCCGACTTGAACGGCCCATGCACGGCGCCCGGGGGACGCACCGCATAGGTGAAGGGCGCGAAGCTCTCGCCGCCCTCGCCCTTGTCGTCATTGCCGACCGTGAGGTCGCCGGAGACGAGGAACACCTCTTCCCAATATTCGTGCACGAACGGCTTGGTGGTGAACACGCCGGGCTCGAACTTCAGGAGGCGCGAGCGCGAGCCGGCGCGGTTCTCCTCGTCGAGGGCGCCGGCGAGGATCTTCTGCTGGATGCCGGCGGGATAGCCGGGGGGCACTTCCCAGCCGGTGGTCAGGTCCAGGGTATGGAACTCGTCGTGGATCTTGTTGATCGCCATGGCTGTGTCTTCCAGTGAACCAAGTATCACTCGGCCGCGCGGGCGGCGGCGAAGGGCTTCACCTCGTCGGAGAGGGCGTAGGAGGAGAGCATGTCGGCGAGCAGCTTTTCCGCCCCCGCCCAGTCATAGGTGCGGAAGGAATGGCCCTTCACCACGAAGGAGGCGCCGGCATAGAACATCTCGTACTGCGCATGGCGCGAGGCGAATTCCGAGCCCACCGCGTCCCAGGCGAGCTTGTAGAACTTCACCTTCTCCTCGGCGCTGGCGGCCGGCGACTGCTGGGTCTTGCCGATGAGGCGGGCCAGCTCGGCATTCTCGTAGTCGTGCACCGAGGAGGGCAGCATGATCATGCCGCCGCCGGCCAGCTCCCGCAGGGTGGTGATGAACTTGCCGTAGAGCTGCTGGGCCAGCGTCTGCGCGGCATAGAGCGTGTGCCGGTCGGGCACGAAATAGGGGCCGTAATAGCTGCCCTTGGCCTCCATGGCGGCGACGAAGGCATCCACCATGGCGGCCTCGGCGGCGAGCTGGCCGAGCGTCTCGCGCACCTGCGGGAAATTGGTGGTGCCGTTCACCTCGGTGATGCGGCGGGCGATGCCAAGCAGGAACTTCAGCTTCACCGAGAGGCGGATCTGCGCCTGGTAGTTCTGGTAGACGTGGGCCGGCGTCGCATGGAACTGCTTGTTCGTCATGGCGATGTCGCGGGCGATGAAGATGCGGTCCCACGGCACCTTCACGTCATCGAAGTAGAGCACCGCGTCGTTCTCGTCGAAGCGGCTCGACAGCGGGTTGTCGAACACGCTGGGCGAGGCCGCCTCATAGGACTTACGGGAGAGGATCTTCAGGCCCTTCGCATTCATCGGGATGCAGAAGGAGAGCGCATAGGGCTCCTCGCCCTTCTGCAGGGGCTGGATGCAGGTGACGAACACCTCGTTGGCCATGATGCCGCCGGTGGCCAGCATCTTGGCGCCGCGCACGGTGATGCCCGAGGTGTCCTCGTCCACGACGGCGGCGGAGAGGAAGGGGTCGGCCTGCTCGGCCGCATTCTTGGAGCGGTCGGCCTGCGGATTGATGATGACGTAGGTGAGATAGAGGTCGTTGTCGCGGGCGTAGCGGTAATAGTCCGCCAGCGCGCGGGCGCGGGCCGGGTCGTACAGCTCGAACTGGTCGAGGCCCATGTACATGCCGGAGATGCAGGAGGCGACGTGATCCGGCGCGCGGCCGAGGAAGCCGCCATGCAGCTCGGTCCAGGCCTCGAGGCCCCGGCGGCGGGTCTTCAGCTCCTCATAGCTGGTCGGAAGCTGCCAGATGCGGTTGGCGCGGGTGCCGGTGTCGGTCTCGAAGGTCATCAGCTCCCGGTTTTCCGGGGCGCTGTGGAAGTCAAACATCTTGCCGACCGAGGCGATGGACCGGCGGAAGGCGTGGTGGGTGGTGGCATCGGACAGATTTTGGCCGTCGATGAAGATCTCGCGGCCGTCCTTCAGGCTCTGGATATGCTCGGCACCGGTCTTGATCATGGCAGGGTCCTCAAGTTCGGTTCAGCCGGCGACGGCCGCGAGCGTTCGGTAGCGTCCGGCATGGAAGATAAGCGGCTCGGCGGCAGCCGAGCGATGGGCGACGACGCGGGCGATGAAAACTTCGTGATCGCCGCCGTCGTGGATGGCGTGGGGCACGCACTCCAGATGCGCTGCCGCACCGGTAAGGAGCGGGGCGCCACCATGGCCGCGCAGGTGGTCCACGCCGGACCACTTCTCGCCCTGGGCACGGGCGAAGCGGCCGGACAGGTCCTGCTGGTCATGGGCGAGGACGGAGATGCCGTAGGCCGCCGCCGTGCGCAAAGCCGGCAGCGAAAGCGCCGAGCGGGCAACGGAAAACAGCACCAGCGGCGGGTCAAGCGAGACCGAATTGAACGAGCTCATGGTCATGCCGATGAGCGTTCCGTCGGCCGCCTCGGCCGCCACCACGGCGATGCCGGTCGCGAACGCCCCCAGCGTCTGGCGGAAGGCGCGCGGATCGAAGGCGGTGACGCTCGGAGAGCAGGGCGAAGACAGGGAGGGCGGCGAAGACATGGGGCAATGTCCACAGCACTTGATAGCTTTGTTATAAAGCTATTATCAAATGGGTGATGGACGTCAAGCCCCCTGCCCGGCTAAAAACATGTCGGCGTACCGCCCCTCTGCAGGGGGAGGGTCCACGGTGCGCGGGAGCACGCGTTCATGCCTCAGACGAAGAACGGGCGGGGCCGGAGGCCGCTGCCTTTGACAGCGTCACGCGCCGCCTTGCTGATCGATGGTTCGGACACCGAATTCCGTGAGCTGGTGCACGACATGCTCGCCTTCGCGGCCGCCATCCAGGAGGTGCGCAATCGCCTCGGTGGCCTCATCGGCCTGTCGGGCACGCAGTACACGATCCTGATGTCCATCGCCCGCCTGACCGGCAAGGTGCCGGAACTGGGCGTCGCCACCCTCGCCGAGCACCTGCATCTGTCGGGCGCCTTCGTCACCATCGAGATCAACAAGCTCGTTGCCGCGGGCCTCGTCAGCAAGGCCGTCAATCCCAGCGATCGCCGCCGGGTGCTGCTCTCCGTCACGCCCGAGGCCGAGCAGCGCCTCGCCGAGCTGACACGGGTGCAGGCGCCGGCCAACGACACCCTGTTCGGCCCGCTCTCGGGGAGCGAATTCCGCGCCATGCGCTCCATCATCGCCAAACTCGCCGGCACCGGCGAACGCACCCTGAAGCTGATCGACTATCTGGCCCCCGACGGGAAGATCGAGACGGCGCGCGAGCAGGTCTCGCCGCTGGTGTGAGGAGCGCGCCGCCCTCGCGCCCCGGACGCATGCAGCGACAGCGGAATGCGAGCCGGGGCCCAGCGCAAGGGTTCGCCGCAGGCGGCTCAAACCGAGGGTGTTGGGGGTGTCGCCGGCTTCGCCGACTTTTCCCCTGGGCCCCTGTGTGTTGGGGATGTGTCAGGATGGGAGCGGGCGGGAGATCGTTGGGCCCCAGGTCTTGAAGACCGTGAGCCGGCACGGATCCCCGCCCGCTTGAACACACCCAGCCTGAACAGTTG
>NZ_JAMJXC010000011.1 GCF_023571765.1 Xanthobacter aminoxidans | reverse complement strand
GTGCAATATGCCCTATCACTATCTCAAAAACCCCCGTCAGCTCCCCTGACGGGGGTTTTTGTGTTTGCACGCAAGATCAAGATCCGAAATCAGCGCCCGACGATAGTCTTTGTCTCGCAAGTCGATGACATATGCGCCATGCGCACGGATTCACCCACGGGCCGCGCCCCGGAAGGCGGCCGCCAACGCCGCAAGCGCTTCGCGTGAGGGGCCGTCCTTCACCCGGCTGTGCAGCATGATCGGCTGACGCGGCAGGGGCGGGAGACCGAGCCGACGGCTCACCTCCATCGCACCAAACGGGACCATGCGCGGCGATAGCGCCGCCACCCCGAGGCCCGCCATGACCGCCGCCGCCACCGCCATTACCCCGCCGCCAACAAAAATCTCCCGCCACTTCACCCCGGCATCGTCCAGAAGTCGACAGGCCAGCGCGCGCACGCCACACGGCTCGGCCATCGTGGCAATCGGCAGCGGCTCGTCCGGGCGGTGTTGCCAAGCGGGAGCGGCGAACCAACCGAACTGTTCTTCGGCGATCAGGCTGCCATCGTCCCGGTCGGACCTGAGGCGAATGAGCGCGCTGTCGATCTCCCGCCGGTCGAACTGCTGCAGGAGATCGGCCGACGACCCGATCCGGATCTCGATCACAAGCTGCGGATCCTGGCTGTTCATGCGCGCGATCAGGGCCGGAAGCTCGGGGCCGGCGACATGATCGCTGATTCCGATGGTGAGCCGCCGGCGCTGTTCCGAGAGGGAGGCCAGCGTCCGGTCGTGCAGTTCGAGCAAGGCGCGCGCCTGGTCGAGAAAGCTCGCGCCGCGGGGTGACAATTGAACGTAACGCGGGGTGCGGTCGAACAGGCGGCATCCGAGGCGCCCTTCGAGCCGCTTCAGCTTGAGACTGACGGCCGCCTGGCTCGTGCCCATGGCTTCTGCTGCCCTCGTGAAGCTTTCCAGCTCCGCGATGTGAACGAAGGTCCGGACGGAATCGAGGTCGAGTGGCGGATCAATCATATCAAAACACTATCTCAGATATGAGCTGAGATAGTGTATCAAAAAGAAGCGGCCATTCCTATTGTTTCGACATCGATCAACGGGAAGGAGCCCCCCAATGCCTCTCACGCACATCTCCCTCAGGGCCGGCAAGCCGGAAACCTATCGCCGGGCGATCTTCGACAGTCTCGCGCGCGCAATGCAGGAGACGTTCAATGTGCCGCGCGACAACCAGTTCATGACCATCACCGAGCATTCGGCCGAGAACTTCCGGTTCGACCCTTCCTACATGGGCATCTCGCGTACCGAAGATCTGGTGTTCATCCAGATCGCCGCGAACGACACCCGCACGGTGGATCAGAAGAAGGAGATGTTCCGGCGTATCGCCCTCTATCTCAGCGAGAGCCCCGGCCTTCGGCCCGAGGATGTCTTCGTCAACCTCATCGAGGTGAAGAAGGAGAACTGGTCGCTCGGCAACGGCGTGGCCCAATACGCCTGAGCGTCGGTCTTGGTCCGCACCTGCCTGCAGGGCGGGTGGAGGCCGCCAGCGGTCAAGCGGCGAGCCCTCCGTTTGAAGCCCTTATTTACCCGGATGAAAAATCAATCTATATCATCCGGGTAAATATGGAGGCGTCATGGACAGGCAGGAGCGCAAGGCGGCCGTCGCGGCCTATCGGCAACGCAAGCCCGCATTCGGAGTCTATGCGATCGTCTGCACGGCGACGGGGGAGGTGTGGGTCGGCACCAGCCCCACCGTAGACACGCACAAGAACAGGATCTGGTTCGAACTGGGCATCGGTCGCCACGCCAATGGGGCGCTGCAAGCGGCGTGGCGGGCGCATGGCGCCTCCGAATTCCGATATGAGGAACTCGACCGGCTGCGGGAGGACTTCCCCGATTTCGACCGGGACGACGAACTCAAGAAGCGTCGGGCCCTCTGGCAGACGCGATTGCGCGCCGCATCGCTCTAGCGCGGCATTCTTCAGTCCGGCAGAGCCGGGCACTGGAGAGGCGCAACACGTGGGAAGGCCGGCGCTCGTTCCATGCCAGGGGCGCTTGCTGGGCCGAGATGAAAGCAGGCGAATTACCTGCCTTCGGCCGCCATACGCGCGCCGATGATGGCCACCGGGCCGCCGCCATCCGGTCCCTGATGTTCGGCGCCGCCGGAGACATAGATCTCCGTGTGGCCGACCACGCCGGCCAGGGCGCCGGCGACGAAGGCGCGGGCGTGGCGGGTGGAGGAGATGTCGCTGTCGTCCAGCATGGTGTGGCGCTTGCCACGGATGAGGCCGCTGCGGCTCGCCTCGGCCTTGGCGAGTACGATCGTGTCTTCTCCCGGCGCGCCTCCAAGGCGGTCGATGGCTTCGCGCACCGGTGCGACATCTATGGCATCTGCCATCACTGCATGAGCGATGACGAGCGGGCCGCTCCAGCTCTTCGACATGCCGAGCACGACGATCTCGTGGCCCAGAAGTTCGATGCCGCTCGAACAACTGGCGCGGCCGGACCACAGGCCGTAGTCGGCGCAGATGGCGGCATCGGAAAGCGCATACTCGGCCACCTCGCCAAGCGCCAGCGCGATGCCGAGCGCACTGGCGCCGCGCGAGAGGCCCATGGATTTCAACGTGTCGGAGGTCGCCGTGGTCGCGCCCCGCGCCTCGGCCTCGCGCACGCGCGCGGCGGTGAGAAGCGGGCACTTCACCTGCACGAAATGGACATCGCCGGCGTCACTGATGCCGGCCGCTTCCATGGCCCGTCGCACGCCTTCGGCGACCGAGCGCACCTGCCCCATCCGCCCGAGATGCTCGGAGGGAAGGTCCGGCGTATGCGCGCGGCCGACGGCGAGGGCAGGGCAAGCGCCGTTCGCAACGGCCTCGACCACCTCGAACACAAGCAGGTGGGGCGACATCCCGCCCTCGGTGCCGCCCGACATGACAAGGCACACCTCATCCGCCGCGTCGCCGAGATGAGCCCGCAGCAGTGCCTGCAGGGCGGCGACGGCGAAGCCGCGGGAGAAGTCGTTGACGCAGCCGTTGCCCTCGGTCTTGCCGAAGATGGCGAGGATGCCTTCGGGCGCGATGGCGCCGGAGGCGATGGCGGCGGCAAGAGCCGACACGTCGTCGGGGCTCGCCGTGGGGATGCGATGGACCTTGGCAGTGGGCATGGCGCGTGTCTCAGGCGAAGTCCGCCCCGTCCTTGCGCCGCGCCCAGCCGATCACTCGCCCTTCGATGAGGGAGAAGATGGCGTAGAGGCCGACGCCCAGTAGCGCCAGCACGAGCAGCCCGGCGAAGACGAGGGGCACGTCGAAGGAGGAGGAGGCGATCATCATGAGGTTGCCGATGCCCTGGTTCGAGGCCACCGTCTCGGCGATCACCGTGCCCACGAAGGCGAGCGTCACCGATACCTTCAGGGAGGCGAAGAAATAGGGCATGGCGCGGGGCAGGCCGACATTGAACAGGATGTCGAGCTTGGTGGCGCGGAGCGCCTTCATCACGTCCTCCAGCTCCGGTTCCGTGGTGGCGAGGCCGGTGGCGACGTTCACGACGATGGGGAAGAGGCTCATGATCATGGCGGTGAGCACCGCCGGCACCGTGCCCGCCCCGAACCACAGGACGAAGATCGGAACCACCGCCACCTTCGGGATGGAGGAAAAGCCGATCAGCAGCGGATAGCCCGTGTCATAGGCGAGGCGCGAGGAGCCGATGAGCACGCCCAGCAGCACGCCGGAGACGATGCCGAGGGCGAAGCCCACCAGCGTGGTGTAGAGCGTCTGCACCGTGTGCGGCCAGATGGCGGGAGCCTGCAGCCAGAGCGTTTCGAACACCTGGCTGGGCCGCGGCAGGACGATCTCCTTGATGTGGAAGATCACGCAGGCGAGTTCCCAGACGACGAAGAAGCCGATGATGACGGCTGCGGAATTCAGGCGGCGGCGCAGGGCGTAGGTCATGCGGCGCTCTCCACTGCGGCGTCGGGCGCGCGGGCCGAAACGATCAGCTCGCGCAGGCGCTGGGTGAGCGAGACGAAACCCGGTTCGTAGGTCATCTCGATGGTGCGCGGGCGAACGAAATCCACCGCGCAATCCTCGACGATCCGCCCCGGCCGGGCGCGCATGACGCACACGCGATTGGCGAGATAGCCGGCTTCCTTCAAATCGTGGGTGACGAGCAGCACGGTCGGGCGACGCGTCAGCCACAGATCCTGAAGGATGGCCCACAATTCCTCGCGGGTGAACTGGTCGAGGGCGCCGAACGGCTCGTCCAGCATCAGGAGCTGGGGGTCGTGGATCAGGGCGCGGCAGAGCGAGGCGCGCTGGAGCATGCCGCCGGAAAGCTGCCAGGGAAACTTGTCGCCGAAGCCGGCAAGGCCCACCTGCTCCAGCAGGGCATCGGCGCGGTCGCGGAACTCGGTCTTCTTCTTGGCCCGGTATTGCTGCCGGAAGGGCGGCACGATCTTCAGCGGCAGCATCACGTTCTTCCGGATGGTGAGCCACGGCAGCAGGGTCGGGTTCTGGAAGGCCATGCCCACCCGCACCGGTTCGGCGCCGACCTCGCGCTGGGCCACGAACACCCAGCCGGCCGAGGCGGGGATGAGCCCCGTCACCAGCTTGAGGATGGTGGACTTGCCGCAGCCGGAGGGGCCGACGAGGGCGACGAAATCGCCCTTGCCGACCTTGAGATTGGTGGTGCCGAGCGCCTCCACGGTGCGCTCGCCGTGGCCGTAGGTGAGGCGCACGTCCTGGAGATGGACGAAGGGAGGGGCGTCCTCGTTCATGCCGCCGCCTCCGGCCGGTGAGCGATGACGGCCGCCAGGGTTTCATCGGTATGGAGCGGCTTCGCTTCCGGCATCTGCTGGATGGCGTGGACCGAGCGTCCGTGCCCCTTCGTGTCCGCCACCAGTGCGCGATCCTTCATCACGAAGCGGCCACGCACCATGGTATGGCGCGGCAGGCCCATCACGTTCCGGCCGTCCCATGGGGAAATTTTGGAGCGGGACTGGAGATCGGCGTCGCGCAGTGTCCAGGCGTGGTTCAGGTCCACGAAGGCAAGGTCTGCGTCGGCGCCGGGCAGGATGGCGCCCTTCTTCGGGTAGAGCCCCCACACCTTCGCCGGGTTCATCGCGCTCCAGCGCACATAGTCGCGGATGTCGTAGCGGCCGGCCGCGACCTCGGTGAGCATGAGCGGCATCTGCGTCTCGACGCCCGGGAAGCCGCAATCCACGCTCCAGATGTCGGCGCGGGTCTTCTCTTCCGGCGTGTGTGGGGCGTGATCGGTGGCGATCATGTCGATGGTGCCGTCGAGAAGGCCGGCCCAGAGCGGTTCGTTGTTCACGCTCTCCCGCACCGGCGGGTTGACGCGGATGACGCCGCGACAGCGAGCGTAATCGGCCTCGCCCAGCATCAGGTAATGCGGGCAGGTCTCGCCGGTGATGTCCACGCCGCGCGCCTTGGCGTCGCGCAGGGGACCCAGTTCGGCGGCAGAGGAGATGTGCAGGATGTGGATGCGCGCGCCCGTCCATTCGGCAAGGATGGCCGCGCGGGCCACGGCTTCCACCGCCACGACGGCGGGGCGGGAGGCGAGATGGGCGAGCGGGTCATTGCGGCCGCCCTCTGTCAGGCGCTTTTGGCGCCGCTCCATCACCGAATTGGTCTCGGCATGCAGGGAGATGCGCTTGCCGGTGGGCGCCACCCTCTCGAACGCCTCCAGCATCGCCCCCGTGGAGGGCGTCGGGATGCGGCCGAAGGTGTTCCCCATGTAGCACTTGAAGCCGATGATCCCGGCCTCGATCAGCTCCGGCACCTTCTCGATGGTGTCTTCGCCCAGCACCGCATAGAGGCCGTAGTCCACATGCGCCTTGGAGGCGGCGATGGCGTGCTTGGCCTTCAGCGTCTCCCCGTCCGCCACGGTGGGGATGGTGTTGGGCATGTCGAACACGGTGGTCACGCCGCCGAAGGCCGCGGCGGCGGTGCCGCTCTCGAAGTCTTCCTTGTGGGTGTAGCCGGGATCGCGGAAGTGCACATGCACGTCGATGGCGCCGGGCAGAATGTGAAGGCCCGAGGCGTCGAAGGTCTCCTTCGCCTCCGGCATGGCATCGGGCGCGCCGACGGCTACGATGGTCTCGCCGCGGATGGCGATGGAGGCTTCGATGACCGTCTCGGGGGAGACGATGCGCCCGCCATGGATGACGAGATCGACAGGTTCGTTCATGTCATCCTCCTCAGAGCATTGCCCAGCCGCCGTCGACCGGCATGTCGATGCCGGTGAGCTGGCGGGATACGTCGCTGGCGAGGAACAGGCAGGCGTTGGCCACGTCCTCGTCGGTGGTCACGCGGCGCAGGGCATAGTCCGCCGCGTGGCGGGCCATGGCTTCCTCCAGCGTGATGGAAAGCTTCTTGGCCATGTCGGCGCAGACCTTCTCGCGAAAGCGCGGGCCGTCCACCATGCCGGGCTCCACGCAATTCACGTTGACGTTGTGCGGCCCCACCTCCAGCGCGAAGCTCTTGGTGATGCCGCGCAGGCCCCATTTGGAGGCCGAATAAGCCATGCGTCCGGCCCGCCCGCGCATGCCGAAGGTGCCGCCCACATTGACGATCTTGCCATAGCGGCGCTCGATCATGGTGGGCAGCACGGCGCGCATGGTGTGAAAGCAGCCGTTCATGTTGAGGGTGACGATTTCGTCAAACTCCGCAGGCGTCGTCTCCACGCCGGTCTTGCCGATGGGGCCGGAGCCGCCGGCCACGTTGACGAGGATATCCACCGTGCCGAAGGCCTCCACGGTGCGTGCGGCGGCGGCATCGCAGGCGTCGGCGTCGGTGAGGTCGCAGGGAATCACGAGCGCCTCGGCGCCGGCGGCGCGCACCTCGTCGGCGATCGGCGCGATGGCCGAAGTGTCACGGCCAATGAGGGCGAGGCGGCAGCCTTCGGCCGCGAAGGCGCGGGTGATGGCGGCGCCCATGCCCTTGGCGGGGCCGGTGATCAGCGCGACGCGATCCTTGAGCTTGAGATCCATGGGAGGTCCGTTGGGTAGGGGGCGGGCGCCGCTCCACTCACGGGAGCGACGCCGGGTCGGGACGTCGGAACGTCTGGTTCAGAAGAGCCGGATCAGAACAGCTTCTTGGGCAGGTCCGCCACCGGCGGCAGGAAGGCGGGATCGAAGATCTGTGAGGCCTTCGGGGTGGTGGGCAGCTTGTTGGCGTCTACCAGGATGTCGATGGATTCCTGCAGGCGCTTCATGTCCACGTTGCCGAGGCCGATCTTGGCGATCTCCGGGTGGTTCATCTCCGCCTTCAGGGTGGCGTCGAGGCGCTCGGTCTCCACCGGGATCTTGATGAGGGGCTCGCGCTTGGCCACGGCGGCCACCGCCGCGTCGGGATCCTTCAGCGTGTCGATGACGCCCTTGTTGAGGGCGCGCAGGAAGCCCTTGATGGCTTCGGGATTGTTCTTGATGAGATCGGCGGAGACGATGATGCCGTTGGAATAAAGGTCCATGCCGTAGTCGCCGAAGTTGATGTAGCGCAGCTTGTCATCACCGGCGCCGATCAGTTTGGCGGAGAAGCGGATGGTGTTCACATAGCCGAACACCCCATCAACCTGGCCCTGCATCAGCATCTGCTCGCGCAGGTTCGGCTGCATGTTGGTGATCTTGATGCCGGAGCAGTCGATTTTCGCCATCTTGCAGAAGGCCGGGAAGAGCTTGAGCGCACCATCATTGGCCGCGCCGCCGAGCGTCTTGCCTTCCAGATCCTTGGGCGTCTTGATGGGGCTGTCCGCCTTCACCGCGATGGTGAAGGGCGGCTGGTTGAACATGATGTAGACGGCGACGGGCGCGCCTTCCGGCTTCTTGGCGGCGAGCTCGATGAGCGCGTTCACATCGCCGAAACCCATGTCATAGGTGCCGTTCGCCACCAGCGGCACCGCGGCGCCGGAGCCGTTGCCCTGGTCGAAGGTGACGTCGAGACCCTCGGCCTTGAAGTATCCGCGGTCCTGCGCCAGGAAGAACATGCCCTGCGGGCCCTGATACTTCCAGTTGAGCACCATCTTCAGCTTGGTGTCCGCGAGCGCCGGCAGGCCGGCGGCGGCCGTGGAGGCGATGCCGAGGGCAAGGGCAAGCGCAAGTTTGCTACGTGCGAGGCGTCGCGAGAGTATCCGGAGTGTCATTGTGATGGTCCCGTCTGGCTCTGGTTATTGTTGAGGCTGGTCGGCGAGGGCGGCCATCAGGTCGCCGCTCGAAAGCGTGACGCCGTAGAGCTGGCGCACGAGGAAGAGGATGGCGTCCGACACATAGGCCGGGGAGACGGTGGCGCAGGCGTCTTCCACCAGCAGGCAGCCGTAGCCGCGAAAGCTCGCGTCGCAGAGCGTGGAGAAGACGCAGCGGTCGATGTTCACACCTGAGAACAGCAGCGTGTCGATGCCACGGTTGCGCAGGATGGAGTCGAGCTCGTTGTCGTGGAAGCCGGACAGGCGATGCTTGTGCACCACGAGGTCGCCCGGCTCCGGCGCCAGCGCGTCGATGGTCGCGGCGCCCCAGTCGCCTTCCACGAGAATGCGGCCGCGTCCTTCCACCGAGGGATCGGCATAGACGGGCCGCGTGCCCGCGCCCGAAGCCTTGGCGAGGAGCGGGGCCGACAGCTCCGCGCGATCCGCCCGCACCCCCCAGTTCACGAAAATGACGGGCAGGCCTGCCGCCCGCGTCGCCGCCGCCAGAGCCTGAAGGGTCGGCACGATGGCGAGGAGCGGGGAGGGATCGACACCGAGGCGGGGAAACCAGCCGTCGGGTTCGAGAAAGTCGTTCTGCATGTCCACGATGACGAGCGCGGTGCGGGCGAGATCGATCTCGGCCGGCTGCGGCGCGCCGGGGATGGTCACCGGCCGGGGCGTCGGCACGGCACGGGCGAAGCGCAGCGGGGGCCGTTTCAGCGGGGGCTGGTCGGACGCGGACATAAGGAGCGTTCTCGCGACACGCCGGAGAGGAGCTCTCCTGCTGAGAGATGACATTGGCACGACGCAGTGATGCGATCCATTGCCGATTATTCCACATGCTGTAGCCTAAAAGGCTACGATGGGTGGAGACGGCATGCGGCACCTCAGATTCCTGCGCTACATGGACGAGGTGGCCCGCACCGGCTCCATTCGCGGCGCCGCCGACCGGCTCAATGTGACGCCCTCCGCCCTCAACCGGCGCATCATGGATCTGGAGGAGGAACTGGGGCTGAAGCTGCTGGAGCGGCGCCCCCGCGGGGTGCGCCTCACCTCGGCCGGCGAGGTCTTCCTCACCTATGTGCGTGAGCAGCTGAACGATGCCGACCGGATGCGCTCGCAACTCGAGGATCTGCGCGGCCTGCGCCGCGGCACGGTGCGGATCGCCTGCAGCCAGGCGCTGGCGCACGATTTTCTGCCACGGCAGATCGGCGCCTTCCGCAAGCGCTATCCGCTGATGACGTTCGAGGTGATGGTGGTGGACCACGAGCGGGCCATGGGCCTGCTGGTGGACTATGTGGTGGACCTCATTCTCGTCTTCCGCCCGCCGTTTCTTGGACGCCTGAGGCCGATCATGACCCTGCCGCAGCGGCTGGTGGCGCTGATGAATGTGGACCACCCGCTCGCCCGCAAGGCGAAGCTGCGCCTCGCCGACTGCACCGGCCATCCCCTCGCCTTGCCGGAATTTTCCACCGGCGGACGGCAGATGATCGAGGAGCGGCTGTCCCGCGCGGGGCTGAAGCTGTCGGTGGCCGCCGAGACCAATTCTTTCGAGCTGCTGCGCGGCCTCGTCGCCCATACCGGCATGATCTCATTCCAGATCGAGATCGGCGCCGAGCCGGACGCCATGCCGCCGGGTATCGTCGTGCGCCCGGTGGACGAGCGCGACCTGCCAAGCGCCGACCTCGTGCTTGGTCAGCTCCGCGACCGTAACCTGCCGCTGCCCAGCGCCCAGTTCGCCGAGCATCTGGCGGGCGCGCTGCGCGGGCGCATGGAGGTGCCGGCGGGGTAGGGGCAATGGCCGGACGCCCCGGGGTGCAGCCGCGGTTGCGATTGTCCATCGCACCACAGGACGCCATTCTGCGCGTCCGTTGCATGGAAGACGACCGACATGGACACGACAATCAGGCTGATGCTGTTGAACGGCAGTCTCCGGCAGGGCTCGATCAATGGCGCGGTTCTCGCGACTGCTCGCGCTCTTGCGCCGGTCGGCACTGAGGCGCTGCTCTATCGGGGCATTGCAGGCCTCCCCCACTTCAATCCGGACGATGATGTGGATCCGCTCCCCCCCAACGTGGTCGAGCTGCGTGAGGGAATCGGCAAGGCCGACGCCGTGCTCATCTCGACGCCGGAATATGCCGGATCGCTGCCAGGGAGCTTCAAGAATGCTCTCGACTGGACCGTGGGCGGAGCCAGCCTCTGTGCGCGGCCGGTTGGGTGGATCAATGCGTCCGCGGAAGGCCGCGCGCAGGATACCTATGCGGCGCTGAGACTCGTCCTGGAACGCGCCGGCGCCAGGATCATCGAGGCCGCTTGCCGAGACATTCCCGTGCCGAGGTCGGCCGTGGATGCCTCTGGCATCATCGCCGATCCTCACCTGCGTGCCGAGATCGGCTCGGTCGTCCGTTTGCTCGTCGCGGCAGCGAGATCGGGTCTGCCTGAGGATCAGCCCGCCGACACGGCGGATGTGCCGTAGCCGGGGGCACGGGGCCGCCTACGCGATCTCCACTTTCATTGTCTCGGCCTCCAGGGAATTCACCACCTTGCGCAGCGAGTCCAGATAGCGCGAGGCCGCGACCGCAGTCGTCATCGCCGACGCAATGTAGACCACGCTCAGGCAGCCCAGAAGACCTTGCGCGCTGCGGATCGGAACGGCGATCCCGGCCATCTTCGGCTCTTCCGTCCAGTTCATGTGGTTGAAGCCATATCCCTGCTGCACCACGCGGGCGAGCAGGTCGTTCAGGGCCGGGCGATCGCGGGCCAGCCGGCATTCCATCCGCGGCTGACGGGCAAGGAAATCGATGATGCGCTCGCGCTCGTCCGCGGGACAGAAGGCGAGGTAGGCGGTGCCGCTGGCCGTCTGGAGCAGGGGCAGGCGCCGGCCGATCATGGAGCGATGGAACGAGAGCTTGCTGAAGCGGTGGGTGGTCTCGCGCACCACCATGGCGTCCACGTCGAAGGTGCACAGGTCCGTCGGCCAGCCCACCTCCCGCAGCAACTCGCCGAGCAACGGCGAGGCCAGGGCCGAGATCCAGTGTTCGTCGCGAAAGCCCTCGCTGAGCTCGCGCACCCGAAGGTTCAGGCAGTAGCGGTCATCGGACTCGCTGCGCCGGACATATCCCTCCGTCTGCAACGTCTCCAGAAGACGTTGCACGGTGGTGCGATGCAGCTTGGTCAGCTCGGCGAGGCGCGCGACGTTCGCGCCGCCATCCATGCGGTTGAGGACATTGAGGAGCGCGAGCCCCCGGCTGAGCCCCCGGACGTTCTTGTAGCGGCTCGCCTCCGCCATGTGGTTTCACTCCCGACCTTTTCGCCAGCATAGACCAGGCGCGAAACGTTCGGCGCATTGCACGCGCAAAGGCCCGCCGCGCCTCGATCTTTGCCCCGCGCCGATCGGCCTCCGGCTTTCGCGATAGCCCAGAATAATATTTGAAATCAACGATGTGCACCAGGTGCACATCCGAGCGGTTTGACGTTCCGTCTCCGCCGTCGCCGCCCCTACAGTGCACGCATTCAAAATGAAGAACACGACCTGGAGGGGGGAGCTGGCCACGCGCTGTCGTTGGCCCGCAGCTTCCAAGGTCGAGGGAGCCAACATGACCATCATGCTCAAGTGCCTCTCGCACACGCCTTTGCGCGGCCTGAACGATCCCGCGCCGGAGGTGACTGCGGAAGTCGATGCCGTGCTGGCCCGCGCCCGCGCCGAAGTGGAAGCATTCGACCCCGAGCTGATCGTGATCTTCGCGCCGGACCACTATAACGGCCTATTTTACGATCTGATGCCGCCTTTCGTCATTGCAACGGCAGCGGAATCCGTCGGCGATTACATGACGCTGCATGGTCCGCTCTCGGTCGCGCGGGATCTCGCGCTCGACTTGACCCGCTTCGTCCTCGACCACGACGTGGACGTCTCCCTGTCCCATCGCCTTCAGGTGGACCACGGCTGCACGCAGACGCTCGAGGAGCTGACCGGCAGCCTGACCCGCTATCCTGTCATTCCCATCATCATCAATTCCGTCGCCCCGCCCTTTGCGCCCTATCGGCGCGTGCGCCGCCTCGGCGAGGTGGTGGGCCAGTTCATCGCCACCCTCGACAAGCGCGTGCTCGTGGTCGGCACGGGCGGCCTCTCCCATGAGCCGCCGGTGCCTCTGCTGGAAGGCGCGCCGGAAGCCATCGGCGAATTCCTCATCTGCGGCCGCAACCCCACGCCCGAGGCCCGCGCGGCGCGGCAGGAACGCACCATCGCCGCGGGCAAGATCTACGGCACGGACCTCTCCGCCCAGACGCCCCTCAACGCGGAATGGGACCAGGCCTTCATCGACCTGCTGCTCGGCGGAAAGCTCGATGCCGTGGACGACTTCAGCATCGAGGACATCTCGAAGGAGGCCGGCCGCTCCACCCACGAGGTGCGCACCTGGGTGGCCGCCTTCGCGGCGCTTGCCGCTGCGCGGAACGGATACACCGCCCGCCGCGACTACTACCGTCCGATCAACGAGTGGATCGCCGGCTACGGCGTCATGAGCGCCGAGCCACGCTGACAGCGTGCACGCGACCCCAGCGAGGAACGCCAGGAGAATCAGCATGTTGGACAGATCGAGCTGCACCCCCACCGAGACCGAGATCGTCGCCCGCGCGACGGCCATGATCCCCTGGCTGCGGGAGCAGGCGGAGGCGGTGGAGAAGGCGCGCATGGTGCCGGCCGCCACCATCCAGGCCTTTCAGGATGCCGGCTTCTTCCGCATCCTCCAGCCGCGGCGCTGGGGCGGCTATGAGATGAGCCCCAACGTGCTCAACCGGGTGCTGATGGAGCTCGCCCGCGGCTGCCCCTCCAGCGCCTGGAACGTGATGGTGCTCGGCGTCCACCCGTTCGAGGTGGGCCTGCTCGATCCGCGCTGTGGCGATGAATTGTGGGGCGAGGACCCGACGCGGCTCGTCTCCTCCTCCTACGCGCCCTTCGGCACCGTGACGGCGGTGGAGGGTGGCTATGTGCTCAAGGGCGAGTGGCTGACCTCCAGCGGCTGCGACCATGCCGAGGGCGGCGCCTTCCTCGGCGGCCGCGTCATGGAGAATGGCGAGCAGGTGTTCCGCTCGTTCTGGGTGCAGAAATCGGATTTCGAGATCGTGGACGACTGGTTCGTCGTGGGTCTCGCCGGCACCGGCAGCAAGAAGCTGGTGGTGCGCGAGGCGTTCGTGCCGGCCTATCGCAGCCATGTCATCGCCGCCTATGGCGAGGAGACCCACGGCCACGTGGAGAACCTCTACAAGATGCCGTTCTTCTACGTGTTCTACGCGGCCGTGTCGTCCGTCATCGTCGGCATGGCCCGCGGCATGGCCGATCTCTACATCGAGCACATGCGGCCGCGTCAGAACCTGAACCAGGCCGTCGGTGCGGCGGTGAACGACCCCTTCATCAAGGCCCGCCTCGGCGAGGCGACCGCGAAGATCCTCGGGGCGGAAACCCGTATCCTGCACAATACCGACGAGGCGTGGAGCTACGCCGAGCGCGGCGAGCTGGTACCCATCGACGTGCGCGTGCGCCACTTCGCCACCAACCAGTTTACCGGCGGCGAATGCTTTGAAGCGGCCCACATGATCTTCAAGAAGACGTCCACGCGCGGCGTCTGGCTCAACAATCCGATGCAGCGCCAGCTGCGCGACATCCTGGTGGGTGCCAACCACATCACCCAGAACCAGGACAATATCGGCGACCTCCTCGGCGGCCAGATGCTCGGCAATCCCATGCCGGCCGCCAATCCCTTCGGCGTGCGCGCCTGAGCCCGGCCATGACAGAGAACATCAACACACAGACCATCAACCAGCGCCTCGACTGGGCGGCGAGCGAAACTCTGCGCCACCTGCCCACCGCCAGCCCGGATGACCATCGCACCGGCATGCGGCACCTCGCCTCCGGTGTCTCCATCATCACCACGTGCGACGGCGAGACCAAGGTCGGGCTCACCGCCACGGCAGTGTGTTCGGTCACCGTCGATCCGCCCCGCATGGTGGTTCTGGTCAACAAGAAGGTGGCCGCGGCCGACAGCATCCTCGCCAGCGGCTCCCTGTGCATCAACGTGCTCTCCGCGGGGCAGGCGCATCTCGCCAAGGTGTTCGCCGGCATGGTTGAGGGCGTGTTCGGCCCCGCCCGTTTCGAGCATGGAAGCTGGCAGACCCGCGTCTCCGGCGCACCGGTGCTGGAGGGGGCGCTCGCCACCTTCGACTGCCGGGTGGTGAAGGTGTTCGACGAGAGCACCCACCATGCCCTGCTGTGCGAGGTGCTGGACGCCTCCGAGCCGCCGGGCGGCGAGCCCCTGATCTATGTGAACGGCGCCTTCTGCCGCGTCAGCCCCCTGGAATCCTGAGCATGAGCGAACCCTTCACGGAAGCCGGCACCAGCCGCTTCGTCCGCGTGCCCGAAGCCGGCGGCGAACTCACCATCCATTACAACGACTGCGATCCCGGCAATGCCCGCGAGACCGTGGTGATGCTGCACGGCTCCGGCCCCGGCGCGTCAGGCTGGGCCAACTTCAACCGCAACATCGCGCCCCTCGTCGAGGCGGGCTATCGCGTGCTGCTGGTGGATTGCCCCGGCTGGAGCAAGAGCGACACCATCGTCTCAACCGGCTCGCGCTCCAACCTCAATGCGCGTGTGCTGGCTGGCGTGGTGGAAGCGCTGGGGCTGGAGCGCATCCACATCCTCGGCAATTCCATGGGCGGCCACAGCGCTGTCGCCTTCGCCCTCGACCATCCGGGCAAGGTTGGAAAGCTCGTTTTGATGGGCGGCGGCACGGGCGGGGCGAGCCCCTTCGCGCCCATGCCCACCGAGGGCATCAAGCTCCTCAACGCGCTCTATCGCGCGCCCACTATCGAAAATCTGAAGGCGATGATGGCCGTCTTCGTGTTCGATCCCAATGATTTGACCGAAGACCTTTACCGCACGCGCCTCGAGAACATGCTCCAGCGGCGCGACCATCTTGAGAACTTCGTCAAAAGCCTTGAGGCGAACCCGAAGCAGTTCCCCGATTTCGGCCCGCGCCTGGGCGAGATTTCGGCGCCCACCCTCGTCATCTGGGGGCGCAACGATCGCTTCGTGCCGCTGGATGCGGGGCTGCGGCTGCTGGCCGGCATTCCGCGATCGGAGTTGCACATCTTCGGCAATTGCGGGCACTGGGCCCAGTGGGAGCACGCCAACGCGTTCAACGCGCTGGTGCTCGAATTTCTTTCAAGGTGATCTGAGATGAGCACACAGCAGATCCGCGAAGCGGCCGACCGTCTCTTCGCCGCGGCGCGCACGGCCGCGCCCTGCGAGCCGGTGCGGGACCTGATCGGCCTCGACCTGAAGGCCGCCTACGAGGTCCAGTTCCTGAACACAAAGCGGGCGGTGGAGGAGGGGCGGCGCCTTGTGGGTCGCAAGATCGGCCTCACCTCGCGCGCCGTTCAGCAGCAACTTGGCGTGGACCAGCCGGACTTCGGCGTGCTGTTCGCCGACATGGAATATTGCGACGGCGAAGAGGTGCCCTTCGCCCGTCTGCTCCAGCCGAAGGCGGAGGCGGAAGTCGCCTTCGTGCTGAAGGCGGACCTTGCGGCGGCGGACGTCACCCCCACCGAGGTGTGCCGCGCCATCGACTATGTGGCCCCCGCCATCGAGATCGTCGGCAGCCGCGTGCAGAACTGGGACATCCGCATCTCGGACACCATCGCCGACAATGCTTCCAGCGGCGTCTACGTGATGGGCGGCCCCATCCGCCGGCTGGACGACACGGACCTC
Organism: Xanthobacter aminoxidans; assembly: GCF_023571765.1. Taxonomy (GTDB): domain Bacteria; phylum Pseudomonadota; class Alphaproteobacteria; order Rhizobiales; family Xanthobacteraceae; genus Xanthobacter; species Xanthobacter aminoxidans. The sequence goes on along the minus strand of NZ_JAMJXC010000011.1, from coordinate 172,893 downwards.
GCCGGCCTCGGCATGCTGCTCAACCGCAACGGCACCGCCGCGTCCTTCGGCGGCGGCGCGGCCTGCCTCGGCAATCCGCTCACCGCGGTGCTGTGGCTGGCCCGCACCTGCGCCACGCTGGGAACGCCGCTGAAGGCCGGGGACGTGGTGCTCAGCGGCGCCCTCGGCCCCATGGTCCCCGTTGCGCCCGGCGATGTGCTGGAGGCGCGCATCGCGGGGCTCGGCGCCGTGAAGGTCGCCATCGGAACACCCGGCACCACGGAGAAGCAGGCATGAGCACGCCCAAAATCAAGGCCGCGATCATCGGGTCGGGGAACATCGGCACGGACCTGATGATCAAGATCATGCGCATGTCGCGCCATCTGGAGATGGGCGCCATGGTGGGGATCGATCCGGCGTCCGACGGCCTCGCCCGCGCAGCGCGGCTCGGGGTGCCGGTGACGCACGAGGGCATCGAGGGCCTCACCCGCCTGCCCAATTACGCCGAGATCGGCGTCGTGTTCGACGCCACCTCCGCCAAGGCCCACATCGCCAACGACGCGGTGCTGCGGAAGGATGGCAAGAAGGTCATCGACCTCACCCCCGCCGCCATCGGCCCCTTCACCATCCCCGCCATCAACGGCGAGGCCAATCTCGACGCGTCCAACGTGAACATGGTCACCTGCGGCGGCCAGGCCACCATCCCCATGGTCCACGCCGTGCGCCGCGCCACCGACCGGGTGATCTGGGGCGAGATCGTCGCCTCCATCTCCTCGAAATCGGCCGGCCCCGGCACCCGCGCCAACATCGACGAGTTTACCGAGACCACCTCCAAGGCCATCGAGGTGCTCGGCGGCGCCGAGCGCGGCAAGGCGGTCATCATCCTCAACCCGGCCGAGCCGCCCCTCATCATGCGCGATACGGTCTTCACCCTCTCCCAGGGCGGCACGCGCGAGGCCATCGAGGCCTCCATCCTGGAGATGGTCGAGACCGTGAAGGCCTATGTGCCCGGCTATCGACTCAAGCAGAAGGTGCAGTTCGAGGAGATCGGCAACAACGCGCCCGTGCGCATCCCCGGCGTCGGCCCGGTGACCGGCCTCAAGACCACCATCCTGCTCGAGGTGGAGGGCGCCGCTCACTATCTGCCGGCCTATGCCGGAAACCTCGACATCATGACCTCGGCCGCTTTGGTCTCCGCCGACCGCTGGGCCGCCCGTTTCCTCGCGAAGGAGGCCGCGTGATGGCCCGCCCGAACCCCGGCAAGCTCTACATCCAGGACGTCACCCTGCGCGACGGCATGCACGCCATCCGCCACCAGTATTCGCTCGACACGACCCGGGCCATCGCCCGGGCCCTGGACCGGGCCGGCGTCGACGCCATCGAGATCAGCCATGGCGACGGCCTCACCGGCGCCACCTTCAATTACGGCTTCGGCGCCCATGACGACCTCGAATGGATCGCCGCGGTGGCGCAGGAATGCAGCCGCGCCGTCGTTACCGTCCTGCTCATCCCCGGCATCGGCACGGTGCATGATCTGAAGGCCGCCTACGACGCGGGCGCCCGCTCGGTGCGGGTGTGCACCCACTGCACCGAGGCCGACGTGTCGCGCCAGCACATCGAGGCGGCCCGGGCGCTCGGCATGGACACGGCAAGCTTCCTGATGATGGCGCACATGATCCCGGCCGGGAAGCTGGCCGAGCAGGCGCAGCTGATGGAGAGCTACGGCTCGGAATGCGTCTACGCCACCGACTCCGCCGGGGCCATGCTGCCGGAGGACTATACGCTGCGGGTGAAGACGCTGCGCGATGCGCTGAAGCCGGAGACGGAGATCGGCGTCCACACCCATCACAACCTCACCCTCGGCGTCGCCAATGCGGTGGCGGGCATCGAGGCGGGGGCGGTGCGGGTGGATGCGTCGCTGGCCGGCATGGGCGCGGGCGCGGGCAACGCGCCGCTGGAGGCGCTGATCGCCGTGCTGAACCGCAAGGGCATCGAGACCGGCTGCGATCTCAACATCCTGATGGATGCCGCCGATGATCTGGTGCGCCCGCTGCAGGACCGTCCGGTGCGGGTGGACCGGGAAAGCCTCTCGCTGGGCTATGCCGGGGTCTATTCCAGCTTCCTGCGCCACGCCGAGGCCGCCTCGAAGGCCTACGGCGTCGACACCCGCGACATCCTCGCCGAACTCGGCCGCCGCCGCATGGTGGGTGGGCAGGAGGACATGATCGTCGATGTGGCGCTCGATCTCGCCCGGGCGGCGGCCGCCGCCTGACAGCGCCGCTCAACACAATCCACCGCGCCCGGTCCCGCACGGCTCGTCCCGTGCGGGACCGGGCGCACACCGAGAAGAACCGCGGGGCCTGCCGGCCATCGGCGGACGGACAAGACAGCGGCCGCAACAGGCCGCGCCGGATGGGAGGAAAGCAAATGTCGACTGCCTTGAAAACAAGCCCTGCGGGAAGCCGGGCGCTCCTTTACGTCTCGCTGGCCGCCGTGATCGAAGGCTTCGATCTGCAGGCCGCGGGCATCGCCGCCCCCAAGATCGGGCCGGCCTTCCACATGACGCCCCAGCAGATGGGTCTGTTCTTCTCCTCGGCCACCCTGGGCCTCATGATCGGGGCCCTGATCGGTGGCTATACGGCGGACCGCTGGGGCCGGCGCGCAGGGCTCCTCATCGCGCTGGTGGCCTTCGGCTTCGCCTCCATCGCGACCATCCTCGCCACCTCCGTGGAGGCACTGGTGGTGCTGCGCTTCCTCACCGGCGTCGGTCTGGGCGGCGCGCTGCCGAACCTCGTGTCCATCGCCTCGGAGGCGGTGGGTCCGGAGCGGAAGGGGCGGGCGGTGGCCCTCATGTATGCCGGCATGCCGCTGGGTGCCGCGGTGGCGAGCCTCGTCGCTTTGCTCGACCTGCATGGCGGGGACTGGCGCTCCATTTTCCTCGTGGGCGGCGTCCTGCCCCTGGTCCTCGTGCCGTTCATCTACATGGGCCTGCCGCCGCTGAAGATGGCGCCCGGCACCTCCGGGCAGAAGACGCCGTGGACGGAGGTGTTCCGTCCCGACTCGATGGTCGCCACTTTGCTGCTCTGGGGGGCCTTCTTCCTCGGCCTGATGGTGGTCTATCTGCTCATGAACTGGCTGCCGCAGCTGCTGGTGGCGCAGGGCTTCTCGCGCGGCGAGGCGTCGCTCGCCCTCATCCTGTACAGCCTTGGCGGCGCCGTCGGCAGCCTCATCGGCGGGCGGGTGCTGGACGGCCGCCAGCGTGGCATCGCCATCGCCGCCAGCTTCGCCTTCGTGGCGGCTGCCCTCGCCATGCTGGGCCTGCTTCAGCCGGCGCTCGCCACCATGCTGTTCACCGTGACGCTGGTGGGCGTCGGCGTGCTGTGCGTGCAGTCCATCCTCTACGGCATCGCCCCCCAATGCTATCCGGCGGAAATCCGCGGCACGGGCGTGGGTGTCGTGGTTGCGGTCGGCCGCCTCGGCTCCATGGCCGGGCCGCTGCTCGCCGGGGTTCTGGTGGCGCAGGGCATCACGCCGGCCGGCGTGATGCTGGTGCTGGTGCCGGTCATCCTCGTCTGCGGCCTCGGCACGCTCGCTCTGGTGGCGCGCCGGTTCCGCCCGGTCCTCGCCTGAGCCTGCTCCCGCGCCTTGTCATACCGCATGGGGCGCGGGACCACCGCCGGACGGCGGGACGAAGCCCAGTTTGTAGCCCGTCTGGTCAGAGCCCGCGGAAGGTCGGCCTGCGTTTTTCCGCAAAGGCGTTCATGCCCTCGCGCCGGTCCTCAAGGGCAAAGGTGGCATAGAGGAGCCTGCGCTCCACATAGAGACCCTCCTGGAGATGCGTCTCATACGCCTGGGTCACGGCTTCCTTGGCGAGGCGCACCACGGGCCGGGACGAGGTGGAGATTTGCGCGGCGATCGCGACCGCTTCCGCGACATGGGTGCCAGCGGGCACCACGCGACTGACCAGCCCCATCGCCTGCGCCTCTGCCGAGGACAAGGCCCGGCCAGTGAGGATCATGTCCATGGCCACGGCCTTGCCGACGATGCGCGTCAGGCGCTGGGTGCCGCCGGCACCGGGAATGATGCCGATGGTGGTCTCCGGCAGGGCGAAGCGGGCCGTCTGTGACGCCACGATGATGTCGCACATCAGGGCCAGCTCGCAGCCGCCGCCGATGGCGTGCCCCGACACCGCCGCGATGGTCGGCTTGCGAACCCGCGACACGCCTTCCCACGTGGCCGTGATGAGCTGTTCCTCATAGACTTCGGCGAAGGTCTTGTCCTTCATCTCCTTGATGTCGGCCCCGGCGGCAAAAGCCTTGTCCGAGCCCGTGATCACGATCGCGCCGATGTCCCGGTCGGCATCGAAGGCGGCGGCGGCGTGGGACAGTTCGGAGGTGATCTGGTGGTTCAGGGCGTTGAGCGCCTCCGGCCGATTGAGGGTGATGATGCCGACGGCCCCCTGCGTGGCGACGAGCACGGTCTCATAGGTCATGTCTGTGGCCTTCGATTGCGTTCATGAGATGCGGATCAGGAGATGCGGATCAGGATCTTGCCCATGCGGGCCGGGTCTTCGAGGTGGGCGAAGGCGGAGGGCACGTCGGCCAGCGGGAAGGCGCGGTCGATGCGGGGCGTGAAGCCGGCGCCGTGCCACGCGAGGAGGAGGCGGCGGAATTCGTCCATGGAGCCCATGGTGGAGCCGTGCACCGACAATTGCCGGATGAACAGGCGCTGGAGGTCCGCCGAGGGATGGGCGCCCGTCGTCGCGCCGCAGGTCACGAGATGGCCACCGCGGGCGAGGGCCTTGAGGGAGGTGCCCCACGTGCGCTCGCCCACATTGTCGATGACGAGATCTGCGCCTTCGCCTCCGGTCAGCGCCAGCACCGTCCTGGCGACGTCGGCGTCGCGATAGTCCAGAGCTTCGACGCCAAGGCTGCGGAAATGCGCGAGCTTGTCCGGCCCGGTGGTGGTGACAATGACCCGCGCGCCCGCCATGCGGGCGAGTTGCACGGCGGCGTAGGAGACGCCGCCGCCGGCCCCCTGGACGAGCACCACCGTGCCCGGCCCGGCCGGCGCCTTGCCGAACACCATGCGCCAGGCGGTGAGGTGGGCGACGCCCAGCACGGCCGCCTGGTCCATATCCGCGTCGTCCGGCAGCTTCAGCAGAGCGCGCGCGGGGAGCGCCACATATTCGGCGAAGGTGCCGTGGCGGTGCTCGCCCAGAATCTTGGCGTGGTGGCAGAGAGGCTGGTCGCCGTTGAGGCAAGGCCGGCAGGTGCCGCAGAATTCGTAAGGGTAAAGGATCACCCGGTCGCCCGGGGCAACGCCCGATCCAGCAGGCGCCTCGGCCACCACGCCCACGCCGTCCACCCCCATGATGAGCGGCAGCTGGTGGGTGATGCCCGCGCCCGAGTCGCGCATGTAGAGATCGACGCGGTTGACCGATGCCGCCAGCATCCGAACTTTTGCCCATCCCTCGGGCACGGCGGGTTCGGGCATGTCGCGAAGAGCCACGCCATGGGTGCCGCGTTCCGTCAACACAATGGCCTTCATGGTCTTCCTTCCCAAATCAGGATGATATGTTGCCTTATTTCCGCAAGCCGAGCGCGGCGCGGGTGGGCTCAAGAATCCAATATTTATGGCTTCATGTCACCATCTTGCGGGTTGAGTCCCTCGCATATATAGGACAATATATTTCCATAATAGGGGAGGATGTCATGGCCTTGGATCCCGGGACCCTGTCCCAACTGCTGGATGCGATCCGCCGGTTCGTCGACGAGCGGCTGATCCCCGCGGAGGCCGAGGTGGCCGAGACCGACGCCATTCCGGCCGCCATCGTCGCGGAGATGCGCGAGCTGGGCCTGTTCGGCCTCACCGCGCCGGAGGAGTATGGCGGCCTCGGCCTCGTGATGGAGGAGGAGGTGCTCGCCATTTTCGAGCTGGGCCGCGCCGCCCCCGCCTTCCGGTCCATGTTCGCCACCAATGTGGGCATCGGCATGCAGGGCATCGCCATCGACGGCACGGCGGAGCAAAAGGCGAAATATCTGCCGGGCCTTGCCTCCGGCGAGATCATCGGCTCGTTCGCTCTGACCGAACCGGACGTGGGATCCGATGCGGGTTCGGTGAAGACCACGGCGCGCCGCGACGGCGACGTCTATGTGCTGAACGGCACCAAGCGATTCATCACCAACGCGCCGCATGCCAGCCTGTTCACCGTGATGGCGCGCACCGATCCCGCCCAGAAGGGCGCCGCGGGCGTCTCGGCCTTTGCGGTGGAGCGTGGAACGCCGGGCCTCACCACGGGCAAGCCGGAAAAGAAGATGGGCCAGCAGGGCGCCCATGTGTGCGATGTCATCTTCGACGATTGCCGCGTGCCGGCCTCTGCCTTGATCGGCGGCGTGGAAGGGCAGGGCTTCAAGACCGCCATGAAGGTGCTGGACAAGGGGCGTCTGCACATCGCCGCCGCCTGCGTGGGGCTCGCCGAGCGCATCCTGGACGACATGCTGGCCTATGCGGTGGGGCGCTGGCAGTTCGGCCGGCCGCTGACCGATTTTCAGCTACTTCAGGCCATGTTCGCCGATTCGAAGGCCGATGCGTATGCCGCCCGCTGCATGGTGCTCGATGCGGCGCGAAAGCGCGATGCCGGGCAGGACGTGAGCGTCGAGGCCTCCTGCGCCAAGATGTTCGCCTCGGAAGCGGTGGGGCGGATCGCCGACCGGAATGTCCAGGTCCACGGCGGCAACGGCTATATCCGCGAGTATCGCGCCGAGCAGCTCTATCGCGATGCCCGGCTGTTCCGCATCTACGAAGGCACCACGCAGATCCAGCAGATCATCATCGCCAAGGCGCTCACCGCCGAGGCGAAGGGACGCGCCGGACTCTAGGCGTCGGCGCGGCCGCCGCCACCGGTGCCTCCTCCTGGTGGCGGGCTGCGCTTTCCGGATCGATCGCCTTGAAGTTGTTCAGCATCTTGTCGAGGTAATGGATCATGTGGATCCGATCCTCGGTGGAGAAGCCCGCCAGCGCGGCATCGTAATAATCGGCGATGACCGGGCGCATGTTTGCATCCCAAAGGCTTCGCCCCTTGGGTGTCAGGCGGATGAGGCGCGAGCGGTTGTCGTTGGCGTCGACCGTGCGCTCCACATAGTCCATGGCCTCGAGCCGCTGCAGCACGCCGGCAAGGTTCTGGCGCGTGACCAGCAGGAAGGCGGCGAGGTCGCCCACGGCCACACCCTCCGCGAACGCCGGGCGGGTGAGGGCGCCGAGCACGGCCCACTGCTGGGTGGTGATCTCGTAGTCGTCCAGCGCCCGCGTTCCGGTCTTATGCAACATGTTTGCGCATTGGTAGAGCCGGAAGAAGAGCCTGTTGCTCAGGCCCGGCGAAATCCCGCGTGAAGTGCCACCAGTCTTTGTCATGTCAGCACTTTGACCGCGCCGCACGGCTCGGTCAAGGGATCGGGGTTCGGTCAAAATAAGGAAATATATTGACCTAAAATGCGGGAGTCGCTAAACCAGAAGTCACAAGAGCGACGGGCGTATCGGGGAGCGGGCGCTTCGCCGGAACAGGCGAAAATGCCGGGGCCCTGCGCTTCGGCCCAGCCCACGATCATGGAGGACGACCACCGTGCGAGGCCTAAAGGGTAAAATAGTTGTCGTAACTGGCGGCGGCGGCGGAATCGGGTCGGCAACTTGCCGGCGCTTCGCCGAGGAAGGCGCACGCGTGGTTGTCGCCGACATCGGCGCCGCGGCGGCCGAGAAGGTTGCCGAGGAGATCAAGGCGGCCGGTGGCGAGGCCGTCACCATGGTGGTGGACCTCACCGATGCCGCCGCCACTGCCGCGGCCGTGGCCGAGGTGGAGGGCGCCCTGGGGCCCATCGACATCCTGGTCAACAACGCGGGCTGGGACCTGTTCGTCCCGTTTCTGAAGTCGGAACCCGACTTCTGGAGCAAGATCATCGACATCAACCTGCGCTCGGTGCTGAACATCACCAAGCCGGTGCTTGCCTCCATGGTCGCGCGCGGCGTTGCCGGGCGCGTGGTCTCCATCGGCTCGGATGCGGGGCGGGTCGGCTCCTCGGGTGAGGCGGTCTATGCCGCCTGCAAGGCGGGCGTCATCGCCTTCATGAAGACCCTCGCCCGCGAGCATGCCCGCAATGGCATCACCTTCAACACGGTTTGCCCGGGCGTGACCGAGACGGCCATGCTGGAAAGCTTCATGGAGGCGGCCGGCGACAAGGACAAGCTGCGCACCGCCTTCACCCGCGCGGTGCCGCTTGGACGCCTCGGCAAGCCCGAGGACCTGCCCGGCGCCATCCTGTTCCTGTCCAGCGACGATGCCGCCTTCATCACCGGCCAGGTGATCTCGGTCTCCGGCGGCCTGACCATGCACGGCTGAGGGAGGACATGATGAGCTATACCGACATCCTCTACGAAATCCGCGGCGGCGCCGCCTGGATCACCATCAACCGGCCGGACAAGTACAACGCCTTCCGCGGCCACACCGTGGACGAGCTGATCCACGCCTTCCAGACCGCCGGCTGGGATCGCAAGGTGGGCGTAATCGTGCTCACCGGCGCCGGCGACAAGGCCTTCTGCACCGGGGGCGACCAGTCGGCCCATGACGGCCAGTATGACGGGCGCGGCGTCATCGGCCTGCCCATCGACGAACTGCAGAGCCTGATCCGCGACGTGCCGAAGCCGGTTATCGCCCGCGTGAACGGCTTCGCCATCGGCGGCGGCAACGTGCTCGCCACCATCTGCGACCTCACCATTGCGTCGGACAAGGCCCAGTTCGGGCAGGTCGGCCCCAAGGTGGGTTCGGTCGATCCGGGCTTCGGCACCGCCTATCTCGCCCGCGTGGTCGGCGAGAAGAAGGCGCGCGAGATCTGGTACCTCAACAAGCGCTACAGCGCCGCCGAGGCGCTGGCCATGGGCCTCGTCAACACGGTGGTTCCGCACGAGGAGCTCGACGCCGAGGTGGACCGCTGGGTCGCCGAGCTGATGGAGCGCTCCCCCACGGCGCTCGCCCTCGCCAAGGTGTCCTTCAATGCCGACAGCGAGAACATCCGGGGCATCTCCGCCCTCGGGATGCGGGCGCTGAGCCTCTATTACGACACCGACGAAAGCAAGGAAGGCGGCGTCGCCTTCCGCGAGAAGCGCAAGCCCGACTTCCGCAAGTTCGGCAAGTAGGGCTTCGCGCCGTCGTCTGGTCCCGTCCCGCCAGGGGCGCAAGGGACAGGACGGCTCCGCCATGCCGCACGTCAGGGCGGCGGCATGGCGGACGACCACAGGGCCGCGCACGGGCGGCCGCGCCGAACCCGGCGGGGAAACGCCGGGGCAGCAAGAACAGCACGCAGGAAACCAAGGCAGGCAAGCCATGACACCCACGGCGTATCCAACGGTTTTCGATACTGAAGACCTCGTCGCCCTGCGCGATCTCGCAGCGAAATTCGCCGCCGAAAAGCTCGCACCCGGCTACAAGGAACGCGAGCGCACCGGCACGTTCGGCACGGATCTGGTGCGCGAGATGGGCAGCCTCGGCCTCATCGCGCCCGAGCTGCCCGAAGAATTCGGCGGCAGCGGTGCCGGCTCCATCTATTCGGGCGTCATCATCGAGGAGATCGCCAAAGGCGATTTCAACTTCGGCTATATCAACGTCCTCGCCTCGCTCAACGGCCAGATCCTCGCGAACTTCGCCAATCCCGAGATCAAGCGCCACTGGCTGCCGAAGCTGACCGCCGGCGAGATCCTGCTGGCCATCGCCCTCACCGAGCCGCGCGGCGGCTCGGACGCGGCCAACCTGGGCCTGCGCATGGAGCGCGACGGCGACCATTACGTCATCAACGGCGAGAAGACCTCCATCTCGGCCGCCGACCAGGCCGCCGCCGCCGTCGTCTTCGCCCGCACCGGGCGGCCCGAGGACAAGGCGCACGGCGTCTCCGCCGTCTTCGTGCCCATGGACACCCCCGGCATCTCGACGACCCGCTTCACCGACCTCGGCCAGCATGCCATCGGCCGCGGCTCCATCTTCTTCGACAATGTGCGGGTGCCGGCCGATCACCTGCTCGGCGGGGAGAACAAGGGCTTCGTGCAGGTGATGCAGGGCTTCGACTTCTCCCGCTCGCTCATCGGCCTGCAATGCCTTGGAACGGCCCGCCAGTCCCTTGCAGAGGCGTGGGCCTACATCGGCGAGCGGCGCGCCTTCGGCAAGCAGCTGGCGGCCTTCCAGGGCATCACCCACCAGCTCGCCGATTTCGACACCCGTGTCGAGGGCGCCCGGCTGCTCAGCTACAACGCCCTGTGGCTGAAGGACAATGGCCTGCCCCACGTGGCGGAGGCGGCGATGGCCAAGTGGTGGCCGCCGCTCCTCGCCTATGAGGCGATCCACGCCTGCCTGCTGATCCACGGCCACGCCGCCTATTCCACCGAGCTGCCGTTCGAGCAGCGGCTGCGCGACGTGCTGGGCCTCCAGATCGGCGACGGCACCGCGCACATCATGAAGAACATCATCGCCCGCGAACGGGCGGGTCGGGTCGCGGTCAACGGCTGATCCGGAGACAGGGGAGGACACCATGCAATTCGACGCCGTGCTCATCGAGCCCCGCCGTGCCCGGATGGAGGCCGAAGGTTTCTGGCAGGGCAAGACCCTGCTCGACTATTTCGACGTTTGCCTCGCCGAGAAACCTGATGCCGTGGCCGTGCTCACCGTCGTGACCGGCAGCGGGACGCGGCGCGAAATGACCTATGCGGAGATCGACCGCCTCGCCTGGCGCGCCGCCGCCGGGCTCCGCCGTCTCGGCCTCGGCAAGGACGACGTCCTGTCCTGCCAGCTGCCCAACGGGTGGGAATTCGTCGTCCTCTACATCGCCTGCCTCCGGCTGGGCGTCGTCTTCAACCCGGTGATGCCCATCTTCCGCGAGCATGAGCTGTCGTTCATGCTCCGCCACGGCGAGACCAAGGTGTTCGCCATTCCCCGCGTCTTCCGCGGCTTCGACCATGAGGCGATGGCGCACCGGCTGAAAGCGGACCTGCCCGACCTGCGCCATCTGGTCGTGGCCGGAGGCGAGGGGCCGGACGCATTCGAGGCGTCGCTGCTCGATCCCGCGCTGGATGCGGACGTGCCCGCCGTCCGGGACATCAGCGCCCGCGACCGCAGCGGTGCGAACGCCGTGTGCCAGCTCATCTACACCTCGGGCACCACGGGCGAGCCCAAGGGCGTGATGCACACCGCTAACACCATGTATTCCAACCTGTTCGCCTATGCGGACCGGCTCGGGCTCGGTGCGGCGGACGTGGTGTTGATGGCCTCTCCCATGGCCCACCAGACCGGCTTCATGTACGGCCTGCTGATGCCCTTCATGCTCAAGGCCCGCATGGTGCTGATGGACAGCTGGGACAAGGCGCAGGCGGCGCGCGTCATCGAGCAGGAAGGTGTCACCTTCACCATGGCTTCGACGCCCTTCCTCATGGACCTGACCAACACGGTGGAAGAACTGGGTGCGGATTCCTCCTCGCTCCGCATCTTCCTGTGCGCCGGCACCGCCATTCCGGGGGCGCTGGTGGAACGGGCGCGGAAGGTTCTGGGCACCAAGATCATCTCCGCCTGGGGCATGACCGAGAACGGCGCGCTGACGCTCGTTTCTCCCTCCGACCCGGACGAGCGCTCCATCAACACGGACGGCTTCGTGCTGCCCGGCATGGAGATTCAAATCCGCGCCGCTGACGGCACCGCGCTCCCGGTTGGCCAGGAGGGCGCGCTCTTCGTGCGGGGCTGCTCCAATTTCGGCGGCTACCTCAAGCGGCCGCAGTGGAATGCCACCGATGCCGATGGCTGGTTCGATACCGGCGACATCGCGCGCATGGACGAGCAGGGCTACATCCGCATCTGCGGGCGCACCAAGGACGTCATCATCCGCGGCGCGGAGAACCTGCCCGTGGTCGAGATCGAGTCGGTACTCTACAAGCATCCGAGCATCCAGCAGGTGGCCATCGTCGCCTATCCCGACGAGCGGCTCGGCGAGCGGGCCTGCGCCTTCGTCGTGCCCAAGGCGGGGAAGACCTTCAGCTTCGACGAGATGATCGCCTTCCTCGATAGCCAGCATCTCGCCAAGCAATACTTTCCCGAGCGGATCGAGGTGGTCGATCAGCTGCCGTCCACCGCCTCCGGCAAGATCCAGAAGTTCGCCCTGCGGACCCTGCTGCGCGAGCAATACGAGCAGTCCCGCTCCTGATGGCCGCCTTGCGCTCCGGCGCTTCCCGTGCGCCGGAGTGGCGCATCCCCCATGTCCGCGAGTGAGGCCGACATGCCCGGACCCGTTCATTGCGTTGTCGAAGAGGGCGTCGCCCTCGTCACCATCGACAATCCCCCGGTCAACGTCACGTCCCAGGCTGTGCGGCAAGGACTTGTCCGTGCACTCGACGCGGCCGAGGCCGCTGAGGTGAAGAGGGTGGTGCTGACGGGCGCCGGCAAGACCTTCATCGCGGGGGCCGACGCGCGGGAGTTCGCCGCCGCCCCCCAGGAGCCTCACCTCCCGGACATCATCCGCCGGATCGAGGACTTTCCGGTTCCGGTGGTCGCGGCCCTCAACGGCACGGCCCTCGGCGGCGGGCTGGAGGTGGCGCTCGCGTGCCGGGCGCGGATCGCCGCGCCGGGCGCGACTCTGGGCCTGCCGGAAGTGACGCTGGGCATCGTACCCGGTGCCGGCGGAACGCAGCGGCTGCCGCGTCTCATCGGCCTCGGGCCGGCCTTGTCGCTGATCTGCGAGGGCCGGGTGATCGGCGCGCGTGAGGCGCAGGACCTGGGGTTGGTGGATGCGGTCGCGGACGATCCGGCCGCCGCCGCCATGAGCTGTCCTGTCCCGAACCGGCCTGCCACCGGCGCCTTGCCCGCCCCGCTGCCGGATCCAGATGCGGTGGAGGCGGCGCGCGAGCAGGCGGCAAGACGCAGTGCCGGCCAGATCGCGCCCTTGAAGGCAATCGATCTCGTTGACGCCGCGACCCGCCTTCCGTTCGACGAGGGTTTGGCGCTGGAGCGGGAGACCTTCCTCGCCCTGAAGACCTCGGATCAGGCGGCGGCCCTGCGGCACGTCTTCTTCGCCGAGCGCGCCGCCATGGCACAGGGGAAGGGCGGCGGGGCGGACATCAGCTCCGCCGTGGTGGTGGGCGGCGGCACCATGGGCGCCAGCATCGCCTACGCCCTGGCCGGACTTGGCATTTCCGTGGCGCTGGTGGAAAGCGACGCCGCCGGCGTCGAGCGGGCGCGGGCCAATGTGGCGCGCCTCTATGCCGACGCGGTGAAGCGGGGCAAGACCACGTCCGAGGCCGCCGAGGCGGAGCAGGCCGCGCGCTTCGGCTTCCACGAGGGCTATGGCGCCCTGCCGCCGGCGGATATCGCGATCGAGGCGGTGTTCGAGGACATGGAGGTCAAGCGGCAGGTTTTCGCCGCCCTCGACGCGACGCTGCCGGAGCGCACCATCCTTGCCACCAACACCTCCTATCTCGACGTGAACCGGGTCGGCGAAGGCATAAGCCATCCGGAGCGGTTCCTCGGGCTGCATTTCTTCAGCCCGGCCCATGTGATGAAGCTGCTGGAAGTGATCCGGGCGCGGACCACATCGCCACAGACGCTCGCCACCGCCTTGCGCCTCGCCGCGCGGCTGAAGAAGATCCCGATCCTCGCAGGCGTGTGCGACGGCTTCATCGGCAACCGCATCCTGACCCGCTATCGCCAGACCTGCGACATCATGCTGATGGAAGGTGCGCTGCCGGCCCAGGTGGACCAGGCGCTGCGTGGCTTCGGCATGGCCATGGGTCCCTACGAGGTGCAGGACCTCTCCGGCCTCGACATCGCCTATGCCAACCGCAAGAGGCTTGGCTGGCCCACGAAGGACGGCTTCCGCTACATTCCCATCGCCGACCGGATCGTCGAGGAGACCGGCCGTCTCGGCCGCAAGACGGGGGCCGGCTGGTACGACTACGACGGCGGGACGGCCTCTCCCGCCCCGTTGATCGACCGGATCGTGGCCGAGGAATCCGCCCGCGCCGGCATCGCGCGCCGCACCTTCTCCGACGAGGAGATCGTTACCCGAGCCATCAGTTCCATGATCGAGGAAGGCTTTCGCATCCTCGAGGAGGGCATCGCCGCGCGGGCCTCCGACATCGATCTGGTGATGGTGCATGGCTATGCCTTCCCGCGCTGGCGCGGCGGGCCCATGCACCACGCCGGGCGCATCGGATGTGCCGAGATCGCGCGTCGCATCGAGGCCTTCGCGGCCGAAGATCCGCTGTCCTGGGGTGTTCCCGCCCTCCTGCGCGAGGCGGCGCGCGAGGGTCTGAACCCCGATGATCCGGGAGCTGCCCCATGACCCAAGCCTTCATCTGCGACTTCATCCGCACCCCCATCGGCCGCTACGGTGGCGCGCTCGCGCAGGTGCGTGCCGACGACCTTGCCGCGCTGCCGCTGCGCGCCATCCTGGCCCGCAATCCCGGCCTCGATCCCGCCGCGGTGGAAGAGGTGTGGATGGGCTGCGCCAACCAGGCCGGGGAGGACAATCGCAACGTGGCGCGCATGGCCCTGCTGCTCGCGGGCCTGCCGAAAACGGTGCCGGGCGTGACGGTGAACCGCCTGTGCGGTTCCGGGCTCGAAGCGGTGGTTGCTGCCGCGCGCGCCATCCGCTCCGGGGATATGGAACTCGCTATCGCCGGCGGGGTGGAGAGCATGACCCGTGCCCCCTTCGTGATCCCCAAGGGCGCCGGGCCATGGTCGCGCGCCACGGAAATCCACGACACCACCATCGGCTGGCGTTTCATCAATCCGCGGATGGCGCAGGACTACGGCACCGAGTCCATGCCTGAGACGGCGCAGAATCTGGCCGACGAGCATGGCATCAGCCGCGAGGACCAGGACGCCTTTGCCCTGCGCTCCCAGGAGAAGGCAGCGGCCGCCCAGGTCAACGGGCGGCTCGCCATGGAGATCCTCCCCGTCAGCGTGCCGCTCGGCCGTGGCAAGACGGAAGAGGTGGCGAGGGACGAGCACCCGCGTGCCACGACCCAGTCCGATCTTGCCCGGCTGAAGCCCATCACCCGCCCGGACGGCTCGGTGACGGCGGGCAACGCCAGCGGCGTCAATGACGGAGCCGCGGCGCTGATCGTGGCTTCGGAAGCGGCGGCGCGGCGCTACGGCCTCACCCCTCTCGCCCGCGTGGTGGCCGGGGCCTCGGCGGGCGTGGCCCCGCGCATCATGGGCATCGGCCCGGTGCCTGCGGTGGAACGGCTGTGCGCGCGCACTGGCATCCGGCTGGATGGCATCGACCTGATCGAGCTCAACGAAGCATTCGCCGCCCAGGCGCTCGCCGTGATGCGACAGCTCGGCATTGCTGCCGACGATCCGCGAGTGAATCCCAACGGGGGGGCCATCGCGCTGGGCCATCCGCTCGGCATGAGCGGCGCGCGCATCGCCGGCTCGGCGGCGCTGGAACTGTCCCGCGGCGGGGGCCGCCACGCCTTGGCCACCATGTGCGTCGGCGTCGGCCAGGGGGCCGCGCTGCTGCTCGAACGAGTCTGACGCATACGGGAGGCGCGTCTGCGCCTCTCTCGGCATACTGAGACCAGATGAGGGGACGTCATGTCCGAAATCCAAAGGGAGGCGATGGCCTATGACGTCGTGATCGTCGGCGCGGGCCCGGCCGGCCTGTCCGCCGCCATCCGGCTGAAGCAGCTTGATCCCGACCTCGCCGTGGTGGTGCTGGAGAAGGGCTCGGAGGTCGGCGCCCACATCCTGTCCGGCGCTGTGCTCGACCCTTCGGGGCTCGACGCGCTGCTGCCCGACTGGCGCGAGCGCGAGGCGCCCATCACCGTGCCGGTGCGCGAGGACAATTTCCATTTCCTCACCAAAACTGGCGGCGTGCGCATTCCCAACTGGCCGATGCCGCCGTTGATGTCGAACCATGGCAATTTCATCGTCTCCATGGGCAATGTGTGCCGCTGGCTCGCCGCGCAGGCGGAGGCGCTGGGCGTGGAGATCTTCCCCGGCATGGCGGCTTCCGCCCTCGTCTATGGTGCGTCCGGCGAGGTGATGGGGGTGGTGGCCGGCGAGTTCGGCCGCGCCGCCGATGGCTCACCCGGCCCGGCTTACGAGCCGGGCATGGAGCTGCATGGCAAGTACGTGCTGCTGGGCGAGGGGGTGCGCGGCTCGCTGGCGAAGGAGGTCATCGCCAGATACGACCTTTCCGCCGGTCATTGCCCGCAGAAGTTCGGCATCGGCATGAAGGAGATATGGGAGGTCGATCCCGCCAAGCACCGGGAAGGCACGGTCACCCACACCATGGGCTGGCCGCTGGGCGCCAATGCAGGCGGCGGTTCCTTCATCTACCATCTCGACAACAATCAGGTCTATGTGGGCTTCGTGGTTCATCTGAACTATGCGAACCCTTATCTTTCTCCCTACATGGAGTTCCAGCGCTTCAAGCATCACCCTTTGGTGGCGGATCTGCTGAAGGGCGGCAAGCGCGTGGCTTACGGGGCGCGGGCCATCTCGGAGGGCGGTCTTCAGTCGCTGCCGAAGCTGGTTGCTCCAGGGGTGGCGTTGATCGGCTGTTCGGCGGGGCTGGTGAACGTGCCGCGCATCAAGGGCAACCACAACGCCATGCTCTCGGGCAAGGCGGCCGCCGAGGCGGTCCATGCGGCGCTGGCCTCCGGCCGCTCCGGTGACGAACTGGCGTCCTACGAGAGCGAGATCCGGACGGGAGCGGTGGGGCAGGACCTGAACAAGGTCCGCAACGTGAAGCCGCTCTGGTCGCGCTACGGGCTTATGGCCTCGCTGGCGCTGGGCGGCTTCGACATGTGGACCAATCAGCTCTTCGGACGCAGCCTGTTGGGTACCTTGAAGCACGGCAAGAGCGATGCCGCTTCGACGGGAGAGGCGAAGGATTTCACCCCCATCGACTATCCCAAGCCCGATGGCGTGCTCTCCTTCGATCGCCTCACCAACGTGGCCTTCAGCTTCACCAACCACGAGGAGAGCCAGCCGCCCCATCTGAAGCTGGCCGATCCCTCCATTCCCGTCGCCGTCACCCTGCCGACATATGCCGAGCCGGCCCAGCGTTATTGTCCGGCGGGGGTCTATGAAGTGGTTGAAGATCAGGCGGCGCCGCGTTTCGTGATCAACTTCCAGAATTGCGTCCACTGCAAGACCTGCGACATCAAGGATCCGGCGCAGAACATCACCTGGACGACCCCGCAGGGCGGCGACGGGCCGAACTATCCGAACATGTGAGGGATGCGATGGGCGATGGCGGCTTCGTCTGGACGCAGCGGGCGGCCATCGCCTATCCGGCGGCGGGGGTGTTCGGCACCCAGGCGAGCGTGTGGGAGGCGACGGCCACCAGCGTGCCGTCCTGGTTCGTGACCTCGATCTCGGCACTGGCGCGCTTGCGTGCGGCATCCACCGTGCGGACGCGATAATGGGTGGTCACCGTATCGCCCAGAAAGACCGGCTTGACGAAGCGGATGCGGTCGTAGCCGAGCGCCACGGCGGTCTCGTTTGCCTCGGGTGGTGTCCGGGCCGCGATCATCCCGGCGACGGTGGACATGAAGCCCACCAGCAGCGCGCCATGTGCTTGTAGCCGGCCGAAGCGCGAACGCTCCATGAAGGGGCGGTTGACGTGGTTCGGGGCGAAGTCGCCGGTGATGCCGGCGAACAGGTACACGTCGGTCTCGCCAACCGTTTTCGTGAAGACGGCTGAATCGCCCGGCTTCACGTGGAAGTCCTGCATCGTCCTCTCCTCTCCAACCCGGATCGGCATGCGGCCGGCCGTGGATCATTCTCCGCGCCCGGCGGAGCGCCCAACGTAGCCTCGTCCAAAAAATTTGGCAAATATATTTACATAATATATGGAATGTGATTGACGTAAATGGCGCCAATAAAAACAGCTTCAGTCACCGCAAGGGGAGGACACGCCATGCGTCATTATATGAGCATTTTAGGGGTTTTGGTGGGAGTCGCCATGTGGACTGGGCCCGCCGCATCCGAGACCAGGATCAAGATCGGTATCCTGAGCGACATGAGCGGACCATACTCGGATCTTGCAGGTCCCGGCTCGGTGGCGGCCGCCCGCCTCGCGGTGGAGGACTTCAAGGGTGCAGAGAAGGGCATCCAGGTGGAGATCGTCTCCGGCAACCATCAGAACAAGGCGGACATCGGCTCCGTCATCGCCCGCTCGTGGATCGACCAGGAGGGTGTCGACGTCATCGGCGACGTCACCGGCTCGCCGGTCGCGCTGGCGGTCAGCCAGATCGTCAAGGACAAGGACAGGATCCAGCTGAATGCCGGCGCGGCGACCGCCGATCTCACCGGGTCCAAATGCACGCCCAACACCATCCACTGGACATACGACACCTGGGCCAATGCCAACGGCACCGGGAGCGCCATGGTGCGCCAGGGCGGCAACAGCTGGTTCTTCATCGCGGTGGACCAGGCCTCCGGCCATGCCATGGAGCGCGACACCGTGGCGGTGGTGAAGGCCGCCGGAGGGCAGGTGCTGGGATCGGTCAAGCATCCGCTCGGCACCAGCGACTTCTCGTCCTTCCTGATCCGGGCGCAATCCTCCGGCGCCAAGGTGGTGGGCCTCGCCAGTGGCGGCGAGGACATGATCAACGCCATCAAGCAGGCCTCCGAGTTCGGCATCGTGCAGCGCGGGCAGTCCATCGCCGGCCTGTTCACCTTCATCACCGACATCCATGCGCTGGGGCTCAAACTCGCGCAGGGTCTGGTGCTGACGGAGGCGTTCTACTGGGACCGCGACGATGCGAGCCGCGCCTTCGCCAAGCGTTTTGCCGCGCTCCACAAGGGCAAGATGCCGACCCAGGTTCATGCCGGCGTCTATTCCTCCATCATGCACTATCTGAAGGCCGTGGAGGTCGCCGGCACCAAGGATACGAACACCGTGCTGGCCAAGATGCGCGAAATGCCCATCGACGATCCCCTGTTCGGCAAGGGCGAGGTGCGCATCGACGGCCGCGCGGTGCACGACATGTTCCTGTTCAAGGTGAAGGCCCCGGCCCAGTCCAAGGGCGAATGGGACGTCTACGAGACCCTCGCCACCATCCCGGCAGCGCAGGCGTTCCGCCCGCTCAATGAAGGCGGTTGCCCGCTGGTGAAGTAGGGTAGACCTGGAGCGTTTTCACGCGAGGCGGAGGCCGCCTCGCGTGAAGCAGACGCACCCCATCAAAGAGCTGGAGGGTTCTCCCATCATGCCGACGGCGAACGCAGACAGTGCCTCGCGGAAGGGTTTCGGCAAGCCGGCCATCGACACTGCCGGACGCATTCGCGCATCCACCGCCGCTCCAGTCCAGGCCAAGCGATGACGGACGTAACCATGTCTCACGCGGATGTATCATCCGAGAGCCTGAGGGCGCGCATCCTGCGGATGTTCTCGCGCAATGCCTTCTCGGGGACGATGCCGCTATGCCTCGTCGAGGCCGAGGTGGGGCGCGCGGTGATCACCATGGAGGTCGGCCCGGCGCAGATGAACGGCCATGGGACGTGTCATGGCGGCGCCCTGTGGACGCTGGCCGACATGGTCTTTGGCGCGGCCGGCTACTACGACGGCACCATCCTGACCACGGGCAGCGATCTCACCTTCATCCGTCCTGTTCCTGGCGGCGCGACGATCCATGCGTCCGCGGCGCAGATCAGCCGCCGGGGGCTGAGCGGGATCTTTACCGTCGTGCTCACCCTCGATCCGGGCAGTCCCGAAGCGGTGGTGGCCGCCGGGACCTTTTCCGGCCGGTGGCTCCGCAGCGGGGGCGGCGGCGGCGGAAGCTGAACGGCAGGCGCGCGTCCGCACTTCACATCGTACCGTCAAAGCTCATGGTGGCATCGACGCGGGTCCGCTCCTCGATCGCCACCATGGCCGCATACTGGACCGGCGTGATGTTGAACTTGGCGCACTCGTCCAGAAACCGAGCCCAGGAGCGACCTTCCGACACGTTCCCATTGATCGGATGGGCACGGGTTGACATCGTGCACGTCGGAATTTCGTACCGGGGTTGGCCGACGTGCCTGTGTTGAACGATCGCCAGAACACCATCCTGTCCCTTGCCCGGGCGAGCGGCCATGTGGACGTCGAGGACCTTGCGCTGCGCTTCGGCGTGACGCCACAGACCATCCGCCGCGACCTTAACGCCTTGTGCAGCGGCAATCTTCTGGCCCGCACCCATGGCGGCGCCGTCATCTCGTCATCCGTGGAAAACCTGTCCTACGAGGCGCGGCGGCAGATCGCGGCACCCGCCAAGCGCGCCATCGGCGCCGCCGCGGCGGCGCTCATCTCGGACAATTCCTCGCTCTTCATCACCATCGGCACAACCACGGAGGAAGTGGCCCGGGCCATCACCGCCCATCGTGACCTTCTGGTCATCACCAACAACATCAATGTGGCCCTGAGGCTCTATCCTTTCCCCGCGATCCGCGTGATGGTCGCGGGCGGACAAGTGCGGCATTCGGACGGGGCGGTCGTGGGGCCGGCGGCGGTCGACATGATCCGCCAGTTCAAGGTCGACACCGCAGTCATCGGCGCCTCGGCCATCGACGAGGACGGATCGCTGCTCGACTTCGATCCCCTCGAGGTGACGGTCGCGCGGGCCATCATGGACAATGCGCGCCGGGTGATCCTGGTGTGCGATCGCAGCAAGGTGGGACGCGTCGCGCCGGTCCGTCTCGGACACCTCTCCCAAGTATCGGCCTTCGTCACCGACCACCTGTCTTCGGGTCGCCTGCGCGCCGTGTGCGCCACGCATGGCGTGCGGGTGGTGGAAGCGCCGCCGGAAAACGAAAACAGATAACTTATTGATTTAACATGATATATCTATCGTGCAATGTTCGTTGTTTTCGATTGCGAACATGGATTTGTTCGTTTTAGGTTTGACCCGTGATCCGGATCGCTCCTTGGCCGCATAGGCCCGGCGCCGCATCGCCGCGAGACACGCGCTGCAATGGGGTGCGGAGGCTGGGTCGATGGAAAGAGAGCGCACGTCCGCGCAGGTGTCGGCGGGCCGTCCGGCAGCGGACGATCCCTTCGATATCGCCATCATCGGCGGCGGCGTGAATGGCTGCGGCATCGCCCGCGACGCGGCCGGACGGGGCTATTCGGTCTATCTGTGCGAGCAGGGCGACCTCGCCGGCGCCACCTCTTCCGCCTCCACCAAATTGCTGCACGGCGGCCTGCGCTATCTCGAATATTACGAGTTCCGGCTGGTGCGCGAAGCGTTGACCGAACGGGAAGTGGTTTGGGGGATCGCGCCCCACATCGTGCGCCCGCTGCGCTTCGTGCTGCCCTATCGCCGCGGTATGCGCCCGTGGTGGATGCTGCGCCTCGGCCTGTTCCTTTACGACCATATCGGCGGGCGCAAGCTGCTGCCCGCCACCCGCGCCCTCGACCTCGGCCGGGACCAGGCCGGTGCGCCCCTCAAGCCGGATCTGCGCACGCGCGGCTTCGAATATTCCGACTGCTGGGTGGACGATGCCCGGCTCGTGGTGCTCAACGCCTGCGACGCCCGGGCCCGGGGCGCCGTGATCGAGACATGGGCGCGGGCGGTGGATGCCGCGCGCGCCTCGGACGGCTGGACACTTCAGGTCGAGAATGCCGAGACACACCAGCGCAAGGATGTGCGCGCCCGCGTGCTCATCAACGCCGCAGGCCCCTGGGCGGACCGCCTCGCGGGCCAGACGCTTCCGCCCCTCGCCGGCCGGCTGCGGCTGGTGCAGGGTTCGCACATCATCGTGCCGCGCCTGTTCGATCACGACCGCAGCTACATCTTCCAGAACCCCGACGGCCGGATCGTCTTCGCGATTCCGTATGAGGGGGACTTCACCCTCATCGGCACCACTGACCACGACTTCGAGGGAGATCCGGCCGCGGCTGCGATCACCGCCGACGAGACCGGCTATCTCTGCGCCGCCGCCAGCGAATACTTCTCGCGCCCCGTCTCGCCTGCCGACGTGGTGTGGAGCTATTCGGGCGTGCGCGCGCTGTATGACGACGGGGCGAGCGCCGCTCAGGCGGCGACGCGGGACTATGTGCTGGAATTGAACGATGCGGGAGGCGCGCCGCTCCTCTCCGTGCTCGGCGGCAAGATCACCACCTATCGCCATCTCGCCCTCGACGCGCTGGACAAGCTCAGTCCGCATCTTGGCGCAGCGGCCGCGCGCCGTGGGGACTGGACAGGGAGCGCGCCACTGCCCGGCGGCGATTTTCCTCGCGGCGGGACGGCGCAGCTGGCGCAGTCTCTTCGGCAGAACCGGCCCTGGCTGACGCCTCCGGATGCCGCCCGTCTGGCGCGCACCTATGGCACCAGGGCCGAGACGTTTCTCGCGGCGGCGGATGCCGATCCCGCCGCGCGGACCACCTTCGGGGCGGGCCTGACGGTCGCGGAGGTGCGCCATCTGATGCGCGAGGAGTTCGCACGCACGGCCGCCGACGTGCTCTGGCGCCGGACCAAGCTCGGCCTTCGCCTGACGTCGACGGAAGTTTCGGCGCTGGAAGACTTCATGGCGTTGGAGCGCAACGGCGCCGCGGCCTGACGTGGGGCATGGCCCAGAACAAGAATGACCAAGAACAAGAAGGGGGAGGAGGCGGGTGGAGACGCATATACTTGTCATCGACCAGGGCACGACTTCGACGCGATCCATCGTGTTCGATCGCAACTTCACGCCCGTGGCCTCGGCCCAACGCGAATTCCCGCAGTCGTTCCCGCATCCCGGCTGGGTCGAACATGATCCGCGCGATCTGTGGGAGACCAGCCTTGCGACCATGTGCGATGCACTTGCGCGCTCGGGGCTGACGGCGGCTGACATCGCCGCCATCGGTATCGCCAACCAGCGCGAGACGACCGTCCTGTGGGATCGCGAGACCGGAGAGCCCATCGCGCCCGCCATCGTCTGGCAGGACCGGCGCACGGCGGACCTGTGCAACCGTCTCACGGCGGAGGGCTGCGAGGGCCTCGTCGCCGAACGCAGCGGCTTGCTGATCGATCCCTATTTCTCGGCCACCAAGATCGGCTGGCTGTTGGACAACGTCCCCGGCGCGCGGAGCCGGGCAGAGCGCGGGGCGCTCGCTTTCGGCACGGTGGATACGCTCCTCCTCTGGCGGCTCACCGGCGGTGCCGTGCATGCCACGGATGCGACCAACGCCGCCCGGACGATGCTGTTCGACATTCACTCCGGCGTCTGGGATGAGGACCTGCTGCGCCTGTTCCAGATCCCCTCGGCCATCCTGCCCGAGGTGCGCGACACCGCCGGCGCGTTCGGCACTGCCGCCGCCTGGCTGGGGCGCGAGGTGCCGGTGCTGGCCATGGTCGGCGACCAGCAGGCGAGCCTCGTGGGGCAGGCCTGTTTCTCGCCGGGGCTGGCGAAGGCGACCTATGGCACCGGCGCCTTCATGCTGCTCAATACGGGCGATGCCCGCCCGCGCTCGCGCCACCGCCTCCTGACAACCATTGCCTATCAATGGGATGGCAAGCGGACCTACGCGCTGGAGGGTTCGATTTTTTCCGCCGGGTCCACCGTGCAATGGCTGCGGGACAGCTTGGGCATCATCACCACGGCGGCCGAGAGCACGCGGCTGGCGGCCGAGGCGGACGATGATCAGCCAGTCTATCTCGTCCCGGCCTTCACTGGCCTTGGCGCCCCCCACTGGCGCAGCGATGCGCGCGCCATGCTGAGTGGCCTCACCCGCGGCACCACCCGCCGGGAGATCGCCCGCGCGGCGCTGGAGAGCGTCGGCTATCAGACCCTCGACCTTCTGGAGGCCATGCGGGCGGACATGCTCGACGCCGGTCTTGAGGGAGCCGAGGCGGTCATCCGGGTGGATGGCGGGATGTCCGACAGCGATTGGACGATGCAATTCATCGCCGACGTTCTCGGCAATCCCGTGGACCGCCCGGTCGTGCGGGAGACCACGGCGCTCGGGGCGGCCTTTCTCGCCGGATGGCGTGCGGGCCTTTACGGCGGGCCAGAGGAGTTTGCCCGCAACTGGCACCTCGACCGGCGCTTCTCACCTGAGATGGCGGACGACCGGAGATCCAGCAAAATCAAGGGCTGGCGCCACGCGGTCGCGCAGGCGCTGCACGCTCAGGACGGACCTTCAACCCGCACGGAAGACAGGTGCGTCGGTTGACAGGTTATGATGTCTCATAGATTGTTATGACAATAGGCCGGATCCATATCGGCCAGGAGGAAACGCCAATGACTTCTGTGAAGCCCACGCGGCGTCACGTGCTGCAGGCTGGCCTTGCCGCCGTCGCTTTCCCCGCTCTCATCCGTTCGGCCGGCGCGCAGGATGCGGACCTTTCGGCCTACAAGGCGGCCAAGATCGACTGGCGCCAGGCATCCGGTGAGCAGATCACCGTCGCGGTGATCCCGGCGAGCTACTTCGACGCGCTCATCGCGCTCGCGCCCCAGTTCGAGGCGCTGACCGGCATCAGCGTCCGGTTCGAGAAAATCCCGCCCGCGCAGATCCGCCAGAAGGCCGTGATCGACCTCACGTCCAAGGCCGGCGGATATTCGACCCATGCGGCCGACCCCATGTATTACGCGCTCTACGCCGCGAACAAATGGGTGGAGTCGCTCGATCCCTATCTCAAGGACGCGACCCTCACCGACCCCGCCTGGTTCCAGCCGGACGACATCATTCCCGCGTGGCGCAACGCCAACACCATCGACGGCAAGCTGTATGGCGTGCCGTATGACGGCGAGGTCACGGTTCAGGTCTATCGCAAGGATCTGTACGACGCGAAGGGCCTCAAGGCGGCGGATACGCTGGAAGACTACGTCGCCAACGCCGCGGCGCTGAACGATCCCGGAAACCGCCTTTGGGGCGCCGCCTTGCGCGGCGTCGCCGGTGCCGGGCAGAACGTCTACATCTATTCTTCGCTCTTCAAGGAATTCGGCGGAGACTGGTTCCCGGGCGGCAAGTTCCGCGTCAACGGGCCGGAGGCCGAAGCGGCGCTCAACTGGTATGTGGACGTGATGCGCAAATACGCGCCCACCGCGGCCCAGAACTGGAACTGGCCCGACATCGCCGACGCCTTCTCGCAGGGCACCATCGCCAGCTACATCGACGCGAACACGTCCGCCTCGGTCATCACCAATCCCGAGAAGTCCAAGGTGGTCGGCAAGATCGGTTTCGCGCGCTGGCCCAAGGGGCCGACCGGCAAGCGCGTGTCGTCCATCTGGAACTGGGGCTTCCCCATCAATGCCTCGCTGCCGGAGAAGCGGAAGAAGGCCACCTGGCTGTTCATCCAGTGGGCGGCGTCGCTCCAGACCCAGGCGCTCACGTCCTACCAGTTTTCCGGTCCCGCCAAGCGGTCCGGCGTGAACCGCTTGAGCCTGTGGAAAAACCCGGACTTTGTGAAGCTGATGAACAGCTTCGGCGACAATTTCGTCGCCACCACCCTGGATGCGCTGGAACAGGATACGGACGTGAACTGGCGTCCGCGCGTGCCCCAGTGGCCGGCCATCGGCGACACGCTCGCCACCGCGATCCAGCAGGCGCTGGTGGGGCAGGCCACCACCAAGGCCGCCCTGGACGAGGCGCAGCGCCGCCTAGAGCCGATGATGCGAGGCTGATGTCGTGACGAAAGCCACTACCCTCGACGTTCCTGTCGGCGGTCGCGCAGATCCCGCGCGGATGATGGAGGGACGGGAGCGCCGCTTCGCGGCGGCGCTGCTCGCCCCCGCCTTCATCGCCCTGATGGCGACCACCACGTTTCCGCTGCTGCATCTGGGATGGACCAGCCTGCACCGGATGGACCTCGCGATGCCGTTCATGGACGGCTTCGTCGGGCTCGACAACTACCGGGAACTGCTCGGCGATCCGCGTTTCTGGTCCGCGCTCGGGGTCAGCCTCGTCTATACGTTTTCCACGGTGATCCTGCAGGTCGTCCTGGGCCTCGCACTTGCGCTGCTCGTCAACGGCATGAAGCGCGGACAGGCGCTGTTCCGCATCGTGGCGATCCTGCCCGTGGTGCTCTCGCCCGCCGTTGTCGGCATGGTATGGCGCACCTTCATGCTCACCCCCGAATTCGGCGTGGTGGACTATCTGAGCATGACGGCCGGCCTCGGCAGCCACAACTGGCTCGGCGATCCCTCCCTCGCCCTGTTTTCCGTCGTGGTGATCCACACCTGGCAGTGGACGCCCTTCGCTTTCATGGTGCTGCTGGCCAGTCTCGCGGCCCTGCCCGAGGACATCTACGAGGCCGCGCGCATCGACCGGGCGAGCCCGTGGCTCTGCTTCGTACGCATCACCCTGCCGTTGCTGCGCCCGGCCATCGTGATGGTGATCATCATGCGCACAATGGTGGCGCTCACGGCGTTCGCGGCCATCTTCACCGTCACCGGCGGCGGTCCGGGAACGGCCACCGAGATCCTCAATCTCTACGCCTACCGCAAGTCCTTCACCGAGCTGTCCATCGGCTACGGCTCGGCGCTGGCGGTGGCTCTGTTGATCTTCACGCTCGTCATCACCGGCGTCCTGTTCGCACTCCGGAGGGCGAAATGAAGGGTCACAAGCTGCGCCTTGCCTTGCTCCTGAGCGTATCCGGCCTGTTTCTGCTCGCCTGGATTTTCCCGATCTTCTGGAGCCTCCTCAACGCCTTCAAGAGCGAGCAGGATGTGCTCGCCTATCCCCCGAAGCTGATTTTCTCGCCGACGCTCGCGGCGTTCAGGGACGTGCTGTTCGGCCCCACGTCCATCGTGCCGAACCTCGTCAGCAGCTTCATCATCTCCATCGGCACGACCATCGTGACCATGGTGCTCGCGATCCCCGCCGCCTACGCGCTCGCCCGCCTGCGGGTGCCGGGCAAGAAGTGGTCGGGCTTCTACGTGCTCGCCACCCAGATGCTGCCCCCGGTGGGCATCATCATTCCCTACTTCCTGATCCTGCGGGATATCGGCTGGATCGATACCTATCAGGGCATCATCCTGATCTATCTCTCCTTCTCGCTGCCGTTCGCGATCTGGCTGCTGGTGTCCTATTTCGAGGACCTGCCGTTCGAGATGGAAGAGGCGGCCTTCATCGACGGCGCGAGCCGGCTGATGACCCTGTGGCGCATCATCCTGCCCCAGGTGCGCGGCGGCGTGGCGGTGACCGTGGTCTTCGTCTTCCTCAATGCCTGGAACGAGTTCCTGTTCGCCGTGGTGCTGTCCGGAAACGTGGTGAGGCCGGTCACCATCTCCATGTTCAACTTCGTGTCGGTGGAACAGACGCTCTGGTCGAAGCTGGCGGCGGTGTCCGCGCTCGCGATGCTGCCTGTCATCATCCTCGGCATCATCGCCCAGAAACACATCGTGAAAGGCCTGACGGTCGGCGCCGTCAAGGGAGGGGGACGCCGATGACCGCGCGCGGACTGGTTCAGCTCGAAAAGATCGTCAAGAAGCATGGGTCGTTCGAAGCCCTGAAGGGCATCGACATCGAGATCCGCCCGGGCGAATTCTTCGCCCTGCTCGGGCCGTCGGGCTCCGGCAAGAGCACGACGCTGCGCATTCTCGCCGGCCTCGATGCCCCCACCTCCGGCCGCATCCTGCTGGATGGGAAGGACGTGACCGGCGCCGATGCGCGCGCCCGCGACATCGCCATGGTGTTCCAGAGCTATGCGCTCTACCCGCACATGACGGTGGCCGAGAACATCGCGTTTCCCCTGGAGATGGCGAAGACACCGAAGGCGGAGATCGCGCCCGCGGTTCGGGAGGCGGCCGCCAAGGTGAAGATCGATCATCTTCTGGACCGCAAGCCGGGGCAGCTTTCAGGCGGCCAGCAGCAGCGCTGCGCGCTCGCCCGGGCGATCGTGCGCAAGGCGCGGCTGTTCCTGCTGGATGAGCCGCTCTCCAATCTCGATGCCATGCTGCGCCTCGCCACCCGCGTGGAGCTGAAGAAGCTGCAGAGGTCGCTCGGCGTGACGGCGGTGTATGTCACCCACGACCAGGAAGAGGCGATGACCCTCGCCGATCGCATGGCGGTGTTCCGGGAAGGCGAGATCTGCCAGATCGGCCGGCCGGCGGACGTGTTCGCCGCGCCGAACTGCATCGAGGTTGCCGCCTTCATCGGCAGTCCGCCCATGAACCTCCTCACCACCCGGAGCACGGCCGGAGGCGTCCTGATCGGCGGCCGTCATGTTCCGGTGGCCGCCTCTCTCGAGGCAGGGCGCGCGGTGGTGGTGGGCGTGCGGCCCAGCGCCGTCCGGTTCGATCCGGCCGGCATTCCCGTGACGGTGGAGGTCGTGGAGAACCTCGGCGACGCCGCCATCCTCGACCTCACCCTCGATGGCACCCCGCTCAGGGCTCGATACGACCGCTTCCCGCTGCCGCGCGAAGGGGAGACGATGGCCGTTTCGTTCGCTCCCGAAGACATCCATCTGTTCGACCCAACCACCGGCCGGCGGATCTGACATGCTCGCGCCCATCAAACTCGCGCCCATGAAAGGCAAGTCCGCGCGTGAAGCGAACGGGACCAAATCCGGCGGGGCCGGAGCGCCGCCGCTTCACATCCAGGTGCGCGAAGCCATCCGCAGCCAGGTGCGCGAGGGCAAGCTGATCGACGCGGACGGCCGCCTGATGCCCGAGGCCGAGCTGGTCAAGCATTTCGGCGTGAGCCGCATCACCATCCGCCACGCCATCCAGCCCTTGGTGGAAGAGGGCATGTTCGCCCGCGAGCGCGGTCGCGGCACGTTCCTCAAGTCGAACGAGCCGGAGAACTGGCTCGGACGGCTGATGGGCTTTTCCGAGACCATCCGCGACGCCGGCTTCGAACCCGGCGCGCGCATTCTCCACCAGGGAATGACCAACGCCCACGACACCGCCGCACGCGAGACCCTGCGCGAGCGCGCTGTCTGGGAGCTGAAGCGCGTACGGCTCGCGGATGCGATCCCCATCGCCATCGAGCATGCCTTCTACCCGCCCGATATCGGCCTTGAGCTGGAGAAGCGGGACCTCGTCTCCATCCTGATGTACCGGGTGTTCGAGGAGGAGCTCGGGCTCAACATCAAGGAGGCGAGCCAGAGCATCTCCGCCACGCTCGCCGACGAGGCGACGGCCGGGCTGCTCGGGATCGCCCCCGGCGACCCGCTTTTGGCCATGGAGCGCCTGACCATCTCCACGGACGGCCGGCCGCTGGAGCTGCTGCGCTCGGTCTACCTGCCCGACTATTTCCGCTTCACCATCAATCTGACGCGACGGGCGTGACGAGGTCACGCCGCGCCCCTGGAGCCATCCATGTCCGATACGCCCGCGACCAAGCGCCCGAATATCGTCCTCATCCTGAATGACGACATGGGCTTTTCCGATATCGGCTGCTACGGCGGCGAGATCGAGACGCCCAATCTCGACCGGCTGGCGGCGAACGGCCTGCGCTATTCGCAGTTCTACAACACCGCACGCTGCAGCCCGTCCCGCGCGTCGCTGCTCACCGGCCTTCATCCGCACCAGACCGGCATCGGCATCCTCACCTACAGCACCGGGCCGGAAGGCTATGTGGGCAATCTGAACAAGAATTGCGTGACCATCGCCGAGGTGCTGCGCAAGGCCGGGTACCGGACCCGCCTCACCGGCAAGTGGCATGTGGCGGCGAACCTCACCGAGCCCACCGATACCTGGCCGCTGCAGCGCGGCTTCGATGAATTCTACGGCACCATCATCGGCGCCGGCAGCTTCTACTGGCCTAATACGCTGACGCGCGGCAATGAGAATGCCGAGCATGAGGCCAAGGAAGATCCCAACTTCTTCTATACGGACGCCATCAGCACCGAAGCCTCCGACTTCATCCATCGTCACGCGAAGGAGCATGCCGGCGAGCCCTTCTTCCAGTACGTGGCCTATACGGCCCCGCACTGGCCGCTCCATGCCCACCCCGAGGACATCGCCAAGTACAAGGGCCGCTTCGACGCCGGCTGGGACGAACTGCGCGAGGAGCGCCTGTCCCGCATGATTAAGTCGGGGCTGATCCATCCGGACTGGAAGCTGACCGACCGCGATCCCACCCAGCCGCCGTGGACGGAGGCGGAGGAGCGCGCGTGGCTGGCCCGTTGCATGGAGGTCTATGCCGCCCAGATCGACCGGATGGACCAGGGCATCGGCCGCGTGCTGAAGGCGCTCGAGGACACCGGGCAGATGGACGACACGCTGGTCATCTTCCTCTCCGACAACGGCGCCTGCGCCGAGGACATTCCCGAGGATGTCTCGCCCCAGGCCCTCGTCGAGGACCTGATGATCGCCCGGGCGCAGACCCGCGACGGCCGCCCCGTGCGCTTCGGCAACATTCCCGAGATCATGCCCGGCGCGGAGGACACTTATCAGAGCTACGGCGTCGCCTGGGCCAACCTCTCCAACACGCCATTCCGGCTCTACAAGCACTGGGTCCACGAAGGCGGCATCGCTACGCCCCTCATTCTCCACTGGCCGGCCCAGATCACGGCAGGCGGCGAACTGCGCCATGTGCCGGGCCAGTTGCCGGACATCATGGCGACCATTCTCGACGTGACCGGCGCCGCCTATCCCCAGACCCATGACGGCAATGCCATCCTGCCCTGCGAAGGCGTCAGCCTTGCGCCCTCCTTCCCGGAGGACGGCGAACGCACGGAGCCGATGTTCTGGGAGCATGAGGGCAATGCCGCGGTGCGTGTCGGCCAGTGGAAGCTGGTCCGCAAATACCCCGGCCCCTGGGAGCTCTACGACATGGAGGCCGACCGCACCGAGCTGCACGATCTCTCGGCGGGCCACCCCGAGCGCGTCCAGGAGATGATCGGCCTCTATCAGGCGTGGGCCGAACGCTGCGGCGTGATCCCGCGCGAGAAGATCCTCGAGCTGATGAAGGCGCAGGGCGCCGCCGCCTTCTGGGAGGAAGAGGAGTGACACAGGGGCGGGAGAGCGGCGGGGCGGATGAGGCCGGCAAGTCGCCGACCTGCTGCTGCGCGCGCCGCCCCGAGACGGCAGGCGAAGCGCCGCCGCCACCTCCGCCGGCCTCTGCCGGGGGGAAGGGCACGGCCTTTCGCTGGATTGCGCTTCCGGGTGGACGCTTCCTGATGGGCACGTCCGGCGCCGAAGGCTTCGCGGGCGATGGCGAGGGGCCGGCGCGGCTCGTCACGCTGAGTCCGTTCCGGGTGTCGGCCTATGCGGTGACGAACGCGCAGTTCGCCGATTTTGTCCGGGCGACAGGCCATGTCACGGAGGCCGAACGCTTCAACTGGTCCTACGTCTTCCACGCGCTGGTGCCGCCGGAGACCGCGGCCCGGATCGAGCGGGTGCCGGTGGAGGCGCCCTGGTGGCTGCCCGTGCCGTTCGCCTACTGGGCCCAGCCGGAAGGCCCCGGCACCACCGTTCTCGACCGCCTGGATCACCCGGTGGTGCATGTGTCCTGGAACGACGCGGTGGCCTTCTGCGCGTGGTCGGGCACGCGCCTCCTGACCGAAGCGGAATGGGAATATGCCGCGCGCGGCGGACTGGACGGCAAGCTCTATCCCTGGGGAGATGAGCTGACCCCTGGCGGCCGGCATCGCTGCAACATCTGGCAGGGCGCCTTCCCGGATCTGAACACGGCGGAGGACGGCTATGTCGGCACCGCCCCCGTCCATGCCTTCGAGCCGAACGGCTACGGCCTGTTCAACGTGGCGGGCAATGTCTGGGAATGGGTTCGGGATGTCTTCAGCCCCGAATATCACCGGGTCACAGGCGATCGCGACCCCGTCCATGACGGGCCGGGCGCGAGCCGCTCGATGCGTGGCGGCTCGTATCTGTGCCATAGCTCCTACTGCAACCGCTATCGGGTCGCGGCCCGGAACTCCAATACGCCGAACAGCAGCAGCGGAAATATCGGCTTTCGCGTCGCCGCGCTGGATGCAGGCGCGGCCCAATTCGCGTAGACCGCCCGGACGATGAGTTCGTCACGTGTCGATCTGACCTTCATGGCGACCTGATACACAGCACAGCGTGCAACAATGTCCAATCTGTCTCTCGACACATCCGCTGACCGGTCAGAGCATGGACCGTCTCTGAAATGGTGGCAG
This sequence comes from Xanthobacter aminoxidans, assembly GCF_023571765.1. Taxonomy (GTDB): domain Bacteria; phylum Pseudomonadota; class Alphaproteobacteria; order Rhizobiales; family Xanthobacteraceae; genus Xanthobacter; species Xanthobacter aminoxidans. Next base: position 140,871 of record NZ_JAMJXC010000011.1, on the reverse strand, counting down.
CGCGGGGCGCGGCCGGATTATCGCTTCTCGCTCGCCAACGAGAGAACGTTTCTCGCCTGGATCCGGACGGCTCTGGCGCTGATTGCCGGTGCGGTCGGCATCGACCAGTTCGCCTCACATCTCGGGCCGCTGCCCCTGCGGCTTGGTCTTGCACTGATCCTGTTCGTGGCGGGAGGCGTGCTCGGTGGAATGGCCTATCCCCGCTGGGTGCGGGCCGAGCAAGCCATGCGTCACAACGCCGATCTGCCCGTCAGCGCCCTGCTTCCCCTTCTGGCGGCCTTCACTGCCACCCTTGCCGTGGGGCTCGCCTGCCTCATGGTCTTGATCTGACCGGACCCGCGGCATGAAAGACCCAGGCCTCCAGCGCGAGCGGACGGGGCTGGCCTGGTCGCGGACGGGCTTCCTGATGATGCTCGTCGCCCTGCTGTCCGTGCGCGGCGGCCTCTCCCATTTCTCCTTCAGCCAGCTCTTGGCGGCGCTCTTGCTGAGCGGGACGTCCGGCCTGTTGCTGTATCGCGGCCACCAGCGATCCCGCTACGAAGACGGCACGGACGAGGTCGTCGCCGAGCCAAGCCGCCGGCTTGCCGCCGTCACGGGCATGGTCGTTTTCGCAGTGGCGCTGCTCCACGCGATTTCGGTCCTGCTCCGGCTCCTGCACCATTTCGCCGGTTAGGCTGGCGCGCCACATGAGGGCCGGAGCACGCCGTGCGTGAGATCGACCGGGCCGAAATCGCTCGGGTGGGGTCGTAGGGCGGCATGGTTTGGTGCTGACGTTCCATGTTCGTGCCGCGCCTCGATCATCTCCTTTCAGGCCATCCCGCCCATCTGAAGGACTCAGGCGCCAGGCGTTGTCCGGGTCGATAGCGGCATGCGGAGCGTGGCCCGCAGGCCGCCCAGATCGGGGCTGCTGTCGAGGGTGATCGTGATGTGCAGCAGGTCCGCGATCACCTTCACGATCGACAGGCCGAGGCCGCTGCCCGGGACGTCTGCCCGGTTGGGCGCACGGTAGAAGCGCTGGAACACGCGCTCGCGCTCGGCCTCGGGAATGCCGGGGCCGCTGTCCTCAACGGTCACGACGGCTGCATCGCCGCTGCGGTCGGCGCACAGCACCACCTGGCCACCGGCGCCGGAATATTTCACCGCATTGTCGAGAAGATTGCCCAGCAGTTCGGACAGCAGCACGGTATCGGACACGAGCGGCAACGGGCGCTGCCGGATGAGGCAGGAGACCTGGGTGTCGGGCGGGATGCCGGCGATGCGCTCGGCGATGACGTGCTCGATCACGTCGCCCAGATCGCAGGGCGTGCCGCCTGCGGCTGAAACCGCGCTTTCGTCGGCGCGGGCCAGGGTGAGAAGCTGGGTGATGAGCCGCTCCAGCCGCTCGGCGCCCTGATCCAGCTCGGCCAGCGCGCTGCCCCTCAGCTCGGGATCCGCACTTTCCCGCCGCAGCAGGTCTACATGCATCCTGACGATGGCCAGCGGCGTGCGCATCTGGTGGGAGGCGTCGGCGGTGAAGCGCCGCAGCAGCTCGGTGGCCGAGCGCAGGCGCTCGAACATGGCGTTGATGGCGGTGGCGGGAGCCATCGCCTCCTGCGGCACCTCGGACAGATCGAGCGGCCGCAGATCGCGCCAGTCGCTGACGGCGCGGGTGTCGATCTGCCGGCTGAGGTCGGCGAGCGGCATCAACCCGCGCTCGACGGAAACCCACGCCAGAACCCCGATGGCCAGTATCAGGGCGGCCTCCGCCAGACCCAGGTTGCGCAGCATCTCGTTGCGCAGCTGGTTGCGGGCGAGCCGGGTCTCGGCGACGGCGACGATCACCGGACGCTCGACGCCATAGACGCGGCGCGCCACCGCGGCGAGGCGCACGGCATTGCCGCGGTACGTGTCGTTCCAGTGGGTCGGCTGGCCCGGCAAGGCCGCCGCCATCCGGCCGAGCGGCAGGTCGGGATAGCCCGTCACCGGCCCGGCGTCCGAGGTGACGAGATAATAGACATTGTCCTGCGTCTTGGTTTCGAGCATGCCGAGGGCAACCTGCGGCATGTCCACCACCACCTCGCCGCTCTCCACCGCGAGGCGCTCGGCGATGGCCATCAGGGAGCCGTCGAGGAGGCGGTCGTGGGAACTCTCTACCACCGAAGTGATGGTGAGATAGCCACCGGCACCGATGGCCACGGCCAGCAGCAGCACCGGCGCGAGCAGATTGAGGAGAACCGCGCGCTTCAGCGAGCGGCGGGCGGGGCGCATCAGTCCTTCTCCAGCATGTAGCCGAGCCCGCGGACGGTGCGGATGCGCAACCCGCCGGCCCCGAGCTTCTTGCGCAGGCGGGCGATGTACAGTTCCAGGGCGTTGGGGCCGACTGCATCGTCTAGCCCGAACACTTCCGAGATGAGGCGGGCCTTGGGCACGAGCTTGCCCGCCTGGACCAGAAGGAGGTGCAGAACCGCAAGCTCCCGCCGCCTAAGATCGAGAGGCGTGCCCTCCAGGCGCGCCACGTGCTGTACGGTATCGAACTGCAGCGGCCCGAACTCGATCAGGGCGTCGCTGACGCCGAAGCCCCGGCGCACCAGCGCCCGCACCCGCGCCTCGAACTCGGCGAGGGCAAACGGCTTGTTCACATAATCATCGGCGCCGAGGTCCAGCGCCTTCACCTTCTCGCTCACATGGTCGCGCGCGGTGAGGATCATGACGGGCGTCTTGAGGCCCGCGCGGCGGATCGCCCTGAGCACGTCATATCCGCTGCCGTTGGGCAGGCCGAGATCGAGCACGACCAGATTGTACGCCTCGCGGGTTGCCAGCCCGACCGCATCCGCCGCATCGGCCTCGTGATCGACCGCGTAGCCAAGCGAGGCGAGCGAACGCTTCAGTCCGCTCGCAAGCGCCCGGTCGTCTTCCACGATGAGGATACGCATCAAGCCGGCTCCCGGCCGGGCTGCAACCGGCCGCAAGGCATGAAAGCCCCGGGTTCGGAGCTGGAAGGATGCCCCATACGTGACCACACCCGTCGCATCGCATAATGTAGACCGGCTAACGGAAGCAAGTGCAAGAGACGGTGCGGACGTGCGTGCGGGAGGCGGGTGGATGGCCCCGACGGGCAGCGACTGGGGGCGGATCGCCGTGCCGTCCGCGGGGCGGCGCTTTCGGGCGGTTGCAGGGCGTATGAGCGGGATCGCCTTGGCTGTGGCGCTCGTCATCGCAGGGGCCCTCGCGGATGCGGGCCGCCCGGCTGGAGCGCAGTCCCGCTCGGACGAGATCTCGGTCGGCACCGGCGCCGCCGGCTCACTCACCGTCGTGTCTTCCATCGATCTCGTGGAGATGGGCGAGCTGCTGGAGCACTGGCGGGCGCGCTATCCCGACATCAAGCTGACCTACCGGCACAAGAATTCGCTGTACGTCTATTCCGACGTGGTGGAGTGCAACGACACCCGCCCGTGTCCCGATATCGCCTGGAGTTCCGCCATGGATCTCCAGATCAAGCTGGTGAACGACGGCTATGCCGCGCGCCACGAATCCCCTGCCACGGCGATGCTGCCGCCTTGGGCGGTGTGGCGCAACGAGGCCTTCGGGGTCACGGCGGAACCCATCGTCCTCGTCTACAACAAGATGCGGGTGCCGCCGGAAGACGTGCCGCGCACCCATGCCGATTTCATCCGCCTCCTGCGCGAGAAGGGCGCAGCCTACCGGGGCAAGGTCGCGGCCTACGACCCGGAGCGCAGCGGGACCGGCTTTCTATTCTGGAACAGCGATGTGCGTATCACCGCGGACACCTGGCAACTGGTCCGGGCCATGGGGCGGACGGGACCGAAGCTCTATTCCTTCGCCCACACCATGCTCGACCGCGTGTCGGATGGCGACCAGCTGTTCGCCTACAACACCATCTCGTCCTATGCCCGGGCGCGGGCGCGGGAGGAGCCGGCCATCGGCGTCGTGGCCTTTGAGGACTACACGCTGGTGATGACGCGCATCGCCCTCATTCCCAAACAGGCGCCGCATCCCGAGCAGGCCCATCTTTTCCTGGATTTCCTCCTGTCCCGCGAAGGCCAGGAGGACCTCGCACGCCGGGCCTTCGGTACCGTCCGGCTCGACATGCCGCCGCCGGCGGAGGCCGGAGCCGATCCCGCCAGGTTGCGCCCGATCCATGTGGGCCCCGAGCTTCTGGCCTATCAGGACCAGTCCCGGCGCCGCATCTTCTTCCGCGCATGGCGGAAGGCGCTGGAAGGCGAATGATCGCCTGAGCGCATCAGACCAACGTCGCGGAAGACGTGACAGGTTCTTGACAGGTTCTCCCCCCTAGGCTCCCGCCGATGCCGTCATGCGATGGGCTGCGCCAGATTCCCGCCAAGGGACTGGCCGGCTGCAGACGGCCGGACGAAGCAACAAGAAGCAGCGCAGAGACGCCGCGAGCGGCTGCGCCGGCATGGGAGACAACGCATGGTCGGGCCTTCGGCAGCCGCCGTTCCATCCGCTGCGGGCACACAGGTGCCTGCCATCAAATCGAGAACCGCAGCGATCCTGCGCTCGACCAGCGGCAATTTCCTCGAGCAGTTCGATTTCTTCCTGTTCGGCTTCTACGCGACGTCCATTTCCAAGGCGTTCTTCCCCACCGGAAATGAAGTCACGGAACTGCTCCTCACCTTCACCACCTTCTGGCTCGGCGCCTTGATGCGGCCGGTCGGCGCCATCGTGCTCGGCTCCTATCTCGACCGCATCGGCCGCCGCAAGGGCCTGATCGTGACGCTGGGCATCATGGCCGCCGGCACCGTGCTGATCGCCGTGTGCCCGACCTATGCGCAGATCGGCATCGCCGCGCCGCTCATCGTGCTGTTCGGACGCCTGTTGCAGGGCTTCTCGGCGGGCGTGGAGCTGGGCGGCGTCTCGATCTACCTGTTCGAGATCGCGACGCCCGGCAACAAGGGCTTCTACACCTCGTTCCAGTCGGCCAGCCAGCAGGTCGCCATCTTCTTCGCGGCGATCATCGGCTTCTCGCTGAGCCAGCTGATGCCGGCCGAGACCATCACCGCCTGGGGCTGGCGCATTCCCTTCTTCATCGGCTGCGCGATCATCCCCTTCATCTTCTTCATCCGCCGTACGCTGGAGGAAACCCCCGAGTTCCTCAAGCAGAAGAAGCACCCGACCCAGAGCGAGGTCTTCGCCGCGATGCTGGCGAACTGGCGGATCGTGGTGCTCGGCATGATGCTGACGGCCATGACCACGGTGACCTTCTATTTCATCACCGTCTACACGCCGACCTTCGGCAGGAACGTGCTGAAGCTGTCCATTACCGACAGTCTGCTGGTCACACTGCTGGTGGCCACCACCAACTTCATCTGGCTGCCCATCGGCGGCGCCATCTCCGACCGCGTGGGGCGCCGTCCGGTGCTGCTGACCATCGCCATCCTGGCGCTGGCGACGGCCTATCCCGCCCTTGCGTGGCTGGTGGTGGAGCCGACCTTCAACAAGATGCTGATGGTGGAGCTGTGGTTCTCCATGTGCTTCGGCGTCTACAACGGCGCCATGGTGGCCGCCTTGTCGGAGGAAGTGCCGGCGCATGTGCGGACCACCTGCTTCTCGCTCGCGTTCGCTCTCGCCGCCGCACTGTTCGGCACGTTCACGCCCCTGGTCTCCACCTGGCTGATCGACATGACGGGCAACCGCGCGGCCCCCGGCTTCTGGCTCATGGCGGCGGCCGCCTCGGGCCTCATCGCGACCATCCTCATCTATCGCGGTCGCAACGCCTCCCTCTCACGAGGTTGAAGGCAAGGACGCGGCGCCCCTCGGGCGCCGCGTCCGCATATCGGGTGGCGGTCCCTGAATCCGCTGAACCAGAAAAATGGTTGTTCGCTCCGTCGAGGAGCGCTCGGGCTGCGCCTGACGCCAAAGGACGCGACCTGGGGCGACGCGAGCCGGTGGGCGCGGCCGTCGCTCATGCGGCCGGCAGGACCGAAAAAATCAAGACATCGATCTCGGGAGGAAAGACAATGACGATCTCACGACGCTGGGTTTCCGCCTTGCTGATCGGCGCCGCTTTGGCGCTGCCGGCCTCGGCGCGCGCCGACGAGGTGCGCGTCATGATTTCGGGCGGCTTCTCGGCTGCCTACAAGCAGCTGGTGCCGCAGTTCGAACGCGCGACCGGGCACAAGGTGTCGACCGCCTACGGGCCGTCCATGGGCACCACGGAGAACGCCATTCCGGTGCGCCTCAACCGGGGTGAGCCGGTGGATGTGCTCATCATGGTGGGCGAGGCTCTCACCGGACTGACCGAGCAGGGGAAAGCGGACAAGGCCTCGCGCGTCGATCTCGCCCGCTCGCCCATCGGCGTCGCCGTCCGCGCGGGTACGCCGAAGCCCGACATCTCCACCGTGGATGCCCTGCGCACGGCGCTCGTCAACGCCAAGTCCGTCGCCTATTCGGACAGCGCGAGCGGCGTCTATGTGGAGAATGAATTGTTCAAGCGCCTCGGCATCGAGGAGCAGATGAAGGGCAAGGCGCGGATGATCCCGGCTGAGCCCGTGGCCGCGGTGGTGGCGCGCGGCGAAGCCGAGCTGGGCTTCCAGCAGATCAGCGAGCTTCTGCCGGTGGCGGGGGTGGACGTGGTCGGCCCCATTCCCGAGAGCGTGCAGAAGATCACGATCTTCTCCGCGGGCATGTCCTCGAAGGCCGGATCGCCCAAGGCCGGCGCGGATCTCATTGCCTTCCTCGGCTCCCCGCAGGCCGCTCCCGTCATCAGCAAGACGGGCCTTGATCCCATCGCCCATCCGGCCGCGAAATAACGGCCCCCGCCGCAGGTTTCGCGGCGAATGCGAGAGCGGGACGGGCGCCTTTGGCGTCCGTCCGGCCTGCTGGTTTCGGCTCTTACCGGAAGCCGTAAAGCTCTGCGGGGTTTTCGATCAGGATGAGGTCGCGCACGCGATCGCTGCCGGCCCAGACCGCAAGCAGATCGAAAAGCTCCGCGTCGTCCGGCTTGTGCGTCTCGGTGACATGAGGCCAGTCACTGCCCCACACGAGCCGCTCGGGCACCTGCGCCACATAGGCCCGGGCGATCCGGGTGGCATCGCCATAGGGCGGTCCCTGCCTGGTGTTGAGATAGGCGCCCGCGAGCTTCACCCACGCCCGCCCCTTGCGCACGAGGTCGACGATCACGGCAAACGCCGGGTGATCCGGACCGCGGTCCGGCGGCAGGCGTCCCATATGGTCGAACACGATCGGGCAGGGCAGCCGGGCGAGCAGCGCCGCCGCCTCGACGATCTGATCTCCCGACAGGTGGAGTTGGACGTGCCAGCCGAGGTCGGCGATCCGCTTCGCCAACGGCTCGATCATGTCGATCGTGACGACCGCATCGGCGGGCTTCCAGAGGCTGAAGCGAAGCCCGCGAATGCCGCCGGCGTCGAGCCGTTTCAGCTCGCTGTCGGTGACAGAGGGATGGAGCACGCCGATGCCGCGGGCGTTGCCATCAAGGCGGCTGATGGCATCAAGCAGACAGGCATGGTCGGTCCCGTGGGACTTCGCCTGCACGAACACCGCGCGTGTGGTGCCGATCCGCCTTTGGAGATGCTGATAATCCTCGATGGCCATGCCGGCCGGCCCGCCGGTCCCGGAGGGGGAAAAGCGGGGGTCGACGATATGGCAATGGGCATCGCAGGCGCCCGCCGGGGCGGCCGTGGTCGGCCGCGCGGTTTCGGCGGAATGCGGCACGCCTGTCACGGGAGCAGCAGCAGCGCGGCACCATAGATGATGCCCGCGAGGAAGAACGTCACCACCGTGAAGCCGAGCACCCGTTGAATGCCGATGCCGGCCATCGCCACGACGGGCAGGGCCCAGAACGGCTGCATCATGTTGGACACCTGCTCACCCATGGCGACAGACATGGTCACCGCCGGAATGGAGGCGTGAAGTTCAACCGCCGCCGGTATGGCGAAAGGTCCCTGTACGGCCCAGTGTCCGCCACCGCTGGGGACGAGAAACGTGATGAACAGCGAGGCGATGTAGGTCCAGAACGGCAAGGTGTGGGCGGTCGACACCACGACGAAGAATTTCGAGATCATCGCGGCAAGCCCGGTGGCGTCGATCATGCCCATGATGCCGCCATAGATGGGATACTGCAGGATCATCGATCCGGTCTGCTTCGCCGCGTTCTTCATGGCGTCGGAATAAGCAACCGGGGTGCCATGAAGGGCGACACCCAGGATCAGGAAGATGAGGATGACGGTATTGACGTCGAACTTGACGCCCTTCGTCGTCCAGGACACGCCGAGATAGGCCACGCCGAGCAGAACCAGGAAGAGGCTGACCATCCGCGAGCGGTTGGCCTTGTCGGCGAAGGTGCCGGCCGATTTCGCCGAAGCGGGCGCCGCCTGCTCGTCGGGCCCGGGAACGAACGCGACGATCTCATCCTCGCGGGGCTTGAGAAGAATGAAGGCGATGGGCACCAGGATGACCACCAGAATGGTCGGGACCAGATTGAAGGTCGTGAAGACGGTGTCACCGAACGGAAGCAACTTGCCCGTCAGCTTTTCGACGATATTCAGGGCGTTGCCATGCGTGGCCTGGGACAGGGCGATGGAGCTCGACGGTCCGCTGGCCCAGATGACCCATCCCGAATAGGCGGCCGCGACAAGCCATCCGAAATCGAGATGGATGCGCTTGGCAACCTCCCGCGCCAGGATCGCGCCGACGACCAGGCCAAATCCCCAGTTGAGCCAGGATGCAGCGGCCGCGACGAGGAATGTGAGTACCACGGCCTGATTGGGCGTGGAAACCGTCGCCACCAGCGTCTTGAGGCCGCGCTGGACGACGGGGGCGTGCGCGACGGCATGGCCCGTCACGAGGATCATGACCATCTGGAACGCGAAGCCGACAATGCCGAAGACGCCCGTGTACCAGGACGTCACCACCGTCACGAGGTCGCCTTTCGGGGCGAACAGCAGCGCCGCGCCCGCCACCGCGAACGTCAGGCCGATGGCGATGACGAAGGGATCGGGGAGGAGGCGCTCGAACAGATAGACCGATCCGGCCACAAAGCTTCGGCGAGGGCGCGGGGGAGCGGCGGCGTCTTGGGTGGTCATACGTTTCTTCCCTGGTTTCTCGAATTCTTGGAGGGCACACGCGCAGTCGGCGACGCCGCTGTCGAGCGGTCAGCGCCCCGTCACGACCGACGCAGCGCGCGGGTCTTCTCACCAGGCGGAGACGTATGTCCCGCCTTCGAATCTGCCTGTCTCAGCCCTGGTCTCCATGTGAGCTGGCTTCGGCGTAGACCCCCTTGGCGATCTTGTAGGCGCGGTTGGCCGCCGGCACGCCGGCATAGACCGCCACATGCATCAGGGCCTCGGACACATCTTCGGCGCTCGCCCCGGTATTGCGCGTCGCCCGGACATGCATCTCCAGTTCCTCGTCATGGCCGAGGGCGGCAAGCAGCGCGATGGTGATGATCGAGCGCTCGCGCCGGCTCAGGCCGGGGCGCGACCACACGGACCCCCAGGCCCCTTCGGTGATGAAGGTCTGGAACGCCTCGTCCAGCGGGGTGGCGCGGGCCGTTGCCGCTTCCACATGGGCGTCCCCGAGCACCGCGCGACGGGTCGCCATGCCTGTGGTCCAACGTTGCGATCGGCCGGCGGGGGATGACATGGCGCCTCTTGCGGGTGAGTGGGCGGAAAGCGGGATGCGCCATGCCTCTGCATGGCTTCGGAGCGGCGTGCCGCAACGGTCGCTGCGGTACACCCTAGGTCACGCTCTCATGTGCATTTCGATATGAAAAATGATAGTTTCGTATCATCCCATGCGTTTTTGATATGTAACGCGCCATGATCGACGGCCGAATCAAGCTTCGCCACATCTCCTGCTTCCTTGAGGTGGCGGCCCGCGCCGGCTTCGGGCGTGCGGCCGAGGCGCTGAACCTCACGCAGCCGGCCGTCTCACGGGCGATCGCGGAGCTGGAGGAGATCCTCGGCGCGGCGCTGTTCGATCGCGGCCGCAGCGGGGCCTCGCTCACGGCCGAGGGCCGCGCCTTCCGGATCCACGCCGGCGCAGCCTTCGTGGAGCTTAACCGCGGCATCGACACCCTGCGTCATCCCCAGTCCGGCATGGTGGCCACCCTGAGCGTCGGCGCCCTGCCCACGGTGGCGGCGCGCATCATGCCCCGCGCGGTGCAGCGGGCGAGGGCGGCGGGCCTTGCCGGCGCCATCGCCATCGAAGCCGGTCCCAACGGATGGCTGCTGGAGGAACTCAAGCAGGGGCGGCTGGACCTGGTGGTCGGTCGCCTTGCCGGCCCGGCGGTGATGATGGGGCTGGCGTTCGAGCACCTCTACTCGGAGCCCATCGTCTTCGTCGCCCGGCCGCACCACCCGGCGCAGACCGGCCATCCGGTGGCGCTTGCCGAGATCATCCGCCATCCCCTTATCCTGCCGGGGACGGGCTCCATCATCCGCCCGGAGATCGATCGCCTGTTTCTGCTGGAAGGCATCAGGACCCCGGCCGAACGGATCGAGACCACCGACCCGAGCTTTTCACGCGCCCACGTTCTGGCCAGCGATGCGGTCTGGGTCATCTCCCAGGGCGTGGTGGCGAGTGATCTGGAAGACGGCACCCTCGTGCGGCTGCCTCTGTCCACCTCCATTTCCGGCGGTCCGGTCGGCCTCACGACCCGGGCCGGGCATGGACCCGGGCCGGAGGTGGAGCTGTTCTTCAATGCCGTGCGGGAGGTCGCCCGAGCGCTGTGACGCGGCGTCGGGTCGCTATGCGCGTCCTGCCGGCGTCTTTGTGCGGGCGTGCGAGAGTTCGTTCCTGATCACCGCGTAGAGCGCGCTGGCGGCAGGGGAAAGCGTCTCGTTCTTCCGTTTCACCAAGGCGATCAGACGGAACACGACCGGCTCGACCAGTGGCACCTCCACGAGGCCGGCCGCCAGCGTCTTGGTCATGGCGGCCGGAAGGATCGCCGCGCCGACATTCTCCCGGGCAAGCGCGATGGCGCTGGGCGTGCTCTCCACCACGAACCGGCCACGGGTGTTCAGACCGGCCTTGGCCAACTGGGTTTCGACGCTGCGACGATTGCCGCTCGCGCCGCCGAGCGTGATGAGGTCGATGCCCTTCAGATCCGACCAGGCCACGCCCTTTGCCTTTGCAACGGGATGCGACCGGCTGCACACGAGCACGAACGGGTCGCGCATCAGCATGTCTTCGGTCAGGTCCGGGTGGGGATCCTGCTGAATGTGAATGCCGAAGTCCGCATGCCCCTGCAGCACCGCCTCGGTGACGAGCGCCCCCGAACGCTCCAGCACCTGGACACGATTGTCCGGGTGCGCGCGGGCATAGGTGCGCAGCGCCGAGGGCAGGTGTCGAAAGGCGACGGACTGCAGGGTCGCCACGGTGACATCCCCCACCCCCAGCCGGGACGAGGTACGCAGCCGGTCAAGACCATCGACAAGATCATCGATGATGCGCCGCGCCATGGGCAGGAACTCCTTTCCCATGGGACTCAAGGTGGTCGTGCGCGTCGTCCGGTCCAGCAGCCGCAATCCGACAAAGGCCTCGAGGCGCTGGATCCGACGGGTGAGCGCGGTCTGCGTGATGAAGAGATGCTCTGCGGCGCGATGGAAGCTCCCGAGCTCGGCGACATGCACGAAAGCCTGAACGCCGTCGATGGGGATTTTCATGCAGAATACTCATGAAAAATTGCGATTAATGCATTTTACGCGAGATCGACCGACCCGCAAGATCGGCCGCATCCGGAACGCCCAGAGGCACGGGGAGGACGAGGGCCGTGTTGATGCGAAGCAAGCTGTTCGTCCCCGCCTCCCGCCCCGAACTGTTCGAGAAGGCATTCGCGTCAGAGGCCGACGCCGTGGCGTTCGATCTCGAGGATGCGGTGGCCCAGGACCAGAAATCGCAGGCCCGCGCCAATCTCGCCGCGTTCCTTCAATGCCGGCCGGCCACGGCCAAGACCATCGTGGTGCGGGTCAATGCCTTTGGCACCGAGGCGTTCGACGCGGACATGGCGGTTCTGGGCAGTCTCCACGTCGACGTGGTCAACCTGCCCATGGCGGAGGACGCGGGCGCCGTGGGTGAGGCCATCGCCCGGATCGCAGGTTGCCGGCCACACGCCGCGCCGGACCGCAGCCCGAAGATCCTGCTCAACATCGAGACGCCCAGGGGGCTGCGCAAGGCGGCCGAACTCGCCGCGGCGCATCCGTGGGTGATGGGCTTGCAGGTCGGCTACGCGGACTTGCTTGAACCCTGCGGCATCGCACGCCGTGATGGGGCCGCGCTCGCGCATGTGCGGCTCACCGTCCGGCTCGCCGCGGCGGAAGCCGGGATCGCCGCCTATGATGGCGCCTTCGCCGCCGTCAGCGACCGCGACGGCTACCGCGCCGAATGCATCGCCGCCAGGCACCACGGCTTTTCCGGCAAGAGCTGCATCCATCCCAGCCAGATCGCCACGGCCAACGAAATCTTCGCGCCGGACGCCGACGAGATCGCCTGGGCGCGAAAGGTGGTTGCGGCCGCCTCCGATGCCGAGGCGCGCGGCATCGGCGCCTATCTGGTCGACGGTCACATGATCGACAAGCCGTTCGTCGAGCGCGCCCGCGCGGTCATGCGCCTGGCGGACCGGAATCCGCTCGAAAGGACCCTATGAGCACGCTTCGGACCCTCGACTATCAGCCAGAGGCACGCGGAACGCTGGACGGCATTCGTGTCCTCGACATGTCGCGCCTGTTCGCGGGAAACGTGCTGACGCAGATTCTCGGCGACTTCGGCGCGGAGGTGATCAAGATCGAGCCACCCGAAGGCGACACGTTGCGCGCATGGAAGGCGGAAGGGATCGAGACGCACTGGAAGATCTACGGACGCAACAAGAAGAGCCTGGCGCTTTCCCTGCGCGACCCGCGCGCCATCGAGATCATCCGCAGGCTGGTGACGTCGGCGCAGATGTTCATCGAGAGCTTTCGCCCCGGCGTGCTGGAGCAGATGGGACTGTCGCCGCTTGAGCTGCACGCGATCAATCCCGCGCTGGTCATCATCCGCATCTCGGGATGGGGACAGGACGGACCCTACGCGCAGCGGCCGGGCTTCGGCACCGTTATCGAAGGCCTGTCCGGCTTTGCCGCCATCAACGGATTTGCCGATCGCGAGCCGGTCCTGCCGCCCATGTATCTCGCCGACGGCGTTGCCGGGATCTATGGCGCCTCCGCCGCGATGATCGCCCTGCGTGAGGTGGAGGTGAAGGCAGGCCGGGGCCAGGTGATCGACCTGCCGCTGTTGGACCCATTGTTCGCCATCCTCGGCCCGCAGGCGGCCAACTACCGCCTGACCGGCAAGGTGAAGCCGCGCACCGGCAGCCGATCGACGAATTCCGCGCCCCGCAACGCCTATCGGTGCAGCGACGGGGGCTATGTCAGCCTGTCCGGCTCCACCCAGAAGATGACCGAGCGGCTGTTCCGGGCCATCGGGCGTCCTGAACTCGTCGGCGATCCCCGCTTTCGCACCAATGCGGACAGGCTGCAGCATGCCGCTGAGCTGGACCGCATCATCGGGGCCTTCATCGGGGCCCGCACGCAGGCGGAAAACGTCGCCTTCTTCGAGCAGGCCGAGGTCACCATCGGGCCGATCTACGACACGCCGCAGATCATGGCCGATCCCCATGTCGCCGAACGCGAACTGCTTACCGACTATCCCGACGCCGAGATGGGCCTCCTGCCAATGCACCATGTGGTGCCACGGCTCGACCAGACGCCCGGGTCGATCCGGCTGGCGGCGCCCCGGCTGGGACAGCACAATCGCGAGCTGCTTGATGAGATCGGGATGAGCCCCGAAGACTATCAGGATCTGCAAAAAGCAGGTGTCATATGCGGCGCGGAAGCGTGACCGCCGTCAGCGCCGAGGCCGTCTGGACCACCGTCGCCGGCGGCGGCTGAGGGCACCGGCGCCACACACGGACGGCGGGGCTGGCCTCTGCGTGCGCGAACCTCTAGCCTTGGAGGCAATAACAAGGTGAGAACGCGTTGGAAACGCCCGAACTGCCCGCTTTGCGGTCCTATCACTCCTGGATCGCCAACGAGACGCTGGAGGACTATTCGCTGCGCTACACGGCGCGGTCCTTCCGTCGCTGGTCGCCCTTCGTCATCGCCAACACCGCGCTCGGCGGCATCTCCTTCCTGGCGCTGGAGACGATCGGCGGCTCGATCACGCTGAACTACGGTTTCACCAATGCGAGCCTCGCCATCCTCGCGGTGTCCGTGTTCATCTTCGTCACCAGCCTGCCCATCGCCTATTACTCCAGCAAATGCGGCATCGACCTCGATCTGCTCACTCGCGGGGCGGGGTTCGGCTATATCGGCTCGACGGTCACGTCGCTGATCTATGCGAGCTTCACCTTCATCTTCTTCGCCCTGGAAGGCGCCATCATGGCGCAGGCCTTGAAGCTCTACTTCGACCTGCCGCTGGTGCTCGGCTATATCCTGTCGTCCGTCGTCATCATCCCCGTCACGCTCATGGGCATCACCATGATCTCGCGGCTGCAGATGGTGACGCAGCCGCTCTGGCTCGCGATGATGGTGCTGCCCTTCGTGATGATCTGGCTGAAGGCGCCGGAAGAAGTCGCGGCGTGGACCCGCTTCGTCGGCCGCGACACCGGATCATCCGGGTTCGATGCGCTGGCCTTCGGCGCGGCGGTGAGCGTCATGTGCTCGCTGGTGGTGCAGATCGGCGAGCAGGCGGACTATCTGCGTTTCCTGCCCGAGAAGAAGGCGTCGAACCGGCTCGCCTGGTGGGGCGCGGTGGTGATGGCGGGGCCGGGCTGGATCGTCATTGGCGGGCTGAAGATCCTCGCCGGCGGCCTGCTCGCGGTGCTCGTCCTCGGCGCCGGCCTGCCGCACCAGACGGCGCTCGAGCCCATCTACATGTACCTCGTCGCCTACCAGCACGTATTCGATAACCCGGCGCTGGCCCTGTTCTGCGCCACGCTGTTCGTGCTGGTGTCGCAGGTGAAGATCAACGTGACCAACGCCTATGCCGGCTCGCTGGCATGGTCGAACTTCTTCTCCCGCGTCACCCACTACCATCCCGGCCGGGTGGTGTGGCTGGTGTTCAACATCCTCATCTCGCTGCTGCTGATGCTGCTCGGCATCTTCGAGACGCTGGATGTGGTGCTGGCGGTCTATTCCAACATCGCCATGGCGTGGGTCGGCGCCATCATCGCCGACCTGCTGGTGCTGAAGCCGCTGAAGGTCAGCCCCGGCTTCATCGAGTTCAAGCGCGCCCACCTGCACGATTTCAACCCGGTGGGCTGCGGCGGCATGGCGGCGGGCTCGCTCGTCTCCCTCCTCGCCTTCACCGGGGTCTTCGGTCCGGCCGTCGAGGCCTATGCGGCGCCGCTCTCCTTCCTCGTCGCCTTCCTCACCGCCATCGCGATCGGCTTCGCCACGCGCGGGCGCTACTATCTGGCCCGGCCACCCGTCGACGCCTCGCTGGCGCAGGGCAGCGGGCCCGTCCTGCGCTGCGAGATCTGCGATCACGGCTATGAGCGGGACGACATGGCCTATTGCAGCTTCTACGAGCGGCCCATCTGCTCGCTCTGCTGCAGCCTCGACGCGCACTGCCACGATGCCTGCAAGAAGTCGCATCAGGATCTCGAAAGCTCGCGCTCGCGCTATTTCGGCGAGGGGTTCCGGCGGCGCATCGCGCCGCACATGCCGCAGCGCCTCCTCAAGGTCGGCGGCGTGCTCGTCGCCCTCACGGTGGTCACCGCGGCGCTGTTCCTGCTCACCTACCGGCTGATCGATCCGGGGGCGGAGACGCCCCATCTGGACAATGGCGGGCTGCTGCTGCGCGTGTTCCTCGCCATGCTGCCGCTGCTCGCCATCAGCGCGTGGTGGATCGTGCTCGCCAACGAGAGCCGGGAACTCGCCGAGCGCAACCTCGTCGGCTCGCTGGAGAAGCTGAACGAGACGCGGGAGGAGCTGACACGCAGCGAGCGCCTCGCCGCCATCGGCCAGTTGACCGCGACGGTGAGCCACGAGCTGCGCAACCCGCTGGGAACGCTCACGACCTCGGTGGCGGTGCTGCAGCGGGCGGGCACCCTCGCCGGCGAGCGTGAACGGGGGGAACTGGACCGCATCCAGCGCAACGTGCGGCGCTGCGTGCGCATCATCGAGGATCTGCTGGAGTTTTCCCGCCGGCCAGACGTCAGCATGGTGCCGCTGGCGCTTGATGCCTGGATCACCGAGCAGGCTTCGGACCTGCGTGCCCTGTCCGGTGTCGAGCTGGCCCTGGACCTCGACTGCGACCGGATCATCGAGGCGGACGGCGAGCGGCTGCGGCAGGTGCTCGTCAATCTGGTGCAGAACGCCATGCAGGCGGTGCTGGAGCGACCCGCCGGGGCGCTGCCGGGACGGGTCGCCATCGCCACCGCGGCGGAGGGCGAGCGGGTGCGCATCACCGTCACCGACAATGGCGTGGGCATGGATGATGAGGTGCGCCGGCGCCTGTTCGAGCCGCTGTTCAGCACCAAGCCGTTCGGGCTTGGCCTCGGGCTCGCGCTGGTCAAGCGCATCACCGAGCGCCACGGCGGCAGCGTCTCCATCAGCTCCGAGCCGGGCCGGGGCACGCGCGTCGACATCACGCTGCCGGCTGCCGGGGAGCATGCCGATGCCGCGTAGGGCGGAACGACGCGTCCTGATCGTGGACGACGACCAGGACTTCGCCGGCAGCCTCGCCGCGCTGCTGGAGATGGAAGGCTATGTGATCGCCGTCGCCCATGACGGCGCCGGTGCCAGAGCGCGGGTGGAAGCCATGGCGCCTGAGGCGCCGGGCGTCGCTCTGGTGGACATCCGCCTCGGACGGGAGGACGGCGTGGCCCTCGCCACGGAACTCGGTCGCATCCGGCCGGACCTGCTGGTGGTGATGGTGACGGCCTATGCCTCCGTGCCCACCGCGATCCGGGCCTTGCAGGCCGGCGCCTATGACTATGTCTGCAAGCCGTTTGATCCCGATGATCTTCTCGCCACCCTCGGCCGCTGCTTCGATCGCCACGCGCTGGCCCACGAGCGGGCGCAGGCGGAGGAACTGTTGCGCCGCAGCCGGCGGCTGGAGGCCATCGGCCGGCTCTCGGCGGGCATCGCCCACGATTTCAATAACCTCCTCGCGGTGGTCGGCGGTAATCTCAAGCTGCTTCAGGAGGAGGTGCTGCGCGATCCGCCGGGGGATCGCGCGGTGATGCGCGAGCTGGTGGCGGATGCGCTCAGCGCGGTGGAGGAAGGCATCGCCGCCAGCCGCCAGTTGCTCGCCGTGGGCCGGGCGCAGCCGCTGCTGCCGCGCCTCGTGGACCTCGACCATGTGCTCGACCAGGTGATCCACCAGGCGAACGCCGCGCTGGGCGCCGGCATTGCACTGGATCGGCTGGTCGCGCGTGAGCCGTGTGCCGCCATTGTCGATGCGCGCCAGCTGGAGGCGAGCCTGCTCAACCTCATGCTCAACGCGCGCGATGCCCTCGACGGGCGCGGCACCATCCGCCTCGGCGCCGAACTGCGTGACCTTGCCCCCGGCGCGCCCGTGCTTCTGGATGACATGCCGCCCGGCACCTACGTGGCGCTGGTGGTGGAGGATGCCGGCTGCGGCATGGCGCCGGACGTGGTGGAGCGGGCGTTCCATCCCTTCTTCTCCACCAAGCCGGCGGAGAGCGGCAGCGGCCTCGGCCTCGCGACGGTCTACGGCTTCGCGCGGCAGTCTGGCGGCAACCTCGTCATCGAGAGCGAGCCGGGGGCGGGCACCCGCGTCACGCTGCTGCTGCCGGCCGCCCCGCGCGGCGCTTGAGGCGACGCTTCAGTGGGGCGCGGGCGGGGTGAAGACATAGCCTTCCCCGCGTACGGTCTTGATGATCTCGGCGCCGCCGCCATCCTCCAGCTTGCGCCGGAGCTTGCCGACCAGCACGTCGATGCTGCGGTCGAATGGCGCCCACTGCCGGTTGGCGACGAGATCCAGCATCTGGTCGCGGGTGAGCACCCGGCCGGGCCGCTCGGCGAGGGCGGCGAGCAGGCGGAATTCGTGGCTGGTCAGCGCCACGCGGGTGCCGTCCTGCCGGGTCAGCTCGCGGCGGTCGAGGTCGAGCCGAAAGACGCCGAACGCCAGATGATGGCCGGCGGACACGGCCGGGGCAGGGGAGGGGGGCGTGGTGCGGATGGCGCCATTGGCGCGCCGCAACAGCGCCCGCACCCGTGCGAGCAGCTCGCGCGGCTCGAACGGCTTGGTCACGTAGTCGTCCGCGCCGAGTTCCAGGCACACGATCTTGTCCACCGTCTCGCACTTGGCCGACAGCACGAGCAGTGGCATGTCCCAGCCGGCGCGCACCGCGCGGGCGAGGGAGAGCCCGTCTTCGCCGCGGGGAAAGGTGAGGTCGAGAATGATGAGGTCGAAGCGCGTCGCCGCCAGCGCGTCGCGCATGGCGCTGCCGTCCAGCGCGAAATCGGCGCAGAAGCCTTCCCGCGCCAAGAACTTGGTGACGAAGCCGCACATCCGGCGGTCGTCGTCCACCATCAGGATTTTCGGACTGCGCGCAGCCTCGTTCATCATCCCGCCGTGCACCCTCGCGCTGAGCTTCTGCTTCGTCCCAAGATTGCTTCGCCTCGCGATCATAGCGCGACCGGCGGGCGATGCGCGCCCGAGCCGCGGCCGCTTACAAAATTTTACATGCGCGGCCCACGAAGCGCCTAAGCCGCTTACATGGGCTTCCTAGCTTTCCTGGGCAGGGTGCGGGCGTGGCGGCTTCAAGGCTGCCCGTAGAGCGGCGCGAAAGCCGCGGCACCCTCCAAGGAGGAAGCCCCATGGCAAAGACCGTCTTCAAGATCGACCTCAACAAGAAGCCCGAGCAGCAGACCATCAAGACGCACAATCGCTGGCATCCGGACCTGCCCATGGTCGAGATGTTCAAGCCGGGCGACGAGTTCCGGGTCGAATGCTACGACTGGACCGGCGGGCAGATCGGCAACAACGACAGCGCCAACGACGTGCGCGACGTGGACCTCACCAAGGTGCACTATCTGAGCGGTCCGTTCGGCGTGGAGGGCGCCGAGCCGGGCGACCTGATGGTGGTGGACATCCTCGACATCGGCCCCATCGAAGGTTCCGAGTGGGGCTTCAACGGCCTGTTCGACAAGCAGAACGGCGGCGGCTTCCTCACCGAGCACTATCCCGAGGCGGTGAAGTCCTGCTGGGACTTCCACGGCATCTACACCACCTCCCGCCATGTGCCGCGGGTGCGCTATCCCGGCCTCATCCACCCCGGCCTGATCGGCTGCCTGCCCGACCACAAGCTGATGGCCGAGGCGAACCGCCGCGAGGCCGCCCTCGTCGCCACCGATCCGCAGCGCGTGCCGCCGCTCGCGGCGCTGCCCTATGCCGACACTGCCCTGATGGGCCAGATGACCGGAGCGATGCGCGACAAGGCGGCGGCGGAAGGCTGGCGCACCGTGCCGCCGCGCGAGCACGGTGGCAATTGCGACATCAAGAACCTGTCGCGTGGCTCGCGTTGCTACTTCCCGGTCTATGTGAAGGGCGGCGGCCTCTCCATGGGCGACATCCACTTCTCCCAGGGCGACGGCGAGATCACCTTCTGCGGCGCCATCGAGATGGCCGGGTGGATCGACATCGGCGTGGGCCTCATCAAGGGCGGCATGGCCAAATACGGGGTCATCAACCCCATCTTCAAGCCGAGCCCCATCGACCCGCACTTCGACGACTACCTCATCTTCGAAGGCATCTCGGTGGATGAGCACACCGGCGAGCAATACTATCTCGATGCCCATGTCGCTTATCGCCGGGCCTGCCTCAACGCCATCGAATACCTGAAGAAATTCGGCTATTCCGGCGAGCAGGCCTATACCATCCTCGGCACCGCGCCGGTGGAGGGGCGCATCGCCGGCATCGTGGACATCCCGAACGTGTGCGCGACGGTAGCGATCCCCACCAAGATCTTCGACTTCGACATCAACCCGAACTCCACCGGGCCCACCCGGCAGGTCTCGGGTGTCGACGTCGCCCGCGCGAGCTGAAGTCCAGGCACCTTCGGAACAACCCCTGTCGCCCCGGCCGAGCCATCGGCCGGGGCTGAGGAGATCCATCATGCTGCTTGGACTTGGCCTGCTCTATGTGGGCGCGGTGCTCGTGCTCAACGGCCTCTGGCTGCTGGGCAAGATCGAGGACCGCGAGATCATCGTCGTGAACGTGGTGTCGGGCGTGGTGACGCTCGCCATCTCGCTGTTCTGGGCCTTCAACCCGGCGGCGGATGCGGCCTCCATCAAGGGCGCCGCGCTGACGCTCTTGTTCACCGCCACCTATTTCTGGGTGGCCTACAACCGCGTCACCAAGGTGGACGGGCGGGGGCTCGGCTGGTTCAGCCTGTTCGTGGCCATCACCGTGGCGCCGGTGGCGATCCAGTCGCTGCGTGGGGCGGACAGCCCCATCGGGCTCTGGATGGGGTGGAACTGGGTGGGCTGGGGCCTGCTCTGGTTCTGCTACTTCCTGCTGCTGACCATGAAGCAGCCGATCCTGAAGTTCACCGGCGCCTTCACCGTGCTCATCGGCATTCTCACCGGCTGGGTGCCCGGCCTCTCGCTGCTTCAGGGCTGGCTCAACCCCTGACACTCCATCCGGGCGGCCCGTGGGCCGCCCGTTTCCCCCCGGGAGACAGACGATGCCCCTCTATACCTACTCCTGCGAGGCCTGCGGCCCCTTCGACGACTGGGGCTCCATGAGCGCGGCCGAACAGCCCGCCTGCTGCCCCAATTGCAGCGGCGAGGCGCCGCGCGAGATGGCGATGCCCCGCCTCAGCACCATGAACGGCAAGCTGCGCCGGGCCATCGACCGCTCGGAGAAGACCTCTGCCGAGCCCAAGGTGGTCAAGCGCGAGCATCTGGCCGGCTGTGGCTGCTCGCTCTGCGCCACCCGCAAGAAGCAGCCCGCCCCCATCGAGCGGCGCTGGTCGCTCGGCCACTGAGCCGCTCCGCCCCGCCGGCCCGGTCGGCGGGGCTTTTCGCCCGCCTTGCAAAGACGCCCGTGCCTGGAGGATGGTGGGCGCGGGAGAGCTGGCAGGGGGCTCCGGCGGAATGGCGAGGGTGACATTGGCGGATGTGGCGCGGGCGGCGGGCGTCGACATGTCGACGGCCTCACGCGTCCTCAGGGGGGAGGCGAGCCAGCGGGTGCGCGAAGAGACGCGCGTCCGCATCCTGAAGATCGCCGAGGAGATGCAGTACCTCGCCAATCCGCTGGCGCGTGGGCTCAGGACCCAGCGCACGGATACGCTCGGCATCGTGGTGCCCCAGCTCGACAACCCGGTCTTCGCCTCGGCCATCCGCGGGGCCGAGCTGGAGGCGGCCGAGCGCGGCTATTCGCTGCTCATCTCCCATCGCGAGCCGGGGGAGACGGCCACCACGATCGCCAAGATTTCCCGCACCAACCGCGTGGACGGCCTTCTGGTCGCGAGCCTCGACGATGACGAGGTGCTGCGCACGGATCTCGCCGCCGCGCGGGTGCCCTTCGTGCTCATGAACCGCATCCTGCCCGGCGCGCCGCTCTCCGTGGTGCTGGACAGCCGCGCCGCCGCCCGCAAGGGCGTGGAGCATCTCACCGCGCTGGGCCACCGCCGCATTGCCCATCTTGCCGGTCGCGAGGGCGGCTTCAATGCCCGCGAGCGCCTGCAGGGCTATCGCGACGGGCTCGCGGCGGCCGGCATCGCCTTCGATGAAGCGCTTGTAGGCGTGGCGGGCTACACGGCCGAAGGCGGCACGCAGGCCATGCGGGCGCTGCTGCCGCAACACCCCACGGCGGTGCTGGCGGCGACGCTTGTGTCCGCCGCCGGCGCCATGGCGACGCTGCATGAGGCGGGCCTGCGCATTCCCGAGGATATCTCCGTCATCGGCCTGCACGACGCGCCGGTGGCGCGAATGCTCTATCCCGCCCTCACCAGCGTGGCCATGCCCACCGAGGAGATGGGCCGCGTCGCCGCCGACCTGCTCATCCGGGCGCTCGGCGGGGAAGACCCGGCCCCGGTCGCGCCGCTGCCGCCCGGCGCCCTCGTGGTGCGCGGCTCCACCGGTCCCGCCCCCATCTGAATATCCCCGCTTGACGCCTCCGGCTTTCTCTGACAGCTTTGAACAAACGATTGTTCAAGATCGAAAACGACGATGGGAGGACGCCAGCATGGGAGCCCGCAAGGGATCGCATCGCCGTGCCTCTCGCGCAAAGAGGTGCCTATGACCGGTCCGGCCGCAGTCCAAACCAACATCAACGAAGCCGCGCGATCCGAAGCGTCCGCCGATGCGGAGCTGGTGGACGCCTTCGCCGCGCTGGTCGGCCGCGACAACGTGCTGACCGGCGACGAAGACCGGCGCGCCTATGCCCATGACCGCTTGCCCTTCGCCAATTTCCGCGCCCGCACCGGCAAGCTCGCCGGCGTCATGCCGCGGCTCGCGGTGCGGCCCGGCTCGGCGGACGAGGTGGCCGCCATCGTGCGCCATGCACGGGCAAGCAACATCCAGCTCATCCCGTTCGGGAACGGCTCCGGCGTGCTGGGCGGCGCCATCCCGCTCGCCCGCGAGGTGATGGTGGACCTGCGTCGGCTGGACAAGATCGTCTCGGTCGATCCGCAAAACGCCATGGTCACCGTCGAGACCGGCATGAACGGCGCGGAGTTCGAGGCGGCGCTGAATGCCGAGGGTTTCACCTGCGGCCATCTTCCCCAATCCATCGAGATTTCGACGGTGGGCGGCTGGGTCGCCTGCCGGGGCGGCGGGCAGGCCTCGAGCCGCTATGGCAAGATCGAGGACATCGTGCTCGGCCTCAAGGCGGTGCTGCCGGACGGCCGCCTGCTGGAGGTGCGCCCGCTCGCCCGCCGTTCGGTGGGGCCGTCCATCCGCGACCTGATGGTGGGCGGGGAGGGTGCGTTCGGCATCATCACCGAGGTCACGCTCCGCATCTGGAAGAAGCCCGAGGTGGAGCGCGGCGTGGTGCTGGCCTTCCCCTCGCTGGAAGCGGCGTGGGAAACTGCCCGCCTCATCATGCAGGCCGAACTGCGCCCGACCATCGCCCGCCTCTACGACGCGGCGGAGAGCGCGGAGCGCACGCAGGGGCTTGAGGCATTCGCCACGCGGCCCATTCTCGGCATCTTCGCCTTCTCCGGCACCGAGCCCATGGTGAGCGCGGAACAGGAGATGAGCCTCGCCATCGCCAAGGCGCAGGGCGCGCTGATCGCGCCCGATGGGCCGTACCACCACTGGAAGGAAAACCGCTACGTCGCCTATTCGCAGAAATGGCAAGCGGCGGGCTATTACAACGACACCATCGAGGTGACGGGCAACTGGTCCGCGCTTCCCGGCATGTATGCCGCCATGGAAGCAGCGGTGCGGGCCATCTACCCGAACATCCACTTCGGTGCGCACTGGTCGCACATCTATCCCGAGGGCGCCTGCCAGTACATGACCATCCGCCTGCCGCCCATGCCGGAGGCCGAGGCGCTGCCGCTCCATGCGCGGCTGTGGGAGACCATCCAGTCCCTGACGCTGGACCACGGCGGCTCCATCGCCCACCATCACGGCGTCGGCGTGTTCCGCAACCCGTGGCTGGCGCGGGAGCTGGGCGTCGGCCTCGACATCCTGCAGGCCATCAAGGACACGCTGGATCCGGGCAACCTCATGAACCCCGGCAAGCTGGGCCTGCGCCCGGCCGCCGGAGCGGTGGACGTGCGCCGTGGCGGCTGATCTCCTCATCGGTATCGATCTCGGCGCGGGGGCGCTGAAGACCAGCGTGATCCGCATCGACGGCACGCTGGCGGGCGAGGCGTCCGCGCCCATCGCCACCTCCGCGCCCTATCCCGGCTGGAGCGAGCAGGACCCGCACGACTGGTGGCGCGCGGTATGTGAGACCGTGCCGCGCGCGCTCGCCGCCGCCGGCGCATCGCCGCGCGACGTACTCGCCGTCTCCTTCTCCGCCGGTGCCCATACCCAGGTACTGGAGGATGCGGACGGCGCGGTGATCCGCCCCGCCATTCTGTGGAACGACCAGCGCTCCGGCCCCGAGACAGCGGACCTGCGCCGGCAATGGGATGCGCGCATCCTGGAGATCGGCGCCAACCGCGCCAATCCCACCTGGACCCTGCCGCAGATGCTGTGGCTGCGCCGGCATGAGCCGGCCGCCTTCGCCCGCGTGCGCCGGCTCTACGTGGCCAAGGACTGGCTGCGCTCCCGCCTCACCGGCACCTGGGAGACGGACACCATCGACGCCGTCGGCACGCTGATGGCCGATGCCACAACCGGCGGCTGGTCGCCCGAATTGTGCGCCATGATCGGCTGGCCCTTGGAGACGCTGCCGCCCATCGTGGCGCCGAAGACCGTGGTGGGCACCGTGACGGCGGAAGCCGCGCGGCAGACGGGCCTTGCCGAGGGCACGCCCGTGGTGTGCGGCACCTCCGACACGGCGGCCGAGACCTATGGCGCGGGCATGACCGGCGAGGGGCTCGGCGTGGTGAAGCTCGCCACGGCGGCGACGGTGAGCGTGCTCTCCCGCCATCCCCGGCCGGACTTCACCGTCATCAACTACCCCCACATCATGCCGGACCACTGGTATGTGATCGCGGCGACCAATTCTTGCGCCTCTGCTCACAAATGGCTGCGCGACACCTTCTTCAAGCGCGGGGGCGAGGATGGGGGCGCGGTGTTCACCGAGATGGACCGCCTTGCCGCCGCCGTGCGGCCGGGGGCGGAGGGCCTGTTCTTCCATCCCTATCTCAACGGCGAGCGCAGCCCCCATTGGGACCCTCTGCTGCGGGCGGATTTCGTGGGCATCGGCTTCAACCACGGGCCGGGCCACTTCGTGCGGGCGCTCTATGAGGGTATCGCCTATTCGCTGAAGGATTGCCTCGTCGCCTTGCGCGCCAAGGGGCTGGACTTCTCCACCGCGCGCCTCACCGGCGGCGGGGCGAAGAGCGCCCTGTGGCGGCAGATCGTGGCCGATGTGCTGGATGTGAAAGTTGAGTTGCCGGCGGTGGCGGAAGCCTCCTTCGGCGCAGCCTTGCTGGCTGGCGTGGGCGTCGGGGCGTATGCCGACGAAGCGGATGCGGCGCGGCGCGTCGCCATCGTCTCCACTGCCACGCCCGATCCCGCGCGCGCGGCGCTCTATGCGCGGGGACACGGGCTCTATTGCGAGATCCAGGCGGCGCTCGCCCCGATCAACCATCGCATTCACGCCTTCGTCGAGGACGAGCGGGCCAACGCCACGGCCCGCCGGGATGAGGTCACCCATGGCTGAAGTCAGGCTCAATACCGTCCGCAAGGCCTATGGTGGCCAGGTGGCCGTGCATGGGGTGGACCTCCACATCCGCGACGGCGAGTTCGTGGTGTTCCTCGGCCCTTCCGGCTGCGGCAAGTCCACCACGCTGCGGATGATCGCGGGGCTGGAGGAGATCACCACCGGCACGATCGAGATCGGCGGGCGCGACGTGACCCGCCTTGAGCCCAAGGACCGGAACATCGCCATGGTGTTCCAGAACTATGCGCTCTACCCGCACAAGACCATCTACGAGAACCTCGCCTTCGGCCTGCGCATGCGCAAGATGGACAAGGCGGAGATCGACCGGCGGGTGAAGTCTGCCTCCGCCATGCTGGGGCTCGATCCCTATCTGGAGCGGAAGCCCAAGCAGCTGTCCGGCGGGCAGATGCAGCGCGTGGCGCTGGGCCGGGCGCTGGTGCGGGACCCCGACGTGTTCCTGCTCGACGAGCCGCTCTCCAACCTCGACGCGAAGCTCCGGGTACGCATGCGCGAGGAGATTGCCCGCCTGCACCAGGAGGTGGGCACCTCCATGGTCTACGTCACCCACGACCAGGTGGAGGCGATGACGCTCGCCAACCGCATCCTCATCATGCGCGATGGCCACGTGCAGCAGGTGGGCGCTCCGCTGGAGGTGTATGACCGGCCGGCGAACCTGTTCGTCGCGGGCTTCATCGGCTCGCCCGAGATGAACCTCATCGAAGGGCATCTGGAGCGCGGCGCGCTCAAGGCCGGCGGCCTGTCCATTGAGCTGCCCCCGGGCATCGCCGTGGCCGAGGGCACGCCGCTGGTGCTGGGCGTGCGGCCCGAGCATATCGGCGTCGGCGAGGCGCCGGGCGCGCACACCTTCCATGTGGCGGTGATCGAGCAGCTCGGCGCGCAGACGCTCTGCATCGGCGAGGTCGCGGGCGTGCGCCTTCGCGTGCTCATGGACCGCACCGACGCCGTGCGCAACGGCACGACCCTTCCCATCCAGTTCCGGCCCGGCCGGCTGCATGTCTTCTCCAAGGAAACCGGAGCGCGGATCAACCGCGCTGACGCGGACGTGGGGCGGCGCCCCGCCGCCTGAATTTGCCGAGTGAAAACAAGAACGCAGAACAAGACGATCGGGAGAACGCCATGGATGAGATCAAGAAGGACGGGCTGTCACGCCGGACCCTACTGAAGGGTGCCGGAGCCCTCGGTGCCGGCATCGCCGCGGGTGGGCTCGCGGCCCCCGCCGTGGTGCGCGCGCAGGGCACCAAGACCATCCGCTTCCTCAATGCCGAGACCTCCATCGACAGCATCCGCGCGCTGAAGGTGGCGGCGGCCGAATACGAGAAGCAGTTCGGCACCAAGGTGGTGGTGGATTCCGTTCCGCTGGACGGCATCTTCACCAAGGTGACCACGTCGCTGCGCGGCGGCACGCCCTACGACATCGCCACCTTCGCCTTCATCGGCCACGTGCTGATCCTCGCCTCCGAGGGGCAGCTGATGCCGCTCAACGAGCTGACGGACAAGTACAAGTGGGGGCCGAACATCCTGTTCCCGGTGGATGGGAAGGTCTACTGGTATCCCTACGACTACAACCTTGCCTGGATCTATTATCGCAAGGATCTCTACGAGAAGAACAAGCTCGACGTGCCGAAGACGTGGGACGGCTTCCTGAAAAACAGCCAGGCGCTCAACGGCGACGGCACGTCCGGCTCCCTGTTCCCCATCGGCTCGAACGGCGCCACCAACTGGCTCTCCCCAGGCTTCATGTGGGCCGAGGGCGTGCAGCTGTTCGACGACAAGTGGAACATCATCTTCGACAATGCGGACATGGCGCCGCGCGCGAGCCGCTATCTCGATTTCTTCGGCGATCTCTACAAGACCATGCCGTCCGGCACGAGCCAGGCGAGCTTCGGCGAGGTGCTGTCGAACTTCACCTCGGGCAAGGTGGCGCACACCGCCTATGCGGGCCGCATCATCGAGACCATCGAGCGCAACAACCCCGCGCTGGCCGACAAGTACGGCATCATGCCCTACATGGATTCCGCCGGAAAGCATCAGGCGGTGAACCATGGCTATGACGGCTGGGTGGTGCTGAAGACGCCCCAGTCCGACGAGGCCATGAAATTCATGAAGTGGTTCACGGAGAACCAGTACATCAACTTCCTGCACACCGCCCCGCTGCACTTCCAGCCGCCGCGCCTCGATGTCTATGACGATGCGCGCTGGCGGGCCCATCCGCTCATCGAGAAGCACAATGCGGCGGTGGAGATGATGAAGTCGTTCCTCACCGACAAGAACATGATCCTCACCTCCATCGACACCCAGGGTCCCTCGCCGAGCCTGAAGCCGGGCAAGATCTTCGAGGCCTTCGTGTTCCCGGAGATGCTCCAGAACAAGGTGCTGAAGGGCATGTCCTCCGCCGAGTGCGTGAAGACGGCGGCCGACCGCATGCGGCAGGTCATCGCTTCGTGAGCGGTCATCGCCACATGATTGCGTCCTGAGGGTTTCGTCCGAAGACGCAAGGCCGGCAGGCTCTGCCCTGATCGTGGCCTGCCGGCCAATCCTTCCACATCGCTCCGGCCCTCCGGCCGGGCGTTTCCGTGCTGGCCCTGAAGGGTCACAAGCCGCTCCAGCGAGGCGCCGCAGGTGAGCTCCAAAGCGACGATTTATTCCTTCCTCATCCTGGGCCTCGCCGTGACCGCGCTGCTCATCGTGGCGCCGGTGGTCTATGCGGTGTCGCTGAGCTTCTACCAGATGGATTCCTTCGTCGGCGCGCCCAAATGGGCCGGGCTCGACAATTACACGCGCATGCTGTCGCAGTGGGTGTTCTGGCGCGCGCTCATCAACGGATTCATCTATTCGTTCGGCACCATCATCTTCCAGGTGGTGCTGGGCATCGGCTTCGCGCTGGTGCTCAACCAGGTCTTCCCCGGCCGCAATATCGTGCGCGGCCTCTCAATCCTGCCCTATCTGCTGCCGACCGTGGTGGTGGTGCTGACCTTCAAATGGATGGTCGACGGCTCCATCGGCGTCCTCACCACCATGATGTCCGCCGTCGGCCTGCCGCAGGTGCAGTGGTTCGAGAGCCCGGGCGCCGCCATGGCGTCGGTGATCCTGGTGAGCGTGTGGATGTGGACGCCCTTCGTCACCACCACCTTCCTCGCCGCGCTACAGACGGTGCCGTCCTCGCTCTACGAGGCGGCGAAGGTGGACGGCACGAATGCCGTGCAGCGCTTCTTCCACATCACCCTGCCCATGCTGAAGCCGATCCTGACCGTGATCGTGCTGCTGCGCGCGGTGTGGATGTTCAACAAGTTCGACGTCATCTGGCTGCTCACGCAAGGCGGCCCTGTGGGCGCTACGGAGCACCTCGCCATCCTCTCCTATCGCCAGGCCTTCGGGCAGTTCGACATCGGCGGCGGCGCGGCGGTGGCGACCATCTCCTTCGCCATCCTGTCGCTGGTGGTGTTCATCTATTTCCGCCTGTTCCCGCTCGACACGGAGTGATGCCGGAATGTCTCGCTCCTCCCCCCGCTCGCTCGCCGGCCGCGTGGCGCTCTATGGCGCCGCGACGCTGATCGCGGTCTATTCGGCCTTCCCCATCTACTGGATGGTGGTGTCCTCCACCCGCGCTCCGGAGGCGCTCATCAATTCCACGTCGCTGCTGCCGGGCCCGTTCACCTGGGAATACTATACCAACCTTCTGGAGCTGACGGATTATCCCACCCAGTTCCTGAACTCGCTGATCGTCGCGGCGGTGACGGTGGCGGTGACCATGGTGTTCTCGATCATGATCGCCTATGCGGTCACGCGCCACCGCATTCGGGGCAAGGGGATCATCGTGGGGGCGATGCTCTACGCCTACATGTTCCCGCCGCTGCTCATCGCTATTCCCATGTTCTCCATCTTCGCCAAGCTCGGGCTCGGCGACACGCTGGCGAGCGTCATCGTCTCCCATCTCACCCTCACCCTGCCGCTCGGCGTCTGGTTCCTGTGGGGCTTTTTCAAGAGCATGCCGTTCGAGCTGGAGGAGGCCGCCATGGTGGATGGCTGCACGCGGCTCGGCGCCTTCCTGCGCGTGGTGCTGCCGCTGTCGCTGCCGGGGCTCATCACGGTGGCAATCTTCTCCTTCCTCCTGTCGTGGACGGACTACACCTATGCGCTGATCATGATCGGCTCCGATGCCAACAAGACCGTACCGGTGGGGCTCGCCTCCATGGTCGGCTCGTTCGACCTGCGCTGGGGCGAGATCATGGCCGGCTCCACCCTCATCGCTTTGCCGCTGTTCGGCGCCTTCGCCTTGCTGAGCCAATACTTCATCCAGGGGCTCGGCGCGGGCGCGGTGAAGGGCTGATCGGAGACCAAGATGGATCTGGGACTGAAGGGGCGGGTCGCCCTTGTCACCGGCGCGGCGCGCGGCATCGGCCGGGCGGAGGCGCTGGGGCTCGCCGCCGAGGGCGCGCGCATCGTCATCAACGACATCGACGCAGAGGGCGCCGCCCACTGCGCCGAGGACCTGCGGCAGGCTGGGTACGAGGCGGCGGCAGCGCCGGGCGACGTGGCCGACGAGGCGGGCGCCGCCGGCGTTGTGGCTGCTGCGGCGGTCGCCTTCGGGCGGCTCGACATTCTCGTGAACAATGCCGGGGCGGGCGGGCGCCATCTCGGGCGGCGTGTGGCGGAGATGGAGATCGACGATTTCGACATCATCGTCTCCACCCACCTGCGCAGCACCTTCCTGTGCAGCAAGCACGCCATTCCGCTGATGCGCGCGAACGGCTTCGGCCGTATCGTCAACACCTCGTCCATGAACGTCACCGGCGGCGGGCGGCCGGGCGTCGCCAACTATTCGGCGGCCAAGGCCGGCGTGCTCGGCTTCACCCGCACGGTGGCGAAGGAAGTGGGTGCGGATGGCATCACGGTGAACGCCATCGCGCCCGGCTATGTGGCCACCGATTTCATCGCCACCTTCTCGCCGGAGAAGCGGGCGGTGATCACCGGACAGAATCCCGTCGGCCGCTTCTGCCAGCCGGAGGAGGTGGGGGCGCTCGTCGCCTTCCTCTGCTCCACGCAGGCGGCTTTCATCAACGGCGCCTTGATCTGCATGGATGGCGGCAAGCGCGATTTCCACTGGGGTGACGCATGAGCGTGCGCGCGTTCGGGTCTCCGGCCCGCTACATCCAGGGCCCCGAGGCACTTGGTGAGCTGGGCGCGCTCGTGCGCCTGCACGGCCGCCGGCCCTTCGTGGTGGCCGACGCCATCGTGATGGATCTGCTCGGGGCGTGCCTGAAGGCTGAGCTGGCGGAGGCCGAGGCGGTCACCTTCGCCACCTTCGGCGGGGAATGCACGGCGGCGGAGATCGACAAGCTGGCCGCATCCGCGCGGGCGGCGGGCGCGGACGTGGTGATCGGTGTCGGCGGCGGCAAGGCCATCGACACCGCCAAGGGCGTGCGCATCGCGCTGCGCACGCCGCTCGTCATCGTGCCGACCATCGCCTCCAACGACAGCCCCACCTCCCGCCTCGTGGTGGTCTACACCGCCGAGCACGTGCTGAGCGAAGTGCGGCTGATGGATGCCAATCCCGATGCGGTGCTGGTGGATACGTCCGTCATCGTCCAGGCGCCGGCGCGCTTCTTCGTGGCGGGCATCGGCGATGCCCTGTCCAAGAAGTTCGAGGTGGAGCAGTGCGCCGCCGCCGGCGGGCTGAATTTCTTCAAGGGTCGCCCCACCACGCTTGCCGTCACCATCGCCGATGCCTGCTACCTCGCCATCCGCGCGGACGGCGAGGCGGCGGTGGCCGCCGTCGCCCGCAAGACGGCGGACGAAGCTGTGGAGCGCGTGGTGGAGGCGACCATCCTCCTCTCCGGCCTTGCCTTCGAGAGCGGGGGCCTGTCCATCGCCCATTCGCTGACGCGGGGCTTCTCCACGGTGCCGGAGGTGGCGCGGGCGCTGCATGGCGAGCAGGTGGCCCTCGGGCTTCTGGTGCAACTGCTGGCGGAGGGACGCGACGCCGATTTCATGGCGGACCTGCTGGCCTTCTACGCCCGCCTCGGCTTGCCGCGCGCACTGGAGGATTTCGGCGTCGCGACCGAGGCCGTGGTGGACGGCATCGTTTCCGTGTCCTGGGACACCGCGCCCTATATTCGCAACTTCGTGCAGCCGCTGTCCAAGGAGCGGCTCGCAGATGCCTTCCGCACGCTCGCGGGCTTTAGGCGCGCGAAATGAACTGATGGGATAGCATCGCCGTTATGGTGGGAGCAGCACCACCGACGGAGGCATGATGAGCGACGCCAGCCAAGATGCTCGCCAAGAGATACAGCGCGAGGAGGGGCCGGGCGGAGGACGTTATGTCATCCGCCTCGGCGGTGGTGCGGAAGCGGAACTGAGCTACCAGCGCCGCGGCGACGGCCCGTTCGTCGTCACCCATACGGGCGTGCCGCCGGCCTTCGAGGGACGCGGCATCGCCGCGCGTCTGGTGGATGCCCTCATCGCCGATGCACGCGCGGAAGGTTTCAAGATCACCCCGCTGTGTTCATACGTGGCCACGCAGTTCCGCCGCCATCCCGAGTGGCAGGATCTGCGGGCATAGGTGGCTCGACCGGAGGCTGCCGGCGATCGCCGGAGCCATTGCCAGGCGTGCGTGGCTCAGGCCGCGCCGAGAAGCGTCTTGTCGACGGAGGCGCCGAGCGTGTACTTCGGGTCCACCATGTTGCCGACCCTGAGGTGCCCTGCCTGCGTCAGCAGCATGTAGGCTTCCAGCTCGTCATACCCGTAGTCGGCGGCCATCCAGCGCACCAGTTCTCGATAGGCGATGCGGGCGGCGTCCTCCATGGGGCGGCCGGAGCCGATGGTCATGATGCGGTCGTGGGTCTCCAGCCGCGGCCAGCGGAAGTTCCACCCCTTGATGAGGTCGATCTGCACCGTGGTCACGGTGGGATGCTCGATGGCGAATCCGCATAATTCCCCGTCGCCCTGCGTCGCGTGGCAATCGCCGAGATAGAGCAGGGCGCCGGGCGCATGCACCGGCAGGTAGATGACGGCGCCGGGAGCCACGTCCGGCAGGTCCATGTTGCCGCCGTAATAGTCGGGGACGAGGGAGGAAATGGCCTCGATCTCCGGCGCGGTGCCGATGGTGCCGATGAAGGGCTGGTAGGGCAGGCTGATTCGCTCGTTCCAGCGCACGCCAGTCGCCGGATCCACGTGCAGCTTCTTCACGATCTCCGGCAAAGGCGCGTTGAGGATCGCGGTGTCGCCTGTGCCGACGAGGCCGCCGAACTCCGGCATGATGCAGGTGGTGCCGATGGGCTGCGGCCCGCGCGGCACGATGTCGTGGATATAGACGGCGAGGCAGTCGCCCTTCTCCGCGCCGTTGACGAAGATCGGCCCATTCTGCGGGTTGAGGAAGGGAAAGTTGAGGATTTCCGACGGCTTGTCGCTCTCGCTTTTGATCTGCCCTTCCATGGCGTCGTGGGTCTCGGCGCTCACCACCGCGCCCGGATCCACGCGCAGCACGGGCGTGGCATACGGGCCGTAGACGTAGTGATACTTGCCCTGGCTCGCCTCGGTGATCTCGTAGCGTTCGCCGGCGCGCCCTTTGGCTTCGCCGCGTGCGGCCATGATGGAGCCTTCGAGCCAGGCCGGATCGGGAGGGGAATAGGGGGGCGGCGTCAGGGGCCGTGATGCGTGCTGCCGGGACATGGGATGCCGGGACATGGGCCTTCTCCTTGCGGGCGGGCTGGCGTCGCTGGCAGCTGCCACGTGCGCGGAGCCGTGCGGCTCCGTCGTGATGTGGGTCTGTAAGGTCAGCGCCGGGCCGCGGTGCGCGGCTCGGCTTCGGGCGAGGACGCGGTCAGCTTCGACCGGCCGGAGATGTAGTCCTCGCAATAATCCTCAAGGCTCTGGCGCCGGCGCATGCTGTCGCGGCGGAGCATGACATAGGCCTCGTCGTCATCCACCTGGTGCTCTTCCATCAGCAGCAGGATGGTCTTGATGACCGCCTTGCGGCGGCGGCGGCGATCCTGCTGGGCGTTCAGCTCGCTCGCCATCTCCTTGCGCAGCAGATACTGATTCACGCCGAGGAACAGCGTGGTGTAGACGGCGCCGGCATAGACCGGCTTGCGCAGGAAGGCCGTGGCCCCCTGGTTCATCAACGCCTTCAGCCGGCCCGGCGCCTCGATGCCGACCAGCCCGATCACCGGCACCGGCGGGGTGCGGGCCGCGCCGAGGTCGCAGGGCAGCACGCTGTCGAGGTCGCCGTCGATGAAGAGCAGGTCCGCGCGCTCCTCCACCGAGGCGAGGTCGAGATGGCGGCCCGCCTCCGGCGCCTCCGAGCGGGCGACCAAGAGGCCGAGCTTGCCGAGCACGCTCTCCAGCGTGTCGATGCCGCCTTCGCCGGAGGCGATGATGAGCGCGCGGGCGCCGCGGAAGTTCTGGAGGAGGTT
Source organism: Xanthobacter aminoxidans (assembly GCF_023571765.1). Lineage (GTDB taxonomy): Bacteria > Pseudomonadota > Alphaproteobacteria > Rhizobiales > Xanthobacteraceae > Xanthobacter > Xanthobacter aminoxidans. Next base: position 107,158 of record NZ_JAMJXC010000011.1, on the reverse strand, counting down.
GCGGGACATGGCTCGCCCGCTCCTTACTTGGCGACCCGCAGCCGCGGCGCGGATGCGAACCAGCTGTCGGTGGGCGCGGAGCGCACCAGATAGGGATCGGGCCGGATGGGCGCCGGCTCCTCGCGGATGATGTCGAATTCCGTGCCGCGCGAGCGGCCGATGCGTGGCGTGAGGTGCAAGTGCATCGTCTCCGCGTCCACCCACACGTCGCCCTGGGGCGCGGCGAGCCGCTGGCGCGCCACCGCGGCCTTCACGGCGAGGATTTCGTCGGTGCCCGCCTCGGCCAGCGCGCCGGCCAGCAGCTTCACCGCGATGTAGGAGGCTTCCGCATCCGCCGAGGTCAAAGGCGCTGAGGGATAGGCTGCGGCGTGGCGGGAGACGAAGACATCGTTCACCGGGTTGTGCAGGGCCGAGAAATAGACGCTGGAGGAGATGTGACCGTCGCGGGCCTCCGGCTCCAGCTCGTCGAGATCGGGCTCGGAGAGATTGCAGCTCGCCACCGGCATGGTGCCCGGCTGGTCGATGCCGCGCGCAAGGCAGGCATGGCGCAGCGCGCTGAGGAAGGCGAGGCCGCTGACCCCGATGAGCGACGAAAAGACGAAGCTGGGCCGCGCCTCGATCACCGCATCCACGAGCTTGCGCAGGTCCGTCTCGCCGACGGGGAGATAGCGCTCCGCCACCACCGTGCCGCCGCGCGCCGTCACCGTCTCGCGCAGGATGCGGCTGTTCTCCCACGCCCAGATATAGTTCGAGCCGACGCAGAAGGCGCGGTCGCCGAAGGTGGACATGAGGTAGTCGATCAGCGGCAGGATGTGCTGGTTCGGCGCCGCGCCTGTGTAGACGACATTGTCGGCGCTCTCGAAGCCCTCGTAGTGGGACGGATACCAGAGCATCCCGTCATGCTTTTCGAAGCAGGGGATGACTTCCTTGCGGCTCGAAGAGGTGTAGCAGCCGACCACATGGCGCACCCCTTCGGCGAGAAGCTGGCCGCTCAGCGCCGTATAGCGCGCGAGATCGCCGCCCGGATCGACGACGACGGGCACCAGCTCGACCGGTCCCGCCTCACCGATCTCCGACACGGCGAGCAGCGCGCCATTGAGCATGGCGCCGGCAACCGTGCTGTAGGGCCCCGTGGTGGAGAACATCAGGCCGATCCGATAGCTGGGTCTCGCCATTTCCCTCACCGCAGGTATCCGTTCCCGGGTGCCCCGGTCGATGCCCGCCCGCCGCAAGTGGCCTTGTTTGAACTGGCCTTGCCGCAAACAAAAACGCCCTCGGGCCGTTCGGCCTGAGGGCTGCATCGCCACGGGGTCTGTCCCGAATGTTTGTTCGCAAATGGCGACTTAATAGGCATCCTTGCCTATCGCCTACGAATTAGCCTGACTGTGCGCCGGCGATGTGTCAAGCGCAAATGTGGCTGGCCCGCATTCAATCGGGGAATAAATGGCGGGAGCAGCGGGGCGCGGTGCGTCAGTGCCTGTATCTCCGATTGAAATCGTGGCTTCCGCGCTAAAGTCGGCACCTGAAAATTCGCGCTTGACAGTTCTTTTGTTGCGTCGCACTGTTTTCACGGTCGTCGAGCAAGGACGCTCATCAAGACGCCGCCAGCATGATTTATGGATCAGTGGCAAAGCCGCCCGCAGCGAGGTGCTGACGGGCTTTTTTGCGTTGGCGATCATCTTCGTCGGCCTTGAAAGCCTGGCTCCTCGTGTTCCGCCGCTCCGCGGGCCGCCCGTCGCGGCGGCAGGGGCGGATCAACCGAGGCTGGCGATCCGCCTGGGATCGCAGGCATGGCAGAGAGAGGCGTCGGCATGAAAGTTCAGCATTTCCTCGGGGGCATCGAGAATCTCGGCCCCGTGGCCGTCGAGAAGCGCGTGTTCGTGGAGCCGTGGGAGGCCCAGCTCTTCGCGGTCCACACCACCATGATGGGCACCGGCATCTGGGCCTGGCCGGATCTTCGGGTGCTCGCCGAAGGCATGAGCCCGCTCGATTACTTCAAGTATCGCTACTACATCAAATGGCTCGGCGGCATGTGCCATTTCCTTGTGGCGAAAAACTATATTTCCGAAAAAGAGCTTGAGGAACGCACCAAGCACTTCCTGGAACACCCCGACGCGCCGCTCCCCAATTCCGGGGACAACGCCGTCACCGAGCGGGTGATCGAGTATTTCTACACCGGTGCCAACCCCTATCGGGACGTGGCGGTCGATCCCTTGTTCAAGGTCGGCGACAAGGTGCGCGTGAAGGACATGCCGCCCGCGGTCCACACCCGGCTGCCCGGCTATCTGCGCAACAAGGTCGGCGTGATCGATACCGTCTACAAGGGCGCCTATCTCTACGCCGACAACGTGCCCACCGACGGCATCTCCACAACCCAGCCGGTCTATCTCGTCAAGTTCAAGACGCGGGACCTGTGGTCCGACATCCCGGACAAGGGCGACGTTCTCTACAACGACTGCTTCGAAGTCTATCTCGAAGCCGCCTGATCTCATTCTTCATCACAACAACCAGCCTCGCGCCCAATAGCCAGAGCGGAAAATCATGAGCGACGATCACGATCACGAACATCATCACCACCTGCGGGAGAGCGAGAGCTACTACGCCGCCCGCACCAAGGCCCTCGAATCCCTGTTCCGCGAGAAGGGCATGATCGGCATCGACACGGTCGATCGCGTCATCCGCTTCTTCGAGCACGAGATGGGGCCGTTCAACGGCGCCAAGGTGGTGGCCAAGGCCTGGACCGATCCGGCCTTCAAGGCGCGCCTGCTCGCCGACGCCAACAAGGCCATCGCCGAACTCGGCCTCAAGGACGGTATCGAGGGCGAGAACCTGCGCGTGGTGGAGAACACCTCGGCCGCGCACAACGTGGTCTGCTGCACCCTGTGCTCCTGCTGGCCCTGGCCGCTGCTCGGCCTGCCGCCCTACTGGTTCAAGGATCCGGTCTTCCGCGCCCGCATCGTGCGCGAGCCGCGCGGCGTGCTCGCCGATTTCGGCGTGAGCCTGCCCGAGGACAAAAGGATCGACATCTGGGATTCGAGCGCGCAGGTGCGCTACTTCGTGATCCCCGAGCGGCCCGCCGGCACCGAGGGCTGGCCCGAGGAAAAGCTCGCCGCCCTCGTTTCCACCGAGGCCATGCAGGGCCTCGGCCTCGTCTCCGCCTGAAGGGATCGTCGCCATGGACATCTATGTGGAATCGCTCGACGGGCGGGGCGCCATCCCGCGCAATTGCGAGAGCCTCCAGTTCGAGGAGCCCTGGCAGGGCCGCGCCTTCGGCATGGCCCTCGCCCTCGCCGAGGCCAAGGCCTACCAGTGGGAGGATTTCCGCCAGAGCCTGATCGGCACCATCGGCACCTGGGACAAGTCCCACGCCCCCGATGACGAGACCTGGAACTACTACCAGCAGTGGCTGGCGGCGTTCGAGAAGCTCGCTCTGGAGCGCGGCCTCGTCAGCGCCGAGGAGCTGGATCGCAGGACGGAGGAATTCCTCCACCGGACCCGCGAAGAGGTGATCTGAGCCGGGCGGCGGGCCGCATCGGGTCCGCCGCCACGCCAGCCATCCATCGCCGTCAACCTACCGTCGTCTCTTGCCCCCGGCGCGCCACCCGCGCGCCGGAACGGGAGAGGCTTGTCTCACCGCCTCAGCGGAGGCTTCCACATGATCATTTCCCTGGCCCTGAGCGTCGGCGTGCTGGGAGGCCTGTGCACCTGGCTGTTCCTGTCCACGCAGGCGTTCCTCATCTGGGCGGCGTTCATCGCCTGGGCGTGCTTCTTCCACTCGGGCGGCGACGCCGCGGCGTTCCGGACCACCATCGTCTCGAACGTGTTCGGCGTCGCGGTGGCGTGGGCGACAGGGCTCGTCCTCGCCACCCTCGCGCCGGGGCCGACGGTGGGCGCCGTCATCGTCGGGCTGTCCATCGCCCTCTACATCCTCACCGCCTACATCCCGGCCTTCTCCTCTATCCCGGCCGTGACCTACGGCTACGCAGCGACCTTCGCGTTCCTCACCCAGAACGCGGATGCCTTCACGCCGGCCGCGATGCTGTCCCTCACGGGCCGCAACGCGCTCTTGCTGGTGCCCTTCTCCATGATCCTCGGCGCCTGCTTCGCCTACGCCTCCGCCTTGTGCGCGGCGCGCATCCGGCAGGCGCTGCTCCTGCCGGAGCGCAGCCCCGTCTGAGGACCGCCCCCCTTTCCAACCCATCCAGAGCAAGGAAGAACATCATGTCCCGTTTCGTCAGCAGGATCGCGCTCCTGTCCCTCGTTCCCCTCCTCGCAGCCACCAATGCGGAAGCGCACCACGCCATGGGCGGGCGGCTGCCGGCGACCTTCGGCGAAGGCTTCATCTCAGGCCTCGCCCATCCGGTGATCGGGCTCGACCATCTCGGCTTCATCGTCGCCGCCGGCCTGATCGCCGGAGTGATGGGGCTCGGCGCCTTCGTGCCGGTGGCCTTCGTGGTGGCCTCCATTGCCGGCGTCATGCTGCATGTGCAGCTTGTGAATCTGCCGTTCGCCGAGACGGTGATCGCGCTGAGCGTGGTAGCCATCGGCGGCCTGCTCGCCGCCGGCCGGGAAAAGCCTGCGCGCGGGGTTTGGATCGGCCTGTTCGCCATCGCCGGCCTGTTCCATGGCTACGCCTATGGCGAGTCCATCGTCGGTGCCGAGCCGACCCAGCTCGTCGCCTATCTCGCCGGCCTCGCGGTGGTGCAGTCGGTGATCGGCGCGGGTGTCGCCCTCGTCGCGTCGGGCCGCGCCTGGACCCCCACGTCTCTGGCCCCGCGGCTCGCCGGCGCCGCCGCCTTCGGCATCGGCCTGTCGGCGGTGGTGACCCAGCTGATCCCGGGCTGAACGGTCGGAAGCCGGCGCCCGCCTACGGGCGCCGGCTTTAAACCTTTGTCTATAGCCTAAGTCAGCGCCGCTTCATTTTACCCGTCCCGCTTCTGGTGTAGTTTCGCGCACCAGCAAGCCAGCCCCGAGGCTTCAGATGGCCCGTTTAGACACGGCGGCACCAGGCGGAATCACCCGGCGCGACAGCCTCGGCTGTTCCGTCGCCGCGCTGGAGGACGAGAGGGAGCTGGTCGGCACCGGCTTCGTCGTCTACCGCAAGCAGCATGATGGCGCGGCCACGAGCCGGGTCGAAACCCCGCCGAGCGGTCGGGGCCTGCTGATGGGTGTTGCCCTCTCCGGCGGGCACCGCCGCCGCATCTTCGGCGACGGCGTGGCGACCGCGTACGATTTCGAGCCGGACAGCTGCTACGTCCGCTCCTTCTCTGACACCTATCGCGCCGACATCGAGACGGGGTTCGACTTCTTCCTGCTGGAGATCTCCCACGCGGCGCTGCACCAGACCTTCAGCGAGATGGGGCTGCCGCTGGCGGAGTGCGTCTCCTGCACGCCCGGCACGCAAGACCCTGTGCTGGCGCACCTCTCGCGGGCGCTTCTGCCCATGCTCGATGCGCCGGAGCGGCAGGTGCCTCTGTTCCTGGATCAGGTGGTCTCTGCCATCCAGACCCATCTCGCCACGCGCTATCACGGCGCTGCGGTGCGCATTCCCGGCGGTCTCTCGCCACGCCAGTTCGCCATCGCCAAGGAGCGGCTCGCTGCGGGGCTCGACGGCAACGTGCTGATCTCCGACATCGCTGCCGCCTGCGGCGTCTCGCGCGGCCATTTCATCAAGTGCTTCAGGGATGAAACGGGGCTCACGCCCTACCAGTGGATGCTTCACCTGCGGGTGGAGCGGGCGCGGGACCTCATCGTCGGTTCGCGCCTGCCGCTGGCGGATATCGCCATCATCTGCGGATTTTCCGACCAGAGCCACATGACGCGCACCTTCACGCGCCTCACCGGATCGGCGCCGGGGCTGTGGCGGCGCGGCCATTGAACGAGCGGGGGCGCCTTCGGGAAATCCCATCGTTCAAGGATGCGGGCTTTTCGGCAAGACGGGCTCCAGCTGCAACGCCATAGTCCGCCCCATCAGCCCCGCTTCGGGCCTTCCGGCAAGGGATCGAACCGATGAGCACTGCCTCGCTCAAGTTCTCCAGATGCTGCGATCCACCAGCGAAGGTGGGTGCGGTCAGCGCTCGTTAGTCAGCGCGCCCACCGTGCCTTCCAGGTACAGCGCAGATTCCGCCTGCACCAGAAGAAGGTCGATGGCGCGACCCGAGTCCGTCAGCCTGTATTCCACCTGACGGACCCGCCCCTCGATCTCCCGCCGTGTCACATATCCCCCGGCCTCAAGTGCCTTGAGCCGGGCAGAGAGAACGCGCGCCGAAATCGGCCCCGGCAAGCTTCGCCGGAGCTGTCCGAACCGCAACGTGCCGTGGCGCGACAGTGCCGCGACCACATGAGCCATCCACTCCTGAGCGAAGAACTTCAGGAGGGGCTCGGCCATGCACGCCTTGTCTGCCTGAGGATCGATCTTGTCTTGGAAATTCATGGATCTGCCCGGTATCCCGCCAGTAACTAATGGTCTCAGCCCGTAACGGGCGCTAGCTTCGCCCCGGCTTTCACACAGGAGATGCAACCGTGCCCCACGCTGTCGCCGCCCCCGGCAGTATGCTTCTTTCGCCGAAGGATCATACGCTCATCATGATCGACTTTCAGTCGCAGATGTCCTTCGCGACCAAGTCCATCGACGCCGTGAATCTGCGCAACAACGCGGCTCTGGTCGCCCGCGCCGCCGCCGGCTTCGGGGTGTCCACCATCCTGACCACGGTGGCCGAGAAGAGCTTCTCCGGCCCCATGTTCTCCGAGATCACCGAGGCGTTCCCGGGCGAGAAGCTGCTCGACCGCACCTCCATGAACACCTGGGAGGACGAAGCCGTCATCGCCCGTGTCAACGAGATCGGCAAGGGCCGCATCGTGCTCTCCGGCCTGTGGACCGGCGTGTGCATCGTCGGCCCTGCCTTGTCGGCCATCGAGCAGGGCTTTGAAGTCTATGTGATCGCCGATGCCTGCGGCGACGTCTCCGACGAGGCGCACGAGCGCGCCATGCAGCGGATGATCCAGGCCGGCGCGCGTCCCATGACCTCGCTGCAATATCTGCTGGAGCTCCAGCGCGACTGGGCCCGCACCGCCACCTACGACATGACCACCGGCATCGCCAAGACCTACGGCGGCGCCTACGGCCTCGGCATCATCTACGCCAAGACCATGTTCGGCGCCTCCGAAGGGCACTGAAGGACCAAATCCCATGACTGACAATGACGCACCGGGCGGCGAGCGCCTCCCGGAACAGTTCCCCCTTGTCTCGCGCCGGACCGTGCTTGGTGCCGGCGCCACCGCGGCGCTCGCCGCCGCACTCGGCCTCGACTTTCCCGCCGCGGCCTTCGCAGCCTCCCACCCCCACGGAGTTCAACCCATGCCCAGCGTGACCACCAAGGACGGCGTCGAGATCTTCTACAAGGACTGGGGTCCGAAGACCGCCCAGCCCATCGTGTTCCACCATGGCTGGCCCCTGTCCTCGGACGACTGGGACGCGCAGCTCCTGTTCTTCGTGAACAACGGCTATCGCGTGGTCGCCCACGACCGCCGCGGCCACGGCCGCTCCACCCAGGTGAGTGACGGTCACGACATGGACCACTACGCCGCCGACGCCGCGGCCGTGATGGACCATCTCGACCTCAAGAACGCCGTGCACATCGGCCATTCCACCGGCGGCGGCGAGGCGCTGCACTACACCGTGAAGCACGGCAAGGCGCGTGTCGCGAAGCTGGTGCTGATCGGCGCGGTGCCGCCCATCATGCTGAAGACCGAGTCCAACCCCGGCGGCCTGCCCATGGAGGTCTTCGACGGCTTCCGCAAGGCGCTCGCCGCCAACCGCGCCCAGTTCTTCCTCGATGTGCCCACCGGCCCGTTCTACGGCTTCAACCGTCCCGGCGCGCAGGTCTCCCAGGGCGCCATCTGGAACTGGTGGCGGCAGGGCATGACCGGCGGCGCCAAGGCCCATTACGACGGCATCAAGGCCTTCTCCGAGACCGACTTCACCGCCGACCTGAAGGCGTGCGAGGTGCCCACCCTCGTGATGCACGGCGATGACGACCAGATCGTCCCCATCGCTGACAGCGCGCTGCTCTCCGCCAAGCTGCTGAAGCACGGCACGCTGAAGGTCTATCCCGGCTATCCTCACGGCATGTGCACCACCCATGCGGACGTGATCAACGCCGACCTCCTCGCCTTCATCAAGGCGTGATCTCCTTCCGGCGCCGGCCTCCCCCCGGCCGGCGCCGGATGTTCGAACCTCCGGAGGGCCGATGAAGCTCTATCTCGCCTCGCTGGGCGCCGGCCTGCTGGTCGGTGTCGTCTACAGCCTGATCAACGTGCGCTCCCCGGCCCCGCCGGTGGTGGCGCTGCTGGGGCTGCTCGGCATTCTGGTCGGCGAGCAGATCCTGCCCGTCGCGCGTCACCTGGCGAATGGCGACGGCCTCGCCCGGGCCATCGGCCTTGCCGATTGCAAGGACCATGTGCTGGGCCAGCTTCCGGGCCGGCGCGATGCGGCGGATGCGCCTGCCTCGGGCGACACGACCCCTCCCAAATCCTGAGCTTTTATTCTCGTCGCCCCCAGCAGAAGGCGCGCACCATGAGCGAGATCGCCGACCTCATCCTGTTCAACGGCAAGATGACCACCCTCGACCGCACCAATCCCACGGCGGAGGCGGTGGCGGTGCGCGACGGCGTGATCGTGTTCGTCGGCCCAACCAATGATGCCATGCGTCTCGCCGGCACGACGACGAAGATCATCGATGTCGGCGGCCGGCGGGTCATCCCCGGCCTCATCGACAGCCACATGCACATTATCCGGGGCGGGTTGAACTACAATATGGAGCTGCGCTGGGACGGCGTGCGCTCCCTCGCCGACGCCATGGACATGCTGAAGCGGCAGGTGGCCGTTACGCCCGCCCCGCAATGGGTGCGCGTGGTGGGCGGCTTCACCGAGCACCAGTTCGCCGAGAAGCGCCTGCCGACGCTGGAGGAGATCAACGCTGTCTCCCCGGACACGCCGGTCTTCATCCTGCACCTCTACGACCGTGCCTTGCTCAATGCCGCCGCCTTGCGCGTGGTGGGCTACACCAAGGACACGCCCGATCCGCCCGCCGGCGAGATCATCCGCGACGCCAACGGCAATCCCACCGGCCTGCTGGTGGCCAAGCCCAACGCCACCATTCTCTATGCGACGCTGGCCAAGGGGCCGAAGCTGCCGCCCGAGTACCAGAAGAACTCCACCCGCCACTTCATGCGCGAGGTGAACCGCCTCGGTGTCACCTCGGTGATCGATGCGGGCGGCGGCTTCCAGAACTATCCGGAGGACTATTCCGTCATCGAGGAGTTGCACCGGGAGGGAAACCTCACCGTGCGCATCGCCTACAACCTCTTCACCCAGAAGCCGAAGGCGGAGCTTGCGGACTTCGCTGGCTGGTCGAAAACCGTCACGCCGGGGCAGGGCGACGACCTTTATCGCCACAATGGCGCCGGCGAGATGCTGGTCTATTCCGCCGCCGATTTCGAGGACTTCCAGGTAGCGCGGCCGGACCTTCCCGGCGCCATGGAAGGCGACCTCGAGCCGGTGGTGCGGCTGCTGGCCGAGAACCGCTGGCCGTTCCGCCTGCACGCCACATATGACGAGACCATCTCGCGCGCGCTCGACGTGTTCGAGAAGGTCGATTCCGACGTGCCGCTCAAGGGCCTCAACTGGTTCTTCGACCATGCGGAGACCATCACCGACCGCAACATCGACCGCATCGCGGCGCTGGGCGGCGGCATCGCCGTGCAGCACCGCATGGCCTATCAGGGTGAATATTTCGTCGATCGCTACGGCGCCAAGGCGGCCGAGCGCACCCCGCCCATCCGCCGCATGCTGGACGCCGGCATTCCGGTGGGCGCGGGGACGGACGCCACCCGCGTCGCCTCGTACAATCCGTGGGTCTCGCTGTCCTGGCTGGTGACGGGCCGCACGCTGGGCGGGCTCTCCCTCTATCCGCCGGCGAACCGGCTGGACCGGGAAGATGCGCTGAGATTGTGGACCGAGGCCAATACCTGGTTTTCCAGCGAGCCGGGCAAGAAGGGGCAGATCAAGGACGGCCAGCTCGCCGATCTGGTGGTGCTTTCGGACGACTATTTCTCCGTCTCCGAGGATCGCATCCAGGACATCACCTCCGTCCTCACCTTGCTCGGCGGCGTGCCGGTACATGGGGATGGCGCCTTCCGCGATCTCGCCCCGCCGCTGCCGCCGGCCATGCCGGACTGGTCGCCGGTGCGTACCTTCGGTGGCTACCAGCCCCGCAAGGCGGACAGTACGCAGAAATACGCCTTCGCCGCCGCCTGCGGCTGCGCCAAGGCCTGCGGCGTCCACGGCCATGCCCATGCCGGGGCGTGGGGCGCGAGCGTGCCTGTGGGAGACCAGCAGGGCTTCTTCGGCGCGCTGGGTTGCGCCTGCTGGGCCTTCTGAGGGATGGGACCGGACATTCCCGACCGCCTCGCCGCGTCCATGAGGCCGTTTCTGTCGCCGCGCCCGGTGCGGGCGTTCGCGCTGCTCGCGCTGACCTCGGCCTATCTGCAGGGCGGCCTCACGAAGGTGCTGGATTTCCCGAGCGCCGTCGCTGAGATGACCCATTTCGGCCTCACCCCGGCGGCCCCGCTCGCCGCCGCCGTCATCGCGCTGGAGATCATCGCGCCGATCATGGTGCTCTCCGGCTTGCTGCGCTGGGCCGGGGCGCTGGCGCTCGCCGTCTTCACCATAGCGGCGAGCCTGCTCGCCAACCGTTTCTGGGGCATGGCGGGAGCCGAGCGCTTTGCCGCCGCCAACGCCTTCTTCGAGCATCTCGGCCTCGCCGGGGCCTTCGTTCTGGTGGCGTGGTACGATCTTGCGGGCAAAACGGAGGGACAGCGAGCATGAGCGAAAATCCCCCAGCCCCGCCATCCGCGCCCGCCGCCCCCGGTGCCTTCGCGCCCCTGAAGCGGCCTGTCTTCGCCGTGCTGTGGGTGGCGACCGTGCTCGGCAACACCGGCAGCTTCATGCGCGACGTGGCCAGCGCGTGGATCGTCACCGACCTGTCCGCCTCGCCGGCGGCGGTTGCGACCATTCAGGCGGCGGCCATGCTGCCGGTGTTCCTCCTCGCCATGCCGGCCGGGGTGCTGTCCGATATCCTCGATCGGCGACGCTTCCTCATCGCCATCCAGATCGGGCTGGCGTGCGTCAGCGGCGCCCTGATGCTCCTGTCTCTGACCGGGCTGATGACGGTCTCCTCGCTGATCGCGCTCACTTTTTTCGGCGGCATCGGCGCGGCGCTGATGGCACCCACCTGGCAGTCCATCGTGCCGGAGCTGGTGCCGCGTTCGGACCTGAAAAGCGCGGTGGCGCTCAACTCGCTTGGCATCAACATCTCCCGCTCCATCGGGCCGGCGCTGGGCGGCGTGCTGCTCGCCGCCTTCGGTGCGGCGGTGACCTATGGGGCGGACGTGGCGAGCTATGTCTTCGTCATCGCCGCCCTCGTCTGGTGGCGGCGACCCGCGACGCCGCAGGATGAACTGGGCGAGCGTTTCCCCGGCGCGTTCCGGGCGGGGCTGCGCTATGCGCGGTCGAGCAAGGAGATGCATGTCGTCCTGCTGCGCTCGGCCTTTTTCTTCGCCTTCGCCAGCGCGGTCTGGGCCCTGTTGCCGCTGGTCGCGCGCGGGCTGCTCAAGGGAGATGCGGCTTATTACGGCCTGCTGCTCGGGTCGGTGGGCGTCGGCGCCATCGGCGGGGCGCTGCTGATGCCGCGTCTGCGCGGACGCCTCTCGGCGGACGGGCTCATCCTCGCCGCCTCGCTCGTCACCGCCGTGGCAACGGTGGCCCTCGCGCTCGCCCCGCCGCGCTGGCTGGCGGTGCCGATCCTGCTCGCCATGGGCGCGGCGTGGATCACCGCGCTGACGACGCTGAACGCAACCGCCCAGTCCATCCTGCCCAACTGGGTGCGGGGGCGGGCGCTCGCCGTCTATCTCACGGTCTTCAACGGCGCGATGGCGGGCGGCAGCATCGCCTGGGGTCTTGTGGCGCAGGCGGTAGGGCTGCAGGCGGCGCTGGTTATCGCGGCCGGCGGTCTCGCGGTGGTGGGCCTCATCATGCACCGGGTGCCGCTGCCCGCGGGCGAGGCCGATCTGACGCCCTCCATGCACTGGCCCGAGCCGGCGATGGCCGAGCCCATCCCCAATGACCGGGGGCCGGTGCTGATCCTGATCGAGTACCGGGTGGCGCGTGCGGACCGGGAGGCGTTCCTGAAGGCGCTGGAGCGCCTTTCGGCGGCGCGGCGCCGGGACGGGGCCTACGCCTGGGGTGTCAGCGAGGATTCCGCCGATCCCGAGCAAATGCTGGAGTGGTTCATGGTGGAATCCTGGGCCGAGCACCGGCGCCAGCATCGCCGGGTCTCCCGTGCCGATGCCGATGTGCAGGCGGAGGTGCTCTCGTTCCACCAGGGGGATGCGCCGCCGATGGTGCGCCACTGGATCGGGGTCGATCCGCCGCGATAGCGCGGGATCAGGCCGCCCTGGCTAAGAGGCTTGAGCCTCGGCCGGGCGGCTGCCCCCGGTGCTCTCGCGCAGCACGATCCGGTAGCCCATCTCGCAGGTGCCGCCCTGCGCGGCGGTGCCGGCGATGCGGCCGATCAGCATCTCGGCGGCCCTCTGGCCCATCTCGTAGCGCGGGATGTCCACGGTGGAGAGCGACGGGTTGAGGTGGCTGGAGAAATCCAGCCCGCCGAAGCCGGCGACCGCGATGTCGCCGGGCACAGCGAGGCCCATCCGCTGGAAGGCCAGCAGCGCGCCGGCCGCGAGCACATCGTTGAGGCACAGCAGGGCGTCGGGGCGGGGATGCAGCGCTGCGACCCGCTCGGCGACGATGCGGCCGGACTCCATGCTGGTGAGATCGTCCGCATTGAGGATGAGTGGCGCGCCGAGCCCGGCCTCGGCGATGCCGGCCTCGTAGCCCTTGGCGCGCATCTGGGCGCGGCGGTCGCGGGTGGCGGTGCCGACGAAGGCGATGCGGCGGAAGCCCTGCGCCACCAGCGCCTCGGTCATGGCCTTCATGGCATCGAAGTTGGAGAGGCCCACGAGGCTGTCGATGGGCGTGGGCGTGCTGTCCCACGTCTCCACCACGGGCACGCCGGATTTTTCCAGCAGCGCCCGCGTGGCGCGGGTGTGGGAGACGCCGACGATGACGAAGCCGTCCGGCCGGCGCCGCAGCAGCGCCTCGATGACCTTTTCCTCCTCCGCCGGGGAATAGTTGGTCTCCGCCATGATCATCTGCACCGCGTGGGTGCGGGCCACGTCCGAGACCCCTTTCACGCTGTCGGTGAAGATGGAGGACGCCACCGTCGGCAGGATCAGCGCGATGATGCCGCTGCGCTGGGAGGCGAGGGAGGAGGCGACCAGATTGTAGATGTAGCCGGTCTCGCGGATCGCCGCTTCCACCTTGGCTTTGAGGTCGGCGTTCACCAGCGTCGGCTGGCGCAGAACGCGCGAGACCGTCATGGCGGAGACGCCCGCCACCCGCGCCACATCCTCCATGGTGACGCCCGCCGCCCGTCCCCCCCTTTTCTGCCGCATCGCCGATTCCGTCACCACTGGCCCCGGCTCACCATATGGCCTGCCGGCCGCTTGACAATAGAGACTAGTTAGCGCTAACAGATGATAGCGCTAACAATTAAAAACAAGGATGGGTGGAAATGCCCGACGTCAGGCCCGCGGAGGTTCTGGAAACGGACGTGCTGGTGGTCGGCGGCGGCGCGGCGGGCCTTGCCTGCGCGGTCGCGGCAGCGCGGCAGGGGCGGCGTGTCATCCTGCTGGAGCGCTACGGCTTCAGCGGCGGCGCCGCGGTGGCTGGCCTCTCCGGCACCATCTGCGGCCTCTATGCCGCCTCGGACCGCCGCAACGCCGAGCCGGAGCAGGTGGTGCACGGCTTCGTGGACGAGTTCATCGCGGCCATGGAAACGCGCGGCGGGCTCACCGGCCCGGTGCAATATGGCAAGACCTACGTGCGGGTCCACGATCCTTTGGTCTGGCGCGAGGCGAGTGACGCGCTGCTCGGCGCCGAGGGCAAGATTCGCGTGCTCTACCACGTCACCGTCACCGGCGTTCTCGCCGAGGGCGACCATGTGAGGGGCGTCAGCGCCTTCACCAAGCAGGGGCCGCTGGAGGTCCGGGCGAAGATCACCGTGGACGCCTCGGGCGACGCGGACGTGGCGGCCATGGCGGGCCGTGCCCTCACCAAGGGCCGCGACGGCGCCATCCAGAACCCCACCATGATCTTCCGCATCCTCGGTGTGGATATGGCGCGCTTCCTCGCCGCGCACGGGCCGGATTCCATCCTTGACGAGCGGGTGATGACGCTCATCCAGGAGCTGAACGCCTCCGGCGCCTACCGCCTGCCGCGCGCCAAGATCTTCCTCTTCCCCACGCCCCGCCCCGGCGAGCTGATCTGCAACGCCACCCGCATCGTGGGTGCCGATGGACGCGAGCTGGACGCCACCCGCATGGCCGACCTCAGCGAGGCGGAGATCGAGGGGCGCAAGCAGGTGCGCGAATACGCCCGCTTCATCCGCGACCATATCACTGGCTGCGAGGCCTCCTTCGTCAACGACACCGGCGTGCAGGTGGGCATCCGCCAGACCTGGCAGATCGTCGGCCGCGACCTGCTGAAGAACGAGGATGTCACCTCCGCCCGCAAGCGCGCGGACGGCATCTGCCGCTCGCCCTGGCCCATTGAGCTGCATTCCGGCGAGAAGCCGAAGCTGCACTGGATTCTCGACGACTACTACGAGATCCCCCTCGGCTGCTTCCTGCCCGCCACCGGCTCGGGACTCGTGATGGCCGGGCGCTGCCTCTCGGCCGAGCACGAGGCCATGGCCTCGGCCCGCGTCACTGCCCAGTGCTTCGGTTACGGGCAGGCCATGGGCCTCGTCGCCGACCAGCTCTGCGACGACCCGGCGGCGCTGCCGTCCGGCTCCGACATCCGTGCCGCGCTGAACGCGCTCGGCGCCCAGCTCAACTGACGAGACAGGGACGTTTCATGTCCGACGCCGAACAGAAGAAGCCCACGCTGCGCAGCAATTTCGAGCCCGGCACCACCCGTTGGGCCGTGCGCCGCGCCCAGTGGCTCGCCATGGGCTACAGCGAGGAAGACCTGCTGAAGCCGAAGATCGCCATCGTCAACAGCTCCAGCAAGCTGTCGGTCTGCTACGCGCATCTCGACGATGTCTGCCGCGTGGTGGAGCAGGCGATCCGCGACGCCGGCGGCCTGCCGTTCGAGATCCGCACCGTGGCGCCGTCCGATTTCGTCACCAGCGCGGGCCGTCAGGCGCGCTACCTGATGCCGAGCCGCGACCTGCTGGTGAACGATATCGAGGTGCAGGTGGAAGGCGCGGAGCTGGACGGCATGGTGCTGCTCGCCTCCTGCGACAAGACCACCCCCGGCCAGCTCATGGCCGCGGCGCGGCTCAACGTACCCTCCGTGGTGCTGCCCTGCGGCTACCAGCTCGGCGGCCATTGCGCGGGCAAGGAAGTGGACATCGAGGAGGTCTACAAGAGCGTCGGCTCGCTGAAGGCGGGGTCCATCTCGCTGGCCGACCTGAAGGCGATGACCTGCACCGCCATCACCGGGCCGGGCGTGTGCGCGGGCCTCGCCACCGCCAACACCATGCATGTGCTCTCCGAGGCCCTCGGCATGGCCCTCCCGCGCAGCGCGCCCATCCGCGCCGGCTCGCAGGCGCTGATGGAGAATGCCGCCCGCGCGGGTGCGGCCATTGTGGATCTCATCCTCAAGGACATCCGGCCCCGTCAGATCCTCACCCCCGCCGCCTTCCGCAATGCGCTGCGCGTGGCGGTGGCGACGGGATGCTCGGTGAACTGCGTGCGCCACCTCGCGGCGACTGCATCGGAAGCCGAGATGGACATCGACATCGTGGCCGAACTGGAGGCGCTGAACGACACGCCCCAGATCACCACCGTGCGGCCCAACGGCCCCCATCGCATCGAGGATCTCGACCGTGCCGGCGGCTGCCGGGGCGTGATGCGCGAGCTTTCCGACGTGCTCGACCTCTCGGTGATGACCGTCACCGGCAAGACGCTGGGCGAGAACCTCGCCGACGTGCCGGAGCCCGACCGCACCTTCATCCGTCCGCTGGCGGATCCCTTCCGCCACGAGCCGGGCCTGACCATCCTGCGCGGCAGCCTCGCGCCGGACGGGGCGGTGGTGAAGGTCTCCGCCGTGCCGACCGAGGTGCGCACCTTCTCTGGCAAGGCGCGAGTGTTCGAGGACGAGGCGGTCGCCATCAAGGCGCTGGAGACCCACTCCATCAAGCCCGGCGACGTGGTGGTGCTGCGCGGCCTCGGGCCGAAGGGGGGACCTGGCACCGTGTTCGCCGCGAGCTTCATGGCCGCTCTCATCGGGGCCGGCTTGGGAGCCGGCGTTGCGGTGGTGACCGACGGCGAGCTCTCTGGCCTCAACAGCGGCATCACCATCGGCCAGGTGATGCCCGAGGCGGCGGAAGGCGGGCCTTTGGGCCTTGTCGCCGAGGGCGATGTCATCTCCATCGACATCGGCGCCCGCCGCGTCGATCTCGAAGTCTCCGAGAGCGAGCTGGCGGCCCGCCGCGCCGTGTGGCGCGCGCCGGACCACAGCCAGATCCGCGGCTGGCTCGGCCAGTATGCGGCCATGGTGCAGCCGCTCTCCAAGGGTGCCGTGCTGAAGCCCATGCGGCCCTGAGGGCCGACGACAAACAAGGCGGCCCTGAACGAAGACGACAACAAGAACGAACAGACAGGATCGGGAGGTTTGAAATGCCCAAGAAGACTGAAAGGTCCGGGACGCTGAGGGCCGCTCTGGCCTCCACCGCGCTCGCAGCCCTCGTCTGCGTCACCTTTGCCGGCGGCGCGAGCGCCGAGAGCGTGAAGGTGGGCGTGCTCAACGACCAGGCCGGCGTGCAGGCGGATTTCGCCGGCGCCGGCTCGGTGGTGGCCGCGAAGATGGCCATCGCAGATTTCGGCGGCAAGGTCGCCGGAATGCCCATCGAGCTGGTCGCCGCCGACCACCAGAACAAGGCCGACATCGGCGTCAACGTCACCCGCCAGTGGTTCGACACGGACGGCGTGGACGCGGTGTTGGACGTGCCCAATTCCGCCGTGGCGCTGGGCGTCAGCGGCATCGCCAGGCAGAAGAACAAGGTGGCGATCATCTCCGGCGGCGGCACCTCCGACCTCACCGGCAAGGACTGCTCGCCCAACACCGTCCACTGGACCTACGACACCTGGGCGCAGGCCAACACGGTCGGCACCGCCGTGACCAAGGCCGGCGGCAACACCTGGTACTTCATCTCGGTGGACTATGCCTTCGGCCATGCGCTGGAGCGCGACGCGGGTGAGGCCATCAAGGCGGCCGGCGGCAAGATCCTCGGCACCGTGCGGCACCCGCTCGGCACCTCCGACCTCTCTTCCTTCCTGCTCCAGGGGCAGGCCTCCGGCGCCAAGGTCATCGGCCTCGGCAGCGCCGGGGCGGATACCATCAACGCGGTGAAGCAGGCGTCCGAGTTCGGCATCGTCAAGGCCGGGCAGAAGCTCGTCGCCATGCTCATGGTGCTGAACGACATCAGTGCGCTGGGGTTGGAGACGGCGCAGGGTCTGTTCCTGTCGGAAGCCTTCTACTGGGACCTGAACGACCAGACCCGTTCCTTCGCCAAGCGCTTCGCCGAAGCCAATGGCGGGCGCTATCCCAACATGGTCCATGCCGGCGTCTATGCCGGGCTGCTGCACTATCTGAAGGCGGTGGAGAAGGTGGGCAGTGCCAAGGACGGGGCCAAGGTGGTGGAGGCCATGAAGGCCATTCCCACGGATGACCCCCTGTTCGGCAAGGGCGCGGTGCGTCCGGACGGCCGCGCGATCCACGACATGTACCTGTTCGAGGTGAAGAGCCCGGCGGAATCCAAGGGGCCCTACGACTTCTACAAGCTCATCGCCACCGTTCCCGCCGACAAGGCCTTCCGCCCCATCGCGGCCGGCAACTGCCCGCTGGTGAAGTAAGACCAAGCCCGCGCTGCGGGCCTCGCGTCGTTAGCGCTCCTCCTCCTGCTCCGGCAGGAGGAGGATGATGAGCACGGCGGAGATCCAGCCGATGAAGGCGAAGGCGGTGGATTGTCCGTTCCATGTCTTCGATTGCCACATGGCGAACCATTCGCCGCCGATGACAACGAAGCCGGCCCCGTAGAGCAGGAGGCCCAGCGTGAGGCCGAGCACGGCCGTCGTCCGCGCGCGGCGGAAGCCGGGTGTGCGGAGCGCAGCCAGCATCCGCACGACGCCGGTCCACAGCACAAGGGCGATGGCGGCCTGCGTGGCGATGATCACCACATAAGCGGCGGTCTGGAGCCGTTCGTCGGTGATCGCCCGCCACCGCAGCGTGGAATCCGGGAAGATCGTATCCATCGCCAGCACGTGCTGGACGAAGGCCCAGTTCGTCCCGTAGTCCGTGATGTTGCCGAAGGCGACCAGCGAGAAGAAGACGGCGATCGTCGCCACGAGGGCGATCTTGCACAGCCGGATCAGAACCATCGTTCCTGCCCCCGCCTGGCCGCGTTGATGCGGCACCCGCGGCGATTCTAGAAGCGGCAGCCCGTGATGCAAGGCACGCCGCGCAGCAGGGCGACGCCGGGTTTTGACGGACTTTCCGGGCCATCCCTGCCTGTGGCATGGTCCCGCCAGCCCGGCGGAGTTCATGCCGGCGGACGGAGATTGACCGGTGGCAGCGGACGGTGCGTCCTCCCAAGAAGCCCCACGGACGCTGCTGGCGAGTTTCGCCGGATATCGGCCGGGCTGGATCAAGACGGACGTTGCGGCAGGACTCGCCATCGCGGCGGTGGGCTTGCCCAGCGCCATCGCCTATCCCGCCATCGCCGGCCTGCCGCCGCAGACCGGGCTCTATGCCTCCATCGCGCCGCTGATCGCCTATGCGGTGTTCGGCCCGTCACGCCAGCTGGTGGTGGGGCCGGATGCGGCGACCATCACCGTGCTCGCGGCCGTGCTCGCCGGCATGCCGGACCTTGCGGCCGTGGACAAGCCGGGGGTCGCCGCCCTCATCGCCCTTGTGGTGGGCGGCTATTATTTCGCGGCGCGGCTGGTGGGGCTCGGGGTGCTCTCCACCTTCCTGTCGCGGCCGATTCTGGTGGGCTTCTTCGCTGGTATCTCGCTGTCCATCCTCGTCGGGCAGCTCAAGCGCGTCACCGGCATTCCCATCGTCGGCGACGGGCTGATCGCGCCGGTCATCGAGCTGGTGCGCAAGGCCCATGAAGTGCACTGGCCTTCGCTGCTGCTGGCGCTCGGCATGTTCGCCGTGCTCCATCTCGTGCGCCGCGCGCGCCTGCCGGTGCCGGGGCAGGTGGTGGTGGTGGTGCTGTCGGTGGCGCTCTCCGCGCTGTTCGATTTCGCGGGGCGCGGTATCGCCGTGGTGGGATCGATCCCCTCCAGCCTTCCCGCGCTGGCGCTGCCGGCGGGGGGCGGGGCCGCGATCGACCAGTTGCTGATCGGCGCGGCGGCGATCTTCCTCGTCAGCTTCGCGGCGGGCATCGTCACCGCGCGCAGCTTCGGCGAGCGCGGAGGATATCCGGTGGATGCCAACCGCGAGATGGTGGGCTTCGGCGCCGCCAACATCGCCGCCGGCCTGTTCGCCGCCTTCCCCATCACCGCCTCGGATTCCCGCACGGCGGTGAATGCCAGCGTCGGCGGACGCTCGCAGCTGGCCAGCGTGGTGGCGGCGCTGGCGCTGCTCGCCATCGTGCTGTTCCTGCAGCCGGCGCTGGCCATCCTGCCCATTCCGGCGCTGGGGGCGATCCTGATCTCGGCCGCTTTGAGCCTCGTGGACATCCCCGCGCTGCGTGAGCTTTGGCGCATCAGCCGCTTCGAGTTCGTCTTCGCCATGATCGCGCTGTTCGCGCCCATCAGCCTGGGGGTGCTGAATGGCGTGCTGATCGCCATCGGCGCGACCTTCGCCTACCTCCTGCACAAGATGATGTATCCGCGCGACGCGTTGCTCGGGCGGGTGCCGGGGCACGAAGGGTTCTACAAGCTGCACCGGCGGGCCGATGCGCGGCAGGTGCCGGGGCTCGCCATCGTGCTCATCCAGGGCGACCTGCTGTTTTTCAATGCCGACCGCATGCAGGGCCGCATCGACGCCATCGCCGACACTCTGGTCGACGGCACCCGCTGGCTGGTGCTGGACGCCAGCGCCATCACGCAGGTGGATTCCACCGCCGCCGCGGCGCTGGAAGAGGTGCGGGCGGAACTGGAGCGGCGCGGCCTCAAGTTCGGCATCGCCGAGATGCACGACGAGGTGCGCACCCTCCTCGACCGCGCAGGGCTGCTCGACAAAATCGGCCCGGACATGATCTTCGACGATCTGGACGACGCCTATCGCGCCTTCGAGGCGAGCGGCGAGGCTCCCAGCCCGCGCGGCGCCTGAGCGAAGGCAACAAGGAAAGCCTGCGCGGCGCCTGAGCGGAAGCAACGCAACAGCCCGCGCGGCGCTTGAGCCGAAGGCTGCGATCAGCCCGCAGCCGCCTCCGCCGCGCGCATCCCGAGATAGGCAGCGATCACGCGCGGGTCACGAGCCAGCGCCTCGGCGGTGTCGGCGAACAGGATGCGCCCATGCTCCATCACATAGCCGTAGCTCGCCACCGAGAGCGCCTTGCGGGCGTTCTGCTCCACGAGGAGCACGGTGGTGCCCTTGGCGTTGATGTCGGCGATGGTGGCGAAGATGTCGTTCACCACATGGGGGGCGAGGCCCATGGAGGGCTCGTCCAGCAGGAGCAGCTTCGGCCGCGCCATGAGCGCCCGGCCCATGGCCAGCATCTGCTGCTCACCGCCGGAGAGGGAGCCGGCATACTGGAAGCGCCGCTCCTTGAGGCGGGGAAAGCGGGTGTAGATGAGATCCATGTCGTCGGCGATGGCGGGGTCGCCGCCGCGCACATAGGCGCCGACCTTGAGATTGTCCTCCACCGACATGGAGGCCACCACCCGCCGCCCTTCTGGCACCAGGGAGACGCCGGCGCGGACGATCTTGTCGGCGGGGCGGGCGGTCATGTCCCGCCCCTCGATGCGCACGGTGCCGGAGAAGGCGCGCACGAGGCCGCAGATGGTGAGCAGCGTCGTCGTCTTGCCCGCGCCGTTGGCGCCGATGAGGCAGACGCAGGCGCCGGCGGGGACGGTGATATCGATGTCCTCGACGGCCGCCACGGAGCCGTAGCCGGAGGTGACCTTGACGAGCTCAAGCATCCTCGGTCCCCAGATAGGCCTCGATCACGCTCGGCATGCGGCGCACCTCCTCGGGCGTGCCGGCGGCGATCTCGCGGCCGAAATTGAGCACCACGATATGGTCGCTCACCCGCGCCACGAACTCGATGTCGTGCTCGATGAGGAGCACGGTGATGCCCATGTCGCGGATGGCGAGCACGAGGTCGGCGAGCGCCCGCTTCTCGGCGAAGTTCATGCCCGCCGCCGGCTCGTCCAGCAGCAGGAGGCGCGGCTTCGTGGCGAGGGCGCGAGCGATCTCCACGCGCCGCCGGTCGCCGTAGGAGAGGCCGCCCACGGCCACGTCCCTGAGAGGGGCGATGCCCACGAGATCGAGCAGCGCCTCGCAGCGCGCCTTTTCGCGCGTCTCGCTGCTCTTCACCGCCGGCAGTCCGAAGAGCACGTCGAGGAGGCTCGCCGACTGGTGGCGGTGGGCGCCCAGGAGCACGTTGGCGAGGGTCGTCTCGCTCGCCAGCAGGCGGATGTTCTGGAAGGTGCGGGCCACCCCCAGCGCGGCCACCTTGTGCGGGGCGAGGCGGGCGATGTCCACGCCGTCGAGGCGGATGTGGCCGGCGTCCGTGGGATAGAGGCCGGTGATCATGTTCATGGTGGTGGTCTTGCCGGAGCCATTCGGGCCGATGAGGGCCGTCACCTGTCCGGCGGTGGCGGTCAGCGACACGCTGTCCACCGCCACCACGCCCTGGAAGCGCTTGGCCACCTGCCAGAGTTCGAGCTGCGCCGCCGGCATCATTCGGCTCCCTGGGTGGAGGGCCGGCGGGCCGCCGCCTTGCGCGGACGCCAGCTCAGCAGCGACATGGCCCCGCCCGGCAGGAACAGCACCACCGTGAGAATGAGCAGGCCCATCAGGATCTCGCGCCACTGGCTCGAGAAGCGCAGCAGCTCCGGCAGCAGGGTGGTGAAGATGGCGCCCACCAGCGGCCCCAGCAGCGCATTCACGCCGCCGAGGATGGGATAGGCGAGGGCATCCACGCTCCTGAGCAGGCCGAAGTCCGAGGGGCCGACGAAGAAGTTGAGATGCGCCGCAAGGCCCCCCACGCCGCCGCTGACGAAGCCGGAGGCGACGAACAGCGAGAGGCGCTGGCCGAACACGTTGACGCCCATCGCCTCGCTCATCACGTCGTCCTGCCGGATGGCCGCAATGGACCGGCCGAAATAGGAGCGCCGCAGGGCGAAGACGAAATAGAGGGCGATGAGCACCAGCAGCACCAGCTGCCATGTCTCGGTGTAGCGCGGGATGCCGTAGATGCCGATGGCGCCGCCGGTGACGGCATCCCAGTTCAGAGCGATCACCCGCACCACCTCGGTGAAGGCGAAGGTGGCGAGCATGAAATAGTCGCCCCTGAGCCGCAGCACCGGTGCCCCGATGACGAGCGCCACCGCCGCCGCCAAGAGCCCGCCCGCCACCACCGCCACGGCGAAGGGCGCGCCGAGCTGCATGGTGAGATAGACGCTGCAATAGGCGCCCACCGCCATGAAGCCGCCGGTACCCAAAGTGAACATGTTGGCCGCCAGCGCCAGCCACACCCCGTAGGCGAGCAAGGTGTTGAGCAGGCACAAGTTTACGAGGTTGCCGTAGCTGGCGAGAAAGGCATCGAGGGCGGCCATCATGCGCGGCGCTCCTCGAAGCCGGAGAACAGGCCCGTGGGCTTCACCAGGAGGATCAGGAAGATCAGCCCGAAGCCGATGGCATCGCGGAAGGCGGAGGAGACATAGGCGACGGAGAACACCTCGACCAACCCCAGGAGAAAGCCCCCCGCCACTGCGCCGGGGATGTTGCCGAGGCCGCCGAGGATCATCACGGTGAGGCCCTTCACCAGCATGTGCTCGCCCATGAAGGGGGAGACCACGTTGAAGAGGAGGCCCAGCAGCACGCCGGCGGCGCCGGCGAGCGCCCCGGCGATGAAGAAGGTGATGAGGATCGTGCGCCCCACCTCCACGCCGACGATGCGCGCCACGTCCTCCGAGAAGGCGACCGTGCGGATGGCGCGACCTACGGAGGTCTTCTGCAGGGTGAAGCCGAGGATGCCCATCAGGATCACGGCCGTGATCACCACGATGATCTGCAGCAGCTGCACGCGCACGCCGCCGATCTCCCACACGATGGCGGTGAAGGGGTTGGGCGGATAGCCGTGGACGGCGGTGCCGAACACTTCCTGCGCGATGCCCACCAGCAGGCGGGCGAGGGCGAGGCTGGCGACGAGGCCCATCCATTTGTGCCCGCCGCGCAGCCGCAGCACGCGGAACACGAGCAGCTCCGAGGCCATGCCGAGGATGCCGCCGCCCACCAGCGCCACAACGAGCGCCAGCGGCAACGGCAGGCCGAGGAGCGCGATCTCCAGCCCGAGATAGGCGCCCACCATGAAGAAGGCGCCCTGCGCCAAGTTCACGATGTTGAGCACGCCGAAGATCAGCGTGCAGCCGATGGCGAAGACGGCATAGATCGAGCCGAGCGAAAGCCCGTTCACGACCTGCTGCAAAAACGTGGTCATGCACTGATCCCCCGGACGTGCCCGCGGATCATGCCAGAGGCCCGTGAGTTTGGCTCATGGGCTTTCGTCTGGCCCGCGCGGCGCCCGGTTCAGGCTTGTGCCGGAACCGGTCCATGCATCGTGCAGCGGCGGACATCCGCGCGGCACGGCGCGCAAATCCATCCGGCTCCGGCCAGGGCCGGAGCCGGTGGAGGATCACTGGGCGAGCTGGAACTTGCCGTCCTTCAGCT
This sequence comes from Xanthobacter aminoxidans, assembly GCF_023571765.1. GTDB lineage: Bacteria > Pseudomonadota > Alphaproteobacteria > Rhizobiales > Xanthobacteraceae > Xanthobacter > Xanthobacter aminoxidans. The sequence goes on along the minus strand of NZ_JAMJXC010000011.1, from coordinate 83,124 downwards.
CCAGCACCTTGGCGACCAGCACCGGCTCGCGGTCCTTGTCGAAGGAGAAGGGGCCGAGCACGGTCTCAAGGTCCTTGGTGTCGGCGATGGCGGCGCGCAGCTTCGCCGGATCGGACACGCCGCCCGCGCGCTTCACCGCATCGGCGAAGATGGTGACGGCGGCGTGGGCCTGGGCGGCGAAGGTGTCGGGGGCGTTGCCGTACTTGGCCTTGTAGGCTTCGACGAACGCCTTGTTGGCGGGCGTGTCGAAATCGATGAACCAGCCCGAGCCCACGAGGAAGCCCTGCGCGGCGGGGCCGGCGAGGTCGTTGAGCTTGGTGGAGATGGCCGCGTTGGCGCCGAGGAAGACGGTGGACTGCGGAATACCGAGCTGGCGCGCCTGCCGCACGATGTTGGCGGTTTCTTCCGCGAGGCCGCCGACCACGATGATGTCGGGGTTCGCCGCCTTGATCTTGGTGAGCTGGGCGGAATAGTCCACGTCGCCCTTCTGGAAGGTCTCGGTGGCCACCACCTTGATGCCGGCCTTGTCGAGGGCGGCCTTGTGCACGCCGTAGGCGGCCTTCATCAGCACGTCGTCGATGCCGTAGATCTGCGCCGCCGTCTTCGGCTGGTAGCGCTTGACCGCATAGGCGAGTACGCCGGGGAACACCGCCGCCTCGGGGGCGCTGGTGCGGAAGATGTATTCGCCGATGGCCGGCACGCCGGGGGCGGTGTTGGACGAGGCGATCACCGGCACCTTGGCGGCGTTGGCGATGGGGTCGGCGGCGAAGGCCGAGGTGGTCAGGGTCGGCCCGAAGATGACCGTCACCTTGTCCTGATTGATGAGCCGCTGGAAGATGTTGACGGTCTGGCCGCGATCGCCGGCATCGTCCTGGTGGACGGGCACCAGCTTGAGGTCGCCGAGCTTGCCGGAGGCGTTGATCTCGGCGGCGGCCAGCTCCGCGCCGTTCTTCTGCATGGTGCCGTAGAGCGCGGCCGAGCCGCCCGAGGTGGACTGCACGATGCCGAGCTTCACGTCCGCCGCGAGGGCAGGCGCGGCGGCGAGCGAGATGGCGGTGGCGGCGATGAGTAGGCGCGTGAGACGGGCGTGCATCATCATGGCTCCTGAGGAAGGTCGGTCGTTGATGAGCCCTTATCTTGCGGGCCCTTATGGAGGCTTTGTGCGGCCTTTGGCGTTGGTCTCGGGGGCGTGCGCGGCTCGATCTGGGCGAGCATGGGCGCGAGCGCCAGGGAATGGAAATGGACGTGCGCGGCGTCCGGCGTCTCGGGGAGGCCATGGTCGCCGATCAGCACTGTCTGCATGCCGAGCGCGTGGGGCACGGCGAGGTTCACCGCGCGGTCGTCGAACATGATGGCCCGCTCGGGCACGACGCCGTGGCGGGTGAGCATGGTGTCATAGGCGGCGCGTTCGGGCTTGCCGATGTAATCGCAGGCGGCGATGTCGCACACGCCCTCGAACAGGTCGGCGATGCCGAGCCGCTCCAGCACCCGCTCGGCATGGGCGCGCGAGCCGTTGGTGAAGACGAGGCGGCGGCCGGGCAGGGAGGCGAGCGCCGCGCGCAATTCGCTGCTTTCGTCCAGCACCGAGAGGTCGATCTCGTGGACGAAGGCGAGGAAATCCTGCGGCTTCACCGCGTGGTGGCGCTGGAGGCCGACGAGGGAGGTGCCATAGGTTTCATAGTAATGCGCGTGCAGCGCCGCCGCCTCTTCCGGGGTGGAGCCGGTGAGCTGCTGGATGAACAGCCAGACGCGGGCGAGCATCTGGCCGTGCAGGCCGGCGGAGCGCGGGTACAAGGTATCGTCGAGGTCGAAGACGAAGGTCTCCGTTCCCGGCCTCAGACGAAAGGGCAAATCCCCTTGCAAGTCCCCGCGCATCGTCCGCCTGTGCTCAGTTCGAGAGCTGCTTGAGGCGGTCGATGGTCCGCTGAGCGCTCGGCTTGATGTCCCGCACATCGAGGCTGATGTCGAGGGCCTTTACCGTGTGGGTGAGGTCGCCGATGGAGATCACGTCCACCCCCAGCTCTGCGATGGGTACGATGGTGGTCTCGTTGATGCCGCCGGACGCCTCGGTCATGGCGCGGCCCTTGGTCAGCTTCAGACCCTCGCGCATTTCGTCGAGGTCCATGTTGTCGAACATGATGATCTCGACGCCGGCGTCCAGCGCCTCCTGCACCATCTCCAGGCTCTCGCACTCCACCTCGAACTTGAAGGTGTGCTGCGCGCTCGCACGCAGGATCTTCACCGCCTCGGTGATGGAGCCGGCGATCTTGATGTGATTGTCCTTCACCAGCACGCAGTTGGCGAGGTTGAAGATGTGGTTGTGGGCGCCGCCCACGCGCACGGCGTATTTCTGCACCATGCGCAGGCCCGGCCAGCCCTTGCGGGTGTCGGTGATGCGCACGCCGGTGTGCTTCACCAGCTCGGCGTAGCGGCGCGTCTTGGTGGCGATGCCGCTCATCTGCTGGAGCCAGTCGAGGGCCGAGCGCTCGATGACGAAGAAGGTGGAGGCGCGGGCCTGCACCCGCATCAGCACGGTGCCGGGCTCTACCGCGGCGCCGTCCTCCACCAGCCATTCGATGCGCGCATCGGGCTCGATGGAGCGGATGGTCTCGTCGGCGAACAGCATGCCGCAGACGATCCCGTTCGCTTTCGCGTAGATATTGGCCGTCTGCACCGGATCGTCGCCGACGAGAAAGCCTCCGGTTGTATCGCCGGAGCTTAACTCCTCGCGCAGGCCCAGCTCCACGAGAGGCCGGATCATAAAGCGGTTCAACTTCATTACACGGCTCCTGGGGCGTTCCCCGCCCGGCTCTGTGATACTGCCTAGCAGCTGTTATCTACTATATCAATTGACAAAATCATTTATCGACAGCGCTCAGCCGTCCAGGCGGTTGATGAAGGCCTTTCCGCCCTTCATCACCAGGTGCAGGCGGTCGCGCTGCTCCAAGATGCGGATGTCGGCGAGCGGATCGCCGTCCAGCACCAGCACGTCGGCCATGCATCCGGCCCGGAGCACGCCGAGGTTCGGCTGCTCGATGCATTCCGCCGCTTTGGTGGTGGAGGCGACGATCACCTCCATGGGCGACATGCCGAGCCAGTCCACCATGAAGGCGAGCTCGGCCATGTTCTCGCCCACCAGCAGGCGGTGCGACTGGTCGGTGCCCATGGCCACCTTCACGCCGCGCTTCACCGCCTCCTTCCAGAGGGGGATCTGCGTCTGCATGAGGGAATAGATCTGCGCGTCCTTCACGTCCTCCTGGCCCAATTGGTGGCTGGCCCAGGCGGTGTTTTTGCGGCGATGCTCGATGGAGAGCGGCACCAGCGCCAGCGTCGGCACCCACCAGATGCCGCCCGCGATCATGCGGTCCACGCTCTCCTCGTCCATGAACCAGCCGTGTTCCAGCGAGTGGATGCCAGCCTTCACCGCGTTCTTGATGCCGGCGAGGCCCTCGGCGTGGACGGCCACGCGCTTGCCCTTGGCGGCGGCCTCGGAGACGGCGGTGGAGATTTCCTCGATGGTGAATTGCGGCTCGTCCCAGCTGTCGGTCACCGAGGTGATGCCGCCGGTGGCGCAGATCTTGATGAAGTCGGCGCCACGCATGAGCAGCTCGCGCACCAGCCGGCGGATCTCCTCCACCCCGTCCGCCACCGTGTGGGGCAGCCAGGCGCGCTTCTGGATGCGCATGCCGGCAGGCAGCCAGTAGTCGCCATGGCCGCCGGTCTGCGAGACCATGCCCAGCGAGATGAACAGGCGCGGCCCGTCGATGATGCCTTCCTCGATGGCTTGCCGGAAGCCGGCATCGGCACCGCCCATGTCGCGGGCGGTGGTGATGCCGCAGGCGATGGTCTCGCGGAACACTTCGATGGATTTCAGCACGTTGTAGGTGGGCGTGTTGAGCAGGTGCTGGCGCATGTCCCGGGCGCGGTAGGTGCCGTGGACATGGGTATCGATGAAGCCGGGCAGCACGGTGCGCCCCGCCGCGTCGAGCTTCTGGGCGCCCGCTGGCACGCTCACCCGGCTCTCGGGACCGGCGGCGACGATGCGCCCTTCCTCGATCACCACGACCGCGTTCGGCACCGGGTCCGCCCCCGTGCCGTCGATCATGGTTCCGCCGACGATTGCGATGGCCATACGCGCCTTGCCTTTCGCTCTGTTCAAAAAGTTAGCAACGCCATTTGTTGAGCCTTGAGAGCCAGCCCCCGACACAACGATGGGTCCAGACGGCCAGTGGTGGCTCCTTGCTTGTCCCGTTACGTGAGGTCCACCGTCACGTTCTTGATCTCGCAGTAGAAATCCAGCGCCTGCAGGCCAAGCTCGCGGCCGATGCCGGAGCGCTTGTAGCCGCCGAACGGCGCGAACACGCTGGTCTTCGAGGCGCTGGGCAGGCCGTTTACCGCCACCATGCCGGTGCGCATGGCCCGCGCCACCCGGAGCGCGCGGCCGATGTCGCGGCACCAGACCGAGCCATTGAGACCATACTCGCTGTCATTGGCCAGTGCGATGGCCTCGGCCTCGCTGTCGAACGGCGTGAGGGAGCAGACCGGGCCGAAGATCTCTCGGCTGAAGGCCGGATTGTCCGGCCCGACGCCGGAGAGGATGGTGGCGGGATAGAAGAAGCCGTCGCCCTCGGGCATCGCGCCGCCGGTCACCAGCGTCGCGCCCGCCTCGCGCGCCTGCGCCACGGTGCGGTCTACCGCATCCCGGTGCGACGCGGAGATGAGCGGGCCGAGACTGGTCGCCGGGTCCAGCGCCATGCCGGTTTTCAGCCGGGCCGCCGCGGCAGCGAAGGCACGGGCGAAGGGCTCCAACGCGCTGCGCTCCACCAGAAGGCGTGAGCGGGCGGAGCAGGACTGGCCGGCATTGCCGAAACCGGAGCCCACCGCGCTCGCCGCCGCTTTCTCCATGTCGGCGTCGGCGAAGACCAAAGCGGCATTCTTGCCGCCCAGCTCCAGCGCCACGCGCTTGATGGAGGCCGAGGCCAGCCGCATCACTTCCGCCCCAACAATGGTGGAGCCGGTGAAGGAGATGCCGTCGATGCGCGGGTCTTCCGCCAGCCGCCGCCCCACATCCGCGCCGCCGGGCAGCACGGAGAGGAAGCCGTCAGGCACGCCCGCCTCGCGGCACACCTCGGCGAGCAGCAGGGCGCTGAGCGGCGTGAGCGGCGCGGGCTTGAGAATTGCGGCGCAGCCGGCAGCGAGCGCGGGGGCGAGCTTCCAGGAGGCGCCGAGCAGCGGGAAGTTCCACGGCACGATCTGCGCCACCACCCCGAGCGGTTCGCGCAGGGTGAAATCGAGCAGATCCTTGCCGAGGGGGATGGTGTCGCCGAACACCTTGTCCATGGCGCCGGCATAATAAGTGAAGACGCGGATCGCCCCTTCCACCTCGCGCAGGGCGCCGGAGATGGGCTTGCCGGCGTTCACCGCCTCAATCTGTGCGAACTGGTCCTGCCGGGCCTTGATCCCGGCGGCGATGCGGTGGAGCACCGCGCCGCGGTCCACCGGCGGCAGATGGGGCCAGTCGCAGGCATCGAAGGCACGGCGCGCCGTGCGGATCGCCGCCTCCACCTCCACCGGCCCGGCCAGCGCGACCTCGGCGAGGGGCGTGCCCGTCCAGGGATCGACCAGCGCCTCGACGCCGCCGCCCATGGCAGGCACGAAGCGCCCGCCGACGAAGGGCTCGCGGTGGAGGGCCGGCAGGAGGGCGTTCATGGTGCCGTCGCCTCCAGCGCCTGCATCTTCTCATAGAGGGCGGTGGCGGCGGCGGCCGGGTCCTTCGCATCGGTGATGAGGCGGCCGACGATGGCGAAGCGGCGCGGGCAGGCCTCGGCGGCGGCGAACGCCCCTTCGATGGTGCCGCCCAGCGAGCCGAAGCCGGTGAGGAACACCAGCGGGTTCTTCACGTTCGCCGCGATCCAGCGCGACCAGCGCGTGACCTTCGCGGCATCGTGCGCCGGCAGCACGAAATGATCGGCGCCGCCCTGGACCGAGCGCTCCAGGATGAGGTCCAGCGCATTGTCGAGGAGGTAGCCGCCACCGGAGACGCCGTAATCGGCGACCGGGATTTCGCCGCCCACCACCGGCGCGATGCCGGCCTTCAGCGCCTCGCCGACGAAGCCGTCCACGGCGGTCGGGCCGGCGACGGGGAAGAGGATGAGCCCATCCACCTCGGCCTCGGCGCACAGGGCAGTGAACTTCTTCGCCATGTCCGGCATGTCCGGGCCGGCCTTCTGGTGGTCGTAGAGAATGGGCAGATCGGTGAGGTCACGCACGCGCCGCATGGACTCTTTCAGGCCATGGCGCAGCACGCTGGTGAGGCCGAGCTTGTAGCCGGCGACGCCGGGGACGCCGCTCGTCGCCTTCACCACCGCATCGAACTTCTCCTGCGTCTCGATGTCGAGGGCGGGGACGATGCCCACGGTGCCGGAAAAGGTCTTCGCCGAAAAAGTGCTGGCCATCACGGTCTCGCTCGTTTCCATCTGTCGCTGAACGCTAGGGCCGGGGAGGGGGCCACGGTAGCGCCGGCTCGTGGCGGGCTCATGGGGCCAGTCTGGAGCATGGGGCCAGTGGCGGCGTTCCGCGCGGTCGCCCGCGTTCCGCCGGCGTCGCGCCCGCCTTCGGCCACGCTTGGTTCAGCTTGCATTCACTCGATGTTTCATACACATGGCCCTGCTGTAGCTTGACCGGGGGGCAAGCCGGCAGGGCGCGACGCCCACATGCACCCCTCATCTTCGACCCAAGAGGGCCGCCCATGAAGACGGGTATTCTCGCCGCGCTCGCCGTCGCCGCCACGCTCGCCACCACCGGGGGAGCGCTGGCACAGGTCAAGCCCTATGGAGCGGGCTTCGATGGCTGGACCTTCACCGCCACCACGGAGAAGTCCGGCATCATCAACTGCCGCGCCGTCCGAAAAGTCGGCAACCGTGACGACCTCATCGCCCGGCGCACCGATGGCCACGTCTACATGAGCGTGAAGGCCGAGGGCCGCAAGGGCGACTTCAAGGGCACCATCATCAACGTCCCCGGCAAGCCGCGCGGCATGCTGGAATGGACGGTGCCGGGCGGTGCAGATGGCAACCGCATGTGGTTCATCATGCCATTCGTCGCCATCGACCATATCGTGGCCGCCGGCGCCTACCAGTTCTCGCTGCCGGATTCCGAGGATATGGGCACGGTCAATCTTGGCAAGAGCGCCCAGCAGGCTTGGGCGCGCGTGAACCAGTGCGTCCAGGCCAACGGCGGGTGAGCGATGCCATCGGCCTCGGTCTTTGATCGAGGCCGATCGGGCCAGTCCCAGGCGCCTTGGGTATCAGTCCGGGCGTGCCATTCCGGCGAGCAGGGTCAGCGCGTCGGCGAGGTCCTGCTCCTCGATGCCACGGGCGATGAGCACCATGCGGTTCTCGCCGCCCGCCGCGTTGGCGAGCAGGCCGGGGGAGTAGACCAGCCCCTGCACCCCATGCAGGACCACCGGCTGGGGCACCTCTTCCAGATGCAGGATGCCCTTGAGGCGCAGCAAGGCGGCGCCGAACAGGTCGCTCACCCGGTCGAGCCAGGCATCCACCTGGTCCTGGGTGAGACGTCCGGGAAAGGCGAGGGAGGCGGTGGTCACGGCATGGCCGACGCCGGTGGCCGAGAAGCGGCGGCTGAGGGGGCGCGGTGTCTCGCGCGGATCGATCCACAGCAGCGTGCCGTCGCGCGCCGATGCCGGCAGCACATGGCATTCCGCCAGCGGATTGAGCATGGCCACCTCGCGCTCGGCCGCGGCGAGCTGGTCTGCGGTCGCAAGGTCCGCCTTGCTGATGAGGATGCGGTCGGCGAGGGCCACCTGCGTCATCCCCTCGGGATGATGGGCGAGGGTGGTGGCGAAGTTTGCGGCGTCCACGACAGTGGTCACGCCGGCGATGGAGAAATGCCGGTTGAACAGCGGATCGGCGATCAGCGCATGGAGCACCGGCGCGGGATCGGCGAGGCCGCTCGTCTCCACCACAACCCGGTGGAAGGCGAAGTCGTCCATGGCGCGGCGGCGCAGCAGGCCATTGAGCGTGGCGTTCAGCGAGCCTTTCATGCGGCAGCAGATGCAGCCGCCTTCCAGCAGCATCACCTCGTCGCTGCCGGTCTCGATGAGCGCATGATCGATGCCCGCGTCCCCCGCCTCGTTGATGATGACGGCGGTGTCGCGGAAGGCTGGGCGCTTCAGCAGATCGTTGAGCAGGGTCGTCTTGCCCGCGCCGAGAAAGCCGGTGACGAGGACGACCGGAATGTCGCTCATGCGCGGGGCGTCAGCCGAGCTGGGATTTGAGCAGCGCGAGGGCGGCCTGCACGGCGCACAGGCGCACATTGTCCCGGCTGCCGGGGAAGACGTGGCGCTCTTCCGCGAGGCCGCCGTCGCGGGTGGCCACTGCGATGAAGATGGTGCCAACGGGGTTCACCGCATTGCCCCCGCCCGGCCCGGCATAGCCGGTGATGGCGACGGTGGCGCCGGCCTCGGAATGGTCGAGCAGGCCCTGGGCGAGGCCGCGCGTGACCTCGGCGCTCACCGCCCCATGGGCGGCCGAGACGGCGGCCGGCACGTCGAGGCCGGTGGCCTTGGCGGAGGAGTGATACAGCACATAGCCTCGCTCGAAAATCTCCGAAGCGCCGGACACCGAAGTGAGGCAGGCGGCGACCAGGCCGGACGTGACCGTCTCGGCGGCGGCGAGCCGGATGTTCCGCCCACGCGCGGCCGCCAGCACGTCGGCGGCAAGGGTGAGGAGGGGCGCGGGAAACAGGGTTTCGTCCGCCTGGAGCAAAGCGGTGTCGGGCATAAGTGTCGCCTCAGATGCGGGCGCGGCCGCAATTCATCAAAGCACGCGTGTCGACGGTGAAAATGGTTGTCCCCCCTCGGTCAAGTCAAGCAAGCGGTCGGGGTGGCCCCAAAACGCCGACAGCGACTGGCCCTCTCGCCACTGGCCCCAACAGGTGCCAACATGGGGCGCTGCCCGGACCAATGGGATGCGACGCCGTGCTGATCTCCCTCGACCGCGCCTCCGCCTTGAGTCTCCAGGAACAGCTTTTCGAACAGATCCGTCAGCAGATCCTCGACGGGCGTTTGAAGGCAGAGTCGGCGGTGCCGTCCTCCCGCCATCTCGCCCAGCAACTGGGCGTCTCGCGCAACTCGGTGACGTTCGCCTATGAGCGGCTCATCAACGAGGGCTACCTCGTCACCCGCCCCATGGTCGGCACCTATGTGGCCGCGGTGGTGCCGGAAGCCGCCATGAGCGCGGTGAGCGCGTCCGCCTCGGCCGCATCGGTGCGCGCGGAGGCGCCGGCCCCGGCGGAGCGGCGCTCGCCGGAGAAGCTCGCCCCCGCTGCCTTCACCGGCCGGCCCCATTCCATCCTCAACACCAGCCGCATCCCCATCGATTTCTGGCCCCAGCGCACCGATCCGCGCGCCTTCCCGCTGAAGACATGGCGCCGCCTCGTGCTGCACGCCCTCGCCGTGGCCGGGCACAATCTCACCGAATATGGCGAGCCCTGCGGCCTCATGGCGTTGCGCACCGCCATCGCCGACCACGTGGCGGTGATGCGCGACATCCATGTGCGCCCCGAGCAGGTGGTGATTGTCGCCGGCGCGCAGCTCGCGCTCAACCTCGCGCTGCGGGTTCTGGCGCGGGAGGGCGACGCGGTGGTGGTGGAAAATCCGTGCAGCCAGGGCGCCGCCTATCTGTTCGAAAGCGTCAACATGCGCCCCCACCCTTTGCCCGTGGACGAGCACGGCATCGACACGTCACGCCTGGCGGGAGTCGCAGCGCAGCTCGCCTATGTGATGCCCTCCCACCAGTATCCCATGGGGGGCGTGCTCTCGCTGGAGCGGCGCCAGCAGTTGCTCGCCTGGGCCGATCGCACTGGCGCCTATCTGATCGAGGACGATTACGACAGCGAGTTCCACTATGGCGGCATGCTGCTGCCGGCGCTCAAGGCCATGAGCCCGGAAAACGTGATCTATCTCGGCACCTTCTCCAAATCGCTGGGCGCGGGGCTGCGCACGGGCTTCGCCATCTTCCCCGATCACCTCGCCCCGGCGGCGGGGGCGGCGAAGGCGCTGCTGGACAACGGCCATGTCTGGCTGGAGCAGGCGGCGCTTGCGGAATTCCTCCACACCGGCGGCTTCGTGCGCCACCTGCGGCGGGTGCGGCTGCGCTACCAGCAGCGCCGCAACGTGCTGGTCTCCGCGCTGCGCGACGCCTTCGGGCGGGTGGAGCTGCGCGGCACGGAAGCCGGCACCCATCTCGCCTGGAAGCTGCCGCCCGGCATGCCTCGCGCGCATCAGATGGCGGCGCTGGCGAAGAGCCGCAATGTCGGCCTCTACACCATCCAGAACGGCGGCGGGCATGAATACGGCAGCGCCGATGTGAGCAACGACTGGCTCCTCCTCGGCTATGCCTCCCTCGCCGAGGAGCAGATCGAGGCCGGCATTCACCGCCTGCGCGGCGCGCTATAGGCGGCAGGGAGAAAGCGGAATGAGCGGGCAGCAGGCAGAGGCGGCGGGGCGGCCGCAGGGCACGGCGCTGGCGGTGATCGAGGACTGGCTGGGGCCGCAGGCCGGTCGGTCCATCCTCGACATCGGCTGTGGCCATGGCGCGCTGGCGCGGGCTCTGACCGCGCAGGGCGCCCGCGTCCACGGCATTGATCCAGGCCCGGAGGCCATCGCGTCGGCCCGTGCGGCGGTGCCGGAGGCGACGTTCACCGAGGCGGGGGCCGAGGCGCTGCCCTTCGCGGACGGAAGTTTCGATGCCGCGATCTTCCTCAACAGCCTGCATCATGTGCCGGCGGGCCTGATGGCCGCGGCGCTCGGCGAGGCGCTCCGGGTCAGCCGTGGGCCGGTGCTGGTGGTGGAGCCGCTGGCGGAGGGCAGCTACTTCGAAGCGCTGCGGCCGGTGGAGGACGAAACCGCTATCCGCGCCCTCGCCCAGAAGGCCCTCTCGGCCTGCCTCGCAAGCGGCGCGGCACAGGCGGTGCGTCGGCTCGATTACGACGACGTGCGTCGTGTCGCCGGGGTGGACGGCTTTCTCGCGCGTGCGGTTGCGGTCGATCCCGCGCGGGCCGCAGCGGCGGAGCAGCATCGCGGCACAGTGGAGGCGCTGCTGGCCCGATGGGGTGTCGCGGAGGTCGGCGGCATCCGGCTGGAGCAGCCCCACCGGGCACTTCTGCTGGCGCGGGCGTGAGACGCCCTGCGATGGTGAAGGACCGTCCTCGCCGCCGTGGCGGCGATGGGGCTGCTCTCGGTGGTGCTGCTCCGGCAGGCGGATGGAACGACGCGGCAGACGTCAGGCCCCCGCCGTTCGGTTGGTGGCTCAGCTGAACCTCTGCAATCGCGCTGGCGCGGGCGGGGCGCGCCAGCCATGATCGCACCATGACCGAGACCGTGAATCAGGCTGCCCCGCATCCCTTCAACCTCGCCCGCTTCTGCCTCACCGGGGCGGGCGCGGCGGCGGACAAGCCGGCCTTGCTGGTGGCCGAGGGACCGAAGGGACGTATCATCGAACGCTGGAGCTACGGTGAATTGCGGGAGGCCGTGCTGCGCGTGGCCGGCGGCTTCGCCGGATACGGTTTGCCGCGCGGGTCGCGGGTGCTGCTGCGGGTGGGCAACACCTCGCAATTCCCGCTGATGTTCTTCGGTGCCATCGCCGCCGGGCTCGCGCCCATTCCCACCTCCACCATGCTCACGGCGCATGAGGTGGAGATGATCCTTGACGATTCCGGCGCGGCGCTGGTGGTGGGTGACGGTTCGGGCGTGATGCCCATGCCGCGCGCGGGCGTTTCCATCATCGATGCCGCCGACATGTCGCGGCTCGGCGCGGCCTCCGCCATCGATTTCGCCGATACGGCCACGGACGACCTTGCCTTCCTGGTCTTCACCTCCGGCACCAGCGGCCGGCCCAAGGGCGTCGCCCACGCCCAGAGGGTGGGGCTCGGACGCATTCCCATGCGCGCCGGCTGGCACGACCTGAAGGGCGACGACCTGCTGTTCCACGCCGGGGCTTTCAACTGGACCTATACGTTGGGCGTCGGCCTCATGGACCCGTGGGCGGTGGGGGCGACCAGCATCGTCCATCTGGGCGATCGCCCGCCGGGTGCATGGCCCGATTTGCTGGAGGAGACCGGCGCCACCCAGTTCGCCGCCGTGCCCGGCCTCTACCGGCGCATCCTGAAATACGCCCGCATCACGCCCGACCGCTTCCCCGCCCTGCGCCACGGCCTCACCGCCGGTGAGGCGCTCAAAGCGGCGTTGCACGGCGAATGGGTGGAGGCAACCGGGCGCCCGCTCTACGAGGCGCTGGGGATGAGCGAGATTTCCACCTACGTCTCCTCCGGCCCCGCCGTGCCGACCCGGCCGGGCAGTCCCGGCAAGCCGCAGGCGGGGCGGCGCGTGGTCGTGCTGCCGCCGGAGGGCGAGGCGCCGGACGCGCTCCACCCGCTTCCGGTGGGCGATACCGGCGTGCTCGCCGTGCATCGCTCCGATCCCGGCCTGATGCTCGGCTATTGGGGCCTGGCCGAAGAGACGGCGGCCGCGATGCGCGGCGCGTGGTTCCTCACCGGCGACCTCGCCCGCTTCGATGCGGATGGCTACCTCTGGTACGAGGGCCGCGCGGACGACCAGATGAACGCCTTCGGCTATCGCGTGGCGCCGGAAGAGGTGGAGCGGGCGTTGGCCGCCCATCCGGACGTAGCGGAAGTGGCGGTGGCGGAGACGCTATCGGGCGACGTCTCCCTCGTTACCGCGTTCGTGGTGCTGCAGGCGGGGGGCGAGGCCGATGCGGCTGCGCTCGAAGCCTGGGCCGCAGAGCACCTCGCCGAATACAAGCGCCCCCGCGCTTATGTCTTCATCGACGAACTGCCCCGCACCGGCTCCGGCAAGGTAATGCGCCGCGCGCTCAGGGGGTAGGGGCGGCATCCGCCCCCGCCCTCACGCCGCCGCCGAAGAGGCCCCGGCCCGCGCATCCTCCAGCGCCAGCCGTGCGCCCTTCTCCGCGATCATGGCGGTCGGCGTGTTGGTGTTGCCCGAGGTGATGGTGGGCATGATGGAGGCGTCGATCACGCGCAGCCCGCCGAGGCCGATGAAGCGCAGGCGTTCGTCCACCACTGCCATGGGATCGTCCACCCGGCCCATCTTCGCCGTACCCACGGGATGGAAGATGGTGGTGCCGATGTCGCCCGCCGCCTTGGCGAGGGACGCATCGTCGTCGCCCACGGACGGGCCGGGCAGATATTCCTCCGGCCGGTAGGGCGCGAGGGCCTGTTGGCGCATGAGGCGGCGGGTGACGCGGATGGCGTCGGCCGCCACCTGCCGGTCCTCCTCTGTGGTGAGATAGTGCGGCGCGATCTGGGGCTTCGCCTCGGGATCGGCCCCCGTGATGCGCACGATGCCGCGCGAGGTCGGGCGCAGATTGCAGGCCGCTACCGTGATGGCCGGGAAGCGGTGCAGCGGCTCGCCGAACTTGTCCAGCGAGAGCGGCTGGACGTGGAACTGGATATTCGCCCGCTCCTGATGGGGATCGGACTTGGTGAAGATGCCGAGCTGCGAGGGCGCCATGGTGAGCGGCCCGCGCCGGCGCAGGGCATAGTCCACGCCCATCAGGGCGCGGCGGGGCAGGGAATAATAGGTCTCGTTCAGGGTGCGGATGCCGGAGACCTTGTAGATGGCCCGCTGCTGGAGATGATCCTGCAGGTTGCGCCCCACCCCCTGCCGGTCCAGCACCGTCTCGACGCCGCGTTCGGCGAGCCAGTCGCCGGGGCCGACGCCCGAGCGCTGGAGGATCTGCACCGAGCCGATGGAGCCCGCGGTCAGGATGACCTCGCCGCGCGTGCGCGCCTCGATCCAGCGCCCGTTCTGGCGATAGCGCACGCCCACGGCGCGGCCGTTCTCGATGATGAGGCGGTCGGCCAGCACGTCCGTCTCCAGCCGGAGGTTGGGGCGGCCGAGGGCGGGCTTCAGGAAGCCGCGTGCGGAGGACCAGCGTCGGCCGAACTTCTGGTTCACATGGAAATAGCCGACGCCCTCGTTGTCGCCGGTGTTGAAGTCCGGCACCTTGCGGATGCCGAGTTCCGTAGCAGCGTTGGCCACCGCGTTCAGCACCGGCCATTCGATGCGCGGCGGCTCGATGCGCCAGCCGCCGCCGGCCCCGTGGATGTCGCTGGCGCCGAGGAAATGGTCCTCCAGCGACTTGAAGGCCGTCAGCACGTCCGACCAGCCCCAGCCGGAGAGGCCGAGCTGGCGCCAGTGGTCATAATCCGCCGCCTGGCCGCGCATGGAAATCATGGCATTGACGGACGAGCAGCCGCCGATCACCTTGCCGCGGGGATAGTTCAGCGCGCGGCCGTTCAGGCCCGGCTCGGCGTCGGTCTTGAACATCCAGTCGGCACGCGGATTGCCGATGGCGAAGAGATAGCCGACGGGGATGTGAAACCAGATCCAGTTGTCCCGCCCGCCGGCTTCCAGCAGCAGCACGCGGGTGCGCGGATCGGCCGAGAGGCGGTTCGCGACGATGCAGCCGGCCGTGCCGGCGCCGACGACGATATAGTCGTAATCCCCTTCGAGCCGTTCCACCGGCGCCTCCCGCTTGTTTGTCTCCGCTGGTGATCCCAGCTTGGATTTCTGCACGCAAGAACGATAGGTTCCGATCCATCCTGCAATTTTGCAGGAATGGCTACCATGCCCGCAGGGACTTCACCGCATCATGGATTGGGACGACCTGCGCATCTTCCTCCAGCTTGTCCGCACCGGGCGCATGGCCGGCGCCGGGCGGGCGCTGGGGCTGGACGATACCACGGTGGGCCGGCGCGTCGCGCGGCTGGAAAAGCAGGTTGGCGCCCCCCTCGTCACCCGCGCCGGGCGGCGCACCCTCATCACCGAGGAGGGGCAGAAGCTGGCGCAGGCGGCGGAGGAGATGGAATCCCTCGTGCTGCGCAAGATCACCGGCCTCGGCGAGGGCGAGCGCCAGCCCACCGGGCGGGTACGGATCGGCGCGCCGGAGGGGCTGGGCGTCGGCTATCTCGCGGCCCGGCTCGCCGCCCTCTCCGCCGACAATCCCAGGCTGGAGACGGAGCTGGTGGCCCTGCCGCGCTCCTATTCGCTGGCGAGCCGCGAGGTGGACATCGCCATCACGCTGGACCGGCCCATTGCCGGGCAGGTGAAGGTGCGCAAGCTCACGGACTACACGCTCGGGCTCTATGGCACGCAGGCCTATCTCGACCGGCGCGGCCGGCCGGCGACGGCGGACGATCTCAAGGACCATGTGCTCGCCGGCTACATCCCCGAACTCCTCTTCACCCGCGCCCTCGATTTCTCGCAGCTCGGGCCGGGGGTGGAACTGAAGCCGGTCATCCGCTCCACCAGCGTCATCGCGCAGGTGAATGCGGTGCTCTCCGGCGCGGCCATCGGCGTGCTGCCGGCCTTCCTCTCGGCGCCCCATGACGCGCTCGTGCCGCTGCTGGAGGACGAGGTGCGCCTCACCCGCAGCTATTGGCTCTCCGTGCATGATGATCTCGCCCACCTCGCCCGCGTGCGGGCGGTGCTGGACACAATCACGGCGGTGGTGCGGGTGGACCGGGCCGCGTTCATTCGCAGATGAAGCGGGCGCGCTCCTCGCGGAAGCGGCGGGCGAGGAAGGCGCGCACGGTGGCGATGCGGCGCACCTCCACCGTGTCGGGATGGGCGAGCAGGAAATAGCTGCGGCGGAAGGTGATGCGGGGCAGGATGCGCACCAGCGCGTCGCCATAATAAGCGGCGGCGAAATCATGCAGCACGCCGATGCCGGCGCCGGAGCGCACCGCCTCCATCTGGCCGGTGACGCTGGCGCAGCGGAAGGGCTGGCCGCCGTGCTTCTCCAGCACGCCGGAGTAGTCGAGCGCCGAGGCGTAGGCGAGGTCTTCCACCCCGGTCACCACCCGCCGGCCGGCAAGGTCCGCCTCGCTCTCCGGTGCGCCGAAAGCCGCGATGTAGCTGGCGGCGGCATAGGCGCCCAGCGTGTAGTCGGTGAGGCGCGAAACCGTCAGGCGGCCCTCGGTGGGCCGGTCGAGCACGATGGCGAGGTCCGCCTCGCGCCGGGAGAGGGAGAAGGTGCGCGGCAGCGGCACAAGCTCCACCACCAGATGGGGATGGAGCAGCGCGAGCCGCCCCAGCTCCGCCGCGAGGAAATAATTGCCCAGCCCGTCCGGCGCGCCGATGCGCACGGTGCCGGAGACCTCCGCCTCTTCCTTGCGGAAGCGCTCGGCGATGCCCAGCATTTCCGCCTCCACCCGCTCCGCCGCCGGCAGCAGCCGCTCGCCCGCCTGGGTGAGCACGCAGCCGGTGGGGCGGCGGTCGAACAGGGGGCTGCCCAGCGCCGCCTCCAGCGCATCGAGCCGGCGGGCGATGGTGGCGTGGTTCAGCGCCAGCTGCTTTGCGGCGGCGAGCAATTGCCCGCGCCGGGCGACGGCGAGGAAGACGCGCAGGTGATCCCAGTCGAGGGGGAGATCCATGGACTACAATTTTCGCACAACAGATGCTCGGACTATAGCATTGCTGCGCGTCGTTTGAAGCGCCATCACGGAGGCAATTCAAACGGGAGGCGCATCATGCCCACGCAGATTTCCCACTTCATCGGCGGCAAGCTCGTCGCCGGCACCAGCGGCCGCACGGCGCCGGTCTACAATCCCGCCACCGGCGCGCAGACCGGCGAGGTTTCGCTCGCGTCCGCCGCCGAAGTGCGCGCGGCGGTGGAGATCGCCAACAAGGCTGCGCCCGGCTGGGCCGCGACCACGCCGCTGCGCCGCGCGCGCATCCTCAACGCTTTCCTGCGCATCCTGGAAGAGCGCGTGGACCAGATCGCCGAGGTGGTGAGCGCCGAGCACGGCAAGGTGTTTTCCGACGCCAAGGGCGAGGTGCAGCGCGGCATGGAGGTGGTGGAGTTCGCCACCGCCGCCCCGCAGCTGCTGAAGGGCGAGATCACCGAGGACGTGGGCACCCGCATCGACAGCCATGCGGTGCGCCAGCCCCTCGGCGTGGTCGCCGGCATCACGCCGTTCAACTTCCCGGCCATGGTGCCCATGTGGATGTTCCCGGTGGCGCTGGCCTGCGGCAACTGCTTCGTCCTCAAGCCCTCCGAGCGCGATCCCTCCGCCTCCCTGCTGCTGGCCCAGTGGCTGAAGGAAGCCGGCCTGCCGGACGGCGTGTTCACCGTCATCCACGGCGACAAGACCGCCGTTGACGCGTTGCTCGACGATCCGGACATCCAGGCAGTGAGCTTCGTGGGCTCCACCCCCATCGCCCGCTACATCTACGAGACCGCCGCGCGCACCGGAAAGCGCTGCCAGGCGC
The DNA here is from genome assembly GCF_023571765.1 of Xanthobacter aminoxidans. Taxonomy (GTDB): domain Bacteria; phylum Pseudomonadota; class Alphaproteobacteria; order Rhizobiales; family Xanthobacteraceae; genus Xanthobacter; species Xanthobacter aminoxidans. The sequence goes on along the minus strand of NZ_JAMJXC010000011.1, from coordinate 65,789 downwards.
TGGGCGGCGCCAAGAACCACATGATCGTCATGCCCGATGCGGACATGGACCAGGCCGTGGACGCCCTGATGGGCGCTGCCTACGGTTCGGCCGGCGAGCGCTGCATGGCCATCTCGGTGGCCGTGCCGGTGGGCGAGGCCACCGCCGAGGCGCTGATGGCGAAGCTGGAGCCGCGGGTGCGCGCGCTCAAGGTCGGCCCCGGCACGGACCCCGAGTCCGAGATGGGCCCGCTGGTGACGCAGCAGCACCTCGACAAGGTGTCGGGCTATGTGGACCAGGGCGTCGCGGAAGGCGCCAAGCTGGTGGTGGACGGCCGTGGCCTCAAGCTTCAGGGCTATGAGGACGGCTATTACATCGGCGGCACCCTGTTCGACCACGTGACGCCGGACATGCGCATCTACAAGGAGGAGATCTTCGGACCCGTCCTCTCCGTGGTGCGCGCCGACAGCTACGACACCGCCGCCGACCTCATCAACAAGCACGAGTTCGGCAACGGCACCGCGATCTTCACCCGCGACGGCGATGCCGCCCGCGAGTTCGCGCACCGCATCAAGGTGGGCATGATCGGCATCAACGTGCCGATCCCGGTACCCATGGCGTTCCACTCCTTCGGCGGCTGGAAGGCCTCGCTGTTCGGCGACCACCACATGCACGGGCCGGAGGGCGTGCGCTTCTACACGCGCCTCAAGACCATCACCACCCGCTGGCCCACCGGCATCCGCGCCGGCGCCGAATTCGTGATGCCCACCATGAAGTGAGGAAGAGGGGAGAGGCGCGCGCCCCTCCCGTCCTTGCATGACGTGAGCCGAGGGGAGGGGTCTCAGGCCCCTCCCTTTCTCTTTTGGCTCAGGCCGGCACCGCTTCCCAGTTCGGGAACGGGTCCGGCAAATTCTTGAAGGCGCTGGCGTCGAACCTCTTGGGGTCCGCCGGGCCGACGAGGCAGGCGTCGAGGGCCGCGCGCATGGCGCCCTCGTCCAGCCCCATGCCGATGAACACCAGTTCCTGCCGCCGGTCGCCATAGCCCGGCACCCAGTGGGAGCGCAGCCAGGAGCGCCAGTCCGGCTGGGTCGGCCAGTGCTCTTTCGGCACGCTCGCCCACCAGCGCCCGGCGGTGCCGGTCTGGCAGATGGAGCCGGCAAGGCTCATCTCGCCCACGCGCTTCGGCCGCGTCGCCAGCCAGAACAGCCCCTTCGCCCGTACCAGCCCCGGCCAGGTCTGCGCCAGGAAGGCCTGGAAGCGCTCGGGATGGAACGGGCGGCGGGCGCGATAGACGAAGCTCGACACGCCGTATTCCTGCGTCTCCGGCACATGGTCCTTGAAGCCGTTCAGCTCCTTGAACCAGACGGGATGCGTGCTCGCCTTCTCGAAATCGAAGCGGCCGGTGCCCAGCACCTCGGCGAGCGGCACGCGGGACTGGTCGGTCTCGATGAGGCGGGCATCGGGATTGAGCGACTTCACCACCCCGCGTACGATCTTCAGCCGCTCTTCATCGATGCTCGACACCTTGTTGAGGATGATGACATCGGCGAACTCGATCTGGTCGGTGAGAAGGTCCACCAGCGTGCGCTGATCCGCCTCGCCGGCCACCTCGCCCCGGTCGCGCAGGAAGTCGCGGGAGCCGAAGTCCTTGAGCAGGTTCGCCGCGTCCACCACCGTCACCATGGTGTCGAGCCGCGCCACGTCGGAGAGGGACTGGCCGTCCTCGTCGCGGAAGTCGAAGGTGGCGGCCACCGGCAAGGGCTCGGCGATGCCGGTGGATTCGATGAGCAGATAGTCGAAGCGCCCATCCTGCGCGAGGCGGCGCACCTCGGTGAGGAGGTCGTCGCGCAGCGTGCAGCAGATGCAGCCGTTGGTCATCTCCACCAGCTTCTCCTCGGTATGGGAGAGGTTGGCGCCGCCGGAGCGCACCAGTTCGGCGTCGATGTTCACCTCGCTCATGTCGTTGACGATGACGGCAACGCGCAGCCCCTCGCGATTGGCGAGGATGTGGTTGAGCAGCGTCGTCTTGCCGGCGCCGAGGAAGCCGGAGAGCACGGTGGTGGGCAGTCGGGCGTCGGTGCGGGCGTCGGTGACGTCGCGGCGGATTGGGATCATGGGCAGGCTCCGGACGAGCGCGCGCAGGTGCGGCGCATGAACTGATATAATGTATCAATAGAACGATTGGGGCGTGCGTCAAGGCGCGCAGCAAGATGCCGTAACGACGGCGCTTTTCGTCGGCCCCAGGCGGTGGCAAGCTCGACAGGCGCGCGAGTTCCCTGCGCGCGATCAGCGCCGCCTGAGGCCTCCATCATGGCTGCCCCGCGTCTCGCCGCGCGCGAGACGATTGCGATCCTGAGCGCCTATGTGCTGGTCCTTCAGCTTCTGCTGGTGGGGCTGGCGGGCGGCGCGTTCGCCGGCACGGGCGATGGGGCCCTGTGCGCTGTCTCGGCCGCCGGCCCGGGCAGCGGCGCGGCGTCTGGCCACGCGGTTTCCGGCGACGATTGCTGCATCGGCGCCTGCCTCATCCTCGATGCGCTGGAAGGCCCGCTGCCGCCTGTGCCGCACCTGCCTGAAGGGCAGGCTGCACCGGTCCGTCGGAGCGCCGATGGCGTCGCCGTTCGTCTGGCTCCGGGGCGATCGCTCCCGCCGGCGCGTGCGCCCCCGGTCTGATGCGTCCACCGCTCGGTCGCTGACCAGACGCAAACGTCCGCCAAGGCGGATCGCATCTCCGGAGGAAACATGACCCAACGTCCGCACCTGCGGCGCAGCCGCTTGGCTGGCCGCTTCTATGGCGAGGAAATCCTTGCCGCGACGCTCTTCGCGCTCTGCTTGCTGCTCGTCTCGGCGCAGCAACTTCTGGCCCATGAATACAAGGCCGGCGACCTGCTCATCGACCATCCCTGGGCGCGGGCGACCCCGCTCGGATCGGATATGGGCGCCGGCTATGTCGCGATCCACAATTCCGGCGCGACGCCCGACCGCCTGATCTCCGCCTTCGCGCCCTTCGCCCGGCGCGTCGAACTGCAGGAGATGACCATGAAGGATGGCCTGATGCGCATGATGCCCATCAAGGGCGGGCTGGAGATCCCGGCCGGCGGCACCCTCGTGCTTGAGCCGAGCAGCCATCACCTCGTCTTCGTCGATCTGAAGGAGCAACTCAAGGAGGGCGAGATGATGGACGCGACGCTCACCTTCGAGAAGGCGGGCAAGGTCAAGATCCAGTACAAGATCGAGGCCATCGGCGCGACCGCCATCGACAAGATGCACCACCCGCTGGGGCAGTGAGGTGCGCGCCCGCCGTCAGCGGCGGGCGAGCCACGCCGAAAGGCGCGGCAGCACGATGTAGCGGGCGGCGGAGACCCCGATCAGCGCCCCGAGCGTGCTCGCGAACCAGTTGTCGAACCCGGCGGAGCGGCCGGGAATCCAGATCTGGCAGATCTCGAAGAAAGCGGAGGCCGCCGAGAAGGCGATCACCAGCACCGGCAGTGACGGACGCCGCAGCGCCAGCGCGACGAAGCAGGCTGTTCCGGCATAGGCGACCACATGCTCGATGTTGCCGGAGAAGCCGGTGTGCGGCCGCTCGTTCCCCGGCAGCAGTGACAGCACGGTGATGACGAGGCAGCAGGCGGCGGCGAGCGCTTTCAGCAGCGGGCCTTCCGGCCGGAGCCGGTCGAGGACCGCGCGGGGAGGAACGAAGGACATGGGGCAACCCTGCGGCGCGGCAATGGGCCTGTTTGGCCGATCGCCGCGGCGAAGGAAAGGCAGTCGTCTGCCTGCCGTTCAGAAGTTCGGGTTGACCGGCCGTTCCAGCCCCAGAAGGTGCCGCAGGGTCGGCCCCTCGTAGGCGGTGCGGAACAGGCCGCGCTCCTGAAGGATCGGGATGACGAGATCGACGAAATCGTCGAACGCGCCGGGGAAATAGGGCGGCATCACGTTGAAGCCGTCCGCCGCGCCGCTCTCGAACCAGAGCTGGAGCGTGTCGGCGACTTCCTCCGCCGAGCCCACCAGCACCCAGTGGCCACGGGCGGCGGCGACCATGTTGTAGACGTCGCGCAGGGTGCCGCCCTCGCGCTTGGCCTTGGCCAGCATCACGCCGGTGAAGGACTTGTAGGTGTCCGCCTCGGGCAGGTCCGGGATGGGGCCGTCGAGGTCGTAGGCGCTCATGTCCGTGCCGAAACGCTCGGAGAGCATGCCCAGCGCGTTCTTCGCGTCCACGAAGCGCATCAGCTCGGCGAGCTTTTCCCGCGCCTCCTGCGCCGTGCGGCCCACCACCGGCATGACGCCCGGCAGCACGCAGACATCTTCCGGCTTGCGGCCGTGGGCGGGCAGGCGATCCTTCAGCGACTTGTAGCCGGCCTGCGCCTCCGCCATGTCCTGCACCACGGCGAACACGATGTCCGCCGTCCGCGCGGCGAGCTGCTGCCCCGGCTCGGAGCCGCCGGCCTGCGAGATGATGGGATGGCCCTGCGGGGACCGGGAAATGTTGAGCGGCCCCTTCACCTTGAAGAACGCGCCTTCATGGTCCAGCGCCTTCACCCTGGCGGGGTCGATGTAGAGGCCGGTCTCCCGGTTGGCGACGATGGCGTCGTCTGCCCAGCAGTCCCACAGGCCCTTCACCACGTCGAGGAACTCGCCGGCGATCTCGTAGCGCTTGGAGTGGTCGGGGTGCTGGGTGCCGAAGTTCGCGGCGGCGGCCGGGGCGGCGGTGGTCACCGCATTCCACACGGCGCGGCCGCCGGAGATGTGGTCCAGCGAGGCGAAGGCGCGGGCGACCGTGTAGGGGTCGGAATAGGTGGTGGAGACCGTGCCGCCGAGGCCGATGTGCTTCGTCGCGCCGGCAACGGCGGAAAGCAGCGTCAGCGGCTCGAGGCGCGCCGTGTAGGAGGGGTGCGCAGCGGGGTCGGCATTGAGGTTGTCGCCCATGAAGATGAGGTCGAACAGCCCGCGCTCGGCGGTGGCCGCGATCTGCCGCACCGCCTCGATGTCCTCGAAGGTGTCGACGGCCCCCGGCACGCGCCAGCCGGCGATGTGGCTCCCCGTTCCGAGCAGGAACAGTCCGAAATGCATCTTGCGGGTCATGGGCGGTCCATTGTGAAAGGTCGTGGAAGCGCTCGGGGCAGACATCTGGGGCTGTCATGGCCGGGCTCGTCCCGGCCATCCATGTGGCGCGGCCGGGCGCTCCGTACGCCGACGGTGGCGCGATCGGCACGACGTGGATGCCCGGGACAAGCCCGGGCACGACGGTCAGGGCGGTGAAGTGGAGGCGGTCACCGCGACCGCTCTACTTCCAGAACACCAGCCGTCGCTCGGCAAGGCCGACGAGGCCGAAGAAGGCGAGGCTTGCGGCCGAGGCGATGAAGATGGCCGACCACACCTTCACGAAATCCACCTGCAGCACCGCCTGATAGATCACCCAGCCGAGGCCGTCATAGGCGCCGAGCATCTCGGTGACGATGGCGACGATGACCGCGCGCACGGTGGAGACGCGCAGGCCCGCGGCGATCAGCGGCAGCGCGGTGGGAAGGCGCAGGCGGAACAGGATGGCGAGCCGCCCCGCCCCGAACGAGCGCATGAGGTCCACCGAGCGGCGATCCACCCGGTCGAGGCCGGCGAGGGCCGAGAGAAAGACGGTGAAGGAGACGGCAAGCGCCACCATCACCACCTTCGACGGCATGCCGATGCCGAACCACAGGAGGATCAGCGGCGACCACGCCACCACCGGCACCGAATTGATGGAGGTGGCCACCGGCACGATGGCGTTGCGCGTCATCGGGATGAGGGTGATGACCACCGCCAGCGCGATGCCGATGACGGCGCCGATGACATAGCCGGAGAACGCTTCCGCGAAGGTGTAGGCCCCGGCGAGGAACAGCGTCGTGCGGTGGTCGAAGATGCTGCCGAGGATGGCGCTGACCGAGGGCAGCGTATAGGCCGGCAGATTGAAGCCGCGGGCGACGCCTTCCCAGGCGAGGACCAGCAGCACCATGCCGAGGGCGCCGCGCTGGAGCGCGCGGGAGGATTGAGGCGCGCTCATTGCTCGGCCCCCCAGAAGACGAGGGCGCGCTCGGCGGCGGCCACCACGGCATAGAAGCCGGTGCCCAGCAGCGCGCACATGGCGATGGCGGCCCAGATGGCGACGACGTTCTCGTTGTACATGCCTTGCAGCAGCAGCACGCCGAGGCCCACCGTGTCGCCGAACCATTCGCCGACGATGGCGCCCACCAGCGACAGCGCCGAGGCGAGGCGCAGCGCCACGAAGATCTGCGGCAGCGCCGCCGGAAGCTGGAGCCGGGTGAGGATCTGGAAGCGGCTGGCGCCGAAGGAGCGCATCAGCGCCTCTTGGCGCGGGTCCACGCTTTCAAGGCCCAGCAAGGCGTTCACCGTCACCGGGAAGAAGGTGAGGTAGAAGGAGATGGCGGCCTTGGCGATGAGCGTGTTGCCGAACCACAGCACCACCAGCGCGCCGAAGGCGATGACCGGGATGGTCTGCGAGACCACGAACACCGGGAAGATCAGCTCGCGCAGCACCCGCGCGCGGAAGAAGACGATGGCGATGCCCACGCCGAAAATGGCACCCGAGGTGAAGCCCATCAGCGTCTCGGTGAGGGTGCGCAGGAAGCCCTGCACATAGGGCTCGGGCGTGGCGAGGATGGCGTTCAGCACCAGGGTCGGCCGCGGCACGTACCAGGGCTTCACATTGAGGACGATGACAAGTCCCTCCACCGCCGCCAGCACGGCGAGGAGGATGGCGAGCCCGCGCACGGCGCGGAAGAGCGCCGTGACGAGCGGGGAAGTCCCCGGCCGTGTGGCCGGGGACTGGAGGGTTGTCGCGCTCACGGACGGCGGTCCGCCACCGGGATGGCTTCAAGGAAGGAGCGGTTGAAGGTGGCCGCGAGGTCGACGGGCTTGGAAATGACCTTGGCGTCGAGGAAGAGCTGCTGGGTGATCTTCACCGCGTCCATGTCGATCCAGAACAGGCCGTCCTCCTTCACCTTGCCGGCCGTCATCAGCTTCTGCACCTCGGCGAGCTGGAATTCCTGATGGGCGCGGTCCAGCGTGGGGGCGGCCTTCATGATGGTGTCCACCGCGCCCTTGGGATCGGAGAAGGCATCCTTCCAGCCCTTGATGGAGGCGCGCAGGAAGGCCTTCACCAGCTCCGGCTTCTCCTTGGCGGTCGTCTCCGAGACGATCAGCGTGTCACGCGGGAAGGTGATGCCGGAATCTTCCGCCACGAAGGTGCGGAGCTTCTCTTCGCCCATGCGGGTCTTGATGGTGTAGTACTCGTTGTAGCGGGTGGCGGTGATGACATCGACCTGCCCGTCCACGAACGGCGTCACGCTGACCTGCTGGGGCTGGATGTCCACCAGCGCGGGATCGACGCCGTTCTTCGTCAGCATGGCCTTGAGCACGTGGTTCGCGCCGGTGAACCAGGTGGTGACCTTCTTGCCCTTGAAGTCCTGGATGGTCTTGATGGGACCGTCGGCGCGCACCACGAAGACGAAGGGCGTCAGCTGGTGGGAGATGCCGACGCACACCACCGGCAGGCCCTTGTCGCGGGCGGCGAATACGCTGTCGAGGCCGCCGGAGAGGCCGAACGTGTCGGCGCCGGTGGCGACGAGGTTTTCCGCGAGGATGTTCGGGCCGCCCGGATTGATGGTAAGGTCGATGCCCTCGGCCTTGTAGTAGCCCTTGGCCACCGCGACGTAGAAGCCGGCGAACTGCGCCTGCGGCAGCCACTTGAGCCGCAGCGTGGCGGGGACCGGGTCAGCCGCGAGGGCCGGCAGGGCGCCGACGGCCGTGGAGAGAAGCGCGGCGCCGGCCGCGAGGGTGGAGAGGAAGGTTCGGCGAGGGATCATCAGGTGGTCTCCGCTGGAAGGGTGCGTTCTTGGTGTTTTTGTAAGGGTCGTTTGGCTCTATCCGCTCGTCATCCCCCGGCTTGTCCGGGGCATGACAGCGCGGCAGGAACCGGCCATGCCGCTCAGCTCCGGTAGCTCGGGTCGGCGCGGTCGAGCTGGCGCATGAGGGCCGGCCATTCGCGCTCGCCGGGAACAAGGATGTCGCCCTGCATCTCCCAGAACTGGCGCGCGGCCTTCTCGCACACCTCGGGGGGCGGCATGACCAGCTTCACGCCGGAGGCGCAGGCCGCCTGCATGGCGAGCTGAATGCGCGCGGCGCGCTCGAAATAATAGAGCAGCATGAAGGCTTCGCCCGGCGTGCGGCCCACGGTGAGGATGCCGTGGTTGCGCATCAGCATCACCTTGTTCGTGCCGAGGTCCGCCACGAGGCGGGCCTGCTCGTCCATGTCGATGGCGACGCCCTCGTAATCGTGGAACGCCTGCCGGTTGTAGAAGCGCATGGCGAACTGGGAGAGCGGCAGAAGGCCCTCTTCCTGCCCCGAGACGGCGACGCTCGCGTCCGAATGGGTGTGCAGCACGCAGGCGGCATCCGAGCCGGTCTTGTGGATCGCCGCATGGATGACGAAGGCGGCGAGATTGATCTCGTAGGGCGTGTTGTCGATCTTGCGCCCGTCGATGTCGATCTTCACCAGGCTCGATGCGGTGATCTCGTCGAAGAGAAGGCCGTAGGGGTTGAGCAGGAACTGCTCTTCATGCCCCGGCACCCGCATGGAGATATGGTTGTAGATCAGGTCGTCCATGCCGAGCTTCGCCACCATGCGGTAGCAGGCGGCGAGGGCGACGCGGGCCTCCCACTCGGAGGCCTCCATGGAGCCGGGCTTTTCGGCGAGAGCAGCCATCACTTGAGTGGTCATCACTTGCCCTCCGCGGTGAAGGACTTCATGGCTTCCTCCTCGATGGCCTCCAGAAGCGTGCGCTTGAGGCGGATGAATTCGGGGGAGATGACGATCTCCGCCGGGCGCGGGCGGGGCAGGTCCACCTTCTGCTCCAGCTTCACCTTGCCCGGACGGGCGCTCATCACCAGCACGCGGTCGCCGAGGAACAGGGCCTCGTCCACGTCGTGGGTGATGAACAGGATGGTGCGCTGGTGCTTCTGCCACACGTCCAGCAGCCAGCGCTGCATCATGGTGCGGGTGAGGGCGTCCAGCGCGCCGAACGGCTCGTCCAGCAGCATCAGGTCGCGCTTGAACAGGAAGGTGCGCATCAGCGCCACGCGCTGGCGCATGCCCCCGGAGAGCTGGTGCGGATACTGCTGGCCGAAGCCGGTGAGGCCGAACTCGGGCAGCATCTTTTCCGCGAGGGCGCGGGCCTCCTTGCGGGGGGCGCCTTCCACCTCCAGCGCCAGGATGGCGTTGTCGATCACCGTGCGCCATGGCAGCAGCAGGTCGCGCTGGGGCATGAAGGAGACGCGGCCGAGCAGGTCGGCGGCGATCACGCTGTTGCCCTCGAAGCGCATGGCGCAGCCGGGGTCCGGCTCCTCGAGGCCGGCGACGATGTTGAAGAGCGTGCTCTTTCCGCAGCCGGAGGGGCCGACCACGGTGACGAACTCGCCCTTGTCGATGGTCGCCGTGAAGCCGTCGAGGGCGCGGGTGGCCCCGAACGTCTTGGTGACGCCGGTGAGGGAGAGAATCTGCGCGGCGTCGGACGCGCCCGCCGCCTTGGCGGCGAGGGCGGCCTCGCCGGAACCTTGGATGGAAACCGGCAAGCCTGCCTCTTTCTTCTTTGTATAATGAGCGCCCATCGGCGCATGCGAAAGAACGGTGGTCATGCCTTCCCTGCTAGCAATCGACATGCCACACTTCTTGCAAGGACACTCTATGGACCGCACGCCGGGCGTCAACCACTGAAGGTAACGGGACATTGCGCGTTCCGGAGGCCCTTGGATGGATGCCGCGGTTGCGTTGATGTATACTGAACTGCAATTTCGAGAATGCAAATGGCTATCATGAGTGCACAAGAAGGCAGCACCTGCCTGCCGCTTGATCAGAATGGTCGCTCCGGCCTGCCCGGCGAGACCCTGGCTGATCGCATCCGCCGCACGCTGGAGGCGGATATTTCCTCCGGCCGGCTGGAGCCGGGCTCGAAGCTGGACGAACAAGAGCTTGCCGAGCAGTTCGGCGTGTCCCGCACCCCCGTGCGCGAGGCCTTTCGGCTGCTTGCCGCCAGCCATCTGGTGGAATTGCGCGGCCGGCAGGGCGCCGTCGTGCGCACCATTTCCGCGCAGATCCTGATCGAGATGTTCCAGGTGATGGCCGAGCTGGAGGGCCTGTGCGCGCGCCTGGCGGCGCGGCGGGCGAGTCCCGCGCAGCTCGGCCGAATCGAGGCAATTCACAAGCGTCTGGAGGAGGTTAGTGCGTCAGGCGACGTGGATCTCTTCTATGATGTGAATCAGGAGTTCCACGAGGCGGTCTACGAGGCCTCCTGTAACGGCTTCCTCGCCGACCAGACGCGTCGCCTGCGCAACCAGGTGGCCGCCTATCGCCGCCGCGTGACCCACCGCCCGAGCCGGATTCCCAAGACATTGAAAGAACATGGCGAGGTCATCGCGGCCATCCGCGTGCACGATGACGAGGCCGCCCAGCGCGCCATGCGGGACCATGTGAACCTGCTGGGGGACGATCTTCTGGACTTCCTCGCCGCCTATGGGTGACCCACTTCTGAGCGTTTTTTGAATTTCTTGGTATGCATATTGCTAGAGTTTGTATATCCAATTTGGCGACCCCTTCGGCGCCACCTGCCCATCGGAGATGCAAACTTGAAGCTCGACCTCACCGACAAGACCGCCCTCATCACCGGCGCGTCCAAGGGCATCGGCCTTGCGACGGCCCGCGTGTTCGCGGCTGAAGGCTGCCATCTCCATCTCGCCGCCCGCAACGGCGAGGCCCTCGCCGAGGCCAAGGCCGAGATCGAGGCCGCCCACGGCGTGAAGGTGTGGATCTATCCGGTGGACCTCGGCTCCACGGAAGCCATGGAGAAGCTGGCGGCGGACGTGGGTGACGTGGACATCCTCGTCAACAATGCCGGCGACATCCCGGCCGGCTCGCTGGACGTGGTGGACGATGCGTCCTGGCGGCGGGGTTTCGACCTCAAGGTGTTCGGCTACATCACCCTCTCGCGCGCCTATTACGCCCGCATGCGCGGCAAGGATGGCGTGATCGTCAACGTCATCGGCAATTCCGGCGAGAACTGGGATGCGAGCTACATCGCCGGCTCCACCGGCAATGCCGCGCTCATGAGCTTCACCAAGGCGCTGGGCGGCGCGAGCCTGAATGACGGCGTGCGCGTGGTGGGCGTGAACCCCGGCCCCGTCGCCACCGACCGCATGCTCAAGATCATGAAGCGCAAGGCCATCGACATGCTCGGCGCCGAGGAGCGCTGGGAAGAGCTGTTCGACAAGTATCCCGGCAAGCGCCCCGCGACCGCCGAGGAAGTGGCCGATCTCGTCGCCTTCCTCGCCTCCCCGCGCGCCGGCTACATCACCGGCACCAACGTGACCATCGACGGTGGCATCTCCGCCCGCGGCTCGGTCATCTGACGCATCCGTTTGCCGGCGCCGCCGCGACGGCGGGCGCCGGCCCCCCTTTCGAGGAAACTGCCTTCATGTCCTCCGCCCGGCTGCGCAACCGCTATTTCGATACCCTGTTCTCCACCCCCGGCCTCATGTGGATGGGCCAGAACACCAACCACATCGCCGCCCATCCCGCCGTGGAAGAGGCCATGATCGCCTCCATCCGCGCGCAGGAATACAATGCCTACGCGCCCCCGCTGGGCTTCGAGGCGCTGCGCGCCGCCATCGTGGACGACCTCGGCACGCCGGGGGCCGAAGCCCTCATCACCGAGGGCGGCGTGAATGCGCTGGCCCTCGTGTGCCGCGCCCACTGCCGGCCGGGCACCACCTTCGTCACCACCGATCCCACCTGGAAGTGGCCGTGCCTGTTCGCCACCCAGATGGGCGCCGAGGTGATCGAGATCCCGATCTACGACCCGGCCGTGAACTACAAACTCACCCCCGAGGCGCTGCGCGCCAACGTGGATGAGCGCACCGCCATCATCTATCTGGTGGACCCCAACAATCCGCTGGGCATCCGCTACACCCGCGAGGAGATCGAGGCGTTCTGCGAGATCGCCAAGGAGTGCGGTGCGCTGCTGGTGCACGACTGCACCTACCGCGACTTCGCCGATGGCCATTATCCCGCGCTGCTGGCGGCGCCGGATCGCGCGCTGGTCTCGCTCTCCTTCTCCAAGTGGCTGGGCCTCGCCGGCATGCGCATCGGCGCGCTGGTGGGCGCGCCGGAGCTGCTCGACGCCTGCTCGGCCCGCACCACGTCCGTGCTCGGCGCGAGCGTCCTCGCCCAGCGCGCGGCGGAGGCGGGGCTGAAGGTGAAGGGCGAGTGGATGCAGACGGTGCGCCGCATCGACCGCGCCAACAAGGCGAAGATCCACGACGCGGCCCTCGCCATCGAGGGCCTGAGCGTGCCGGTCTATCCTTCCCACGGCAACTTCCTCGTCATCGAGACCGAGGCGGCGGGCATCCGCCCCGAGGCCCTGGTGGAGGCGGCCCGCCGCAAGGATCTGATGATCCGCCAGGGCACCTACCACACCGCCCGCTTCGGCGACCGCTTCATCAAGGTGTCCACCTCGGTGCCGGAAGACTGGGCCGACCGCTTCGTGGAGCTGCTGCCGTCGCTGGTGGCCGAGGCCCGCACGTTGAATGACGTGCCGGCGCAGTTCTGAGGACGGGTTATTCAGGACCGTCATCCCCCGGCTTGTCCGGGGGATCCACGGAATGGCTTGTTTGGATTCGCGGACAGCGCACCAGCGGCGGAGTGGATGCCCCGGACAAGCCGGGGCATGACGGCATCTAGTTTGAGACCATTCCCCCTCAAGGGACCATTGCCATGACCTACGCAGACCTCACCGCGACCCACAAAATCCCCGCCAAGGACGGCGTGAAACTCCATGTGGAGGAGGCGGGGCAGGGCACGCCCATCCTCTTCATCCACGAATTCGGCGGCAATCACATGAGCTGGGAGCCGCAGATGCGGTTCTTCGCCCGCCGCCACCGCTGCATCACCTATGCCGCGCGCGGCTATGCCCCTTCCGACATCCCCACCGACGTGGAGGCCTATTCGCAGGCCATCGCGGCGGATGATGCGGTGGCGGTGCTGGACGGCCTCGGCATCGAGAAGGCGCACATCGTCGGCCTCTCCATGGGCGGCTTCTGCACCGTCCATTTCGGCCTGCGCACGCCCGAGCGGGCGCTCTCCCTCACCGTGGCCGGCGCGGGATACGGCTGTGAGAAGGCGCATGAGGAGTATTTCCGCGGCGTCTCCCTCGCGGTCGCGGAAAACTTCGAGAAGCTGGGCGCGAAGGAATTCTCCAAGATCTACGCGCTTGGCGCGAGCCGCGTGCAGTTCGAGGTGAAGGACCCGCGCGGCTGGCGGGAGTTCGCCGACCGCCTCGCCACCCATTCGGACATCGGCGCGGCGATGACCATGCGCGGCGTGCAGGCGCGCCGACCCTCCTTCTGGGATCTGGAAGAGGGGCTGAAGAAGATGATGGTGCCCACCCTCGTCATGGTGGGCGACGAGGACGACCACTGCCTCCAGCCGGGCATCTACCTCAAGAAGATGATCCCCGCCTGCGGCCTCAGCGTCTTCCCCAAGGCCGGGCACACGCTGAATCTCGAGGAGCCGGCGCTGTTCAACGCCCAGCTCGCCGAGTTCATCGCGCAGGTGGAAGCCGGCAAATGGCTGCCGCGTGACCCGCGCGCCATCCCCGGTCAGATCATGCGCACCGCGTGAGGCGATGATGGACGGTGCGCGCACACGCCTCCCGGACCAGCGACGGCATAGCCGGAGCGCCGAGCCGGGACCCAGGAGAGACGTCCGCGCAGCGGTCAAGACCCCTGCGGCGGCAGGGGTGTCGCGCCTTCGGCGCGTTCTTGCGCTGGGTCCCGGCTCTCCTTGCGCTGCGCTCCAGTCGGCCGGGACACGAGGCATGGCATGACGACACCATCCATCTCCCCCGAACGCCTCATGTCCCGCCTGATGGGGCTCGCCGAGATCGGCGCGCTGCCCAAGGGCGGGGTAGACCGGCAGGCGCTCACCGAGGGTGAGATCGAAGCGTGGCGGCTCATCCTGACACGGGCCGCGGAGGAGGGGCTGGAGGCGGCGTGCGACGCTGCCGGCAGCCTCTTCCTCACCTTGCCCGGCGCCGACCGAACGCTGCCGCCCATCCTCGCCGGCAGCCATATCGACACCCAGCCCACCGGCGGCAAGTATGACGGCGCGGCCGGCGTGATGGCGGCGCTTGAGGCGGTGGTGACGCTGAAGCACGCGGGCGTAAAGCCCCGCCGCGACCTCACCGTCGTCGCCTGGATGAACGAGGAAGGCTCCCGCTTCGCCCCCGGCATGATGGGCTCGGAAGCCTTCGCCGGCGTGCGCAGCCTCGCCGACATCCGCGCCGTGACGGATGCGGAGGGCGTGAGCGTCGCGACCGCGCTCGATGCGCTCCACGCCGCCTTCCCCGATCTGCCGCGCCGGCCCCTCGGCTTTCCCGTCGCCGCCTATCTAGAACTGCACATCGAGCAGGGGCCGGTGCTGGAGGCGCAAGGCAAGGTGGTGGGCGTCGTCACCGGCATCCAGGGCAAGAAGACGTGGGAAGCCGTCATCGAAGGCGCGCCCGGCCATGCCGGCACGCTGGCCATGGCCGAGCGGCGCGATGCCCTCACCGCCTTCGCCCGCATGGCCCACCGGCTCTATCCCGAGGTCGGCGGCCACGACGATCAGGTGATGTTCACCATCGGCCGGCTGGTGATGGAGCCCAACGCCCCTTCCGTGGTGCCCGCCCGCGTGACCTTCCGCGTGGACCTGCGCCATCCCGACGGTGTGGCGCTGGACCTGCTCGGCGCGCGCTTCGAGGCCATCTGCGCGGAGGAGGCGGCGCCCTGCGGCCTCACTTTGACGCGCCTCGTCGATGCCCCGCCCAACGGCTTTGATGCCGGCCTGATGGCGAAGATCACGGCGGCGGCCGCGCGTCACGCCATTCCCGCCATGCCCATCCTCTCCGCGGCCGGGCACGACGCGCGCCACCTCGCCAAGGTGTGCCCCAGCGCCATGATCTTCATTCCCTGCCGCGATGGCGTGTCCCACGCCGAGCATGAATTCGCCGAGCCCGCCCACATCGCCGCCGGCACGCAGGTGCTGGCCGACGTGCTGGGTGCGCTGGTTTCCGAGGAGACCGCATCATGAGCCAGCAAGCCGCCGTGCGTGAAAAACCCGATATGGCCGATCTGCCGGCCCAGATGCCCGCCGCGCCCCACAGCCCGGCGGAGGCGCGGGCGCGCTACTTCAATTCCGGCAACGCCTTCAACATCAAGCTGCCGCCGGTGCCGAGCCGCCTGTTCACCGACGAGCCGGCGCGCGCGCTGGCGGATGGCGCGACCACCGGCTTCATCCCCTGCGACCAGTCGGACGCGCTGGCGTGCGCCTTCCCCGCCACCACGCCGTTGATGCTGGCGCGCTATGCGGTGGTGGCGGCGGGCGCGCGCTTCACCGTCGACCTCAGGGCCACCGGCTCCATCTGGTACGTGATCGCGGGGCGGGGGCAGGTGGACTGCCTCGGCGAGAGCCTTGCGGTTGCGCCAGGCGACGTGTTCCTGCTGCCGGGCTCGCCCGCGCGCATCACCGCCGGGACGGAAAAGCTCGTGCTGTGGGTGGTCTCTAACGAGCCGCAGCTCGCCCTCAATGGCGACCTGCCGCCGGACGAGGCGCGCCGCCCCGTGGCGGTGGTGCATTATCCGGCCGCGGAGATCGCCCGGCAGGTCGACATCATCTACGACCACGCCCAGAACAATCAGACCTCAGGCATCGCCCTCATCTTCTCGTCGGAGCCGCAGGCGGCGGCGCGCAATATCCTGCCGAGCCTCACCTTGTCGCTGAACACGCTGCCGCCCGGCGAGCACCAGCGGGCACACCGGCACAATTCCGCGGCCATCACCCTCGTGCTCCAGGGCGAGACCTGCCACTCCATGGTGGATGGCGCGCGCTGCCCGTGGCGCCAATGGGCGACGCTGGTGACGCCGCCCGGCGCCCCGCACTCGCACCACAATGACGGCAGCGAACGCGCGCTGTTCCTCATCGTGCAGGATGGCGGGCTGCACTATCACGCCCGCACCATGGGCTTCAGCTTCCTGGAGTGAGATCAGGCCGGGATGAGCTCGGGCGCCTTGCCGGTCTCGGGCAGCAGCACGCGGGGGCGCAGCACGTGGATGTGGCGGCGGCCGATGCGGGCGACGAGGCGGCGCTCGGCCTTGGATCCCTGGGGATGGCCGCCGAGCCTGTCGTAGTAGCGGCGGGAGATCAGCAGGCCCTGTCCCGGCGCCGGCAGGCCGATGACGGCGAGGCGAGCGGCGGCCATGGCTTCTCCGAGGCGGGGACGCAGGCCGTAGCCATCCACGGCGAGGCGGAAGGTGGCGGCGAGCCGGTCCGCCTGTCCGCGCCGCTGGGCGGTCTCGATGAAGGCCAGCACCTCGCGCGGCCAGCCTTCCTCCAGCATGGAGCCATCGGTGAGGAAGAGGAGCCAGGAGCCCCGGCCCTGCGCCGCGCCCTGCTTCAGCCGGAGGCCGAGATCCTGCGCGCCTTTGAAGAAATTGCAGCCGGCGGCATCGGCGATGGTGGCCGTGCCATCGGTGGAGCCGGAATCCGCCAGCGTCACGTCGCTCAGCACGCCGGCCGTCACGCCCTGCACGAGCGCGGACAGCACCGGGACGAGCCGGCGCTCGGAATTGTGCGTTGCGATGACGGCGGACAGCACGGGAAACGTTCTCACAGGGCGTTTCCCAGCTATACCTCTACCGACGTGCCGCGTCGATGCCGCAATGCAACATTCCTGACGGATGCGTCATCCGAACCCGGCGGCCGCGCTATTTCGGGCAGGGCACTTCCTTGTAGACCGCATCGGCGAACTGCTTCACGCCCACGTTGATGCGCAAAGGCGAGGTCCAGGTCTGGTAGGTGACGATGCCCCGGGTCATGGAGATGACCTTGTAATTGTCGAGGCCCTTCGTCTTGTAGCACTTGCCGGGCTGAATATCCTCTTCCTTCAAAGGCATGGCAAAAATCCGCTGGCGATGGCAATGCCGCCAGTATGGGTTCGCCCGTCCGCCGAATCAAGAATGGCCCCGCCCGAGCTGGCGTTCTGCCGGCGCGCCCCCGTTTGCCTCGGCCTCCTGAATCTGCTCTTGGAGGGCGATTGCCTCTGAGATGGCCGGAGAGACGGACCCCATGCCCCGCATCGAGATCGATCTTCCGCTCTCCCTCAAGACCGCGCTGGAGCAGGAGGCGGCCCGGTCGGGAAAGGACCTCGGCGCGCATATCCGCGCCATCCTCGCCGACCACCTGAAGGCCGAGGTGCACACGGTGTTCCAGATCTCCACATCAGGCGCGCTGGTGGCGGGGGTCTACGACCGGGAGGTCAGCGTCGGCGCGCTCCTGGAGCATGGGGACTTCGGCCTCGGCACCTTCGCCGGGCTCGATGGTGAGATGGTGGTGCTGGACGGCAAGGCCTTCCAGGCGCGGGCCGGCGGCGAGGTGCATGAGGCGCCGGCGGAGGCGGGCTCGCCCTTCGCCGTGGTGACGCGCTTTTCCGCCGATCAGGTGGGGGAGACGGAGGGCGTTACCAGCTTCGACGGCCTCGGTGCCGCCTGCGACTGCTTCCGCTCCTCCAACAACATCTTCCACGCCGTGCGGCTCGACGGGCGCTTCAAGCGCGTGAAGGCCCGCGCCGTGTGCCCGCCCAAGCCCGGCACCTTGCTGGCCGATGCGGCGAAGACCCAGAGCGAATTCACCTTCGAGGATGTGGATGGCACGCTGGTGGGCATCTGGTCGCCGGCTTATTCCGCCGAGTTCAGCGTGGAAGGCTACCACTTCCACTTCCTCTCCGACGACCGCAGCCAGGGCGGTCACGTGCTGGAGGTGGAGGCGGGGCCCTTGAGGATCGCGGTGGAGAATTTGACCGACTTCCACCTCATCCTGCCCGAGACCGAGCACTTCCTGAAGGCGAACCTCGACCAGGACGTGGCGGCGACCCTCAGCAGCGTGGAGCGCTCGCACAGCTAGGCGGCGCCCGCCGCCTCAGTCGGCGGCGGCGTGGCGGCTAAACAGGATGTGCCGCATCCGGTCGGCGCCGATGGCCCGCGTGACGTTCTTGAAGGCGAAGAACGGTAACAGCGACACGAACAGGATGACGGACACGATCAGCGCGCCCACCAGCCCGCCGCCACCGATCTCGATCTCGTTGGCGGTGATGGCATGGCCGCTGAACTTGGCGATCACCGAGCGTTCGATGACATGGAAGACGAGAAAGAACAGCGTGCAGATCGCCGCCTCGTAGAAGATGACGAGGATGAGAGGCCGGCCCCTGAGCCAGCGGGCGACCTCCAGCTCCTCGATCACCAGCATCACCTTGGCGAGCACCAGCGCGTTGAGGAAGGCGAAGCCCTGGAAGGTGACGGTATCGCCGTGCGCGCGCTCCACCAGCGCCTGATTGAGCACGAACAGGCCGAGCAGAACCCACAGATACAGGAACAACACCACGAAGCTGCGGGCCTGCCGGATGGCCATCCCCTTCAGCGCCGCGGCCCGGCTGGCGGTCCCCTCGGCCTTCGGATTCCGCTCGCTCATGCCCGCTCTCCCCCTGTTGCGGCCCGCCCGATGTCGTCGCCGGGCCGCGACCTCCTCCGCGTGACGCATGTGGCGCGGCGTGGCGGGGGCGTACATGCGCGGGAAGACGAAGGCAACACGGAGACGCTCAAGCTCCCTCTCGTCGCGGCGCCATCGGCGATGCCGTTGCGGCAGGTAATCGTGCTGCGCTCCGCGCTGCGGATGATGGTTCGCAATGGTATAGTCGCCTGTTTTCGCGATTCCGCCGCTGCCCTCCTCACGTTTCCGCGCAGTCGAATTGCGGTTGTCGCTGCGTCAAGGTGGCGTCGGGAGAGACATGTTGCAGGGTGGCGGTATGGAAATGCTGGGGCGGGTACCGGTGACGGTGGAGGAGGTCGCCGATCATCCCGATTATCTGCGGGCGCGGAAGCTCTATTGCGACAGCTTCCTCGCTCTGTTCGACCGCAACCCGTTCCTCATCCGCCTGCTGACGGATTCCAGCCGCTACCTCCTGTTCACCCTCTCGGTGATCCTCAACGCCAATCACGATGGGGACCGGCGGGAGACCTGGTTCTCGGTGGGGCGGCTGAAGCAGCAGATGGCCGCCTTCGGCATGACGAGCCCGCGCCATGTGGACCACCTCATCGAGCGGATGCAGGCGGTGGGCTTCGTCGAGATCAGCCACGCCCCGCGGGATCGCCGGGTGAAGCTGCTCCGCCTCACGGAGAGGATGCTGGCCCACGACCGGGAGTGGATGGCCACGGACTACATCATCCTCGACACCCTGTGCCCCAGGAACGGCTATGCCGGCGTGCGCAACCGGGACCCGGCGGTCCACGCCGCCATCCGGCGCCAGTCCCTCGCCTTGCTGCCCGAAGGTGCGCGCCTGCTCTGCGAGCAGACGGATTTCCTCCTGTTCTTCAGCCGGCCCGGCGGGCTCATGGTGCTGGAGGCCCTGTTCGAGGCCGCCTTGTCCTCCCCCGATGGCCGGGAGTGCCCGTTCGTCTTCGGCGACGTGGCCCATCGCTTCGGCCTGTCGCGCTCCCACGTGCGCGGGGTGATGCAGGATGCGGAGGCGGCCGGCTTCATCCGCCTGCATGGCCGCGGCGGGCGGGCGGTGGAGATCCTGCCCCGGCTCTGGCGCAGCGATGCCATCGGCCACGGCGTCGGCGCCCGGCTGCGCGACATCGCCTTTCTGCGCGCCTCGGCAGAGCTGGCGGCACAGGCAGGCGACCCGGCGGAACCTGCCGATACGGTATGGGTGAAGCAGGCGTGATCGTGCGCGCCGGGCGGACGCATCCGCCCGTCAATAGACGCAAACTTTGCCATCCATCACGCCTGCGGCCCCGATAATAATCTGCGCGGCGCCGCATCAGGGGGTGGCTGCCGATCTCGCACTCATCGGGGCCGCAGATGTTTTTTCCGTGCCGGCTGGCGCGGGGCGTTATCGTCGCCGCAGCCTGCCTCCTCGCCTCGGCCGCCGGGGCCGACGAGGCGCCGCCCGTCTGGGCCTATCCCATCGCGCCGCCGGACACGGTGCCGCCCAAGGACGACGGCACGGTGCGCCATGTGCCGGGCAGCAGCCGGGGCTATACGCTGACCGAGATCCGCGATCTCTTCGTGGCTCGCGACTGGTTTCCCGACGCCCATCCGCCCATGCCCGCCGTGGTGGCTGAGGGGCGCCACCCCGATACCCGGCCCTGCGGCGTGTGCCACCGGCCCGAGGGCGTCGGCGGGCCGGAGAATGCGAGCCTCGCAGGCCTGCCGGCCGACTACATGCTGCGGCAGATCGACGACTTCCGCAGTGGCGCCCGCTCCACCGGGGTCAAGGCGCGAACCCACGTCTTCCGCATGATCGCCGCCCTCAGGAGCCTGAGCGAGCAGGAGATCGCCGAGGCCGTCACCTATTACGCCGCGCTGAAGCTGCCGCCGCGCATCAATGTGGTGGAGGCCGACACGGTTCCCGCGAGCACGGTCCCCTCCTGGTACTACACGCCGAAAAAGGACGGGACATCCGAGCCGCTCGCCGGTCGCATCATCGAGATGCCGGACGACGAAGAGAATTTCGTCAACCGCGATTACCACGTGACCTTCACCGCCTATGTCCCGCGCGGCAGCGTCGCGCTGGGCGAGCGCATTGCGAATGAGGGGCTCGGCGCGCGCATCCCGGCCTGCGTCGCCTGCCATGGCGAGGGACTGAAGGGCATCGGCGACATCCCGCCGCTCGCCGGCCGCTCGCCGTCCTATCTCGTACGGCAGCTCTACGAGTTCAAGCATGGCCTTCGCAATGGCCCCTTGGCCGCGCCCATGCGCGCGAACACCGAAGAGATGAGCGAGCCGGAGATGGTGGCGCTCGCCGCCTATGCGGCGTCCCTGAAGCCCTGATTGCCCCGAAAGACTGGAGAACAGCCATGCGCATGAGGACCTTCATTCCCGCTGTCGTTGTGGCGCTCGCCGCGTGCAACGCCGGCACGGCCCTGGCCGCGGATACGCTCGGCGCCCGGCTGGTGGGCGCGTGGAAGATCGTGAGCGTGTACGACGCGTTCACCGACGGGTCGCGGCGCGACACCTGGGGGCCGGGCGCGCAGGGCCTCGTCGTCTTCACCCCCGGCGGCCAGTTCAGCGCCATCATCGTCGGCCGGGACCGGACGCCACGGACCGGCGGCGTGCCCTCCGAGCCGGTGGGGCCTGCCATGGCCTATGCCGGCGCCTACAGCGTCGACGAAGCGGCGCACACCTTCTCCAACACGGTCTGGCAATCGACGTTTCCCCAATGGCAGGGCCAGACTCTGCTGCGCACCATCGAGGCGCTCGACGGGGACCACCTGAAGGTCAGGGCGGCGCCCATCACCGATGCCACCGGCCGGCAGTTCGTGCCGCATCTGGAGCTCGATCGCGTGAAATGACGCGGGCCTCTGGCCCCTGCCGGGCGCCCGCCCGGCTTTCAATGGAATCCCACCAGCTAGGCGATGGCGCGACCACGCCGGGCAATCCTCCGATGGATGGTGGGCAACTGGCGCGGCCCGCCGGCGCTCCTCCCCGCAGGGGAGCGTGAAGATCCCGGCGTGACGACCTCCCGCCATCCGGCGGCCGCGCCCTTTTCCTGATCCCTGTCGGTGGTATCATGAGGGGTAATTAGCAAGCTTAGACTTGTCATTCCGCGCCGCCGCAGCCCCGCGTGGCTGACCATAGGCGATTTCGATCTTTCCCTTTAAGGTGGTTGCGCGGAGGAAAAGATTCGCGTCGAAGCTTAGGGGCGGCTCGATCCGCCATGAGCTCCAGCGGAGTGTTGCGGTGACCGGCCGGCATTATGATTTCTTCGCCGACCTGCTCGACGGCATGGACATGGGGCTATGCCTCTTCGATGCGGACGACCGCTGCCTGTTGTGGAACAACACATTCCTGAAATTTTTTCCGGAGCATGACGGCCACGTCCATGTGGGCGAGCCCTATGAGGCGAACCTCCGGCGCTTCTACGCCGCCCGGCTCGACCCTTCGGAGCTGGCCAACATCGAGCGCTACATCCGCGACGGGGTCCTGCGGCATCGCACGCAATCGCGCGCCTTCGTCTTCGACCATCGCGGCCGGCGCCTGCGCGTGAATGCCCTGACGGACTCCGATGGTAATCGCGTCCGCATCTGGCAGGCGCTCGTGCAGGAGCCGGCGGAGTCCGAACGGAGCGACGCGCAGCGCGGCTTCTCCATCGACCTGCTCGACCATATTCCCGACGGGGCCATGGTGCTCGACCAGAACGACCTCATCATCGCCGCCAACGACGAATTCCGCCGGCTCTATGGCGTGCGTCCGAGCGAGACCGTGGTCGGCCAGCCGTTCGCCGCCGTGGTCCGCCGGGCCTGGGCGGCGGCCGGCCGGCCCGACGAGCAGCTGGAGCCCGGGCTTCTCGACAACATGCGCTTCGCCGGATCGCCGTTCGAGATCGAGCTGCCGCGCGATCAATGGCGCCGTGTCATCGCCCGTCGCACCAGCGACGGCATCGGATATTTCACCCATTCGGACATTTCCCTCCTCAAGCGCCAGCAGGCCGACCTGCTGGTGGCGGAACGTCGGGCGTGGGAGGGGGAGCGGCGCTATCGCCTGCTGGCGGAGAACTCGACCGACGTGATCGCCGCGATCTCCGGCGACCGGACGATCCGCTTCATGTCGCCGGCCTGCAGCCGCATTCTCGGCTGGGGGCCTTCTGAGATGCTCGATCGCGACGTGATCGATTTCCTCCACCCCGATGAGCAGCCCATGTTCCTGGCGGCGCTCTGCGCCGGCGAGGGAAGCGGTCTTGGCCGCAGCGCCGCTTTCGTGTGCCGGGTCCGTGCCCGCCATGACGACTGGGTGTGGATGGAAGCCTCCATCGGAGCGGTTCAGGAGACGACGCTCGACGGAGCCGACATCGCCTTCATCTGCTCGCTGCGCGATGCCCGCGAACGGGTGCTCGCGGAGCGGGCGCTCAAGCGGGCGCACGAGGAGCTGGCGCTCATCGCCGGCAGCGATCCGTTGACCGGCCTTGCGAACCGGCGCCGCTTCGAGGCCATCTTCGATGAGGAATGGCACCGGGCGGGACGCGAGCGGCTGGCGCTGTGCCTTGCGATGGTGGATATCGATCGCTTCAAGGCGGTCAACGACACCTTCGGGCATCTCGCCGGGGACGAATGTCTCAAGCGGGTGGCGATGGTCATCAAGGCCAATCTCCCGCCCGGAGCCGGGCTGGCGGCCCGCTATGGCGGGGAAGAGTTCGTGCTTCTGCTTCCCAATGCCTCCGGAGGGCAGGGGCAGGCGCTTTGCGAGCGCATCCACAACGATCTCAAGCGGGAGCCGTGGTCGGCGGTGGCGCCGGGCCTCGACGCGGTGACTGTCAGCATCGGCCTCTGCATCGCGCGGGCCCCGCAGGGGGCCAGCATGGCCGGGCTGATCCGCATCGCCGACGAGGCGCTCTACAGGGCCAAAAGCGCGGGGCGGAACTGCACGGAGGTACAGCATGCCGTCTGAGGGTGGCTGCTTCGCCGGAAGGTCACGCGGGCGTCATCCCCCCTTGGCAAGGTCGCGCGCCTTTTTCCACAATTGAACCGCGCCGCGCTTGCGCCCGTCCGCGTCCAGGAGGTGTCGATGAATCGCCGCGAACTGCTCGCCGGAACCGCCGCTTCTGCCGGCCTCGCGCTGGTGCCGGGCCTCGCCCTTGCGCAAGGCGCACCCGTGCAGATCACGTTCTGGCACGCCATGGCCGGCCCTCTCGGCGACGAACTGAAGCGGCTCTGCGACGCCTTCAACGCCGTCCAGAAGGCGGTGGTGGTGGAACCGGTGTTCAAGGGCACCTATCCCGAGACCATGACCGCCGCCATCGCCGCCTTTCGCGCCGGCAAGGCGCCGCATCTGGTGCAGATGTACGAGGTCGGCACCGGCTCCATGCTGGCCGCCGGCGCGGCGGTGAAGCAGGTCTGGCAGCTCGCCGAGGAGACCGGCGTCCGGCTCGATCCGGCCATCTACATGCCGGCGGTGCGCAGCTACTACAGCCTGCCGGATGGCCGCATGGCCTCCATGCCGTTCAATTCGTCGACCCCCATCATGTGGTGCAACAAGGACCTGTTCGAGCGCGCCGGCCTTGATCCCGAGCGGCCGCCGGAGACCTGGGAGCAGGTGATGACGGCGGCCGAGGCGCTGCGGTCCAAGGGCGGCGCCAAGGTGGGCATGACCACAGCGTGGCCGACCTGGGTGCATCTGGAATGCTTCGGCGCCATCCATGACGTCCCGTTCGCCACCAGGGCCAACGGCTTCGAGGGGCTCGACGCCGAGCTGGTGTTCAATTCCCCGCCCATGCGCAGCCACATCACCCGCCTTCTGGAAATGGCGAAGGCGGGCACCTTCACCTATGCCGGCCGCGGCGCCGCCGGCGACAGCCTCTACCCGGCCGGCGAGACCGGCATCTCCTTCAACTCGTCCGGGATCCGCGCTGCCGTGGTGCGCGACGCCCGCTTCCGTCCCATGGCGGCGCAACTGCCCTATGATCCGGCGGTGCGGGCCACACCGAACAATTCGATCATCGGCGGCGCGAGCCTGTGGACCATGACGGCGCCCGACCGGTCGGCGGCGGAATACAAGGCCGTCGCCAGCTTCCTCGCCTTTCTCGCCCGGCCCGACACCGATGCGTCCTGGCACCAGCGCACGGGTTATGTCCCGGTCACGCTGGGCGGCGCGGGCCTCTCGCTCGCCCAGGGCTACTATGCCCGCAATCCGGGCGCGGACATTCCCATCCGCCAGCTCAACCGCGGCGAGGTCACGGTCAATTCCAAGGGCTTGCGCCTCGGGCGGCTGACCGAGATCCGGGCCATCGTCGAGGAAGAGTTCGAGACCGCCCTGCAGGGCAAGCAGAACGCCGGGGCCGCCCTCGACACGGCCGTGGCACGCGGCAACAAGGTGTTGCGCGAGTTCGAGAAGTCCGTATCCAGATAGGTCCTGCGGAGCACGGCCCGGTCATGGAGCGGCGAACGATCTTTCCGGGCTGGGCGACGCCCGCGCTGCTGCTGGTGCCGCAGATGGCGCTGACCGTGCTGCTGTTCCTGTGGCCGACGGCGGTGGCGGTGCGCGCGAGCGTCATGCGCGCCGATCCGTTCGGCCTCAGCGAGACCTTCGCGGGCCTCGACAATTTCACCGCGCTCTTCACTGATCCGCTCTATCTCGCCGCCATCGGGCGCACGCTGGTGTTCTGTGGGGCGGTGACGGGGCTGGCGCTCGGCCTCGCGGTCCTGCTGGCGGTGTTCGCCGACGCGGACATCCGCGGGCGGGGTGCCTACCGGGCGGCGCTGGTCTGGCCCTATGCGGTCGCGCCGGCGGCCGCGGGCGTGATCTGGGCGCTGCTGCTCCATCCGCAGATCGGCGGCGTCGCCGGCCTCCTGAAGCATCTCGGCATCGCCTGGAACTACAAGCTGAACGACACGCAGGCCATGATCGCCGTGGTCGGCGCCTCCGCGTGGCGGCAGGTGAGCTACAATTTCATCTTCGTCCTCGCGGGCCTCCAATCCATCCCGCGCACCATCATCGATGCCGCGCGGATGGACGGGGCGCGCGGGTGGCGGCGGTTCCGCACCATCCTCCTGCCCATGCTCGCGCCGACGCTCGCATTCCTGGTGGTGGTGAACCTCGTCTATTCCGCCTTCGAGACCTTCGGCACCATCGAGGCCCTGACGCAGGGCGGGCCGGGCCGGGCGACGCAGACCCTGATGGTGAAGGTCTATCGCGACGGTGTGGTCAATCTGGACCTCGGAGCCTCCGCCGCCCAGTCGGTGGTGCTGATGGCCCTCGTCATGGGGCTGACGGCGTTGCAATTCCACTTCCTCCGGCGGCGGGGCGGGCGATGACGGGGGCGGATCTGCGCGCCCGGCTGCGGGGAAATCTCGTGGCCGGAAATCTGGTGGCCCACGCGGTGCTGCTCATGGGCACGGCCCTGTTCCTGCTGCCCATCTGGCTGGTGTTCGTGGGGTCGACGCTGGACAGCGGCGCCATCAACCGGGGCGATATCGGCCTCCTGCCGCGCCTCGAAGGCCTTGCGATCTACCCGCGCCTGCTTTCGCCCGCGCCCGGCGGGGTGCCCGTGTGGCGCATGCTGGCCCTTTCCTTTGCCATGGCGCTCGCCATCGCCGCCGGCAAGATCGCGGTCTCGCTGCTCTCGGCCTATGCGGTGGCCTTCTTCCGCTTTCCCGGCCGCATGCTGTGCTTCTGGCTGCTGTTCATCACCCTCATGCTGCCGGTGGAGGTGCGCATCATCCCCACCTTCGCGGTGGTGGCGGATTTCGGCATGGTGAACACCTTCGCCGGCCTCGTCCTGCCGCTCACCGCCTCGGCGACGGCGACCCTGCTGTTCCGGCAGGCTTTCGTGCTGGTGCCCGACGAACTCGTGGAGGCCGCCCGCATGGACGGAGCCGGTCCCTGGCGGTTTCTCCGGGACGTGCTGATCCCGCTGTCGCGGACCAACATGGCGGCGCTGTTCGTCATCCTGTTCGTCTACGGTTGGAACCAGTATCTGTGGCCGCTGGTGGTGGCCACCGACCCGCGGCTCGACACCATCACGGTGGGGATCGTGCGCATGATCGGCCCGGAATCCCGCACCGCCTGGAACGAGGTGATGGCGACCGCCATCCTCGCCATGCTGCCGCCCACGCTGGTGGTTCTGGCCATGCTCCGGTGGTTCGTGAAGGGCCTTACGGAGAGCGAACGCTGATGGCCGGGCTGGTCCTCGATCAGGTGCGCAAGAGCTTCGGCCGCACCGAGGTGCTGCGGGGCATCGACCTCGATGTGGCGCCGGGCGAAATGGTGGTGGTCGTCGGGGCGTCGGGCTGCGGCAAGTCCACGCTTCTGCGGCTCGTCGCCGGTCTGGAGCAGCCGAGTTCCGGCCGGATTATGCTGGATGGCGAGGACATCACCGCGCGCGATCCCGCCGCGCGGGACATCGCCATGGTGTTCCAGCACTATGCGCTCTATCCGCACATGAGCGTGTTCGACAACATGGCCTATGGGCTGAAGGTGCGCCGCCTGCCGCGCGCCGAGATCGCCGCGCGCGTGGAGGAGGCCGCCCAGATGCTGCACATTTCGCCGCTGCTGGGCCGCAAGCCGCGCGAGCTGTCCGGTGGCCAGCGCCAGCGCGTGGCCATCGGCCGGGCGGTGGTGCGCAAGCCGCGCCTGTTCCTGTTCGACGAGCCCCTGTCCAGCCTCGACGCGCGGCTGCGCACCTCCATGCGTGCCGAGATCAAGCGCCTGCAACGCCGCCTTGGCGTCACCAGCCTCTATGTGACCCACGACCAGCATGAGGCGATGAGCCTCGGCGATCGCATTCTGGTGCTGAACGAGGGCCGTCCGGCCCAGCTCGGACCGCCCATGGAGATCTACGCCCGCCCGGCCGACACCGCTGTCGCGGAGCTGATCGGCGATCCGCCCATGAACCTGCTTCCCGGATGGCTCGACGCCAATGGCCGGGTGCGACTGGAGACTGGCGACGCGGGGAACGGCCGGTCGGTGCTCGTTGGCATCCGTCCCGAGGATGTGGCGGGCGGGCGCCCCGACGGCGACGGGCTGGCCCTGGGCTTCACCCCGGACACGGTGGAGCCGATGGGCGCCGAGGTGCTTCTGGTGGGGCGCCTCGAGACCGGCGCCGCATTCTCGGTGCGCACGCTGCCGGCGAGTTTCGCGCTGGGGTCCCGCCTCGATTTCCATTGCCCGGCACAGCGGCTGCACCTGTTCGATCCGGGTTCGGGGCAGCGCATCGGGCCGGCCGGTCCGGCGGCCCGATGATGCGCCGCCCCCCGGCTCACCCGGTGTGCGCGCCGGTCGGGTCGGGGCCTTGCGGGCCATCCCCGGGCTTCGGCGCGGGAATGCGGAACCAGGCCACATAGAGCGCCGGCAGGAACAGGAGCGTCAGCACCGTTCCCACGATGATGCCGCCCATCATGGCGTAGGCCATGGGTCCCCAGAACACCTCGCGGGCGATGGGAATGAGGCCGAGGCTCGCCGCCGCCGCCGTGAGCATGATGGGCCGCATGCGGTGCTCCGTCGCCTCCCGCACCGCCTCCCACGGCGGGTGGCCCTCGGCCCGCAGATGCTCGATCTGGACGATCAGGATCACCGAGTTGCGGATGAGGATGCCGATGAGCGCCAGCACGCCGAGGATGGCGACGAAGCCCAGTGGCGCGCCGCTCGGTACCAGCGCGGCGACCACGCCGATGAGCGCCAGCGGGGCGACGGCGAACACCAGCACCAGCCGCTGGAAGCTCTGGAGCTGGATCATCAGGATGGTGGCCATGATGAACAGCATCAGCGGCATCACCGCGAGGATGGGGGCCTGGCTCTTCTGGCTCTCCTCCACCGCGCCGCCGATGACGACACTATAGCCGGGCGGCAGCTTCGTGTTGAAGGCCGCGACGGCGGGCGTCAGCTGCTCCACCACCGTGTTCGGCTGGACCGCATCGATGATGCCGGCCTTCGCCGTGATGGTCGGCAGCCGCGAGCGCCGCCAGATGGTGGGCTGCTCGATCTCGTAGCGCAGGGTCGCCACCGCCGCGAGCGGCACGGAGCGCCCGCCCGAGCCGGGCAGCTGAAGGTCGCGCAGGGTCTCGATGGACTGGCGTTCCTGCGCATTGGCGCGGCCGAGCACGGTCACGAGATAGATGTCGTCCCGCACCTGGGTGATGGCCGTGCCGTCGAGCACGCCGTTGAGCGCACCGGCGATGTCCTCTGAGGTCACGCCGAGCTGGCGCGCCTTGTCCTGGAGCACGTCCACCTTGATGACGCGGGCGGGCTCCATCCAGTCGAACACCACGTTGCCGAGGTGCGGATTGCCGCGCATGACGCTGGCGAAGTCGAGGGCGATGGTGCGCACCTTCTGGATGTCCGGCCCGCTCACCCGATACTGCACCGGGCGGCCGACCGGCGGACCGATGTCGAGGAAGTGCACGAAGGCGTCGGTGCCGGGCATGGTCTTGTCGAGATAGGCCTGGAACTGCCCCCTCAGCCGGTCGCGCTCCTCCAGCCCCTTGGTGACGATGATGGTTTGGCCGAACGCCACGTCCGCCGGCTGCACGTCCACCGGCAGCACGAAGCGCGGGGCGCCCGTGCCCACATAGGTGGACCAGTGGTCGATGTCGGGATTGCCCTTCAGCGCCTCCTGCTCGAAGCGCGCCATCTGGGCGTTGGTCTCGGCGATGGAGGCATTCTGCGGCAGGTTCCAGTCGACGATCAGCTCGCGGCGGTCGGAGGACGGGAAGAACTGCTGCTGGACGAGGCCCATGCCGGCGATGGAGAGGATGAAGACGAGCAGCGTCACGCCGATGGTGGTCCAGCGCCACAGCATGGCGCGCTTCAGGATCCAGGCGAACGCACGGGCGAAGCGGCCGCCGCCTTCCTGATGATGCGGCAGGCTCTTCGGCAGGATGGCCACGCCCAGGAGCGGTGTGAACAGCACCGCCACCAGCCACGACACCAGAAGCGACACCGCGATGACCACGAACAGGGTGAAGGTGAATTCGCCGGCGTTGGAGCTGTTGAGGCCGATGGGGATGAAGCCGGCCACCGTCACCAGCGTGCCCGACAGCATGGGGAACGCCGTCGAGGTGTAGACGTGGGTGGCGGCTTTCCTGAGCGTGTCGCCGGCCTCCAGCCGCGCCACCATCATCTCCACCGCGATCATGGCGTCGTCCACCAGCAGGCCGAGGGCGATGATGAGCGCGCCGAGCGAGATGCGCTGGAGCGAGATGCCGGAATAGGCCATCACCATGAAGGTGATGGCGAGCACCAGCGGGATCGAGATCGCCACCACCAGCCCCGCCCGAAACCCGAGGCTGACGAAGCTGATGGCGAGCACGATCACCACCGCCTCCACAAGGGCGCGGGTGAAGCCGCCCACGGCCTCCTCCACGATCTGCGGCTGGTCGGAGACGAGATGCACGCCGACGCCCACCGGCAGGTCGGCCTCGATGCGCGCCATCTCCGCCTTCAGGGCCTCGCCGAACTCGAGCAGGTTGGCGCCGGCCTTCATGCCGATGGCGAGGCCGATGGCCGGCTCGCCGTTGAAGCGGAACAGCGCCTGCGGCGGGTCCACATAGCCGCGCCGGATGGTGGCGACGTCGGTCAAGGGGAAGAAGCGGCCGTTGATCCGGAGGTTGATGGCCTTGAGGCTCTCCTCGGAGGTGAATTGCCCGTTGACGCGCACGGCGATGCGTTCCGGCCCGGCCTGCAGCACGCCCGAGGGCACCAGCGCGTTCTGCGCCTGGAGCGAGGTGAGGACGGCGCGCTGGTCGATGCCGAGGGCGGCCATCTTGCGGGTGGAGAATTCGAGGAAGATCACCTCGTCCTGCGCGCCGATGATGTCCACGCGGCCCACATTGGGCACCGTGAGCACCTGCGCGCGCACCTCCTCCACCCGGTCGCGCAGCTGGCGCTGGGTCAGCCCGTCACTGGTGAAGGCGTAGATGTTGCCGTAGACGTCGCCGAACCGGTCGTTGAACTGCGGCCCCGTCACCCCCTGGGGGAAGGTGCCGCGGATGTCGTTGACCATGTTGCGCACCTGCAGCCAGGTGGGCACCACATCGCGGGCCTTGGTGGTGTCGCGCAGGTTGACGAAGATCGTCGTCTCGCCCGGCACGGTGAGGCTGCGGGTGTAGTCCAGCGCCTCCAGCTCCTCGAGCTTCTTCTCGATGCGGTCCGTGACCTGCCGCGTCATCTCCTGAGCCGAGGCGCCGGGCCATTGCGCCTGGATCACCATGGTCTTGATGGTGAAGGCGGGATCCTCCTCGCGGCCGAGCTGCAGGTAGGACAGGAAGCCCGCGAGCACGAAGGCGAGCATGAAGTACCAGACGAGCGAGCGATGCTCGAGCGCCCAGTCGGACAGGTTGAACGACTTCACGGCTGGACATCCTGCTCTAGACGGATCTTCTGGCCCTCGGACAGGCTGTGCACGCCCGCTGTCACGAGGCGCGTTCCTGCTGCCAATCCCGAGGTCACGCGCGCCTTGTCGCCGGAGGCGGCGGACACGGTGACCTGCTGCGCGTGCACCGTCCGGCCGTCCGCCGCGACGCACCAGACGAAGGACTTGCCGTCGCGGGTGAACACCGCAGAGCCCGGAATCAACAGGTCGGCCGCAAGAGTGTCGGCGGGACGCGCCGCGACGGTTGAGCCGAGCCGGTACACCGCGGGCGGATGGTCGAGGGTGATGCGCACGCGGCGGGTGCGGGTCACGCTGTCGGCCTGGGGCGCGATCTCGCGCACCCGGCCGGTCACGACGGGTGCCCCGTCGAGCTGGAGGCTGACCTGGAACGGCGATCCGATCTTGATATCGCCGATGAAGTCCTCGCCGATATCCACCACCGCCTCGCGGATGTCGGGCCGCGCGATGGTGACAACGCTGCGCCCGGGGGAAACCACCTGTCCCAGCTCCGCGCCGACCGCCGTGACGACCCCGGCGAACTCGGCCTTGAGCTGCGCGTAGCCCAACTGCTCGCGCGCCTTGACGAGGTTCGCCCGGGCGCGGGCCAGCGACGCCTCGGCCGCCGAGCGGCCCTGCTCGGCGGTCTCGAACGTCGCCCGGCTGGTGGCCGCGGTCTCCAGAAGGGTCCGCTGGCGGTCCTCCGTGCCGGAGGCGTTGGTGAGCTGGGCCTGGGCGTTGGCGACCTCCGCGAGGGCGGACCGCACCGAGAGCTTCAGGGCGGTGTCGTCGATGGCGGCGACGACCTGGTCCTTCGCGACCACATCGCCCACGTTCACCGACCGCACGAGCAGCCGCCCCAGCACGCGGAAGCTGAGGTCCGTCTGCACCTGCGGCTCGATGGTGCCCGCCACTTCGAGCACCTCGCGGGACATGGGCTGCACCACCGCCGTCAGCACCGGACGCGGCGGAACGGCGGGAGCGGCCGCCTGCTCGCCGCAGCCGGTGAGGGCGGCCGTCGCGGCGAGCACCAGCATCAGATAAGCGTGTCTCACGAGCCGCTCTCCAGTGTGTAATCGACGGTCTGGCCGGTGCTGAGGCGCTTGGCGCCGTCCACGACCACGAGGTCGCCCGGCGCGAGGCCGGAGGAGATCACGATGGAGCCGGTCTCGAAGGCGTCCACGACGACCTTGGCGAGCGATACCGCATGGGTCTTCGGATCGATCCGCCAGACCGCGGGGTCTCCGCCATCGGAGGCCAGCGCGCTCCAGGGCAGGACGATGCGCGGCTTCGCCTTCCACATCACGGTTCCGGTCACCGGACTGCCGAGGGGCATGGCTTCGGGCGGCGCGTCGATGGCCACCTTCACCCGCACGGTGCCGGTGGTCGCATCGATGACCGGCGACACTTCCCGCACGCGCCCGTCCGCGACGACCTTGGGATCGGAGACGAGCGAGACCCTGATGCGGTCGGTGTCGCTGTTGTGGAAGAAGGTCTCGTAGACGTCGAACACCGCGTCGCGCGTGTCGTCCTCGGCCAGCGTGAACGCCGGCTGGGCGGGCTGCACCACCTGCCCCACCTCGATGGTGCGGGCGGTGATGACGCCGGCCGCGCGGGCCCGCAGCTCGGCATAGCCCAGCGCATCCCGCGCCGTTCCCAGCTGGGCGCGCGCGGTCTCCAGCGCGCTTTCGGCCGCACCGGCCGTCTCCGTCGCCTGATCGTAGGCGGCGCGGGTGGTGTAGCCCTTGGCGAGCAGCGTCGACTGCCGCTGGAAATTGGCATTGGCGACGCGCAGCCGGGATTCGGCGGCGGAGACGGCGGCCGTGGCGGCGTCGAGTTCGGCCTGCTGCTCGGTGGGATCGATCCGCGCCAGGAGATCGCCGGCGGCGACGTGCGCGCCCACGTCCACCAAACGTTCCGTGACCCGCCCGCCGACCCGGAAGGACAGCTGGGTGAGGACCTTGGCCTCGACATCTCCCGTCAGCGAGACGGAGGTGGTGCGGTTCGTGACCGCGACGGTGGTGGCCCGGACCACGAATGCGGGCCGCCCTGCGTCCGGCGTGGGGTGGGCCGCATCCTTCGGGGTTCCCTGTCCGTCGCAGGCGGCGAGCAGGCCCGAGAGGGCGAAGATGCAGATCAGCGCGGCCGTCGGCCGTCGCGCAGGCGAACGAACGCCCGCTCCGGTGTTCGCCGCCGGCGCGCGATACGGGAATTGCATGAGAAATCAGGCCGTTCTGTTCAAGACCCGGCGCACCGCGCCGCCGCCGCGCCCTGCGGCGCAATCGGGTGGCAAGTGTCCTGGGTACGGATCTCCAAGGGACCGATGTCCTGGGGGTTCATCTCGAGGGGACGTATGTCCGGGGGGCGCGCACCGGTGCACAGGCATGAAAATCTCCGCTCCGGAACCTCGCGCCCCTCGGTTCTGCTATCCCTGTAGCGCGAGCCGCGGGTGAAAGTCAACGGGTGTTGACCAGATGCCCGCGACCCCCTACGCCTTGAGGCCGGATGAGGACGGATGTGATGACCAAGACCCGTGACAGCTCGGCGCCCGCCTCCGGGCGGGAGCGCATTCTGGCGGCGGCTGTCGCGCGCTTCTCGCGGCAGTCCTACGACGAGACCGGACTGCGCGAGATCGCCGCCGACGCGGGCGTGGACGTCGCCTACGTGCACCGCGCCTTCGGCTCCAAGGAGCAGCTGTTTCACGAAGCGCTGAAGTGCGCCGTGCAGATGGACAAGATCTTCGACGCGCTCGGTTCCGACCCGGCCCGGATGCTGGCGGCCCATCTGCTGGCTGAGGACGAGCCGGACGCGACGGTCCGGCCCATGGACATCCTGATCCGGTCCCTGACCAGCCCGAAGGCGGCGGCGGTGCTGCGCACGGCGGTGATGGAGGAGTTCGTGACGCCGCTGGGCGCGCATCTCGACACCAACGCCACCCAGCGTGCGGCGCTGGCGGCGGCGCTGCTGATGGGGGTCGGAATCCTGCGCGACGTGCTGGAGCTGCCGGCCCTCTCGGAAGGACCGGGCGGCACCCTTGAGCGCAGTGTCGCCGATACGCTGGCGATGGTGCTGGGACAGGCCGGTCCGAAAATTTGATCCGGGTAATATTGACTATAATTTTGTCCGGGTATTAATGGTGGGCCCTCTTCCGGACGTCGCCATGCCCCTCGTGAAAGCCAACGGTCTCGACATCGCCTTCGACAGCTTCGGCCCGCAGGATGGCGAGGCGATCCTGCTGGTCGCCGGTCTCGGCGTTCAGAGGATCCGCTGGGCCGAGCCGTTCTGCGCCGCCCTCGCGGGGCACGGCTTTCGTGTGATCCGCTTCGACAATCGCGATGCCGGCGGCTCGACCCATCTCGGCCAGCACACGCCGCCGGACCTCGGCGCCCTCGTCGCCGCGCTGATGGCCGGGCGGCGGCCGGAGGTTCCCTATACCCTCGCCGACATGGCGGCCGACGCGGTGGGCCTGCTCGATGCCCTGGCCATTCCGCGGGCGCATGTGGTCGGCCAGTCCATGGGCGGTATGATCGCGCAGATCATGGCGAGCGAGCACCCCGGACGGGTGCTGTCCCTCACCTCGATCATGTCGGGCACCGGCAATCCGGCGCTGCCCCAGGCCGAGCCGGACGTTCTGGCCATGATGATGCGCCCCGCGCCCGATCCGGCCCGCGACGAAGCCGGCTTTCTGGCCCACAGCCTCGCCTTCGCCCGCCGCATCGCCGGTCCGGCGCATCCGGCGGACGAAGGCGCGCATGGCCGCCTTGTGCTGGAGGAGGCGCGCCGCGCCCATGATCCCGGCGGCGCGGGCCGGCAGCTCGCCGCCATGGCCGTGGCGGGGGACCGCCGCGCCCGGCTCGCGACCATCGCCGTGCCCGCGCTGGTCATCCACGGCGCGTGCGATCCCCTGATCCCGCCGGCCTGCGGCGCCGACACCGCGGCTTCGATCCCTAGCGCTGAATTCCTGCTGGTCGACGGCATGGGCCACCATGTGCCGGCGAGCCTCCACCGCGTGGTGGTGGAGGCCATCGTTCGTGTGGCGCGGTCGGCCGCCAGCGATCAGGCCGGAACCTGCCACTGAGCGCGGTTCGATCGCGCGCGGGCTCCGCCGTGGCTCAGCGTGCCGTGCTGACGGCGTGCTGCTCCACGAAGGCGCGGATCTGCCCGCCGGAGAGGGCACCGCTCTGGCGGGCGATTTCCCGGCCGCCGCGGAACAGGATCAGCGTCGGGATCGAGCGGATCTGGAAGCGGGCGGCAAGCTGCGGTTCGGCCTCCGTGTCCACCTTGGCCAGCCGCACGCGGGGCTCCAGCGCCGCTGCGGCGGCCTCGAATGCCGGCGCCATGGCGCGGCAGGGGCCGCACCAGCCGGCCCAGAAGTCCACCAGCACCGGCAGGTCGTCCGAGCCGATCTGCCGGTCGAACGCCGCCGTGGTGAGCGCCACGGGATGGCCCGTGAACAGGGCCTGCCCGCACGAACCGCACCGTCCGCCGCCGCGCCGCTCGGCGGGCAGGCGGTTCAGCTGCCCGCAATGGGGGCAGGGGATGATGATCTTGTCGGACATGATGTCGATGACGGCCGCCGGGCGCCGGATCCGGTTCGCCTGCGGCCGCTCCTTTCTCCCGTCCAGATAGGCGGCCGTGGCGGCGCCGCAAGGCAAGGGCGGGAATTTCACAGTTGCGGTGCGTCAATGCCCTGTTGCGGTGCGGCTGTAGTGTCGTCGCGCGGGACTTGGAAGGCGGTGCGAAAGCAGCCGCGAATCGCCGGAGGGACGGGATGCCGTTTCTCCGGAGGGGTTCGTGCGCGCGTTCGGGGCGCCGGCCATGACAGGAGGTCGTTCCATGAACGACGAAGGGACAATCCGGCGCAGGCCGCGATTGAAGAAAATCGCGGCGGCCGCAGCCGGCGTCGCGGTGGTTGGCGCGGCCGTGTTCTGGTGGGTCGTCACCCCGCCGCGCATTGAGGATGGCGGCCGCGCGCTGCCGCAGGTGGCGGACGCGGAGCTGGTCGCGCGCGGCAAGTACATCGCAGAGCTGGGCGACTGCGTCGCCTGCCACACCACGGCGGACGGCAAGCCCATGGCCGGCGGGCGCGGGCTGGAGACGCCGTTCGGCATGCTCTATTCCACCAACATCACGCCCGATCCCAAGACCGGCATCGGCCGCTACAGCTTCGGTGCCTTCGACCGCGCCATGCGCAAGGGCGTGACCGCCGACGGCACCCACATGTACCCGGCCATGCCGTACCCGTCCTACGCGAAGATGTCGCCGGACGACATGTATGCGCTCTACGTCTACCTCATGAAGGGCGTGACCCCGGTGGACAGCCTCAACAGGCCGTCCGGCATCGGCTTCCCCTTCAACCAGCGCTGGACGCTGGCGTTCTGGAACCAGATGTTCCTCGACAGCCACCCCTTCGTCGCCGACGCGGGCAAGGGTGAGGTGTGGAACCGCGGCGCCTATCTGGTGCAGGGCCTCGGCCATTGCGGCGCCTGCCACACGCCGCGGGGCATTGGCTTCCAGGAGCTCGCCATGGGCGATACGGGTGGCGGCGGCGACAAGTTCCTCTCCGGCTCCAAGGTGGAGGAGTGGAACGCGGTCAATCTGCGCGGCCTCGGCGACGTGGATGACACGGTCGAGTTGCTGAAGACCGGCCAGAACCGCTTCGGCACCGTCTCCGGCTCCATGACCGAGGTGATCCACAACTCCACCCAGAACTTCACCGACGCTGATCTCGTGGCCATCGCCACCTATCTCGGCGGTCTGCCCACCGACCAGCCGCGCGCCCCGCGCCCGGCGACGCCGGACACGGGCATGGCCTCGGCGGTTCCCGCCGCCATGTTCACCAGCCGGGGCGGGCTCGCCTATGCCCAGTTCTGCGCCGATTGCCATCGCCTCAACGGCGCCGGCGTCGCCAAGGTGTTCCCGCCGCTTGCCGGCAATCCGACCGTCGCGGCCAAGGACCCCTCGACGCTCGTCCACATCACCCTGACCGGCTGGGCGACGGCGCAGACGCAGGCCCATGCCCGCGTCTTCACCATGCCCGGCTTCGCCCGGCTGGGGGACGACGAGATCGCCGACATCCTCTCCTTCGTCCGCGCCAGCTGGGGCGGCGGGGCAGCGCCGGTGACGGCCGGCGCGGTGAAGGCGGCGCGCGCAACGCTCGACCCGAAGGTGGACACCCGGCCTTTCGACACGCCGCGCATCGCCGACGTGCTCAATGAGCCCAACGCCACCCAGCTGGTGCGCGGCATGCGCCTCAACACCGAGACGCACACGTTGCTGCCGAAGAATGTCGGCAACGTGCTGAACTGCTCCAGCTGCCACCTCAATGCCGGCACGGTGGCCGACGGCTCGCCCTATGTGGGCGTCTCCGCCTTCTTCCCCAGCTATGCGCCGCGGGCCGGACGGGAGATCACGCTGGAGGACCGCATCAACGGCTGCTTCCTGCGCTCCATGAACGGCAAGCCGCTCGCCAAGGACGGCGACGACATGAAGGCCATGGTCGCCTATTTCGACTGGATGAAGCGGGAGACCAAGCCCGAGGACAAGGTGGAGGGCCGCGGCGTCGGCAAGATCAGCCAGCAGATCAAGCCGGACACCGAGAACGGCGCCAAGGTCTACGCCGCCCAGTGCGCCGTCTGCCACGGCGGCAACGGCGAGGGCATCAAGGACGCCGCCGGCGCCTTCGTCTATCCCCCGCTCTGGGGCGACCAGTCCTTCAACATCGGCGCGGGCATGGCGCGCACGTACACGGCAGCGGCGTTCGTGAAGCGCAACATGCCCATCGGCTTCCACGGCGGCTTCCCGCTGGGCCAGGGCGGCCTCACCGATCAGGAGGCGGTGGATGTGGCCGAATACTTCAGCCACATGCCGCGGCCGGACTTCGCCCCCAAGGTGAACGACTGGCCGAAGGACAAGAAGCCGGCGGACGCCCGCTACTGACCCCTTGAAACAACGAGCGCCCGGACCGTGCAGGGTCCGGGCGCTCGCGCATCCCCCCGTCGCGGGACATTGGACGGGTGGAAAGGGTGTTGCGTTGCCTACGCTCAAACGCCGCGCGGGCTTCTTTGCGTTGCCCTCGCTCAAACGCCGCGCGGGCTTGGAGAACTCAGACGGGAAGCACCACCACCTTCGTGCCGTTGGGCACGCGGCGGTACAGGTCGATCACGTCCTGGTTCATCATGCGGATGCAGCCGGAGGAGACCGCCTCGCCGATGGTCCAGGGCTCGTTGGTGCCGTGGATGCGGTAGAGCGTGTCCCTGCCGTCCTTGAAGAGATACAGCGCACGGGCGCCGAGGGGATTGGTCTCGCCCCCGGCCATGCCGCCGGCCCAGGGCCGATACTTGGCGGGCTCGCGCGCGATCATGGCGTCGGTGGGCCGCCAGCTCGGCCATTCGCGCTTGTTGCCCACGTTCGCCGTGCCGGAGAATTCGAGCCCTTCGCGGCCCACACCCACGCCATAGCGCAGCGCCTTGCCGTTCTCCTGCACGAGGTAGAGGAAGCGGTTTTTCGGATCGACCACCAGCGTGCCCGGCTCCTGTCCGGTGGGGTTGTTCACCAGCTGGCGGACGTTGCGCGGCTTGATGTCGTCGGGATCGGCGGCGGGAATGCGGAAGCCGCCGTCCTCCAGCGCGCCATAGCGCGCGGCATCAGCCGGGGCGACGCGCGGTGCCTTCACCGGCATCTCGTCCTGTGTGGTCACGCAGGCCCCGAGGGCCAGCGGCAGGACGAGGGTGGTGAAGAGACCGCGACGGGACAGCAGGGGGGACGCGGGAAGGGAATCCAAGGCCGGCTCACTCCCCTGCGGTCTGGCGGCGGCGGGCTTCGGCCACGGCGCGCTTGAAGCTTGAGTAGTCAAGGGTGGAGGCGAGCAGGGGGCCGACCAGATAGGTGGGCGTGCCGCTGAGGCCGAGGGAATCCGCCTGCGCGGCGTTGCGCTTCAGGAGCGCGCCGATGTCGGCGATGTGGGCTTTGAGATCCGCCATCAGCCGGTCGAGGTCGACGCCCGAACCGGCCACCGCCTTCAGCATGGTCGGCTCGTCGATGCGGCGGCCGGGGATGGCCATCAGCGCATTGTGGACGCTCTCGTAGCGGTCCTGATAGGTGGCCGCCAGCGCCAGCTGCGCGCCGTAGACCGAAGCCTCGGTGAGCACCGGCCAATCCTTGTAGACGAGGCGGATGTGCCCGTCCTCCTTCACCACGCGGGCGAGGTCCGGCGCCGATTTCTTGCAGAAGGGGCAGTTGTAGTCGAGGAAGGCGACGATGGTGACATCGCCCTCCGCATTGCCGAACGTCGGCGCGGCCGGGTCGCGCAGGATGGCGTTGACGTCCACGCCTTCCGCCCATGCGGTGCCTGCTGCCGTCAGCACGGCCGGCATCAGGGGCGCGAGCGCGGCGATGCGGATGAAGTCCCTGCGTTGCATGGGGTGTCCTTCGGTCATGGGGTCAGAGCCCTGCCTCAAGGGCGAGGCGGTCGATGTCGGCGAGGGTGAGCGCGCCCACGCGGCGCGAGCCCGGCACCTCGCGGCCGGTGGGATCGAGGAGGAACAGGGTCGGCGGGCCGATCACCGCGTAGCGGCCCATGAGGGCCTGCGCGCCGTCGCCATACCGGGTCACGTCGACGGCGATGCGATCGAGCCTCGACAGGCGCGCGGCGGCGGCCGGCTCCGCCATCGCCGCCTCGTTGGACTTGCAGACCGTGCACCAGTCGGCGGTGAAGGAGACGAGGGTGGGGCGGCCGTCCTGACCGGCGGCGGCGAGCGCCTGCGTCAACGCCGCGGGGGACGACACCCGCACCTCCCGTGCCTCCGCAGTGGCCGGACGGACCGGTGCGGCGAGGAAGGCGAGGGGCCGCAGGGGATCATTGGCCCCGCCGGCCGCGCCGACCAACAGCAAGAGCCCGCACGCCACGGCGGCGATGCCTGCCGTCTTGCCGATCCGGCGACCGGCATCGGCGTCGCAGGCCAGCGCATCGAAGCCGCCGGCGAACACACCGAGGCCGATGGCGAGCAGGCCGTAGAGGGCAAGGCCGGCGGCATCGGGCAGCACGCGCGCCGCGAGCCAGACGGCGATGGCGAGGAAGAGCACGCCGCAGCTCTGCTTGATGGCGACAAGCCAGCGTCCCGAGCGGGGCAGGATCTGCGCGCCGAACGCGCCCACCGCCACCAGCGGCGCCGCCATGCCGAGGCCGAGCATGAACAAGGCGGAGGCGCCGCGCGCGGCATCGCCCGTCTGCGCCGCATAGAGCATGGCGGCGGCGAGCGGCGGCGTCACGCACGGCCCCACCACCAGCGCGGAGGCGAAGCCCAGCCCGGCCGCGCCCGCGACGGAGCCGCGCCCGCCCGATGGCAGCCGCGCCGCCAGCGCGGAGGGGACGGCGAGATTGAAAAGGCCGAACATGGCGCCGGCCAGCCCGACGAACACGGCGGTCATCAGGCCGATGGCCCATGGCGTCTGCAACGCCGCCTGAAGGTTCGCGCCGGTCCAGGCTGCGCCCATGCCGAGCACGCCATAGGCGGCGGCCATGGCAAGACCATAGGCCCCGGACAATGCGAGGCCGCGGGTCGGTGTCGGCTTCCTTCCGCCCCCGGCGAGGATGCCGGAGAGGATCGGCAGCATGGGGAAGACGCAGGGTGTGAAGGCGAGCAGCAGGCCGAGGCCGAAGAAGGCGCCGAGCAGGGGCAGCAGGCCCCTGTGGAACAGCGCATCCATGGCGCCGGGCTGCGCTGGGGCCTCGGGCGCCGGGGCCTCGGGCGCTGCGGCCGGGGAGGCCGGTTGCTCCACGGGCGCGGCTTCGGCGCGCGGAGGAGCGGCGGTGATGGCGAGCGTCGCCAGATCCACCCGCCGTGTCACGGCGGGGTAGCAGACCCCCTGCTCGGCGCAGCCCTGGAAGGAGATGTCCAGCGCCCCCGTCGCCGGCAGGCCGGTGGCCTGCGCGGCGACGGACCGGTGATAGATCTCCACCGGCCCGAAATTCGGATCATCCTTCTCCTCGCCCGGCGGCAAGGCGAGGGGCACGGCGGCGCCCTCCATCCCGGCCTTCAGGCTCTCGCGATAGAGATAGGTGCCCGGCGCGATGCGCCAGCTCAGGGAGAGGGTGCCGTCCGCCCCCCGTGTCGCCGAGACGGTGAAGGCCTCGTCCGCCTTCAGGATGCGGCCCTGCGCCAGCGCGGGGACGCCGCCAGTGGCCGACAACACGGCCAGCGCCAGCACGGCGAGCGCGTGGCGGAGGGGGGAGAGGGGGGAGCGGGGCGTGTTCGCGACCATGACCGCTCCCTCGGATGCCCACCTTAAGCGGGCCTTAAGGTCGGGGTAGAAGGGAAGGGGCAAGGAGAGCGGTGTGATGCGCATACTGGTCGTCGAGGACGAT
The DNA here is from genome assembly GCF_023571765.1 of Xanthobacter aminoxidans. Lineage (GTDB taxonomy): Bacteria > Pseudomonadota > Alphaproteobacteria > Rhizobiales > Xanthobacteraceae > Xanthobacter > Xanthobacter aminoxidans. The sequence goes on along the minus strand of NZ_JAMJXC010000011.1, from coordinate 24,452 downwards.
CCGATCCTGATGGACGGCCTCAAGGTGGGGCTCGGCCTCGCCGGGGCGACAGTGGACGATGCGACGACCTGCGCCGATGCGCGGGCGGCGCTCGCGGCCGCGCGCTTCGATGCGGTGGTGCTCGACGTGATGCTCCCCGACGGTTCCGGCCTCGACGTGCTCGCCAGCCTGCGCGCGCAAGGTGACGCGACGCCCGTCCTGCTGCTCACCGCCCTCGATGAGGCGCCGGACCGGGTGCGCGGGCTCGATGGCGGCGCCGACGACTATCTCGGCAAGCCGTTCGACCTCGACGAGCTGAACGCCCGCGTGCGCGCCATCGCCCGCCGCGGCCACGGCCGGGCCGGCCCGTTGCTCAAGGTGGGCGCGCTGGTGCTCGATCCCGCCACCCTCGCGGCGACGCTGGATGGACAGTCCATCGCCCTGTCGCGCCGGGAATTCGCGGTGCTCTCCACGCTCATGGAGCGGCCCGGCGTGATCCGCTCCCGCATGGAGATCGAGGAGCGGCTCTACGGCTGGCAGGAGGAGGTGGAGAGCAATGCCGTGGAGGTGCATATCCACAACCTTCGGGCCAAAGTCGGCCGCGAGACCATCGAGACCGTGCGCGGCCTCGGCTATCGCGTCAGGGGGCCGGCATGAGCTCGCTCAAGCGCAGGCTGGTGCTGATCCTGCTGGCGGCAACCGGCGTCATCTGGCTGTGCGCCACCGGCTGGATCTACGCCTCCAGCCGCAGCGAGCTGGAGCATGTGCTGGACACCCGCCTGCAGGAGGCGGCGCGCATGGTTCATTCGCTGGTGGCCGGCGGCAACATCGCGGCCGCCGAGGCCGTGGCGCAGGCGACAGTCCCGCCGGAGGCCGGCTACGAGCGCCAGCTCTCGTGCCAGATCTGGTCGCTGGACGGGCGCCTCGTGGCGAAGTCCGGCGGCGCGCCCGAGGAGGCGCTGGCGGGACCGGCGGAAGGCTTCTCCGAGCGCACGGTGAATGGCGAGCCGTGGCGGGTCTACACCATCCTCGATCCGGACAAGGGCGTGCGGGTGATGGTGGGCGACCGCATCGGCCTGCGCGACCGGCTGGTGCGCGATCTGGTGGCGGGCCTGCTGGCGCCGGTGATCTTCATCGTGCCCTTGCTGGGCCTGCTGATCTGGATCAGCGTCGGCCGGGGGCTCGCGCCGCTTCATGCGGTGGCCGGCGACATCGCCGCCCGCGATGGCGAGGACATGCGCCCCGTGGCGCCCGCCGCGGCCCCGGCCGAGATCCGCCCGCTGCTGGAGGCCATCAACGGCCTGTTCGCCAAGGTGGAGGCCGCACGGCGGCAGGAGCGCGACGTGACCGCGTTCGCCGCGCACGAACTCCGCACGCCCCTCGCCGGCCTGAAGACGCAGGCCCAGATCGCGCTGGCGGCGCACGACGCGCCGACGCGGGAAGGCGCGCTCCGGCAGATCCTCGTCTCGGTGGACCGCACCACCCGCCTCGTGCGGCAGCTGCTGGCGCTGGCCAAGCTCGAAGGCACACCGTCCCCGCCGCTGGAAGCTTCCGGCGAGACGGAGGCCGGGGCGCTGCTGCGCGACATCGTGCGCCAGACGGCGAAGCCCGGGACGGCGCATGTGGTGGTGGACGACGCTCTCGACGCTGTGAAGCTGAAGGGCGACCGCGAGGCGCTGCACCTGATGCTGCGGAACCTGCACGAGAACGCGGTGGAGCACACCGTCGAACATGCGGCCGGCGGCACCATCGCCTGGCGTCCCTGCGCCGGCGGGCTGTGCGTGGAGGATGAGGGGCCGGGCATTCCCGAGGACGAGCTGCCGCTGGTGACGCGCCGCTTCTACCGGGGCCGCAGCCGCAGCGGGGCGGGGAGCGGACTCGGGCTCACCATCGCCACCATGGCCGCCGCCCGCGCCGGTGCCCGGCTGACGCTGGAGAACCGCTGCGATGGCGCCGGCCTGAGGGCGACCATCGTGTGGCCGCGCGCCGCCGCCTGAGGCGCGCCGTCAGGGCTTGTTGTGGAAGCCGAAGCGGCCAGCCACGCTCTGGCGCACGAAGCCGGTCAGCGAGCCTTCCATCAGCAGCGCGATGCCGAGCCGCGCGCCCACCGCCATGCCCGCCACCGCGAGCGGCCAGGACAAGGCGAAGAGGGAACCGGCCGTCAGGCCCTGCCCGATGGTGCAGCCGCCGCAGAGGATGCCGCCGGAGCCCATGAGCACCGCGCCGAGCAGATGGCGCTTCATCTCGCGCGGGTCGTCGAAGGCTTCCCAGCGGAATTCGTCCGCGAGCCGGGCGGCGGCGAAGGCGCCGAGGGCGACGCCGAAGACGCTGCCGGCGCCGAACTCGGCGAGGCTCGTGGGCTCGAACAGGACGCCGAACAAAGCGCGGGCCACCGGCGAGACGAAGGTGAGGCTCTGCGGCGCCATGGGGTGGGCGAACTCGTCCACCAGCCAGGTGGTGGCGAGCCAGCCGGCGACCACGCCGAGGCCCAGCATCACCCCCGCCGTCATCAGCCGCCCGGCGCGGCGCAGCCTGCGGTCGGCGAAGGCCGGCGCCACCAGCGCGACGCCCGCGACGGCGGTGAGGATGCCCCTGAAATCATGCCCGGTGAGCCGCCCCATGATGGAGGGCAGGTCGCTGGCGGTACCGGCCGGCAGCAGAAGGGCGACGCGCTCCAGCCCGTCCACCCGGATGCCGGCGAAGATGCCGCGCAAGGTCGCGTAGGCGACCGCGCCGAACACCAGCAGCACGACGAGGCTGCGCAGGTCGCCCGAGCCCAGGCGCACCAGCGAGCCGAAGGCGCAGGTGCCCACCAGCGCCATGCCGAGGCCGAACAGCACGCCCCCGGTGAGGATGCCGAGCCAGGGTAGCGCGGTCGTGACGTAGTTCGTGCGGTCGGGGCTGAGAATGCCGGCCATGGTGAGGGCCTGCGTGCCGAGCACGGCGAGGCCGAGGGCGAGCGCGAACACCTTCATGCGGCGCCAGTCGTGGCCCACCATGGCGTCTTCCAGCGCGCCGAAGGTGCACAGGCGGGCGCGGAACACGGCGAAGCCGACCACCCCGCCCACGGCGAGACCGGCCAGCGCGGTCCACCAGGGGCTTGAAACATCCATTGCGCGCCTTCCTCCCTGAGATGGCCGGAGCGGGACTTATGAAGCGTCCCGTCGCCGGCCCGGCGCATTTTTACTGAGCTTACTTTGCGTCCGATGCGGGCGTGCCGCAATACATGTCGTAGATGACCGAGATCACCCGGCGCACATCATCGTTGGCGAGGCTGTAATAGATGGTCTTGCCGTCGCGCCGCGTGGTGACGAGATCGTCGAGGCGCAGGCGCGCCAGCTGCTGGGAGACCGTAGGCTGGCGCAGGGAGAGGATGTTCTCCAGCTCCGTCACCGAGCGCTCGCCCTCCGCCAGCAGGCACAGGAGCAGCAGGCGGTTCTCGTGGGAGAGCGCCTTGAGGAAGTCGCTCGCCTTGCGGGCGTTGCGCATGAGGCGGTCGAGCTCGGGCGAAATCTCCGGGCCTTCCCGCAGCTCGTCCTCAAGGCGCCTGGAAACGATCGACATGTGCCTGCCTTCTCAATCCTGGCGGGGCGACCTCACGGCCGCGCGCCTGCCATCCTGTCCTGTATCGTGTCCCGCATCGTGTTCTGCATCGAGCCGAGCAGGCCCCAGAATGCTTCATCTGAAGCATAGCCGGTAATGCGCCCGACTTCGCGCCCCTCGTCCACCAGCACGAAGGTGGGCGTGAAGCGCACCGGCGCGGCCAGCACCACGTCGCCCGGCGCACCGCTGGAGAGGTCCACCCGGCGGAGCGGCGCGCGCTGCCCCTCGTCGGTCTTCTCGTAGATGGGCGCCACGTCATGGTCGAACTTCAGGCAATAGGCGCAGCCCTTGCGCTCGAACATCAGCAGCTCCCGCGCCGAGGCAGCAGGCGCGAGAAACACCGAAAGACCGGCCGCGAGCATCAGGACCGCTGAAGGGCGCATGAATTCACAATCCAGACGTGGATTTCACAAGACATATTATCGCATTCGCATATATCTTGGGCAAGGACTAATCCGCGCACCTTGAACCGACGCGGTTTCCAACGATCGGGGAGGAGCATGTCTCTCGATGTCAGCCTCGCAGGGGCGTTCCTTGCCGGCCTCCTCTCCTTCGCCTCGCCCTGCGTGCTGCCGCTGGTGCCGGCCTATCTCGGCTTCCTCGCGGGCGCGGCTGCGGAGGACGGGGAGGACCCCGTGCCCGCACGGCGCAGCATCCTCGGCGCGGCCTTGCTGTTCGTCCTCGGCTTCGCCTCCGTCTTCATCCTGCTCGGGGCCACCGCCTCTTCGCTGGGGCGGGTGCTGATGGATCATATCGAGACCCTGACGCTGCTCTCCGGAGCGTTGCTGGTGGTGTTCGGGCTGCACATGACGGGGCTCATCCGCATTCCGCTGCTCTACCGGCAGGCGCGGCTGGAGCCCATGGCGCGGCCGGCGGGACTGATCGGGCCTTACGTGGTGGGGCTCGCCTTCGGCTTCGGCTGGTCGCCCTGTGTCGGGCCGGTGCTGGCGGCGATCCTGCTTGTTGCGGGCGCCGAGGCATCGGTGGGGCGGGGCATGCTGCTGCTCGCTATCTATGCCGCCGGCATCGGCATTCCCTTTCTCATCGCCGCGGCCTTCACCGAGCGGTTCCTCGCCTGGACGCGGGCGGCGCGCAGCCGGCTCGGCCTCGTGGAGAAGATCGCCGGCGGGCTGCTCATCCTCACCGGCATCGCCTTCATGACCGGCTTCATGCCCGAGATCGCCCAATGGCTGCTCGATGCCGCGCCCGGCCTCGGCACCATCGGATAGGACAGGAGGACCTCCCCATGGCAGACCCCACGCTCAGCCGCCGGCGCCTCCTGAAGGCCTCGGCGGGGCTCGCGGCGCTCGTGCCCGCCGCCGCGCAGGCCAAGGCGCACCTCGGCGACGACGGGCTCTATACCGAAGACTGGTACGTGGACAGCTTCCTCGACCTGCCGGAAGACTTCGCCGCTGCGCGCGGGAAGGGGCGGGGCTTCGCGCTGCAGTGGAGCCAGCGCGGCTGCATCTATTGCAAGGAGCTGCACACCGCCTATTTCGCCGATCCGGCCATCGAGACGCCCATCAAGGAGGCGTTCGACATCGTGCATCTGGATCTGTTCGGCGCGCGGGAGGTGACCTTCCTCGACGGCGCGAAGCTCACGGAAAAGGCGCTCGGCCAGCGCGAACGCATCCGCGCCACGCCCACCTTCCAGTTCTTCGCCGAGGTGGATGGAAAGCCCAAGGAGGTGGCGCGCATGCCGGGCCTGCTGCCACGGCCGGAATTCTCCGCGCTGTTCCGCTATGTGGCCGAAGGCGCCTATGCGCGCGAGCCGTTCGATGCGTGGCTCGGCAAGCAGGGCAAGGGCTGAAAAGGAAAAGGCGGGGGCACCGGAGCGCCCCCGCCGGTCACCTCATTTCGCCGGCTTGTTCACCGGCGAGTTCGGATCGAACAGATAGGCCACCACGTCCTTCATCTGCTCCTCGCTGAGCACCCCGTTATGCCCGAAGCGCGGCATGGGCGAGCAGGCGAACACGGCCTGCGCGTTATAGACCTTGGCATAGGCGGCCTTGGCATCCTCGGCTGAGAATTTCCGCTCCGCGCCGTAGTTGACGAGGCTCGGGCCGAGGGTGCCGTAGCTGACTTCCTTCGGGTCCATCTGGTGGCAGGCGTAGCAATTGCCGCCGCTCACCGTGCCGGGCGGATCGGAGAACTGGCCGCCGCGTCCGTTCTGCGCGACTTCCGCGCCCTTCTTCCAGTCGCCGAGCACGCTGCCTTGCGGATACTTCACCGTCTTGGCCTCGCGGGCCATGATGGCCTCGGCCTGCTTGGCGGAGGGCTGGTTGCGCGTGACCGAGCAGATTTCCATGGTCTCGTCGGGCACGAGCCGCGCGGCCCAGCCGTCGGGCAGCTTGGTGAAGCTCTCCTTCACCACCCTGTCCACCACGGCAGGCGGGGCAGGGGGGATCTGCTGGGCGAACGCGATTCCGGGGGCGACCTGCGGAAGAAGAAGCGCCGCGGCGATGATGATTGTCTTCATGGCTCTTCCTCCCCTCAGCGCTTGATGGACGGCACGTTCAGCTCGCCCCCGGCCGCCTGCGCCTGCAGGAAGACGGTGAGCGCGGTGACGGCTTCCGAGGCATAGCCCGGCGGGGGCATCCGCATCTGGCGATAGCAGTCCCACAGCCGGTGCTGCATGGTTCGCAGCGAGCTCTGGGAGACGCGGTAGGTGGGCCAGGAGGCCATGGTGAGCTGGGCATCCTTTCCCGGCTTGTCGAGCTGCGGCAGCCCCTGGAGCCGGATGCGCTTGCCGGGGTCGCCGTGGCAGGTGGAGCAGGAGAAGTCGTTGATGGACGAGCGCCGGTAGAACAGCGCCTCGCCAATGGCATAGGCCTCCTTCTCCTTCGGATCAGCCAGGGGAATGTTGATCTTCATGCCGTTGGATTTGTTGGCGATGAAGGCGACGAGGTCCTCCATGTCCGAGCCGCGGCCGGGGCCGGAGAAGGGCTTGGCCATGATGGGCTTGATGTCGACGCCCTGGATCTTGTCCATGCACCACAAGAGGCGCTGTTCGAGGTCCATGACCTTGCCGGCGTCGGCGAAATAGCGCGGCAAAGCGGCGTAGGCGCCTTCCAGCTTGCCCGGCCCCTGGCCGAGGTCGCAGGCCTCCAGCGAGACGTTCTTGGTGCCGCGCGGATCGGCCCAGATGGCCTCGCCGCGGTCCACGGCGAGATAGCCGGGATTGGCCATGGGATCGTTGATCATGGCGCGGTAGCGCTCGATCTCCTTTTCGCTCGCGTCCTCCTGCGCGCGGGCCGTGACGAAGGGCAAGAGCGCCAGAGCGAGGGCGCACAGGCATGTGAGAATCGTGGCTTTGGGTCGCATGTATCCTCCCCAGCGAGACGTCCGGGGCCTGGGGCCTTCTCGTTGAAGCCCTTGAGCCGCGGCGATCCACCTGCGACGCTCCATCCCTCATAGATGGATGCGATCGGCGGATAGGAGCTACTTTACATTCAAAAAATTCGATATCACAATATGTGAAATTGATCCGCCGAGACCACCGCCGTCACGGGGACGAGATTCAACAAGAACAACGCCAAAAGCCGGCCCTCAAGCGCCGGTCGTGCCAGGAGGAAAACGCATGCCGCCCCGTCTCGACGTCACCCTTGTCTCTACGCGACGCCGCGCGCTGAAGCTCGCCGGCCTCGCCGCATTCGCCGCCGTGCTGGCGCCGCGCATGGCGCTCGCCACCGAGGCGCAGGTGGCGGACGAAATGAAGAAGCTGTTCGCCGGCAAGACCATGGGCGAGGGCAAGATCAAGCTCGACATGCCCGAGATCGCCGAGAACGGCCTCGTCGTGCCCATCAACATCGATGTGGAAAGCCCGATGACCGAGACGGACTTCGTGAAGTCCGTCCACGTCTTCGCCGACGGCAATCCGCTGCCGCAGGTGGTGACCTATCACTTCACCCCCGAGAGCGGAAAAGCCTCCGCCTCCACCCGCATGCGACTCGCGCAGACGCAGAACGTCATCGCCGTGGCGGAGATGTCCAACGGACAGCTTTATTCGGCCAAGGTGCAGGTGAAAGTCACCATCGGTGGTTGCGGCGGCTGATACGACAGTCGAATCACGGCCCGAACACACAAAAGAACAGAACAGGCGCGCGCCGGAGCGCCGCCGAGCAGAAACCGGAGGAAACCCATGGCCCTCAAGTCCCAGCCGCGCGTGCGCGTGCCTGCCCAGGCCAAGGCGGGCGAGATCATCGAGATCAAGACCCTGATTTCGCACGAGATGGAAAGCGGCCAGCGCAAGGATGCCGCCGGAAAGACCGTGCCGCGCGACATCATCAACACCTTCCAGGCCGCCTTCAACGGCAAGCCCTTCTTCACCGCGGAGTGGTTCACCTCCATTTCGGCGAACCCCTACCAGTCCTTCTTCTTCAAGGCGAAGGAGAGCGGCGAGTTCACCTTCACCTGGAAGGATGACGGCGGCGCCGAGCAGAAGGCCACCGCGAAGCTCACCGTCGCCTGAGGCGACGCCCCTCGCATTGTTCCGTTGTTGTCGGTGGACGCGCCATCGGATCTCGCGATCCGGTGGGCGCTCCCGCCATGACCTGAGAAAGCGTGGCCCTCATGATCTCAAGGCGCGATTTTCTGTCCGCCGGAACGGCCCTCGCCGGCCTGCTCGCCGCCTCCGGCACCGGGCTGGCGCAGGCGGTCGGCGCGCAGGCGCTGAGCCAGGCGGATTTGCTGAAGTTCGGCAATGCCGGCACCTTCACCATCCTGCACATCACCGATATCCACGCCCAGCTCGTGCCGCTCTATTTCCGCGAGCCTTCCATCAATCTCGGCGTGGGTGAGGCGCGGGGCGTGCCGCCGCACCTTACCGATGCAGCTTTCCTCAAGTATTTCGGCCTGAAGGGCGGCACCCGCGACGCCTATTCCCTCACCTCCGAAGACTTCACCCAGCTCGCCCATACCTATGGACGCATGGGCGGCGTGGATCGCATCGCCACGTTGGTGAAGGCGATCCGGGCCGAGCGCGGCGCGGACAAGGTGCTGCTGCTGGATGGCGGTGACGGGCTCCAGGGCTCCTGGTCCTCCCTGAAGACGCAGGGCGAGGACATGGTGAAGGTGTTCTCCGCCCTCGGCACGGACGCCATGGTCGGGCACTGGGAATTCACCTACGGCGCCGACCGCGTGACCGAGATCAAGGAGAAGGCGCCCTTCGCCTTCCTCGCCCAGAACGTGCGCTCGGCCGAGTGGCAGGAGCCGGTGTTCGATGCGGCGAAGACCTTCGAGAAGGGCGGCGCCAAGGTAGCTGTCATCGGCCAGGCCTTCCCCCGCACTCCCATCTCCAACCCGCGCTGGATGATCCCGGACTGGGAGTTCGGCATCCGCGAGGAGGACATGCAGAAGCAGGTGGACGCCGCCCGCGCCGGCGGGGCCGATGCGGTGGTGGTGCTCTCCCACAACGGCTTCGACGTGGACCGCAAGATGGCGTCCCGCGTCTCCGGCATTGACGTGATCCTCACCGCCCACACCCATGATGCCATGCCGCGCGCGGTGGAGGTGGGCAAGACGCTGCTGGTGGCCACCGGTTCCCACGGCAAGTTCGTGTCCCGCCTCGATCTCGACGTGAAGGACAAGAAGGTCACCGGCTATCGCTTCCAGCTCATCCCGGTGTTCTCGGACGTCATCACGCCCGACGCGGAGATGGCGAAGCTCGTGACGGACATCCGCGCGCCCTATGCCAAGAATCTGTCCCGCGAACTCGGCCGCGCCGACAGCCTTCTCTACCGCCGCGGCAATTTCAACGGCACGTTCGACGACATGATCTGCGATGCGATCATGAAGGAGCGCGACGCGGAAATCGCCCTCTCCCCCGGCTTCCGCTGGGGTGGCACGCTGCTGCCGGGTGATCCCATCACCTTCGATGCCGTGGCCAACGCCACCGCCATCACCTATCCCGCCTGCTACCGCAACACCATGACCGGCAAGCAGCTGAAGGACGTGCTGGAAGACGTGGCCGACAACATCTTCAATCCCGATCCTTACTTCCAGGGCGGCGGCGACATGGTGCGCGTCGGCGGGGTGGGCTATGCCATCGACGTGTCGAAGGGGTCTGGCCAGCGCATCTCCGACCTCACCTTCCTCAAGACCGGCAAGCCGCTGGAGGCCGACAAGGCCTATACGGTCGCCGGCTGGGCCTCCATCGCCCAGAATGTGGAAGGCCCGCCGGTGTGGGAGCTGGTGGAGCGCTACGTGACCGACACCAAGGCCGTGAAGATCGCCCCCAACGCCTCGGTGAAGGTGACGGGCGCGTGAGGCGCAACGCCCTTCCGGCACACGATTCCAATCAAAATATTCAAATCTACGAATAAAAGAATATCAGGGAGGACGCCCATGTCCGACACCAGTCTGCCCCCGACGGAACGCGCGACCGGCGCGAAACCGTCGCTCTCCCGCAGGCGCTTCCTCAACCTCGCCGGGATCGGCGCGGGCGCCGTTGCCGCCGGCGGAGGTTCCGCCCTTGCCGCCCCGGCCGCCGGCACGCCCGATCCCAACATCGTGCCGGTGCCCGACTGGACCAAGACGCTGGGCGCGCCGGTCAACGAGAACCCCTATGGCAAGCCGTCCGTCTTCGAGAAGGACGTGGTGCGCCGGGAGGTGACATGGCTCACCGCCAGCTCGCAAAGCTCGGTCAGCTTCACCCCGCTCTACGCCCTCGACAGCGTCATCACGCCCAACGGCCTGTGCTTCGTGCGGCACCATGGCGGGCAGGCGGAGATCGACCCGGACAAGTATCGGCTGATGATCCACGGCATGGTGGACAAGCCGCTCGTCTTCACGCTGGAAGACCTGAAGCGCATGCCGGGCCGGGTGAACCGCCCCTATTTCCTCGAATGCGCGGCGAATTCCGGCATGGAGTGGCGCGGTGCGCAGCTCAATGGCTGCCAGTTCACCCACGGCATGATCCACAATCTCTTCTACACCGGCGTGCCTTTGAAGACGCTGCTGGACATGGCCGGCGTCAATCCCAAGGGCAAATGGGTGCTCGCCGAAGGCGCCGACGCGGCGGTGATGACGCGCTCCATCCCGCTCGAAAAAGCCATGAACGACTGCCTCGTCGCCTTCGGCATGAATGGCGAGGCGCTCCGGCCCGAGCAGGGCTATCCGGTGCGGCTCGTGGTGCCGGGCTGGGAAGGCAACATGTGGGTCAAGTGGCTGCGCCGCCTCAAGATCGGCGACCAGCCCTGGCAGCAGCGGGAGGAAACCTCGAAATACACCGACCTTCTCGCCGATGGCCGCTCCCGCCGCTTCACCTTCGTGATGGATGCGAAATCCGTGGTGACGAGCCCGAGCCCGCAGGCGCCCCTGAAGCACAAGGGGCCGAACGTGCTCTCCGGCATCGCCTGGTCCGGGCGCGGCACCATCGCGCGGGTGGATGTGTCGCTGGACGGCGGGCGCAACTGGACCACCGCGCGCCTCGACGGGCCGGCCACGCCCATGTCCATGACGCGCTTCTATCTCGATTTCGACTGGGCCGGGCAGGAGCTGATGGTGCAGTCCCGCGCCATGGACGACACCGGCTATGTCCAGCCCACCAAGCAGGAGCTGCGGGCCATTCGCGGCACCAATTCCATCTATCACAACAACGGCATCCAGACGTGGCTGGTGCGCTCCAACGGGGAGACGGAAAATGTGGAAGTCGGCTGAGACGCTCCTCGCTTCCGCCTTGCTCGCCGGCGCTCTGGCCGTCTCCGGCATGGCCGTGGCCGATCCCCAGCCCGCAAAGCCCGCGGCGAAGGCGGAGAAGGATAAGGCAGGCGCGGACAAGGCCCGGCAGGCGGTGAACGTGGCGGCTCCCGCTGCGACCGCGCCGACCGCCGCCAAGACCATCGCCCTCGGCCGCCCCGCGCTGCCCGAGGAGATCGCCGCCTGGAACATCGACGTGCGCGCCGATGGCGAGGGCCTGCCGCCGGGCAAGGGCTCGGTGAAGGAGGGAGAGGAGCTGTTCCTGCAGAACTGTGCCCAGTGCCACGGCGAGTTCGGCGAGGGCGCCGGCCGCTGGCCGGTGCTGGCCGGCGGGCGCGGCACCCTGAAATCCGAGCGGCCGGAAAAGACCATCGGCTCCTTCTGGCCCTACGCCTCCACGGTCTATGACTACGTGCACCGGGCCATGCCCTTCGGCAGCAACCTGTCGCTCTCGCCGGACCAGACCTACGCCATCGTCGCGTATCTTCTGAACCTCAACGATCTCGTTGCCGAGGACTACGTGCTCTCGAAGGACAACTTTCCAAAGGTGGATTTGCCCAACGAGGCCAACTTCTACGACGACGACCGGGAGACCTCGGAAAAGGCCTTCTGGAAGAAGAACCCCTGCATGAAGGACTGCAGCGGCGAGGTCCATGTCACCGCCCGCGCCCAGATCCTCAACGTGACGCCGGATGGCGATCAGCCCAAGGGGAATCTGGAGTGAGCCGCCCGTCGTGACACCAAGGAAGGGTCCCGGCCGCGGCCGGGACACCACACAGCCCCTCCAACGGAAAGGACGAGGATCGTGCGCATCCCCGTGATGGTCGCCCTCCTGCTCGGCGTCGCCGCTGCCCCGGCGCACGCCGACCCGGACATCGCCAAGGGCGAGACCGTGTTCAAGAAGTGCATGGCTTGCCATGCGGTCGGCCCTGACGCGAAGGTGAAGGTCGGCCCGCCCCTCAATGGCATCGTCGGCGCCAAATGGGCGCATTTCGAGGGCTATTCCTATTCCCAGGACATCAAGGACGGCGCCGCCGCCGGCAAGGTGTGGGACGAGGCGACCCTCAGCGACTACATCGAGAATCCCAAGCACCTCGCGCCCAAGGGCAAGATGGCCTTCGCCGGCGTCAAGAACGAGCAGGAGCGCGCCGATCTCATCGCCTTCCTCGCCCAGTTCAAGCCGGACGGCTCGAAGAAGTAGTTCGCGCGCCGGCCCGCCGCGCCGTTGCGGAGCGGGGGCGGCGGGTGGCACAGTCCGAAGCACACGGCGCGCCAGACGCCGATGACGGGAGAGGAAACCATGCCCCAGTTCGACCGCCGGGCCTTCCTCGGCACCATGGCGCTTGCAGGCGCCGCGCCGATCGCGGCCTCAACGTCGGCCCACGCCGCCGTGCAGTCGCTCCAGCTCGCCGACATCAAGAAGGAAGCGGACACCGCCTGCGTCTATCACGTGGACTATGGCGACCATGCCCGGTTCGCCCAGACGCTGAACAACATCAACAACCATTACGCCTCCTACGGCGCCGATCCCTTCGCGCTGCAGATCGTGATGGTGGCCCATGCGGGCGGCATCAAATTCTTCCTCGACAATCTCAACGGCACCATGTGGGAGAAGGAAACCCTCGATCCCACGCTCAACGAGAAGATTGCCGCCCTCGCCAAGAACGGGCTGAAGGTCTACCTGTGCGCCTACACCTTCGAGCGCAACCATGTGCCCAAGGAGAAGGCGCGCGATGAGGCCTTCATCGCCTTCGTGCCCTCCGGCATCGCCACCGCCGGCGCATTGCAGGGCAAGGGGTTCGGCTACCTCAAGGTCGGCTGACGACATGGGGCTTGAGGGCCTGACGCGCGCGGGCGTCTCGCGGCGGGCGCTGCTGGGCGGTTCGGCGCTGGCGGCGGCGCTGCTCTGCGCGCCGCACGTCGCCGCGCAGGGCAAGCCGCGCGTGGTGATCGTGGGCGGCGGCGCCGGCGGGGCGAATGCCGCACGGGCGCTGCTGCGCGATGGCCGGGTGGAGGTCACGCTGGTGGAGCCGGAGCCGCGTTACGTGGCGGTGTTCCACTCCAACCTCTGGCTCGGCGGCCTCATCGATTTCGCCGCGCTGGAATTCGGCTATGAGGGCCTCGCGCGGGCCGGCGTCCGCGTCGTGCCGCAACGGGCCGACGCCATCGACCGGGAGCGGCGCGAGGTGCGGCTCGCCGATGGCGGGCGCCTTCCCTACGACCGCCTCATCCTCTCCCCCGGCATCGATCTCGACTATGACAGCGTGCCCGGCTGGAGCCGTGCCGCCGAGACGGCGATGCCCCACGCCTGGAAGGGCGGCGCCCAGCTGCGCCTCCTGAAGGAGCGGCTGGATCAGGTGCCCGACGGCGGCCTCATCGTCATCACCGCCCCGCCCAACCCCTTCCGCTGCCCCCCGGCGCCTTACGAGCGCGCTTCCATGATGGCGCATCGCCTGAAGAGCACCGGGCGTGGCGGGGCGCGCATCGTCATCGTCGATCCGAAGCCGAAATTCTCCATGCAGGGTCTCTTTCAGGAGGGCTGGGAGGGGCACTATCCCGGCATGGTGGAATGGATGGCGCCTGACATCTCCGACGGCCTCGTCTCGGTGGACCCGGCGACAGGCACGGTCGTCACCGGCTTCGAGACCTATAAAGAGGCGGCGCTGGTGAACGTGATCCCGGCGCAGAAGGCCGGCGCCATCGCGCGGCAGGCGGGGCTCGCGGACGCATCGGGCTGGTGCCCGGTGGACGCCGGCTCCATGGCCTCGGCGCTGGACCCGGCCGTCTTCGTCATCGGCGATGCGGCCATTGGGGGCGACATTCCGAAATCCGCGTTCGCCGCCGGGAGCCAGGCGCAGGTGGCGGCGCGGGCGCTGCTCGCCGGCCTGTTCGGCGCGGCTGCCCCATCGGCCAGCTATGCCAGCACCTGCTGGAGCCTCATCACGGCCGACGACGCGGTGAAGGTGAGCGGGCTTTACCGGCCGGAGGACGGCCGCATCCGCGAGGTGGAGGGCACCGTTTCAGCTGCCCGCGAGCCGCCGGCCCTGCGCCGTCGCCAGCTTGAGGAAAATGCCGACTGGTACCGCGCCATGGTCGCCGGCATGTTCGGCTGAGCGGCGCCTGCGCTATTCGTAGAGATAGCCCACCGGGCTGCCGGCGAGACGGTCGCTGCGCAGGTCCGCGCGGGTGATGATCCGGCCGGCGAGGGCGTCGATCTCGTCCCGCTGACCGGGCGTCCACATCTTCAGGGCATCGAAGCCGTTGAGGAGGCCGAGCCGCAGGATCTGCGTGTCCTCGCCGATCTCGGCAAGCCGGATGGCACTCTTGCCGGCGGTCACGGTATCGCCGGTGGCCAGTTCGATGGTCTTGCCCGCGCCGTCCGCGAAACCTGCGGTGCCGCGGATGAGGCGGTAGACCACGACTTCGCCCTTGGCGAGCCCTTCCGCATCGGCCGCCATCGCCGACTTGGGCAGCACCGCGCCGCCGCGCGGATCGGTGGCGATGATGTGGCCGATGACGAGATGGCCGCTCGGCGCCTCGATGCCGAGGTCACGCACATGCACCGGCATGGGGGAGGCCAGCGGCCCCAGCGCATCGGCCGGGTAGGGGCGGAACAGCGCGTCGAGGGCGAGCGGGTCCTGAACCCAGAAGCCCGCGCCCTTTGGCCGGTTGTGCAGCGGATGCTTCCAGGCGGTGCGGGGCGTCTCGTCCTCGCGGATCTTGTCCGGCCGGACCACGGTGGGGTTCGGGAAGGTGGAGGGATCGGTGATGAAGGCTTCGAGGAACTTGCCGGAATAGCCCATGCACAAAGGGTCCGGCACCACGGTCTGCGGCGTCTTCAAATTCTCTTCGGTGGAGAGGCCGGACCATGTGTAGAAGAGCTGGCGGTGCACGATGGCGCTCTGCAGCATCGCCGCGCCTGGCCCCACGTAATGGACCTTGCCGTCATAGTCGAAGGTGAACATGCCGGAGGTGACGAGCACCAGCTGAAAGCCGCCGGGCGGCAGGTGCAGGTGGAAGTCGGTGGGCCCGGTGTCGTCCCGGTAGATGGGCAAATTGGTCGCCACCTCCTGCAGCAGGAAGGCGCCGTTATTGGCGTTAAGGCCTTCCAGCGCGCGGTGATAGAGGGCCTGCGGCCGGTACACCGGATCGTAGCTGATGTCCTTGTAGCGATCGATGGCGATGAAGGCGTCGCGATTGAGGGCGATGGGCGCCCCATCCGGCTGCATGAGGCCGGGCCATTTGAAATCGCCCATGGACTGAAGACCCATAGCAATCTCCCGGTTGCGAAGCGGATGCGGGGCCGTGAAGGCTTCGGGATATATTCGGGCGGCCGCGCGCGGCGTCAATCGAATATTCCGGATCGCGGCAGAATGATTGGAACGTGATTTTACGATCCGTCTAATGGTGCGCAGTATTTGTACTTTTGATGATATTTTGACTTTCACGCTGCTCACGTCGCGTGCACATACTCCCGCGCGGCGCAACGCCGCCGGGAGCGGATCGATGCTGTGAGCCGTGCGCGGGCCTGCTATGAGAGCGCCGGAGCCAGCCCAGGCGAGGACGCCCCCGTGACCGACGACACCCTCCCCAACGTAACCGAGGCCCTGTTTCACGTCCCGAGCCTCGACCGGCTGCTCCCCGCCGTGCCGTCGCGCCATCCGCCGCGCATCCTGCTGCTCTACGGCTCGCTGCGCGAGCGCTCCTATTCCCGCCTGCTGACGCTGGAGGCGGAGCGGCTGCTGAAGCGGCTCGGCGCGGAAACGCGGGTCTACCACGCGGATGGCCTGCCTCTGCCCGATGGCGCCCCGGTGGAGCACCCCAAGGTGGCGGAGCTGCGCGAACTCACTTTGTGGTCCGAAGGGCAGGTGTGGTGCAGCCCGGAGCGGCACGGCGCCATGAGCGCGGTGATGAAGGCGCAGATCGACTGGATCCCCCTCGCCCTCGGCGCCATCCGTCCCACGCAGGGGCGCACGCTGGCGGTGATGCAGGTGTGCGGCGGCTCGCAATCCTTCAACGCCTTGAACCAGATGCGCATCCTCGGCCGCTGGATGCGCATGCTCACCATTCCCAACCAGTCGTCCGTCGCCAAGGCCTATCAGGAGTTCGACGAGGCGGGCCGGATGAAGCCCTCCGCCTTTTACGACCGGGTGGTGGACGTGATGGAGGAGCTGGTGAAGTTCACGCTGCTGACGCGCGACATCTCCCCCTATCTCACCGACCGCTACAGCGAGCGCAAGGAAGCGGCCGAGGCGCTGGAGGCGCGGCTCGCCCTCGACGCGGCCGTGCGGTGAGCGCCGCCTCACCCGCCGGGACGGAGGGCGCCGGCCGTTCGGTCATCGCCGCGCTGGGCGTGGTGCAGATCCTCACCTGGGGCTCGTCTTTTTATCTGCTCACGGTGCTGGCCGGGCCGATTTCCAAGGATACCGGCTGGCCGCTGCAATGGATCGTCGGCAGCCTCTCCGTCGGGCTTCTGGTGGCGGGACTCGTCTCGCCGAAGGTGGGCGCGCTGATCGATGCCCGCGGTGGGCGGCCCGTGCTGGCGGGCGGATGCGCGCTGCTGGCCTGCGGCCTCGCCTTGCTGGCGCTGGCGCCGGGGCCGGCGATGTTCATGCTGGGCTGGTGCATCGCCGGCGCGGGCATGGCGGCGAGCCTCTATGACGCCGCCTTCGCCGCCCTCGGCCGGCTCTATGGCGCTGGGGCACGGCGGGCAATCACCATGCTCACCCTGTGGGGCGGCTTCGCCAGCACGGTGTGCTGGCCCATCACCGCCTTCCTCGATGCGCATCTGGGCTGGCGGGCGACCTGCCTCGTCTATGCCGGCCTCCATCTCTTCGTGTCGATCCCGCTGGTGCTGGCCTTCATGCCGGCGATCGCGCCGCGGGCGGAGACCGGCCGGCCGGCGCGGGGCGGGTCGGTGGTGCTGGGCGGGCGGGAGCGCATTTCCTTCCTGCTCATGGCCGGCATCGTCACCCTCATCGGCACCATCGCCTCCGCCATGTCGGTTCAGGTGCTGGCGCTGCTCCAGTCGCGCGGCCTGAGCCTCGCCGAGGCGGTGGCCGCCGGGGCCTTCATCGGCCCGGCGCAGGTTTTCGCGCGCATCATCGAGCAGGCGTCCGGCGGGCGTCACCATCCGCTCTGGACGATGATCTGGGCGGTGGCGCTCATGGGGCTGGGGCTGGTGCTGCTGGCAGCGGGCTTTCCCATCGTCGCGGTGGCGCTGGTGGCCTACGGCGCCGGCAACGGCATCTTCTCCATTTCCAAGGGCACGGTGCCTTTGGCCGTGCTGGGGGCGGAGCGCTATCCCATCCTCGCCGGCCGCCTCGCCCGGCCGGCCTTGCTGGCGCAGGCGCTGGCGCCGCTCGGTGCAGCGCAGCTGCTGACGGCCGGCGGGGCGGGCGCGGTGCTCTCGGCGCTGATCGCCTTGTGGCTCGGCGCGGCGGTGCTGCTCGCGTTGCTGTGGCGGCAGGTGTAGCCCTCAGGGGGGTAGCCCTCAGGGGTGTAGCCCTCAGGGCGCGAAGAATGCCGGCGAGAGCTTCGGGAAGACCTTGCGAGCATTTGTTGCGTTACGTAACTCTAGGTTAACCATGATAGGAAATTCTGTCCCCACCCGAAACGGCTGCTTCGCTGTCGCCGACCGGCGCCCCTCTGGCGGGCCGGTCGCGTGCGCGGACGTGCGCCGGAGTCCTTGTGCCGCGCTAAAGGGGGCGCGTCCGGGACCGGGAGGGAGGACAAGCGCATGTTCGGCGCCACGCATGGGCACAGACCTGGCCGGGTCGTAACCGGGACCCATCGGCGCGCGCGCCTCATGCGCGCGCTTCTCTCGGGATCGGCGCTCGCCACGGTGCTCGCGGGCCTGATGCCGGCGACGGTCGCCTACGGCGCCTGCGTCACCTCCGGACCGGTGGGCAACCCCACGGCGCTCGATTGCTCGGGCGCGAGTTCGGCCGCGGCGGTGGTCACGGACAACACCATAACCATCACCACAGCCAACGACACGAGTATCACGGCGGCCGCACCCATCTCGGTGGTCGTCGGCTCCGGCCTCGGCGGCGGCGATATCATCCTGAACAATATCGGCGGCAGCTTCACGGCGACCACCGACGGCATCTCGCTGATTTCGAGCGGCGCCATCTCGCAGGCGGCCGGCACCGGCATCGGCGCCACGGTGACGGCGGACAGCTATGCCCTCACGCTTCTGCCCGCCACCGACGCCAGCGTGCGGGTGCTGGCGGGCGCGAGCCTCAGCGGCGGGGCGAGCGGCGTGCTCGCTTCCACCACCGGAAATATCGACATCGCGGCCGAAGGCGGCACTTTCAAGGGCACGACTTCGGACGGCCTCACCCTCATCGCCGTCGGCAACATCACGGTGAACGATTTCGCCGGCAGCGCCACCGGCGGCCAGAATGGCCTGTTCGCCCAGTCGGTCAACGGCACCATCGCCATCGACCGCTTCACCGGCAGTGCCGATGGCACCGGCGCCAACGGCGTGTTCGCACAGGTGACCGGAACGGGCGACATCAACATCCGCAACTTCAGCGGCAGCGCGACGGCGGGCCAGAACGCCATCTTCGCCCAGGCCAATGCCGGCACCGTCGATCTCTCGGGTTTCAGCGGCACGGCGGACAGCACCAGCGCCAACGGCATCTTCGCCCAGGTGGTCACCACCGGGGACATCTCGCTGAAGACCTTCAGCGGCAGCGCGACGGGCAGCCAGAATGGCATTGTCGCCTTCGCCACCACCGGTGCCATCGATGCCTCCGGCTTCAGCGGCACGGTCAAGGGCACGGCTGGCAGCGGCCTTCTGCTCTCGACCACGACAGGCGCCATCACCGCCGACAATTTCGCGGCCGGCGCGGGCAGCGGGCCGTTCCTCACCGGCGGCGCAGCCGGCCTTCAGGCGCTGTCCACGTCGGGCGCCATCAGCATCCAGAATTTCGGCTCCAGCGCCCAAGGCGGGCAATACGGCATCTTCGCCCAGACCGGGGCGGGGAGCGTCAATTTCTCCGGCTTCTCCGGAACCGCGACGGGCACCAGCGACTACGGCATCTATGGCCGCACCACCAGCGGCGCCATCACCGCCGACAATTTCACCGGTGGCTCCGCCGGGTCGCCCAACATCGTCGGCGGCGCCAACGGCGTGATGCTGCTCACCGACACCGGCGGCATCAGCGTGAAGAATTTCGCCGCCAGCGCCTCGGGCGGGCAGTACGGCATCTTCGCGCAGGCGGGCACCAGCGGGGACATCACTGTCTCCGGCTTCTCCGGTACGGCGACGGGCGGCACCGGGGCGGGCGTGTTCGCGCGCACGCTGGGCGGCAGCGTCACCGCCGACATTTTCAGCGGCAGCGCTTCGGGCGGGCAATACGGCGCCTTCTTCAACGCCACCGGCGGCGACCTCTCCATCCAGACCTTCTCCGGCACGGCGAAGTCCACGGCGGCGGGCGGGTTCGGCCTCTATGGCGAGGCCACCGGCACCATCACGCTTACCACGTCCGGCAGCGCATCCATTGAAGGCACGCAGGATGGCGTGTTCCTGAAGCAGATGGGCGGCAAGGTCGCTGTGAATTTCGGCGGCACCACCGAGGTGAAGGGCTCCAGCGTCGGCCTGCGCGTGTCGTCGGATGCGGGCAGCAGCGGCGACATCGTGGTGGAGACGGCGGCCGGCACCTCGGTCTCCGGCGCGGTGGGCGGCATCCGCATCGACAAGACCGGCACCTCCGGCTATGTGGACGTGACGACCGCCGGCACCGTCTCCAGCAGCGGCGGCGCCGCCATCGCGGCCGTCTCCTCGGTGGAGGGGACGACCCAGACCAAGATCGGCGTCACCGGCGCGGTGACGGGCAATGTCGGCGGCATCGTCGCCGACACCACCAGCACCAAGGGCAACGCCACCACCCTCATCACCACCGATGCCACCGTGAAGGGCGGCACCGGCACGGCGGTGAAGGGGCTCGCCACCTCGACCACGGGCGACGCCGTGAGCCGCTTCACCCTGCGCGGCGCCATCACCGACAGCGCCAGCGGTGCCGACGCTTCGGCCACCGCGGCGGGCACGGCGACCACCGAGGTGAAGGTGGAGAATGCCATCACCGTCTCGGGCTTCGGCGTGCGCGCGGTCTCCACCGGTGCCGGCGGCTCCGCCACGGTGACGACGACGGCGAACGGCGCCATCACCTCCGGCGCGCAGGGCATCGACGCCAGCGCCACCGGCACCGGCATGAGCGTCACCGTCACCACGGACGGCATCGTGAAGGCGGGCGGCGCCGGCATCCTCGCCGCGCTCACCGGCGACAATGGAACGGTCAACGTCACCACCAACGCCAAGGTCACGGCGGGCGCCACCGGCATCGATGCCGGCCTCTCCGGCGCCGGGGGCACGGTGACGGTCAAGAACACGGCGGAGATCGACGCGACGGGCTCCGGCATCCTCGCCCTCAACACCGGCGGCGCGACCACGATCACGGTCGCCGGCAAGATCACGGCGGGCGGCAGCTTCGGCGTGGGAGCGACCTCCGGCGGCGCGGGGGCGGCGCGGGTCGACGTGGGCGCGGACATCACCAGCGCCGGCGCCGGCGTCGCGGCACAGACGGGCGGCACCGGCGACGTGACGGTGACGCTCGCGGACGGCGTCCGCATCCTCTCCGGCGGCACCGGCATCCGCACGCTGGCGGGCGGCGGCGGCGCCACCGTCGTCACCCTCGGCACCGGCGCGCGCGTCTATGCGGATGCGGGGCAGGGGGGCACCGGCAACGGCATCCGCGCCGACGGAACGGGCACCGTCGCGGTGGGCATCGGCGCCTTCAGCGTGGTGTCCGGCTCGGGCGCATCGGAAGACGAGGCGGTGATCCGCGTGTCGAGCGGCACCGGCACCACCATCGATGTCGGCACGGGTTCGCTGGTCAGCTCCTGGACCTACGCGGCCAATGGCGACCTCGCCAGCGCCGCCGGGCGCGTGGCGATGCGCGCAGATGCGGGTTCCACCACCGTCACCAACAACGGCACCGTGGTGGGCCGGGTGAGCTTTTCCGACGGCAACGACACCTTCAACAATCGAAGCTCCAACACCTGGGTCACGGTGGGCGCCAACAGCTTCGGCGGCGGCATCGACCAGGTGAACAATGTCGGCCTCACCGTCACCGCCCTCAACGGCGCGCAGGGGGAGACCACCACGTTCACGGGCCTCGAAACCTTCGTCAACGGCAGCCTCGTTTCGACGGATGCCGGGCTGCTCACCATGATCGACGAGACGCCCGGCCAGACCGCCTATAACGGCGCCCGCGACGTGACCTATGTGAGCGGCGTGTTCGTGGGGCAGGGCAACAGCCGCCTCGGCATCGATGCCTGGCTGGGCGGCCCCGGCTCCACCGCCGACAGACTGGTGGTGGGCGGCCTCGATGCCAACGGCAACCCGTTGCCCGCCGGCACGGTGGCGACGCAGGGGCAGACGGCCATCGTCATCAACGACGTGAGCGGCAGCGCCGGGGGCTACAATCCCAAGGGCATGATGGTGGTGGAGGTGGTGAACCCCGATGCCGTCTCCTACGGGAAGTACGGCACGCAGGAGGCGAGCTTCGTCATCTCCTCCCAGTCGGCCGGCTACGATCCGCGCTTCGGCGGCGTCATCGACAAGGGCGTGTTCTTCTACGACCTCGTGACCCGCGGCAACGACACCTACCTCGTCGGCGTGCCCGACCGGGAGGCCTACGAGCTGCCGCGCCTCGTCACCGGCGCGCAGAGCATCTGGTACGAGACCAGCGGCGGCTGGCTGGACCGGCAGGCAGACCTGCGCACCTATCTCGACGGGGGCAATGGCGGCGTCGTCGGCAAGGCCCCCGGCGCCGGATCGCAGAGCGTGACGCCGGGCGTGTGGGCCAAGGCCGTGGGTAGCTGGGGCCTGCGCGACTCGAACGCCACCGCCACGGTGCCGGGCGCGGCCTACACCTACGACATGGGCTATGCGCAGGACACCTACGGCTTCATCGCCGGCGCCGACTTCGGCAAGACCAATGTCTCGGCGTCCGGCAAGGATGCGGTGATGTTCGGCGTCATGGGCGGCTACGTCACCTCCCAGCTCGGCTTCGATGCCTCGCCGACCTCCGCCAATTATTCCGGCGGCACGGTGGGGGCCTATGCCACCTACCTCAACCGCAACTGGTTCGTGGACGGCCTGTTCAAGGCCGACATCCTCTCCATGGATTACACCGCGCCGACGCTCGGCGGCCCGGCGGCCTACGGGCAGAGCGTGCGGGCGACCAGCCTCGGCTTCACGCTGGACACCGGATACCGGGCGAAGCTCGGCGCCACCGGCTTCTTCGAGCCCATTGCAACGCTGAGTTATGTCTCTACCCGCATCAACAACCTGCCGCTCCTCGCCGGCACGGCGGCGGACTTCGGCAGCAATGACAGCCTGAGGGTGGGCCTGGGCGCCCGCGTGGGCGGGCCGGTCTATGACAACGCGTCGCTGCGCATCGAGGCCAATCTGAATGCGCGACTCTGGTACGAGTTCCTTGGGGACAATACGGTGACCATCTACAACCCCGGGTTGCCTTTGACCGTCGCCGACGACTTCAACGGCGCCTTCGGCGAGATCGGCGGCGGCTTCAACGTGTTCGCCAAGGGCAACGGCTGGAATGGCTTCACCACCGCCAGTCTCAAGTTCGGCGAAGGCTACGCGGCGGCGAACGCGCGGGGCGGGGTGCGCTATCAGTGGTAGGGACATGGCAGGTATGTCCCACCTCCTGACGGTTGATTGTGCAGCCGCATGGTGAGGCCTAAGCTGGCGCGCCCAATCTGAAAGGAAACGTCATGCGCGCCGCCACAGCGGTCCTGGTGCTGGGTTGTCTCGTCGCGCCGCTCTCGTCGGCGCGGGCCGATGACTGCCAAAGCGTGGCGGACGCCTATGATCGGCTCAGCAAGGTTCCGGCCTACCGGCAGGTGGCCGCGATGGCCGGCGCGCCCTTGATGGAGGCCGTGATCGTCGGCGATGTCATGTACGTCAAGCATGGGGCCAAGTGGACCAAGATGCCGCTTGGACCGGGTGGACGCGTGGAGATGCAGAAGAAGGTCATTCCCGGCGCTTCCAGCCTCAAGGACTGCCGACGCGTCGGCCCGGAGACGGTGCAGGGCAAGAATGCGGTGGCCTACGACTACACGCCGCCGCCCATGCCGGGAGCCCCCGCGTTCGATCCCCAGCGGGTGTGGATCGCGGTGGACAGCGGCCTGCCGATCCGCATGACCTCCAAGCAGCAGCAGACCGACGTCGTCATCAGCTTCGACAACGTGGTCGCGCCCATCCCCTGAGCCGGTCCGCCCCACCGCGCCGTGGGGCTCGACCGTATGGATGGTGTACCGTACCCCCTTGCTGGGGCGTATTTTTTTGCTGGGCGGACACGCAATCCCGAGCCCGGCCGCACTTTCAGCTCCGGATATGTGCTATGGACGGATGCTGGCTTCGGAAAGAAGCGCGCCGATGAAACGCCGCTCGTACATCGCGTCCGTGACGATCGCCTACGCGGTCGGCGCGCTGTTGTGGGTCTACTTGTCCGACCGCTTCATCGAGAGCGTCGGCGGCTCCATTGGCTTCGGCGTTTTCTCCACCCTCAAGGGGTTCGTGTTCGTCGCGGTCACGACCGCCCTTCTCTATTTCGCGCTGCATGCTGCCGCCCAGGGCACGGACGAGGCCCGGCCGGTCCTCGCGTTCCGGAGCTGGGTGCTGTTCGCGCTCCTCGCGCTGCTCACGCTGCCGGTGGGGCTCATCAGCTATGCGGTCTTCCGGTCGGCCTCCGACACGCTGCTCGGCGAGCGCAGGGGGCAGCTCGAATTCATGACCGAGGCGGTGGCCCGATCCATCGATGCGGACGTGGCGCGGGGGATGCTGGATGCGACGCCGCAAGCGCCGCAGCAGCCGCAGGCGGCCCTCCTCGCCATCGTCACCGACGGCAGCGCCGGCTTCAGCCGCCTGCAGGAATTCGCCGGCCTGATGGGCGACAGCGGCCGGGTGCTCCTCGCCACCAAGACCGGTAGCGACGGGCGATGGATGATCGCCGGCAACTGTGTTGAGGGCTGGTCAGGTTTGGAAGGTGACGTTGTCGCGTAGGAGGGCGTTTGCGGTGACGACGATGCGTCTGGCGATGGCGACGAGTGCGAGCTTTGGTGGTTTTCCTGCGGCG
>NZ_JAMJXC010000076.1 GCF_023571765.1 Xanthobacter aminoxidans | reverse complement strand
AATATGGAGGCAAGCCATCCCTGGCGGTCGACAACACGCTCGATCGCCGGTTTGACGCGGAGGCGCCTGACAAGGCCTGGGTGACCGACATCACCTACATCCGCACCCACGAAGGCTTCGCCTATCTTGCGGTCGTGATCGACCTCTTCTCACGCCGGGTCGTCGGCTGGTCCATGCAGGCCCGGCAGACGACCAACGTCGTGCTTCAGGCGCTGCTGGCCGCCGTCTGGCGACGCAAGCCGAAGGGCCGTGTGCTGGTGCATTCGGATCAGGGGAGCCAGTTCACCAGCATGGAGTGGGCTTCGTTCCTGAAACACCACGATCTGCAGCCCTCGATGAGCCGTCGCGGGAACTGCCATGACAACGCTGTGGCCGAGAGCTTCTTCAACCTGCTCAAGCGCGAACGCATCCGCCGCAAGGTCTACCGCACGCGAGACGAGGCACGCCGGGACGTGTTCGATTACATCGAGATGTTCTACAACCCCACCCGCAAACACGCACGCAACGGGATGCTGTCGCCCATCGAGTTCGAACGGCAGCACAAAGCGACCCCCGAAGGCGTCTAGAAAACTAGGGGCGGTTCA
>NZ_JAMJXC010000010.1 GCF_023571765.1 Xanthobacter aminoxidans | reverse complement strand
TGCACCGAAGCTGGCATCATCCCGATGGTGCCCAAGCCCAACACATCGCCGGCTCAGGCGCGCGGCTTCTGGGGCAAGGCTATGTTCGTGCATGAGCCGCAGACCGACACCTATCGCTGCCCCGCCGATCAACAGCTGCAGAAACGCTTTGCCCGGGTGGAGGGCGGCAAGCTCATAAGCGTCTACTTCAACCAGAAGGCCTGCAGCGCCTGCCCGTCGCGCCCCCTGTGCACGGCCGGCAAGGAGAAGCGCATCCGCCGATGGGAGCATGAGGCCGTGCTTGATGAGATGGAGCGCAGGCTTCAAGCGATGCCGGACGCAATGGCGGTCCGCCGCTGTACCGTCGAGCACGTCTTCGGCACCATCAAGGGCTGGATGGGTGCGACCCACTTCCGAACGCGCGGCCTCAAGCACGTCGCCACCGAAGCCAGCCTGGCGATACTGGCTTACAACATGAAGCGCGCCATTGCCGTCGCTGGCGTGGCCGCGACCCTCAAGGCGATAGCCGGGTGACCGGAGCCGACGCGCGCCGTGGCAACAACCTGCGCGACGAGCCACAGTGAGTTCTCACACAGCCTCGGGGCGCAAAGCGGACGTCGCTGTAGGGCAGTCGAGGGTCGGCCAAGGGTCACTTTGACTCTTGCAAACAGCGCTACCCTCTTCGGCCGATCGTTAGGGCTCAACAAGTCCCGAAGCGCAGTCCCGTTAAAAGCGGCAGCAGGGACGGCGGTTGCGGTTGCTGTGCCCCATCATTTAGATCGGCAGGATGGCGCCCTCTCTCGCACGTCGCATCCGTCACGGAGATTGCTCAGATCGGCGAACAAGCAGCGAGAAGTGAGGGCGAGGCCCGGGCCGCAGGATGAAAGACGGAGGCTATCCTAGGGCTTTTAAACGAAGACTTGATCGTGGCGGAGGGACGACATCAGCGTCTACCGACCTCATGACAAACCAGAGGCCCTGGCAGCACGGATTGCCAAGCCGAGCATCTCATAGACCATTGAATTTGGAGCAGAAGGGATTCGGATGCAGGAACGACCCGCGCCACGCCCCTACCAAGGCGTGCCAATCAGCTTCCAGCACGAGGACAAAAACGGGGCGCCTGCCACGCAAACACCAAAGCAACTCTTAGTTGCAATGGCGCACCCGACACGATTCGAACGTGTGGCCTCCGCCTTCGGAGGGCGGCGCTCTATCCAGCTGAGCTACGGGTGCCTGCTGCTTACGCAGTGCTTACTCGGATTTCCTGCGAAAGTGAAGCCTTCGGCCCAACGCTCGCAAGTCATTGAATTCAAAAACGCTTTTCTTCACACTTTTCGCACCAGCCGACTTGACACGTGCCTTCGGAGGGCAACGCTCTATCCAGCTGAGCTACGGGTGCGTGGCGCAGGAGCGGGTTCCTTTTAACGGAAGGCTTGCGGCGCGGCAACAGGGGATGGGGCGGTGTCCACGGCGGCTTGCGGTGAATGCCCGTGCCTTGCGGGAGAACGGATGGTCCGTTCCGGCGGGAGTGTGGGGCAGGCCCCCGGGGCGCTTCAGGCTGCGCGGAGGGGCGCACGCCGGAGCCATCAGCCCGCGTCCTCCAGCGCCTCCGATTCGGCCTGGAGCGCTGCGAGGAGGGTCATGAAGCGCTCGCCCTGAACGAGCACGTGGGCCCTGAGGCGCTCGGCAGCGCGGGGGCCGTCGTCGGCGAAGAGTGCATCGACGATGCCCTGGTGCTCGGCGAAGGAGGCCTCCACCCGCCGCGGCACTTTCAGCTGAAGGCGGCGATAGGGCTGGAGGGCGCGCTGCAATCTCAGCGCCTCCCCCGCCAGAACCCGGTTGCCGGTGGCAGCATAGATGGCGCCGTGGAAACGGGCATTGGCGGGATAATAGGCTTCCTCGTCGCCGGCAGCGGCGGCGATGCGGCAGGTCTCGTGTGCCTCCGAGATCGCCTCCCGGTCGGAAGGCCCCATGCGCTGCACGGCGAGCCGGCCGCAGGAGGCCTCGATCTCGGCCATCAGCTCGAAGGATTCGATCAGTTCGCGCGGGCCGAGCAGCACCACGAAGGCGCCGCGGCGGGGGCGGATTTCCACCAGGCCCGATGACGAGAGCTGGATCAGCGCCTCGCGGATGGGCGTGCGCGAAACGCCGAACCGCTCGGCGAGGCCTACCTCGTCGAGCCGCTGCCCGGGCTTCAGCCGGCCAGCGACGATATCGTCTTCCAGCGCCTCCCTGAGCCTCGGCGTCTGCTCTCCCCGCA
The DNA here is from genome assembly GCF_023571765.1 of Xanthobacter aminoxidans. Taxonomy (GTDB): domain Bacteria; phylum Pseudomonadota; class Alphaproteobacteria; order Rhizobiales; family Xanthobacteraceae; genus Xanthobacter; species Xanthobacter aminoxidans. The sequence continues at coordinate 195,039 of NZ_JAMJXC010000010.1, read as the reverse complement.
CGACGGCGCTCCTTGCGATCTCCCCGTCATCAGAAAGCCGAGTCCGATCATTCAATGCAAGAGAGAAAATCTTGCATACATGATTGTTGACAAAAAATGCAGACCGATCTCTATTCGGCCACAGACGCCGCGGGGATCCTGAAAGATGCCACATCTTGATACCGGAGCGCCATTTTCGCCCCATACCGAAGACAGGATCACCCGAAAGAGAACGCCCCCACCCGTCCCCATGGGCTTGCCTTCGGGGACCGGGCACCCTCCCATGATGGCAGGGACATCCGGCGGCGGGGCTGGTGGAGTGCGGCGATGAGTTCGAATACGTCCTTCTTCGGCGATCTTCTCACCACCATCGCGGATCGCGGCCGCGCCCTGCTCGACCGCAACACACGCACGTCCGGCGCCACCAAGGCGGCGACGCTGGTGGAGCGGTGCGAGCAGCTTCTCTCCGGCCGCGGAGAAGCCTCGGGCGTGGCCCTCGCCACCGACATCCTCGATCGCTACGCCCGCATGAAGACCGGCGAACGCATCGCCTTCTTCGAGGCGCTCGCCGAGACCTTCGGGCCGGACCGCGCCCGTCTTGATGCCGCCATCGCCAGCTATGGCCGCACGGGGTCGGATGCGGCGATGGCCGAACTCCACCTCGCCAGCGAGCCGCGCCGGCAGGAGCTGTTCCGCCGCTTCAACATGGCCGCCGGCGCGACGCTCTCCCTCGTCCGCATGCGCGAGCACCTGATGGACGCCATGGTGCACCGGCGCGACCTCGCTGCCGTGGACCGCGATTTCGGCCACCTGTTCTCGTCCTGGTTCAACCGGGGGTTCCTCGTGCTGCGACACATCGACTGGTCGACGCCCGCCAACGTGCTGGAGAAGATCATCCGCTACGAGGCGGTGCATGCCATCCGCGACTGGAACGACCTGCGCGCCCGCGTCGATAGCCCGGACCGCCGTTGCTACGCCTTCTTCCATCCGGCGCTGGTGGACGAGCCGCTGATCTTCGTGGAAGTGGCGCTCACAAAGGATATTCCCGGCGCCATCGCTCCGGTACTGGACCAGTCGCGCGAGCTGCTGGAGCCGGAGAAGGCGACCACGGCCGTCTTTTATTCCATCTCCAACTGCCAGCGCGGGCTCGGTGGCGTCTCCTTCGGCAATTTCCTCATCAAGCAGGTGGTGGAGGAGATTTCCCGCGAGATCCCCTCGCTCACCACCTTCGTCACCCTCTCCCCCGTCCCCGGCTTCCGCGCCTGGCTGGACGGCGAGCGCAAGGCCGAGACACCGGCCGCCCTCACCGCCGCCGACAAGGAGACGCTCAAGGCGCTCGACACGCCGGACTGGGCCGAGAAGGCGGAGGTGCGCGAGGCCCTGACCCCGGTGCTGAACGCCGCCGCGGCCTATTACTTCCTCGTCGCCCGCACCTCAAAGGGCAAGCCGGTGGACCCGGTGGCCCGCTTCCACCTCGGCAACGGCGCGCGGCTGGAGAAGATCAACCCCATGGGCGACCTCTCGCCCAAGGGCATCGCCCAGGCGGCGGGGCTCATGGTGAACTACCGCTATGTCCTCACCGACATCGAGAAGAACCACGAGGCCTTCGCCGGCAAGGGCGAGGTGGTCGCGAGCCCGGCGGTGAAGAAGCTGCTGCGGGCGGATGCGGGCGCCCGTGCGCTTGTTCCAGTGTCCTGACCTACCGGTGTCCTGATCTGCCGGTTTCCTGAACTGCCCGTGTCCTGAGCTGCCCGCCGCGCCACAGGCACTGTCGCCAACGAGACGAAGACATGAGCGAGAACCACCTCTTCAGCGCCATCCGCGCCGCCATCCCGGCGATGGACAAGCCCCTCGCCCGCCTCATCGACGGGACGGTGGAGACCTATGGCGACGCCCTCGCCCTTTCCGCCCGGCTCGCCAACCTTCTGGTCGCGCGCGGCGTGAAGCCCGGCGACCGGGTGGCGGTGCAGGTGGAGAAATCCTGGCCCGCGCTCGCGCTCTATCTCGGTGCGATCCGCGCGGGCGCGGTCTACCTGCCGCTCAACACGGCCTATACGCTGAACGAAGTCGAGTATTTCCTCTCCGACGCCGAGCCCACCGTGTTCGTGTGCCGACCGGAGATCGAACAGGACGCGCGGGCGCTGGCCGCCCGGCTCGGCGTCGGCGCGGTGGAGACGCTGGGCACCGACGGCAAGGGGTCGCTGACCGAGGCCGCCGCGGGCTTCCCTGACACGTTCGCGGATGTGGCGCGCGGGCCGGACGATCTCGGCGGCATCCTCTATACCTCGGGCACCACGGGCCGCGCCAAGGGCGCCATGCTCACCCACGACAACCTGCTCTCCAACACCAGCGCACTGAAGGACTACTGGCGCTTCACAGCGGACGACGTGCTGCTGCATGCGCTGCCCATCTTCCACACCCATGGCCTGTTCGTGGCCACGAACATCGTGCTCCTGGCTGGCGCGAGCATGGAGTTCCGCTCCAAATTCGACCCGAAGGAGGCCATCGCGCTGATGGCGGCGGGCAAGGTGACGACGCTGATGGGCGTGCCCACCTTCTACACCCGCCTCCTCGACCAGCCGGGCCTCACCCGCGAGGCGACGAAGGGCATGCGCCTGTTCGTCTCCGGCTCCGCGCCGCTGCTGGCGGAGACGCATCGCGCCTTCGAGGAGCGCACCGGCCACGCCATCCTCGAGCGCTACGGCATGACAGAGACGGGGATGAACACCTCCAACCCCTATGACGGCGCGCGCATCGCCGGCACGGTGGGCTATCCCCTGCCCGGCATCAGCGTGCGCGTCACCGATCCCGAGACCGGCGCGGTGCTCCCCACCGGCGAGATTGGCATGATCGAGGTTCAGGGGCCGAACGTGTTCAAGGGCTACTGGCGGATGCCGGAGAAAACGGCCTCCGAATTCCGCGACGGCTTCTTCATCACCGGCGACCTCGGCAAGATCGACGAGAAGGGCTACGTCCACATCGTCGGCCGCGGCAAGGATCTCGTCATCACCGGCGGCTTCAACGTCTATCCCAAGGAAGTGGAAGGCGAGATCGACGCCATCCCCGGTGTCATTGAAAGCGCGGTCATCGGCGTGCCCCACCCGGATTTCGGCGAGGGCGTCACCGCCGTCGTCGTCGCCCAGAAGGACGCGACGCTGACGGAGGATGCCATCCACCGCGCCCTCGAAAATCGTCTTGCCAAGTTCAAGCAGCCGAAGCGCGTCTTCTTCGTCTCCGAGCTGCCGCGCAACACCATGGGCAAGGTGCAGAAGAATATCCTTCGGGACACCTACAAGGACATCTATCGTAACGTCGCCTGACCGAAGGGACTGCGCCGCCGGCAACGCCAATCAGCCGCCGGCCAGTCCCCGCCAAGTATCTGGTGCCTCAAGAGTTATGAAATCGACCTGCCGGACCCCGGATCAACCGGGGCCGGCCAAATGAAACGGGAAGAAACGCCACAGGCCCACAGCCACCGGGCCAAGGGAGGAAACGCATGTCCAACGACCATTCCCTCATCCATCGCCCGGTTTCCCGCCGCCTCGTGCTCGCCGGCGCTCTGGCCGCGCCCGCCGTGCTGCGCTTCACTGGCACCGCTCATGCGGCGACGACCCTCAAGATCTCCCACCAGTTCCCCTCCTCCTCCGGCGAGGAGGGCGACTTCCGCGACCGGCTCGTGCGCCGTTTCGCGGCGGAGGTGACGAAGCGCACCAACGGGGAGCTGGCCTTCGAGGTCTATCCCGGCTCGTCCCTGATGAAGACGAACGCCCAGTTCTCGGCCCTGCGCAAGGGCGCGCTGGACCTCTCGCTCTATCCCATCTCCTACGCCGGCGGCGAGGCGCCGGAGTGCAACATCGGCCTCATGCCGGGGTTGGTGGTCTCCTACGACCAGGGCCTAGCCTGGCGCACCAAGCCGGTGGGGCAGGCGTTCTCGGAATATCTCGAAGGCAAGGGCGTCAAGATCCTCACCTGGGTCTGGCAGGCGGGCGGCGTCGCCAGCCGCGAGAAGCCGCTGATTGCGCCCGAGGATGCCAAGGGCATGAAGATCCGCGGCGGCTCGCGCGAGATGGACATGGTGCTGCAGGCCGCCGGTGCCGCCGTGCTGTCGCTGCCGTCCAACGAGCTTTACGTCGCCATGCAGACGGGCGCGTGCGACGCCGGCATCACCTCTTCGACGTCGCTCATCTCCTTCCGTCTGGAAGAGCTGGCGAAGCAGCTCACCACCGGCCGCGGCAAGTCCTACTGGTTCATGCTGGAGCCGTTGCTGATCTCCAAGGCGGTGTTCGACAAGCTGCCCAAGGCGCAGCAGGACGTGATGACCGCCGTGGGTCTGGAGATGGAGGCCTTCGGCAAGGCCGGCGCCATGGCCGACGACACCAAGGTCGCCGAGGTGTTCGCCAAGGCCGGCGCCAAGATCCACGATCTCGATGCCGCCACCGTGGAGAAGTGGCGCGCCATCGCCCGCGACACCGCGTGGAAGGACTATTCCGCCAAGTCCGCCGGCTGCGCCAATCTCATGAAGCTCGCGCAGGAGGTGCCGGCATGAGCCACGGGCTCGATCTCGGCCACGGCGCGGACGCGCGGGCGAAGGCGACCCACGCCCCTCCCCTGCTGGCGGCGGCGCACGGGCTGCTCAGGCGGGCCAACCGGCTCATCCTCGCCCTCGGCTCCATCGCCCTCGTGGCGGCGAGCCTCATCCTCTCCTACAGCGTGGTGTCGCGCTTCTTCTTCCATGCGCCCACCTATTGGCAGGACGAAGCCTCCGTCTTCCTGCTGGTGGGCGTCACCTTCATGACCGCCGCCTTCGTGCAGAGCCAGCGCGGCCATGTGGCCATCGATGCCCTCGCCCACATGCTGCCACCGGGCCTGAACCGGGTGCGGCAGTTCGTGGTGGATCTGTTCAGCTTCGCCTTCTGCGCCTTCTTCACCTGGAAGTCCTTCACCCTGTGGCACGAGGCGTGGGTGGACGGGCAGGTGACCTCCTCCACCTGGGCGCCGCCCCTCTCCATCCCCTACGGCGTGATGACCGCCGGCATGGGCCTGCTCTCGCTGCAGATCCTCATTCAGGTTCTCGCCGGACTTCTGGAAAGGGTGGAACGATGAGCACGGCTCTCGTCGGCCTCCTCTATGGCGGGGCCACCCTCGGCACCATGTTCCTCGGCATGCCCATCGCCTTTGCGCTGGGCGCGGTTGCGGTGCTGTTCATGGTCGGCTTCATGCCGGCCGCCTCCCTCGATACGGTGACGCAGAACGTCTATGAGGAGATGGCTTCCATCACCCTGCTGTCGATCCCGCTCTTCATCCTGAAGGGCGCGGCCATCGGCAAGTCGCGGGCGGGGCAGGATCTCTATTCGGCGCTGCACGCCTGGATGCACAAGATCCCCGGCGGCCTCGGCATCGCCAACGTGTTCGCCTGCGCCCTGTTCGCCGCCATGGCCGGCTCCTCGCCCGCCACCTGCTCGGCCATCGGCTCGGCCGGCATTCCGGAGATGCGCAAGCGCGGCTATTCCGGCGCCTTCGCCGCCGGGCTGATCGCCGCGGGCGGCACGCTCGGCATCCTGCTGCCCCCGTCCATCACCATGATCCTTTATGCGGTGGCAGCCGAGCAGTCGCTTGGCCGCCTGTTCCTCGCTGGCCTGGGGCCGGGGCTGCTGCTGGTGACGCTGTTCGCCGGCTACGCCATGGTGCGCTTCCGCCAGGAATATGCGGCGGCGAAAAAGGCCTATGCGGAGACCGGGGCGCCCTCCGCCTTGCTTCACGAAGACAACCTGACGCTGCGCGACCGCTTCGCCGCCCTGCCCCGCGTGCTGCCCTTCGTGGTGCTGCTCACCGGCGTGATGGTGGCCCTCTACGGCGGCTATGCGACCCCGTCGGAGACGGCAGGCCTCGGCGGCGTGCTGGCGCTGGCGCTGATCGCCTTGATCTATGGCGTGTGGATGCCGAAAGACCTCTCGCCCATCCTCACCTCGACCATCCGCGAGTCGACCATGCTGATGATGATCATCGGCATGTCCCTGCTCTATTCCTACGTCATGAGCTACCTGCACATCAGCCAGGCGGCGGCGCAGGCGATCGTGGCGCTCAATCTGTCCAAGTGGCTGCTGCTCGCCACCATCCTGGTGCTGGTGGTGGTGCTGGGCTTCTTCCTGCCGCCGGTGTCCATCATCCTGATGACCGCGCCGATCATCCTGCCGCCGCTGAAGGCGGCCGGCTTCGACCTGATCTGGTTCGGCGTGGTGATGACCATCGTGATGGAGATGGGGCTCATCCACCCGCCGGTGGGGCTCAACATCTTCGTCATCAAGAACATCGCGCCCGACATCCCGCTGAAGGACGTGATCTGGGGCACGGTGCCCTTCGTGCTGCTGATGCTGCTGGCGGTGATCCTGCTCTGCCTGTTCCCGCAGATCGCCACCGGCTTCCCCGACCTCGTGATGGGCAAAGGCCGCTGAGGCGGCCCTAGCGTCCCTGCACCGGCACCACGTCCACGCCCACGGCGAGGATGTGGTCGCCGGACGAGACGATCACCCCGTCCACCGGCGAGACATCCGCATAGTCGCGGCCGACGGCGAGGATGATGTGGTCGTCCCCCGCCGGGATGGCGTTGGTGGGGTCGAGCCCGATCCAGCCGAAGGCCGGCCCGCACCACACCTCGGCCCAGGCGTGGGTCGCATCCGCCCCCTCCAGCCGCGGCTGGCCCTCGGGCGGGATGGTGCGCAGATAGCCGGAAACATAGCGCGCCGGCAGGCCGAGCCCGCGCAGGCCGGCGATCATCACCTGGGCGAAGTCCTGGCACACGCCCGCCTTCGCCGCGAAGGCCTCGTGGGGCGAGGTGGTGACGATGGTGGCGCCGGGCTCATAGGTGAATTCGTCATGCACCCGGTGCATCAGCTCCAGCGCCGCTTCCAGCACGGGGCGGTCGCCGCGGAAGCTCGTCGCCGTCCAGTCGGTGATCTCGTTGTCGATGGGCACCGCACGGCTCGGGAACAGGCCGTGGGCGGCCGCGTCCGGCCCGAGGTCCATCTCCTCCAGCGCGGCGGCGCGCACCTCGTCCACCAGCGGGGTCGTCGCCGGGTCCGGCAGGGGTGTCGAGGTCACGTCCACCCGGCTGCGGGTGGTGATGGAGAGATGGCCGTGGGGCTGGTCGATGGTGAGCCAGGTCAGGCCGTTGCCGAAGAAATCGGTGCCCTGCTCCAGCTCCGCCGGCTCGGGGTCCACATCGAGAATGTGGGCGATGACGTGCTGATGGCCGAAACGGTCTACCGGCGTCATCCGCAGCACCTGCCGCACCACGCGCACCGGCACCTGATAGCTGTAGGTGGTGGTCTGGCGAATATCGTAGAGCATTGGAGTCTCGGTGCTTTCGCTCAGGCGCCGCGCGGGCTGTCTCGTTGCTTTCGCTCAAGCGCCGCGCGCGCTTGGGGGCTCGCAGGGCTCGCTCACATGCCGAAGGTCAGCGTCATCTCCGGGGAATGCCCCTGGAGGAAGTAGTGCGACGACACCTCGTCGGAGAGCTGCATCAGCATCTTCTCCATGGCGTCGAACCATTGCGGCTCGAAGCTCTCGGCCGTGCTGGCGGCAAGCTCCGCCTGCATGCGGGCGACAATGCGCTCCCACAAGGGCGGCGGCGCGTCCTGGTCGCGGCCGGGGAGGACCTTCAGATGGTTCGCCATGCGGTGCACCTGGAAGGCCACCGAGCGCGGATTGTCCGGGTCCAGCAGCACGAGGTCGAGCACCGGTCCGCGCGCCTCCATCATCACATAGCGCGTGCGGTAGGTGATGAGGCTGTCCGCCACCTGCAGCAGCGCGTCCAGCGAGCCCTGCGGGGCGCCGATCTCGCCGAAGGTGCGGGCGAAGCGCAGGGTGCCGATGGCGCGCTCCGTGCGCCGGCCGATCTCCAGGAAGCGCCAGCCGGTGAGCCGGTTCATGTTCTCCGAGGCGAGGCCCGAGAAGGCCGCGATGATGCGCAATGCCGCGTCCGCCCGCTCCGCCACATCGGCTTCGGAGGGGGCGGCGGGGACCGGCTGGGAGACGCAGGTCTCGAGATCCACCAGCGCGCGCCACGCATCCGGCGAGAAGCGGTCGCGGATGACGGAAGCCGCCGAACGCGCCGCCTGCACCAGCTGCGGCAGCGCGCCGGGCACGTCGCGGCGGGTGAGCACAGCCACGGCATAGCGGGTGGGCGTGGCGCGGGCGAGATCGCGCGGCATGGCGCCCCAAGCCCCGAGCAGGCCAAGCAGGCGTGACACCAGCGGGCTGGTGCCGGTGTCGCCGCTCTCGGCGAGGCGCCCCACCAGCACACGCGACAGGCGCAGCGTCGCTTCCGCCCGCTCCACATAGCGGCCGAGCCAGAACAGATTGTCGGCGGCGCGGCTCGGCAGGGTGCCGGATGAGCGGCGGACCTTCACATTGTCCGGGCTCGGCAGGAGCGTGGTGTCGGCCACCTCGCCGTCCGCCAGCACCCACACGTCCGCCGAGCGGTCGCCCTTCTGCATGGAGACGGCGCGGGCATCGGCGGCCGAGGAGATGCGGCAGAAGCCGCCCGGCATCACCGACCAGCCCTTTTCGGTGGCGGTGAGGAACACCCGCAGCATGAACGGGCGGGGCGTGAGCTTCTCGCCGGTCCATACCGGCGTGGTGGAGAGGCGGGCGATGTCCTGCCCCACCACGTCCGCCCCACGCCGGGCGAGCAGGGTGGAGAGGCGCCGCCGGTCGGCCTGGGTCAGGTCCGCCCCCAGCACCGATCCGCCATCCGGCAGGCCCGGCAGCGCCCGGCCGAAGGCGGAGGAGATGACCAGCTCGTCCAGATGCTCCATCACCTGCGCCCGCTCGGCCGGCTGGCCGCACCACCATGTGGCCACATGCGGCAGGCTGAGAGGCCGCCCGGTGAGCCGGGTAGCGATGCGCGGCAGGAAAGCGAGCAGCGCCGGCGCCTCGATGATGCCGGTGCCCAGCGCATTGGCCATCGCCACGCCGCCCATGCGGACCGACTGGACGAGGCCCGGCACGCCGAGGCGTGAGCCGGCGTTCAATTCCAGCGGATCGGCGAAATCGGAATCGAGGCGGCGCAGCAGCACGTCGATGCGCCGGAGGCCCGCCACGGTGCGCACATGCAGCGTATCGCCCCGCACGGTGAGGTCTTCGCCCTCCACCAGCAGGAAGCCGAGATAGCGGGCGAGCAGCGCGTGCTCGAAATAGGTCTCGTTCAGCGGCCCGGGGGTGAGAAGGCCGATGCGGCCCTCCCCCGACCGGTCGAGCTTCATCAGCGAGGTGCGCAGCGCCTGGAAGAAGGCGGCGACGCGCTTCATGTTCAGGTTGCGCGAGACGTCCGGCAGCGCGCGGGTCGAGGCGAGGCGGTTCTCCAGCGCATAGCCGGCGCCGGATGGCGCCTGGGTCCGGTCGGCGAGCACCCACCAGCGCCCGTCCGGGCCACGGCCCACGTCGGCCGCATAGACCCGCAGGAAGCGCCCGCCCTCGGGCCGCACGCCCACCAGCGGACGCAGGAATTCCGGGCTGCCGGCCACGGCCGCCGCCGGCAGATCACCATCGGCGACCAGATGGGCGTCGCCATAGAGGTCCTGAAGCACCTCCTCCAGCAGCTCGGCGCGCTCGATGAGGCCGGCGGAGAGGGCTTCCCAGTCCGAATTGCCGATGATGAGCGGCATGTGGCTGAGCGACCACGGCCGCTCGCCGCCCCCCGCGTCATCATAGACGCGATAGAAGACGCCGCTGTCCCGGAGATAGCGGTCCGCGGCGGAGAATCGCCGGCGCAATTCCTCGGGGCCAAGCTCGGCCAGTGCGGCGAGGAAGGGCTGCCAGTGACGGCGCGGCTGGCCGTCCGCATCCATCATCTCGTCGCGGGTGGCCGGAAGGGTGCGGTAGCCGCCGATCAGGCTTTCCGCCGCGGCCCGCTCGAATACCTCGCTCCGCTGCTCCGCCCCCGACACGATCACCCCTTCCGCGGGCACCCCTGCCCGCGTGTCATCTTCCTGCGCCCGGTGGGTCCGGGTTCTCCATTATGACCGTGGCGGCGCCAGATGCACCCCTCTTCCGAGCGCTTCCAGCCTGCGCCCGCCGCGGGACTGGTCCGCGACGGCGCCTCGGGGATGGTTGTCGATCAGGCGCTTGCCGGGCGCCTGAGGTCGAGGGTGGTCGGGAACTCGTCCGGCGCCGTCTCCAGCACCACGTCGAGGGTGCCGGGGGTGTGGCCGAAGGTCTGGAAGCGGGCGAGGCGCCGCGCCTCCGCCTCGTAGGAGTTCACCGGGAAGGTATCGTAATTCCGCCCGCCCGGATGGGAGACGTAATAGAGGCAACCGCCCCGCGAACGCTCGCTCCAGGTGTCCACGAGGTCGAAGGTGAGCGGCGTGTGCACCGGGATGGTCGGGTGCAGGCCCGACCACGGCTGCCATGCCTTGTAGCGCACGCCCGCGACATAGGTGCCGTTTCGGCCGGTGGGGGCCAGCGGCATCTTGCGGCCGTTGCAGGTGAGGATGTGGCGCGAGGGGTTGAAGCCCTCCACCTTCACCTGCAGGCGCTCAACGGAAGAGTCCACGTAGCGGGCGGTGCCGCCCACCACGCCTTCCTCGCCCAGCACGTGCCAGCACTCCAGCGCCTGCCGCACCTCGATGTCCACGCCCGCCTGCTGGACCTTGCCGAAAGCGGGGAAGCGGAACTCGAACTGGGCCCGGAACCACTCGGGATCGATCTGGTAGCCGGCGTCGGAGAGGTCTTCCACCACGTCGAGGAAGTCCTGCCAGACATAATGCGGCAGCATGAAACGGTCGTTGAGGATGGTGCCCCAGCGGGTGCAGTGGCCGTGCACCGGCTTGTTCCACAGCCGCGCGATGAGGGCCCGCAGCATCAGCTGCTGAGCAAGGCTCATGCGCCAGTCCGGCGGCATCTCGAAGCAGCGGAACTCCACGAGGCCCAGCCGGCCGGTGGGACCGTCCGGCGAATAGAGCTTGTCGATGGAGATTTCGGTGCGGTGGGTGTTGCCGGTGACGTCCACCAGCAGGTTGCGCAGCAGCCGGTCCACCAGCCACGGGGCCGGAGGCTCGCCCTGCCCGGGCGCCGGGAACTTGGAGAAGGCGATCTCCAGCTCATAGAGGCTGTCGTGGCGCGCCTCGTCCACCCGCGGATGCTGCGAGGTGGGGCCGATGAACAGGCCGGAGAAGAAGTAGGACAAGCAGGGATGGCGCTGCCAGTAGAGCAGCAGGCTCTTCAGGAGGTCCGGCCGGCGCAGGAAGGGGCTGTCGGCGGGGGTGGAGCCGCCCACCACCACGTGGTTGCCGCCGCCGGTGCCGGTGTGCCGGCCGTCCACCATGAACTTCTCGGTGCCGAGGCGGGCGAGACGCGCTTCCTCATAGAGGATGCGGGTGATCTCCACGCAACCGCCCCAGCTGGCGGACGGATGGACGTTCACCTCCAGCACGCCCGGATCGGGCGCGATGCGGATGAGGTTGAGGCGGTAGTCGAAGGGCGGCGGATAGCCCTCCATGTGGATGGGCGTGTTCAGCTCGATGGCCACCTGCTCGAGGGCGGCGACGAGATCGAGATAGTCCTCCAGGATCTCCACCGGCGGCAGGAACACGCACAGGCGGCCGTTGCGCGGCTCGACGCAGAGCGCGGTGCGGGTGTCAGCGGTGAAGATCTGGGTGTCGTACTTGGCGAGATATTCGCGCGCCAGCTCCTGCGCCCGCTCGCCGACGCCATAGGCCTCGGTGCGCGGGGCGATGGAATGGCGCGGCATGCCGCCCGGCCCGCCGGGGGTGCCGGCATCGGTGCCTTCCGCACCCGCGCCGGGGCCGCCCTGCCCTGACGCGTAGCGGGCGGCGAAATCGGCGGCATCGGGCAGCGGGTCGCGCGGCTCGAAGGGGTCGGCCTCGACGATGTAGGGGTAGCGCGTGGGCGCCAGATACTGCAGCGATTCCAGCGGCAGGCGGTAGCCCATGGGGCTTTCGCCGGGGATCAGGAACAGGAACTGGCGGCGATAGGTCCATTCCTCCGAGCGCCACGCCGGGCCGGCGGGGGTCCAGACGCGGCGCAGCGGCAGCACCGAGCCGGTGGCCGTGCCGAGGCCCTGGTTGAAGGTGCGCGCCAGCATGCGCCGCTGCACCTCGTCCGCCATGCGCGGATCGCCGGGGGCGATGTTCTCGGGAAGGTTCTGTTCCTTCCACATGTAATAGATGTTGTCCTCGAACGCCTGCTGGACGAACTCGCTGCCAACGGCAAGCTTCTCGGCCACCGCCTTGCAGAAGCGCGCGGCATCGGCCGGGGTGACGCCGTAATTGACCTTCTCGTCGGCGATCAGGTCCTCGCGCTGCCAGATGGGCTGGCCGTCCTTGCGCCAGAACAGGTCGAAGGACCAGCGCGGCAGCGTCTCGCCGGGATACCACTTGCCCTGGCCGTAATGCAGCACGCCTTCGGTCTCGAAGCGGCGGCGCAGGCGGCGAATGAGGTCGTCGGCGCGCTCGCGCTTGTGCGGGCCGAGCGCCTCGGTGTTCCACTCGGGCGACTGGTAGTCGTCGATGGACACGAAGGTGGGCTCGCCGCCCATGGTGAGGCGCACGTCGCCGGCCTTGAGGTCCTCGTCCACCTTGTGGCCGAGCTGGTCAAGGGCGGCCCAGGTCTCGTCCGAGAAGGGCAGCGTGACGCGCGGCGCCTCGGCGACGCGGACCACGTTCATCTCAAAGCCGAACTCGACCTCGGCCTTCTCGTTCACATAGCCGCTGATGGGCGCGGCGGAGCTGTAGTGCGGGGTGGCCGCCAGCGGGATGTGGCCTTCGCCGCAGAGCAGGCCCGAGGTCGGGTCGAGGCCGATCCAGCCGGCGCCGGGCACGAACACCTCGCACCAGGCGTGCAGGTCGGTGAAGTCCACGTCGGTGCCGGAGGGGCCGTCGAGGGCCGCCACGTCGGGCTTGAGCTGGATCAGGTAGCCGGAGACGAAGCGGGCGGCGAGGCCGAGGTGGCGCAGGATCTGCACCAGCAGCCAGCCCGTGTCGCGGCACGAGCCGAGCTTGCGCGTCAGCGTCTCGTCGGGCGTCTGCACGCCCGGCTCCATGCGGATCACATAGCCGACCTCGCTCTGGAGGCGCTGGTTGAGGTGGACCAGGAAGTCGACGATGCGGGTCTTCTCCCGCGGGACGGAGGCGAGATAGTCGGCGAACAGGGTGCCCTCATCCTCCAGCTCGAGATAGGGCGCGAGCTCGGCCTTGAGCGCGGGCGCATATTCGAAGGGGAAGTTCTCGGCATATTCCTCGACGAAGAAGTCGAAGGGGTTGATGACGTCGAGCTTGGCGAGGAGGTCCACCTCGACCTTGAACTCCTTGACCCGCTCCGGGAACACGATGCGGGCGAGCCAGTTGCCGAACGGATCCTGCTGCCAGTTGATGAAATGGTCCGCCGGCGAGATCTTCAGCGCATAGGCGGGGATGTCGGTGCGGCTGTGCGGCGCCGGCCGCAGCCGGATCACCTGCGGCCCCATGGAGACCGGGTGGTCGTAGGTGTAGCTCGTGACGTGATGCAGGCTCGCGAGGATCGACATTTAGGTCACCAGGTCCTGCGGGCGACAGCCCAGGGATAGAGTCAATGGTGGGATCGGCCGTTCGGCCGAGGGTGGGGCGCGTGTCCCGCCAAGGTTAGACAAGCCCGGCAGGAGGCGGAAGCGCGACTTTGCGGCGGCAACCGCCCCGATCGAGGGCAGTTGCCGAAGGAAGAGGCAATGCACACGCGTCCGGATCAGGCAGATGCGGGCGCCGGGGGCACGCCGGCGTCCGGGGCCGGCGGCGGCGCGGGCGGGGCATTTCCAGCGCCATGGCCGGCGCTGGACTTCTTCTTGCCCTTGCGGCCTTCCTCGAAGCGCTGGAGCACCGTGTAGAAGGACGGCACGAACAGCACGGCGAGGCAGGTGGAGGCAAGCATGCCCGACACCACCGCGATGCCGATGGACTTGCGCGAGTTGGCGCCGGCGCCGGTGGCGAACACCAGCGGCAGCACGCCGAGGATGAAGGCGAAGGAGGTCATGAGGATGGGGCGGAACCGGAGGCGCGAGGCCTCCACCGCCGCGTCCATGATCTCCATGCCCTCCGCCCGTTTCTCTCGGGCATACTCGACGATGAGGATCGCGTTCTTGGAGGCGAGCGCGATCAGCAGCACGAGGCCGATCTGGGTGTAGAGGTTGTTCGCCACCCCGAGGCCCAGCAGCGCGCTGACGGTGCCGAGCAGCGCCAGCGGCACCGCGAGGATCACCGACATGGGCTGGATCCAGCTCTCATACTGGCCGGCCAGCACGAAGTAGACGAGCAGGATGGCGAGCCCGAACACGTAGTAGATCTGATTGCCGACCGCCTTCTCCTGGTAGGACATGGCGGTCCACTCGAAGCCGGTGCCCGGGGGCAGGGTCGAGGCGGCAATCTGCTCCATCAGCGACAGCGCCTGGCCCGACGAGAAGCCCGCGGCGTTAGAGCCGACGATGGTGGAGGAGGGATAGAGATTGTAGAGCGAGATCAGCGGCGGACCCAGGGCGGTCTTGACATCCACCACGGTGCCGAGGGGGATCATCGCGTTCTGGGTGGGCGAGCGTACCTTCAGCTGCATCAGGTCGGCCGGGGTCACGCGGAAGCCCGCGTCAGCCTGGATGTAGACCTGGAAGACGTTGCCGAACTTGTTGATCTGGTTGACGTAGGTGGAGCCCAGATAGGACGAGATGGTGCTGAACACCTGGCCCACCGTGATGCCCAGGGTCTCCGCCTTGATCCGGTTCACGTCCACCTGGATCTGCGGCGCCCCGGCGCGGAACGAGGAGGACACGTGGGAAAGCGCCGACTGCGCCCGCGCCTTGTCCACCATGGAGGCGGTGATCTGCTCCAGAAGCTGGTAGTCGAAATTGCCGTTGCGGATCTGCGGCTGCATGGTGAAGCCGGCGGCGTTGCCGATGCCCTGGATGGCCGGCGGCACGAGGATGACCACCTCCGCCTCCTCGACGCCCGCCACCGCCGCGTTCAGGTTCTGATACATGGAGAGCAGATCCTGCCCCTTGGTGGCGTAGCGCACGTCCCAAGGGGTCAGGGTGATGTAGGTGACACCCGCATTGGCGAGGGTGGACGAGTTGTCGAGCACCGAGATGCCGGAGATGGCGAGCACGGTCTGCACGCCCGGCACCTTGCGGATGCGCTCGGAGACGTCCGCCATCACCTTCTTGGTGCGGTTGAGATTCGAGGCATCCGGCAGCTGGACGTGGGCGAGGAAGTAGCCCTGATCCTCGATGGGCAGGAAGGCCGTGGGGATGCGGGTGAGGCCGTAGCCGGCGACGCTCATGAGCGCGATGGCGATGAGCACCATCAGCTTGGAATGGTGCACCATGCGGCTGATGACGCCGGTGTACCAGTGCTCCGCCCTGGCATAGATGGCGTTGAAGCCGCGGTAGATGAAGTTGCGCTGCTCCGGCGGCACCGGCTGGCGCAGCCAGAGGGCGCACTGGGTCGGCTTCAGGGTCGCCGCGTTGATGGCCGAGATGAAGGCGGTCGCCGCGATGACGAGGGCGAACTGCTTGAACATCTGGCCTGACAGGCCGGGAATGAACGAGGCCGGCAGGAACACCGACATCAGCACGAGGGTGATGCCCACCACCGGGCCGAACAGTTCGTCCATGGCCTTCTCGGCCGCCGGCTGTCCCGCCATGCCCTCCTCGATGTGCCGCGCCACGCCTTCCACGATGACGATGGCGTCGTCCACCACGATGCCGATGGCGAGGATGATGGCGAACAGGGTCGAGAGGTTGATGGTGAACCCCATGGCGTCCATGGCGGCGAAGGCGCCGATGATGGTCACGGGCACGGTCGTCGCGGGCACCAGCGTCGCGCGCCAGTCCTGCAGGAACAGCAGGATGACGACGAGAACGAGGACCGCCGCCTCGAACAGGGTCTTCCACACCTCGTCGATGGAGGCGGTCACGAACAGGGTCGTGTCGAAGGGGATGGCGTAGTCGAGCCCTTCGGGGAAGTTCTTCTTCAGGTCTTCCATCTTCGCCGCCACGCGCTTGGCCACGTCGAGCGCGTTGGCCGCGGGAAGCTGGAAGATGCCGATGCCGGCCGCAGGCTTGTTGTCCTGCATGAAGTCCTTGGAATAGCTCTGCGCGCCGAGCTCGACGCGGCCGATGTCGCGGATGCGCACGATCCGGCCGCCGTCGGAATTGTCCACCTTGACGATGATGTTCTCGTAGTCCTTCACGTCGTCGAGACGGCCGGAGACGTTCACCGTGTACTGGAACGAGGCGTTGGACGGCGCCGGCGGCAGGCCGAGCTGGCCGGGCGTGACGAGCTGGCTCTGCTTCTGGATGGCGTTCGAGACGTCGGTGGGGGTCAGGCCGAAGGCCTGCATGCGGTCCGGGTCCATCCACACGCGCATGGCGTAGGTGCCGGTGCCGAACACCGCGACGTTGGCGACGCCCGCCACCCGCTCCAGCTCGTTCTGGATGTTGATGATGGCGTAGTTGTTCAGGAACAGGCCGTCATAGCGCCCGTCCGGCGAGATCAGGGTCACGAACTCGAGGATCGAGGTGCCCTTCTGCAGGATGGTCACGCCCTGCGCCTGCACCGCCGTGGGCAGCGAGGCGAGGGCGATGTTGACGCGGTTCTGCACCAGCACCTGCGCCATGTTCGGATCGGTGCCGATGGCGAAGGACACGACCAGCGTGTAGGTGCCGTCCGAGGCCGACCACGACTGCATGTAGATCATGCCTTCGACGCCGTTGACCTGCTGCTCGATGGGCAGGGCCACGGTGTCGATCATCGTCTTGGCGGACGCGCCCGGATAGGAGGTGGAGACCGACACCGTGGGCGGCACGATGTTCGGATACTGCGACACCGGCAGGCGGATCAGCGAGACGAGGCCGATCAGCACGAAGACCAGTGCGAGGACGTTCGAGAGGACCGGCCGCTCGATGAAAAAGCGCGAAATCATGGGCGCTGCCTCAGGTTCGAGCGCGGGTCAGTTCTTCGGCGTCGCAGGGGTGGCACCCGGCGTCGCCGGAGCAGTGGGAGTGGGCGGCACCGAGGGAACGGCGCGGGCCGGCGCATTGGCCGGAGCGACACCCGCCGGCTTCGGCAGGGGCTTGGTGCCGTCGTCCACCGGCGGGGCGATGGCGACGATCTTGCCCACCTCCACGTCGATCTTGGAGCCGGGCACGGCGCGCTGCATGCCGTTGATGATGACGCGGTCCGTGGTCTTCAGGCCGCTGAGCACGGCGCGCAGGCCGTCCGCCTGAAGCTGGCCGAGGGTGATCTGCGTCTGCCCCACCACGTTGTCCGAGCTGACGGTGAGCACATAGGGGCC
Source organism: Xanthobacter aminoxidans (assembly GCF_023571765.1). Classification (GTDB taxonomy): domain Bacteria; phylum Pseudomonadota; class Alphaproteobacteria; order Rhizobiales; family Xanthobacteraceae; genus Xanthobacter; species Xanthobacter aminoxidans. The sequence continues at coordinate 177,729 of NZ_JAMJXC010000010.1, read as the reverse complement.
GAGCTGGTTGTAGCTGATCGACGAATCCGGAATGAGGACGGTCGGCGCCGGGTGGCCGAGCGGCACCCGCACGCGGGCGAACAGGCCGGGCAGCAGCACGAAGTCGTCGTTCTGGAAGATGCCGCGCACGGTGAGCGTGCCGAGGTTGGGGTCCACCTGCGGCGCGATGTAGTCGATGCGGCCGGCATGGGGATAACCGGTCTCGGTCTGGAGGCCGATCTCGATCGGGATGTCCGGCAGGTCGCGGGTGAGGCTGGTGAGGGAGCGGCCCTGCTTGGCAAGCTGCTCCTTGATTCGCAGCACCTCCTGCTCGCTGAGCGTGAACCACACCCAGATCGGGTTGAGCTGGACGATGGTGGCGAGCTTGGTGGGGCCGCTGTAGCCGACCAGGGCGCCGACGTCCTGAAGATGGGCCGTCACCGCGCCGTCGAAGGGCGCGTTGACCTGGGTATAGCCGAGATTGATCTGCGCGAGCTGCAGGGAGGCCTGGGCGTTGGCCACCTCGGCCACGGCGGAATCGCGCTTGGCGCGGGCCTGGTCGAGGGTCGCCTGCGAGGCGAAGTCCTGCTTGGCGAGCTGGGCCTGCCGATTGTATTCGGCCTCGGCCTGCACCTGCGACGCCTGGTTGGCGGCGAGCTGCGCCTTCGCCTGGTCGACCTGGGCGATGTAGGTGTCCTGCTCGATCACGAACAGGGTGGTGCCCTTCTTGGCGAAGGCACCGTCCTTGTAATTGATGTTGGTGAGGAAGCCCTGGACGCGGGCGTTCAGGTCCACCGAATTGATGGCGGCGGTATTGCCGGTCAGTTCGAGGAAGCGCGTGACCGGCTGCTCCAGCACGGTCGCTACCGTCACCTTGGGCGGCGGCGGGGGTACGTAGGTATTCTTTTCCTCGCACGCGGACAGGAGGAAGGCAGCCCCGAGGGCCACGCTCGCGTAGCCCAGCCGACCCGACACCCGGATACCCCCCACCATACCCATACCCCCACTGTGCAGATGCGGCGGATACTAAGCAGCGGGTTATTGCGTGTCCATGAAAGGAATTGTCCGCAAAGCCCTTCCGTGCAGATTGCCCCCGCACCTGTGCAGCGCGGCAACGCTCCTGCAGATCGGCCTTCGGCGCGCGCGGCCGCAGCGTCCTCGCATTGACATTGCACCGACCCGTTCATAAGTGTCCGCATGGTGTGCTGCCCGCGGAAGCGGGGCGGTTGCGGCTGCGCGTTCGTTCGCTGCGCCCGCCTGCCTCGCTTTCGGACTTGCTGACGCCCCATTGCGGGTGTCCAACGGCGCGCATCGTTGCCCGGAGGTCCGGCGGTCCGTCTCCGCCCTCCTTCAGACCTGACGGAACGGAATAGAGAAACCCATGTTTGGTGGACTTGCCCGCAAGCTCTTCGGCTCCGCGAATGATCGCCGGGTGAAGGGTTATCGTCCCCGCGTACAGGCCATCAATGCGCTGGAGAAGGAGCTGGAATCCCTCTCCGACGACCAGCTGCGGGCCCGTACGGAGGATTTCCGCCGCCAGCTGGCCGAGGGCAAGACCACCCTCGACGACCTGCTGGTGCCCGCCTTCGCCACCGTGCGCGAAGGCGCCAAGCGCGCGCTCGGCATGCGCCACTTCGACGTGCAGCTCATCGGCGGCATGGTGCTGCATGAAAGCTCCATCGCCGAGATGAAGACCGGCGAAGGCAAGACGCTGGTCGCCACCCTCCCCGTCTACCTCAACGCGCTGGCCGGCAAGGGCGTGCACGTGGTGACGGTCAACGACTATCTCGCCAAGCGCGACGCCGAGTGGATGGGCAAGCTCTACCGCTTCCTCGGCCTCACCACCGGCATCATCGTGCACGGCCTCGACGACGACGAGCGCCGCGCCGCCTACGCCAGCGACGTCACCTACGCCACCAACAACGAGCTCGGGTTCGACTACCTGCGCGACAACATGAAGTACGAGCGCGCCCACATGGTGCAGCGGCCGCACTTCTACGCCATCGTCGACGAGGTGGACTCCATTCTCATCGACGAGGCGCGCACGCCCCTCATCATCTCCGGCCCGCTCGACGACCGCTCGGACTTCTACAACACCATCGACCAGTACATCCCCCGCCTCTCCAAGGAGGATTACGAGGTGGATGAGAAGCAGCGCTCCGTCTCCATGACGGAAGCGGGCATGGAGAAGATGGAGCAGATGCTCACTGAGGCCGGGCTGCTGAAGTCCGAGAGCCTCTACGACATCGAGAACGTCTCGGTGGTGCACCACGTGAACCAGGCGTTGCGCGCGCACTCCCTGTTCCAGCGGGACAAGGACTACATCGTGCGCAACGACGAGGTCGTCATCATCGACGAGTTCACCGGCCGCATGATGCCGGGCCGGCGCTATTCGGAAGGCCTGCACCAGGCGCTGGAGGCCAAGGAGCGCGTCCAGGTCCAGCCGGAGAACCAGACGCTCGCCTCCATCACCTTCCAGAACTATTTCCGCCTCTACGAGAAGCTCGCCGGCATGACCGGCACGGCGGCCACCGAGGCGGCCGAGTTCCAGGACATCTACAAGCTCGAAGTGGTGGAAGTGCCCACCAACGTGCCGGTTTCGCGCATCGACGACGATGACGAGGTGTACCGGTCGGCCGGCGAGAAGTACGCCGCCATCATCGAGCTCATCAAGGAATGCAGCGCGCGTGGCCAGCCCGTGCTCGTGGGCACCACCTCCATCGAGAAGTCCGAGCTGCTGGCCGAGCTGCTGAAGCAGGCCGGCTTCCACCAGATCGACTTCTCCGATCCCGCCGCCTTCGCCCATGACCGCTCGGGCAAGGCCTTCGCGGTGCTGAACGCGCGCTATCACGAGCAGGAGGCGTACATCGTCTCCCAGGCCGGCGTGCCGGGCGCGATCACCATCGCCACGAACATGGCCGGCCGCGGCACCGACATCAAGCTGGGCGGCGCCGCCGACATGCGCATCGCGGCCGAGCTGAAGGACCTCCCCGAGGGCGAGGAGCGCACCGCCGCCGAGACACGCATCCGCGCCGAGGTGGAGGAGCTGAAGCAGAAGGCGCTCGCCGCCGGCGGCCTCTTCGTGCTCGGCACCGAGCGCCACGAGAGCCGGCGCATCGACAACCAGCTGCGCGGCCGCTCCGGCCGCCAGGGCGACCCCGGCCACTCCAAGTTCTTCCTGTCGCTGGACGACGATTTGATGCGCATCTTCGGGTCGGACCGGCTCGACGGCATGCTGCAGCGCCTCGGCCTGAAGGAAGGCGAGGCCATCATCCATCCCTGGATCAACAAGGCCCTGGAGAAGGCGCAGCAGAAGGTCGAGGCGCGCAATTACGACATGCGCAAGAACGTCCTCAAGTATGACGACGTGCTCAACGACCAGCGCAAGGTGGTGTTCGAGCAGCGCCTCGAGCTGATGAACGACGAGGACGTGGCCGAGACCGTGGAGGACATGCGCCATGCCCTCATCACCGAGACGGTGGCCAAGTTCATCCCCGAGAACGCCTATCCCGAGCAGTGGGACGTGGACGGGCTCGACACCGCCATCAAGGAAGTGCTCGGCATCGAGCTGCCGGTGAAGGACTGGGCCAAGGAAGAAGGCATCGCCGGCCCCGAGGTCACCGAGCGCATCACCCGCCGCGCCGACGAGTGGATGGCCGCCAAGACCGCCCAGTACGGGCCGGACATCATGCGCTATGTGGAGAAGTCCATCCTTCTCCAGACCCTCGACCACCTCTGGCGCGAGCACATCGCCATGCTCGACCACCTGCGCCAGGTGGTCGGCCTGCGCGGCTATGCCCAGCGCGATCCGCTGAACGAGTACAAGTCCGAGGCGTTCAACCTCTTCTCCGCGCTGCTGAACCGCCTGCGCGAGGTGGTCACCGCCCAGCTGATGCGGGTGGAAATCGTCACCCAGCAGCCCATGGAGGAGGAGTTGCCCCCCATGGAGGCGCACCATCTCGACCCCTTCACCGGCGAGGACGAGATGGCGAGCATCGGTGCCGCCCTCGGCGCGCGGCCGGAGCCGTTGCTGTCCGGCGACGTGGCGGTGATGGAGCGCGACCCGAACGACCCCTCCACCTGGGGCAAGGTGGGCCGCAACGAGGCCTGCCCCTGCGGCTCGGGCAAGAAGTACAAGCACTGCCACGGCCGCTTCGCCTGAGGCGGCCTGCCCTGGCGCGGCCCCACCGCGCCGGGCTTTGAGACTTCAGGTTCAGCCGCGCCGGTGGCCGATCGCCCGGTCGACACCGACGAAGATCAGCGCGGTGGTGAAGAACACCACCGCCAGCACCACGGCATTCTGCGCCATCTTCTCCGCGCCGAGCTTGGCCGGGTCGAGGAACCAGTAGGCGTACCAGCCATCCGCCTCGCCCCGCGCCACCGCGTAGACGAGATAGGCCAGCGGCGGCGCCATGGCCCACACCGTATCGGCCAGCCGCAGCCGCCCATGCGGCCCCACCAGCCAGACGATCAGGAACAGCACCGGCACCGCCTGATGCAGCAGGCGGTCGGCGACAAGCTGCGCGCCTTGCGGATTCCACACATGGCGCAGCAGCAGCGCATAGATGATGCCCACCAGCACGATGGAGACCACGCTCGTCAGCCGCGCCCGCGCCCCGGTGAGGGCGTGCAGCCCGCCCAGCGCGATTTCCGTGGCGACGATGGCGACGCCCAGATTGGTGAGCACGGTGAAAAAGCCGAGGAAGCGCCACAGCGCGGGGCCGAACCCCTGGCCGACCGCCGCCATCTTCTGGACCACGATGACGAGCTGGAGGATCAGGGCCGCCCAGCCGACCACGGCCGTGAGCGCGGCCATCCGCCGGCACCACACATCATGCCCCATGCCCCGCCTCCCCCGGCCGCGCCCCCCGGGCGTGGAAAAAGGGTAGGCCGAAGCATCGGCCATGGGCAAGGCCATGGCCGGGCCGCAATCAGCCGCCGGTCTGGACGATGCGCATGTACTGCCCCGGCGCATCGGCCGGAACCACGCCACGGCGCCCGAGATGGTGCAGGCCGTTCAGCGCCAGATCGAACGAGCGGTAGCAATAGTGGGCGACGAGCACGAGGTGCTTGAGCTGCTCGGACGTCATGGCGTCCGGCTCAAGGAAGTTGCGCACATAGACCGCATCGCCCTCCACCAGCTGGTTCAGGGCGGCGTAAACGTCGGGTCCGCGCATGGGCAGGATCATCCGCCGGCTGGTGGATGCCATCATGTGCGGGATGAAGCCCTTTGCCCGCAGCGCGAGATCCATCTCCCCATACGTGGCCTGGCCCTTGTAGAGCGGCACGAACGAGACCTCGAGCTGGATGCAGACTGCCTCGGCGAGGGTATCGCCGGCGCCGTCCAGCACCGCGCGCTCGCCGCCCTGGAGGTCCATCTTCAGCATCTCGATGCCGTCGATCTCCGGCACGGCCGAGAGGGCAACCGTGTCGATCTGCCGACGATCCAGCACCCGCCCCCAATCGCCGAGACCGGGGAAATGGGAGAGGACGTGCGCATCTGGCTCCAGCAGGCTCGTCATGCCGGACGCGGCGCAGACGTGGAGCGTCCGGCGCTGCCCGTCGGCGATCGCGTGGGGCAGATAGGTCTCCAGATCGCTCTTGGCCGCGTTCAGCCGGGCCAACGCCTCCGGCTGGGGCTCGAAGCCGACGACGCGGCACAGGCGCCGGGCGAGAAGGGGCTTGTAGGGCGGATCGCCGTCGATGGGATTCGCGCCGATATCCACCACCCGGGTGAGGTGCTCCGGGCGGAGCAGCAGCGCGAGCTGGGACGGCGTGGCGTCTGTCACTCCGGTCCCTTTCCTGTCACCGCGCGGCGCCGGTGGCGGTGGACGCCGAGGCGGCGACGGGCCTTGCCGCTGCTGTGACCACTGGCTGGGTCTTGGCGCCCGAATTGGCGGGATCGGCCGGAGCCGCCACCGAGCCCGTGCTGGCCGGGGCGCCGTCGCCTTCGTCGGCGCGTAGAAGCGCGTCGGCCTGGAGCTTGGCGGCGGTCTCCTTGGGCGGGTTCACGTATTCCGGCAGCCGGCCGGGCGCCTGGGTGTAGGACAGCTGGCCGGTCTCGCGCTCCTTGAGCTTGGCGAGGAAGATCGGATGCATGCCGCCATCGGCACCGGTCTTCACCGGGGCAACGGGCGCGGAGGTGGAGAGCGCGGCGAACTGCGCATCGTCGGCTCGCTGCTTGGCGGCCACGGCGGAGGCGATCTGCGGCGCCACCTGATAGGGCGGGCAGGCCTGGGCGGCATCGAAGGCGCGGCCCGGCGCGGGCGTGGCGTCGAACACGTAGGTGCGGTTGCAGACCGACACCTTTGGCTCCTGCTTCGTCACCTCGAAATGGTCGGAGCCCTGCTTCAGGTTCCGCCAGAAGGCCATGTTGGGGTTGTTGCGGTAGCGGGCGAGGTTCTTCGCCGTCATCCGGAAGGGATAGGCCTGCACCTGGAAGGCGCGCTGCCCGCCGGCGAAGCTCTCGCGGGCGAGGGAGAAGATTTCCGAAATCTGGTCGTCGGTCATGGCGTAGCAGCCCGAGGACGAGCAGTCGCCATGCACCATCAGGAAGTCGCCGGTGCGGCCGTAGGCCTTGTCATAGGCGTTGGGGAAGCCGAGGTTGAACGCCAGATAATAGCTGGAGTTCGGATTCATCTGGCCGGGGGTGATGGTGTAGAAGCCCTCCGGCGCCTGGCGGTCGCCGGTGCCCACCTTGGGGCCGAGCTCGCCGGACCAGCGGCAGATGGGATAGGTCTTGAGCAGGGCATAATTGCCCTCGGACGTGACCTTCCAGACCTCCAGCTCGGATTCCTGCTTGAAGATGCGGACAAGGATGGGCGTCGACGGCGCCATGTCCTTCTTGGCCAGCAGCGAGACCATTTCCGGCGACAACGGCTTGTTGGCCTTGCGCGCGACCTCGGAATCGGTGGCGTTGCAGCCCGCGAGGGCAAGGGCCGCGCAGGCGGCAAGGCCAGCCATGCGCAGGCGCGAGGCGAAGCGCGAGGAAGGGGTCGTCATCGGACGGCTCATGGCGAAGCGGCTCAACGCAAACTCCCGGGTCCGGACCGGCCAATCAGGCCGAGAAGGCTAACCGGTCCCCCTTGACGCGACGTTATCAACGCCGCTCCGGCTCGATGGAGAAAATAAGGCAAATGCGGCCAAGATGGGGAGGCTCCGTCGCCGATCCCCCATGCCGCAGCGCCATGGTTAAGGATTCCTTACCGCTGTGGCCGCGAAACCGCGCCCCTTACAGGGAGCGGCCGATGGCGAGGAACTTGTCGCGGCGCGCCTTGCGCACCTGCGCGCCGTCGAGGCCGGCGAGCGAGGACAGCGCATCGGCGATGGCGTCGCCCGCCGCCGCGATGGCCGCGTCCGCGTCACGATGGGCGCCGCCGGCCGGCTCCTTCACGATGCCGTCGATGACGCCGAACCGCAGCAGGTCCTGCGCGGTGATCTTCATGTTGGTGGCCGCGTCCTGCGCCTTGGCGGTGTCGCGCCACAGGATGGAGGCCGCGCCTTCCGGCGAGATCACGCTGTAGATGGCGTGCTCCATCATCAGCACCTTGTTGGCGGTGGCGATGGCGATGGCGCCGCCGGAACCGCCCTCGCCGATGATGAGGGCGACGTTGGGGGCGGAGAGCGCGAGGCAGGCGTCGGTGGAGCGGGCGATGGCCTCGGCCTGTCCGCGCTCCTCGGCGCCGATGCCGGGATAGGCGCCGGCGGTATCCACCAGCGAGATCATGGGCACGCCGAAGCGGTCGGCCAGCTCCATGATGCGGGCGGCCTTGCGATACCCCTCGGGGCGGGCCATGCCGAAATTGTGCCGGATGCGGGTCTCGGTGCTGGAACCCTTCTCGTGGCCCAGCACGCACACCGCCTCGCCACGGAAGCGGGCGAAGCCGCCGATGATGGCCTCGTCCTCGCCGAACTTGCGGTCGCCGGCGAGCGGGGTGAAGTCCTCGAACAGGCCGCGGGCGAAGTCGGCGAAGTGCGGCCGCTGCGGATGGCGGGCCACCAGCGTCTTCTGCCAGGGCGTCAGATTCGCATAGAGCGCGACCAGGGCGTCCCGCGCCTTGCCCTCCAGCTTCAGCACCTCGTCGGTGATGGCCACGCCGTCGCCGGAAGAGGAGAGCGCACGCAGCTCTTCCACCTTGGCCTCGAGTTCGGCAACCGGCTTCTCGAAGTCCAGATAGCTGCGCATGAGGGTCCGTGAGGTTTGAGGAGGTCGGCGCCCCCTAAAGCGGCGGGAAGCTGCCTTTGCCACGCGGTCAAGTCAAGGTCGCCAGATCAAGTCGGCGCGCGGCGCGAACAAAAGGCCCGTCGCGCGGCCCTGCCGTGGGGCAAGGCGACGCTGCAACGGAACCGAGCGGGGAGCGTTGTCCCCAAATCATGGTGACATCATGGAGGCTGTCATGAAACCGCAAGACGCGACGCCGCAGAAGGCCAAGGAGAGCCACCCGCCCGCCCCTGCCGCCGAGGAGCGCCCTCCGGAGACGCAGCGCCAGAAGCCGGCCGCCGGCCCCCATGCCAAGCCGCAACTGACCGATCCCGAGAAGACGCCGGGGGCCGGCGCCCTGGCCGATCCCGACAAGCCGCAGGACCCGGACGCGACCGGCTGACGCAGCCGGCCGGCGCCGGGGGCCGGCGGCCGGCCTTGTTCCCGGGGGGCTGCTGGGGCTATTGCTGGCACGCCACTTCCCGGGGACCCTTCCGACGATGCGCGCGCTGCTCGACGTTATCCTTGTCGTTCTCCAGCTCTATGTCTGGATTCTCATTGCCGCGGCCGTGCTGTCCTGGCTGGTCGCATTCAACGTCGTCAATCCGTACAACTCGTTCGTGCGGAACGTGGGCGAGTTCCTGTTCCGGGTGACGGAACCCCTGCTCGCGCCCATCCGCAACGTGCTGCCCAATCTCGGCGGCATCGACCTGTCGCCGATGGTGCTGATTCTCTTGATCTTCTTCCTGCAGCAGGTCATCGCCTACTACATCTACCCCTACGTGTTCTGAGCCGGCTGCCGTGGCGACCGAACCGTCCTTCCTGCGCGTCCTGCCGGACGGCGTGGAGGTGACGGTGCGGGCGACGCCACGCGGCGGCCGCGATGCCGTGGACGGCGTCGCCGCCCTCTCGGACGGGCGCGAGGTGCTGAAGGTGCGGGTGCGGGTGGCGCCGGAGGATGGCGCCGCCACCGCTGCCGTCGCCAAGGTGGTGGCCGGCGCGGCCGGCGTCGCCGCCTCCCAGGTCCGGCTCACCTCGGGCGCGACGGCGCGGGTGAAGACCTTCCGCATTGCCGGCGATGGCCCGGCCCTAGCGGCGAAGCTTGTAGCCGCCGCGGGGAAATGAGCCTCAGGCGGGCTTCACGAAATCCTCGCGCATGGGCGTGAACACGTCCACCAGCACGCCGGGCTCGATGCACACCGCCCCGTGGTGGACACCCGAGGGCACATAGAAGCTGTCCCCCGCCTTCAGGCGCTCGGTCCGCCCGCCAATGGTCAGCTCGAACAGGCCGCTCTCCACGCTGGTGATCTGCGTGTGCGGATGGCTGTGCGGCACCCCCATCTGTCCCGGCGCGCGGGCGATGACGCGGACCAGCATGATCTCGTCGTTGAAGGTGAGGATCTGCCGGCTCACCACCTCGTCCAGCACCTCCACCGGTGTGGTCTCGGCGAAGGCAAAGACGTTGCCCTTCTCGCTCATCTCTTGATCCTTTCAGCGCGCCAGCCAGCCGCCGTCCACCGGCAGCACGATACCATGCACATAATCCGCCGCCCGCGAGGACAGGAACACCGCCGCGCCGCCGATGTCGGTCGGGTCGCCCCAGCGGCCGGCCGGGATGCGGCCGAGGATGGCGGCATTGCGATCCGCGTCGGCGCGCAGGGCCTCGGTGTTGTTGGTGACGAAATAGCCGGGGGCAATGGCATTCACATTGATGCCCTTCGCCGCCCATTCGCAGGCCAGCAGCCGCGTAAGGCCGGCCAGCCCGCTCTTGCTCGCCGTGTAGGACGGAATGCGGATGCCCCCCTGAAAAGAGAGCAGGGAGGCGATGTTGACGACCTTGCCGCCCTTCCCGTCCGCCAGCATCCGCCGGGCGAAGGCCTGGGTGAGGAAGAAGGTGGACTTGAGGTTCACGTCCATCACCTCGTCCCAGTCTTCTTCCGTGAAGTCGATGGCGTCGGCGCGGCGGATGATGCCGGCATTGTTGACGAGGATATCGACGCGCCCGCCGATCTCCGCCTCGGCGACGATGCGGTCGATGGGCTTGAGGGTGGCGAGGTCGGCGCGGACGGCGGTGAAGCTGCCGCCCGCGGCCGCCACCAAAGCGGCGGTCTCGTCCATGGGGGAGCGGCCCACCCCCACCACACCCGCGCCGGCCCGCGCGAGCGCGACGGCGATGGCCTGGCCGAGGCCGGTATTGGCGCCGGTGACGACGGCCCTGCGGCCGGACAGATCAAACGGAGTCACGACACTCACTTCAGTTGGTCCATGGCAATCATGTCCATGTCCGTATAGTCGATATTGTCGCCGCCCATGCCCCAGATGAAGGTGTAGGCGCGCGTGCCGCAGCCGGAATGGATGGACCAGGGCGGCGAGATCACCGCCTGCCCGTCCGCCACCACGATATGGCGCGTCTGGGTCGGCTGGCCCATCAGGTGGATGACGCGGGCGTCCGCCATGAGGTCGAAATAGAGATAGACCTCCGAGCGCCGGTCATGGACGTGGCAAGGCATGGTGTTCCACACATTGCCCTCGTCCAGCTGGGTCATGCCCATGACGAGCTGGCACGATGTCACCACGTCAGGGTGGATCATCTGGTAGATGGTGCGCCGGTTGGCCGTGGCGGCTTCGCCCAGCAGCATTTTCCTGGCTTGCGCGATCCGCACCACCTTGGTCTCGTGGCGCGCATGGGCGGGCGTGGAGAGCAGGTAGAAGCGGGCCGGCACATCGGCGCTGTCGGAGGTGAACAGCACCTCCTTCGTGCCCATGGGCACATAGATCGCGTCCCGGTTCCCCAGCGCATGGGCGACACCGTCCACGCGCACCTTGCCGGCGCCGCCGATGTTGAAGACGCCCAGCTCCCGCCGGTCGAGGAAGTTGGGCGAGCCGATGGTGGCCTTGTCGCTCTCCAGCGCCAGCGGCACCGTGACCGGCGTGGCCCCGCCGATGACGAAGCGCTCCACATGGCTGTAGGTGAGCAGCACCATGCCCGGCTCGAACAGGCGTTCCACCAGATAGTTGCGCCTGAGCGCCTCGGTGTCGAAGCCGCGTGTGGCGTCCTGGTGGTGCACGTGGCGCACGTCGATCATCATGGGGCAGTCTCGGGGCAGGAGAGCAGGGACGAGCGGAACGGCGGCTAGCGGAACGGGGGCTAGCGAAACACGGCCGGCAGCCAGAGCGACACGGCCGGCACGTAGGTGACGATCAGCAGCACCACGACGGAGGCGCCGAAGAAGGGCCAGATGGTCTTCATCGCCTCGCCGATGGTGATCTTGCCCACCGCGCAGCCCACGAACAGCACCGAGCCCACGGGCGGCGTGTTCAGCCCGATGCCGGCGTTGAGGATGAGGATCACCCCGAAATGCACGGGATCGATACCGAAGGCCTTCACCAGCGGCAGGAAGATGGGCGTGCAGATGATGATCATCGGCGCCATGTCCATGAAGGTGCCGAGGATGAGCAGGATGATGTTGATGAGCAGCAGGATGACGTAGGGGTTGGACGAGACCGCCTGCATCAGCTCGATTGTGGCCTTGGGCACCTGCAGGAAGGCCATGAGCCAGCCGAAGGATGCCGCCGTGCCGATGACGAGCAGCACCATGGCCGTGGTGCGCACCGCGCCCAGCGTCGCCTCCACGAAGCCCGCCCAGTCCATCTCCCGGTAGACGAAGGTCGTCACCAGCAGCGCGTAGATGACTGCGATGCAGGAGCTTTCCGTCGCGGTGAAGATGCCCGAACGCACGCCGCCGAAGATTATGCCGATGAGCATGATGCCCGGAATGGCCACCACCACCGAGCGCAGCACCGCATACCAGCCGGGAAAGGTGCCGGCGGGATAGCCGCGATTGCGGGCCACCATGTAGGCCGTGATCATCATCGCCGCGGCGAGCAGGAGGCCGGGCATGATGCCGGCGGTGAACAGGTCCGCAATCGAGATGGTGCCACCCGCCGACAGGGAATAGATGATCATGTTGTGCGACGGCGGGATCATCAGCGCGATGATGGCCGAGTTCACCGTCACGTTGACCGCATAGTCCTTGGCATAGCCGTGGCGCGCCATCTGCGGGATCATGATGCCGCCGATGGCCGAGGCGTCCGCCACCGCCGAGCCGGAGATGCCGCCGAACAAAGTGGAGGCCACCACGTTCACCTGCCCCAGGCCGCCCCGCAGATGCCCGACGAGGCTCGCCGCCATGCCGATGAGCCGGTCGGCGATGCCGCCGCGCATCATCAGGTCACCGGCGAAGATGAAGAAGGGGATGGCCAGCATGGAGAAGGCGTTCATGCCGGAATTCAGCTGCTGGAACACCACCACCGGCGGCAGATCGAGATAGAGCACGGTCGCGAGCGAGGCGAGGCCGAGGCAGAAGGCCACCGGCGTGCCGATGACGAGGAGCAGCGCGAAGACGCCGAAGAGGATGGTGATGGCCATGGGTCTGGTCCGGCGTCATTCCACGGTGTGGACATGGGCGAGCGGCACCTCGGGCACCCGTCCCTCGGTGAGGTCGGTGAGAAGCCGCTCGAACGAGAACAGGCAGATGAGCGCGCCGCCGCCCACCAGCGGCAGGTAGTCCACGCCCTGGGGCAGGTCCACGCCCGCCATCTTGGCGCTCCAGGTGCCCATGGCGAGATCCCAGCCATACCAGGCCATGGCGCCGCCGAAGCCCATCACCAGCACATGGGTGGCGATCTCCATGGCGCGGCGCACCGGCGGCGTGGCGAAATGCAGGCCGATCTCGAAGCCGAGATGCATGTTCTCGCGCACGCCCACCGCCGCGCCGAGCAGGATGAACCAGCTCATGAGCAGCAAGGACAGCGGCTCGGTCCAGCTCGGCGAGGCGTTCAGCACGTAGCGGCCGATGACCTGCCAGAACACCGCCGCCGTCATGGCGACGAGGCCGGCGCCGGAGATCCACAGCGCCACCGCCGACAGGAAACGCACCACGCGCCTCAGCGCGAGCAGCGGAGCCGGCCTTGCAGCCTCTCCGCTCCCGCCGGAACGCTCGCTGGACTTGATGTTCATGCCGCTGCGCCTCCCGGGGATGGCCGGGCGCGCAGGCCCGGCCGGTGCCGCGCCTTCAGTTCACCGCCCGGATGCGGGCGACGAGGTCCTTCATCTTGTCGGTGGTGACGAACTTGTCGTAGACCGGCTTCATGGCGTCGATGAAGGGCTTCTTGTCCACCTCGTTGATGATGGCGCCGCCCTTGACCACGTGATCCTTGGCCTCGACGTCCCGCTTGGCCCACAGCTCGCGCATCTTCTTGGTCGCCTCGAGCCCGGCCTCCTTGAACATCTTCTGCTCGTCCGGGCTCAATTTGTCGAAGGCGCGCTTCGACATCACGAACACCTCCGGCGCCAGCGAGTGCTCGGTGAGCGAATAATACTTCGCCACCTCGTAGTGCTTCACCGAGTCATAGGAGGGATAGTTGTTCTCCGCGCCGTCCACGAGGCCGGTCTGCAAGCCGGAATAAAGCTCGCCGAAGGGCATGGGCGTCGCGTTGGCACCGAGGGCGTTGATCATGGCAATGAAGAGGTCCGACTGCTGCACCCGGATCTTCATGCCCTTCATGTCGTCGAGGGTCTTGATGGGCTTCTTGGAATTGTACATGGAGCGGGCGCCGCTATCGAAGAAGCCCAGCACCACGAGGCCGTGCGGCTCGAAGGCTTTCGCAATCTCCGCGCCGATGGGGCCGTCCACCACCTTGTACATGTGGTCGGTGGAGCGGAACAGGAACGGCATGCCGAGCACCGCCGTCTCGGGGATCAGATTGTTGAACGGCGCGGTGTTGACGCGGTTGAGATCGATCACGCCGAAGCGGGTCTGCTCGATGGTGTCCTTCTCGCCGCCGAGCTGGCCGGAGGAGAAGACCTGCACCTTGTACTTGCCGTTCGACTTCTTCTCGATGATCTCGCCGAAATACTTCACGGATTCGACGGTGGGGTAGCCGTCCGGGTGGATGTCGGCGGACCGCAGCGTGGTCTGGGCCATCGCCGGCAGCGCCGAGAGCGCAAGGCCGGAGAGCGCAAGGCCCGATAGCGCAAGGGCGACGGCGCGGGAGGTCAGTCGGCGTCGGGTCAGCATGGGCGTTCTCCCTGTGTGTCGGATATTTTTCCGCTTTATTGCGGCCTTTGCGGCCGTTCACTTCCAAGGGGCGCGGCGGCCTACATCACCGCGCCGATCTGCCAAGGCACGAACTCGGCATCGCCATAGCCCAGCTCCTCGGACTTGGTGTGGGCGCCGGAAGCAACCGCCAGCACCTTTTCGAAGATCTCGCGACCCTTTTCTTCCAGCGACACGCCATCGAGCACGTCGCCGCAATTGATGTCCATGTCCTCTTCCATCCGGCGATAGATGTCGGAATTGGTGGCGAGCTTGATGGAGGGGGTGGGCTTGGCGCCGAAGGCGGAGCCACGGCCGGTGGTGAAGCAGATGACGTTCGCCCCGCCCGCCACCTGCCCGGTGGCGGCCACCGGATCGTAGCCGGGGGTGTCCATGAAGACGAAGCCGGCGTCCGTCACCGGCTCGGCATATTCATAGACCGCGCGCAGGGTGGAGGAACCGCCCTTGGCGGCGGCGCCGAGCGACTTCTCCAGAATGGTCGTGAGCCCGCCGGCCTTGTTGCCGGGCGAGGGATTGTTGTTCATCTCCCCCGCATTGCGGGCGGTGTAGTCCTCCCACCACTTGATGCGGGCGACCAGCTTCTCGCCCACCTCGCGGGTCGCGGCACGGCGCGTCAGCAGGTGCTCGGCCCCGTAGATTTCCGGCGTCTCGGAGAGGATGGATGTTCCGCCCTGCGCCACCAGCAGGTCGGAAGCGACGCCGAGCGCAGGATTGGCGGTGAGCGCCGAATAGCCGTCCGAGCCGCCGCACTGGAGCGCCAGCACGATCTCGGACGCCGGCCGTGCTTCCCGCCGTGCAGCGGCGGCGCGGGGCGCCATCTCCTTCAGCGTGCCGAGGATATGCTCCACCGTGCGGCGGGTGCCGCCCTCGTCCTGGATGGTGAGGGTGCGAAAGCCGTCCGCCTCCTCCACCCCGTATTCCTGCTTGAAGCGGGCGATCTGGAACATCTCGCAGCCGAGCCCCACCATCACCACGGCGGCGAAGTTGGGGTGGGTGGCATAGCCCCAGAGGGTGCGCGAGAGCACGTCATAGCCCTCGCCCTTGGAGGCCATGCCGCAGCCGGTGCCGTGGATGATGGGCACGATGCCGTCGATGCCTGGAAAGTCCGCGAGGATGCCGGAGCGCTCCGCCGCCTGCGCCGCGAACCGCGCCACTGAGGCCGAGCAGTTCACGCTGGTGAGGATGCCGAGATAGTTGCGCGTGCCGGTGCGCCCGTTGGAGCGGCGGAAGCCCATGAAGTGGGCGCGCTCGGCCTCGGGCACCAGCACATCGTCGCGGGCGTCGGCGGCGAAGGCGTAGTCGCGGGCGAAATCGTGCAGCACCACATTGTGGGTGTGGATGTGGGCACCGGGGGCGATGTCCTCGCTGGCAAAGCCGATGACCTGACCGAACTTCACCACCGATGCGCCGGCGGGAATGGGCTCGATGGCCACCTTGTGGCCGCGCGGGATGCGCTGGGACGCGACGATGCCCGCAACCTTACCGCCGGGCGCGACCTCGTCCAGCGCCACCGCCAGATTGTCCTTCGCAGAAAGCCGAAGGGTGCGCGGCGCCATGCCCGCCTCCATCCCCATGAGCACGTCTCCCCGACCTGTTTCACGGCCACTCTTGGACCCGCGCCTTCGTTGACGCTCTTGATATGCTAATATATTAGTATGGAAGACCTCGCAAGAGCGGGCAGGCTGCCGGGGGAGGCTGGAACGGTGGTGGTGACGGGGGCGGATCTCAGGCGCAGGCCGGCGCATCGCAGCGAGAATGTCCGCGCGGTGCCGGCATCCTCGCGCATCCACGCCGCCCTGCGCGACGACATCGTGGCCATGACCCTTCCGCCCGGCGCGCCGCTGCAGGAAAAGCAGATCGCCCTCGCCTACGGCGTCAGCCGCACGCCGGTGCGCGAGGCCATCCTGAAGCTCGCCGACGAGCGGCTGGTGGACATCTTTCCCCAGTACGGCACCTTCGTCTCGCGCATCTCGGTGCCGGAAGTGCGTGACGCCATGATCATCCGCAATGCGCTGGAGCGCACCAGCGTGCGCGAGGCGGCGGCCCATGTGGCGACGCTGCCGGAGAAGGCGCGGCGGGTGGCGATGGCGCCGCTCCTCGCCACCCTGCGCCAGCAGCGCGCCGCCCACCGCGCCGGGGCGCTGGCGGAGTTCCACGCCGCCGACGAGGCCTTCCACCAGATCATCGCCGAGCTGGCCGGACACCCCAACATCTGGCGTGTCATCCGGCAGGAGAAGGCGCACGTGGACCGCTGTCGCCTCCTCACTTTGCCCTCCCCCCAGCGCCGCGCCAGCGTCATCGCCGAGCACCAGATGGTGGCCGACGCCATCGGCGAGGGGGATGCGGATGGGGCGGAAAAGGCCATGGCGGCCCATCTCGGCCGGGTCATCCCCAGCGTCGAGGATCTGGGCGCCGCCCATCCCGATTATTTCGAGGCGGAAGGTGCGCCCACCGATGCCGTGAACGCGAGGTGAGTTCCGTGTCCAGCCTCCTCCATCCCGATCGCCTGCTGCCCGCCGATCCGTCCGTGCGCGCGGTGGCGCGCCGGCTCTATGGGGAGGTGGAGGCACTGCCCATCGTCTCGCCCCACGGCCACACCGACCCGCGCTGGTACGCCTTCAACGAGAACTTCCCCGATCCCGCGCGGCTGTTCGTGGTGCCGGACCATTATGTGTTCCGCATGCTCTACAGCCAGGGCATCCCTTTGGAAAAGCTCGGCGTTCCCCGTGCCGATGGCGGCGAGACGGAGCAGGATGGGCGGGCCATCTGGCGGCTGTTCGCGGCCAACTACCACCTGTTCCGTGGCACTCCCACGCGGGCATGGCTGGACCATGCCTTCGCCACCCTGTTCGGCCTTGAGGAGCGGCTCAGCGAGAAGACGGCAGATGCCGCCTACGACCTCATCGCCGGGAAGCTGCAACAGGAGGCGTTCAAGCCCCGCGCCCTGTTCGAGCGCTTCAACATCGAGGTGATCGCCACCACCGAGAGCCCGCTGGACGACCTTGCCGCCCATGCGGAAATCCGCGCCAGCGGCTGGAGCGGGCGGGTGGTGACGGCCTATCGGCCCGATCCGGTGGTGGACCCGGAGTTCGAGGGCTTCTCCGCCAATCTCGCCCGCTTCGGCGAGATCACCGGCGAGGACACCTTCTCCTGGACGGGCTATCTCGCCGCCCACCGCAAGCGGCGCGCCTTCTTCAAGACCTTCGGCGCCACTTCCAGCGACCACGGCCACCCCACCGCCGCGACCTTCGACCTGCCGCCGCAGGAGGCGGAGGCGCTGTTCCGCCGTGTCACCGGCAATGCACCCGTGAGCGCGCAGGATGCCGAGCTGTTCCGCGGCCAGATGCTCACCGAGATGGCGCGCATGAGCCTGGAGGACGGGCTGGTGATGCAGATCCATCCCGGCGCCATGCGCAACCACAACGGCCAGATCTTCGCCCGCTTCGGCCGGGACAAGGGGGCGGACATCCCCTCCCCCACCGAATATGTGCGCGCGCTGAAGCCGCTGCTCGACCGCTTCGGCAACGAGGCGGGCCTCACCATCATTCTCTTCACGCTGGACGAGACGAGCTATGCCCGCGAGCTGGCGCCGCTGGCCGGCCATTATCCGGCGCTGCGGCTCGGCCCGGCCTGGTGGTTCCACGATAGCCCGGAGGGGATGAAGCGCTTCCGCGCCATGACCACCGAGACTGCCGGCTTCTACAACACCGTGGGCTTCAACGACGACACCCGCGCCTTCCCCTCCATCCCCGCCCGGCATGATGTGGCGCGGCGCATCGATTGCGGCTTCCTTGCGGAACTTGTCTGCGAGCATCGGCTGGACGAGGACGAGGCGGTGGAGGTGGCGCGCGATCTTGCCTACGGCCTCGCCAAGAAGGCCTACAAGCTTTGAGCCCGCGGCTCTCGCTTTCCACCCTCGCCGACCTGCCCGCCGCCGTCGCCCGCCCGGCCTATGACATTGCGGCGGCGGAGGTGGGGGTGGTGCATCTGGGCGTCGGCGCCTTCCACCGCGCCCATCAGGCGGCCTATCTTGACGCCATCCTCGGGCGTGGGCACACGGGCTGGGCCATCTGCGGCGCCAGCCTGCGCTCGCCCGACACCTCCGACGCGCTCGATCCGCAGGATGGCCTCTACACGCTCGCCGAGCGCTCGGGCGCGGGGGACAAGCTGCGCGTCATCGGATCGCTCCGCCGGCTGCTGGTGGCGCCGCGCGATCCCGAGGCGCTGCTGTCGGCCATGTCCGATCCGCGCGTGCGCATCGTCACCCTCACAGTCACCGAGAAGGGCTATTGCCACGATCCCGCCTCGGGCACGCTGGACGAGGCTCACCCGGACATCCGCGCCGATCTGGCGAACCCGCACCGACCCGTGAGCGCGCCCGGCTATCTGGTGGAAGCCCTCGCCCGCCGCCGCGCCGCCGGCATCGCCCCTTTCACCGTGCTCACCTGCGACAATCTCCCGGCCAACGGCAAGACCGTGGCGCGGGTGACGGCCCGCCTCGCGGCCCTGCGCGACGATGATCTCGGCCGCTTCGTCGCGGGCGAGGTCGCCTTCCCCTCCACCATGGTGGACCGCATCGTGCCCGCCACCACGGACGAGGACCGGGCGCTGGTCGCCGCCGGCCTCGGGATGGAGGACGCGTGGCCGGTGATGGCCGAGCCCTTCACCCAATGGGTGGTGGAGGACCATTTCCCCCTCGGCCGGCCGCCTCTGGAGGAGGTGGGCGTGGAGATGGTGTCGGACGTGGCGCCGTTCGAGCACATGAAGCTGCGCCTGCTGAACGGCGCCCATTCCACCCTCGCCTATCTCGGCTATCTCGCGGGCCACGCCACCATCGCCGACACCATGGCGGTGCCCGCCTTCGCCCGGCTGGTGGCGCGGCTACAGGATGAGGAGGTGACGCCGACGTTGCATCTGCCCGCGGGCGTGGACGTGGCCGCCTACAAGCGCGCGCTTCGGGAGCGGTTCGCCAATCCGGCGCTCAGGCACCGCACGTGGCAGATCGCCATGGACGGCTCACAGAAGCTGCCCCAGCGCCTCGTCGCCACCGCCCGCGACCGGCTGGCAAAGGGGGCGCCCATCCCGCTGCTCGCCCTCGGCGTCGCCGGATGGATGCGCTACGTGACCGGGCGGGACGAACAGGGCAAGGCCATCGACGTGCGCGACCCCCTCGCCGCCCGGCTGAAGGCGCTGGCGGACGAGGCCGGCCCCGAGGCCGCTCGCCTCGCGCCGGCTCTTCTCTCGGTGCGCGAAGTGTTCGCCGACCTCGGCGCCGACCCGCGCTTCGCCGGCCCGGTGCGCGAGGCGCTCGCCCGCCTATTGGCGCGCGGAGCTGCGGCGACTGTGGAGGAGATGGCGGGCGGGTGAGTCCAAGCCCGCGCCCGCGCCGCTCAGTGCTTGTTGTTGGAGAGCTTGTCCGACCAGGCCAGCACCAGGCTCGATCCCACGAATACCATGTGGATGATGACCAGCCACATGAGCGTGTTCTCGCTCATGTTCCCCTTGTCGAGGTTCATGAACGCCTTGAGCAGCTGGATGGCGGAGATGGCGACGATGGAGGCCAGCAGCTTCTGCTTCAGGCCGGTGAAGTCCACCCGCGTCATCCAGTCCGGCCAGTCGGGGTGGCCGTCGGGATCGATCTTCGACACGAAGTTCTCGTAGCCGGAGAAGATCACGATCACCACGAGGTTGCAGGTGAGCGTCAGGTCCACGAGGGCCAGGATGCCGAGGATGATGTCGCTCTCGGTGGCCGAGACCGCGTGCAGCACGAAGTGCAGCAGCTCGTGGCCGAACTTGAACAGCAGCACCAGCATGCCCACGACGAGGCCGACATAGAAGGGCGCGAGAATCCAGCGGCTGCGGAACAAAATCCCTTCGATCACCCGCTCGATCATCCCTCACCCCCGCTTTCCCCCGGCGCATGATGCACCGCAACGAGCCGCGGCAAGGGGTGCCACGGCGCGCGCGCGAGGGCAAGCGGGCAAATTCGGCAGGCGCGGCCCCCGGAAGGGTGGCGCCCTACTCCTTCACCGCTCCGGTCATGGACGAGACGTAATAATCCACGAAGAAGGAATAGAGGATCACCACCGGCAGCGAGCCGATGAGGGCGCCGGCCATCAGCGATCCCCATTCATACACGTCCGACCGCACCAGCTCGGTGAGCACGCCCACGGGCACGGTCTTGTTCTCCGACGACTGGATGAAGGTGAGCGCGTAGATGAACTCGTTCCACGACAGGGTGAAGGAGAAGATGCCCGCCGAGATCAGCCCCGGCACCGAGAGCGGCAGCAGCACCTTGATGAGGATCTGCCAGCGCGAGGCGCCGTCCACCAGCGCGCACTCTTCCAGCTCGAACGGGATGGAGCGGAAATAGCCCATCAGCAGCCAGGTGGAGAAGGGCACGAGGAAGGTGGGATAGGTGAGGATCAGCGCCAGCTTGGTGTCGTAGATGCCGAGGCCGAACACCATGATGGCGAGCGGGATGAACAGGATGGAGGGCGGCACCAGATAGGCGAGGAAGATGCCGAGGCCGACCCAGCGCGAGCCGTTGAAGCGCAGGCGCTCGATGGCATAGGCCGCGAACACGCTCGTCACCAGCGAGATGACGGTGGCCGCCACCGAGATGTAGACCGTGTTCCACAGCCAGTGCGGATAGGAGGTCTCGAACAGCAGATACTTGATGTGCTCCAGCGTCGGCTCCACCACCCAGAGCGGGGAGTAGTTGTTGTAATCGGTGAGCTGGAAGTTCGGTTTGATGGCGGTGATCGCCATCCAGTAGAACGGGAACAGCAGCACGAAGACAAAGACGATGAGCGGCAGGAAGACGGTGACGACCCGCCGGGGCAGGCTGTCGAGATAGCTCATGCCCGTGGAATTGTCGGTCATCTCAACGGGTTGGGGCTGGGCCATGGGGGTCCTCGCAGAATTGGTGGGCGGCGCGTGGGGCTTTCAGGGCGGGCTCAGTCGGCCCCGCCCTGCTGCCACTTGCGGCGCTGCAGGCCGAAATAGCTGAACAGGATCGCCGCCAGCAGGAAGGGGATCATGGCCACGGCGATGGCCGCGCCCTCGCCCAGCGAGCCGCCGGGAATGGCGCGCTGGAAGGAGAGCGTCGCCATGAGGTGGGTGGAGTTCAGCGGGCCGCCGCGGGTCAACACGTAGATCAGCTGGAAGTCGGTGAAGGTGAACAGCACCGAGAAGGTCATCACCACCGCGATGATCGGCGAGAGCATGGGCAGCGTGATGTAGCGGAAGCGCTGCCAGTTGGTGGCGCCGTCCAGCGTCGCGGCCTCGTGCAGCGAGGGCGAGATGGTCTGGAGCCCCGCCAGCAGCGAGATGGCGACGAAGGGAATGCCGCGCCAGACATTGGCCGCGATGACCGAGGCGCGGGCGTTGGTGACGTCGCCGAGGAAGTTGATGGGCGCGGAGATGAGCCCCATCTTGATGAGCGCCCAGGAGATGATCGAATACTGGCTGTCGAAGATCCACCAGAAGGCGATGGCCGAGAGCACGGTGGGCACCACCCACGGCAGCAGCACCACGGCGCGGAAGAAGGCCTTGAACGGCAGGTTCTCGTTGAGCAGCAGCGCCAGCCACAGGCCGAGGCCGAACTTCAGGATCGAGGCGGCGATGGTGTAGAGGAGCGTGTTGAACACCACCAGCCAGAACAGGCTGTCGCCCCAGAGCGATTCGTAGTTCTCGAGGCCGATGAACACGCCCTCGCGGCCGATGCGCGTGTCGGTGAAGCCGAGCCACACGCCGAGGCCGAGGGGATAGGTGAGGAAGAACAGCAGGAAGACGGCCGCCGGCACCATGAAGGCGATGCCGAGCACGTGCCGGCCCTGACCGATGCCGGCCCAGAAGGACCGTTTGTGGGTCGGCTCAGCCGCTGCGACGTTGGCCATGAATGGGTCTCCGGTATCGCTGTCTTGCTGTCTTGTTGACCTCTCCACTGGAGAGGGACTTCCCGTCGCGCTTTGTCCGGGGCGTCATGGCCGGCCTTGTGCCGGCCATCCACGTGGTTCCGCCAGTGCCACGGTCGCGCCCTCGCTAAAGCGGCGCGGCGTGGATGCCCGGAACCCGCATTTTTGCGGGTTCCGCATTTAGGTGCGCAAGTCGGCAACAGCCGACTTGAGGCACGAGGCCGGGCATGACGGCGGTATCGAAGGGGCCGGAAACCCCGGCCCCTTGTGTGCCTCAGCGGTAGATGCGCTCGGCGCGCTGCTGGGCGCGCTTGGCGGCTTCTTCCGGCGTGCGCTGGCCGGTGGCGGCTTCCGCCACCATGTCCACGACGATCCAGTCGGCCATGGCCGCGGCCGACTTCGGCCCGAGCGGACCGGCGTAGCCGTTGGGCTGCAGCGTCTCGGAGGCGAGCGCATAGGCGGCGTGGATGGGCTTGGAAGTCCACACCGGATTGTTGGAGAAGCTCTTCAGCGTCTGGCAGCAATAGGCGCTCGCGCCGGTCAGCCAGGCATTGTACTGGTCAGCCTGGAACATGAAGGCGAGATAGGCCTGCGCCGCCTTGGGGAACTTCGAATACTTGAAGATGCAGGCGGTGGTGGTCTGGTGCAGTTCCACCTTCTTGCCGATGGGGCCGACCGGGAAGTTGGTGGACTTCATGTCCGCCGCCATTTCGGCGAGCTTGGGGTCGTTGGCCGCCGCGTAATAGACCGACACGCCGTTCGCCGTCACCGACAGGTCGCCGGCGATGAAGGCGCGGTTGTTGTTGACGTCGAGCCAGCTCTCGGTGCCGGGGATGAAGGTCTTGTACAGCTCGGCCACGTATTTCAGGCCGGCGACGGTCTCGGGCGAGTTGATGACCACCTTGCCGCTCTCGTCCACCATCTTGCCGCCGTGGCTCCACAGCACCCAGTGGCAGAAGTTGTTGCCGTCACCCACGCCATGGCCCAGCGTGAAGCCCATGGGGTGGTTGTTGGCCTTGAGCGCCTTGCCAAGTTCGAGAAGGCCCTTGGTGTCCTTCGGGAATTCGGAGAAGCCCGCCTGCTTCACCCAGCTGTCGCGATAGACCACCGCGTTGCCGATGGTGGCGAGCGGCAGGCCGACGAAGCGGCCCTTGACCGTCGCATAGGCCGCGCAGGCCGGATAATAGCCGCCATATTGCTTGGCGAGGCTGTCGGCGAGGTCGGTCACGTCGAGCAGCTTGTCGGGATACTGCTGGGCGTCGTCGAACCACACCCACACGATATCGGGGCCGGAGCCCACGTTGGCGGCGACGGCGGCCTTGGGACGGATGTCCTCCCAGCTCTCCTTGTCGATGCGCACCTCGATGCCGGTGGCCTCGGTGAACTTCTTGGTGTTGGCGATCCAGGCGTCTTCCTCGCCCTTCACGAACGGCGACCAGCGCAGCAGGCGCAGGGAGGCGCCGGCCTCCGGCTCGAACTTGGCGACAGCCTGGGCGATGGCCTCCTTGGTGGAGAGCATGGGCAGGGCCATGGCGCCGGCCGCAAGGCCCGCGCCGCTCATGAGAAGGTCACGTCTGGAAATGGTCATTGGTCTTCCTCCCGTGAAGCGTTTCCTCGAGGACGGGCCGTTTCGGACGACAGTCTCGAACGGTCTTCTTTCCCCCTGATCGTACCGAAGCCCGGCACGGTACCGGACCTTGTCAGAGGCGACTGCCGGTCGCCTCGTCAAAAAGATGTGTGAGGCCCGGCTGCGGCGCGATGCGGATCGTCTCGCCGGGGCTGAAGCTCAGCCGCTCGCGGAACAGGCAGGTGATCTCCTGCGCCGCGGCCCCCTCGCCGAGGCGGGCGACGACCAGGATCTCCGAGCCGGTGGGCTCGGTGACGACGACCTGGGCCGGCACGCCCGCGGGATCGAGGCGGATGTGCTCGGGGCGCAGGCCGTAGACCACCTTCTGCCCGTCGGCGAGGCCCTGCGCATCCGGCAGGGGCACCTCGACGCCGCTGTCCGTCACCAGCATGGGATTGGCGCCGAGCCGCACCTTGCCCTTGACGAAGTTCATGGAGGGCGAGCCGATGAAGCCGGCGACGAACTGGTTGGCGGGCCGGTCGTAAAGGTCCAGCGGGGCGCCGATCTGCTCCACGATGCCGTCGTGCATCACCACGATCTTGTCGGCCATGGTCATGGCCTCGATCTGGTCGTGGGTGACATAGACCGTGGTGGTCTTCAGCCGCTGGTGCAGCTCCTTGATCTCGGTGCGCATCTGCACGCGCAGCTGGGCGTCGAGATTGGAGAGCGGCTCGTCGAACAGGAACACCTGCGGATCCCGCACGATGGCGCGGCCCATGGCGACGCGCTGGCGCTGGCCGCCGGAGAGCTGGCGGGGGTAGCGGTCGAGCAGCTTGGTGAGGTTGAGGATCTCGGCGGCGCGCTGGACCCGGCTTTCGATCTCGGACTTCGGGGCTTTGCGCAGCTTCAGCGAGAAGCCCATGTTGTCCGCGACAGTCATGTGCGGATAGAGCGCGTAGTTCTGGAACACCATGGCGATGTCCCGTTCCTTCGGCGGCATCTCGTTGATGACGCGATTGCCGATCAGGATTTCGCCACCGGAGATGTTTTCGAGGCCGGCGATCATGCGCAGCAGCGTGGACTTGCCGCAGCCCGAGGGGCCGACCAGGACCACGAACTCACCGTCGCGGATGTCCACGTCCACGCCATGGATGACCTGCGTCGACCCATAGGCCTTCTTCACACCGCGAATGTCCACGGTCGCCATGCAGCGTCCTCTCCCCTCGCCGTTTCCTCGTGCCGCGCGGGGGCCCTTGAGGACCTTGCCCGATGCAGCCGCACCATTCTTGGGCCGGAACAGACCTCCGGCCGGGCGCCCCTTCCGGAACGCGGCGCGATCATGGTGCGAGGTGAGAACGGGATCAAGTGGAAATTTAAAACGATTGAAGCTCCATTGGACGAAGGTCTGATATGGGGCTAGAGATACCCCTCCCGCCGAGGGGATGGCCGCTTCCGGCCGTGCTCTGCGGGCTCCGGCGCGGGTTCAGGGGGCGGCGCTCCCGCCGGCCCGCCGGTGACATTTCCATCCGTTTTTCCTGCCCAGCCGCCATAGCGGAGACTTGCGATGACCGGATCTGCCATGACCGATGCCGCCCGCCCGGCCCTTCTCCTCACCGGCTCCGTGATGGAGGAGGTCGTCGAGCGCCAGCTTTCCGGCCGCTTCACCCTGGTGCCGCTGGACGCCCTGAACGACAGCAATGCCGGCGCGGTCGAGGCCATCGCCACCCGCGGCAAGGTGAAGGTGGACGACGCGCTCATGGCGCGCCTGCCCAACCTGAAGATCGTCGGCAATTTCGGCGTCGGCTACGACACCGTGGATGCCGCGGCGGCGGCGAAGCGCGGCGTCATCGTCACCAACACGCCGGACGTGCTGAACGAGGAGGTGGCCGACCTCACCCTCGGCCTGCTGCTCGCCACCGTGCGGCAGATCCCCCAGGGCGACCGCTTCGTGCGCTCGGGACAGTGGACCAAGAGCGCCTTTCCCCTCGGCCCCACCCTGCGCGACCGCACCGTGGGCATCCTCGGCATGGGCCGCATCGGCAAGGCCATCGCCAAGCGGCTTGAGGCCTTCTCCGTGCCCGTCGTCTATCACAGCCGGCGGCCGCAGGCGGACGTGGCCTATCGCCATTATCCCGACCTCGTGGAGATGGCGCGGGCGGTGGACGTGCTGGTGGCGATTCTTCCCGGCGGACCGGCCACGCGTCACATCATCAATGCCGAGGTGCTGGCGGCGCTGGGCGCCAACGGCATCCTCATCAACGTGGCGCGCGGCACCGTGGTGGACGAGGCGGCGCTGCTCTCGGCGCTCCAGTCGAAGACCATCCTCGCCGCCGGCCTCGACGTGTTCGAGGACGAGCCCAACGTGCCGGAGGCTTTCTTCGCCCTCGACAACGTGGTGCTGCTGCCGCACGTGGGCTCCGCCACCCACTTTACCCGCGCCGCCATGGGACAATTGGTGGTGGACAACATCCTCTCCTTCTTCGACGGCAAGGGGCCGCTGACCCCCGTCGCCGAGACGCCCTGGCCGCGGGGCTGATCCACGGACGCCCCCCGGGCTGCGACGCGCCGGCCCTCGCGCCGGCGCGCGTACCTGATGATCCCCTGCCCGCGCGGTGCTAAACTCGCAGCGCGACGCGGCGGGGCGACCGGGGCGCGGGTCGTCGTGGAGGGCAGCATGGCGCATCTGAACGATTTTCCGCGGGTTCAAACGCGCCGCGGCGCGCTGTGCCGCGTGCTTGCTGCCCCTCTCCTTGCCGCCCCCCTTCTTGCTGCCCCGTTTCTTGCCGGCCTGATCGCCATCGCGCCTGCGTTCGCCCAGAAGGCCGATCCGGCCGCAAAGCCGCCGGCCGCCGCCACCGCGGCGCCGAAGCTCGATCCCGCCGTGCGTGAGGCGGCGGCCCGCATGGCCGCGCCGCTCCGGCTCTCCAGCGCCGACGGCGCACGCGGCTGCGCCTTCGCCCTGAAGCCCGACGCCGCCGGCCCCGGCCTCGCGGTGGAGTTCGACCGGCCCGCCTGCGCCGACATCGGCTTTTCCGCGCAGGTCGTCGCCTGGCTGCCCGATCCCTCCGGCTCCATCCGCCTTCTCAACGCGCAGGGCCGCACCGTCGCCGAGTTCACCGAGGGTACCGAAGGCAGCTACGAGGCGCTGCGCGAAGGCGACGGCGTCTATTTCCTCGCCAACCCCGCCGTGGCCGAAGGCACCGAGCTGAAGCCCGAGGAGGTGGTCGGCGACTGGGACCTCGCCCGACAGGTGGGGACGCCCGTGTGCCGGGTGACACTCCTCGATTCGCCGGCCAAGGGCGGCGGTTTCCGCCTGAGCATCGCTAGCGGCTGCGATGCGGCCCTGCTGCGCTTCGGCCCCACCGCGTGGGACATCGAGGGCGGCAACATCCTCGTGCGCGGCGAGGGCGGCGCCTCGGTCATCCGCTTCGCCCGGCAGGAAGACGGCGGCTGGGCCCGCACGCCGGAACGCGGGCGCCCGCTGCTGATGACGCGCCCCTGACACTCGGGCATCGGCCCCGACCTCGCGCCGGGGACGCCTCCGCGGTCGGCCCCTATGGCCGTTCCGACCGACCCGGGCGTGCTCCGAGTCACGCCCATGAGTCACCCGTGTGACGGGGCCTGTGATCGGAAAGCGTCACCTCACCGGATCATAATACCATTTCCATGGCCTTTTTGAGGCGCCCGATCCCTTTCGCGGCACATCATTTTCCTGGCAGGAACGGGCCGCCGTACCGTTTCGGGACAGTGCGTTGCAACCATGCAACAGCAGAATCCAGCAACTGCAACGGTTTGCCTAAAGCGGATGCAATCGCTGCCTCAAATTTCGCATTGGACTTGAAGCCGCGACCTGATTTTTATCATTCCAGATCGCTGCGGGGAAAACCGTTATGAACAAGATTGCAGTCGTGGCCGCTTCCATGCTCCTGGCCGGAGCCGCTTCCGTGGGTGCCGCCGGCGCCGCGGACCTGAGCTCTCCCATGCCCGTGAAGGCCGCTCCGGCGCCTGAGGCCCCCCTGTGGGACGTGGCGTTCGGCGTGAAGCTCGGCACCGACTACGTGTTCCGCGGCATCTCGCAGACCGACGGCAACCCCACCGTTCAGGGTTATGCCGAGCTGCGTCTGTTCGACTGGGTCTACGCCGGCATCTTCGCCTCGAACGTGGACTTCCCCCCGATCAACCAGTTCGGCGGCTTCACCGGCCTGACCGACGCCTCGGCTGAGATCGACCTGTACGGCGGCCTGCGCCACACCTGGGGCGCCTTCACCGCCGACGTCGGCTTCGTCTACTACTACTATCCCGGCGAGATCGCCGTGAACTCGCTCGGCGCGGGCATTCCCTCGGTCAACATCGACTACTGGGAAGTCTACTTCAAGCCGACCTACGTCTTCAACGACGTGTTCACCGTCGGCGCCAACCTCTACTACACCAACAGCTACGCGGGCTCCGGCTCCACCGGCACCTACCTGTCGGGCACTGCCAAGATCGACTTCACCAAGTGGAGCCCGGTCAAGGACGTGGGCTTCTACATCTCGGGTGAGCTCGGCTATCAGTGGCTCGGCCAGACCGACCTCGGCAACATCTTCGTCGCCAACTACGAGCTGCCCTCCTACACCACCTGGAACGTGGGCGCCGCCTTCACCTACAAGGCCGCCACCCTCGACCTGCGCTACTACGGCAGCACCCTCACCTCCAGCCCGTCCTACGTGTCCGGCGTCGGCTTCGCCTCCATGGGCACCTGCGGCGTGATCTCGGGCCTGAAGAACGTCTGCGGCGACCGCTACGTGGCCAGCCTCTCCTTCGACACCTCCTTCCTCGCTCTCAAGTGAGGTCGGCCGGGTCGCCTGACCCGGGTCGAGACAGAACAAAGGCGTCGCGCTCTGCGCGGCGCCTTTTTCTTTTGGCACAAGGGCTCAGGACGGCCATTGCAGCCACACGCCGTCATGCCCCGGCCGGTCCGGGGCATCCACCGGCCCGGAAGGCCGGTGCCGGGTCTAGACGTGGCACCCCGGCCGCGCCGTGGATCGCCTGCACGAGGCGGGCGATGACGGTCCCGAATATCCTGCCGGCTCTCCCCTGCCCTCGCCGCCCCTAGCGCCCCGGCAGCACCAGCACGGTGCGGGTCTTGGGCAGGGTCTCACGGCTGAGCAGCACGAACGGCTCGGTAGCGCGCTGAACCGTCCATTCCTGCCCCAGCCGCGCCAGGAAGCGCTCCAGCCCGTACTGGCTGAAGTAGTGCATGGGGATGACCAACGGCGCGTTGATGGATTTCAGCACCTCCACCATGCCTTCCAGATCGAGCGTGTAGGAGCCGTCCACCGGCGCCAGCACCACGTCGATGCGGCCCAGCGCCTCCAGGTGGTCCTTGGTCAGAAGGTGGTGCAGGTGCCCGAGATGGGCGATGCACACGCCCGCCACCTCGAACACGAACATGGAATTGCCGTCATATTCGGTCCCCGCCCCACGGCGGATGTTGGTGGGGACGTTGCGGATCCACACGTCCTCCACCGTCACCTCATGGTGCGCCGGCGCCCCGTCCCGCCCCCAGCCCTTCAGCACATATTCGATGCCGGGGTCGGGCGCGTCCGTGTAGTGGGTGTCGTGGGCATGGTTCATGGTGACGATGCGCGGCACCAGATTCGCCCGCACGTAATCGTTGTAATCCGTGACGATGCTGACCCCGGCCGGGCTTTCGATGAGGAAGCTGGCGTGGCCGATGAAGGTCAGGTGCACCGGCCCCGTGGCCTCCGCAAGCCGCAGCATGGCGGCATCCAGCGCCGCGAGCCGCACCTTGGGCCGCTCGGCCACCATGCGCGGGCACTTTTCCGGCTGCGCCTGCACGGTCCCTGCCGACAGCGCCAGCACCCCGAAAGCAGACGCGGCGAGGAGCGCGCGCAGCCTTCCCCAGCGGCAGTTGGCAGCCACGGCATTCGGCATTGCGGCGAAGGCAGGGGACGACATGGCGGCTCCCATCGGTCGCGCCCGCCCCGCTCCGCGGGCATGGGCGGCGGCGAGGGGTGCTCGGATGTTCCGGCGAAATGCGGATTCAACGATTGTGCCGTGTTGCGCCGCCCGCGCAATGTCGTCGCACGTAACGCCAGCGTGAGCCGCCCTGCCAGCCCCGCGCCGGCCGTGCGATCACCCCGCGCGACGCCCCCCATGGACCTTGCGCCCCGGATCGGCAATCGTGCGCCGCGGCGGCGACGGAGGCTGTTCGGGCCGCCCGGACGAAAGGGGAGGCTTCACAATGTCTTTCAACATGGTCATCGTTCAGCCGGCGGTCGCGCTGATTGCAGGCGTCCTGATCCTCGCCTTCCCGCGACTTCTGAACGTGCTGGTCGCCATTTACCTCATCATCGTGGGCGTCACCGGCCTGATGGGGCACTGATCCGCGACGGCTTCAGAAGGGGCCGCGCAGGAACGGCCGTCCGATTGCCCAGTTGATGCTTTGTGCGCTGCACGTTAAAGCATCCCGCCACTCTGCATAATCCCAAACGGGGCCAACCCACATGACGAAATGGGTCTACACCTTCGGCGACGGCAAGGCCGAGGGCAAAGCCGACATGAAGAACCTTCTCGGCGGCAAGGGCGCGAACCTCGCCGAGATGTCGAACCTCGGCCTGCCCGTCCCTCCCGGCTTCACCATCACCACCGAGGTGTGCACCTATTATTACGCCCACGGCCAGACCTATCCGGCCGAGCTGAAGGGCGAGGTGGAAGCCGCGCTCGCTCAGGTGGGCCAGCTCACCGGCAAGTCGTTCGGCGATGCGTCGAACCCGCTGCTCGTCTCGGTGCGCTCGGGCGCCCGCGCCTCCATGCCCGGCATGATGGACACGGTGCTGAACCTCGGCCTCAACGACGCCACCGTGGACGCGGTGGCCCGTCTCGCCGACCGGCGCTTCGCCTATGACAGCTACCGCCGCTTCATCACCATGTATTCCGACGTGGTGCTCGGCGTGGACCACCACCACTTCGAGGAGATCCTGGAGCACTACAAGCTCCAGCACGGCCACACCCTCGACACCGACCTCTCGGCGGACGACTGGGCGGCCCTGGTGGTGAAGTACAAGGCGAAGGTCGAGGCCGAGCTGGGCAAGCCCTTCCCGCAGGACCCGCACGAGCAGCTCTGGGGCGCCATCGGCGCCGTCTTCTCGTCCTGGATGAACGCCCGCGCCATCACCTACCGTCGCCTGCACTCGATTCCCGAGAGCTGGGGCACGGCGGTGAACGTGCAGTCCATGGTGTTCGGCAACATGGGCGAGACCTCGGCCACGGGCGTCGCCTTCACCCGCAACCCCTCCACCGGCGAGAACGCGCTCTATGGCGAGTTCCTGGTGAACGCCCAGGGCGAGGACGTGGTGGCGGGCATCCGCACCCCGCAGGACCTCACCGAGAAGGCCCGCAAGGCCGCCGGCTCCGACAAGCCCTCCATGGAAGTCGCCCTGCCCGACGCCTTCAAGGAGTTCGAGCGCATCTCGCATGTGCTCGAAAACCACTACCGTGACATGCAGGACCTCGAGTTCACGGTGGAGAAGGGCAAGCTCTGGATGCTCCAGACCCGCTCCGGCAAGCGCACCGCCAAGGCGGCCCTGCGCATCGCCGTGGAGCTGGCCGCGGAAGGGCTCATCACCGAGCAGGAGGCCGTCGGCCGGGTCGATCCCGCCGCGCTGGACCAGCTGCTGCACCCCGCCATCGATCCCAAGGCCGAGCGCAAGGTGATCGCCACGGGCCTCCCCGCCTCTCCGGGCGCGGCGGCCGGCGCCATCGTGTTCTCGGCGGATGAGGCCGAGGCGTGGAAGGAGCAGGGCCGCAAGGTCATCCTCGTCCGCGTCGAGACCTCGCCGGAAGACATCCACGGCATGCACGCCGCCCAGGGCATCCTCACCGCGCGCGGCGGCATGACCTCCCACGCGGCGGTGGTCGCGCGCGGCATGGGCAAGCCCTGTGTCTCCGGCGCCGGTGCGCTGCGCATCGACAATGCCGCCCAGACGCTGACCGTGAACGGCCAGACCTTCAAGAAGGGCGACCTCATCACCATCGACGGCGGCACCGGCCAGGTGCTGGCGGGCGAGGTGGCGATGCTCCAGCCGGAACTCTCCGGCGAATTCGCGACCCTGATGGGCTGGGCCGACAAGGTGCGCAAGCTCAAGGTCCGCGCCAATGCCGAGACCCCGGCGGACGCCCGCATGGCCCGTTCGTTCGGCGCCGAGGGCATCGGCCTGTCGCGCACCGAGCACATGTTCTTCGACGCCGGCCGCATCCTCGCCGTGCGCGAGATGATTCTCGCCGACGACGAGGCCGGCCGCCGCTCGGCGCTGGCCAAGCTCCTGCCCATGCAGCGCGACGATTTCGTCGAGCTGTTCGAGATCATGAAGGGCCTGCCGGTCACCATCCGCCTGCTCGACCCGCCGCTGCACGAGTTCCTCCCCCACACGGCGGAAGAGACGGCGGAGGTGGCGAAAAGCCTCGGCGTGGACATCGAGCGGGTGGAGCGGCGCTACAAGGAGCTGCACGAAGTGAACCCGATGCTCGGGTTCCGCGGCTGCCGCATCGCCATCGCCTTCCCCGAGATCGCCGAGATGCAGGCCCGCGCCATCTTCGAGGCGGCGGTCATCGCCGCCAAGTCGACGGGCGAGGCGGTGGTGCCCGAGGTGATGGTCCCCCTCATCGCCACCAAGGCCGAGTTCGACATCGTGGACAAGGTGATCCGCGACACCGCCAAGGCGGTGGAGCAGGAGACCGGCGCCACCCTCACCTTCCAGGTGGGCACCATGATCGAGCTGCCCCGCGCCGCGCTGCGGGCGGAGGAGATCGCCAAGGGCGCCGAATTCTTCTCCTTCGGCACCAACGACCTCACCCAGACCTGCTTCGGCGTGTCCCGCGACGACGCCGGCACCTTCCTCGGCCCCTATGTCCAGAAGGGCATCCTGGAGGTGGACCCCTTCGTCTCCATCGACGTGGACGGCGTGGGCGAGCTGGTGAAGATCGGCGTGGAGCGCGGCCGCAAGTCGCGTCCCGACATCAAGCTCGGCATCTGCGGCGAGCACGGCGGTGATCCGGCCTCGGTGGCCTTCTGCCACGAGGTGGGGCTCAACTACGTCTCCTGCTCGCCCTTCCGCGTGCCGATCGCCCGCCTCGCGGCGGCGCAGGCAGCGCTGAAGAAGTGAGCTTCCGGGGGCGCCCCGCGATTAAACCAGCGCGGCGCCTGAGCGTGCCCCTTGGCCTCGGTCGAAGACCGGGGCCGAAGGCAAGATCCTGAAAAGGCCGCCTCCGGGCGGCCTTTTTGCTGTCCATTCGCGAGCGTGGCCGGAACCGTTGGCCTGCTGTACCGTTTCCTCCGCGCCCCCACGCGAGCGGGGCGGTATATCGGAGGGACACCATGCAAGAGGCGCAAGTGGGCTGGATCGCCGCCATCATCATCGGCGGCTTTGCCGGGTGGTTCGCCTCCATGTTCATGAAGAGCGACACCGGCCTCTTCACCAACATCATCCTCGGCATCATCGGCGCCGCCATCGCCAGCTTCCTGTTCGGGCTGCTGGGCGTGGGTTTTGCCGGCTGGCTCGGCTATCTCGTCGCCGGCTTCGTCGGGGCCTGCATCCTCATTGCCGGCGCACGGGCGGTCAGAGGCTGACCGCCCGGCCCTGACCCGCGTTCACTGCACGAAGGTATTCACCAGCGTGCCGATGCCGGCGATCTCGATCTCGATGGTGTTGGTCGGCTCCTTCATGGTGCCGACCCCCACCGAGGTGCCGCAGGCGATGAGGTCGCCGGGGTTCAGCGTCATCTCCTTCGAGAGGAGGGACACCAGCAGTGCCGGCGGGAAGATCATGTCGGCGAGCGGGTAGTTCTGCCGCTCCTGCCCGTTGAGGATGGTGCGCACGCGCGCCGCGGCGGGATCGAAATCCGTCACGATCCACGGGCCGAACGGGCCATAGCCGTCGATGCCCTTGGCCCGCGCCCACTGGGGGAAGGTCGGGTCGCGATTGAGGATGTCGGCGGCGGTGATGTCGTTGACCACCGTGTAGCCGAAGATGCCGGCCGCGGCTTCCGCCTCGGACACGTTGGTCAGCGTCTTGCCGATGACGATGCCCAGCTCGCCCTCATAGACCGTCTTGCCCTCATAGGACGCCGGCCGGCGCACCACCGAGCCGGGCGCGGAGACGGAGGTGGTGGCCTTGAGCAGATAGAGCGGCTCGGCCGGCTCGGCCACTTTCAGCTTGGCCGCCAGTTCATGGAAGTTGTTCCACAGGGCGACGATCTTGGAGGGGACGCAGGGCGCCTCCAGCGCCACATCAGCGAGCTTCACGGTCGCGCCGGTCGCGGTGGCGCCCGCGAACATGCAGCCCTCGTGCACGGCGATGGTGTCGCCCTCAAGCGTGCCAAAGCCGGTCTTTCCGTCGGCGGCGAAGCGCAGC
This sequence comes from Xanthobacter aminoxidans, assembly GCF_023571765.1. GTDB lineage: Bacteria > Pseudomonadota > Alphaproteobacteria > Rhizobiales > Xanthobacteraceae > Xanthobacter > Xanthobacter aminoxidans. Next base: position 143,530 of record NZ_JAMJXC010000010.1, on the reverse strand, counting down.
CAGGTGGTCATGGGTGTTTCCTCTGGTGATTGTTTGGGGAACCGCCCTTTGCCTCCTCTCCGTGTCATGCCCCGGCTCGTCCGGGGCATCCACGGCGCCGCGAGAGCGGTGCGGGCAATCTGGCTCCCTGCGCGCGGCAGGGTGGATCCCCCGGACGAGCCGGGGGATGACGGCGTCAATTCAGAAGGTCAGGCGCGGAAAACGCTCCTGCCCTCAGCCCTTCAGCACGTCGACGAGGGTCTTGCCGAGGCGCGCCGGCGAGGGCGACACGCGGATGCCAGCTGCCTCCATGGCCGCGATCTTGTCCTCGGCGCCGCCCTTGCCGCCGGAGATGATGGCGCCGGCATGGCCCATGCGACGGCCGGGAGGGGCCGTGCGGCCGGCGATGAAGCCCACCATCGGCTTCTTGCGGCCTTGTCGAGCCTCATCTGCGATGAACTGGGCCGCGTCCTCCTCGGCCGAACCGCCGATTTCGCCGATCATCACGATCGATTGGGTCTTGGGATCGGCGAGGAACATCTCCAGCACGTCGATGAATTCCGTGCCCTTCACCGGGTCGCCGCCGATGCCCACCGCCGAGGTCTGGCCGAGGCCTTCCTGGGAGGTCTGGAACACGGCCTCATAGGTCAGCGTGCCGGAGCGCGAGACCACGCCCACGGACCCCGTCTTGAAGATGTTGGCGGGCATGATGCCGATCTTGGCCTGCCCTGCCGTCACGATGCCGGGGCAATTCGGCCCCACGAGGCGCGACTTGGAGCCGGAGAGCGCCCGCTTCACCTTCACCATGTCGAGCACCGGGATGCCCTCGGTGATGCAGACGATGAGCGGGATTTCCGCGTCGATGGCTTCCAGGATGGCATCGGCCGCGCCGGCCGGCGGCACGTAGATCACGGAGGCGTCGGCACCGGTGGCTTCCTTCGCCTCGATCACGGTGTCGAACACCGGCAGGCCGAGATGCACCGAGCCGCCCTTTCCGGGGGAGGTGCCACCGACCATCTTGGTGCCGTACATGATGGCCTGCTCGGCGTGGAACGTGCCGTTCTTTCCGGTGAAGCCCTGGGTGATGACCCGGGTGTTGGCGTCGATCAGCACGGACATCACGCAGCTTCCTTCTTCACGGCCGCGACGATCTTCTGCGCCGCATCGTCCAGATCATCAGCGGGGATCACATTGAGCCCGGATTCACGGATGATCTTCTTGCCCTCGTCCACATTCGTGCCGGCGAGGCGCACCACCAGCGGCACCTTCAGGCCGACCTGCCGCACGGCGGCGATGACGCCCTCGGCGATCACGTCGCAGCGCATGATGCCGCCGAAGATGTTCACGAGGATGCCCTCGACATTCGGATCGGCGGTGATGATCTTGAAGGCCGCCGTCACCTTCTCCTTGGTGGCGCCGCCGCCCACGTCGAGGAAGTTGGCGGGCTCCCGGCCGTAGAGCTTGATGATGTCCATGGTGGCCATGGCAAGGCCCGCGCCATTGACCATGCAGCCGATGGTGCCATCGAGCGCGATATAGGAGAGATCGTAGCGCGAGGCCTCGATCTCCTTGAAATCCTCCTCGCTCTCGTCGCGCAGCTGGGCCACGTCCGAGTGGCGGAACAGCGCGTTGGAATCAAAGCCCACCTTGGCGTCGAGGCAGACGAGGCGCGCGTCCTTCGTCACCACCAGCGGGTTGATCTCCAGAAGGCTCATGTCCTTCTCGGTGAAGGCCTTGTAGAGGTTGGCGGTGAGCGCCCCGGCCTGCTTGGCGAGATCGCCGGTGAGGCCGAGGGCCTGCGCCACCTTGCGGCCGTGCAGGGGCTGCACGCCGGTGGCCGGGTCCACGGAGAAGGTGTGGATCTTCTCAGGGGTGGAATGCGCCACCTCCTCGATGTCCATGCCGCCTTCGGTGGAGACCACGAAGGCGACGCGCGAGGTCACGCGGTCCACCAGCATGGAGAGATAGAATTCCTTGTCGATGAGCGCGCCTTCCTCGATGTAAAGGCGGTTCACCTGCTTGCCGTCGGCGCCGGTCTGCAGCGTCACGAGCGTATTGCCGAGCATCTCGGCAGCATTCGCCTTCACGTCGGCGGCGGTCTTCACCACGCGAACGCCACCCTTGGCGCCCTCGGGAAGCTCCTTGAACTTGCCCTTGCCGCGTCCGCCGGCGTGAATCTGCGCCTTCACCACGAAGGCGATGCCGCCGAGCTTGCCGGCCGCGGCCTCGGCCTCTTCGGGGGTGAAAGCGGGAAAGCCGCGGGAGACCGGTACGCCGAAATCGCGGAGGATGGCCTTGGCCTGGTATTCGTGAATGTTCATCGGGGTTTCCTCCCTCGTCGAGGGCCGCGTTTGCCGCGGCTCAAGGTGCGCTTTGGCTGCCCATTGCGACGAAAGTCGCAGTCTGCACCCAATCGCGCGCACGCTCCAGTGCGACACGACGCCAGTGGGGGCGCCAATAGAAGCGCGAGGCGTGACGCACTCGGCGAGGTGAATTTTGCGGACCGTCCTTGCGGACGAAAGATCGCCTCTCCCCTCAGGGGCGGCGTGAAGCCGGCGGCCGGAGCGCTCAGCGCATCGGGCAAGGCCGGAAGGAGGGCGTTACGGGCCGCCGTATCGAAAAGCCCTCCCCCGCGTGCGGGAGAGGGAATGGGCTGCTGCGCAGACGTTCTGCGCTGGACCCCGGCTCGGCGCTCAAGCTGCGCTTTCGCTGGCCCGGGGAACGGATGCGATCAGACCACGCGACCTTCGTGCATGGACTTGATCTGCTCGGGGGAATAGCCGAGCTCCGCCAGCACCTCGTCGGTGTGCTCGCCGAGCAGCGGGGAGCCGGTGACTTCCACGCTCATGTCGGAGAACTTGATCGGGCTGCCGACGGTCAGATACTTGCCGCGCTGCTTGTGATCGACTTCCACGATGGTGCCGCTCTCGCGCAGGGACTTGTCCTCGGCGATCTCCTTCATGGTGAGCACCGGAGCGCAGGGGATGTCGAACTTGCGCAGGATGTCGACCGCCTCGAACTTGGTCTTGTCGGCGAGCCACGCCTCGATCACCGCGAAGATGTCGAAGATCTTGTCCTGGCGCGCGCGGGCGGTGTTGTAGGCCGGATCGTTGATCCACTCGGGCTTGCCGATGGCTTCCGCCACCTTGCCCCAGGCCTGCTCCTGCACGGTGAAATAGATGTAGGCGTTGGGATCGGTCTCCCAGCCCTTGCACTTCAGCACCCAGCCGGGCTGGCCGCCGCCGCCCGCGTTGCCGCCGCGCGGAACCACGTCCGAGAACGTGCCGTGCGGGTACTGCGGGTACTCCTCGAGGTAGCCCACGCGGTCGAGGCGCTGCTGGTCGCGCAGCTTCACGCGGCAGAGGTTGATGACCGCATCCTGCATGGACACGGCGACCTTCTGGCCCTTGCCGGTCTTGTTGCGGGCGTGCAGCGCGGTGAGGATGCCGATGGCGAGGTGCATGCCGGTGTTCGAGTCACCGAGCGCCGCCGCGGACACGGTGGGGGGGCCGTCCCAGAAGCCGGTGGTGGAGGCCGCGCCGCCAGCGCACTGCGCCACGTTCTCGTAGACCTTCAGGTCTTCGTAATGGTGGCCGTCGGAGAAGCCCTTCACCGAGGCGACGATCATGCCCGGGTTCAGCTCGTTGATGTGCTCCCAGGTGAAGCCCATGCGGTCGAGCGCGCCGGGGGCGAAGTTCTCGACGAGGACGTCGCTCTCCTTGATGAGCTTCGTCAGCACTTCCTTGCCTTCCTGGGTCTTGGTGTCCAGGGTCAGGGAGCGCTTGTTGGAGTTCAGCATGGTGAAGTACAGCGCGTCGGCATTGGAGATGTCGCGCAGCTGGTTGCGGGTCACGTCGCCCGAGCCGGGACGCTCCACCTTGATGACGTCCGCGCCGAACCAGGCGAGGAGCTGCGTGCAGGCGGGGCCGGCCTGAACGTGCGTGAAGTCGATGATCTTGATGCCTTCCAACGGCTTGCTGGTCATTTGCGTTCCCTTTTCAAAAACTGGTCTTCAACAGCGGGACGGCGTCACGCGAGGCATCCGCAGTCCCGAAACCTTCCGGCGTCACGGCACGGGGCCGCCGCCGGCTTCACCCGCCGGTTTGCCCGGTCTCTCATGCTTGGGATGCCGCCTTCATCTGCGTCTCGGCGTCCGCGAGGCGCTTGCGAAGGTCGCGCTCCTCCTTCCATCGCGCCGTCTCGTCCCGGATGACCGAGACGATGTGCGTGGGCACGCCCGCCTCGGACACGAGGAGGGCGACGGTGAAGGCGATGGACAAGGCATGGCCGTCCTTGTGGATGGCCGGCACGCGCAAGAGCGTCGTCCCGTAGCGGGTGACGCCGGTGCGCATGGTCTCGTGATAGCCGTCCCAGTGCCGCTGGCGCTGGCGCTCCGGGATGATGATGTCGAGCGACTGCCCCATGGCTTCGTCCGGCGTGAAGCCGAACATGCGCTCGGCGGCCGGATTCCAGAGCGCGATGGCGCCGGCCTTGTCGCAGACCACGATGGCGTCCGCCACGGCATCCATCAGCTGAGCAAGATCGAGGGCCGCACTCATCACGTCTTCCTTTCGAACCTTTCACCTCCCGCCGTCGCCGGCGATGGGGCGGCCCCCTGAGGACCGCCGCCCCGAGGCGTAACTGCTATTCCGCCGCCATCCGGCGAGGGGTGCCGATGGCGCCCGAGGCGCGCAGGGCGTCGATGCGGTCGGGGGCGAGGCCAAGCACGCCGGCGAGCACCTCTTCGGTGTGCTCCCCGAGCAGCGGCGAGCGCTCCACCTCGACCTGATTGTCCGAGAGCTTGATGGGGTTGCCGACGGTCAGGTACGTGCCGCGCATCGGGTGCTCCACCTCCACCAGCGTGCCGGTGGCGTAGAGCGACTGGTCCTCGGCGATCTCCTTCATGGAGAGGATCGGGCCGCAGGGGATGTCGTACTTGTTGAGGATCTCCATGGCCTCGAACTTGGTGTGGGCCATGGTCCAGGCTTCGATGCGCGTGAAGATCTCGTTGAGGTGCGGCAGGCGCGCGGCCGGCGTCGCGTAGTTCGGGTCGGTCTTCCACTCGGGCTCGTGGATGACGTCGCAGATCTTCTCCCAGACCGGGGCCTGGGTGATGAAATAGATGTAGGCGTTGGGATCGTGCTCCCAGCCCTTGCAGCGCAGGATGCGCCCGGGCTGGCCACCGCCGGAATCATTGCCGGCGCGGGGCACGCTGTCGCCGAACGGGATGCCCTCGCCGAACTGGCTGTATTCCTTGAGCGGGCCGTTGGCGAGGCGCTGCTGGTCGCGCAGCTTCACCCGGCAGAGGTTCAGCACCGCATCCTGCATGGCGCACAGGACGCGCTGGCCGCGGCCGGTGTGCTCGCGCTGGAACAGCGCGGTGACGATGCCAAGCGCTAGGTGGAGGCCGGTGCCCGAGTCGCCGATCTGCGCGGCGCTGACCATGGGCAGGCTGTCGCGGAAGCCGGTGGTGGAGGCGGCGCCGCCCGCGCACTGGGCGACGTTCTCATACACCTTGCAATCCTCGAACGGGCCGGGGCCGAAGCCCTTCACGGAGGCGAGGATGAGGCGCGGATTGATGGTGGAGAGGCGCTCCCAGGTGAGGCCCATGCGGTCGAGCGCGCCGGGCGCGAAATTCTCGACCAGCACGTCGCACTGGCGCACCAATTGCTCGAGGACGGCCTTGCCCTCGGGGTTCTTGGTGTCGAGGGTGATCGACCTCTTGTTCGAGTTGAGCATGGTGAAATAGAGGCTGTCGGCGCCGTCCACGTCGCGGAGCTGGCCGCGCGTCACGTCGCCCTCGCCGGGACGCTCCACCTTGATGACGTCCGCGCCGAACCAGGCGAGCAGCTGCGTGCAGCTCGGTCCGGACTGAACGTGGGTGAAGTCCAGGATGCGGACCCCCTCTAGTGCCTTGCCCATCGTATCCTCACAATTCCGCTCTGTTTTCGTTCCCGGTTTTACTTTTATTATTTTGGTGTCGTCGGGTTGGGTGGCGGGACCTGAGGCCCCGCCGACCAGCCTTGCATCATGAGTGGCGCCGGCTCATGCGCCGGACGCCGCTCACTTCTTCTTCTTGACCACGCTCTGCGGGTTCAGCGAGCCGATGTTGCCGCTCTCGGAGCCGGCAGCCGGGTCGATTTCCGCATTGATGAGGGTGGGCTTGCCCGAGTCCATGGCGGCGCTGACCGCGCGATAGAGCTCGTCGGGGGACGTGACGTTCACGCCCACGCCGCCGAAGGCTTCCATCATCTTGTCGTAGCGCGCGCCGGGGACGAACACCGTGGTGCCGGGATCACGCCCGGTGGGATCGGTGTCGGTGCCGCGGTAGATGCCGTTGTTGTTGAAGATCACGATGGTGACCGGCAGGTTGTAGCGGCAGATGGTCTCCACCTCCATGCCGGAGAAGCCGAAGGCGCTGTCGCCTTCCACCGCGAGAACCTTCTTGCCGCTCTCCACCGCCGCCGCGATGGCGAAGCCCATGCCGATGCCCATCACGCCCCAGGTGCCGACATCGAGGCGCTTGCGCGGCTCGTACATGTCGATGATGCCGCGGGCGAGGTCGAGGGTGTTGGCGCCCTCGTTCACCAGCAGCGCGTCGGGACGCTCCTTGATGACGTTCTTCAGCGCGCCGAGGGCCGAGTGGAAGTCCATGGGCACCGAGTTCTTCAGGAGCTTCGGCGCCATCTTGGCGATGTTGGCTTCCTTCTTGGTGCGGATGGTCTCGGTCCACTGGGCCGGGGGAACCTTCCAGCTGCCGTCGAGGCGGGCGTTGAGCGCGGCGATCACCGAGCCGATGTCACCGACGAGCGGGGCCGCGATCTCGACGTTGGAGTCCATCTCCTTGGGCTCGATGTCCACCTGGATGAACTTCTTCGGGGCATCGCCCCAGGTCTTGCCCTTGCCGTGGGAGAGCAGCCAGTTGAGGCGCGCGCCCACGAGCAGCACCACGTCGGCATCCTTCAGCGCGGTGGAGCGCGCGGCGCCGGCGGACTGGGGATGGGTGTCCGGCAGCAGGCCCTTGGCCATGGACATGGGCAGGAAGGGGATGCCGCTCTTCTCGATGAAGGTGCGGATCTCGTCGTCGGCCTGCGCGTAGGCCGCGCCCTTGCCGAGGATGACGAGGGGACGCTCGGCGCCCTTGAGCAGCTCCATGGCGCGGTCCACCGCGGCCGGGGCCGGGATCTGCGCCGGAGCGGGATCGATCACCTTGACGAGGGACTTGGCGCCGGCCTCGGCATCCATCACCTGGCCGAAGAGCTTCGCCGGCAGGTCGAGATAGACGCCGCCGGGACGGCCCGACACCGCCGCGCGGATGGCGCGGGCGACGCCGATGCCGATGTCGGCAGCGTGCAGCACGCGGAAGGCCGCCTTGCACAGGGGCTTGGCGATGGCGAGCTGGTCCATCTCCTCATAGTCGCCCTGCTGGAGGTCGACGATCTCGCGCTCGGAGGAGCCCGAGATGAGGATCATCGGGAAGCAGTTGGTGGTGGCGTTCGCCAGCGCCGTCAGGCCGTTGAGGAAGCCGGGGGCCGACACGGTGAGGCAGATGCCGGGCTTCTTGGTGAGGAAGCCCGCAATCGCCGCCGCGTTGCCGGCATTCTGCTCGTGACGGAAGGAAATGACACGGATGCCCTCGGCCTGGCACATGCGGCCGAGATCGGTGATCGGGATGCCGGGCACGCCGTAGATCGTCTCGATGCCGTTCAGCTTCAGGGCATCGATGACGAGGTGGAAGCCGTCGGTGAGCTCACGCTCGGCCTCGGCGGCCGGGTCGATGTGCACCACGTTGTCTTCGATCTTGGACTTTTCCGCCGTAGCCATGAGGATCTCCTAGGGCGTCGTTCCGTGGCCTGTGACCGGCCTATTCGGGGAAGACGCCGTGCCGTTCCACATGAGCCGCAAGGCCCATGGTGTGTTCCCGCACCAGGCGCTCGGCGAGATCTGGGTCTCTTGTCTCGAGCGCATCGATGATCGCCATGTGTTCCCGCATGGAGATTTCGTGCCGGTTCTCCTGCCGCACCGAGACTGCGCGGATGGCGCGCATGTGCAGGAACAGGTTCTCCGTCATGTCCACGATCAGCCGGCACCCGCCCATGCGGATCACGGCCTGATGGAAGGCGATATTCGCCTCCGAATACTCGTTCATGTGGCTGGCGAGGGGCTGCGCCTCGAACTCGTGGAACAGCCGGCGCAGGCCCGCAATCTCGCTGTCGGAGGCGTGGGTCGCGGCCAGGCGCGCCGCCATCGCCTCCAGCGCCGCCCAGACCACGATGAGGTCGAGGATCTCGCGCTTGGTCTTGCGCACCACGAAGATGCCGCGGCGCGGAACGGAGCGCACGAAGCCCTCCTGCTCCAGAACGGTCATGGCTTCGCGGATCGGGGTCCGCGAGACGCCCAGCGTCTCGGAGAGCTGGCGCTCGTCGAGACGGAATTCGGTGGTCGAGCCGTAGATGTCCATCTGCGTGATGGCGCGCTTCAGGGCCTCGTAGGCCAGCATGCGCAGGCTGGACGCGGCCTCCAGAGGCTCGACCTTGAGCTTCGGAGGATCAACGACCTCAAGCGCGGGCGTCTGATGCACGGGCGTCTGCACGACCTGGACTTCCTCTCCCTGGAAGCGGCCGCCTTCTGTCGAGGCGTTCCTCATCCGTGAAATACTGTATACGGTGTTCATTGCGCCATATCAATCCCGTCCGCCGGGAATTCGATTGCGCGTCGCAGCACGACCCAGGGTCAACGGCCCGGAAAAGCGATGCGGGCGGAGGCTGTTGTGCCATCGGCCTCGGTCTTTGTCCGAGGCCGAGAGGGCCACGCTCAGGCGCCGCGCGGGCTGGACCAAAGGCCCATGAGCCGGGCTCATGGGCCTTTGGCTATCCCGCCCGCCGTCTTTCACTCGGCGGCCGCCGCCTCTTTCCCCCCGTTGAGGCGGGCCATCACCTTGGACACCAGCGGCCACACCAGCATCACCAGCGCGAGGGTGACGATGGAGCCCACCAGCGGGTTGGACCAGAAGATGGAGAGGTGGCCCTGCGACACCAGCATGGCCTGCCGGAACGACGATTCGGCCATGTCGCCGAGCACCAGGGCCAGCACCAGCGGCGCCAGCGGATACTGGAGCTTCTTGAACAGGTAGCCGATGACGCCGAAGATCAGCATGACGGCGATGTCGAGCCCGGCATTGTGCACCGTGTAGGCGCCCACCGCGCAGATCACGAGGATGATCGGCGCGATCACGCTGAACGGGATACGCAGGATGGCCGCGAAGATCGGAACGGTGGTCAGCACCACGATCAGGCCGGCGATGTTGCCGAGGTAGATCGAGGCGATGAGGCCCCACACGAAGTCCTTCTGCTCCACGAACAGCAGCGGGCCGGGCTGGAGGCCCCAGATGAGCAGGCCGCCCAGCAGCACCGCCGCGGTGGGCGAGCCGGGAATGCCCAGGGTGAGCATGGGCAGCAGCGCCGAGGTGCCGGCGGCGTGGGCCGCCGTCTCCGGCATGATGACGCCTTCCAGCTCGCCCTTGCCGAAGTTGCGGCCGTTCTTGGAGAACTTCTTGGCGAGGCCGTAGCTCATGAAGGAGGCCGGCGTCGCGCCGCCAGGGGTCACGCCCATCCAGCAGCCGACGATGGCCGAGCGCAGAAGACCCGCCCAGTATTTTGGGATCTGCGCCCAGGTGTGCAGCACCACCCTGGGATTGATGGAGGCGCTCTTGCCCTTGAAGGCGAGACCTTCCTCCATGGTGAGCAGAATCTCGCCCACGCCGAACAGGCCGATGACCGCCACCAGGAAGTCGAAGCCGCGCAGCAGCTCCACCGAGCCGAAGGTCATGCGCAGCTGGCCCGTCACCGTGTCGATGCCCACCGCCGCGAGGGCGAAGCCGAGCATCATGGCCGCGATCACCTTGGCCGGCGGCTCCTTACCCATGCCGACGAACGAGCAGAAGGTGAGGAGGTAGACGGCGAAGAATTCGGCCGGGCCGAACTGCAGCGCGAACTTGGCGATGACCGGCGCGAGGAAGGTGATGAGCAGCACGGCGAAGAAGGCGCCGATGAAGGAGCCGGTGAAGGCCCCCGTCAGCGCCTCGCCGGCCTTCCCCTTCTGGGCCATGGGATGCCCGTCGAAGGTGGTGGCCACGCTCCAGGGCTCGCCGGGAATGTTGAACAGGATGGAGGTAATGGCGCCGCCGAACAGGGCTCCCCAATAGATGGAGGAGAGCATGATGATCGCCGACACCGGCGACATGGAGAAGGTGAGCGGCAGCAGGATGGCGACGCCGTTGGCGCCGCCCAGCCCCGGCAGCACGCCGATGAGGACGCCGAGCGAAATGCCGACGAACATGTAGACGATGTTCATGGGGTCGGCGAGGACACCGAACCCTCCGATGAGTGACGTGAGCGCTTCCACGGGGTCCTCCGTTGCGCCCCCCGGCCGCTTCTGTGGCGGCTCGCGCGGGGTCGGGCGCGTTGCCTGTTGTGCGTCGATGGTCTCGAAAAGATGGATGGGCGTCGCATCGCCCGTGGGTCCGCCGGGCGGGGCCGAGCGGAGATCGTCTGTCGCCTCCCGCGGCCCCGGAGGCGGGGCGCGCGGGCGGGACCGCGGCGCGGGGCGCCGGTGGTCAGTAGCCGAGCGCGGTCTCGAGCGGGCCCTTGGGCAGCGGCACTAGGAACCAGATCTCGAACATGACGAAGAGGGCGAGCGGCACGCCCACGGCGACGGGGATAATCTTCGCCACCGGGTATTTGCCGAGCCACCACATGAAGAAGACGATGAACACCGCCGACGCGAGATAGATTCCGACGAGGAAGATCAGCCCCACATAGACCGTCGTCGGGATCAGCACCTGCATCACCGAGACGAGCTGGGAGCGATCGACGAAGTTTCCGAGATCCGGATGGCGGCTCACCAGCGCCGTCACCAAAGTGACGGTGGAAGCGATGAACATGATGAGGCCGACATAGAAGGGGAAGTAGCCGGCCTGCGGGCCGTCCGACGCCCAGCGCGCGCCCACGCGCCAGCTGTCGGACATGACGAGGGCCGCGAGGGCCATGAAGATCAGCGCCACTGCCGCGTCCATGGTGCGGTTGGTGACGGTCTTCTCATTGTGCGCGGTGGGGGCGGAGTGTCCGCTTTCAGTGCTCATGGGATCAGATCCTTGAAGCGCCCCGCCGGTCAGGCATCCGTCTCAGGCTTCGTGCGGGGCTTCAAAACGGGGCCGGTCACGGCCGGGGCGCACGGCGGTCGCGTTCCGCGCGGCGTCCCGGATGGGCTTCCCAGATCGGCGCACAGGGTCGGCGGCCGGCCCAGCCCCGCCGTCGCGCGGCGAAGCCTCTACCGTCCCTGCCCTTCCGGCGCCCGCGGCTCTGCGGCCACACGGCACCGGCGCCGCGAACCTCGTCGCCTATTTGGCGACGAAGCCCGCCTTCTCCATGAGGTCCTTGTGTGTGGCCTCGGCCTTGGTGAGCCAGGCCGAATATTCGGGACCGCTCAGGGCCGTGGTGTTGAAGGCCCCCTTCTGCATGAATTCCTGCCACTCGGGGGTGGCGCGGACCTTCTTGAACAGTTCGACGAAGTAATCGACCTGATCCTTGCTGGCATTCGGCGGCATGAGGATGCCGCGCAGCATCAGATATTCGATGTCGAGGCCGGATTCCTTGCAGGTGGGAATGTCCGCCCAGGACTTGCCGTTGGCGATGGGCTCCTTGTAGGGCAGCCGCTGGTAGTCGAACACGCAGAGCGGCTTCAGTTCGCCCGCGCGCCACTGGGACACCGCCTCGATGGGGTTGTTGACCGAGGCGGTCACATGGCCGCCGACGAGCTGGGCCGCGACGTCGCCGCCGCCCTTGTAGGGCACGTAGATGAACTTGGCGCCGGTCTTCTGCTCGATGGCGGCGGTGATGATCTGGTCTTCCTGCTTGGAGCCGGTGCCGCCCATCTTGAAGGTCTGGTCGCCCGAGGCGGCCTTGAGCGCGGCGAGGAAGCCCTTCACGTCGTCATAGGGCGCCTTGGCATTCACCCACAGCACGAACTCGTCGAGCGCCAGCATGGAGACCGGGGTCATGTCCTTCCAGGAGAAGGGCACGCCGGTGGCGAGCGGGGTGGTGAAGAGATTCGAGAGGGAGATGATGATCTTGTGGGGGTTCCGGTTGGAGCCCTTCACGTCGAGGAAGCCCTCGGCGCCGGCACCGCCGGACTTGTTGATGACGACGAGCGGCTGGCTCATCAGATTGTTCTTCTGGACGATGCCCTGGATCATCCGCGCCATCTGGTCGGCGCCGCCGCCGGTGCCGGCGGGAACGATGAATTCCACGGTCTTGGTGGGCTCCCAGGCCGCATGGGCCCAGGACGGCATAACGGCCGGCGCGAGCGCCGTCGTGACCGCGAGCGCAGCCGCACCTCTCCTGACGATCTTGGCGATTGCCGAATGCATCTGATTTTTCCTCCCCACGTCCGCGTTCTTTTTGGTGCGGATCGCAATTCCAGAGCTTCAATCAACCGGCGCCTGTTGCGCCGGGCAAGGTCCCGAAAACACTTCTGTTCGTCGAACCCCCGGGCTTAGCCTCTATGGAGCAGACGAAAACGGGACTTCAGCCTGTTTTACATCGCGCATCTTCACCAATACGCGATTTATGCCGGCAATTTAGTTGGCGTTCCCACCGTTGCCGTTACGGCGGCTTGGCAAGAGTATAGACCAAGGGAGGGGTGTCAATTGGAATTTTCAATTCGGAATTAGGTACGTTGTATGCCACAACTTTGGAATACTGTATTCCAGTTGCGGAAGGCCACCTTAGCGGAAGGCGGCGTAGTCCTGCGGCAGGTTTTCATCGGCACCGGAATACAGGCGCGTCATCTGCTCCGCTGCCGCCACCACGCGCCGGCCAAGGCGCTGGATGCGATCCTCGCTCATGCGCACCGCCGGGCCGGACACCGACACCGCGCCGATGGGCTCGCGCCACTCGTTGAGGATCGCGGCCGCCACCGCGCGCATGCCGGGGGCATGCTCCTCCCGGTCCACGGCGAAGCCGCGCTCCAGGATTTCGGCGACATCATCCATCAGCGCCCGCTCCTCGCGGCGGGTGGCGGTGGTGAAGGGCTCGTAGCGGATCTGGGCGAGACAGGCGCCGCGGAAGGAGGGGCTCGCAGCGGCCAGCACCGCCTTGCCGGCGGCGGTGGCATGCAGCGGCAGCCGCGCGCCCAGGCGGAAGAAAGCGCGCACGGGCGCGTGCGCCTCCGCCTGCGCCACCACCACCAGCTCCATGGCATCGAACATGGCGAGGTTCACGGTCTCGTCGGTCTCGTGGAGGAGACGGCGAATCACCGGACGGCCGATGTCCGGCAGCTTGCGGATGCGGAGATAGGCCGAGCCGATGCGGAACAGGCCGAGCCCCACGGTCCAGAGCCCGGTGGAGAGGTCGTGATTGACCAGCTGGCGCTTCTCCAGCGTGGTCAGCAGGCGGTGCACGGTGGAGACGGGCAGCTCGGCGCGCCGGGCGATCTCGGCCAGCGCCATGCCGTCCTGATCGGCCACCACGCGCAGCAGGGCGATGGCGCGGTCCAGCGACTGGACCTCGGCCCCGCCCTCCGACGCCGTGCCGGAGGCCGGCCGTCCCCTGCGCCGCGGTGCGACCTCGGTGTCCGGCATGCCGCTTTCTCCTCCCGTTTCGTTGCGTATCAAACTATCTTTCCCCTCGCGCCCGTCCACCCCGTGCGCTGCCCCTGCGTCAAATTTTCCACGTTGCGGAATTAATTTCCATAAGTATTGTGTCCGGGACTTGCCGGACGGCGGGGCTGCCCGCTAATCTGGTATACATAATACGACATAGATCGCGCTCAGCAGGGAGGATCAGCCATGAAGGTATGCATTTTCGGTGCCGGAGCCATTGGCGGCTATCTGGGCGTGCAGCTCGCCCAGGCCGGCGCCGATGTCAGCCTGGTGGCCCGTGGCGGCCATCTGGAGGCCATGCAGACCAATGGCGTGAAGCTGCTGATCAATGGCGAGGAGCGCGTCGCCAAGGTGCGCGCCACCGACGACCCGCGCGAGCTGGGGCCGCAGGATTACGTCATCATCGCCCTCAAGGGCCATTCGGTGCCCGGCGTGGTGCAGCAGATGCGCCCCCTCCTCGGCAATGACACCTCCGTGGTCACCGCCGTGAACGGCGTGCCCTACTGGTACTTCTACAAGCATGGCGGGGCGCTGGAGAACCGCACCCTCGCCACCATCGATCCCGGCGCGAAGCAGTGGGAAGTGCTGCGTCCCGAGCGCGCCATCGGCTGCATCGTCTATCCCGCGACCGAGGTGGTGGCGCCCGGCGTCATCCAGCACATCTATGGCGACAAGTTCCCCCTCGGCGAGCCGTCGGGCGAGATCACGCCCCGCGTCACCGCCCTCAGCCAGATGATGGAAAAGGGCGGCCTGCGCGCGCCGGTCATGACCAACATCCGCGACGAGCTGTGGCTGAAGCTGTGGGGCAACCTCTGCTTCAACCCCATCAGCGCCCTCACCCACGCCACCCTCGACCTCATCGCCGCCGATCCCGGCACCCGCGCCGTGGCCAAGGCCATGATGCTGGAAGCCAAGGCCATCGCCGAGCGCATCGGCGTCAACTTCCGCGTGGACGTGGAACGCCGCATCAACGGTGCCGGCGCCGTGGGCGCGCACAAGACCTCCATGCTCCAGGACCTGGAGCGCGACCGCCCCATGGAGATCGATCCGCTGGTCAGCGTCGTCCAGGAAATGGGCCAGATGCTGGACATGCCCACCCCCACCCTCGACGTGGTGCTGGCCCTGGTGCGCCAGCGCGCCGCCATGGCCGGCCTCGGCGGCATCCTCGCCAACCCGCCGCTGACCGCCGCCGATCTCGAGCCGCAGAAGAAGGCCGCGGTGCACTGAGACCTCCCCTCCCGATGGCCGGGTCCGCCCGGTCATCGGACGCGGCAGCAGGGTGACTTGAAAATGAAAAGGCCGGGCGCTTGCCCGGCCATTTTCATGTCTGCGTCGCTTCAGGAAAACCGCGCGGCCCTCGATTTCACACCCGCCCTACGGACGGGAGGCGCCCCGGACGGGCGCCTTGATCGGGATGCGTTCAGTCGGCCTCGCTCTGCGCGGCAGCAGGCGAAACGGGGGAAGCGGCGTCGGCCGGCTGGCTGGCGTTCAGCGCCATGCCTGTCAGCACATAGCCCAGCACGAGAGCGGCAAACACGGCGATTCGCTTGGTCATCCTCGATCCTCAGAACTTGCGTCGCGGCTTCCGTCGCCGACGACACCCGCTTGCGGCGGTGCAGCACGAAATACGCTTCCCGTGCGGCACCGGAGCTGAATGAGTGTGTCAGCAGCGGTTCATAAAGACTGAACGGCACCGGGGTGTTCCCCGGAAATCGTCCGGGGCGTGGCCCGCCCCGCTGGCACTGCGACCGGGGTATCGCCCCCGCGACTCGACCGCAGCGAAACCGGGTTTACACCGCGCCGCGTCACGTGTCTGTGTCCTGCGAGTCACAGCGCCCTTGCGTGAACCGGGGTGGTAAAGCAGCGGTTTACGCGGTGCCGCAGCGGGGTACATCCCGGCACAGACGCGGCGAACGGGAGCCCGCGCCGCGGGCTGGCGAAAGGCCGCGCCGGCAGGCCCGCGCGGCGCTTTACTCGGATCGTTCCAGGCTCTAAGCGAGGGCACCTTTTCGCGACGCAGCAAGGCGCCCATGCTCCGCAAGCTCTACGACTGGATCATCGCGTATTCGTCGAAGCCGTCGGCACCCTGGGCCCTCGCCCTCGTCGCCTTTGCGGAAAGCTCGGTGTTTCCGGTGCCGCCGGACGTGCTGCAGGTGCCCATGACGCTGGCGCGGCCGGACAAGGCCTGGCGCTACGCCCTCATCGCCACCATCGCCTCGGTGCTGGGCGGCCTCGTCGGCTACGCCATCGGCGCGCTGCTCTATGACAGCGTGGGCAAGTTCCTCATCGAGCTTTACGGCTACGGCCAGAAGGTCGACCAGTTCCGCGCCGCCTACGCCCATTACGGGCACTGGGTGATCCTCCTGAAGGGGCTCACGCCGATCCCGTTCAAGCTGGTCACGATCACCTCGGGCTTCGCCAACTACAGCCTGTTCTGGTTTTTCGTGCTGTCGGTGATCACCCGCGGCGCCCGCTTCTTCCTGCTGGCGGCGATCCTGTACTACTTCGGCCCGTCCGCGCGCGAGTTCATCGAGAAGCGGCTCGGCCTCGTCACGCTGGGGCTGCTGGCCGTCATCGTGATCGGACTGGTGGCGGCGGCCTATTTCGTCTGAGGCCGCCGGCCTTCCCTACTGACCTTTCGGGCGCGACAGCACCGAGGCGGTGCCCGCCGACGCGCTGTCGGTGGTCGCCGTACCGGCGCCCGCCTTGCGCTTCTGCGGCTGGGCGGGGCTCGCCGGGGTCGCGGAGGGGGCGGCGTTGGCCGATTGCTGGGCCGCCGTCTGCCCAGCCGGCGCATTCGCGCTCGCGCCGGGCGTCGGCTGAGCCGCGGGGGCCGCGGCAGCAGCAGGCTCAGGCGCGGCGGGCGCAACCACCGCAGGCGCGGGCGTGACGGCGGCCATGGTCGCCTCCGGCGGGCGCTGGGGCGGCAGCGGCGCCGGGGTTCCGGCAATCGTGGGCGACGGGGCGGAATAGGACGGTGCCGGAGCCGGCGGAACAGCGCGGGCCGTCGCGGGCGGTGCCTGGCGCTGGGGCGCAGGGGCCGGCGCAGCCACGGCGGGACCAGCGGGACCACCCGGAATGGCGCGCGCGCTCACCACCCGGCCGGTGAAGGCATTCACCCGCAAGAGCGCCCGCCCCTCCTGATCGGATGCGGCAACCAGATAGAAGCGGCCGGAGAGCTTGGGCGCACCGATGCTCCAATAGCCCATGCTCTGGACGATGGACCGGATCTCCTCGGGTGGCAGCACCGGATAGCGCGCCTGCGGCACCCCGTACGCCCCGCCGGGATAGGTGCCGGGCGGATAGGCGCCGGGCGGCACCGGATAGCCGCGCGGCGCGAGGCCGGGCTGCCCCTCATAGATCAGCACCTGCGCCGCAGCCGGCAGCGCGCTGCCGATGAGAAGGGCAGAAACGGCGGCCGCGCGCAGCACCGGCCGGGAGCCGAAGGGAAGGGAGAGGGTGTGGTGCACGGCGCTGCTCCGGATCGGTAGAAACGTGAGGCGGTCGGTCGGCCTGCGCCCCTTCTTCTCCGCGCGCGTCCACGCATGCGAGGACGGGACCCGGCGGAGCCGCCTGATTCCCGTTCACCTAAGCCTTCCAATGCGGCAGCCGTAGGACGCAAGTCAGGACGCAAAATTGGGGCGGGAGCCGGCAATCGGCCGCATCGCGCATCGGACCCGCCGGGAGGCGCCGAAATCCCGTTGCGCGAGCGCCAACCGCCCCGTACCGTTCTTGCGCCAGAACCGCCAGTCGCGCAATTTTTCGCCAATTTGACCGCTTCTGCGCCATCGTGGCGCTTGTGAGGCTGCTGCTTTTCTGTCATCTTCGCCGAGATAGGGCAGTCGTACTTCCCTATCTCCCGTGCGCGCCGAATTGCCGAGCTCACGTTCCACAGGGCCGGCGCGTCGCCGGCCGAAGTCGGACGGAGGCGCAGTTCCGCGCGGCGCGGCTGTGGTGCAAAAGTTGCAAAGCAGGTATCGGATATCGTCGGGACGCCCCGTCCGGGCGAAGGGGGTCCGGCGCCCGGCGCGATGCGCACGGGCACCGACAGTCTGGGGAAGCCGGCGGCACAGCCGGAAAATGCGGGCGGCGCGCCGCCCTATGGAAAAGGAATGGTCAGATGGCACCGATGGATCGCAAGGATGGCTTGATCGGAAGCGTGGCTCAGACTGCCGCCGCCGTGAAAGACACGGCGATCGTCGGCCGTCCGGACGCCTTCGGCCTGTTCGACCCGGCGCACGAGCGTGACGCCTGCGGCGTCGGCTTCATCGCCGACATCAAGGGCCGCAAGAGCCACCGCATCGTGCAGGACGGCATCAACATCCTGCTCAATCTGGAGCACCGCGGCGCCGTGGGCGCCGATCCGCGCGCCGGCGACGGCGCGGGCATGCTGGTGCAGATCCCACACAAGTTCTTCGCCAAGGAAGCGGCCCGCCTCGGCTTCGCCTTGCCGGAGCCCGGCCAGTATGCCGTCGGCCACATCTTCATGCCGCGCGAGGCCGAGGGCGAGGCCATCGTGCGCGCCGCCTACGAGCGGGTGGTGGCGGAAGAGGGCTTCCAGCTCATCGGCTGGCGCGACGTGCCCACCGACAATTCCTCCCTCGGCGTCAGCGTGCTGCCGACCGAGCCCAAGCACGTGCAGATCTTCATCGGCCGCGGCGAATTCGCGGGCGACGAGGACGGCTTCGAGCGCCGCCTGTTCGTGCTGCGCAAGGTGATCTCCAACACCGTCTATGGCGCCCGGGACCCGCGCACCGCCGGCTATTATCCGGTGTCGCTGTCGGTCCGCACGCTGGTCTACAAGGGCATGTTCCTGGCCGACCAGCTCGGCGCCTATTATCCGGACCTGCACGACCCGGACTTCGAGAGCGCGCTCGCCCTCGTGCACCAGCGCTTCTCCACCAACACCTTCCCGGCCTGGCCGCTGGCCCACCCCTATCGCATGGTGGCGCACAACGGCGAGATCAACACCCTGCGCGGCAACGTCAACTGGATGGCGGCGCGGCAGGCGAGCGTGGATTCCGAGCTGTTCGGCGCCGACATCTCCAAGCTCTGGCCCATCAGCTATGAGGGCCAGTCGGACACCGCCTGCTTCGACAACGCGCTCGAATTCCTGGTGCAGGGCGGCTATTCCCTGCCCCACGCGGCCATGATGCTGGTGCCCGAGGCCTGGGCCGGCAACCCGCTCATGGACGAGGAGCGGCGCGCCTTCTACGAGTACCACGCCTCCCTGATGGAGCCGTGGGACGGCCCCGCCGCCATCGTCGCCACCGATGGCCGGAAGATCGTCGCGACGCTGGACCGCAACGGCCTGCGCCCCGCCCGCTACATGGTGACGAACGACGACACCATCGTCCTCGCCTCGGAAATGGGCGTGCTCACGCTGCCCGAGGAAAAGATCGTCACCAAGTGGCGCCTCCAGCCCGGCAAGATGCTGCTGGTGGACCTCGAGGAAGGCCGCCTCGTCCCCGACGAGGAGATCAAGACCGAGCTGGCCCGCGCCAACCCCTACAAGGAGTGGCTGAAGCACACCCAGCTCGTGCTGGAAGACCTGCGCCCCGTGGAAGCGCGCGAGGTGCGCACCGACGTGTCGCTGCTCGATCGCCAGCAGGCGTTCGGCTACACGCAGGAAGACCTCAAGCTGCTCATGGCGCCCATGGCCATCACCGGCCAGGAAGCGGTCGGCTCCATGGGCACCGACACGCCCATCAGCGTGCTGTCCAACAAGTCCAAGTCGCTGTTCAGCTACTTCCAGCAGAATTTCGCGCAGGTGACGAACCCGCCCATCGACCCGATCCGCGAGGAGCTGGTGATGAGCCTCGTCTCCTTCATCGGGCCGCGGCCGAACATCTTCGACCTGGAGGGCAACGCCCGCCGCAAGCGCCTTGAGGTGCGCCAGCCCATCCTCACCAACGAGGACCTGGAGAAGATCCGCTCCATCGGCTTCATGGAGGAGCGGTTCGACACCCGCACGCTGGACATCACCTACCCCTCCGACAAGGGCGCGGCGGGCATGGAGGATGCCGTGGAGCGGCTGTGCGAGCGCGCCGAGGCGGCGGTCCACGGCGGCTACAACATCATCATCCTGTCCGACCGCATGATCGGACCGGACCGCATCCCGATCCCGGCGCTGCTCGCCACGGCGGCGGTGCATCACCACCTCATCCGCAAGGGCCTGCGCACCTCGGTCGGCCTTGTGGTCGAGACCGGTGAGGCGCGGGAGGTGCATCACTTCGCCTGTCTCGCCGGCTACGGCGCCGAAGCCATCAACCCCTATCTCGCCTTCGAGACCCTGCTCTCCATGAAGGATGAGATTCCGGAGGAGGTGGACGACAAGGAGATCGTGAAGCGCTTCATCAAGTCCATCGACAAGGGCCTGCTGAAGGTGATGTCCAAGATGGGCATCTCCACCTACCAGTCCTATTGCGGCGCGCAGATCTTCGACGCGGTGGGCCTCTCCTCCGAGCTGGTGCGGAAGTATTTCTTCGGCACCGCCACCACCATCGAGGGCGTGGGCCTGCCGGAGATCGCGGAAGAGACCGTGCTGCGGCACACCCTCGCCTTCTCGGACGCGCCCGTGTTCCGCATGGCGCTCGATGTGGGCGGCGAATACGCCTACCGCATCCGCGGCGAGGACCATGCGTGGTCGCCGGATTCGGTCTCGGCGCTCCAGCACGCCGTGCGCGGCAATGCGCAGGACAAGTACAAGGCGTTCGCCGCCATGATCAACGAGGAGGACAAGCGCCTCCTCACCGTGCGCTCGCTGTTCCGCATCCGGTCCGCGGGCGAGATCGGGCAGGCGAGCGTGGACGTCTCCGAGGTGGAGCCCGCCTCCGAGATCGTGAAGCGCTTCGTCACCGGCGCCATGTCGTTCGGCTCCATCTCGCGCGAGGCGCACACGACCCTCGCTATCGCCATGAACCGGATCGGCGGCAAGTCGAACACCGGCGAGGGCGGCGAGGAGCCCGAGCGCTTCAAGCCCCTGCCCAATGGCGACAGCATGCGCTCCGCCATCAAGCAGGTGGCCTCCGGCCGCTTCGGCGTGACGGCGGAATATCTCGTCAATTCCGACGTGATGCAGATCAAGGTCGCGCAGGGCGCCAAGCCCGGCGAGGGCGGCCAGCTGCCCGGCCACAAGGTGGACGCGGTGATCGCCAAGGTGCGCCACTCCACCCCGGGCGTGGGCCTCATCTCCCCGCCCCCGCACCATGACATCTATTCCATCGAGGACCTCGCCCAGCTCATCTACGACCTGAAGAACGTGAACCCCGACGCGGACGTGTCGGTGAAGCTCGTCTCCGAGGTCGGCGTGGGCACGGTGGCGGCCGGCGTCGCCAAGGCGCGCGCCGACCACATCACCATCTCCGGCTTCGAGGGCGGCACGGGCGCGAGCCCGCTCACCTCCATCAAGCACGCCGGCTCGCCGTGGGAGATGGGCCTCGCCGAGACCCAGCAGACGCTGGTGGCCAACCGCCTGCGCTCGCGCGTCGCGCTGCAGGTGGACGGCGGCCTGCGCACCGGCCGGGACGTCATCATCGGCGCCCTGCTCGGCGCCGACGAGTTCGCCTTCTCCACCGCCCCGCTCATCGCGGCGGGCTGCATCATGATGCGCAAGTGCCACCTGAACACCTGCCCGGTGGGCGTGGCGACGCAGGACCCCGTGCTGCGCAAGCGCTTCAAGGGCACGCCCGAGCACGTCATCAACTACTTCTTCTTCATCGCGGAAGAGGTGCGGGAGATCATGGCCTCCCTCGGCTTCCGCAAGCTGGAAGAGATGGTGGGCCGCGCCGACGTGCTGGACCAGAAGGCCGCCATCGACCACTGGAAGGCCAAGGGCCTCGACTTCTCGCGCATCTTCGCGGTGCCGCAGGTGCCGGCCGAGGTCGGCATCCGCCACACCGAGCGCCAGCACCACCCCATCGAGAAGGTGCTCGACCGCACCCTCATCGCAAAGGCGGCCCCGGCGCTGGAGCGCGGCGAGAAGGTGGTCATCGAGACCCCCATCCGCTCGGTGGACCGCTCCGCCGGCGCCATGCTCTCGGGCGCCGTGGCCAAGGCCTATGGCGGCGCCGGCCTGCCCGACGACACCATCCACGTCACCCTCTCGGGCACCGCGGGCCAGGCCTTCGGCGCCTTCCTCGCGGCGGGCGTCACCTTCGACCTGATCGGCGAAGCCAACGACTACGTGGGCAAGGGCCTGTCGGGCGGGCGCATCATCGTGCGGCCGCCGGCCCATTCGGCCATCGTTCCGGAGAACTCCATCATCGTCGGCAACACCGTGATGTATGGCGCGACCGAGGGTGAATGCTACTTCCACGGCATCGCCGGCGAACGCTTCGCGGTGCGCAATTCGGGGGCAATCGCCGTCGTCGAAGGCACCGGCGACCATGGCTGCGAATACATGACCGGCGGCATCGTGGTGGTCATCGGCCCCACGGGACGCAACTTCGCGGCCGGCATGTCCGGCGGCGTCGCCTACGTGCTCGACGAGGACAAGAGCTTCGCCAAGCGCTGCAACCTCTCCATGGTGGACCTGGAGCCCGTCGAGGAGGAGGAGGACCTGCTGGAGCGCCTCCACCACCACGGCGGCGACCTGGAGTTCAAGGGCCGCATCGACGTGCAGGGCGACATGTCCCGCCACGACGAGGAGCGCCTGCACCAGCTCATCGCCAAGCACCTGCACCACACGGGCTCGGCGCGGGCGCAGATGATCCTCGACAACTGGGCGGACTATCGCTCCAAGTTCGTCAAGGTGATGCCGGTGGAATACCGCCGTGCCCTGCGCGAGATGGAGAAGCGCCGCGGCCTCGCGGCGGCCGAATGAGGCAGGAGCGTCCCCTCTCCGGAGGGGACGCCGGCCGGCCCCGAACGGCCGGCACGCGGGCCGGTCGCCCGTGCGGAAACGCGCGCGAAAACCGAGTCCTCAAGCTGGAACAATTCTTGTAATGGAACTGGTGGTGCGGCACGCGGAGACATCCGGCGCGCGCGGCGGTTCCCTCAAGGTTCGCCAACGAGGTTTTTATGGGCAAGGTCACGGGGTTCCTGGAGATTGATCGGCGCGAGCAGAAGTATCAGCCCGCATCCGACCGCATCCGCCATTTCCGCGAGTTCACGCTGCCGCTGCCCGACGCCGAGGTGGAGAACCAGGCGTCGCGCTGCATGGATTGCGGCATCCCCTTCTGCCACGGCTCCACCGGCTGCCCGGTCAACAACCAGATCCCGGACTGGAACGACCTCGTCTATCGCAACGAGTGGGAAGAGGCCGCGCGCAACCTCCACTCCACCAACAATTTCCCCGAGTTCACCGGCCGCATCTGCCCCGCCCCGTGCGAGGAAGCCTGCACGCTGAACCTCGAGGACGTGCCCGTCACCATCAAGACGGTGGAGCAGGCCATCGCCGACAAGGCGTGGAAGAAGGGCTGGATCAAGCCCGAGCCCGCCGCCGTGAAGACCGGCAAGAAGGTCGCCATCATCGGCTCCGGCCCGGCCGGCCTTGCCGCCGCCCAGCAGCTCGCCCGCGCCGGCCACGACGTGCATGTCTATGAGCGCGAGCCCAAGGCCGGCGGCCTGCTGCGCTACGGCATTCCCGACTTCAAGATGGAGAAGCACCACATCGACCGCCGGGTGAAGCAGATGGAGGCGGAAGGCGTCACCTTCCACTACAACGAGAACATCGGTGTGGTCCGCCCCCTGCAGGAACTCCTCGACGGCCACGACGCGGTGCTGCTCGCCGGCGGCTCCGAGGCCCCGCGCGATCCGGGCCTGCCCGGCCAGGAGATGGAGGGCGTGCACTTCGCCATGCCCTATCTCGTGCAGTCCAACCGCCGCGAGAGCGACGAGCCGGTGAACGAGATCCCGATCCTCGCCGGCGGCAAGCATGTGGTGGTGGTGGGCGGCGGCGACACCGCCTCCGACTGCGTGGGCACCGCCTTCCGCCAGGGCGCGCTCTCCGTCACCCAGCTCGACATCCGCGCGGTGCCGCCCATGAAGGAGGACAAGCTGGCGGTGTGGCCCTTCTGGCCCACCAAGTTCCGCACCTCCTCCTCCCAGGCCGAGGGCGCCGAGCGCGAGTTCGCCTGCGCGACGCTGGGCATCGAGGGCCGCAACGGCCGCGTCACCGGCGTCAAGTGCGCCCGCGTGGATGCCAAGCGCCAGCCCATCCCTGGCACCGAGTTCGTGCTGCGCGCCGATCTCGTCTTCCTCGCCATCGGCTTCGCCCACCCGCTGTTCGCCGGGCTCATCGAGCAGTCCGGCGCGGCGCTGGACAAGCGCGGCAACGTGAAGGCGGACGAGGAGGCCTATGCCACCTCCGTGCCCAAGCTCTACGCCGCCGGCGACATGCGCCGCGGCCAGTCGCTGGTGGTCTGGGCCATCCGCGAAGGCCGCCAGGCCGCCCACGCCATCGACAAGGACCTGATGGGCGCGACGACCCTGCCGCGCTGAGGCGGTTAGGGCGCAGATCGAGATCGCCCGATCCTGAATGCAAAAGCCCCCGGCCATCGGCCGGGGGCTTTTTTGTGCGCCGTTGAAATGGCCCGCAGTGCGCGAGGGCTCACGAGACGAGCCCTCGCCGCCGAGCCTCCTCAGATGTTCGTCTTGTCGGCGCCCTTGAGCTGCAGGATCTCGCGCGCCTCGTCGGGGCTGGCCACTTCCAGTCCGAGGCCCTCGATGATCTTGGCGGCGAGCTTCACCTGATCGGCGTTGGAGGTGGCGAGCTTGCCACGGCCGGCCCAGAGTGAATCCTCCAGCCCCACCCGGATGTTGCCGCCCATGGAGGCGGCCATGGCGGCGATGGGGAGCTGGTTGCGGCCGGCGCCGAGCACGGACCAGCGATACTGATCGCCGAACAGCCGGTCGCAGGTGCGCTTCATGTGCATCACGTCCTCGGGGTGGGGACCGATGCCGCCGAGGAGCCCGAACACCGACTGCACGAACAGCGGCGGCTTCACCAGCCCGCGCTCCAGGAAGTGCGCGAGATTGTAGAGATGGCCGATGTCGTAGCACTCGAACTCGAAGCGCGTGCCGTTATCGTAGCAGGTGGTCAGGATATATTCGATATCCTTGAAGGTGTTGCGGAAGACGAGATCGCGCGTGTTCTCAAGATGCGTCTTCTCCCACGGGTGCTTGAACTCCTTGTACTTGTCGAGCAGGTGGAACAGCCCGAAATTCATGGAGCCCATGTTGAGCGAGGCCACCTCCGGCTTGAAGGTGGCGGCGGGCAGCACGCGCTCCTCCACCTTCATGTAGGGGCTGCCGCCGGACGTGATGTTGATGACCGCGCTGGTGGCCTGCTTGATGCGCGGCAGGAAGGGGGCGAACGCCTCCGGCGTCTGGTCCGGCTGGCCGGTCTCCGGGTTGCGCGCGTGCAGGTGCAGGATGGCCGCGCCGGCCTCGGCCGCCTTCAGCGCGTCGGCGACGATCTCGTCCGGCGTGATGGGCAGGTAGGGCGACATGGTGGGCGTGTGGATCGCCCCCGTGATGGCGCAGGTGATGATGACCTTGCGGTTGGATTTCTTGGGGGCGGCCTCGGTCATGACGGTGTTGCCTCGGTGGTCGTGAATATGGGGGTTCGGAAAGCTCAGGCGCCGATGTCCTTGTCGGCCTTGCGCTTGTGGGCGGCCAGCGCCATCAGCCGGCGGTCGCGCCACACCTGACGCTCCTGAAGGGCATCGTGGGCAAGGCGCGCGCGGCGCTCGGCGAGCACGGTCTCCAGCACCGGGCCGGCCCAGTCCACACGGCGCCACTGGTCGGGCGAGATGCGCTCGTAAATCTGCTGGTAGCGCGCGACATAATCCGCCACGCCGCCGGGCGCGTTGAGGTCGATGGTCTCGAACGGCCCCATGAAGGACCAGCGCAGCGCCAGCCCCTCACGGATGCCGATGTCCACGTCTTCGACGCTGGCATAGCCGTCCGCCACGAGGCGGAACGCCTCTTCCAGCAGCGCGCCCTGCATGCGGTTCATCACGAAGCCGTCCAGCTCGCGCTTCATCACGATGGGCGACTGGCCGGCGGCGCGCATGAGGTCGGCGGCGCGGGTCATGGTCTCGGGCGCCGTCCAGGGGGCGGGCACCACCTCCACGGCGGGGATCAGATAGGGCGGATTGATGGGGTGGCACACGCACACCCGTTCGCGATGCTTCAGGCTTTCCGAGAAGCGCGACGGCAGGATCGCCGAGGTGGAGGAGGCGAGCACGGTCTCCGGCGCCGCCAGCGCATCGAGTTCCGCATAGAGCGCCTGCTTGAGGGCGAGGTCTTCCGGCGCATTCTCCTGCGCGTGGACGGCGCCCTCCAGCGCCTCGGCATAGGATTGGGCGGCGGAAAGGCGTGCGCGCACGGCCTCGGGGGTAGCGCCATTGAGCAGGTCGTTGGCGGCGAGGTCCGGCAGCACGCCCTCGATATAAGCGAGCGCAGCCTCCGGCGCACCCTCCGCCTTGTCGGCCAGCGCCACGTCGAACCCGGCGCGGGCGAAGGTGATGGCCCAGGCCCGGCCGATGAAGCCCGAGCCGATGATGGCGATCTTGGTCATGGATGCCTCATTGCGGAAGAGAATCCCTTCTCCCCTCGCGGGAGAAGGTGGCTCGCGGCACCGCCGCGAGCCGGATGAGGGGCGCCCCGGACCAGCGACGGCGCAGCCGGAGCGCCGAGCCGGGGGCCAGGGGAAAAGTCGGCGCAGCCGGCGATGGCCATCGGACGACCCTTCTCCCCTCGCGGGAGAAGGTGGATCGCGGCGAAGCCGCGAGCCGGATGAAGGGGTGGTGTCGTTTGACCGATGAGTGCGATGGAGGAGGGGCTCCCACCCCTCACCCCCATCCCCTCTCCCGCAAGGGGAGAGGGGTGGCTTTTGGCGGTCATTGCCCCGCCCCTCACAGCCACAGCACCTGCCTTCTCAGATCAAGGTCGCGCGCGAGCGGGCGGGCGGGGCCCTCGTGGACCACCTCGCCGCGCTCCAGAACCACCGCGCGGTCGGCGAGGTTCAGCACCACGTCGAGATGGTGATCCACGATGACGAGGGTGAGCGCTTGGCGCAGCCGGTCGAAGGCGTCGAACAGTTCCTCGGTGACCGCCGGGGAGAGGCCCTCGAACGGCTCGTCCAGCAGCAGCACGCGGGTGTCGCCCATGAGCGCGCGGGCCACCGCCACCATCTGCTGCTCGC
Source organism: Xanthobacter aminoxidans (assembly GCF_023571765.1). GTDB lineage: Bacteria > Pseudomonadota > Alphaproteobacteria > Rhizobiales > Xanthobacteraceae > Xanthobacter > Xanthobacter aminoxidans. The sequence continues at coordinate 116,738 of NZ_JAMJXC010000010.1, read as the reverse complement.
CGCCGGAGAGGAGGTCGGCCGGCGTGTCCATGCGCACCTTCAGGCGCGGGAAGAGGTCCAGCACCTCCTCCTCGCTGAAGTGCTTGCCGGCCCCGGTGATGCGCTTCAGCCGCCCGAGTTCGAGGTTGTGTCGCACGCTCATGCCGTGGAACAGCGCCCGGCCCTGCGGCACGTAGCCGACGCCGCGCCGGGCGATGGCTGCGGAGGACAGGCCCATCAGTTCCTCGCCCGCCAGTGTCAGTGACCCGTTCATGGGCTTGACGATGCCGGTGATGGCCTTGAGCAAAGTGGATTTTCCCGCCCCGTTGCGGCCGAGCAGCGCGAGGATCTCCCCCTCCTTCGCCTCCAGCGAGACGCCGGCGAGGATGCGGCTCTTGCCGTAGAAGGCATCGATGCCGTGGAGCCGCAGCATGGTGGTGTCGGTGGCAGCGGATTGAAGGTCGCGGGCGGCCAGCGCCGCGGCGCCGGAGCCGATATAGACCTCCTGCACGCGCTTGTCGGAGCGTGCATCCTCCACCGTGCCGTCCACCAGCACCGCGCCGTCGGCCATCACGGTCACGGCGTCGGCCAGTTCGAACACGCGGTCGATGTCGTGCTCCACGAGGAGCACCGGCACCTCGGCGGAGATGTCCTTGATGAGGTTGGAGACGCGGTTGCGCTCCGCCGCCGCGAGGCCCGCCAGGGGCTCGTCCAGCAGCAGCACGCGCGGGCGGGAGGTGAGGGCAAGACCCATGTCCAAGAGCCGCTGCCCGCCATAGGAGAGCGCGCCCGCCTCTGCCCTTTCCATGCCGGCGACGCCGAGGAAGGCCACCATCTCCGCCGTCTCGGCATTGATCTCGGGGATGGACGCGGCATCGCGCCAGGGATCGAAGCGGCTCTTGTGGGTGGCCTGCACGCCGAGGCGAAGGTTCTCCTCCACCGAAAGGGTCGGGAACAGGTTGGTGATCTGGAAGGAGCGCGCGAGGCCCTTCATGCACACCTGATTGGGCGAGAGCCCGTCGATGCGCTCGCCGGCGAGGCGGATTTCGCCGGCATTGGGGGCGAACATGCCGGAGATCATGTTGAAGGTGGAGGTCTTGCCCGCACCGTTGGGGCCGATGAGGGCGTGGAGCGTGCGATCCTTCACCGCCACAGCGCCGGCCCGCACCGCCTTGATGGCGCCGAAGCCCAGAGCGAGGTTCTTCGCCTCCAGCAGCGGCGCCAGGCTCTCCCACCGCGCGCGGGCGGTGAGGGAGGACGGCAGCGGCCGTTTCTCCGCCGAGGTGCGCCGGCCCATGGCGGCGGCCTCGATGGTCTTCTTCCGGAGCGGCGCGAGGAGCCGGTCGGCGACGCCCACGAGCCCGGTGGGCGAGAAGACGATGAAGGCCATGAACAAAAGGCCGAACCAGAACAGCCAGTTCGCCGTCCACATGGACAGGAACTCGCGGAACAGCACGAAGAACAGCGCGCCCAGCGCCGGCCCGAGGAAGGAGCGCATGCCGCCGATGACCACCATGGCCAGCAGCTCGCCGGAAAAGGCGATGGCGATGGGATCGGCCGAGGCGAAGCGGTGGTTGAAGGCGAGCAGCGCCCCGGCGAACGCGGTGAGGCCGGCCGAGAGGGTGAAGCAGGCGATCTTGTAGGCCCGCGTGTCGTAGCCGATGAAGCGCGCCCGCTGCTCGTTCTCGCGGATGGCGACCAGCACCGTGCCCACCGGCGAGCGCACGAAGCGCTGGAGCGTGAGGATGATGAGGAAGGCCGCGCCCGCCACCACCCAGTAGAAGGTGGCGTTGCGATCCACATCAAGGCCGAGGAAGGGGCCGCGATTGACGCCGCCGAGGCCGTTCTCGCCGCCGGTCACGGCGGTCCAGCGGAAGGCGATGGTGTAGGCCAGCGCAGTCAGCGCCAGCGTCAGCAGCGAGAAATAGACGCCGCGCCGGCGCAGCACCACGTAGCCCACCGGGATGGCCGCCAGCGTCACCAGCACCGCCGCCGGGATGGCCAGCACGAGGCCCCATTCGGGAAACAGCCGCTGCTGCACCAGCGCCGCCGCATAGGCGCCGAGCCCGAACCACGCGCCATGGCCGAAGGAGACGAGGCCGGTGTAGCCGACGAGCAGGTTCAGCGCCATGCAGGCGAGGGCGAGGATCACCACGTCGGTGGCGGAGGTCACCGTCAGGCCGAGGGCGGAGAGCAGCGCGGGCAGAAGGGCCAGCGCCACCGCGGCGACGATGAGGTTGGCATTGCGGGCGAGCATCGCGGCTCCTGAGGCGGGAGGGCACGCCGCGCTCGGCGCGGCTTCTGGCGAGGGAGATGTCGCAGTCACGGAAGGCGCGGTGGAGGCCTTGGGCATGGCGGTCACTCGAAGCGCAGGATGCGCTCGCCGAACAGGCCGCGCGGCCGGGCGAGCAGCACCGCCAGCATCAGGACGTACATGGACGCCTCGGCCGCCGGCGGGATGAAATAGACCGTGAGCCCGCGCACGAGGCCCACCAGCAGCCCCGCCGCCACCACGCCCCAGAACGAGCCGAGGCCGCCGATGACCACCACCACGAAGGCGGCGGTGAGGATTTCCGAGCCCATGGCCGGATGCACGCCGGAGATGGGCGCGAGCATGATGCCGGCGAGGCCCGCAAGGCCGATGCCGATGGCCGCCACCGCCGTGAGATAGGGGGTGAGCGAAATGCCGAGCGCGCCCACCATGTCCGGGTTCTGCACCCCGGCCCGCACCACGCGGCCGAAGGCGGTGCGCTGGAGCAGCAGCCACAGCCCGAGCACCGCCACCGCCGCCACCACCAGGATGGCGAGGCGATAGCGCGAATAGATGAAGTCGCCGAGGAACACCTGCCCCTTGAGGAAGGCGGGAATGGAGAAGGGAATGGGCGTGGCGCCGAAGGCCATGCGCAGCGCCTGCTCGATCACCATGGCGAGGCCGAAGGTGAGCAGCAGCGAGAGGATGGGATCGGCCCGGTAGAAGCGCGAAAACAGGGTGCGCTCGATGACCATGCCGATGAGCGCCACGGAGAGCGGCGCGGCGACGAAGGCGGCGGGAAAGCCGAAGCGGTTGCCGACCTCGACGCCGATATAGGCGCCGATGGCATAGAAGCCGCCATGGGCGAGGTTCACGATGCCGCCCAGCGAGAAGATGAGCGAGAGGCCGAGGGCGATCAAGAGATAGGCGACACCCACCAGAAGCCCGTTGAGCAATTGCTCGATGAGGAAGACGAGTTCCATGGGCATTGCATCTTCTCCGGCCTTAGGCGTTTTTACTGGCAGACATCGACGGCGGACCCCGCGCCGCTCAGACTCCCTCTCCCCTTCCGGGAGAGGGAGGCGTTGGTGCCCCGGACCAGCGACGGCGGAGCCGGAGCGCCGAGCCGGGGTCCAGGGGAAAAGTCGGCGAAGCCGGCAATGCCCCAAGGCATCCCCGCTTGAGCCGCCTTCGGCGAACCCATGCGCTGGGCCCCGGCTCGCATTCCGCTTTCGCTGCATGCGTCCGGGGCGCGAGGGCGGCGCCGGAATCGGCCGCCCCCTCTCCCCTTGCGGGAGAGGGCTGGGGTGAGGGGTATGGCGCCGCGTGAACCGTTGTCCGGCGCAGGCGGAAACATCCCCACCCCTCACCCCCAACCCCTCTCCCGCCCGAACCCGGCTGTTGCCGGCTTCGGTTCGCAAAAGTCGAAGTCGGCAACAGCCGACTTCGAGGGGAGAGGGGGGAGTTGGTGCCCCGGACCAGCGACGGCGGAGCCGGAGCGCCGAGCCGGGGTCCAGCGGAAAGTTCGGCGAAGCCGGCAACGCCCCTCCGCCCTCCCCGCCGGAGCCACCCGCCTCCTCACCCCGCGGGGAAGGTGCAGGCGTTCTCTTCCGGGGTGGGCGCGATCACGTCGAGGGCGGTGCCGTCACCGGGCACGGCCGGGCCGAGGACCATGATGTCCCAATTGTCCTTCACCTGCGCCACCGGGCGGGGGGTCACCGTGTACATCTCCTGGATGAGCTGGTGGTCCCAGTCGCGGAAGTAGCCCTTGCGACCCTTCAGGATGTCCAGCTCCTTCTCCTTCTCGAAGAAGGAGATGATCTGCGCGGAATCCGTGCTCTTGGTCTCGATCATGGCGCGGGCGACGAGCTTGGTGGCCACATAGTCGCCCCACGCCTGGTTCTCCGGCGGCTTGCCCCACTTCTTCACGAAGGCGGCGACGAAGGCCTTGGAGGACGGGGCGGAGACGTCATGGTGCCAGATGAGCGGCCAGATGCCGCCGAAGGCATCCTTGCCCGCGCCCCAGGCCACCGCCGTATCGAAGCCGAAGCCGCCGAACGGATACTTCAGGCCGAATTCCGAATACTGCTTGATGAAGTTGGTGATCTGGTTTCCGGCGAGGTTGGAGATCACCACGTCCGGGCGCGACTGGCGCACTTTGAGCAGATAGGACGAGAAGTCCGTGGCGTCGGTGGGCACCAGCTCGTCGGCGATCACCTCGCCGCCATTCTGGGCGATGTAGCGCTTGGCGACGCGGGACAGATCGTGGCCGAAGGCGTAGTCGGCGGTGAGGAAGAAGAGTTTCTTGCCCTTGATGAGGCCATCGCGCAGCATCGCCGCGCCCACCGCCTTCACATATTGGGTGTTGGCGCCTTCCACATGGAACATGTAGCGGTTGCAATCCTTGCCGCGCAGGGCATCGGAATTGCCGCCGGTGTTGACGAATACGATCTTGTTGCGCGCCGCCACCTGGGCGATGGCCAGCGCCGAGGCGGAGGAAATCTCGCCCACGATCACCGCCGCCTTGTCGCGCTCGATGTAGCGCTCCGCCTTGGAAGAGGCGGTGGCGGGGTTCACGCTGTCTTCCATCACGAGGTTGATCTTGCGGCCATTGATGCCGCCCGCCGCGTTCAGCTCCTCCACCGCGAGCTGCACGCCCATCTGGCCATAGGCGCCGAGCGGGCCGAGGAAGCCGGTGAGCGGGGTGAGGTGGCCGAAGGTCACGGTGTCGGCCTGCGCCTTCACGATGGCCGGCATGCCGACGCCACCGAGAAGCGCGGCCGCGCCGACGCCCTTCAGGAGCGTGCGACGACCGACGGATGCGGACGCAATGCGGGCGTGATGGGGAATGTCGTTCACGGCGTCGTCTCCTCCCATGGATCCGGCTGGACGTTGCGGCGGCAGGATTTTTCCCGTTCGGACCGCTCCGGAATGATTGCCGACTGGCTCGGCTATCTGTTATCTGTGATCACACATAGCAGACGCGGAACATGGAACACAAGACACCTTCCGCCGCAGACGGCGATGCCTCAGAGGTCCGCGGCGACGAGCCGGCGGCGACGCTCGATGCCCGTGTCGGCCGCATCGTCCGCCAGACTTTGGCCGATCAGGTCTATGGCGATCTGAAGGAGCTGCTGCTCTCCGGCCGCGCCGCGCCGGGCGAGCGCTTCACCCTGCGGGGACTGGCCGCCGCCATCGGCACCAGCGCCATGCCGGTGCGGGAAGCGGTGTCGCGCCTCGTCGCCGAGAACGCGCTGGAAGTGCTGCCCAACCGCGCCGTGCGCGTGCCCCTCATGCCCCGCGCCCGCTTCGCCGAACTGCGCCTCATCCGCATCAGCCTCGAAGGCCTCGCCGCCGCCACCGCCGCCCGCGAGGCGACGGATGAGGAGATCGCCGAAGTGGTCCGCTGCGAGCGCGCCTTCGCCGCCGAGCGGGACAAGAAGAGACCGGACGGCGCCGCCGCCATGCGCCACAACAAGGACCTGCACTTCGCCCTCTACCGCGCCGCCCACCTGCCCACCCTGATGGGGATGATCGAGGGCCTCTGGCTGCAGATCGGCCCCGTCCTCAACCTCGATTTTCGCGCCGGCCCGGAGCGGGTGCGTCAGGGGGAGGCGCACCTCCACCACGCCCGCCTCGTTGCCGCCCTCAAGGCCCGCGATTCGGACGCGGCACGGGACGCCCTGGTCGCGGATATCTGGAGCGCGGGCGACTTCATCCTCTCGCGCGACGTGCTTCCGGACTGATTCAAGACTGAACGTGCCTGAACCGGCACCTGACAGCACCGATACCCCACCAGAAAACCTAGGGAGAACGCCATGGACCTCGGCATTGCCGGCATTCGCGTCATCGTCACCGCCGGCGCCGGCGGCATCGGCCTGGAAATCGCCCGCGCCTTCCTGAAGGAGGGGGCGAAGGTGGAAGTCTGCGACGTGGACGAGGCCGCCCTGGAGGCCTTGGGGAGCACCGCGCCGGGGTCCGTCGGCACCTGGTGCGACGTGTCGGATCGAGCCTCGGTCGCCGCCTTCATGGACGGCGCGCTGGGCCGTCTCGGCGGGCTCGATGTGCTTGTAAACAATGCGGGAATCGCCGGCCCCACCGGCCGCGTGGACCAGATCTCGCCGGAGGACTGGGACCGCACTTTGGCGGTGGACATCACCGGCCATTTCAACGTCACCCGCCTCGCCGTGCCGGCCCTGAAGGAGAGCGCCAACGCCTCCATCATCGGCCTCTCCTCGGCCGCCGGCCGCTTCGGCTTTCCGCTCCGCTCGCCCTATGCGGCGGCGAAGTGGGGGGTGGTGGGCTTCATCAAGTCCCTGGCCATGGAGCTGGGCGAATTCGGTATACGCGCCAATGCCATACTGCCCGGATCGGTAGACGGCCCGCGCATCCGCTCGGTGTTCGAGAACAAGGCGCGGGAGCGCAACATGTCCATGGAGGATGTGCAGGCGATGGCCCTCTCGGCCACCTCTCTAAAGCGCCTCATCCCGCCACAACACCTTGCCAATGTTGCGGTTTTCCTGTCGTCCCCGATGGGCTCCACCATTTCCGGCCAAGCCATCGCGGTGGACGGCGACATGCAGATGCTGGTGTAGCCGCCTGAACCGCCGCCGCCCTCCAGCCCAGCCGGAGGGCGGCGAAAGTTCTTTTCTGCCTGAGGGTTAGATCCCGGCCTGGGACACGAACTTGGGGTTCAGATAGGCCTCGATGGCCTCCGAGCCGCCTTCCGAGCCATAGCCGGAATCCTTGATGCCGCCGAAGGGAACCTCAGGCAGCGCAAGGCCCAGATGGTTGATGGTCATCATGCCCGCCTGCACCCGGTGCGCCACCTGCTGGGCGGTCTTGGCCGAGCGGGTATAGGCATAGGATGCAAGGCCATAGGGCAGCCGGTTGGCCTCGGTGACGGCCTCCTCGAAATCCGAGAAGGGCAGCATCATGGCCAGCGGGCCGAACGGCTCCTCGTTCATCATCCGCATGTCGCGGGTGACGCCCGTGACCACCGTGGGCTCGAAGAAATAGCCTTTGTTTCCAATGCGTGAGCCGCCTGTCGCCACCTCTGCCCCCTTCTGGCGGGCATCGGCGATGAGGGCTTCCATGGCCGGAATGCGGCGCTCGTTGGCGAGCGGGCCCATGGTGGTGCCGGCGTCCAGGCCGTTGCCCACCTTCACCGCCTTGGCGACGGTGACAAAGGCGTCTACGAACTGCTCGTAGACCTTCTCCTGAATGAGGTAGCGGGTCGGCGAGACGCACACCTGCCCGGCGTTGCGGAACTTGGCGGTGGCGATCTGCTTGGCCGCGGCGGCCACGTCCGCATCATCGAAAACGATGACCGGCGAATGCCCGCCCAGCTCCATGGTCGCGCGCTTCATGTGCTCGCCGGCGAGTGCCGCCAGCCGCTTGCCCACCGGGGTGGAGCCGGTGAAGGTGATCTTGCGGATGGTCGGATGCGGGATGAGATATTCGCTCACTTCCGCCGGCACGCCATAGACGAGCCCGATGACACCGGCCGGCACGCCCACGTCCACGAAGGCACGGATCAGCTCGGCGGGAGACGCCGGCGTCTCCTCCGGCGCCTTCACGATGATGGAGCAGCCTGCCGCCAGAGCGCCGCACAGCTTGCGTACCACTTGGTTGAGGGGGAAATTCCACGGCGTGAAGGCCGCGACAGGCCCCACCGGCTCCTTGATGACGAGCTGGTAGACGCCGGGCGCGCGGGCGGGAATGACGCGCCCATAGGCGCGGCGCCCTTCCTCGGCGAACCAGTCGATGATGTCGGCGGCCGCCAGCGTCTCCATCCGCGCTTCGATGAGCGGCTTGCCCTGCTCCAGCGTCATCAGCCGGGCGATGCCGTCGGCGCGCTCGCGCAGCAGGTCGGCGGCCTTGCGCATGAGCTTGGAGCGATCGAACGCCGATACCTTGCTCCAGGTCGCGAAGCCGCGCTCGGTCGCCTCCAGCGCCGCGTCGAGGTCGGCCCGTGAGCAGTGCGCGACCGAGCCGATCTCCTCCTCCGTGGCGGGATTGATGACCGGGATGCGGCGGCCCCCCTCGGCGTCGCGCCAGACACCGTCAATGTGGAGCTGGACGTTGGGATAGGCATCGGACATCGGGCTTCCTCCTTGGGGCGCCGCGCCGTGGATCGCGCAGGCGCCGGTCGAACCGTGTATTCGAATCGGTCTTTGCGCCCCGGTGGGCCGTAGGCCGCCGCTCATCCGGCCATCCGGCTGGAGCGCTGCGGGAAACGAACACCGAAAGTGGAGTGGCGGGCAGGCGCCGGGGCGGGCGCGCATCCTATGCGGCAACGGTGCGGTTGAGAACCTGCGGCCGGCGCGGGGAAACCGGTGCGAGGTCCGCAGCGTTGGCATGGCTGGACGGCGGAACGCCGCACCAGAGCGGAGAACCCCATGAACACCGCGAACCTGCAATTGGAAGGCGTGCTCCTCGCCTTGTCGCGCCTGGTCGAGACCATGCGGAACAAGGGCCTTCTCACCTCCGGCGAGATCGAGACAGCGCTCGCCGAGGCGGAGGACGCCTGCCGCCGCGATGCCGCCTGCCGCACCATCAGCCCGGGCCAGGCCGAAGGGGTGTTGTTCCCCATCCGCTTCCTGCGCGCGGCCACCAATCGCCAGGAAGGCCCCTCCCCGACCTTCACCGACATCGCCACGTCCATCGGCGAGAACAAGGACAGGCACGGCTGAGCCCGCGTACGGCGCCGGCCCCTCTGCGATCGGGCTCTGGCGCCGAGGGGTTCCCAAAGGGAATCAAGCGCGGGTACGCTCCGGCACCGTCATCCGGACAGGCCGGCGCCGCAATTGTGTGGGGAGGCGCCGCTGACGGCCGATCTCGACCTCATGCAGATCAGCCTCGTCACCGGCGGCACCTCAGCGGTTGCCATGGTCATTTTATGATCGTGCTTCGACCTGCGGTCGCTGCCGCAGGCCATCGGCGCGTCCCTTGCGCTGCTGGACCGGGATTTCGGCACCATCCTCGTGCGCGAGCGCGTGCTCGGCTGCATCCTGGGAGCATTCGCCGGGCTGGCCGCGCTCCTGCTCCAGCTCGATAGTCTTCTCGTCTATCTGGCGGTGCTCGCGGGCGGCATCTTCTATTTCTCCCGCTTGCTCACCGACGGCGGCCCGCCCGCCGAACTGATGCCGGTGGTGGAACGCCTCACCGGTATCTTCATCGGCGTCGCCCTGATGCTGATCGCGTCACTCGTCCTGTCCGCGCTTCACAACAGGCGGCTCACGCCAGCCCCGACTGTCGACCCGGCTGGCGAGGGCGCACTCTCCGGCATCAAGCCAGAACGCGGCGCTGCAGCCGCCGCGCGAGGCGCGCCGGCCCGTAGTGCCACGCGAGCGTCACCCTGTCCGCGAACGCAAGGCCGGCGACCTTGCGGGGCACGAACCAGGCGTTGTGCCCGGTGCGACGGACCGGCACATAATCATGTGCCCGCAACAGGCGGCGGCTGCGGCCGAAATCCACCCGGTCGTCGACCAGGATGAGACGCGGCTTGAAACGGGAGGCGGTGAAGCCGGAAAGAACGTCCGCCTCGGTGCCCCCCACGTCGAGGGAGAGGAAATCGAAGCTGGTGATGCCTGCCTCCGCCAGAATATCATCAAGCGTTCTGGCCGCCACGCGCATCACGCCGCTCGGCTGGTCGCCGGGGAACAGGTGTGACCGCGCCTCCCATCCCAGAAGCCAGAGCTGAAGTATGTCGGGCGCTCCGGGCGCCGCACAGGCGACCGGGACGACCGGAGACTTTCGTGTCGTCTCCAACGCCTTGGCCAGCTCGACGGACGGCTCGATGAGCAGACCCTTCCAGCCGTTCAGCTCGAGATGATAGGTCTGGCTGCCGCGGATGGGATCCCCCGCACCGACATCGACGAACGTTCCGACGGCATTTCCGAGCCAAGCCGCCACAAGACCTCTCTCATGGTGAGAGGGATTGATGACGCGACCACCGTCATCAGCAAGAACAGCTGCACCCATGGCACTCCACCCGCTTAACTCCGCGGAAAGTGCCCGGGTACCGAAACTTTCACAATGATAATCGGGTTCAGATTGTAGTCATAATATCCAGAATGGACCTATCTATATTAAAATATGAGGTCAAAAATAGTTCGTTGCAACACGCAATTTTAGCGAAATACAATTTTCGTTCGGACATATTACTAAATGAGCGCCCGGAGGGCTTCGGCAAAGCGCCGGCCGGCCTGACGCACGGATGCTCCGCCCTTGTGGGTCAGCTGGAGCCATACCCTTCGGCGATCCTCGGGGTCGGGATGGCGCTCGACAAGCCCTTCCTGCTCAAGCGCTTCGAGGCGACGCAAGGCTGTGGTGGTGGAGGTTCCGACCCCCGCGCATAGCGCCGAGACCGAAACCTGCCGGCCAGCAGCCTGCGCCATGGCGAGATCGAGCAGCATTTCCCAGGCGGCATCTCCGCCGGCAATCCTCGGAAGAACCCGCTTGCGGTCCATGCGCAGGCCGTCAAGCAGGCGCAGAAGAGACAGAGGATCGTCGAACAAGGTCGCTGCCCGCCGCTTCTGCACGGAGAGATCCAGCGCACGCCGAATGGCGGCCACGAGATTGGCGATTTCGACCGGCTTTTGGAGAAAATCCACCGCGCCCATGCGCAGGGCGGCAACGGAGTTCTCCAGCGATGCATTTCCCGTGAGTATGATGGGGAGAATCTGCGGGCCTTGACGAAGTTCACCCACACGACGGATCAGCTCAAGACCGTCAAGATCCGGCATGGCAAGGTCGGTGACCAGCACGCGTATGGCGAAGTTCTGCTCGACGATATCGAGAGCGCTCAAAGGCGAAGAGGCGCAGACCACTGGCAGGTTCTCGAGCGCGAGGCCCTCTCGCACCTCAAGAAGGAACTCCTTGTCGTCATCGACGACGATGACCGCAACATCCCGCATCGCCCAACTGCCATCACACGCGCCATGGCCACCCCCGGCACGAACAGCCGTCGGCACGGGAGTTCCTGTCAAAGCCACCCCGGAGGTCAAGCTAGGCGGGTATCATGCTAGGCTCATGCGATCCAGATCAGATCGATCCAATCTATCCCCATTTGGACCAATTTTCGCCAAGGAGCAGATATTTAGAGTTGATTGAATGCCGTATACGTCAACCCAAGCGTAGCTACGTCCTGCCGGAAAGGCTTCGGAGGTATCCTGAGAGGAGGTGACGGCCATAGGCGACAGCGCCAGCCGGCTACTGGACCGGAACCTTACGGGTAGATGGCGAGATGGCGCGGTCCCGGCTCAGGCCGAGACCGCCTCCGGTGCTTCGATCTGCCGAACGCGGTCCATCACCGCCTTCTGCACCTTCTCGAATGCGCGCACTTCGATCTGGCGCACGCGCTCGCGTGAGACGCCGAACTCGGCGGCAAGGTCTTCCAGCGTCATCGGGTCGTCGGAGAGCCGGCGCGCCTCGAAGATGCGGCGTTCGCGGTCGTTGAGCACGGACAGGGCGCCGGACAGGGCCGAGCGGCGGTTGCTCAGCTCCTCGCTCTCGGCGAGTTGCTCCTCCTGGTCCTGGCGCTCGTCCACCAGCCAGTCCTGCCACTCGCCGCCTTCCGAATCCTCACGGATGGGGGCGTTGAGGGAGGCGTCCCCGGACAGGCGGCGGTTCATGTCCACCACGTCCTGCTCGGTGACGCCGAGCTTGGTGGCGATCTGCTTCACCTGGTCGGGACGCAGGTCGCCCTCTTCCAGCGCGGAAATCTGGCTCTTGGCCTTGCGCAGGTTGAAGAACAGCTTCTTCTGCGCCGCCGTGGTGCCCATCTTCACGAGGCTCCACGAGCGCAGGATGTATTCCTGGATGGAGGCGCGGATCCACCACATGGCATAAGTGGCGAGGCGGAAGCCCTTCTCGGGCTCGAACCGCTTCACCGCCTGCATGAGGCCCACATTGCCCTCGGAGATCACCTCGGAGATGGGCAGGCCATAGCCGCGGTATCCCATGGCGATCTTGGCCACGAGGCGCAGATGGCTCGTCACCAGCTTGTGAGCGGCGTCGCGGTCCCCATGCTCGCGCCAGCTCTTCGCGAGCATATATTCCTCCTGCGGCTCCAGCATGGGGAACCGCCGGATTTCCTCCAGGTACCGCGAAAGCCCGCCCTCTGCGGAGGGAATGGGCATGGACTTCTGCTGGGCCATCACGAGGCCTCCTTCTCCCGCGGCCCCCATCCGGGCAGCCGCTCGTGCGGCCGCATGACGCCGACCGCGACGCACGATAATATAGATACGAACGAAAGGCGGATAGGTTTCATCCTCTCACGTCGCTGCGAGAGCGGATTGCGTTTCTGCACGCTCTCGATCAGTCGCGCAGCGCCGCCTTGAGCGCCGCAAGATCCTGCGGCAGCTCGCTTTCAAACGACAATTCCTCGCCGGTCACCGGGTGCGCGAAGCCGAGCCGAGCGGCGTGCAGCGCCTGCCGGCCAAGCGCGGCAAGGCAGGCCCGGGCCTCATCCGGCAGCAGCGAGACCTTGGTGCGGAAGCCCTGGCCGTACACTTCGTCGCCGAGCAGCGGATGGCCGGCATGGGCCATGTGGACGCGGATCTGGTGGGTGCGCCCGGTCTCCAGCCGGCATTCGATGAGGCTCGCGACCTCTGTGCCGGTCTTGCCGACGAAGGTCTCCAGCACCTCCCAATGGGTCACTGCGTGACGGCCGGAATTTCGTACCGCCATCTTCTGGCGATGGGTGGGGTGCCGGTCGATGGGAGCGTCCACCCGGCCGCGGGGCTCGGGCACGCCCCAGACGAAGGCGAGATAGGCCCGCTCCAGCGGCCCGGTGCGGCCATGGTCGGCGAACTGGGCGGCGAGGCCCTTGTGAGCGGCGTCGGACTTGGCCACCACCAGCAGGCCCGACGTATCCTTGTCGATGCGATGGACGATACCCGGCCGCCGCACCCCGCCGATGCCGGAGAGGCTGTCGCCGCAATGGTGCAGGAGTGCGTTCACCAGCGTGCCCGAGGCATGCCCCGGCGCAGGATGCACCACCAGCCCGGCTGGCTTGTCGATGACGATGAGATGATCATCCTCGAAGGCGATGGTGAGCGGGAGGTCTTCCGCCACCGGTTCGGCCGGCTCGGGAGGCGGCAGGGTCAGGGTGTAGACCTCGCCGGCATTGACCCTCGCGGCCGCGTCCCCTACCACTCCCCCGCCGATGGACACCTGCCCTTCCGCAACGAGACGCTGGATGCGGGTGCGGCTGAGTTCGGGCGCAAGGCGCGCCAGGACGCGATCCAGCCGCTGCCCCGCATCCTCGGGGGCGACGGCGAGGGTGAGGCTCGCGCCAGCGTCCTGACCGGCTTCGTCCGGCCCGATGTCGTCGGTGAGGTCGTCGAAGCCGTCGACAAGGGCAGCTTCGGTCGTCTTCGCGTTCATTCTCGTCCCGTCAGGAGCCCCGGCCCCTCATGTTCCACCGCCCGCCCCAGATCGACACCCCCGAAGAGGCGCTGACGCCGGAACAGGAGCGCGTCATCCGCAAGTTCCGCCGCTTCTCCAGCATCTCCATGCTGGTCATGGTGCTGGGAGTGGCGGCCGTGTTCGGCGTGATCGGTTATCGCATGATCCGGGCGAAACCGCTTGCGTCGGGCGAAATGACCGCGCTGTTGCCCAAGGGCGCCCGCATTGTCTCCACCGCCGTCTCCGGCGACGTGGTGGTGGTGGCCATCGAGGTCAACGGCGCGACCGAGATCCGCACCTTCGATGCCCGCACCCTCGCCCCGGCGGGCCGGCTGCGCTTTGCGGTAGAGCCCTGAGCTACTGAAGCGAGCCCTCGCCGTCCCCCGGCATGCGGGCCAGCATCATCTGGGTGATGGCCACCAGCATGTCCGCGCGGGCCTTGAGGTTCTCCGCCTCCAGCAGCGCCTGCTTCTCCAGCGCGCCGTAGGGCGACATCACCGAGAGCGCGTTCACCAAAGTCTCGGTGCCGGCCTGGCGGATACCGTCCCAGTCGGCTTCCAGCTTATTGGCGTCCAGGAAGGCCGCGAGCGCGGCCAGCACCGCCTCCCGGTCCACCTCCGCCTCGCCGGCCGAGACATCGAAATCCTCGGCGAACAGGGCCGTATCGATGCGGAACTGGCGATAGGGGGTGGTCACCGCCATCTCCTCCACCACGCGGAAACGGCAGATGCCGCTCAGGGTGATGAGGTAGCGCCCGTCCCCGGTCTCGCCGAACTGGGTGAGACGCCCCACGCAGCCCACCTTGTGCACAGCCGGTCCGCTCGCGCCCGCAGGCGCCGCCTCGTCGGGCTGGATCATGCCGATAAGCCGCGCGCCGGCCAGCGCATCGTCCACCATGGCGAGATAGCGCGGCTCGAAGATGTTGAGCGGCAGTTCCGCCCGCGGCAGCAGCAAGGCACCGGTGAGCGGAAACACGGGGATCACCGGCGGAATGTCCGCCGGCGACAGGTAATTGCGGTTGTTAGCCACGAAAAAATCCTTCTCGAGCGCCTTCGAGCGAAACTCCGTCCGCGTCGGCAAAGCGCATCGACCAATGATCGAAAGCTGCGTCTCGCCCCGGAATAAGGAAAGGCCGCGCTCTCAGGCGAACATGATCGCCGACAATTTCTTACGTCCTGAAAGGGTGAGCGGATCGGTCGGGCCCCAGGCCTCGAACAACTGGACCAGCTGCTTGCGCGCGGCATCCTCGTTCCAGGCGCGGTCGCGCTTGACGATGTCGAGCAGGTGGATCAGCGCATCCTCGCGTCGGCCCTTGGCATTGAGCCCGATCGCGAGATCAAAGCGGGCCTGATGGTCGGCCGGGTCGAGGTCAAGCTTCGCCTGCAGCGTCGCGAGATCGCCCAGCGAGGCGGCCTGCTCGGCGACATCGAGGGCGGCGCGGGCAGCGGCAACGGACGGGTCGTTGGCCTTGTCGGCGGGCGCAAGCGCCAGCGTCGCCTTGGCCTGCTCCAGCGCGCCGGCCGCGACCTGGGTGCGCACGAGGCCGGCGAGGGCCTTCAGATTGTCCGGCTCCTCGCCCAGCACGCCGGCGAAGATTTCGGCCGCAGCGGTCAGGTCGCCGTCCGCCAGCGCGCCTTCGGCCGCCGCAAGAGCTTCCTCCAGCCCGTCCGTGGCAGGCCCGATGAGGCGATCGATGAACGCCTTCACCTGCCCCTCCGGCAGGGCGCCCATGAAACCGTCCACCGGCTGGCCGTTCACGAAGGCATAGACGGTGGGCACCGACTGGATGCCGAGCTTGCCGGGGATCACCGGATGGTCGTCGATGTTCAGCTTGGCGAGGCGCACCTTGCCCTTGGCGGCCTTCACCACCTTCTCGATGACCGGCGTCAGCGTCTTGCACGGGCCGCACCACGGCGCCCAGAAATCCACGAGGACCGGACGGCGCTTCGATTCCTCCATCACCTCGGCCATGAAGGTCTGGGTGGTGGTGTCGATGATGTCGCCGCCGGCGCTGTCCGAACCCGCAGCCGGTTTGGCACCCGTGGCGCCTGCCTGATTGAGCAGCATGTGTCGCAATCCCCGAAAATCCAGCCCCGCAGCGCCCGAAGGCGCCATCGCCGGGTCGGCCCCCCATAAATGGGGCGCAGACACACCGACGCAATGCGGCGCTTGCCGCCTTGTACCCCTTTCAACGGTGGAAGGTAAGGCAGGAGGCGTCGGCGCAACCACAAGACGCATCTGCGTGCACCTCCCGCCGACGCACAAGGCACCCCCTGTGGATCGTTGACAAACCAAGGCTTGCGCGGGGGTGATGGCCCATGCACGCTGGTTTGACCTCCACCGGAAAGGCTGGCACACCCCGCGGCGATGACCCTGTTCCCCATTCCCACAGCCAAGATCGCGGCATGAAGTTCGACCGCCTGCGGCTCGTGGGCTTCAAGACCTTCGTCGAGCCCACCGATCTCCTGATCGAGCCCGGCCTTACCGGCGTGGTGGGGCCGAACGGGTGCGGCAAGTCCAATCTTGTCGAGGCGCTGCGCTGGGTGATGGGCGAAAGCTCCTACAAGGCCATGCGCGCCAACGACATGGAGGATGTCATCTTCTCCGGCACCACGGGGAGGCCGGCGCGCAATTCCGCAGAGGTGGTGCTGCACCTCGACAATTCCGACCGCACCGCCCCTGCCGCCTTCAACGAGTGGGACCAGCTGGAGATCGTCCGCCGCATCGAGCGCGGTGCCGGATCGAGCTACCGCATCAATGGCAAGGACGTCCGCGCCCGCGACGTCCAGCTCATCTTCGCCGATGCCTCCACCGGCGCCCGCTCCCCCGCCCTCGTGCGGCAGGGGCAGATCGGCGAGATCGTCGGCGCCAAGCCCAATGCCCGCCGCCGCATTCTGGAAGAGGCCGCCGGCGTCGCCGGCCTTCACGCCCGCCGCCATGAGGCCGAGACCCGTCTGAAGGCCGCAGAGCAGAACCTGCTGCGGCTGGAGGATGTCATCACCCAGCTGGGCACGCAGGTGGACAGCCTGCGCCGCCAGTCCCGCCAGACCGTGCGCTACAAATCGCTGGCCGCCGAAATCCGCCAATGCGAAGCGACCCTGCTCTGGCTGCGCTGGCAGGACGTTACCAAAGCGCTGGCCGACGCCGAGCAAGCCGTTGAAGCCGCAAAGCGCGATGGCGCCGAGCACACGCGCCTGCAGGCCGAGGCCGCGCGCCTTCAGGCCCTTGCCGCCCATGCGCTCCCGGCGCTCCGCCAGAAGGAGGCGGAAGCCGCCGCCGCCTTGCAGCGCCTGACCCATGCCCGGCAGGAGCTGGACGCCGAAGAGGCGCGCCTTGCCGCCCGCAAGGAGGAGCTGAAACGTCGCCTCGTTCAGCTGGCTCAGGATACCGCCCGCGAGGAAGCCCTCTCCCACGACGCCGAGAGCGTGCTGGAGCGTCTCGCCACCGAGGCCGAAAACCTGCGCTTCGAGCAGGAGGAGGCGGCCGAGCGCGAGGCCATTGCCGCCGACATGCAGGAAGAGGCCGCCGCCTTTCTGGAGGAGGCCGAGCGCGCCCTTGAGGAGAAGACCGCGCACTTTGCCGATCTCGGCGCCCGCCGCGCTTCGCTGGAGCAGCTTCTGCGCGAGACACGCGACCGGCTGGTGCGCAACGCCGCCGAGCGCGCCTCGGTGGAGGCCGAGGAAAGCCGCCTGAAGCAGCAGGCCGGCACCGATGCCCTAGAAGGCCTGCGCATGGAGGCCGAGGCCGCCCGCGACGCCTTGGCCGAGGCCGAGGAAGCGAGCATCGACGCAGAGGTGGCCCACACTGTCGCCCGCCGCGCCATTGAGGAACTGCGCCCGACCCTCGCCGAGGCGCAGGCCCGCTTCGGCCGTCTGGAGACCGAGGCGCGGACGCTGGCGAAGGTGCTCCAGTCCAGCGATGCGCGCTTCCCGCCTGTGGCCGATCTCGTCACCGTCGCCAAGGGCTATGAGACGGCGCTGGGCGCCGCCTTGGGCGACGATCTCGACCTGCCGGTGGACGGCGCCGCCCCCGCCCGCTGGGCCGGTGCGACGTTAGACCCGTCCGACCCCCCGTTGCCGCACGGCGCCCAGCCCCTCTCCCGCTTCGTCTCCGGCGCCCCGGCGCTGGCACGGCGGCTGGCGCAGGTGGGCATCGTGGCCCGCGCCGACGGTCCAGCGCTAGCAAGCCGGCTGAAGGCGGGCCAGCGCCTCATCTCCACGGAGGGGGACCTTTGGCGCTGGGACGGCGTGGTCGCCGCCGCTGACGCCCCCACAGCCGCCGCTCGCCGCCTCGCCGAGCGCAACCGCCTCGCCGACATCGAGGCCGAGGCGGCGCTGGCGGAAGCACATCTGGACGAAGTGCGCGCGACCCTCGCCGACCGCGAAGGCGTCTTGCGTCAGGCCGCCGAGGGCGAAAATCTCGCCCGGGAGGCCCGCCGCGCCGCGCAGCGCTCCGCCGAGGCGAGCCGCGCCACGCTGGAGGCGGCCGAGCGCCGCGCCGCCCAGCACCTCGCGCGGCTCTCCGCACTGGCCGAGGCCCGCAATCGCCTCGCCGCCGTGCGGGCCGAATCGGAGGCGTCGCTGACCGATGCCGAGCGCCAGCTCGCCGCCCTCGACACGCCGCAGGTGCTCGAATCGGAGCTGGCCCGCGCCCGTGCGGACACCGCCGAGCGCCGCGCCGCCGTGGCCGAGGCCCGCGCCCGGCTCGATGCGCTGCGACGCGATGCCACCCAGCGCATGCGCCGGCTGGAAGCCATTGCCGCGGAAGAACGCTCCTGGCGCCAGCGCGCCGGAGGTGCCGGGGAACGGCTTGCCGCCGTCGCCGCCCGCGAGGCCGAGGCGAAGGCCGAGCTCGCCGAGATCGAGGAGGCCCCCTCCGAATTCATCCGCCGCCGTCGTGCGATCATGAATGCGCTGGAAGAGGCGGAGGCCGCCCGCCGCGAGGCTGCCGACCGGCTCGCCGAGGGCGAGGAGGCACTCGCTGCCGCCGACCGGGCCGCCCGCGACGCGCTGGAAGCCATGTCCGGCGCCCGGGCCGAGGCCGCCCGCGCCGACGCCCGGCTGGAGGGCGCCCGCCAGCGCCGCGACGACCTCCAGCGCGAAATCGCCGACATTCTCGACGGTCCGCCGGACCTCGCCCGCGAACAAGCCGGCCTCACCGACTCATCCCCGCCGCCGAACGTCGCCGCCATCGAGGCGACGCTGGAGCGGGCGAAGCGCGACCGGGAGCGACTCGGCGCCGTGAACCTGCGCGCCGACGTGGAGTTGGAAGAGACCGAGGCCCAGCACACCAAGCTGACCACCGAGCGCGACGACCTGAACGAAGCCATCCGCCGCCTGCGCGCCGCCATCCAGAGCCTCAACCGCGAGGCGCGCGAACGGCTTCAGGCCTCCTTCGCGGTGGTGGACGGGCATTTCCGCAAGCTGTTCGACACGCTGTTCGGCGGCGGCGAGGCGCAACTGGTGCTCACCGATGCGGACGATCCGCTGGAGGCCGGCCTCGACATCATCGCCAAGCCCCCGGGCAAGAAGCCGCAGACGCTCATGCTACTCTCCGGCGGAGAGCAGGCGCTGACCGCCATGGCGCTCATCTTCGCCGTCTTCCTCACGAATCCCGCCCCCATCTGCGTGCTGGACGAGGTGGACGCGCCGCTCGACGACGCCAACGTGGAGCGATTCTGCACCCTGCTGGAGGAAATGACGCGCCTCACGGACACGCGCTTCCTCACCATCACCCACAATCCCATCACCATGGCCCACCAGAATCGCCTGTTCGGGGTGACGATGGCGGAGCGGGGAATCTCCCGTCTGGTGTCGGTGGATCTGCAGAGCGCAGAGCGCCTGCGGGAGGCTGTGTAACGCTTTGGAGCACGCTTGAGCGGGACCTTTCCGTCGCAACGGAGTGGCCCTTGCTGAAGCTGGCAGACGCAAGCTTTCCGCGGCGGCAGCGCCGAGACGGCGAAGCACGATGTCGCAGCCACATTTTTCTCTTTTATTTTCAGCAGCTTGATACCATATACGGCCGCCTTGACACCCAATTTTGACGCAACTATGGTGCGCCGCGGTTCAAGGGAGAGGGCTGCTGTCCTCCACCGGAGCCAGGAACTCGCGCCATGTCCGGACCTGACGATACCTCCGCAGGAGGCAAAAGCGGACCGGACGGGGCGGGAAGCTCCCGGCCCAGCGATACCGAGCTCTCCGCAAGGCTTGAGCGGCTCAACACTTCGTTGGGCCACGTGCGCGCCAAAGCCGAGGTGCCGGCTCCAAAAGAGCAGGATACCTCGTCCAAATCGGGCGTCGCGCTTGCCTTCCGGTTGGGTGCCGAATTTGTGTCGGGCGTTCTGGTGGGGTCTCTCATCGGCTATGGCATCGACCGATTCTTCTCGATCACGCCTTGGGGGCTGATCGTGTTCACGCTGGTTGGCTTTGCCGCAGGCGTGACGAACATGCTGAGGGCGTCCGGCGAAGGCCGGAAGATCGGCCCTGGCAAGTCCTGACGGGCGCCGCCTCGGCAAAGGGGCTAAGGCGCGGCGGGATCGGGTTTTCGGGGCGGCGCGAGCCGTCCGGGTCATTGGGCCGGGTCCGGCGACGGATTTCGACCTGTTGATGCATTTGGCGGCTTCGGCCGTGATCTTGGGTTCAGCGGCCGAGGCCGCGATGGCAGGGGGCGCGTTCGGATGACCGTCGATCCGATCCACCAGTTCGAGATCAAGCGCTACGTTGACCTGCTGAACTTCAGCAGCGTGCAATTCTCGTTCACGAACGCCGCCGTGTTCATGTTCGGCATCGTGGCGATCATCTTCTTCTTCCTCACCTACGCCACCCGCGGCCGCACGCTGGTCCCGGGCCGCGCCCAGTCGGCGGCGGAGATGAGCTACGAATTCATCGCCAAGATGGTGCGCGACAGCGCCGGCAACCAGGGCATGGTGTTCTTCCCCCTGGTGTTCTCGCTGTTCATGTTCGTGCTGGTGGCGAATGTGGTGGGCCTGATCCCCTACACCTTCACCGTCACGGCGCACCTGATCGTCACCGCCGCCCTGGCGCTGCTGGTGATCGGCACCGTCATCATCTACGGCTTCGTCAAGCACGGCACCCACTTCCTGCACCTGTTCGTGCCGTCGGGCGTTCCGGGCTTCCTGCTTCCCTTCCTGGTGGTGATCGAGGTCGTCTCGTTCCTCTCCCGCCCCATCAGCCTGTCGCTGCGTCTGTTCGCCAACATGCTGGCTGGCCACATCGCGCTGAAGGTGTTCGCCTTCTTCGTGGTGGGCCTCGCCTCCGCCGGTGTCGCCGGCTGGTTCGGCGCGACGCTGCCCTTCCTGATGATCGTGGCGCTCACCGCGCTGGAGCTTCTGGTGGCGGTGCTGCAGGCCTACGTGTTCGCGGTGCTCACCTCGATCTACCTCAACGACGCGATCCACCCGGGTCACTGACCCGGACGTCGCCTCGCCGTTCCGCCGTTTCCCCAACACTCGAGTTTTTGAAGGAGCAGTCCATGGATCCCGCAGCTGGTAAGTTCATTGGTGCCGGTCTCGCCTGCCTCGGCATGGGTCTCGCCGGCGTCGGCGTCGGTAACATCTTCGGTAACTTCCTCTCCGGCGCCCTGCGCAACCCGTCGGCGGCCGACGGCCAGTTCGCCCGCGCGTTCATCGGCGCGGCGCTCGCGGAAGGTCTCGGCATCTTCTCGCTCGTCGTCGCCCTCGTCCTGCTGTTCGTTGCCTGATTTCAGGTTCGCGACGGAAGAGGTCTCCCGGGCGCCAAGCGCCCGGGCGCAGTGATTGACTACCTGTGCTTGAGACACCCATGTCTTGACAGGTGCGAAGGCGGGCAAGCCATGATGAAGTCGTGGAAAGTGACTGTCGCGCTGGCGTTTGCGGGTGCGGTCCTGATGGGCGCTCCCGTCTCGGCGGCGAGCGATCCTGCCGGCAAGCCGGCCGTGGTTGCGCAGGCGGCTCCTCCCACCGGCGCCGCCGGGCATGGGACCCACGAGCCTGCCGCCGCAGCTCCCGGCACGGGACATGCGGATGCGGCCGGAGAGCACGGCAAGAAGAGCCACTTTCCGCCCTTCGACGGCACCACCTTCGCCTCGCAGCTGCTGTGGCTCGCCCTGAGCTTCGGCCTGCTCTATCTCCTGATGAGCCGTATCGCCCTGCCGCGCATCGGTCGCATCCTGGAAGAGCGCCACGACCGCATCGCCGACGACCTTGAGGAAGCGGCGAAGCACAAGGCCGACAGCGAGGCCGCCCAGGCGGCCTACGAGAAGGCCCTCAACGAGGCTCGCGCCAAGGCCAACTCCATCGCCGGCGAGACGCGCAATCGTCTCAACGCCGAGCAGGACGCCAACCGCAAGTCGCTAGAGGCGGAGCTCGCCACCAAGCTCGCTGCCGCCGAGGAGCGCATCGCCTCCACCAAGACCGAGGCCCTCACCCACGTGAAGGGCATCGCCGTGGACGCCACCGGCGCCATCGTCTCCACCCTCATCGGCACGAGCCCCGCTCAGCACGAGGTGGAACAGGCCGTCGACGGCGCCCTCGCCAAGAAGGACGCGGCCTGAGGGTCGCGATACCCGCGCGCCTTCAAGGCAGCCGGGTTCTGGAATTTTGAACGCGCCTGATCGGTTCGCGTTCTCGACGAGACCCTGACGTTTCAACGTCGCGCAGGCCCGGACCGGGCGGACGCAGACGGACCCGAGGACCACGTTATGAACGAGATGTCACTGGCTGAACTTTGGGTCGCCATCGCCTTCGTGGTCTTCGTCGGCATCCTCATCTATGCCGGCGCCCACCGCGCCATCGCTTCCGCGCTCGACAGCCGCGGCCAGCGCATCTCCGCCGAGCTTGAAGAAGCCCGCCGGCTGAAGGAAGAGGCGCAGAAGCTTGTCGCCGAGTTCAAGCGCAAGCAGCGCGAGGCCGAGGCCGAGGCCGAATCCATCGTCACCGCCGCCAAGGCTGAGGCCGAGCGCCTCGCCGCCGAGGCGAAGGCCAAGCTTGAGGACTTCGTGTCCCGCCGCACCAAGATGGCCGAGGACAAGATCGCCCAGGCCGAGCACCAGGCCGTGGCCGATGTGAAGGCCATCGCCGCCGAGGCTGCCGCCAAGGCCGCCGAGGTTCTGCTGGGGCGTGCCGCTACCGGCGACGTCTCCGACCGCCTGATTTCCCACGCCATCGGCGAGGTCAGGACCAAGCTGAACTGAGCGCAATCAGCTCCGTTCTTCCAGAAGGCCGCCATTGGCGGCCTTTTTCGTTTTCGAAAAGCTGCTGCGACGCGACCGATTTCGGCGGAGCGTCGCCATCCGCCCCGGCGGGGCGCCCGCTGCTCCCGGCCGCGAACCTGCTCCATCGCCCTGCCGCTCCGCGGACGCCTTGATTGAGCCGCCGCGCTGGTCCATTGCTAGGATATGTGGCGCGCAGCGGAAACACGTTCTTCCCAGACCGGTCCGAGCCGAAGGCGAGGCCGTTTGTCCGTGCGGCTCAATCCCCTCGCCCTGCTGCTGCTTGCGCTCCTCACCGGGATGACGCTGGCCGCCGATTCGGCCCGCCCAGCCTTCGCGCAGAACGACTTCTTCTTCTTCCTGCGCCCCCCGGCCAACGTGCCACGCGGCAATCCCCAGCCCCAGCAGCGGCAGCAGCAGCAGCGCCCCCCGCAGAATTCCGGCTGGTGGCCGTTCCAGCCCCAGCCCGAGGTCCTTCCTCCGCCCCAGCAGGCCAAGCCCCAGGCGCCGGCCGAGCCGACGGGCGTCGTCTATGGCTCCGCCGATGCCGCGAGCCAGGGCAAGCGTGTTCCGCCCAGCCAGTTCGTGCTGGTGCTGGGCGATCGCATGGCCGGACAGTTGGCGCAGGGCCTCGCCGATTCCTATGTGCCGGAACGCCAGCGCATCGCGATCATCGACAACACGGTTGACGAGAGCGGCTTCCTGCCGACGCCGGTGGACTGGCTCGCCCGCCTTCCCGATGCGATCGCGGTCGCACGGCCGTCCGTGACCGTCGTCGCGCTCGGCGCGGACGACCTCCAGCCCATCAAGGATGGCGATGGCCAGGCCCAGCCGCTGACCGAGCGGTGGAGCGAGCTCTATGGCAAGCGCGTCGACGAGGTGCTCTCCGCGCTTCGCGAAAAGGCCGGCCGGGTGATCGTCGTCGGCCTTGCCCCCGTTGCCAACGGCCAGCTGTCCGATGACTACGCCAAGCTGAACGAAATCCTGCGTGCCCGCGTGGCCCGCGCGGGGCTCACCTTTGCCAACGTCTGGGACGGCTTCGTCGACGAGGACGGGAAGTACATGGCGAATGGCCCGGCGGTGGACGGCCAGCGCAGGCGCCTGAGATTTAACGATGGCGTGCGCTTTACCCGCGCCGGCGGGCGAAAGCTGGCCTTCTTCGTGCAGAAGGACATCAACCGCATGCTGGAGGAGAGCGGCGGCGCCAAGGCCTCTGCGACGCCGGACGCGACCAGCGGACCGGAGCGGCCCTCCGCCCTCGCCGGTGCGCCGGCGACAGGCCGCGAAGCGCGCCCCGATGCGGTTCAGGTGTCCACCAGCGCCGCTTCCGCCGCGAAGGTTCTGAAGGACGGTGTCGCGCCGCCGCCCGTTCGCGGACGGGCCGACGATTTCACCTGGCCACCCCCCGGTGCCGAGCCGGCCGCCGCTCCGCCGGCACGCTGACGCCTCCCGTCTTCCCGCGGCCTGACCAGCTCTGCCGCAGCGCGGCAAAATCCGCTTTGCAAAGCCGGAGCGGCGCTTTACCGATTTCAGGGAACAAATGCGGGCGCCGCCCCGCTGCATCGGTCGAGGAGCCGTCATGTCCGAGGGAAATTCCGCCGCGTCCATCCGTCCGCGCCGCAGCGTCCTCTACATGCCCGGCTCCAACGCCCGCGCGCTGGAGAAGGCGCGCACCCTTCCGGCGGACGCGGTGATCCTCGACCTCGAGGATGCGGTCGCCCCCGACGCCAAGGTTGAGGCTCGCGGCCGCATCGTCGAGACGGTGAAGGCAGGCGGCTTCGGGCCGCGCGAGGTGGTCATCCGCATCAACGGCCTGGACACGCCGTGGGGACCGGACGATCTGGAAGCCGCTGCATCGGCGACGCCAGACGCGATCCTGCTGCCGAAGGTGCAGTCGGTGGAACAGCTCGTCACGGTGGGCCGCCGTCTCAAGGCGCTGGACGTGCCCGCCACCACGCGGGTCTGGGCGATGATCGAGACGCCGCTGGCGATCCTCGACATCAAGGCCATCGCCGCCGCCGCGCAGGACCCGCTGCCCCGGCTTTCGGTGTTCGTTCTCGGCACCAACGACCTCGCCAAGGAAACCCGCGCCGCTCTTGTGCCCGGCCGCGCGCCCATGGTCGGCTGGCTGAGCCTCGTCGTCGCCGCCGCCCGCGTCTATGGCGTGGATGTGCTGGACGGCGTGTGGAACCAGTTCCAGGACCTCGAAGGCTTCAAGGCCGAATGCGCCCAGGGCGTTGAATTCGGCATGGATGGCAAGACGCTGATCCACCCCAGCCAGATCGAGCCCTGCAACATCGCCTTCAGCCCCCCGGAGGCCGATGTGGCGCGCGCTCGGGCGATCATCGCCGCTTTCGCTTTGCCGGAGAATGCGGGCAAGGGCGTTATCACGCTGGACGGCCGCATGGTGGAGCTGCTCCACGCCGAGATGGCGAAGCGCACCGTCGCGCTGGCCGACGCCATCGCCGCCCGCGGCTGACCGCACAATGACCACGCCCGCCGCACCGACCGCTCCCGCGCCCCTGCACATCGTCATGGTCGCTTATCCCGACATGACGCAGCTCGACCTCACCGGCCCGTTCGAGGTGTTCGCGCGGCTGCCCGGCGCGAAGATCCACATCGTCTGGAAGACGAGCACCAGGCCGGTGAAGGACGTGGCGGGCCTCTCCATCATGCCCACCGCCGCTTTCAAGGAAATCCACGACTGCGACGTGCTGTTCGTGCCCGGCGGGCCGGGCCAGCTCGAGTTGATGGAGGACCGGGAAACCCTCGGCTTCCTGCAGGAGATGGCGGACGGCGCGCGCTACGTGACCTCCGTCTGCACCGGCTCGCTGATCCTTGGCGCCGCGGGGCTGCTCAAGGGCTACCGCGCCACCTGCCACTGGCTGTCTTTGCCGCAGCTCGCCCACCTCGGCGCCATCCCGGTGGAGGAGCGGGTGGTGATCGACCGCAATCGCCTCACCGGCGCCGGCGTTTCCTCCGGGATCGACCTTGCGCTGGCGCTGGCGAGCGAGATCGCCGGCGAGGACGAGGCGCGGCGCATCACCCTCGCCATCGAATACCAGCCCGAACCGCCCTTTCCGCCCCGCGACCAGGAGGATCCCCGCCTCGTCGAGGAAGTGCGGGGGCGGACACAAGGCTTCCAGGACAAGCGCGACGCCGTCGCCCGTCGCATCGGCGCGCGGCTCTGACACCCCCGGGGGGACTGAACCATGAAGCTCTATCGCTATCTCACCGGCCCTGACGACGCCGCCTTCTGCAAGCGCGTGTCCGCAGCCCTCAACCGGGGCTGGCAGCTCCACGGTGCGCCCACGCTCACCTTCGACACCGTTCAGGGCCGCGTCATCTGCGGGCAGGCCATCGTGAAGGAAGTGGAAGGCGAGTGGTCGGACGAGGTGGTGCTCTCCGAGCACTGAGCGCGCGCCAAGCGAGCGTCTATCGGGATCGCCTATCCGGGATCGCCGATCGGAGACGCGCGACGGCGGATCAGACCGCCTTTGCCTCGGCAGCCGCGGCATGGCCGGGCATGAGGACGATGGACACATCCACCTCGTCGCCGGCCTCGCGGAACTCCCGCTTCACCGACTCGGTGAGCTTGGCCACCACGGCGCGGGCGCGGGCGACCGTCCAGTCGCTCTCGAAGCCGAGATGCAGCTCCACGAACATCTTACCGCCGAACTGCCGGGTGCGGATGTCGCCCAGTTCGTCGAAATCGTCGAAGTGGGTGGTGAGCACCTTGAGGATGCGCAACTGCCCCGCCTCGTCGATGGCCTGGTCGAGCAGCGAGGCCACCGAGTTCGAGAGCATGGCGTAGATGTTGTAGATCATGAACCCGATGACCACGAACGAGCCCAGCGGATCGAGGTAGTACAGGATCGGGATGTTGTTGAAGATCGACAGGATCACCGTGACCGTGAACACCGAGCCCGAGGCGATGGCCGAGACGAGGTGAACGCGGGCTTGGGCGGCCAGCACCGGGGAATGGGTCTCGTGGGCGAGGCGGGTCGCCTTGCGGTTCAGGATCACGTTGCCGATCACCGCCATGGCCGCCACGAACAGGCCCAGCTCGGCGCCATCCACGCCCTCCGGGTGCATCACGCGGATGATGGCACGGGTGCCGGCGATGACCACCAGGATGGTCTGCAGCAGCGCGATCATCAGCTCGGCGAGGTTTTCCAGCTTGCCGAGGCCGTAGGCATATTTGCCCGCATGGGCCTTGTGGGCGAGCTTCAGCACCAGCCAGCAGGCGGTGAGCGCCGTGAGGTCGAAGGAGGTGGCAAGGAGGTCGGTGAGGATCGCCGCCGAATTGGTGAGCGTCGCGGCGAGGATGTAGAAGGGAAACAGGCAGGCCGTGAAGATCATGGCCTTGAACGACAGATTCTGGCTCGCCGAACCCGACACGAATGCCCCCTCTTGCCCACTGCGTTTTCCCGGAGCGGCCCAGCACCGCCTCGGAACGCCCCCATGAGGACTATTAGGGGGGTATGCGTCAAGCCGATCCCGCATCGCGGCCGAGATTCGGCACGTTCTCCCTTCGGCCTGTTGCGTCGCACCCACGGGCTCTGCAACATGCGGCGACGAATTGGGGGACCCTAGATGAGCAAGACCAACCGGGGCAATTTCTTCGAGGATTTCAGCGTCGGCCAGGTGATCCGCCACGCGACGCCGCGCACCGTCACGGTGGGCGATGTGAGCCTCTACAGTGCCCTGTATGGCACCCGCTTCGCGGTCCAGTCGGCCGACACCTTCGCCCAGGACATCGGCTATCCCGCCGCTCCGGTGGACGATCTGCTCGTGTTCCATACCGTGTTCGGCAAGACGGTCCCGGACATCTCGCTCAACGCAGTCGCGAACCTTGGCTACGCCGGCGGGCGCTTCCTCGCCCCGGTCTATCCCGGCGACACGCTCACGGCCGTCTCCGAGGTCATCGGCCTCAGGGAGAATTCCAACGGCCAGAGCGGCGTCGTCTATGTCCGCTCCGTGGGCTTCAACCAGGACGGCTCCGAGGTGCTGGACTATGTGCGCTGGGTGATGGTGCGCAAGGCCGACCCGTCCCTGCCCGCGCCGGAGCCCGTGGTCCCCACCCTTCCGGCGGCGCTGGCGCCCGACGCCCTCGGCGGCGCCGTGCCCGTGCTCGACCTCGCCGGCTGGCGCGATGACCTGTCCGGCTCCACCGCCCGCTTCAGCGACTATGCGGTGGGCGAGCGCATCGACCATGTGGATGGCATGACGGTGGAGGAGGCGGAGCACATGATCGCCACCCGCCTCTACCAGAACACGGCGAAGGTGCACTTCAACCAGTTCACCGAGGGCCAGGGCCGCTTCGGCCGCCGTCTCATCTATGGAGGGCATGTGATCTCGATCGCCCGCGCGCTCTCGTTCAACGGCCTCGCCAACGCCTTCCACATCGCCGCCATCAACGGCGGCCGGCATGTGGCGCCGCTGTTCGCCGGCCTCACGGTCCATGCCTGGAGCGAGGTGCTGGACGCGCAGGAACTGCCGGGCCGTGACGACGTGGGCGCGCTGCGCCTGCGCACCGTCGCCACCAAGGACCGGCCGACCGCCGATTTCCCCTTCAAGGCGGAGAACGGCGACTACGACCCGAGCGTCATCCTCGATCTCGACTACTGGGCGCTGATCCCGCGCTGACCGGTCACGCCGGACGCCGTCGCCCCGGCAGAGGTCGCGGGCGGTGCGGCGCTCGCCCCCTGGGGCTTGGCAGCCGGCGACTTCGCTTCCGACGGCTTGCTCCCGTCGGCCGGCCCCGAGGTCGTCGCCGCCGGCTTTGCCGCGGCGCCTGAGGTGGCCGGCTTGGGCTTCGGCTTGCGCGGCGGCGTGGCAGGCGCCGCCGGGGCCGGAAGCCCGCCAAAGACCGACATGAAGCGCCAAACCTCTTCGCCGGCATCGATATCGTGGCTGCGCAGGCCGAGAAATGGCGTGGCGAGGTCCGGCTTGGTCTCCACCATGGCCGGCGACTGGTGGCCGCCGCGCTCGATGGTGATGAGCTCCACCGCGCTGCCGTCCCGGCACCCCTCCCAGCGGCGCAGCTCGGCGGTGGTGCCGTCTTCCGGGGCCAGGTCGGGCAGCTTGGTGCTGGTGGCCGGCCCGCATCCGTCCAATGCGGCATAGAGACGGGCGCTGTCGGGTGCCGAAAGGGTCGAGCCCAGCGGCGTCCAGAATCCGTTATAGCCGATCACCGAATCCGCAGTGCCGTGGATGAACTGGATGGAGACCGGCTTCGACGGCTGGCACTCCTCCTTATAGTTGGCCGGGGCGGTGGACATGATGGCCGAATAGGCAGCGAACAGCCCGCTGTATTCGCAGGCCATGCGCTGCACCATGAAGCCGCCGTTGGAAATGCCGGTGAGATAGATGCGGTTCGGATCGGCGATGCCGTCCGCCGCCAGACGCCGCGCCAGGGCCACGAGGAACGCCACGTCGTCGCCCGGCCGCAGCATCATCTTGAGCCGCATGGCCGCCGGGCGGCCATCGTTCCACGTCCGCCCCTCCCCTTCCGGATAGACGGCAACGAACCCGTGCTTTGCCGCTGCGGCGTCGAGCCCGAAATAGGCGCGGAAGCTCTCCGGCGTCTGCGCCGCGCCGTGCAGCGCGATCACCGTGGGCGCCGGTGTGGTGACGCCGTCGGGTGTCACAACCACATAACGGCGGGTCTCCCCGTTGACCGAAAGCCTGAGGTCCTTGACCGATTCCGCATGGGCCGGAGCAAAAACCGACCAAAACAGGAACAAAAAGAGACTCGCAAGGAACATCCCGCTGCCAGCGGCGCCCCGCCGCAGCCACGATTGCCACACGTCTAAAGTCGAAGCATCGGGGGCCGGTCGGTGGCGGACAAGGGCGGCAAGGACCGTCATGAGCGCAATAAGCCTCTTGAAACAAATAGAATTCAGCGCGGCGGCCGCCCCTGCCATCGCGTCCAGGCTTGCCCTGCGAATACGGCGGCGGCGGGGCGGCGGTGTGTCATTGCGGCCACACACGCGGCAGCTCCGCCGCCAATTTGATCTAGATCAAACTGAACAGCGCCTCGCAGGAGGAAGTGTTTCCCATCAGTTATCTCAAAGGGCTTGTGGGAGCGGGGCATGTCGAAGCTCGGACTTGGTATCATTTTCGCGGCGGGGCTCAGCGCCCTCGTTGCCGGCAGCGCGACGGCCGCCGATCTTTCCACCCCGGTCTACAAGGCCCCCGCGGTTGAAGAGCCGCTGAGCCCCTGGCAGATCCGCGTGCGCGCCCTCTACGTGCTGCCCGAGAACGGCGGCTCCGTGACCGGCATCCTGGGGTCGGACCTGACCTATTCGAGCTCCGTCGTTCCCGAGCTCGACATCTCCTACTTCTTCACCAAGAACATCGCCGCCGAGCTCATCCTCGGCGTGACGCCTCACAACATCTACGGCGCCGGCACCATTGCCGGTCTCGGTCAGGTCGGCAAGGTGTGGCTGCTGCCCCCCACCCTCACCCTGCAGTACCACTTCACCGACTTCGGCCCGTTCAAGCCCTATATCGGCGCCGGCGTGAACTACACCGCCTTCTTCAGCCAGGAGTCGACCAACCCGGCCTTCTCCTCGCTGAAGGTCAACGACGCGTGGGGCCTTGCCCTGCAGGTCGGCTTCGACTGGATGATCGACCGTCACTGGGGCTTCAACGTCGACGTGAAGAAGATCTTCCTGCAGCCCGACTTCATGCTGCAGACCGTCGGCGGCGCCTATCTGCAGGGTGGTGCGGACCTCAATCCCTGGATCTTCGGTACGGGCGTGACCTACCGCTTCTGATCGACCGATCCAGTCGCGACCAAAAGAAAACGCCGGGCTTGCCCGGCGTTTTTTTTCGCCCGCCAGCCCGCACGCCCGCAACAGTTCTGCGTCGCGCCGATCCGCGAAGGCATCACATTCCCTTGCGCGCGGGGCGATCCGGCCCCCGGTGGGGCGTTGGCACCGCAGCAATCGGCCGCTACAAGCGCGGACATAGGACGATCATCCAATTGCCGGCCACTGCGTAACGGTCTTTAAAGCCGCCCAAGGTGCTTTGGAATCGTTGCGAAGAGACGACGATTGAGATACCTGATCGATCGATTTTTCAGGAGGAGGCCCCATGGCCGACAGCCCTCAGCGCATTGATCGCCCCCTATCGCCACACCTACAGATCTACCGTCCGCTGTTCACGATGATGATGTCCATTGTGCATCGCATCACGGGCGTCGGCCTGTATTTCGGCATGGCGATCCTCGTATGGTGGCTGCTCGCGGCCGCGACGTCCCCCTCGGCCTACGCCACGTTCGCCGCGGTTGCGGGTTCGCCCATCGGCCTCCTCGTCCTCTTCGGCTTCACCTGGGCGCTGCTGCACCATGCGCTCGGCGGCATCCGGCACTTCATCTGGGACTTCATCCACGGCTTCGGTCCGGAGCGCGTTCTGCTCGCCAAGGCCACCCTGGCCGGCTCGGTGGTGCTCACCGTGGTCGTCTGGATCATCGGCCTCGCGCTGAAGGGCTGAGGAGAACGCCATGAGCACCCCCCATTCCGGCCCCGCGCCCGCACGCACCACCATGCGCACGCCCCTCGGCCGCGTCCGCGGCCTCGGCGCTGCGAAGTCGGGCACCGAGCACTTCTTCACGCAGCGCCTCACCGGCGCCGCGAACCTCCTGCTCTCCATCGCCTTCATCATCATCGTGATCTCGGTGGCCGGCCAGAGCTACGCCGCGGCCCGCGCGACGCTCGGTCATCCGCTGGTGGCGGTGATCATCCTTCTGACGCTGCTTTCCGTCACGACGCACATGCGCATCGGCATGCAGGTGGTCATCGAGGACTACGTGCATACGGAAGGCCTCAAGGTGCTGCTCATCGTGGCCAACACCTTCTTCAGCATTGCCGTTGCCCTCGCCGGCGCCTTCGCCGTGCTCAAGATCAGCCTGGGAGGCTGACACATGGCCGATACCGCAACGAACGGGGCCGCCGCGCCCGGCATCAACGGCGCCGCCTACCCCATCGAGGATCACACCTACGACGTGCTCGTGGTCGGCGCCGGCGGCGCGGGCCTGCGCGCCGTGGTGGGCTGCTCCGAAGCGGGCCTGCGCACTGCCTGCATCACCAAGGTGTTCCCCACCCGCTCCCACACCGTCGCCGCCCAGGGCGGCGTCGCCGCCTCGCTCGGCAACATGGGCGACGACAAGTGGGAATGGCACATGTACGACACCGTCAAGGGGTCGGACTGGCTGGGCGACCAGGACGCCATCGAATACCTCGTGCGCAACGCGCCGGCGGCCGTCTACGAGCTGGAGCACTGGGGCGTGCCCTTCTCCCGCACCGAGGACGGCAAGATCTACCAGCGCCCCTTCGGCGGCATGACCACGCATTTCGGCAAGGGCACCGCCCAGCGCACCTGCGCCGCGGCGGACCGCACCGGGCATGCCATGCTGCACACGCTCTACGGCGCGGCGCTGAAGCACCAGGCCGAGTTCTTCGTCGAATATTTCGCCATCGACCTCATCATGGATGAGGAAGGCCGCTGCCGCGGCGTGGTGGCCATCAAGCTCGACGACGGCAGCATCCACCGCTTCCGCGCGCACCTCACCGTGCTCGCCACCGGCGGTTACGGCCGCGCCTACTTCTCCGCCACCTCGGCCCATACCTGCACCGGCGACGGCGGCGGCATGGTGCTGCGCGCCGGCCTGCCCCTGCAGGACATGGAATTCGTGCAGTTCCACCCCACCGGCATCTATGGCTCGGGCTGCCTGATCACCGAAGGCGCCCGCGGCGAGGGTGGCTACCTGACCAATTCCGAGGGCGAGCGCTTCATGGAGCGCTATGCCCCCTCGGCCAAGGACCTTGCCTCGCGTGACGTGGTCTCGCGCTCCATCACCATGGAAATCCGCGAGGGCCGCGGCGTCGGCAAGAACAAGGACCACGCCTTCCTCCACCTCGACCATCTCGATCCCGCCATCCTCCACGAGCGCCTGCCCGGCATCTCGGAGAGCGCGAAGATCTTCGCCGGCGTGGACCTGACGCGCGAGCCGATCCCGATCCTGCCGACCGTGCACTACAACATGGGCGGCATCCCCACGAATTATTACGGCGAGGTGCTGGACAAGCGCCAGGGTGACCCGGACAAGGTGGTGCCCGGCCTGATGGCCATCGGCGAGGCTGCCTGCGTCTCGGTGCACGGCGCCAACCGCCTCGGCTCCAACTCGCTGATCGACCTCGTGGTGTTCGGCCGCGCCGCCGGCCTGCGTGCCGCCGAGCTGGTGAAGCCCGGCGAGAAGCACCGGCCCCTGCCGGAAAACAGCGCCGAGCTGGCACTGGGCCGCCTCGACAAGTACCGCTACGCCTCCGGCGGCACCCCTACCGCCGAGCTGCGCCTGTCCATGCAGAAGGTGATGCAGAACAACTGCGCCGTCTTCCGCACCGGCGAGGTGCTCGAAGAGGGTAAGAAGCTCATCCACGACGTGTTCAAGGACTCCAGCGACATCGGCGTCACCGACCGCTCGCTGGTGTGGAACTCCGACCTCATCGAGACGCTGGAATACGAGAACCTCCTCTCGCAGGCCATCGTCACCATGGAGAGCGCGGCGAACCGTCAGGAAAGCCGTGGCGCCCATGCCCGCGAGGACTTCCCGGACCGTGACGACGTGAACTGGATGAAGCACACGCTGGCCTATTTCGACCCGGCCTCCGGTGCTGTCCGGCTCGACGACCGCCCCGTGCACACCTACACGCTGTCCAACGACATCCAGTACATCGAGCCGAAGAAGCGCGTGTACTGACGCCCCACTCGACCGCGCGCGCCGGGGGGAACGCCCGCCGCGCGCGGCCATGGCAAGAATTCCTGCGGGCGGTCACCGCTCCAGCGCTTCAGGACGTCCCATGGTTGAGCTCACTCTTCCGAAGAACTCGCAGGTCACGACCGGCAAGACCTGGCCGAAGCCCGCCGGCGCCAAGAAGCTGACCGAGTTCCGCATCTATCGCTGGAATCCGGACGACGGGAAGAATCCGCGCATCGACACCTATTACGTCGATCGCGAGGATTGCGGCCCGATGGTGCTGGACGGCCTGATCTACATCAAGAACAAGATCGACCCGACCCTCACCTTCCGCCGCTCTTGCCGCGAAGGCGTCTGCGGCTCGTGCGCCATGAACATCGGCGGCACCAATACCCTCGCCTGCACCAAGGGCATGGACGAGGTGCTGGTGAAGGGCGTGGTCAACATCTATCCCCTGCCGCACATGCCGGTGGTGAAGGATCTGGTGCCCGACCTCACCAATTTCTACGCTCAGCATGCCTCCATCGAGCCCTGGCTCCAGACGGACACCGCCGCCCCCGAGAAGGAGTGGCGCCAGTCCAAGGACGACCGCGAGAAGCTGGACGGCCTCTACGAGTGCATCCTGTGCGCCTGCTGCTCCACCTCCTGCCCGAGCTACTGGTGGAACGGCGACCGCTATCTCGGCCCCGCCGCCCTCCTCCAGGCCACCCGCTGGCTGAAGGACAGCCGCGACGAGCGCACCGGCGAGCGGCTCGACTATCTGGAAGACCCCTTCCGGCTCTATCGCTGCCACACCATCATGAACTGCGCCCAGGCGTGCCCGAAGAGCCTCAACCCGGCCAAGGCCATCGCCGAAATCAAGAAGATGATGGTCGAGCGCCAGATCTGACGCTCGCCACATCTCCGGCTGTTACCGGGACCGCCCGCCTGACCGGCGCGGCGGTCCTTTCATTTTGGGGCTTTCGCAGCGAAGGCTTGAGGCGCGGGTTCCGGCCTGACGCCAGCCCGCGGCCACACCCCGTCTGACCGGGCCGATCCCGCCCCCGCCCCGACCTCCCCCGCAGGAACCGCTCCGTTCATCGCCTCGTTATGCGAGCGCGCGCGGCACCTTCATGCCCTTCTCAAAATGGTAAATTATATGTTAACGTTAAGATTATCTGTGACATTTTGGCACTGGACAGCGTCAAACTCGGAGGCCTCGCCATGTGGATCATTCGCGCCGTTTTCCCGGCCTTTCTCGCCTTCGCGCTGCTGTTCGCGGTGGTGACCCACCCCTCGGAGATGTTCGTCGCGCTGGGCAGCCTCGTTCTGACGCTGAGCACGGCGAGCAGCATCATCTTCTTCGCCTTCGTCGCGATGGCGGTCGTCTTCGGCTTCGAGCGCA
Organism: Xanthobacter aminoxidans; assembly: GCF_023571765.1. Lineage (GTDB taxonomy): Bacteria > Pseudomonadota > Alphaproteobacteria > Rhizobiales > Xanthobacteraceae > Xanthobacter > Xanthobacter aminoxidans. The sequence goes on along the minus strand of NZ_JAMJXC010000010.1, from coordinate 81,737 downwards.
CGTCCGGCCGTCACATGTCGCCGGCCTCCCCGGTCCACGTGCACCGGTCGCTCCGCAGCGAGATCAACCTCTGAGGCTGCGCCGCGCCTGAGGCCGCGTCACTTGCGGCACGAGACCGACGGCCACGGGCTCTTGTGGAAGAACGGTTTCAGTTCGATCAGCGTGATGCCCTGCCACAGGGCGCTCGTCGGCTGCGGGCATAGCTGGAGCATGGCGGAGGTGGGATTGCCCCGCCAGTTCTCGGGAATGTTGACCACAACGGTAAAGGCGCCGGCGTCGTAAACCGGGTCGCGCGCCCACCATCCGGCCGGCAGGCGCTGGCGCAGGTAGATGCGCAGCGAGAGGAACGGATCGAAGGGATAGGGGTCCACATCCGGATCGATGCGCGGCCGCGCCGGCATGTCGCCGAAGCTCTGCATGGGGGCCTGCGCGCCCCCCGGACCTGCCATAAGCCCGAGGATGAGTACCCCCACGAGGAGGCTCGTGAAGCTGCGCCCCGCCGGGGCGTGCCCGCTTCGCCTGCCTCCGGTTCGTCCCGCCATAGGCCGCCTCCCGTTTCCCGCGCCGCCCGCTCCCGCCCCAAAAAGCGGCAACCCCTGTGCTACCGCTTCCCTTGGCCGCGCGTGCGCACTAATGCTCCCTCATAGGGCCGGATGCTGCTTTGCGGAACCGGTCCGGCACCGGCGGGGGCCATGACCTCGCCGAGGCAGGATAGCGGCGACGGGGGCTCGGGTGGCGAGAACGGACGAGAAAGGCGCAGGCAGGTTGCGGGCACCTGCCGCGCGGGGATCGATCCTCGGCCTCCCGGCGGCCCGGACCGGATCGTTCCGCCCGTGAGCGCCGCCCAGCTCCGCTCCGCCATGGGGCTCATCAACACCTACGGCATCTATCTCGCGGCCATGATGGCGCGCGGGCTCGAACTGGTCGGCAAGCTCGGCCTCTACGTGCTCGGCGCGCGCATCCTGGGCGTGCATGATTCCGGCTATTTCTTCCTCTGCCTCACCTGGGTCGGCGTTTTCGCCACTGTCTCGCGCGGCGGCTTCGAGCGGGCCGTGGTGCGCCACGTGGCCGCAGAACTCGCCATCGGCAAGGGGCGCGCCGCGCGGCACGCCTTGCTGACCGGCGGAGTGGCCGTGCTCGTCATCGGGCTGGTTGTCTCCCTGATCACCGGCGCATTGTCGGAGCCGATCGCTACCCGCCTTTTCCGTGATCCCGAGGCGGCCCGCCCCCTGTTCCTCGCCGCCTTCATCATCCTGCCCCAGGCGATGTGCTATTTCGTCGGCAACGCCCTCATGGGCCTGCACAAGAGCGCCTGGGGACAGCTCGTGCAGAATGGGCTCTGGCCCTGCTTCACCCTAGCGGCTCTGCTCGCCGGGGTGCAGTCCCTCGACGGCGTCCTGATCGCGCTGGCGGTGGCAAACGTCGCGGCCGCGCTCATCGGTATGGTGCTGGTGTGGCGGGATCGCCACCGCTTCGTGGACACCCCCTCGGATATGGACGGTACGGCGGAGCAGTTGCCCGCGCTGTGGCGCACGGCCATGCCCCTGGCGGTGGTGGAGACGGTGCAGATCCTCCTGCCCTCATTGCCGGTGCTTCTGCTTGCCACCTTCGGCCAGCCGGCCCAGGTCGGCGCCTTCAGCGTGGCCAGCCGCATCTCCATGCTGACCTGGGTGGTGAGCGCCTCGATCGGCAGCGTGGCGGCCCCCTCCTTCGCCGCCCGCCACCGGCAGGGCCAATGGGACGCCCTGCGCCAGCTGAACCGCAAGGTCCGCCTCGCCATCGCGGTGTTCAGCGCGCCGCTGCTGTTCGGCATGTTCTTCTTTCCGGCGATGATCCTGCACCTCGTGGGCCCGGGCTTCGAGATTGCCGCCACCGCTCTGGTCATCCTTGCGGTGGGCCAGTTGGTCTATGCCCTGCTGCCCTGCCAGGAGATCGTGCTGGCCATGGCGGGCCACGGCGGACTGCTGCGCTGGCTCACGGTGGCGCAGACGGTGGTCTGCCTGATCCTGTGCGTGCTGCTCATCCCGTCCTTCGGCATGATCGGCGCAGCCATCGCCACGGCCGTGTTCGCCTCCCAGCTCGCCATCGGCTCCGCGCTGGCGGTCCTGCGCACCATGCCGCGTGCATTCTGAGACGAGGGTCCGCGCGCCCGGTGCATCGCTTTTCGCAACAGGTGGTTAACGCTAAAGTAATGGCGCTCCGGCAGTCTCACGGCGAGATTTCGACCGTGCTGCCGCGCCTCAACCGAGGTGCGAAGTGATGACCAGAGAGCTGGCCGGCGCCGCGGAGCATTCAGGGGGAAGCATGTTGATGCCGCACGCGGCGCAGCCGGACGCCACGGATTCATCCCCCGCCGTCGCATCCGGATCCCTTGGTTTCACGGTCCGCGACTTCCTGATCGCCACCTTCTACCACATCCGTATCGTGCTGCTCGCGGCCGCGCTTCCGTTCGCCATCGCGATCGGCGCGGCGGTGACGAGCCGCACCGAATACACCGCCTCAAGCCTGCTCATGGTCATCGTGAGCCGCGAGGTCTCCAACGCCCAGAACGTGACCGATTCGGGTCCTTCGGTGCTGAGTATCGAGGGCCTCAAGCAGGTCGAATCCGAAGTGCAGATCATCGAGAGCGCGGACGTGGTCCGCGCCACGGTGGAGCAGGTGGGCATGGATCGCCTGTTCCCGCCCGGCCGCTTCTCCGCCATCACCCGCATGTTCAGCTCCGACAAGGACGCCGTGGACAAGGCGGTGGAGCGGTTCCAGGCGAGCCTGCGGGCCTCCGTTCTGGCGGATTCCAACGTCATCCGCGTCAGCTTCACCAATCCCGACCGCGACGTGGCGGTGGAGGCCGCCGATGCGCTGGTGAAGAACTATCTGTCGGTCCGGCGCCGGCTGTTCGAGAATCCCACCGCCAAGATCCTCAAGCTGGAGGTGGAGCGCTTCCGCCAGGACCTCAGCTCCGTGGACGCCCAGATCGAGAAGCTCAAGGCCAAGGTCGGCATCATCGAGTTCAGCCAGGATGCGATCCTCGCATCCAACCAGGTGGACGGCATCCTCCAGCGCCGCCGCCAGGTGGCGGAGCGTGAAGTCGCCGTCACCGCGCAGCTCACCGAGGCGGAGAAGCAGCTCGCCGCCTTGCCGGACTCGGTGTTCGACTTCTCCGAGAAGACCGATGCGCTGCCCGGCGACGAGGACAACAACACCCTCACCAAGCTCCTGCTCGAGCGCGACCGGGTGTCCTCCCAATATGCCCCCGGCAGCCAGCTGCTGCGTGATCTCGACCGGCAGATCGTGACCATCCGCGCGCGCATCAAGAGCCGCTCGGAGCGGCGCTACAACACCGATCGCGCGATACGCAATCCGCAGGTCAACTATATCCAGAACATGATCCTGAGCCTGCGGGTGGAACAGGACTCGCTCGCCCGCCAGAAGGGCGAGCTGGTGCAGCAGCAGCGGGTGGCCGAGGAACGCCTCGCCGCCCTGCGCGCCGCCGAGACTCCCCTCATCGAGCTGAACCGCCGGCGCGATTCTCTGAGCGAGGGCTTCCGCGAATATCAGCGCCGTGCGGTGGCCGCGTCCATCGAGGAGGCAGCGGCCCAGTCGCGCCAGTCGTCGGTGCGGGTGGTGCAGGATGCCGGCTCGGCCGTCACCAAGCGGTCGCTCGCGCTGCCACTGGTTGCGGCCGGCCTGTTCGCCGGCCTCTTGTTCGGCGGAGCTGCGGGCGCCATCGCCTCCACCCTGCGCACCTCGTTCATCATGCCGGGCGAGGCCGAGCGCGCGCTCGGGATGCCGGCCATCGCGGTGCTCGACGACACCGGCGAGCAGCCGGACTCCCTTGCCACGGAGCGTGCCATCAGCAGTTGCGCCACCCTTCTCCTCGACACCCGCATCGACGACCAGCCGCTGCGCGCCATCCATTTCCTCTCGCCCGAGGACGATGATGCCCTGCCGTGGTTCGCGCGCTCCCTCGCCGAGGAATTCGCGCGCCAGCGCCAGAAGCGCACCCTCTTCGTGGATCTGTGCTCGGCGACGCCCTATCCGCTGGTCGGGGGGGACAGCGCGGTGCGCGGGGGCGTCGCGGTGGTGGCGACGCCGGTGCCTCTCCTGTGGGTTGCGGCGGAGGCCGACCGCTCACCACTCCTCGACCTGCGCCTGCCCATCGCCGAGGCCGAGATGATGATGGCAGAGCTGAAGCAGGCGTTCGACTGCATCGTCGTGTGCTCGAACCTGCCGCGCGCCTCCCTCGTCACCCAGCGCTTCTCCCAGCTGGTGGACGGCAACGTGATGGCCGTGCAGGCCGAGCGCACCCGCAAGCCGGCCGCGCTCCACCTGCGTGATTCGGTGATCGAGAGCGGCGGTCTCTTGTTCGGCTTCATCTTCCTCGGGCGCCGCTATTATCTTCCCAACTGGCTGTATAGACGCGCCTAAACTGCATCCTGAAGCTGCAAGACCTAATGGCAAAGGGGCGCATCAGCGCCCCTTATGCGTTTGGGCAGCCACGGGATTTCTGCATCGCAGCAATCGCCGCCCCGCCAATAAGCGAACGTTAACCATGGCCCTTTAGGGTGCCTTTACCACGTTCGACGGTTCTCGCTGCTGGCTCTTCTGTTGACGGTTTGCCGATGGCGGCCGACACACGGTTTGTTTGCGCGTTAACCATTCGCTTATGATTCGTTCCGGGGGTTGTCGATGGTCTTGCCACAGTGCGACGGGAGACACACCGCGCGCGGAACGGCACCGGAGATGATCGGCGCCGCGTCCCGCCGCCGTGCCGCCGCCCTCTCCCGCATCGGGCTCGCCCTCGTCAGCCTCTGCATTCTCAACGGTTGCGCCGCCATCGCGACATCGCAGAACACGGGCACCGAGCCCTTCACCACGGGGCACGAACTGCGCTTCACCGAAGTGAATTCCGACCGCTTCAAGCCGTGGACGGACCAGGTGCCGAGCTATCGGCTTGGGCCGGGCGACAAGATCAAGGTCAAGTATTTCATCACCCGCGAAATGGACGAGGATCTCACCGTCGGTCCCGACGGCTCCATCGCGCCGCGGGCCATCGGCCAAATCCGGGTTGAAGGCAGCAACCTGTCCAGCGTGCAGGACTACATCCGCCGCGAGTCCCGCAAGGAGCTCGTCGACCAGAAGGTGGTGGTCTCGCTGGAGGAAGCGGTCTCGGCACGCGTCTATGTGGGCGGCATGGTGGCCCATCCCGGCGCCTTCAAGCTCGCGGACATGGGCACCAGCGTTCTGCAGGGCATCCTCCAGGCCGGCGGCTTCACCGAAGAGGCGCGCACCGGACAGGTCGCGCTCATCCGCCGCGGGCCCAACAACGAGCCCATGCTGCGCCTCATCAACGTGCGTGACGTGATCCAGACCGGGTTCGACGCCAACGATGTGCCGCTCGTGACCGGCGACATCATCTATGTGCCGCGCTCCTCGATCGCCGAAGTCAATCTCTGGATCGACCAGTTCATCACCAAGGTGGTGCCGTTCCAGCGTCAGTTCAGCTATACCATCGGTTCCTACACCCAGACCGGCGGCGCAAGCTCGCTCCTGCAGTAGACCTGCGCGGACGGACCGCGGTCGCGCATCATCCGTGCCGCAAGCGGAGCGGCACCGCAAAAGGCTGGACCATCATGTTCGCGGAAAGTGAGGCCGCCGGTTCCGTCCGGACGCAGACCTTCCTGAAGGTGCCATTCGATTGCCTGGACGTGGCCGGCGCGGCGCGGGCCATCGCCGCCCGCCCGCCGGGATCGCCGTTCGCCTATGTGGTGACGTCCAACGCCTCCCATCTGGTGCGGCTCAACGAGCGTGGCGATGCGCGTTTCGCCGCCGCGCTCGAGGCCGCCGGCCTGCACACCCTCGATGGCTCGGCGCCCCATTGGCTCGCCCGCAACCTCTTCGGCCTCGACATCCCGCTGTGCCCCGGCAGCGATCTCTCCACCTACCTGTTCGAGCATGTCATCACGCCCGACGACGCGGTGACGGTGATCGGCGGCAATGACGAGATGAAGCGCCGCCTGATTGCGCGCTACGGTCTGCGCACCCTCCACATGCACGTGCCGCCCATGGGCTTCATCGACGACCCGCAGGCGGTGGAGGAGACCATCCGCTTCGTGGAGGAGCACCCGGCGCGCTATGTCTTCCTCGTGGTGGGCGCGCCGCGGTCGGAATATCTCGCCCACATGATCCGCGCGCGCGGCAACGCGGTGGGCACCGGCCTGTGCGTCGGCAGCGCGCTGAACTTCCTCACCGGTCTGGTGCAGCGGGCGAGCCCTGCCTTCCGCAAGCTCGGCCTGGAGTGGCTCTACCGGCTGATCCAGAGCCCCAGCACCCATATCGAACGGGTATTCGTGGATTCGCTGCCCATCTTCCGGGTGGCGGCGAAGGCGAAGGTCAATCCCGCGGCCTATGGCATGAAGCCGGCCGCGGCGGACCGCCCCTGATGGCGGGCGGGGCGGCGGACATTCCCGGCCCAGGTGGCACCGGCGCACCCGGCAAAAGCCCCGCCGCTCGCCCGCGCGTGGTGATGCCCCTGCGGCGGGACGTGGCCGCCTTTTCCCCCGGCGATGCCCGGCTCGACCATGACGCAGCGCTCCTCGCCAAATTCGTGCTCGCCGGCACCCTGCCGCTGTTTGCGCAGGTCTTCTACTATCTCAACGAGTATCCGCCGCCCTACCTTCTCTCGAAGGCCTGGCCCTTCCTCACGTTGCCGCTCGCCTTCTATGCCGTGGCCCGGCTCAAGCTACCGGTGAGCGGGGCCTTCCTCACCGTGCTCGCCTATGCGCTCGGCTTCACACCGATGGTGTCGATGATTCAGCTCGGCAACGGCTTCCTCGATGCGCTGACCACCACCATCAAGGCCTGGCCCTTTACCTACTATTTCAGCCTTTCCGCCCTGCTCGCCCTGCTTGCCGTCAACCCCTCCAGCATCCGCAAGATCGTGCTGGCGTTCGGCGCGGGCACCTTCGTCCTCATGGTGCTGATCTATCTCGCGGCGCCGACCTCCTGGTATTCCAACAATCCGGCGGACAGCAAGCTACTGCTCTTCGATCTCGAGCGCGGCTATCGCGTCTACATGCCCATGTTCTTCGGCATGATCCTGGTGTTCTTCTTGGCCCGCTCCTTCATCCTGCGGCGTAACGTGCTGTTCGCGCTGGGCGTTGCGGTGTCCTTCCTGCCCATGCTGTTCATCTTCAAGCAGCGCGCCGCCATCGGTGCGGCGGTGGTGGTGGTGGCCTTCGGCATGACCATGTCCCTGCCGCCGATGCTCCGCCGCCTCGTCATCGGCGCTGCGCTGGTCGGCGCGGCCGCGGGCACGGGCCTTCTGGCCTATAAACTCGGCCTGTTCTCGGGCTCCCTCGACGGGGCAACCAACGCGCTCGGCGCCTCGCTCTCAGTGCGGCAGAATTCGTCGGCGCTGGCGTTCGGCTTCCTCGGCGACGACCCCATGCGCTGGACCTTCGGCGTCGGCGCCACCACCCGCTTCAGCACCACCACGCTCAACGACATCTTCGGCAACGGGCAGTTCTTCATCGCCGACCTTGGCTGGATCGGCGTGATCTTCGAGTATGGGGTGATCGGCGCGGCGCTGCTCGCGGTGCTCTACGGCTGGTGCTTCGTCTATGTGTTCCGCCTGACGCGGGACCTAACCGACGCCTTCACCCTCGCCCTCGCCGACTACGTGCTTTACCTGATCGTCAGCTCGGCCGTGTATTCGGTGGTCTTCACCCCCGGTGAGCTGGGCGTAGTCATGGCGCTCATCGTGTATCTCGACCGTCAGCGACGCGCCGCGCCGGCCGCGCCGGTGACGGTCCTATCCCGCTTCAGCCGGAGCGCGGAGACCCATCTTGTCTCGCGTGAGGGTCCGCGTGTCGGCGGGCGCGGTGCGCGTCATGTCACGCTTGGGCGCAGCCCGGGTGCACGTTGAGCGGTCGGGAGGCCGGAATGCTTGAGTCGCTGCAGGTCCTGCGCGCCATAGCCGCCCTCATGGTGGTGGTGTTCCATCTCGGCGCACCGCTTCAGCGGCTGGGTCTCGAAGCACCTTGGCCGCAATCGGGCGCGGCGGGCGTGGACATCTTCTTCGTGCTGTCGGGCTTCCTGATGCTGGTCACCACCTACGAGCGGGACGGCTATACCGGCAGCTTCTACCACAAGCGCCTCGTGCGCATTGTGCCGCTCTACTGGATCGTGACCACCGCGAGCCTCGCGCTGCTCCTCCTCGCGCCGCAGCTCGTGAAGAGCGGCAAGGCCGAAGCCTGGCACATCATCGCCTCCTACCTGTTTCTGCCGGCCCGACACCCGGTGCTGGGTACGCTCGAGCCCCTCGTGGTGCCCGGCTGGACGCTGAACTACGAGATGTTCTTCTACCTGCTGTGGGGCATCGCCCTCCTGCTCCCGCAGGAGCGACGGGTGGTCGGGGTCGGCGTGGTCATCGCGGCCCTCGCCGTCCTCGGATTCGCCGCGCCGAGCGACAATCCCTTCTTCGCCTTCTACACGTCGTCCATCATGCTGGAGTTCGTGTTCGGCCTGGGCCTCGGGCTCTGGTATCTGAACGGCGCACCGATCCCGCGCGGCTGGGGCTTTGTCCTGATCGGCTGCGGCTTCATCTCGCTCCTGTCGCAGGGGGATGTGCCGCCGGAGACGCGGATGCTGCGCTGGGGCGTGCCGGCGGCGATGGTGGTGGCGGGCGCGCTGGTTCTGGAACGGGCCCGCCCGGTGCCCCGGGTGGCCGTCCTGGCGCTTTTGGGCGACGCCTCCTATTCGCTGTATCTCGTTCACGGCATGGTGCTTTCCGCCGTGGGGCAGGTGTTCGTGCGCCTGGCGCCGTCTCTGCCGCTTTCCGGTCCCGCCCTTTACATCGCCTGCGGGGTCGCCGCCGTGGGCGCGGCCATGGTGATATCCGTGCTGGTCCATCTGGCGGTCGAGCGGCCGCTGTTGCGGGTCATGAGCGGCCGGCGCGCGACGCCCGGCAAGGTCACGGCCGAACGGCCGGGATGAAAGGAGCACGCGGCAGCCGGCTTTTTCGCCGGAAGTCGCCTTTACCGCCTTGCCGAACCCCGGCAAGGTCTGTCTATTCCTACATTCGTGATCGATGCTGCACCGCCCAACGGGGGGCCGGGCGGCCCGGTGTCCGGCAGACGTTCCAGTCCGCGACCGGCGAAAAGCGTGAGGGGGTTTGAAGATGTTGAGACGAGTGAAGAAGCTCGTGAACGAACCGGCATTCCGCGAGGCCCCTCTGACGGTGACGGGACGCGCGATTTCCCTCGCCCTGCATGTGGCCCTCGGCCGCAGCCCGATCGCCGAGATCACCCCCGGCGCCCGGCTGAAGCTGCCCGCCGACCTGCGCTTCACCACCACCTCCATCTATCTGCTCCGCGACAATGTGGAGCCCGAGGTGCGCTATCTCGACAAGTTCCTGCGGCGCGGCGACGTGTTCGTGGACGTGGGCGCCAATATCGGCCTGTTCACCCTGAAGGCGGCGACCATCGCGAGCCGCGTGGTGGCGGCCGAGCCCGGCGCCGATGCCGGCCAGCAGCTGAAGCAGAACCTGGCGCTCAATGCCTTCACCAACGTCACCATCGTGCCCAAGGCGATTTCGGACGCGGTGGGCAAGGCGGTGCTGTTCCACAACCCGCTCGGCGACGACCCGCAGGCCTTCTCGCTCATCAATGACGGGACCAGCACCGAGAGCGAGGAAGTGGAGATCACCACCCTCGACAATCTGGTGGCGGATGCCGGCGTGGCCCGCGTCGACTGCATCAAGATCGACGTGGAAGGCGCCGAGGACCGGGTGATTGGCGGCGCGGCGAAGACGCTGGATGCCTTCCATCCGACGGTCATCTTCGAGATGAACTGCCCCACCCTCGTTGCGGACGGCGGCGATACCAAAGCGGCCTGGAATGCGCTGGCCGCGCACGGCTACCGCTTCTTCCACATGCAGGATGACGGCGTCCTGAAGCCGCTCGCGACCTGCCCCAGCGCTTTCGGCAACTATGTGGCGCTGCATCCGCAGGGCCGCGTGCTCTCTGAAGGCGGCGTGCCGGCCGCCTGAGGCGATGCCCGGCGGCGTTCGGCGAAGGTTGCGCGCCCCGGCGATGCCGGGGCGTCAGGCCGACCAGTCTTTCAGCCGCGCGATGATCTCCGGCCGCGCGGCGAAAATGAAATTGTTCACATAAACGGCGTCGCGCCGCGTGCGGGACCCGTCGGGAACCAGCGCCTCGCGGGCCTGGTGGACGGCCGGGTCGAAAGTGGCCAGCGGCCTCATGGCCCCGCCGAAGCGGAAGAAGCCCTCATAGCCGAACTGCGCCAGCATCCGCGCCACGTCGGCGACCGCGCCGGCCCTATGCCGCTCCTCGGCCTCGACCAGCAAGGTCGGCCGGCTCTCCGCCAGAACGCGGGTCGCGCCCTGAAGGACGGCACTCTCATAGCCTTCGACGTCGAGCTTGATGAAGCTCACCGGCGCATCCACGCACGCATCAAGCCGGTTCAGGGCCACCCGCACGTCGTCGACCGTCCCCGGCAGGCCGCTGGCGAGATTGCCGTCGATGGTGGCGAGCGGCGACATCCCCTCCGGGATGTGCAGCACCGCCTCGCCGCTGGCGCTGCCGAGCGCGGTCTCGAACAGGCGCAGGCGACCGTCGGCCAGTTCGTCGGGAAAGCGCAGGCGCAGTATCCGCGCAAGGCGCGGGTTCGGCTCGAAGGCAAGCACATGGGCGCCGCCCTTCAGCAACCAGTAGGTGAACAGGCCGCGATTGGCCCCGATGTCGCACACCGTTTCCCCCGGCGACACCAGGATTTTCAGCAGCCCGACCTCGCTTGCGGGATCGCGCGCAACCCGCTCGTCGATCCACGGGCAGGCGAACGCGAAAAGCCGCGGCATGCGGCTTTCAAGAATGGACTTGAACGTCGTCAGAACTCACTCCCTTCCCGGTGCTCCCCACGGCTCCGGAAACGAGGTGGAAACCCGCCAGACATCGCTCCCACCGGAGCGCGTGCCAAGGTTGAGAATGACATGGCGCGCGTGAATTTACATTGAAGATACTTCGGATATTTTCAGATTCGCATGAACAGCCCGCAGGTTGCAGGCCGCGTGCTGCAAAACCGCACGGACACTTTCCTTGGTCGGACAGAAGGCGACACGACTTGACCAGCCAGCCCCATCGCCGTCCCGCGGTATTCTTCGATCGCGACGGCGTGCTCAACCTCGACACCGGCTACGCTCACCGGGCTGCAGATCTGGAGTGGACGCCGGGCGCGCGCGAGACGGTGCGCCGGTTCAATGATCTCGGCTACCTGGTGTTCGTGGTGACCAACCAGTCGGGTGTCGCGCGCGGCTTCTACGGCGAGGCCGACGTTGAGGCTCTGCATCGCTTCATGGCCGAGGACCTCGCCCGGGACGGCGCGCGGATCGATGACTGGCGCTATTGCCCCTTCCATCCCGAGGCGACCGTGGCGGCCTATCGCGCCGTCCATCCCTGGCGCAAGCCGGCGCCGGGCATGATCCTCGACCTCATGGCCCACTGGCCGGTGGCGGCGGCCGAGAGCCTGCTGATCGGCGATCAGCCCTCCGACATGGCGGCGGCGGCGGCGGCGGGCATCGCCGGGCACCTGTTCCCGGGCGGGAACCTGCTCGATTTTGTCGCGACGCTCGATCCGCCGCCGGCCGGATGATCAGGGCACCGGCTGGTCGCAGCCCGGACGCTCCAGCGTGACGCAGATGGCGAGGGAGAGGCTGCGATAGTCGGGATTGTCCGGGCTGGTCGGTCCGGGCGGCACGAGGCCGAGGCCATAGAGCATCGCGCCCGCCTTGGGATCCGCCATCACCTGGATTAGCAGCCGGGCCGTGCGATCGATGGTGAAGCGCGGCCCTCCCGCCTCGGACGGCATGACGGCGATGCCGAGGGCGAGCGGCCCCCGCCACAGGCTGCGATAGGCGCGGAACGCCTCCTCAGGGCTGTAGGTCGGGCCGGCGTCGTAGGACATGATGGAGACGAGGTCGATGCCCTGCGCCTCCGGTGCCTTGAGCATCGCCCGCATCATGCCCACGAACGGCCCGAACCGCGGCTCGGCGGAGGCGAAGCGGCCTTCACCGTAGGCGCCCACGCTCCAGGCGGCGACGCTGATCACGAAGGGCCGCGGCAGCGCAGCCCGCAGGTCGGCGAGCACGGCGATGGAGCGGGGGTCGTCGGCGCAGGCGATGCCGCCCTCGGGCTTGCGCACGCAGCCGGCATCGGCGGTCTCGTAGTCGAGATCCACGCCGTCAGCGCCGAGGTCACGGACGAGCTGGGCCAGCGCCCGGAAATCGCGCGCGTCCCAGCCGAAATAGCCCCAGCCGCCCACGGCGAGCAGCACGCGTACCGAGGGATGGCGCGCCTTGAGTTCGGCGATGGCGCCCTTCAGCACAGCGCCTGAATAGGGGAAGGCCAGCCCGGTGCCGGAGAGGTCGAGATTGCCGGAATAGGCGAGATCGGGCTTCACGAAGCCCAGCGCCACATGGGTAAAATAGCCGGGCAGGCGCGCGAGCAGCGTCTCGGCGGGCGCTTGCGTGGTCACCTCCGACCACGAGGCGAGATAGGCGAGGAATGGCCGGTCGCTCTCCTTCGCCCGCGCCGCCGACGCGGCGGTCAGAACCAAGGCGAGAAGCGCAGCGCTCAGAACACCGAGGGACCAGCCATGCCCTTGGTGACGGTGAGCAGCATGATTCTGATGTCGAACCATATGGACCAGTGCTCGATGTAGAAGAGGTCGAGCTCGACGCCGCGCTCGGCCTTCTCCAGAGTATTGATGCCCCCGCGCATGCCGTTGATCTGCGCCCAGCCGGTGATGCCCGGCTTCATGCGGTAGCGCGCCACATACTGGCTGATGGCCTCGTAGCGGACGTTGGTGGCCACCTTCATGTTCGGCACATGGGGGCGCGGGCCGACGACGCTCATCTCGCCGCGCAGCACGTTGATGAGCTGCGGCAGCTCGTCGATGGAGGTGGAGCGCAGGAAATTGCCGACCTTGGTGATGCGCGGGTCGTTCTTGCTGGTGCCCTTGGAGCCGTCATCGGTGGGGTCGACCCGCATGGTGCGCAGCTTGTAGCACTGGAACACGCGGTTGTTCAGGCCGACGCGGGGCTGGCGGAACAGGATGGGCCCCGGGGAATCCAGCTTGATGGCGATGGCCGCGCCGATGAGGATCGGTGCCGTGAGCATGAGGCCGATGGAGGCCACCACATAGTCCTCCACCCCCTTCAGGAGCCCGAGCGAGCCTTTCAGCGGCTGCTGCTGCACCTGGAGGGCCGGCTCGCCGGCGATGCGGGTGAGGTTGGCGTAATTGAGCGTGAAGCGGTCCGGATCCAGCTCGACGATGACGTCGGCGGCGATCTGGTACATCTGGTTGGCGATGGCGCTGATGGCGGCCGGGTCGTTCCAGCTCTTGGCGACGACCACGATGTCCACGGGGTTGTGCTTCACATATTCCAGAAGGTCCTTCATGCCGCCGAGCACCGGCAGGCCATCGGGACCGGGCGGCGGGAGCGGCGCGCCCTCCACGTGGCTGTCATCGAACAGGGCGACGAAGCTGAGGAGGCCGGTGTTGCCCTCTTCCTCCCCATAGCGCCGCACCAGATCGCGGGCGCGGCCGAGATCGCCAATGAGCACGACGTTGCGACGGAGCACCTCGTGGGTCTGCACCAGCGCCATGCCGATGCGCACGAGAACCAGGCGGCCGAAGATGAGCATGAGCGTGGTGACGACGCCCCAGCCGAGCAGCGCCCACAGGTTCGTCTGGCCGATGGGGATCAGCGCGTAATAGCAGACGGCGATGACCGCGCCCGCGGGCACCACGCCGACGCCGATATGGCCGATCTGCCGCAGCGGGCGCACATAGTGCTCGACCCGGTAGCCGCGGCCGATCTGAAGCACCTGCACATAGACGAAGATGCCGAACGCCCAGAGGATGGCGAGCTGGCTCCAGGACAGGAATTCCCAGCGCAGGTGCGCAATGATCGCCCCGAGCGCCGCCATGACGACGTCGCACGACAGGACGAGCCGATTGACCAGTCCATGGGTCCAGCGTGTCATCGTCCCCCGATCCCCGCAGCCGCCGTCCGAATCCCAGACTCCACGGTATGTGCTTCTGGTTAAGAAGTGGTGGGCAGTCAAGGAAATGGCGCAAATTGTGGCGGCATGAACCTGTTAGGCGCCTTCCGATCGGGCGGCCGCCCGGCTCTGTAACGAAGAAGCCGCCGGACCTTGCGATCCGGCGGCTTCGATCTCGTTCAGAATGGACGTGTCTTCAGTGGCCGAAGGCCTTCACCACGTCCTCGGTGACCTTCTTGGCGTCGCCGAAGAGCATCATGGTATTGTCCTTGAAGAACAGCTCGTTCTCCACGCCCGCGTAGCCTGCCGACATGCCGCGCTTGATGAAGAGAACGGTCTTGGCCTTCTCCACGTCGAGGATGGGCATGCCGTAGATCGGCGACTGCGGATCGGTCTTGGCCGCCGGGTTGGTCACGTCGTTGGCGCCGATCACGAAGGCCACGTCCGCCTGGGCGAACTCAGAGTTGATGTCCTCGAGCTCGAACACCTCGTCGTAGGGCACCTGGGCCTCGGCGAGCAGCACGTTCATGTGGCCCGGCATGCGGCCCGCCACCGGGTGGATGGCGTACTTGACCTCGACGCCCTCCTCCTTGAGGAGGTCCGCCATCTCGCGGAGCGCGTGCTGGGCCTGAGCCACCGCCATGCCGTAGCCGGGCACGATGATGACCTTCTCGGCGTTCTTCATGATGTAGGCGGCGTCGTCCGCCGAACCCTGCTTCACCGGGCGGGCTTCCGCATGGCCAGCCGCGCCGGCCGCAGCGGCGTCACCGCCGAAGCCGCCGAGGATGACCGAGATGAAGGACCGGTTCATGCCCTTGCACATGATGTAGGACAGGATGGCGCCCGAGGAGCCCACCAGCGCGCCGGTGATGATGAGCGCGGTGTTGCCCAGGGTGAAGCCGATACCGGCCGCCGCCCAGCCCGAGTAGGAGTTCAGCATCGACACCACGACGGGCATGTCCGCGCCGCCGATGGGGATGATGAGCAGGCCGCCGAGGATCAGCGACAGCAGCGTGATGATCCAGAACAGCGTGATCGAGCCGGTCAGCACGAACGCGACGATGAGGATCAGCAGCAGCAGGGCCAGGCCGCCATTGATGAGGTGGCGCGCCGGCAGCATGATCGGCTTGCCGCTCATGTTGCCGTTGAGCTTGGCGAAGGCGATGATCGAGCCGGTGAAGGTGATCGCGCCGATGGCCACGCCCAGCGACATCTCCACGAGGCTCGCCCCGTGCAGGTGGCCGGGATCGCCGATACCGAAGGCGCGCGGCGCATAGAGCGCGGCCGCGGCCACCAGCACGGCGGCGAGGCCGACGAGCGAGTGGAAGGCAGCGACCAGCTGCGGCATCGCCGTCATGGCGATGCGCTTGGCCACCACCGCACCGACGCCACCGCCGATGCCGATGCCGGCGAGCACCAGCACCCAGCCGATCCCGTCCGACGGCGGGGAGAGCGCGAGCGTGGTGAGGATGGCGATGCCCATGCCCACCATGCCGAACAGGTTGCCCTGCCGCGAGGTGGTGGGATGAGAGAGGCCCCGGAGGGCCAGCACGAAGAGAATGCCTGCGACGAGGTAGAGCAGGGCGGCGAGGTTCGCGGTCATATGCCTCGCCTCACTTCTTCTTGGAGTACATGGCGAGCATACGGCTGGTCACCATG
The DNA here is from genome assembly GCF_023571765.1 of Xanthobacter aminoxidans. GTDB lineage: Bacteria > Pseudomonadota > Alphaproteobacteria > Rhizobiales > Xanthobacteraceae > Xanthobacter > Xanthobacter aminoxidans. Next base: position 65,997 of record NZ_JAMJXC010000010.1, on the reverse strand, counting down.
AACCCGCCGAAGATGTTCACCGAGGCAAAGACGAGCGCGACGAAGCCGAAGATGCGCGCGCCCCAGGCGTGGCTGGAATCGCCCACCGTGGTCACGCCGACGGCGAGCAACGCGCCCACGACGATCACCGACGAGATGGCGTTGGTGACGCTCATGAGCGGGGTGTGTAGCGCCGGGGTCACCGACCACACCACGTAGTAGCCCACGAACACCGCGAGCACGAAGATGGAGAGGCGGAACACGAAGGGGTCGATGGCCCCTCCGGTCGCCGCATGGGCCGCCGCGCCGAGGGCGGAGGCCGCCTGGTCGGCATAGAGCTGCGCGGCTTCCGCGGCCTGCCGCGCGATCTCGGCGGCGGTGCGGGCCTGCATTGCGGCATCCGCCGCGGTCTGGGCTGTGGCGGGATTCATCAGGCCGCTCCCTCGCTGGTCGCTGCGGGATTCTTGGGTGCGAAGTTCGGATGCACGACGGCGCCGTCACGGGTGAGGAGCGTGGCCTTCACCAGCTCGTCGTCCCACTTGACGGCCAGCGCCTTCGACGCCTTGTCCACCATCGTCTCGAAGAAGTTGAACAGGTTCTTGGCGTAGAGCGGCGAGGCCGAGGCGGCGATGCGGCCCGGCACGTTGAGATGACCGACGATCTTCACGCCGTTCACCTCGACCACCTGCCCCGCCACCGCGCCGGCGACGTTGCCGCCGCGCTCGACCGCGAGGTCGACCAGCACGGAACCCGGCTTCATGGAGGCCACCATCTCCGCCGTCACGAGGCGCGGCGCAGGCCGGCCCGGGATCAGGGCGGTGGTGATGACGATGTCCTGCTTCTTGATATGCTCGGCGACGAGCGCAGCCTGCTTGGCCTGATACTCCGCCGACATGGGCTTGGCGTAGCCGGCCGCGGTCTCGGCCTGCTTGAACTCCTCGTCCTCCACCGCGACGAACTTGGCGCCCAGCGAGGCCACCTGTTCCTTGGCGGCGGGCCGCACGTCGGTGGCGGTCACGATGGCGCCGAGGCGGCGCGCCGTCGCGACGGCCTGGAGGCCCGCGACGCCGGCGCCCATGACGAAGACGCGCGCGGCCGGAACGGTGCCGGCGGCGGTCATCATCTGCGGCAGGGCCCGGGTGAACTCGGCGGCCGCGTCGATCACCGCGCGATAGCCGGCGAGGTTCGCCTGCGAGGAGAGCACGTCCATCACCTGCGCGCGGGTGATGCGGGGCATCAGCTCCATGGCGAAGGAGGCGATCCCGGCATTGGCCATGGCGGCGAGCGCCGCGTCATTGCCATAGGGATCCATGATGGCGAGGACGAGCGCGCCGGGCTTGTACGACGAAAGTTCGGCTTCCGTCGGCCGGCGAACCTTCAGTACGACTTCGGCGCCGTTCAGCGCATCCGCCGCCGACGGGGCGATGGTGGCTCCTGCCGCCACGAAGTCGGAATCGAGAATGCCGGACTTCACGCCCGCGCCGCTCTCCACGGTCACGGATGCGCCCAGTGCGACGAGACGCTTCACCGTATCCGGGGTCGCGCCAACCCTCGGCTCGCCGAGATCGATCTCGGCGGGAACAGCGATTTTCATTTCTTGATGTCTCCGGTGCTCCGGCCGCTCAGCGGGTCAGAGGAGGAAAATCCACATCAGGACGAGGATGGCAGCAACGCCGATGGTGCCCCACTTGGCGAGGGCGGTGAACATGGCGTAGGTGCGCTCGTGCTCGGGATAATCGTTACCGTCTGCCGTGGCGTATTCGATCGTGGCGTGTTCAGCCATCTTATCCCCCTGCTCCTAAGCGTCTTCTGACGCCTTTACCGGAGATGGGAATGTCTGGCAACTGCCTTCTGGTGTACAGTATGCCAGATTGAACGGCATGGCCCGCGAGCCCCTCGCCCTGCTGCGCATGTTCTTGTTATGTTCCGTTTTCGGTGCTAGCTTTTTAAGCATGAGCCCCGCATCCGATTCCCACGGCCCGCGCACAGCCGCCCCGCCCGTTCCGGGGGGACCAATTGCCGCGCCGATCGCTCCCGCCCTGAAGGCCACCAGGACGGCATCGCCCAAGGCCGTTCCTGCCAAGGCTGTTTCTGCCAAGGCAGCTCCCGCCAAGGCGGCACAGCCCAAGGCAGCACAGCCCAAGGCTGCATCCGGCGACGCCCGCATCGCCTCGCCGCCGGTGAAGACCCGGAGCGATCGGATCATGGGCCGGCTCGCCGAGGAACGCCGAGCGCCGCCCCCTGCCCTGCCGCCCGCGCTGGACGGCGAGGTCGGGACCGGCGTGGAGGCGGAACGGCGGCGCGGCCGGGGCGCGGTCTCCAACGCCGCCGGGCGCTTCGAGCCCGCCGCCCGCGTGCTGTTCGACGACGGCTGGCAGACGCTGGAAGACCTCCCGCCCTTCCGCACCGAGGTGACGGAAGAGCGGGCGCGCACCATCATCACCCGCAACCAGTCCCCCGACATCGCCTTCGACCGCTCCATCAACGCCTATCGGGGCTGCGAGCACGGCTGCATCTATTGCTTCGCGCGGCCGACCCACGCCTATCAGGGCCTCTCCGCCGGCCTCGACTTCGAGACCAAGCTGTTCGTGAAGCCGGACGCGCCGGAACTGCTGGCGCGGGAGCTGTCGCACCCCTCCTACAAGCCGCGCGTCATCGCCATGGGGACCAATACCGATCCCTACCAGCCCATCGAGCGGCGCTATGAGCTGACGCGGCGCATCCTGGAGGTGCTGGCGGACTTCGGCCATCCGGTGGGCATCGTCACCAAATCGGCGCTGGTGGTGCGCGACATCGACATCCTCGGGCCGATGGCGGAAAAGGGCCTCGCCAAGGTCGCCATCTCCATGACCACGCTCGACCCGCACCTGTCCCGCACCATGGAGCCGCGCGCCGCCAGTCCCCATGTGCGCCTCGGCACCATCCGCCGGCTCGCCGACGCCGGCATTCCCACCGCGGTCCTCACCGCGCCGCTGATCCCGGCGCTGAACGACATGGAGATCGAGCGCATCCTCGACGCCGCAAAGGCCGCCGGGGCATCCGAGGCCGGCTATGTGATGCTGCGCCTGCCGCTGGAGATCGCCGACCTGTTCCGGGAATGGCTGGTGGCCAATTTCCCGGACAAGGCCCGCCACGTGCTGAACCTCATCCGCCAGATGCACGGCGGCAAGGATTACGACTCCACCTTCGGCAAGCGAGGGCGGGGGGAAGGCCCCTATGCCTGGACGGTGGGCCGCAGGTTCGAGATCGCCGCCCGCCGCCTCGGCCTCGCGGGGCGGGGACTGAAGCTGACCACCGCACACTTCCGCCACCCCAAGCAGGCGGGCGAGCAGCTCGACCTGTTCGCTTGAAGAGCCCAGCATGACCGCACCCGATCTCAGGCTCCACCTCGTCACGCTCGGCGTGTCCGACCTGTCGCGCGCCGCCGCCTTCTATCGCGCCCTCGGCCTTGTGGAGAGCAAGGCTGGAGAAGGAGAAGCCGGCAACGTCGCCTTCTTCCATGCGGGCAATGTGGTGCTGAGCCTTTTTCCGCGCGGGCGCCTCGCCGAGGATGCGACGCTGGCGGATACCCCGCCGCAGCCCTTCGCCGGCCTCACGCTGGCCTGCAATGTGGGATCGCCGGAGGAGGCCGAAGCCCTGATCGCGCGGGCGGAGGCGGCGGGCGGGCGCGTGGTGAAGCCGGCGCAGAAGGTGTTCTGGGGCGGAACGAGCGGCTATTTCGTCGACCCCGAAGGGCATCTGTGGGAGGTCGCCCACAATCCCTTCTTTCCGTTCGATGCCGAGGGCCGGCTGATGCTGCCCGGCGCTTGACCGTCAGGGCGCCGTGCGGCGGTCGCTGCCATAGGCGCGCAGGAACACGCGGACGGCGCCGCGCACCGACTTCTCCACCACCGCCGGATCGGGCGCATCCGGCGCACCGACGAGGACGGGAATGGTCACGCCATCCTTGCAGAGGGTGAGAAACTGGCTCGCCGCCTGGTTCACATCCTCGATGTCCAGCAGCCCCTGCTCCACCTTGGCCTTCAGGAACACCGAGAGACGGGTAATCCCCTCGCAGGGCCCCGCCTCGAAAAAGCGTCGGCCCACGTCCGGAAACTTGCCGGAGATGGAGATGACGGTCCGCAGAAGGGCGATGCTGCTTGGCCGCAGGATGGCGGTGACAAAGGAGCGGCCGATCTCGGTGAGCGCCGCCTCGATATCCGCTTCGTCGGGATTCACCACGAACATGCGCTCGGCGGTCTCCCCGCATTCGCTGGAGACGAGCTCAGCGAACAGGTCTTCCTTGTTCTCGAAATAGACGTAGAGCGTGCCCTTGGAGACGCCGGCCGCGCGGGCGATGTCGCCCATGCTGGCGGCATCGAAGCCGCGATCGAAGAACACCTGCCGCGCGCCGGAGAGGATCTGGCTGCGCTTCTCGGGGTCCTGGCCCGCGCCGGAGCCGGCTTCATGCGCATCACACGGGCCGCAATCCTCCCGGCCGGCCGCCTGTTGCGGCTTGAGTGCGATATCGCCTTCGCTGTCCGTCATTCCGCCGATCTCTTCCTCTTGTCTTCGTTCTCCGCGATCGCGCGGGCTCTGCGCAAGCACGTTGACGCCTTCCCGGCGCCTTCAGCCGCGGCCATGGCAACGATGACACACGCTGCCCTCCGCGAACGCCCCGCCTTCCCCTAGGGCGGGGCGGGACACAACTTTTCTGACCGAACCGTTCAGTTCGTTCTTGCATGACCGAAAGCGGTGCGCTATGTCAATATTCATCGAACCAAACCGTTCGGTCATCGCTTGGAGCCGCAACCCACGCGCTGAACGAACCGAGGGAGGAGAGCAACGCCCCCGCTCTCCTCCCTTCCTTTCCCGCCGATCGGTTCGGTCATGACCCGGTGCCGCAACCCTGGTCCTGACTGATGCGAGAGGGAGGAGAGCAACGCCCCCGCTCTCCTCCCTCTGTTTCCATCGGCCCCTCCCCCCGAATCTCCCGCCGGCCGCCCTTCCGCCCGAGCCGAAGCCGCCCCTCCGCGACATTCCGCCACATCCCCTTTGGTGAACGGGCCAAAGCCCCTATTTCCTCGCTCACCGGTCCGGGCCCCTCTGGCGCAGGTCTCCTGCGTGATGTCGGATCAGGCGTGATCTACGCGCTCCGTCCAGAGGCCCCATGGTTCCCTCCGCACCGCCGAGACCCGTTTGAGCATGACCGCACAAGGCCCGAAGAGCCGACGGCGTGCGCTGTTCATGGTCAATCCGCACGCCCGCAACGGCGCTCTGCCGCTGGATGCCGTGCGCGCCGTCCTTGAGACCGGCATCGATCTTCTCGAAGCCCCACTGCCGCCGTCAGGCGAAGTCTCGGATGTGCTGCGCGCCCGTGCGCCCGAGGTCGATCTCGTCATCCTCGGCGGTGGCGACGGCACGCTCAATGCGGCGGCGTCCGGCCTCTACGACACCCAGCTTCCCATGGGAGTGCTGCCGCTCGGCACGGCGAACGACTTCGCCCTCACCCTCTCCATTCCCACCGATCCGCTGGCGGCTGCGCGGGTCATCCTCGACCACGCGCCCCGCTTCATCGACCTGGGCGACGTGAACGGCCATCCCTTCCTGAACGTGGCAAGCATCGGCTTTTCCGCCGATCTTGCCCGCGCGCTCACGCGGGAGGCCAAGCGCTATTTTGGCGTGGTGGGCTACGGCATCGTCGCCGCCCGCCTGCTCATGCAATCGCGCCTGTTCACCGCCTACATCGAGCACGACGGGACGGCCGAAGCCGTGCGCACCCTTCAGGTATCGGTGGGAAACGGCCGCCACTACGGCGGCGGCCTGACGGTGGAGGCGAGCGCCACGGCCGACGACGGCCAGCTCGATTTCTACAGCCTGGAGGTGGACCACTGGTGGCGCCTTCTGGCCCTCCTGCCCTCGCTCCGCGACGGCACGCAGGGCCAGTGGGACGACGTGCGCGCCTTCCGGACGAAGAAGGTCGTTGTGCGCACCAGCCGTCCGCGCCCTGTGAATACCGACGGCGAACTCGTCACCTTCACCCCGGCGCATTTCAGCATCCGCCCGGCCGCCATCCGTGTCCACGCGCCGCCGCAGATCCCGCCCCAGACCTGGCCCAAGACCGGCGGTGTCCAGAATTCCTCGCAACCCCTCGCTGAAGGCACCCCCTAGATGGACTACCTCCTCCAACTCGCAGCCGATCCCGCCGCGTGGGTCGCCCTGGTGACGCTGGTGGCCATGGAAGTCGTGCTCGGCATCGACAACCTGATCTTCATCTCCATCCTCACCAACAAGCTGCCGGAGCAATACCGCAGCAAGGCGCGGCGCATCGGCATCAGCCTCGCGCTCATCATGCGCCTCGCTCTGCTCGGCACCATCGCCATCATCGTGCGGCTGACGGCGCCCATCTTCGAGGTGTTCGGCCATGGCTTCTCGTGGCGCGACCTCATCCTCATCGCCGGCGGCCTGTTCCTGGTGTGGAAGGCCACCACCGAGATCCATCACAACGTGGACCCGCAGACCCATGCGGAGGACGTCAAGGACAGCAAGATCACCATCGGCTTCACCGCCGCCATCGTGCAGATCCTGATGCTCGACATCGTGTTCTCCATCGACAGCATCGTCACCGCCGTGGGCATGACCGAGCACATCCCGATCATGGTCATCGCCGTGATCGCCGCCGTGACCTGCATGCTGCTCGCCGCGGACCCGCTGGCCCGCTTCATCGAGGCGAACCCCACCGTGGTGATGCTGGCGCTGGGCTTCCTCATCATGATCGGCATGACGCTGATCGCGGAAGGCTTCGGCGCCCACGTCCCCAAGGGCTACGTCTACGCCGCCATGGGCTTCTCCACGGCCATCGAGGGCCTGAACATGCTGGTCCGCCGCCGCCGCACGGCGGGTGCGGGGCACTGAGCCGGGAAGGTCCCAAGCAAGATGCGGCGCGCGGCGCGCGCCGCGCCATCCGGTCGCGCCACCGCATTCCAACGCCCCGCGGGCATGGTTATGCTCGCGGGGCGGGCGGATCGGCCCGCGACTCAAAGGGGCGTCGCCGGCAGTCCGCCGCCCCGCATCCTGTGGCCGAGGTCGAGAATGGCTCATTTTTCCGCGTCCCGTTTCGCCGTCGCGCTGGTGCCGGCGCTGGTGCTGATCGCGTTTGCCGCCCCGGCGCGCGCGCAGGCCTGCCTGGAGCAGATTGTTACGGTTCAGGCAGCGCTCAAGGAGCGCCTGCCCCACCCCAAGAAGCCGCCGGAGCAGGACCAGTCCATCGCGGCGCAGACCGACCGCCAGGCCACGCCGGGCTCGCTCGCCGCGGCGGGCCTGACCCAGCCGGACTCCGGCGCCCTCGGCGCGCTCAACCAGGCCATCAACCTGCAGGCGGCGGGCGACGAGGCCGGCTGCCTCAAGGCGCTCGCCGAGGCCAAGCGGCTGGGTGGCCTGAACTGAGGCCGGGCGGGCTCAGAGCCGGTCGCGCAGGGCGTAGTAGCTGAGACCCGCCATCATCAGCGGGGTGCGCAGCAGGGTGCCGCCGGGAAAGGGCGGCACCGGCAGGCGGCCGAGCAGATCGAACCGCGAGAGCTGGCCCTGCACCGCCTCGGCGAGGATCTTGCCGAACAGCGGCGCCAGCGCCACGCCCTGGCCGCTGTAGCCGGCCGAGACGAGGACGTTCGGGGAAACCCGCCGCACGAAGGGCAGACGCGTCATGGTGATGGCCAACACGCCGCCCCAGGCGTAGTCGATGCGGGCTTCGCCGAGCTGCGGGAAGATGCGCAGCATGAAGGGCCGCACGAAGTCCGCTACGTCCGGCCGCAGCCCGCGGCGATAGCTCTCGCCGCCGCCGAACAGCAGCCGACCGTCGGCGGAGAGGCGGAAATAGTTGATGACGAACCGGCTGTCCGCCACGGCCGCGTCGTTGGCGATGATCTCCTGCGCCAACTCTCCGAGGGGCTCTGTGGCGGCGATATAGTTGCAGATGGGCATGACATGGGCGTCCACCCCCCGGTCGAGCCCGTCCATCAGTCCGTTGCCGCATTCCAGCAGGAAGTCGGCGACCACGCTGCCGCCGCCGTCGGTGGAGACGGTCACACCGGCCTCGTCCCTCACCTTGACCACCCGCGTCCCCTCGTGAATCTCGACCCCGGCCGCGATGGCGGCGGAGCCGAGGCCGAGGGCGAAGTTGAGCGGGTGCAGGTGGCCCGCGCCCTTGTCCAGCAGGCCGCCATAATAGGCCGAGGTGCCGACCAGCGCCCGGATTTCGTCGCGCGAAAGCGGCACGAGGGCGTCGTAGCCGTAGTCCGCCGCGAGCGAGCGGGCATAGTCGTAGCTGTCCGGGACGTAGCGTGCCTTGTGGTCGGCGAGGATCAGGCCGTCGCGCAGGTCGCAGGGGATGTCGTGCCGGGCGATGAGGCTGCGCACCAGCGCCTTGCCCTCTTCCGCGAGGTCCCACAGCTTGCGGGCGTCCTCAAGCCCCACGGCCTTTTCCAGGAAGTCCTGCCCGCGGCGCTGGCCGCTGTGGAGCTGCCCGCCGTTGCGCCCCGAGGCGCCGGAGCCCACCCGCGCGGCCTCCAGCACCACCACCTTGAACCCCGCCTCAGCCAGATGCAGTGCGGCGGACAGGCCCGTATAGCCGGCACCGATGATGCACACGTCGGCCCGCACCGCGCCCTTCAGGGGCGAGAAGGCGGGGAATGCGGTGGCCGTCGCGGTATACCAGGACCGGGCGTGGCCGGCCGGATTGAGTGGTGCGGCGACCCGGTGCATGGCGCTTTCCTTCTTCTTGTTCTCTTGGTGCACCGGGACGGCCTCACACGTTGAGCAGAAGGTACTCCCGCTCCCAGGGCGAGATCACCCTCATGAAGGTTTCGAACTCGGCCTGCTTCACCGCCGCGAAGGCGGAGACGAACCGCGCACCCAGCACCTCGGCCAGGGCCTCGTTGTCCTGGAACGCCGCAACCGCCTCGAGCAGTCCGCGGGGCAGATCGAAATCGAGATTCTTCGCGTCGCCCTCGATCGGGTCCGTGGCGCGCAGGTTCTCGGTCAGGCCGAGATAGCCGCAGGCGAGGGAGGCGGCGATGGCGAGGTAGGGATTGGCGTCCGACGACGGCACCCGGTTCTCCAGCCGCCGCGCCTCGGGGGTGGACGGCGGCACGCGCAGCCCGGCGGTGCGGTTGTCGTAGCCCCATTGCAGGTTGATGGGCGCCATCGAGTCGCGCGTCAGCCGGCGATAGGAGTTCACATAGGGCGCCATGATGCACATGACCGCCGGCAGGTACTTCTGGTGGCCGGCGATGAAGGAGAAGAATTCCGGCGTCGGGTCGCCGTCCTCGTCCGAGAACAAATTGCCCCCGGTGGCGGTGTTGAGGATCGACTGGTGGATGTGCATGGCGCTGCCCGGCTCGTTGGCGATGGGCTTGGCCATGAAGGTCGCATAAATCTTGTGCGCGAGCGCCGCCTCGCGGATGGTGCGCTTGAACAGGAACACCTGATCCGCCAGCACCAGCGGATCGCCATGGCGCAGGTTGATTTCCATCTGCGCCGCGCCGTCCTCGTGGATCAGCGTGTCGATCTCCAGCCCCTGGGCCTCGGAATAGTCGTAGATGTCCTCGAACAGGGCATCGAACTCGTTGACCGCCTGGATCGAATAGGATTGGCGGCCGATCTCCGGCCGGCCCGAGCGGCCCACCGGCGGCTTCAGGGGGTAATCGGGATCGGTGTTGGGCTCGACAAGATAGAACTCGATCTCCGGCGCCACCACCGGCTTCCAGCCCTTCTTCTCGTAGAGCGAAATGACGTGCCGCAGCACCTGCCGGGGGGCGAGCTCCACCGGGCGCCCGTCGCGGTGGTAGGCATCATGGATCACCTGGGCGGTGGGGTCCTGCGCCCACGGCACCGAGCACAAGGTGGCGAGGTCCGGCTCCAGCACGAGGTCGCTGTCGGCGATCACCGAATCGACCAGCCCTTCGTAGTCGGGATACTCGCCGGAAATGGTCTGGAAGAAGACCGATAGCGGCAGGTTCATCACGGGCGAGGAGAAGAACTTGGAGGCAGGCATGATCTTGCCGCGGGCGACGCCGGCCAGATCGGGAACGGTGCATTCGATCTCGGTGATGCCCCGGCTGGCCATCCAGGCCTTGGCTTCCGTCAGCGATGTCACACCCCGCGGGGCCGTTGCCTGAGCCTTCTGCGCACCCTTGCTGCGTTTCGACATGATGTCCTCGGGCGTGAACCGCTCACGCCCGATCAGGGAACACCTGCGCCGCCGTCAGTGTCAACGCGACGCGGTAGCGGCAAGGCTCACGTTCGGGAAAGATGCAGGAGCGGCGGCGATGTTCCGGTCCGGGACAGGCGCGTGGGCCGCCTCGGAACAGCCATCGAACGAATCACGATCGAATCGCAGCGCCGGCCATGTTCCCGCTTCTCCCCCTACGAGATGTTGGGCCTCGGCCTCAGCGGTAGCGGATTCGGGGGCCGCTCAGCGCGGCGCGTTCACCGGCACCGTGCCGGCCTTCGCCTCGGTCTCCAGCGAGGTGGCTTCCAGCAGGGCAGTGCCGATCATGGTCGCGACGGACACCCTGAACGGCGCCATCAGGCGCGTGCCGGCGATGGGCACCAGCCAGACGTAGATATCCTTGTTCTCTGCCATGTACTTGACCGTGTAGCGGGTGGGCCGGTGGCCGGCGACCGGCTGGTAGCGCACGGAACACACCACGGCCGAGCCAGCGTATCCCGCCACCTTCACCGTCTCGGTGCGCTGATAGGTCAGGACGAGGTCGTAACGCTGGCGGCCATCGAACACGGGGACCGATCGGGCGCAGGCCGCGGCGGACACCATGTCGCCGGTTCCAGGCACATAGACGAAGGCGCCGCTCATGGGGTCGAGAATGTTCTGCAGCACCGCCTGCTCGATGGGGACGCGGTCGGCGGCCGGCTTGAACGGCGGCTCCACCTCCATCTCCTTCACCGCCCCGGAGGCCATGGCGAGGCGCGCGGTCTCTGCCTTGCCATCGGCCTCGGCGTTGAGCGCATAGACCTTCGGCACCAGCTTGCCGCCGGAGATGGTACCGCGCGAGGCGGCGACGCCCTTGCCGGACGACACGGCACGCAGCACGCCCGTGACGCGGGCGGAGCCGGAAATCTCGTAGGTCTGGTCCCCGGCCTCGACCTTGATGGACCCGCGGCCAAGCTCGACCCCGCCCACGGAGAGCACATATTTGGCATTGAACTGTCCGTCCGCACGGGCGGGACCGGCAAGGCCAGCGGCAAGGAAAAGGCCGGCCATGGCGACACCGGCGCGGCGCCGGAAACGGGGCAAAGGAGCGGTCATCGGGGGCGTCGTCATTGCAGAATCCGGAAGGAGACGTCCGGGGGGCCGGCGGACCCGTGTCCCAGAGGCATGCACAGGGAAGGCGGCTGAACTGTGGCCCATCGCCGGACCGGCTGGCAGCCCCGCCGGACCGCCCGCGGGCGGAACCCGCCGGCAGCCGCCTCGGCAATGCCGCGCGAATCCGCATGGGTCATTGACTTTACGGCGGTTTGTCACGATCTTTCCAGCCTACCCTGAGAGGCGGGTTGCGCAGACGACGGCAAGGACCGGCGCCGCGGCCTGTCTACCTCGGGGGATCGTGTTGATTGCCAAGGAGCTGAAGCCATTCGCCGCCCTATGAGACCCGTCGCGCCGGAGAAGGATGGACCGCGCGTCAATGAGGAAATCCGCATCCGCGAAGTCCAGCTGATCGACCAGGACGGTCAGAACCGCGGCGTGGTAGCAATCCGCGATGCGCTGACATTGGCGCAGGAAGCCGGGCTTGATCTCGTGGAGATCTCCCCCAATTCCGCGCCCCCCGTCTGCAAGATCCTCGATTACGGCCGCTTCAAGTACCAGAACCAGAAGAAGGCCAGCGAGGCGCGCAAGAAGCAGAAGGTGGTCGAGGTCAAGGAGATCAAGCTCCGTCCCGGCATCGACGATCACGACTACGACGTGAAGATGCGGGCGATGCAGCGCTTCTTCGAGGAAGGCGACAAGGTGAAGGTCACCCTGCGCTTCCGCGGTCGCGAGATGGCGCACCAGGACATCGGCTACAAGCTGCTGCAGAAGCTCAAGGAAGAAGTTTCGACCGTCGCCAAGGTCGAGGCCGAGCCCATGCTCGAAGGCCGGCAGATGATTATGATTCTCGCCCCGCGTTGATGCGGGATCGGGGGCATTAAAGAAAAAGCCCGGCGCAGCGCGCCGGGCTTTTCTCGTTTAGGCACCGGGTTTGCGGCCCTTGGGCCGTCGGGATCGCGGCCGACAGTGCGGCCGCGCTTCCCTCACGGACAGGGGTGCTGGTACCCGTCGTAGCCGGTGTAGGTACCGGTCGCCGGGTTGTACGAGCGGAACCGCGACATGCAGTAGGCCACCGCATCGTTGGTGTAGACCGGCTCCGCATTGGCCGCCGCCACCGCGCCCAGCGCCAGACCGCTGGCGACGCCGAGTGCGATCCACGCGCCGGTATTGTTGTAGTAGCCCCAACCCCAGCCGGGACGATACCAGCCCCAGCCCGGACGCCACGGCCCCGGACCCCACGCGCCCGGCGGCGGGCGCCAGCCCGGATGACCCCAGCCCGGACCACCGGGACCCCAACCGGGACGGCCGGGACCCCAGCCGGGACGGCCCGGTCCCCAACCGCCGGCGTAAGCGGGACGACCGACATAGCCGGGACGGCCCACGTAACCCGGGCGCCCCACGAAGCCGGGACGGCCGACGTAACCGGGACGACCCACGTAACCGGGGCGGCCCACGAAGCCGGGGCGGCCGACATAACCCCGACCACCATAGCCGACGCGAGGCCCGCCCATGCGCACGGCGCCCACGCGCGGGCCACCGCCGCCGCGCCAGGCCACCTGTTCCACGGTGCCCACATTGGCCATCGCGGGATTGGCAAGGCCAAGGCGCAGCGCTTGTGCATTCGCGACGGGAACCGAAAGCGAAAGCATGCCTCCCGCGACAGCCGCCGCGGCAAACAATGCCACCCTTCTTGTGCCGAACATGATCTTCACTCCCTCAACACTTTCTATCTTCAGCGGCCTTTGTGTCGAATGTTTCGCGGACGTAGCGGAACTTGCGGCTGGAAAGCGGCGAACTGGTGCATTTCCACGCACATCTGCCGTCGACGATCACGCATGCGTGACGGAAGGCATCCCTCCGTCCTCTGGGGCGTTGACCTGACATCACAAGGAGTTCGGTATGCCCCATCTGTTACGCAAGACCTTCCGGCGGATCACCGTCGGCCTCACCTCCGCGGCCCTCGTCGCTTCCAGCGTCGGTGTGGCCGCCGTGGCGACGGCACCGGCCGCTTCTGCCCAGGCGTTGCGGGCCGGTGCCGCATCGATGAACGTTCAGGCCGCCGCACCGGACGAAGTCCAGGCGCGACGCGGTGGACCCCACCGGGGCCCGGTTGTGCGTGGCCCCGGGCGCGGTCCGGGACACGCCGTGCGCGGCCCGGTTCGGGGGCCTGGTTATGGTCGGCCTGGCTATGGTCGGCCCGGTTACGGCCGGCCCGGCTGGCATGGCCCCCAGCCCGGCTATCACGCCCGCTGGGGACGGCCCTATTGGCGCAACGGCGGCTGGTACTATCGCAACAACAACGGCGCGTGGATCGCGGCCGGCATCGCGGGCCTCGCGATCGGTGCGGCGGCCGGCGCGGCAGCGGCGAATTCCGGCGGCAATGACGCGGTGTCCTACTGCGCCCAGCGATTCCGCTCCTACAACCCCGCCACCGGCACCTACACCGGCTATGACGGGCTTCAGCACCCCTGCCCCTGAGGCGATAGGCATGTGATAGAGAAGGTCGCCGCCCAGCGCGGCGGCCTTTTTCATGCGCGGCCGGCCTTTCAGGGCTCCCCTCCCCCCGCTTGGGCGGCCTGGCCCTTGCCTTTATGCTCCCGCTCCTGTAACGACTGCCGCCTTCGAACTCGCCGGCGATTAAGGGCTGCCGCGCGGGTTCATACCGCTCAACAGCAACAAGAGGCTGAGCGTCCACCGCCCTCGCGGGCGAGGACCCATGCCACGGAGAGCCAAATGCCCAAGATGAAGACCAAGTCGGGAGCGAAGAAACGCTTCCGTCTGACGGGTACGGGAAAAGTGATCGCGGGTCAGGCCGGCAAGCGCCATGGCATGATCAAGCGGACCAACAACCAGATCCGCAACCAGCGCGGCACGACCATCCTCGCCGAGTGCGACGGCAAGGTCATCCGCAAGTCGTTCCTGCCGAACGGCTGACGCCACTGCGATCTGAAGGAGCTTTTCCATGGCCCGCGTGAAACGTGGCGTTACCTCACACGCCAAGCACAAGAAGGTCTACAAAGCCGCAAAGGGCTTTTACGGCCGCCGCAAGAATACCATCCGCGCTGCGAAGTCGGCCGTCGAACGGTCGATGCAGTATGCCTACCGCGATCGCAAGGTGAAGAAGCGCAACTTCCGCGCGCTCTGGATCCAGCGCATCAACGCCGGTGTGCGCGCGCTCGATCTCGACCTGACCTATTCGCGATTTATCGATGGTCTCGGCAAGGCCGGGATCGAGGTCGATCGCAAGGTGCTCTCGGATATCGCCATCCACGAGCCCGACGCGTTCAAGGCCCTGGTGGAGAAGGCCAAGGCCGCTCTCGTCTGAGAGGCGGCCCTCGCCTGAAACGCGGCCCTTGCCGGATCGGCGACAGCGCAGCGCTTTCTCCTCCCGTCTTTTCCGAGACCTTCAAAAGCCCCGTGCGGATCATCCGTCCGGGGCTTTTGCCATTGGGCGCGGCCCGTCTATAAGCGGCGCGACCCGACGCCGGCCCCTCCGCCGGCCTTTTCGTTTTCCGGGATAGGCCCATGTCCGCGACACCATCCGCCACCGATCCGAGCGCCCTCGAAGACCTTCAGGAGAGCCTCTCCGCCGCCATCCTGCGCGCGCAGGACGAGGCCGGCCTTGAGGAGGTGCGCATCGCCGCCCTCGGCAAGAAGGGATCGGTCTCCGAACTGCTGAAGTCGCTGGGCGGCATGAGCCCGGACGAGCGCAAGGTGATGGGCCCCGCCATCAATGGCCTGCGCGACGCGGTGCAGGGCCTCCTCTCCCACCGCCGCGCGGCGCTGAAGAGTGCTGCTCTGGAGGCGCGCCTCGCCACCGAGCGGGTGGACGTGACCCTGCCCGTGCGCGAGGCCGCCGCCGAGACCGGCCGCGTCCACCCCATCGCGCAGGTGACCGAGGAACTGGTCGCCATCTTCGCCGACATGGGCTTCTCGGTGGCCGAAGGGCCGGACATCGAGGACGACTTCCACAACTTCACCGCGCTGAACTTCCCCGCCGGCCATCCGGCCCGCGAGATGCACGACACCTTCTTCCTGCCCCCCGGCGCGGACGGCGAGCGCAAGGTGCTGCGCACCCACACCTCGCCCGTGCAGGTGCGGACCATGCAGGCGAAGAAGCCGCCCATCCGCGTCATCTGCCCCGGCCGCACCTATCGCTGCGATTCGGATCAGACCCACACGCCCATGTTCCATCAGGTGGAAGGGCTGGTGATCGACAAGGGCGCGCACCTCGGCCACCTCAAGTGGGTGCTGGAGGAGTTCTGCAAGTCCTTCTTCGAGGTGGAGGGCGTGAAGATGCGCTTCCGCCCCTCCTTCTTCCCCTTCACCGAGCCCAGCATGGAAGTGGACATCCAGTGCGACCGCTCCCGCCCTGGCGAGATTCGTTTCGGCGAGGGCTCGGACTGGCTGGAAATCCTCGGCTGCGGGATGGTGCATCCCAACGTGCTGAGGAATTGCGGCATCGACCCGGACGAGTACCAGGGCTTCGCCTGGGGCATGGGCATCGATCGCATCGCCATGCTCAAGTACGGCATGAGCGACCTTCGCGCCTTCTTCGAGGCCGACGTGCGCTGGCTCTCCCACTACGGCTTCCGCCCGCTGGACTTCCCCACCCTCGCCGGCGGCCTGAGCGCGTAAGGAGCAGGACCCATGAAATTCACCTACTCCTGGCTCAAGGATCACCTCGAGCCCACCGCCAGCTTCGACCAGATCGTGGAGCGCCTCTCCCTCATCGGCCTTGAGGTCGAGGGCGTGGAGGACAAGGCCAAGCAGCTCGCGCCCTTCGTGGTGGGCGAGGTGCTCACCGCCGAGAAGCACCCGAACGCCGACAAGCTGCGCGTCTGCACCGTCTCCATCGGCGATGGAAAGGGGGGACCGGGCGACCCCATCCAGGTGGTGTGCGGCGCGCCGAATGCGCGGGCGGGGCTGAAGACCGTCTTCGCCGCGCCGGGCACGGTCATCCCCACGTCGGGGCTGGAACTGAAGATCGGCAAGATCCGCGACGTGGAAAGCCGCGGCATGCTCTGCTCGGCCCGCGAGATGGGGCTTTCCGAGGAGCATGACGGCATCCTGGAGCTGCCGGAGGACGCCCCCGTGGGTGCGCCCTTCGCGGAGGTGCTGGGGCTGAACGACCCGGTGATCGAGATCGCCGTGACGCCCAACCGCGCCGACTGCCTGGGTGTCTCCGGCGTTGCCCGCGACCTCGCCGCCGCCGATCTCGGCGAGCTGATGGCGCCGCGGGTGAAGCCTGTCGAGGGCACGTTCCCCGCCCCGCTGAAGGTGACGCTGGAGTTCGGCGAGACCTCGCCGCTCTGCCCGGCCTTTGCCCTTCGGGTGGTGAAGGGCGTGAAGAACGGCCCCTCCCCCCAGTGGCTACAGGACCGCCTGCGCGCCATCGGCCTGCGCCCCATCAACGCGCTGGTGGACGTCACCAATTTCATGACGTTCGACCGCAACCGCCCGCTCCACGTGTTCGACCTGAAGAACGTGACGGGCAACCTCGTGGTGCGCCGGGCCAAGGGCAGCGAGACGCTGCTGGCGCTCGACGGCAAGAGCTACACGCTCGACGAGAGCATGTGCGTCATCGCCGACGACAGGGGCGTGGAGAGCCTCGCCGGCATCATGGGCGGCGAAGACTCGGGCTGCGACGAGAACACCACCGACGTGGTGGTCGAATCGGCGCTCTGGGATGCCATCAACATCGCCCAGACCGGCCGCAAGCTCGGCATCAATTCCGATGCCCGCTTCCGCTTCGAGCGTGGTATCGACCCCGCTTTCACCCTGCCGGGCCTCGACCTCGCCACCCACCTCATCCTTGAGCTTTGCGGCGGCGAGCCGTCCGAGATGGTGCTGGCCGGCGCCATCCCCGATACCGCCCGTACCGTCGCCTTCCCCCTCACCGAGGTGAAGCGGCTGACCGGGCTGGAAGCCTCCGAGGACGAGATTCGCGGCGTGCTGGAGAAGCTCGGCTTCGCCGTCTCCGGCGCGGCGCCGGTGCTTGAGGTGGTGCCGCCGTCCTGGCGCGGCGACATCGAGGGCAAGGCGGACCTCGTGGAAGAAGTGGTGCGCATCCTCGGCCTCGAGCGCGTGCCCTCCACCGAGCTGCCGCGCGGGGCGGATGCCCGCAAGGCGGTGCTGACCACCCTCCAGCTGCGCAGCCGCAAGGCCCGCCGCTCGCTGGCGGCGCGCGGCATGGTGGAAGCGGTCACCTGGTCCTTCGTGTCCAAGGAGGCCGCGAGGCTGTTCGGCGGCGGCGCGGACGCCCTTGCTCTGTCCAATCCCATCGCCTCCGACCTCTCGGACATGCGCCCGAGCCTCCTGCCCGGCCTCATCCGGTCAGCCGGTGCCAATGCGGCGCGCGGCGCGGGCGACGTGGCCCTGTTCGAGGTGGGACAGGTCTTCCTCGGCGACGGCCCCGGCGACCAGCGCCAGGCCGCCTCCGGCGTCCGCCGTGGCACGGCCAAGCCCTCGGGCGGCGGCCGCCACTGGGCGGGCAATGCGGCGGCGGTGGATGCCTTCGACGCCAAGGCGGATGCGCTCGCCGCGCTTGCCGCCTGTGGCGCTCCGGTGGCGAATCTGCAGGTCACCACCGATGCCCCCGGCTGGTACCACCCCGGCCGCTCCGGCACGCTGCGCCTCGGCTCCAACGCCATGGCCCATTTCGGCGAGATCCATCCCGCCGTGCTGGAGGCCCTCGACGTGACGGGGCCGCTGGTCGCCTTCGAGATCGTGCTCGACAAGATCCCGGAGCCCAAGGCCAAGGCGACGCGGGTGAAGCCGAATCTCGACCTCTCGCCCTTCCAGGCGGTGAAGCGCGACTTCGCCTTCCTCGTGGGCCGGGACGTCGCGGCGGCGGACATCCTCAAGGCGGCGCAGGGGGCGGACAAGAAGCTCGTCACCGGCGTCGGCGTGTTCGACCTCTACGAGGGCAAGGGCATAGATCCCGACAAGAAGTCGGTGGCCGTGGAAGTCACGCTCCAGCCGCGCGAGCGCACGCTCACCGACAAGGAGATCGACGAGGTCGCCGGCCGGATCGTCGCGGAAGTGGCGAAGAAGACGGGCGCCACGCTGCGCGCCTGACGAGAAGCGCCGGCGGCGCGTGTTGTCCCCATGCTTTGGATTGACGCGCGCCGCCGCTGCCCCTATAAGCCGAGCCCGAACTCAGGCGGCTGCGGCGGCCGGAGCCCAGCCTTCATTGCCGCGTGATCCTTAGGGATCGGGCCGCAAGCCGGGCAGCAGCGAACCATCGCCGTCGCAGCGCCGCTGCTGGGGTCCGATCCGCAAGACGGCCTCAAGACATCTGGAGATTTGACCGTGAAGCGCACCTATCAACCCAGCAAGCTCGTGCGCAAGCGCCGCCACGGCTTCCGTGCGCGCATGGAGACCCGCAACGGCCGCAAGATCATTGCCGCCCGCCGCGCCCACGGCCGCAAGCGCCTGTCCGCCTGAGGGTGGACCCTCGCGGAGCTGCCCGACTTCGGGAGCCGTCCAACGTGGAACGCCCCTCGGACTTCAATCCGGATCGTCTCCGCCGGCTGGACCGTCTCAAGAAACGCCGTGATTTCCTCGCTGCGGCCAAGGCCGAGCGTGCCGGCGTCGCCTCCTTCCTCATGCAGGGCCGCGATCGCGGCGATGGGGCAGGTGTGCGCGTCGGCTTCACCGTGACCAAGAAGACCGGCAATTCCGTCGTGCGAAATCGCATCCGCCGCCGCCTCCGCGAGGCCGTGCGGCAGGTGCTGCCGGATGCCGGGCGACCCGGCTTCGATTATGTGCTGGTGGCCCGCGAGGCCTCGCTGCGCACCCCCTTCGACAGCCTCGTGTCCGAGATGGAGCGCGCCGTGCGCAAGCTGCACGCGCCCAAGGCCCCCAAAGAGAGGGCTCCCAAGGACCGGGCTTTCAAGGATACCCTCCCGAAAGACAAGGCGCGGTCCCGACCGGGCGCGCCGCGGGTCTTAAAAGAGTCGCTGCCGGCGTCTAAGGACGCGGCACGCTCCGCTGGCGATGCCGGCTTCAACACTCCCGATTTGACGATGCCGCCGACGGAGACCCTCCGGCATGAGTGAAAACCGCAACATGTTCATCGCCATCGGCCTGTCGATGGCGATCCTCATCGGCTGGCAGTTCTTCTTCGGCATTCCGCAGGCGGAAAAGCAGCGGCAGGCCGCCGAGCAGCAGCGAATCGTCCAGCAGGCGCAGCAGCAGGCCCAGTCCGACGCCACGCCGGCACCGGGTGCCGCTCCGGGAACGACCCCAGCGGGCCTGCCCCAGACGGGCGCGCCGGGCGCCGGCCGGGCGCTGACCCGGGCCGAGGCCATCGCTGCCTCTCCCCGCGCGCCCATCGCCACCCAGCGCCTCAGCGGCTCGATCTCGCTGCGCGGCGCTCGCGCGGACGACCTGCTCCTGACCGAGTATCACGAGACGGTGGACCCCAAGAGCCCGAACATCGTGCTCCTGTCGCCGTCCGGCGGTCCCAATCCCTTCTATGCGGAATTCGGCTGGACCTCGGCCGCCGGCGCCGGCGTCGCCGTGCCCGGCCCGGACACGCTCTGGACCGCCCAGCCCGGCGCCACCCTGACCGAAAAGACCCCCCTCGTCCTCACCTGGGACAACGGGCAGGGCCTGACCTTCCGCAGGACCTTCACCATCGACGACCACTACATGTTCGCGGTGAAGGATGAGGTCGAGAACAAGGGTTCCACCTCGGCCACCCTCTATCCCTACGCCCTCGTCTCGCGGCACGGCGTGCCGCACGTGGCCGGCTTCTACATCCTGCACGAAGGCCTGATCGGCGTCCTCGGCGACAACGGCCTGCAGGAAGTCACCTACGCCAAGATGGACAAGGAGAAGCCGCTCGCCTTCTCCGCCACCGGCGGCTGGCTCGGCATCACCGACAAGTACTGGGCGGCGACCGTCATTCCCGACCAGAGCGTGAAGGTGGACGCCAAGTTCTCCTCCGCCATGATCAACGGCGTTCAGACCTTCCAGACCGACTATCTCGCCCAGCCCCTCACGGTGGAGCCGGGCAGCAAGATCGCCTCCTCCGGCCAGCTCTTCGCTGGCGCCAAGGTGGTTCAGGTGGTGGACGGCTACGCCGAGTCCTACAAGATCGACCGCTTCGACCGGCTGATCGACTGGGGCTGGTTCTATTTCATCACCAAGCCGCTGTTCCTCGTCATCGACTGGATCTATCGCGTCGTCGGCAATTTCGGCGTCGCCATCCTGGTGGTGACGGTGCTGCTGAAGGGCATCTTCTTCCCGCTGGCCAACAAGTCCTACGCCTCCATGGCGAAGATGAAGGCGGTGCAGCCGGAACTCACCTCCATCCGCGAGCGCTACGCCGACGACAAGGTGAAGCAGCAGCAGGCGATGATGGAGCTGTACAAGAAGGAGAAGATCAATCCGGTGGCGGGGTGCCTGCCCATCCTGATCCAGATCCCGGTGTTCTTCGCCCTCTACAAGGTGCTGTTCGTCACCATCGAGATGCGGCATGCGCCGTTCTTCGGCTGGATCCGCGATCTCTCGGCGCCCGACCCGACCACGGTGTTCAACCTTTTCGGGCTCATTCCCTGGGATCCGGGCTCCGTGCCGGTCATCGGCAGCTATCTCCTGCTCGGCGCCTGGCCGCTCATCATGGGCGTGACCATGTGGGTGCAGATGAAGCTGAACCCGGCCCCGCCGGACCCGACCCAGCAGATGATCTTCAACTGGATGCCCATCATCTTCACCTTCATGCTGGCGCACTTCGCCGCCGGCCTGGTGATCTACTGGGCCTGGAACAACACGCTCTCCGTCACCCAGCAGGCCGTCATCATGCGGCGCAATGGGGTGAAGATCGAGCTGTGGGACAACATCAAGGGCGCCCTCGGCTTCGGCAAGAAGTCGGCGGCCAAGGGATAGCCTCCCGTCACCGCCCGAACATCAGGACGCCGCGCCCCGCAAGGAGCGCGGCGTCTTTCGTTTCGGGGCGCGCTCAAACCGGATCGCGGGCTACAGCCTTCGCGGGGGTGCTGCCGGAGACGTGGTCCGGCAGATAGCAGCGGCCCCCCTCCCCGCCCGGCATCTGCGGCAGGAAGCTCGCGCCTTCGCGCTCGAGGAAATCCATCAGCGCCTGTCCGGCCGGCAGCAGACGCTTGTCGCGGGCGCGCACCGCCAGCCATTGGCGCACCACCGGCAGCCCCTCCACCTCCAGCACCCGAAGCCGACCGTCCGCCACCTCCGCCGCCACCGTGTGGGCGGAGATGAATGCGAGGCCGAGGCCGGCCATCACGGACTGCTTGATGGTCTCGTTGGAGCCAATCTCCATGGCGATGGGCGGGTTGGGCGCCCCCGCCTCCTCGAACACCCGCTCCATGAGGATGCGCGTGCCCGATCCCGGCTCGCGCACCAGAAGCGATTCGCGGGTGAGATCGGCCGGGGTGATTCGCTTGCGCCGCTTGAACAGGGGATGGTCCACGGGCGCCACGACGATGTGCGGATGGTCGCCGATCAGCCGCGTCTCCGCCTCCAGCGACGGCGGCGGACGGCCCATGATGGCCACGTCGAAGTCAAGGCTCACAATGCCCCGGATGATGTCTTCGCGGTTGCCGATGATAAGCCGGAGCTCGATCTCCGGCCGGCGACGGCGGAAGGCGGCGAGGGCCATGGGGGCGAAGTATTTGGCCGTGGAGACCACCCCCACCACCACCGAACCGCGCTCGGGGCTCTTCAGCGCCGCTATGGCCCGCTCCGCCTCCGACAAGGCCCGCGCGATGCGCTCCTGAGCGGAAAGAAGCTCCTGTCCAGCGGCGGTCGGTCGCAGACGGCCGTCCACCCGCTCGAACACCGGGACGCCGATGTCCTCCTCCAGCGCCTTCATCTGAGCGGTGACGGCGGGCGGGCTCAAACCCATGTCCTGCGCGGCTTTGGCATAGGAGCCGGAGGCCGCGGCGAGAGCCACGAGGCGGAGCTGTCGAAGGGTCCAGTGGGGCGCCACTTCAGTTTTCCTGAATGCCTACTTCATATCATTTAAATTTACCTGAAATCGGCGCGGGGGCAAGGTCACCTCAACAAACAGGAGGGCCGCCATCATGGGTGCCGACGCCGCCATCGGGCAGATCAAGGACGCCAAGAAGAGGTACGCCGCAGGCGTGCTGAAATATGCCCAGATGGGCTATTGGGATGGCGACTACCAGCCCAAGGACACCGACATCCTCGCGCTGTTCCGCGTCACCCCCCAGGACGGCGTGGACCCGGTCGAGGCCGCCGCGGCCGTTGCCGGCGAAAGCTCCACCGCCACCTGGACCGTGGTGTGGACCGACCGCCTGACCGCCGCCGACATGTACCGCGCCAAGGCCTACAAGGTGGAGCCGGTGCCGGGCCAGCCGGGGCAGTATTTCTGCTGGGTCGCCTATGAGCTCGACCTGTTCGAGGAAGGCTCCATCGCCAACCTCACCGCCTCGATCATCGGCAACGTCTTCTCCTTCAAGCCGCTGAAGGCCTGCCGCCTGGAGGACATGCGTCTCCCCGTCGCCTATGTGAAGACCTTCCGCGGCCCGCCCACCGGTATCGTCGTGGAGCGCGAGCGCCTCGACAAGTTCGGCCGCCCCCTTCTGGGCGCCACCACCAAGCCGAAGCTGGGCCTGTCCGGCAAGAACTACGGCCGCGTGGTTTACGAAGGCCTCAAGGGCGGCCTCGATTTCGTGAAGGACGACGAGAACATCAATTCTCAGCCCTTCATGCACTGGCGTGATCGCTTCCTCTACTGCATGGAGGCCGTCAACAAGG
Source organism: Xanthobacter aminoxidans (assembly GCF_023571765.1). Lineage (GTDB taxonomy): Bacteria > Pseudomonadota > Alphaproteobacteria > Rhizobiales > Xanthobacteraceae > Xanthobacter > Xanthobacter aminoxidans. Next base: position 42,953 of record NZ_JAMJXC010000010.1, on the reverse strand, counting down.
CGCAGGCCGAGACCGGCGAGGTGAAGGGGCACTACCTCAACATTACCGCCGGCACCATGGAAGAGATGTACCGCCGCGCCGACTTCGCCAAGGAGCTGGGCTCCGTGGTGGTGATGGTGGACCTCATCGTCGGCTGGACCGCCATCCAGTCCATCTCCAACTGGTGCCGCGAAAACGACATGCTGCTGCACATGCACCGTGCGGGCCATGGCACCTATACGCGCCAGAAGGGCCACGGCATCTCCTTCCGCGTCATCGCCAAGTGGCTGCGCCTCGCCGGCGTCGACCACCTCCACACCGGCACCGCGGTGGGCAAGCTGGAAGGCGACCCCATGACCGTGCAGGGCTACTACAACGTCTGCCGCGAGGACGTGACCAAGACCGACTACACCCGCGGCATCTTCTTCGATCAGGACTGGGCGGGCCTGCGCAAGGTCATGCCGGTCGCCTCGGGCGGCATCCATGCCGGCCAGATGCACCAGCTCATCGACCTGTTCGGCGAGGACGTGGTGCTCCAGTTCGGCGGCGGCACCATCGGCCATCCCGACGGCATCCAGGCCGGCGCCATCGCCAACCGCGTCGCGCTGGAAACCATGATCCTTGCCCGCAACGAGGGCCGGGACATCAAGAACGAAGGCCCGGAAATCCTGGTCGAGGCCGCCAAGTGGTGCCAGCCGCTGCGCGCCGCCCTCGATACCTGGGGCGAGGTGACCTTCAACTACGCCTCCACCGACACGTCCGACTTCGTGCCCACCGCGTCCGTCGCCTGAGGAGAAGAGACATGCGCATCACCCAAGGCACCTTCTCCTTCCTGCCCGACCTCACGGCGGCCCAGGTCAAGGCCCAGATCCAGTATGCGCTGGACCAGAACTGGGCGGTTTCGGTCGAGTACACGGACGATCCCCATCCCCGGAACACCTATTGGGAGATGTGGGGCCTGCCCATGTTCGACCTGCGCGATGCCGCCGGCGTCTATGGCGAGGTCGAGGCCTGCCGCACCGCCCATCCCGGTAAGTATGTGCGGGTGAACGCCTTCGACTCCAATCGCGGGTGGGAGACGGTGCGCCTCTCCTTCATCGTCCAGCGCCCGGAGAAGGAAGACGGCTTCCGCCTCGACCGCACCGAAGGGCCGGGCCGCACCCAGCGCTATGCACTCCAGCACCGGTCCTACGCGGCCGGCTGATCTGACCACCCATTTCGAGCTTCACCAGCGCGGCCGTTCCCACCGCGCCACTTAACGCCGAGGTTCGAGTCATGCTCGATGTTGCCACATCCGCACCGTCCGCCGCGTTGCCGGCTGAGGCTGCCGAGGGCAGGCTCGACCTCGGCGCTCTCTTCACCGAGAGCGAAGTCCCCGAATTTCTCGCCGAGCTGGACGAGGGCCTGATCGGGCTCAAGCCCGTCAAGCGGCGCATCCGCGAGATCGCCGCCCACCTCGTCATCGGCCGGGCCCGCGAAAAGCTGGGCCTCACCTCCGGCGCGCCGACGCTGCACATGGCGTTCACCGGCAATCCCGGCACCGGCAAGACCACGGTCGCGCTGAAAATGGCGCAGATTCTCCATCGCCTTGGATATGTGCGGCGGGGTCATCTTGTCTCGGTGACGCGGGACGATCTCGTGGGCCAATATATCGGCCACACGGCACCGAAGACCAAAGAGATTCTTAAGAAGGCCATGGGCGGCGTCCTGTTCATAGACGAGGCTTATTATCTTTACCGGCCCGAGAACGAGCGGGATTACGGTCAGGAAGCCATCGAGATTCTGCTCCAGGTGATGGAAAACCAGCGGGACGATCTCGTGGTGATCCTCGCGGGCTACAAGGACCGCATGGATCGCTTCTTCGAGAGCAATCCTGGCTTCCGCTCCCGCATCGCCCACCACATCGACTTCCCGGACTATGAGGACGCAGAGCTGGTGGAGATCGCCAAGACCATGGCGGCCGATGCCGACTACACCTTCAGCCCGGAGGCCGAGGTCGCGATCGAGGAATATGTGGCCAAGCGCCGGCTCCAGCCGAACTTCGCCAACGCGCGCTCGATCCGCAACGCTTTGGACCGCATGCGGCTGCGCCAGTCTCTGCGGCTGTTCGAGAGCGGCGGGCTCGCCGACCGCGCTGCCCTGTCGACCATTTCCGAGGGGGATGTCCGCGCCAGCCGGGTGTTTGCCGGCGGCATCGACGCCCCGGACTACAAACCCCAGACGGAGTGATCCGCTTCGGGGACCGGTAGACGACCAAAAATAAAACCTGTGACGGCCCGCTGAACGGGCCGCGCGGAGGAGCCCTCAGGGAGATCTGCCATGTTGGAGCCGAACGCAGACCATCGGGCCGCAGTTGCCCAGGCTGCAGGTGTCGCAGCCTCGCGTATCACGCTCACCGTCATGCTCGACGAGTGGGCGGGTGCGGATGCCCGCCGCCGTGCCGTCGCTGATACCGTCTGCGCCCTCGCCACCGGTTGCGCGTCGCTGGCCGCAGCCATCGCCGAGGGGCCGCTCGCCGGCGATCTCGCCCGCCCCCTCTCCTCCGGCGAGGCCGGTGAAGGCCAGAAGGCGCTGGACGTCATCTCCAACGACATCGTCATCGGCGCGCTGAAGGCGGCGCCGGTCGCAGCGGTCGCGTCCGAGGAGAACGACGCCCCGGTCCTGCTCGATGCCACCGCGCCGCTGCTCGTCGCCATCGATCCGCTGGACGGCTCGTCCAACATCGACACCGACATCTCGGTCGGCACCATCTTCGCCGTCTTCCCGCGTCCCGAAGGCGCCGACGCGTCCGAACCCTCTGCCTTCCTGCAGAACGGGCGGGACATGCTGGCCGCCGGCTATGTGATCTACGGCCCCCACACCGCGATGATGCTGACGCTCGGCGCCGGCACCTGGCACTTCGCCCTCGACCGCGCCGGCCTCTTCCGCCTAGTCAATGCAGAGGTGAAGGTGAAGGAGGGCGCGGCCGAGTTCGCCATCAACATGTCCAACTACCACCACTGGGACGTGCCGGTGCGTGACTATGTGGATGACTGCCTCGCCGGCAAGAAGGGGCCGCGGGAGCGCGACTTCAACATGCGCTGGGTGGCCTCAATGGTGGCGGACGCGCATCGCATCTTCCAGCGCGGCGGTATCTATCTTTATCCGGGCGATGGCCGGAAGGGCTACACCCACGGCCGCCTGCGCCTGCTCTACGAGGCCTTCCCGGTCGCCTTCCTGATGGAGCAGGCGAGCGGTTCGGCCACCGACGGCCGGGGCGCCATCCTCGACCTTTCCGCCACCGGCCTGCACCAGCGCGTGCCGTTCATCTTCGGCTCCCGCGACGAGGTGGCCCGGGTCTCCCGCTATCACCTGGAGCCGAACGGCCATGGCGAGCGCTCGCCGCTGTTCGCGCGGCGCGGGCTGTTCATCTGAACCGCGCCCCCTGATCTCCGAGATTCGAGCACACCATGTCCATCAAGCACCCCATCATTGTCGTCACCGGTTCGTCGGGCGCGGGAACGACCTCCGTGAAGCGGACCTTCGAGCAGATCTTCTATCGCGAGAAGGTCAAGGCGGCCTTCGTGGAAGGCGACAGCTTCCACCGCTACGACCGCTATGAAATGCGCGAGCTAATGGCCGCCGAGGCGGCCAAGGGCAACAAGCACTTCAGCCACTTCTCGCCCGAGACCAACCGGCTCGACGATCTGGCCCAGCTGTTCAAGGACTATGGGGCGACCGGCTCCGGCCGCTTCCGGCACTATGTCCACGATGCCGGCGAAGCCAAGCTGTACAATACCGAGCCCGGCCGCTTCACCGACTGGGAAGATCTGGAGCAGGGCACCGACATCCTCTTCTACGAGGGTCTGCACGGGGCGGTCGTCACCGACGAACTGAACCTTGCCCAGCATGCCGACCTGAAGATCGGCGTGGTGCCCGTGATCAACCTGGAGTGGATCCAGAAGATCCACCGCGACAAGGCCACCCGCGGCTACACCACCGAGGACGTGACCGACACCATCATGCGGCGCATGCCCGATTACGTGCGCTACATCTGCCCGCAGTTCACCGAGACCGACATCAACTTCCAGCGCGTGCCGACGGTGGACACCTCCAACCCGTTCGTCGCCCGCTGGATCCCGACGCCGGACGAATCCATGGTCGTGATCCGCTTCCGCGACCCGCACGGCATCGATTTCCCCTATCTGCTGTCGATGATCCACAACAGCTTCATGTCGCGGGCGAATTCCATCGTCATCCCAGGCAACAAGCAGGATCTCGCCATGCAGCTCCTGCTGACCCCGCTCATCATGAAGCTGATGGACAGGAAGCGCCGCGCCGGCTGAGCCGGGCGCGAAGCTCCCCTCCCCCGCGCCGGGGGGAGGGTGAGGGGGGAGGGCGGCACGTTCTTGAGCCCCGAAGCCCGGGCGACCTTGGACGCGTGGCTGCTGCCCTCCCCCCACCCTTTCCGGACCGGAGCCGAGCGCTTCTTCCGGCACGAGATGGCGCGCGTTTTGCGTAACTGACAATTGGCAGGCCCTTCCGACCACCCGGCGTCGCCCGGGGTGTTGCGCGGGGTCACGAGCCGGAGGGAGAAAACAATGACCGCCCACGCCGCTGCACTCGCCGCTGCCGACGCTCCGGCGCCCGTTGACCGTTCTCCCGGCGCGCTCGGCTGGCCGGTGACGGCGGCCCTGCGCGCCCTCGCCATGGACGGCGTGGAGCAGGCGAAATCGGGCCATCCCGGCGCGCCCATGGGCATGGCCGAGATCGCCGCCGTGCTCTGGCGCGAGCATCTGCGGCATAATCCGGCAGACCCCTCCTGGCCCGACCGCGACCGCTTCGTGCTCTCCAATGGGCACGGCTCCATGCTGATCTATGCCCTGCTTCACCTCACCGGCTACGATCTGCCCATCGCCGAGCTGAAGCGCTTCCGCCAGCTGCATTCGCGCACCCCCGGCCATCCCGAGCTCGGCATGACGCCGGGCGTGGAGACCACAACCGGCCCGCTCGGCCAGGGCCTTGCCAATGCGGTGGGCATGGCCATCGCCGAGAAGACACTGGCCGCCCAGTTCAACCGGCCGGGCCTCTCCATCGTCGATCACCGCACCTTCGTCTTCCTCGGCGACGGCTGCCTGATGGAGGGCGTGAGCCACGAGGCGTGCTCGCTGGCCGGGCGCCTCGGCCTCGGCAAGCTCGTCGCCTTCTATGACGACAACGGCATCTCCATCGACGGCAAGGTGGAAGAGTGGTTCCCGGACGACACCCCGGCCCGCTTCGCCGCCTATGGCTGGCAGGTGATCCGCAACGTGGACGGCCACGACCCCGCCATGCTGCGCGATGCGGTTGAGGCGGCGCTCTCCGAGACCGGCAAGCCGACGCTGATCTGCTGCAAGACCACCATCGGCCGCGGCGCGCCCACCAAGGAAGGCCACCAGGACACCCACGGCGCCCCGCTCGGCGCCGAGGAGATCGCCCGCACCCGCGCCGCCATGGGCTGGGACCACGCGCCCTTCGAGGTGCCCGAGGACATCTACGCCCTGTGGGATGCCCGCCGCTCCGGCGCGGCCCGCCAGTCGGCCTGGGACGCGCGCATGGAAGCCTATGAGCGCGCCTATCCGGCGGAAGCGGCCGAATTCCGCCGCCGGCTCAAAGGCGACCTCTCCCCCGCCTTCGCCGCGACCTACGCGGCGGCCCTGAAGGCCACCGTGGAGAAGGCCGAGACGGTGGCCACCCGCAAGGCGAGCCAGCTGGCCCTTGCCGCCCTCGCTCCGGCGGTGCCGGAATTCCTGGGCGGCTCGGCGGACCTCGCCCATTCCAACCTGACCACCTTCCCCGGCGCCGTGCCGATCACCCGCGATCCCGCCGGCAACCAGATCTTCTACGGCGTGCGCGAGTTCGGCATGTCGGCGATCGCCAACGGCATCGCGCTGCACGGCGGGTTCATCCCCTTCGTCGCCACCTTCCTCGTGTTCTCGGATTACGCCCGCAACGCCATGCGCATGAGCGCGCTCATGGGCCAGCGGGTCATCTACATCCTCACCCACGATTCCATCGGCCTCGGCGAGGACGGCCCCACCCACCAGCCGGTGGAGCATGTGGAGAGCCTGCGCCTCATCCCCAACCTCGACGTGTGGCGCCCGGCCGACACAGTGGAGACGCTGGCCGCCTGGCACGCAGCCCTGACGCGCACGAATGGCCCGAGCGCCTTCATCCTGTCGCGGCAGAACCTGCCGTGCTGGCCGCGTGACGCGGCGCAGATCGAAGGTATCGAGGCCGGTGCCTACGTGCTGCGCGAGAGCGAGGGCCTCGCCCGCGCCGTGCTCGTCGCCACCGGCTCGGAAGTGAAGCTGGCAGCGGCGGCGGCGGACCTGCTCGACACCGCGGGCATTCCCACCCGCATCGTCTCCATGCCCTGCCGCGAGCGCTTCGAGGCGCTGACCGAGACCGAGCGCGCGGCCCTCTTCCCCAAGGGCGTGCCGGTGGTGGCGGTGGAAGCGGGCGTCACCCGCGGCTGGCGCGGCCTCTCCGGCACCCGCGCCGACGGCATCATCGCCATCGGCATCGACCGCTTCGGCGAATCGGCACCGGAAAAGGACCTGTGGCCGCTGTTCGGCTTTACACCGGAAGCTGTGGCCGACGCGGTGCGCCGCGCAGTAGGGTGAGCGCCAATGAAGGCCTCTCCCCTGCGGGGGACGGCTGGGCGGGGGCGCCACCGGACGAAATGATCGACCCGGCCCGCGCCGGGTCCGCCGGACCGGTGAAGGCGACGGACAGCAGCCAAGCAGCACCGTGAACCCGGTACAGGCCGGGGATGACGGTGCGGACGGAACCATGGCGCGCGCATCGCGGCGCCGACCTGAACTTTGAAGAGGAGAGGACTATGGCCCTCGTTTCCATGCGCCAGCTGCTCGACCATGCGGCGGAGCATTCCTACGGACTGCCGGCCTTCAACGTGAACAACATGGAGCAGGTGAAGGCGATCATGGACGCCGCCCGCGCCACCTCGTCGCCCGTCATCCTTCAGGGCTCGGCCGGCGCCCGCAAATATGCCGGCGAGGCCTTCCTGCGCCATCTCATCGCCGCCGCCGTGGAGGCCTATCCCGAGATTCCGGTGGTGATGCACCAGGACCATGGCGCCTCCCCGGCCGTCTGCATGGGCGCCATCAAGTCCGGCTTCTCCTCGGTGATGATGGACGGCTCCCTGAAGGAAGACGGCAAGACCCCGGCGGACTACGACTACAACGTCTCCGTCACCGCCAAGGTGGTGGAGCTGGCCCATGCGGTGGGCGTGTCGGTGGAAGGCGAACTCGGCTGCCTCGGCTCGCTGGAGACCGGCAAGGGCGAGGCCGAGGACGGCCATGGCGCCGAGGAGGCCCTCGACCATTCCAAGCTGCTCACCGATCCGGACGAGGCGGCCCAGTTCGTGAAGGCGACCCAGTGCGATGCGCTGGCCATCGCCATCGGTACCTCCCACGGTGCCTACAAGTTCACCCGCAAGCCCACCGGCGACATCCTCGCCATCGACCGCATCAAGGCGATACACCAGCGCATCCCCACCACCCATCTGGTGATGCACGGCTCGTCCTCGGTGCCGCAGGAGCTGCTTGAGGAAATCCGCACCTATGGCGGCGACATCAAGGAGACCTACGGCGTGCCGGTGGAGGAGATCCAGGAAGGCATCCGCTACGGCGTGCGCAAGGTGAACATCGACACCGACATCCGCCTCGCCATGACCGCCGCCATCCGCCGCGTCGGCGCCAAGAGCAAGAGCGAGTTCGACCCGCGCAAGTTCATGGCCGCCGCCATGGAAGAGGCGAAGAAGGTCTGCATCGCCCGCTTCGAGGCCTTCGGCTCCGCCGGCAAGGCGGAGAAGATCCGGGCCATCGAGCTGGACGAGATGGCCAAGCGCTATGCGTCCGGCGAGCTGGCGCAGGTGGTGCACTGAGGGGACGGCTGGCGCCTACCCGGCGCCGTGCCTATAGAAGTGCCTGAGGCAGCCATGGCTGCCTCATTCCCCGGACAAGCGACAGCGCAGCTGGAGCGCTGATCCGGGGTCCAGGGAAAGGTCCTGCGCAGCAGGCTCATGTCTGCGAAGGTCATGAAGGGAGCCGCCTTCGGCGCAATATTGCGCTGGGCCCCGGCTCTCCTTCCACTGACGCTCCAGTCGGCCGGGGCACGAGACCGCGCCCCGCCTATCCAGTCGTTAAGGAGAGATCCCCATGGCCCGCGCCTATCCCATCATCGCCCCCTCCATCCTCTCGGCGGACTTCACCCGCCTCGGCGCCGAGGTGGATGCGGTGCTCGAGGGCGGCGCCGAGTGGATCCATTTCGACGTGATGGACAACCATTACGTCCCCAACCTCACCATCGGCCCGCTGATCCTCCAGTCGCTGCGCAAGGCGACCAAGGCGTTCGTGGACGTGCACCTGATGGTGAAGCCGGTGGACGGCATGATCGAGGCGTTCGCAGGCGCCGGCGCCGACCTCATCTCCTTCCACCCCGAAGCGTCCGAGCATGTGGACCGCTCGCTCCAGCTCATCCGCTCCAAGGGCGTGAAGGCCGGCCTGGTGCTGAACCCGGCCACCCCCCTCTCGGTGCTGGACTACACGCTGGATGCGCTGGACCTCGTGCTCGTCATGTCGGTGAACCCCGGCTTCGGCGGGCAAGCCTTCATTCCCTCGGCGCTGGACAAGCTGAAGGCCATTCGCGAGCGCATCGACGCCTCGGGTAAGGACATCCGGCTCGAGATCGACGGCGGGGTGAAGGTGGACAATATCGGCGCCATCGCCGCGGCCGGAGCGGACACCTTCGTCGCCGGCAGCGCCATCTACGGCGCCAAGGACTATGCCGCGACCATCGCCGCCATGAAGCGCGAAATCGCCGCCGCCACCGGAACCGCCGTTGCGGCCTGAGGCTGGCTCAAGCCCGCGCGGCGCCTGAGCGAAGCAATCGGCGCCGGTCGAAGACCGGAGCCGAACCGATCAGTGCCCCGGCCGGCGCGGCGCGACGATCTCGCCCCGCGCCCGCTCCGCCCGCTCGATCAGATACTTCGCCACCAGCGTGAACAGGGCGACGCCCGCCAGCACCGTCGCGGCGGCGAAGGCGGCGACCGCGTGGCTGTCCTGATAGAGCAGCTCGATCTGCAACGGCAGGGTCGAGGTCTGGCCGCGGATGTTGCCGGAGACGATGGAGACGGCGCCGAACTCGCCCATCACCCGCGCATTGCACAGGGCCGCGCCGTAGAGCAGCGCGAACTTCACGTTGGGCAAAGTGACGAGCCGCAGCACGTCGAAGCCCGAGGCGCCGAGACTGACCGCCGCCTCCTCCTCGTCCCGCCCCTGCGCCATCATCAGCGGCACCAGTTCGCGCAGCACGAACGGCGCGGTGACGAACAGGCTGGCGAGGATGATGGCCGGCACGGCGAACATGATCTTGATGTCGTGTGCCTGCAGAAACGGCCCGAACAGCCCCTGCGCCCCATAGACGAAGAGATAGGCGACGCCCGCCACGATGGGCGAGATGGAGAAGGGCAGCTCCGCCACCGCCAGCAGCAGGTTGCGCCCGCGGAAGGAGAATTTCGTCACCGCCCAGGCGGCGGCGATGCCGAAAGCGGTGTTGAGCGGCACGCAGATGAGGGCCGTCAGCAGCGTCAGCCCCACCGCGTGCAGCGTATCCGGCCGGGCGAGCGCTTCGAGATAGGTGGGCACGCCGCGCGCGAACGCCTCGGCGAAGATGACGGCCAGCGGCGCGATGAGCGCCAGCCCGGTGGTCGCCAGCACCAGCGTGAGAATCACCGAGCGCGTCACCGCGCCGTCGCCGACGCGCAGGCGGTGGCGGTTCACGGGACGGGCCATCAGGCATCCCCCATCGCAAACTTCTGATGCCACGCCTGCACGGCGTTCACGATCAGAAGCATGATGAAAGCCAAGCCCAGCATGGTGACGGCGATCGCCGCGGCGGCCGCGTAGTCATATTCCTCCAGCCGGATGAAGGTGAGCAGCGCCACGATCTCGGTGCGGAACGGCTGGTTGCCGGCGATGAACACCACCGCGCCGAATTCCCCCAGCGAGCGGGCGAAGGCCAGCGACGTGCCGGCGAGGAAGGCCGGGAAGATGGTGGGGAAGATGATGCGGCGGAAGATGGTGAGGTCGCTCGCGCCCAGCGTCGCGCCCGCCTCCTCCAGTTCCGGCTCCATGTCCTCCAGCACCGGCTGCACCGTGCGCACCACGAAGGGGATGGAGGTGAAGGCCATGGCGCAGACGATGCCGGCCGGGGCGTAGGCCACCTGTATCCCCCACTGCGCCAGCGGCGCGCCGAACCAGCCGTTCTTGGCGAACAGCGCCGTCAGCGCGAGGCCCGCCACCGCCGTGGGCAGGGCGAACGGCACGTCCACCATGGCATCCAGCAGGCGCTTGCCGGGGAATTCGTAGCGCACCAGCACCCAGGCGAGGGCGAGGCCGTAGATGGCGTTGAACAGCGCCGCCAGCGCCGCCGTGGTCAGCGTCACCTGGAAGGAGGCGAGCGTGCGCGGCGAGGTGATGATGGCGATGTAGCGCTCGAAGCCCACGTCCGCCGCCTTCAGCAGCAGCGCGCCGATGGGCAGGAGCACGATGAGGCCGAGATAGAGCAGTGCGAGGCCGAGCGAGAGCCGAAAGCCCGGAATGACGCTGCGGCGGGGCTGGCGGCTCAGCATCGGCAGCGCGAAGCGGGGGCGGGGCATGGGCTCTTAAGGGGCATCTTGCGCTGGAAGGTCGGGCCGACGGCGCGGCATAGGGCCGTTATGGCGCGCACAAGCGGAAATGTCATGCTTGGCCGGGATAAAAATTAAACACCGATAAATCGCTGTGATTTCACCACACAAAAAAGGGCCGCGAGGCGGCCCCTTCCGTGTTCTTCGGCACCCTTGGCTCAGAAGCCCGGCAGATCGAAGGCGCCCGGCAGCGGCCAGCGCAGGCCGGTGATGGGGCCGGGGCCGGCGGCGGTGGGCCCATAGGTCGGGTAGAAATAGCCGGGCGGCAGCGCGTAATCGAGGTACGACTTGGAGCCGGGCTTCACCACCGTGCCGGCATCGAGATAGGAGCGGCGCTCCACCACGATACGGTTGCGCTTCTTCACCGTCTGCGCCTCGGCGCTGTCGGCGGACGCGATGGAAAAGGCACCGGTGGTCGCCGCAATGGCTGCCGCCGCCAGCGACACCGAGAGCGCCGTCTTCAGGCCCGAACGGGCGAAAGCAGCGAAGGTGGTGAACGACGCGAAACCCATGGCATCCTCCCAGATCGGCGCAGGGCCGACCTTGACTGGATTAATAGACGTTTGTCCCCTGCGCAAGGAAACCCGCCTCCTTGGTGCCATGTTCCCGCCTTCTCGACGCCGGCGCGTTGCGTTGACGCAACAGTTGAATGCGCGGATGCCGGGCCTGATCGCGAATCTTCGATTTGCAAGGCCAGGGGGTTCGGCCTAAAAGCACGGTCTTCGGCCGCATGGGCCGAGACATCCGAGGAACATCATGGGTTACAAGGTCGCCGTCGTCGGCGCCACGGGCAACGTGGGCCGGGAGATTCTCTCGATCCTCGACGAGCGGGGTTTCCCCGCGGACGAGGTCGTCGCGCTCGCCTCGCGAAAGTCGCAGGGCGTGGAAGTCTCCTACGGCGATAAAACCCTGAAGGTGAAGGCGCTCGAGACCTACGACTTCTCCGACACCGACATCTGCCTGATGTCGGCCGGTGGAGCCGTGTCCAAGGAGTGGTCGCCGAAGATCGGCGCGCAGGGCTGCGTCGTCATCGACAATTCCTCCCAGTGGCGCATGGACCCGGACGTGCCGCTGATCGTTCCCGAGGTGAATGCGGACGCCATCGTCGGCTTCACCAAGAAGAACATCATCGCCAACCCGAATTGCTCCACGGCGCAGCTCGTGGTCGCGCTGAAGCCGCTGCATGACGCCGCGACCATCAAGCGCGTGGTGGTTTCCACCTACCAGTCCGTCTCCGGCGCCGGCAAGGACGCCATGGACGAGCTGTTCTCGCAGACGCGCGCCGTCTTCGTCTCCGATCCGGTGGAGCCGAAGAAGTTCCCGAAGCGCATCGCCTTCAATCTCATCCCGCAGATCGACGTCTTCATGGACGACGGTTTCACCAAGGAAGAGTGGAAGATGGTGGCCGAGACCAAGAAGATTCTCGACCCCAAGATCAAGCTCACGGCCACCTGCGTCCGCGTGCCGGTCTTCATCTCCCACTCAGAGGCGGTGAACGTGGAGTTCGAGAAGGAGCTTTCCGCGGACGACGCGCGCAAGATCCTGCGCGAGGCGCCCGGCATCCTCGTCATCGACACCCGTGAGCCGGGCGGCTACGCCACCCCCCACGAGGCGGCCGGCGAGGACGCGACCTACATCTCGCGCCTGCGCGACGACCCGACCGTGGACAACGGCATCGCCTTCTGGTGCGTGTCGGACAATCTGCGCAAGGGCGCCGCGCTGAACGCGGTGCAGATCGCCGAGGTGCTGGTGAACCGCAAGCTCATCACCGCCCGTTCCAAGGCGGCCTGAGCCTTCCGGCATTCCGAGACGTAAAGAACGGCCCGCTTCGGCGGGCCGTTTTCGTTTGCGGGATCAGCGCGGCCGGGAGCGGGTCCGCTGCGCCACCGCGACCACCAGCGCCACGCCCGCGGCGAAGGCCACGGTCTCCGCGTCCGGCACCTCGCCATTGATGGGCCAGGCGAGTCCCACCGTCACGAAGGTCTGAAGGAGCTGCATCTGGCCGACGCGGGCGATGCCGCCCATGGCGAGCCCGGCATTCCAGAAGAAGAAGCCGATGAGCTGGCTGAAGAGGCCGAGATAGACCAGTGCCGCCCAGGAGGCGCCTGCCACAGTGCCCGCCCCACCCCACGGAAAGGTGAGGAGCGCGAGCGGCAGCGTCACCGGCAGGCAGAGGATCAGCATGAACGCGATCACCTCCCAGCCCGACATGGTGCGCGCGAGGCCGCCGGAGACGGCGTAGCCGATGGCGCAGGCGATGACGCCGAGGAACAAGAGGCTGTCGCCCATTCCCAGCGCGCCGCCCGCGCCGTTGCGCAAGGCGAAGGCCACCACCAGCCCGGCCCCCACCGCGCTCGCGGCGAACAGGCCGAGGCCCGGCCGCTCGCCGGCCAGCAGCATGGCGGCGATGGCCGTGCACAGGGGCAGAAGGCCGAGCACGATGCCGCCATGGGCCGCCGGCACCGTCTGGGTGGCGACGCCGATGGCCAGCGGGAACACGAAGATCAGGCAGGCGGAGGACACGGCGAGGCGCCACAGCACCTTGGGCTGGCCGAATGGCCACGGCCGGCGCAGCGCCAGCACCAGCCCGAGCGCCGCAAAGCCAGCCAAGGCGGCGCGGCCGAAGCTGATGAACCAGGGGCTGAAATCGTGCAGCGCGAAGCGGGTGAGCGGCAGCGTCGCGCCGAACATCACGACCGCGACGAAGCCGAGAAGAAGCCCGAGGGCCAAGCGTCGATCCATTGGGCTCCCGAGGGCGCGATTCCAAGGCCGCTTCATTAGGGGCTGCGGGGGCGGAAAGACAGCGAAACCGCGTGATATGCCCATCAGCGGCCGTGATGTCGCGAAAATCACTGGTGAAAGGCCACCCCGCCGCCGCTATGGTGGCGCGCCGCGGACCCTTTGCCCTCGAAACGCGCGGCACCAAAGAGCGAGAACATGATCCAGTCCCAGCGTCCCGGCCACGACGTCGACCCCAAGCTGCTCGAAATCCTGGTCTGCCCCCTCACCAAGGGGCCGCTGGAATATGATCGCGAGCGCCAGGAGCTGATCTCCCGTGCCGCCCGCCTCGCCTATCCCATCCGCGACGGCATCCCGATCATGCTCGCCGACGAGGCGCGCCAGCTGGACGAAAGCGAACTCAACCGCTGAGGTCCGCCTCGTCCCGGGCGCCCCGCCTCTTGCAGTTCTGCGGCCGGCATGAGTAAATAACAGACACGGCCTGGGGTGCCGCGCATCATGCGCGGCTGAGATCACACCCATCGAACCTGTCTGGATCATGCCAGCGTAGGGAGATGCCGATGAGCGAGAGCTTGTCGCAGTTTACATTCGCACCTTCATCGCAAGCCGGCTCTGCACCGGCGGGAAAGGCGAAACCGCGTGTGGCCCGTCCCCATGTGGCCATCGTGGGCGGCGGCGTCATCGGCCTCGCCCTCGCCTGGCGCCTCGCCGAGGCGGGTTGCCCGGTGGACCTGTTCGATGCCGGCGAGACCGGACAGGGCGCGAGCCGCGCCGCCGCCGGCATGCTGGCCGCCTGCGCCGAGGCCGAGCCCGGCGAGGAGGGCCTCCTCGCCCTCAATCGCGCCAGCCAGACCCTCTGGCCCGCCTTCGCCGCAGAGCTGGAGCGCGTCTCCGGTGAGGTGGTGGACCTGCGCACCGAGGGCACCATCACCATCGCCCTCACGGCGGACGATCTCGCCAAGCTGCGCCACCTGTTCGCCTTCCAGCAAGGGCTAGGCCTGCCCGTCCAGTGGCTCACCGCCGCCGAGGTGCGCCGACGCGAGCCCTATCTCGCCCCCCGCCTCGCCGGCGGCGTGCTGAGCCCGGAGGATCATCAGGTCGACAACCGCAAGGTTGCCGCCGCGCTGAAGATCGCCGCGCTGAAGGCCGGCGCAAGGCTCCACGAACACACCCCGGTGAGCCGGGTGGAGACGGCTGGCGGCCGCGCCACCGGCGTCGTCACCGGCGAGACGCACCATGCTGCCGATGTGGTGGTGCTCGCCGCCGGCGCCTGGAGCCGGGGCGTGGACATCACCCCGGCGACGCCGCTGCCGGTGCGCCCCATCAAGGGGCAGATGCTGTCGCTGCGCATGGACCCGGCGGCGCCCATCCTCTCCCACGTGCTGTGGGCGCCGGGCTCCTATCTCGTGCCGCGGCGCGATGGGCGGCTGATCCTCGGTGCCACCACCGAGGAGAAGGGGTTCGACACCGACCTCACGGCCGGCGGCCAGCTCGCTTTGCTCACCCATGCGTGGCGTGCGCTGCCGACGCTCGAAGAGCTGAGCATCGTCGAGCAATGGGTCGGCTTCCGCCCCGGCAGCCGGGACGATGCGCCCATCCTCGGCCCGAGCCCGGAGGTGGATGGCCTCGTCTACGCAACCGGCCATCACCGCAACGGCATCCTGCTGCTGCCGGTGACGACGCAGGTGATCGCCGACCATATCCTCAGCGGCACCATTGCAGACGTGGCCCGGCCCTTCGGCGCGGAGCGCTTCGGTCCGCCACGCGCGGCGGCGGAGTGAGCGCCATGCTGGCCCTGAAGGTGAACGGCGCCGAGGAGGCGCATCCCGTCGCCACCGTTGCCGACCTGCTCGTCGCCAAGGGCCTCGAGCCGGAGCGCAAGGGCATCGCGGTGGCGGTGAACGGCGCGGTGGTACCTCGCCGCACCTGGACCGACGCGCGCCTTTCCGCAGGCGACGCCGTGGAAATCATCGAGGCCAAGCAGGGCGGCTGAGCCCCGGCCGAACAGAACAGAGCGCTCGTGCGCGGGCGCCGGGAAGAAGCACCATGAGCGCATTCCAGAATCCCAACGCCGATCCCCTCGTCATCGCCGGCCGCACCTTCTCGTCGCGGCTGTTCCTGGGCACGGCGGGCTATCCCAACCAGAAGGTCTTCCTCGATGCCCTCGCCGCCTCGGGCAGCGAGATGGCCACGGCCTCCATCCGCCGCATCAGCCTCGCCGGCTACGAGGAGAGCCTGACGGACCTCCTCACCGGCCGCGTGCACATCCTGCCCAACACCGCCGGCTGCCAGACCGCCAAGGACGCCGTGCTCACTGCGGAGCTTGCGCGCGAGGCGCTGGAGACGGACTGGGTGAAGCTGGAGGTCATCGGCGACCGCGAGCTGCTCTATCCCAATGTGGAGGAGCTGCTGAAGGCCACCGAGGAGCTAGTCTCGCGCGGCTTCGTCGTCCTGCCCTATTGCAACGACGATCCCGTCACCTGCCAGAAGCTCGCGGACCTCGGCGCCGCGACTGTCATGCCGCTCGGCTCCATGATCGGCACCGGCCTCGGCATCGCCAATCCGCACATGATCGAGCTGATCTGCTCCCGCTCCCCCGTGCCGGTGGTGCTGGACGCCGGCATCGGCACGGCGTCCGACGCGGCGCTCGCCATGGAGCTGGGCTGCTCGGCGGTGCTGCTCAACACCGCGGTCTCCAAGGCGCTCGACCCGGTGCGTATGGCCACCGCCTTCCGCCACGCGGTGGACGCCGGCCGCCTCGCGCGCCTCGCGGGCCGCATCCCGCGCAAGCTGCACGCGGAGGCTTCCAGCCCCGAGTTCGGTCTGGTCGGGAGCTGACCCCCCTGCCCCCTCTGCCGACGCCGCCGCTGCTCCTCATCACCGACCGCACGCTGGCGCGGGGCGATCTGGCGGACGTGGTGGCCGCAGCCTGCGCCGGCGGATGCAGATGGGTGAGCCTGCGGGAGAAGGACCTGCCGGCCGCAGCGCAGATCGCCCTCTTCGCCCGCCTGCGCGTCGTGACAGCCCCCTTCCATGCCCGCCTGACGCTGCATGGCCCCCCCGAGCTGGCGCAGGCCGCCGCTGCGGACGGCGTGCACCTCTCCGGCGGCGGGGATGCGAAGGTCGCACGGGCGCTCCTTGGGCCGGGGGCCTTGATCGGCCTGTCCACCCACACCCTAGCGGAGGCCACCGCCGCTGATCCGGCCGCGCTCGACTACATCACGGCGAGCCCGGTCTTTCTCACAAGATCCAAGCCGGGACACGGGCCGGCACTGGGGCTTGAAGGGCTTTCGGCCTTCGCCCGCACGAGCGCCGTGCCGGTGGTCGCGCTCGCCGGCATCGACGCAGAGACGGCGCCGGCCTGCCTCGCCGCGGGGGCCAAGGGCGTCGCGATCATGGGAGGAATCATGCGCGCGGACGATCCGCGAGCCGCCTTCGCCGCCCTGGCTGCAGCCGCGTCAGCCGCAATCTGATCCATCCCGGAACAGTATCGGCTTTTGCGAGTATCCCCAGCGCTGGTAAGCTTGGCCGCAGCGGAGGAACCGCCATACAAGGGGCAATTCAATGATCATCAATCGTCGCACGCTGCTTGCGGGCCTTGTCGCCTGCCCGGTCTGCGCCAACGCCGCCCGCGCTTCCGAGGGAGCGCACTGGACCTATGAAGGCCACGGCGGACCGCAGGAATGGGGTTCGCTGGAGAAGGGCTTCTCGGCCTGCTCGGTGGGCAGCCAGCAATCGCCGATCAATCTCGAAGGCGCCGTCAAGGCGGAGAGCGCCGGCCCAGTGCTTGCCTGGAAGCCGTTCGCCTACAAGGTGGTGAACAACGGCCATACCATCCAGGCCGACGTGACCGGCGACGGGGGCACCGCCACCATGGGCGGCAAGACCTACGCGCTCAAGCAGTTCCACTTCCACGCACCGAGCGAGCACGCGATCGACGGCAAGCGCACCGCCATGGAAGCCCATTTCGTCCATGCGGCGCCCGAGGGCGGGCTGCTGGTGGCCGGTGTGTTCATGGTGCCCGGCGCGGCCAATGCCGGCTTCTCCTCGATCATGGACGCCGCGCCGCGCAAGACCGGGGACAAGACGCTGGCTGCGCCGCTTGATCCGGCCGGCTTCCTGCCGTCCGCACGTGGCACCTATCGCTACGAGGGGTCGCTGACCACGCCGCCCTGCTCGGAAATCGTGGACTGGAACGTGTTCGGGGCGCCCATCGAAGTGGCGCAGGCGGACATCGACGCCTTCCGCGCCATCTTCCCCATGAACGCCCGCCCGCTGCAGGCGGTGAACCGGCGCTTCCTGCTGCGTCTCAACTGAAGCAGGGGCTGGGACAAGGGGCGCCGCCACAGCGGCGCGCCTACGCGCTTTTCACTGGGGAAGGACGCCACGCCCTCCCCAGCCGCATCAGGCGCGGCGTGCCGTCAGCTTCACTTGGCGATGAGCAGGAGAAGCTGCTGGCCGGCGGGGGAATCCAGCTCGGCCTCGGTCAGCTTGCCGTCCTTGTTGGCATCGGCATCGTTGAAGCGCTTGCGCACGATGATGAGCCACTCGTCCAGCTCCAGGGTCTTGTCGCCGTCCTTGTTCACGGCGGCCCAATCCTCGTCGGTCAGCCGGCCCTTGGTCTCGGCGGCCTCGAGGGTCTTGTCCTTGTCCGGATTGATGGCCTTGAACACCTTGGTCCCGAGGTCGATGGCCTCGACGATCTCGACGGTGCTGTCCTTGTCCTTGTTGTATTTGCGAAGGAACTCCTTGCCGGTGAGGGCGAAGGCCGAACCCGTGGCGGCGAGCGAGACCGCGGCGACGACGCCGAGGGAAATCATCCTGCGCTTCATGGCAAACCTCCCATTGACAACCAGACTTGGATACTTCCGCGCTGATCTCAGCACAAGGATGCCAGTCGGCGTCTGAATGGCGCATGGGTTGAAAAAAAGGCCGGTGCAATGCACCGGCCCTTCGTTCTTCAGAGAAATCCGATCGCGTGGAGCGATCAGTCTTCCTTGTCCGCCTCCTCGGCGGTGTCAGCCGTGTCAGCGGCGCGCTGCTTCAGCGCGGCACCCAGGATATCGCCGAGCGAAGCGCCCGAATCCTGCGAGCCGAACTGAGCCACGGCCTCACGCTCTTCCGCGATCTCCATCGCCTTGATGGAGACCTGCACCTTGCGCGCCTTGCGGTCGAACAGGGTGACGCGGGCGTCGAGCTTGTCGCCGACCGAGAAGCGCTCGGGGCGCTGGTCGTTGCGGTCGCGAGCGAGCTCGGAGCGCTTGATGAAGGCGGAGAGGTCGGTGCCGGTGAGCTTCACCTCGATGCCGCCGTCCTTCACGTCGGTGACTTCGCAGGTCACGACAGCGCCCTTCTTCACCTCGCCCGCGTCGGCGAAGGGATCGCCGGCCAGCTGCTTGATGCCGAGGGAGATGCGCTCCTTCTCGACGTCCACGTCGAGCACCACGGCCTTCACCATGTCGCCCTTGCGGTATTCGTCGATCACCTGCTCGCCCGGACGGTTCCAGTCGAGGTCGGAGAGGTGGACCATGCCGTCCACATCGCCATCGAGGCCGAGGAACAGGCCGAACTCGGTCTTGTTCTTGACCTCGCCTTCCACCACGGCGCCGGGCGCATACTTCTCGGCGAAGGCCTCCCAGGGGTTCTGGAGGGTCTGCTTGAGGCCGAGGGAGATGCGGCGCTTGGCCGAATCCACTTCCAGCACCTGAACCTCGACCTCCTGGGAGGTGGAGACGATCTTGCCGGGGTGGACGTTCTTCTTGGTCCACGACATCTCGGAGACGTGGATGAGGCCCTCGATGCCGGGCTCCAGCTCCACGAACGCGCCGTAGTCGGTGATGTTGGTGACGCGACCCTTGAAGCGGGCCTCCACCGGATACTTGGCCTCGATGCCCTCCCAGGGATCGCCCAGAAGCTGCTTCATGCCGAGCGAGATGCGGTGGGTCTCGTGGTTGATCTTGATGATCTTGACCTTGACCGTCTGGCCGATGTTGAGCACCTCGGTCGGGTGGTTCACGCGGCGCCAGGCGATGTCGGTGACGTGCAGCAGGCCGTCGATGCCGCCGAGGTCAACGAACGCACCGTAATCGGTGATGTTCTTGACCACGCCGTCGATGGCCTGACCCTCTTCGAGGTTCTGCACCAGCTCGTGGCGCTGCTCGGCGCGGGTCTCTTCCAGCACGGTACGGCGGGAGACGACGATGTTGCCGCGACGGCGATCCATCTTGAGGATCTGGAAGGGCTGCTGGTTGTGCATCAGCGGGCCGACGTCGCGGATCGGGCGGATGTCCACCTGGGAGCGCGGCAGGAAGGCCACGGCGCCATCGAGGTCGACGGTGAAGCCGCCCTTCACCTGGTTGAAGATCACGCCGAAGACCTTCTCGTTGGCCGTGAAGGCCTTCTCGAGCTTGACCCAGCTCTCCTCGCGGCGCGCCTTGTCGCGCGAGAGGACGGCTTCGCCCATGGCGTTCTCGACGCGCTCGAGATAGACCTCGACCTCGTCACCCACCTTGATGGCGTTCTCGCGGCCGGGGCCGGCGAACTCGCGCAGGGCGACACGCCCTTCCGTCTTCAGGCCGATATCGATGATCGCCAGATCCTTCTCGATGGCGACCACGATGCCCTTGACCACCGAACCTTCATTGGTGTCGGCGCGGCCGAAGCTCTCGTCGAGCAGGGCGGCAAAATCCTCACGGGTGGTTTCTACGGCGGACATTCACGCTCCAGACTTGCTGCGCCGGCATCTCGTGTTGCGAGGCCCGAACCGCTCGGATGCCCGCCATTCCGAGGGAATGACGAACGGCCGCCGCAAAAGCGGCGGGCCGGCGCGAAGGCCGGGCGGCACAGGCGATGAATTGAGTGTCGATGCGCGCTCACAGAAAGCCAGGGCGGGCTGCCTCCGACGATCAGGACCGCGTATACCGCCGGTCCCTGCCCGCCCGGGCGGCTCCCCGCTTGAGGGAGCGCGGCCACGAACCGGGCTCACATAGGGCAAAAACCCCGCTGGCGCAAGGGCTCGCGCAATCCTGCTCGCGCAAGGCTGGCCGTCCGGAAGGCGCGCTCAGCGTCCAGGGGCGAGGAAGGCCGGGCTGGGCTCGGGCCACTCTACGCTGCCCGCGGGCTTGGCCTGGACGGCGGGGGCCACCTCCTCCCGCACCACCAGCACGGGGAGGCCCGAGTGGGTGAGCACCTTGGTGGTCTCGCTGCCCAGCACGACGGCCGACAGGCCCCGGCGGCCGTGGGAAGCCATCACGATCAGGTCGCAGCCCTCGGCCTCGGCGGTGGTGATGATGCCGTGGAAGGGCTGGTCGTCCTCCACATGCACCTGCTTCGCCTCGACGCCCGCTGCGGCGGCGGTGGCGGCGGCCCGGGAGAGCACCGCCTCGGCCTTGCGCCCGGTCTGGCGCCGATATTCGGCTTCCGTGTCGGCGATCTGGTCGGCTTCGGTGCTGAAAAGATGAAAGCGCTCGCTGGCGGTGACGATCACAAGCGCCGCGTGGAGCGCCGCGGCGAGCGCGACGGCGTGGGAGACCGCAAGGTCCGACAGCGCCGAGCCGTCGGTGGCGACGAGAATCTTCTTGTACATGGCTCCCTCCCGCAACGAGAGCCTCGATCATAGCAGCGGGGGGCGGCATAGCGGCTTGCGCGCCATCAAATCGCCGGGAGCGGCGAATGGGGCACCCGCCCCTCAGTCGGCGATGATCTTGACCTTCTCGCCATACTTCAGCCGGGCATTGGCATCGAGCCCGTTGAGGATGAGGAAGCGCTCCACCGGGCGGTCGGGCACCTGCATCTTGCCGGCGATCTTCTCCACATTGTCGCCGAGCCCCACCTGGACGATGCGCACGCGCAGCGGCTTCACCGTGTCCGCCTCGCCAGAGGAGACGCGGCGGAAGGTGTCGGCGGCGGCGCGGAACTGCTTGTCCAGCTCCGGCGTCAGCTCGCGGGCGGCGAAGATGAGGCGGTAGACGTCCGAGCCGAAGCGGATGGCGAACATGCGGAACGACCACTGGTCGCCGCGCGCCACCGCCGTCGCCGCGCTGAAGCCGTTCACGGTGAGCGATTCGACCGTGTTGATCTCCACCCCGTCGATCCAGCCGGAGGAGAGATATTGCCCCAGGGACTGGTCGGCGGGGATGCGCACCGCATCGAGCCGCAGCGCCTCGCGGCCGGTCTGAGTGGCGCCGAGCACCGCCTGGGAGGTGTTCTCCAGCGAGAAGCCCTCCGGTGCCATGAAAGTGAAGCCGAGCTTGGGGTGCAGGAACTTGCGGCCGCGAACGAAGCCTTCCTTCGGATCGTCGCCGTAGACCATGCCGTTGATGACGCTGAAATAGGCGCTGCGGTCCCGCTCGCCGTCCGACGGCCCCGCCGCGGGGGCATATTGGCGGGCATTGGCGATGGCGATGGAGATACGCTCCGGCGTCGCCGGGTGGGACGACAGGAAGTCCATGTCCGGCGTGGTGGAGGACGAGCCGGAGAAGGCCGTGCTCTTCATCTCCGAGAAGCGACCCATGTCGGTCAGGAAGCGCGAGGCGCCATAGGGATCAAAGCCCGCGCGCGCAGCGATGCCGACGCCGATGGCGTCCGCCTCCAGCTCCTGCCCGCGATTGAACGAGGCGAGCGTGCGCCGGCTCTTCTGCATGGCGAGCGCGCCGAGATCGGGATCGTTCACCACGTCGGAGATGACGCGGCTCACCAGCACCGCCTGCTTCACCTGGTCCTCGCGGATGGTGGCGTGGCGGGCGATGACGTGGGCCATCTCGTGGGCGAGCACCGAAGACAGCTCGGACGTGTCGTTGGCCAGCGCCAGCAGGCCGCGCGTCACGTAGAGCGAGCCGTCCGGCAGGGCAAAGGCGTTGATGGCCGGCGAGTTCAGCACGGTAACGCGGTATTTCAGGTCCGGCCGCTCGGAGGCCGCGACGAGGCGCTCCACCACCTTCTGGATCAGCGCCTTGAGCTCGGGATCGTCATAGGCCCCGCCATAGCTCGCCACGAGCTTTTCATGCTCGCGCCGCTGGCTGGGCGACATATCGGCGAATTCGGATGCCGCGCCGGTAGAGGCGAGCGGCACGCTCACCTGATCGAGGTCGATGCCGGCGCACCCGGTGAGCCACAGGGGGAGCGCGACGGCGGCACAGGCGAACAGCGCGCGCAGGCCGGAGCGCCGGGCAAGCGCGCGCGCAGGCGCTTCCGCCCGAACCCGCCTCGCCGCACCCTGCCCTCTCAGCGCCTCACGCACCCAGCACCTCATGCTTCCGTTCACCGCTCCCGGCGCCTCGACGGCAGCGCCTGTGCATCGGGCAGGTTTTCGACCTTGCCCTCGATGCGCAGCACCTCGCCCCGCCGCCGCGGCGCCATGGCCGGCCCACCTTCTTCGCGGACGACGCCCCTTACCTGGATAAGGGCTCCGCGCAAGATGGCAGGATCGAGCCTATCGCCCAAGATTGTGGCGAAATCCTCCCTCGTCAGCATGACAGTGAAATCTTGCTTCCAGCTTGCCCCGAAATTCAGAAAAATCCGGTCGCGTCCGCCGACCGCGAGCACCCTTCCTTCTGTAACGGAAAAAAGGCCGCGCCGTTCCGCCATGGCCTTTTCATCGCCGGCCGGGGCGACCGCCGAGGCCAGGCTCCAGATGCCCCGGCGGGCGATGCGCGCCTCCGCTTCGGCAGAAAGGCGCTGGGTGGCACAGACGGTATCTCCTTCCGCGGTGGCATAGCCTACCCCGGCCCGAACCAGCGCCGTGGCAAGATCCTCCTGCCGGGCGTCTGCCGCCGCCGGACAGACGAGCCGCGCCGTCCCGGCAAGCCGGCCGTGACGATCGAGCGTGGTCGTGACTGGCGCAACCGCGCAGCCGTCGAGCACCGAAGCCGCCGCATCCGCGGCGACCGCGAGCAACTGCGGGTCTGGCGAGAGCCGGGTCGGCAAGGCGATGCCTTCCGGGGCGAGGCCCCGGCCGTCGGCAAGTGCGAGCGCCCCCGCATCGCTCCAGCGCGCGGCGCTCCCGGCCGCCTCCGTCCCGCGGCCTGCGCAATCGGTGGCCGCCGGGACGGCAGCC
Organism: Xanthobacter aminoxidans; assembly: GCF_023571765.1. Classification (GTDB taxonomy): domain Bacteria; phylum Pseudomonadota; class Alphaproteobacteria; order Rhizobiales; family Xanthobacteraceae; genus Xanthobacter; species Xanthobacter aminoxidans. Next base: position 19,449 of record NZ_JAMJXC010000010.1, on the reverse strand, counting down.
CTCTGCGCCGGGCGGGCGGCGGCAGGAGAGATGGTTTCGAGGATCAGCCCACCGGAAAGGGCCAGACCGCCCACCGCCAGAAGACGCGCCAGCGCCCGCAATGAATGCGTGTGGTCGCGCCTCCCTGCGCGCACTGATGAATGGCCTAGCGTCATGCAGCAACGATAGCGGCAACCGCCCTCCGGATTGAAGGCCGACCCGATCAACTGTCCTTACGCCGCCTTACGCCGGCGTCCGGCTCCCGCCTTGGACGGGGGAAGCCGCCATCCGGCCCCTTCCCTCCCGGCGTGCCGCGATTTAGAAGGAGGGCGTGTCCCGGTAGCTCAGCAGGATAGAGCAGCGGTTTCCTAAACCGCAGGTCAGGGGTTCGAATCCCTTCCGGGACACCATAGTTTTCAATGGCTTAACCACGTTCCGCGCATCAGCGAACAGGCCCGCCTCGGCATGGCCTATGTCGGCCAGTTCGCAGACAGCGTGACGGTCAATGCCTTCCGCCCCAACCTGGCGCGGCGCATCCAGCTGACGATCTGCGTCCTTGCGTCATGCTACTTGGTCGCATAGTTCGCAACGTGCATAACGCTATGGCTGCAGAGGCAAGGTTGGGGGCGAGAATGGGCAGGATCGGGCGCGTGGTGATCATGGCCGTGGTGCTGGCGGCGGTCGGCGGGTGTCAGCTCTCGAACCCGAGAATGATCGTGACTCCGCATGACCGGCCGTCGGGGCCGTTCCCCCAGCCGTGAACTGACGACCGGGAGCGCCCTCAGAAGGCGACCGTTGTGCGCAGGCCCACCACCCAGGCGTTTTCATTGACGGGCGAGGTGTAGCCGCCGGGATCGATGACGTATTGCAGCGAGGCCTTCAGGTTCAGCCAGCCCGTTGCCTGAAACCCGTAATAGGCTTCCAGCACGTATTCGTTGTGCTGCACATAGCCCGGGCCGAGCCCCAGCCAGTTGGCCTCGGCCTGCGCGGTTGCGAGCCGCGGATTGATGCCGGTCGTTCCGATGGCGAAGCCGATGTCGTCATCGGGGCGGCTTGCGAACGTGCCGTGCTGCTGAAGGCCCCACGCCACCTGATAGAGTTGTGTGGACGTCCGCGGGTCGGCATAGGTGAAGTTGAAGAAGCTCCACAATCCCTGCTTCGGGTTCGGCCCCTGGGCATTGCCGGTCAGCTGCTGGATGAAGGAAACATAGAAGCCGTAGCGCCCATAATCCTGGGCATAGGGAAGTCCCGAGATGAGCTGGGGCTGTCCGTTGATGCTCGTGACGGCGTTATCCGCGGTCGCGGTATCGAACCATCCGCCGATCTTGTAGGTGCCCGACAGATTCCAGAGCGTCGGCGTCCATTTCAGCTCCAGGGGCACCAGCGCACCCTCGGAACCGGACGGCCAGCTGGGCAGCAGCGCCCACTTCGCCTGAACCGACAAATAGGTCTGGTTTTCGTCGTAGACGGCGGCTGAAAAGGTCAGGTCATCGGTGAGATGGACCTTCAGGACGCCGCCCCACTGGCTGACCGGCCAGTTGAAGATGTAGTTCCCGGCTATATTTCCGGGAACCGAGCCGCAGAAGGTCAGATTGATGAAATCGCAGCGCTCGAAGCCGAAATCGGCACCGACGGCGAGACGGCCGACCTTGATGTCTACGGCGCCGTCGAACAAGGCCTGATTGTAGTGGAAGTCCACGAGGCGGACGATGTTGCCGCGGCCATAGACCTCGTTCATCAGCATTAGCGCCGGAATGTTGGCGACTTCCGCGAGGTTGTCGCCCCAGCGGCCCACGAGCGTGATGCCGAAGGTGCCGCCGGTGATGTTGGCCAGCTTCTCCATATCGAAGAGGGCCTGGATGGAGGCCTGGCCCGCATTGGCGCCCGTCTGCTGCGTGCCGCCCGACAGGTTTCCGACCGTCTCGTTGACCAGCCCGCCGGAGATGTCGATCCCCTGCTCCTTCAGCCGGCTCCGTCCCAGGTCCCCGAAGAGATAGGGCCGGGTCAGGAAATCGTCCGACGCGACAGAGGAGGGTGCCGCCGTGCCGGCCGCCGCAAGATCGCCCGCAAGCCCCGGAGTTGCGGCGGATACCAAAAGCGCGGGAATGAGTGCGAGCCGCGCCTGCACAGTCCGGCCGCAGGCACGGCGGCGTCGATCGTCAGATCGCCTCGGTCGCCTCATCCGCCCTATTCCCATCCAGAGAGCCTACAGAAAACGCAGAATCGCCTGCGTAGAATGCACGTTTCCGCGCCTGTCGGACCTGTCTGAACGAAAAGAAGAGCTAAATACCAACGAAGTCGCCGCTCCGTTACCACTCCGGCCAAGCTTCGATGGTCGACCGCGGGTTCATGCCGCCAAAATCACGGCGAACGGTCCGTCACGCGCCCGTCCGGGGGCATCGTTTCACAGCCGCCTGAGGCTCACCTCGGCCACTTCGTGGCGGCCGGCCTTGCGCAGGATGAGGTCGGCGCGCTGGCGGGTGGGCAGAATGTTGTCCTGCAGGTTGACGAGGTTGATCCGCCGCCAAATGGAGAGTGCGGTCGCCTGCGCTTCGTCGTCGGAGAGCTGCGAATAGCGGTGGAAGTAGGAGAGCGGGTCGGTGAAGGCGGTCTCGCGCAGGCGCATGAAGCGCTCCACGTACCAGCGCTCGATCACATCCTCGTCGCCGTCGATATAGACCGAGAAGTCAAAGAAGTCGGAGACGAAGGGGATCGCCTTGCCATCCTTCGGCGGCCGCGTGGTCTGGAGCACGTTCAGCCCCTCCACGATGAGGATGTCCGGCCGGTCGATCTCCACATACTGGTCCGGCATCACGTCGTAGAAGAAGTGCGAGTAGAGCGGCGCGCGCACCGGCCGGCGACCGGCCTTGATGTCGGTGAGGAAGCGCAGCAGCAGCGCGACGTCGTAGCTCTCGGGAAAGCCCTTCTTCTCCATCAGCCCTTCCCGCTCGAGGATGGCGTTGGGCAGGAGGAAGCCGTCGGTGGTCACGAGGTCCACCTTGGGCGTGTTGGGCCAGCGGGCGAGCAGCGCCTGCAGCACGCGCGCGGTGGTGGACTTGCCCACCGCCACCGAGCCGGCGACGCCGATGATGTAAGGCATCTTCTGCTCGCCCGCCGCCTCGCCCTCACGGTGGTCGAGGAAGTGGCTCATGGCGCGGTAGAGCTTCTGCGTCGCCGCCACATAGAGCGACAGCAGGCGCGACAGCGGGAGGTAGATCTCCTCCACCTCCTTCATGGAGAGGCGGACGCCGAGGCCTTCCAGCCGTGCGATCTCGTCCGGCCGCAACGTCATGGGCGTGTCGCGGCGCAGCTTCGCCCACTCCTCGCGGGAGAAGGAGCGATACGGGGAGAGGCCGGGGTCGATGGGCCGGTCCATGATCGCGATGTCTCTGTCAGGCGGTGGGACGGGCGGCTTTTTCGGCGAGACCGGACTGGGCGGTCCTCCGCGCAAGCTCGGCATGAATATCGGCGAGGCTCACGCCACGGGCCTTGAGCACCACCATCAGGTGGTAAAGCAGGTCGCTCGCCTCGCCCACCAGATCCTTCTCGCTGCCGGAGACGGCGGCGATCACGGTCTCCACCGCCTCCTCGCCCAGCTTCTGGGCGCATTTGGCGACGCCCTTGTCGAGCAGGGAGCGGGTGTAGGAGGAGCCGGCGTCCGCCGAGGCCCGCGCCGCGACGATGGCTTCGAGATCGGCGAGGGAGAAGCTGTCGCTCATCGGGTCGGCCCCACAAAAAGGGTCAGGAACGAAGGCACTGAAGCATTTTCAGCGACTTGGGGAGCGGTTCGCATCAAGAAAATGCGAAAAACGGGTTAACCGGAAGCGCTGCGGCACCGCCGTTCCCGGCGCGGCTCAATCGAGCCGTACCGGAAGACCAGCCTCGGCCAGCCGGTCCTTGGCCTCGCGCACCGTGAAGGTGCCGAAGTGGAAGATCGAGGCGGCGAGCACCGCCGAGGCGCCGCCATCCCGGATGCCCTCCACCAGATGATCGAGGATGCCGACGCCGCCGGACGCGATGACCGGCACATGCACCGCATCCGCCACCGCCCGGGTCAGCGCGCAGTCGAAGCCCTGTCCGGTGCCGTCGCGATCCATGGAGGTGAGCAGGATCTCGCCGGCACCGAGGTCCACCACCTCGCGGGCATACTGGATGGCGTCGATGCCGGTGGGGTTGCGGCCGCCATGGGTGAAGATCTCCCAGCGGTCCGTCTCGCCCGGCTGCGACACCTTCTTGGCATCGATGGCCACGACGATGCACTGCTCGCCGAACTTCTCCGCCGCCTCGCCCACGAAGGCGCGGCGGTTCACGGCAGCGGTGTTGATGGAGACCTTGTCCGCCCCGGCATGGAGCAGGGTGCGCACATCGTCCACCGTGCGCACGCCGCCACCCACGGTGAGGGGCATGAAGCACTGCTCGGCGGTGCGGCGCACCACGTCGAGGATGGTGCCTCGGTTCTCGTGGCTGGCGGTGATGTCGAGGAAGGTGAGTTCGTCGGCCCCGGCGGCGTCATAGGCGCGCGCGGCCTCCACCGGATCACCGGCGTCGCGCAGGTCCACGAACTGGACGCCCTTGACCACGCGGCCGTCCTTCACGTCGAGACAGGGGATGACGCGGACCTTCAGCATGGCGCACCTATCGTCCCGCCACCAGCGCGAGGGCCTCGCGCGGGTCCAGTCGCCCGTCATAGAGGGCCCGGCCGGTGATGGCGCCTTCGAGCTTCTTCGCGCCCGGCGCGAGCAGTCCCTCGATATCCGCCAGGGAGGCGAGGCCGCCGGAGGCGATCACCGGCAGCGAGATGGCCTCGGCCAGCGCGATGGTGGCTTCGAGGTTCAGGCCCTTCAGCAGGCCGTCACGGGCGATGTCGGTGTAGATGATGGCGGCAACGCCCGCATCCTCGAAGCGCCGGGCGATGTCCACGGCGGCAAGCTCGGACGTCTCCGCCCAGCCTTCCACCGCGACGTGCCCATCGCGGGCGTCGAGGCCCACCACGATGCGGCCGGGATGGGCTTTCGCAGCCGCCTTCACGAAGTCCGGGTCGCGCACCGCGGCAGTGCCGAGGATGACGCGGGTGACGCCCTTCTCCAGCCAGCCTTCCACCGTGCGCATGTCGCGGATGCCGCCGCCGAGCTGCACCGGGATGGAGACCGTCTCGAGGATGCGGTCCACCGCCGCCGCGTTCACCGGCTTGCCGGCGAAGGCGCCGTCGAGGTCGACGAGATGCAGGTAGCGGAAGCCGAGGCTCTCGAACTCCTCCGCCTGGGCGGCAGGGTCGCGGTTGAACACGGTGGCCCGCGCCATGTCGCCCTGTTCGAGGCGCACGGCGAGGCCGTCCTTGAGGTCGATGGCCGGAAAGAGGATCACGGATGCCACTTCAGGAAATTGGCGAGGAGCGCGAGGCCGAGGGTCTGGCTCTTCTCGGGATGGAACTGGGTGCCGGCGACATTTTCCCGCGCCACCGCGGCGGTGATGGTGCCGCCATAGTCGGTGGTGGCGAGGAGGTCGATGCCGTCCGCCGGCTTGAGGTGATAGGAGTGGACGAAATAGGCATGGAGACCGGACGCGCCGGTGGGAATGCCGGCGAGCAGCGGGTGCTCGCGCGCGATTTCCAGCGTGTTCCAGCCCATGTGCGGGATCTTGAGGGTCGGATCGTTGGGGGTGATGCGGTCCACCTCGCCGCGGATCCAGCCGAGGCCCTCGGTGACGCCGTGCTCCAGCCCGCGCTCGGCGAGAAGCTGGAGGCCCACGCAGATGCCGAGGAAGGGACGACCCCTGCCCTTCACCGCCTCGGTCATGGCCTCCACCATGCCCGGCACGGCATCGAGCCCGGCGCGGCAGTCGGCGAAGGCGCCGACACCCGGCAGCACCACGCGATCGGCGGTGCGCACCACCTCCGGGTCGCTGGTGACGACGACGCTCTGGCCGGCATCATGGGCGAGGCTCTGCGCCGCGCGCTCCATGGCCTTGGCGGCGGAATGCAGGTTGCCGGAATTGTAGTCGATGATGGCGACGGTCACGCCTCAGGCTCCCGGAAAGGCGCCGATGACGCCGGATGAGCCGCCCGGAACCGGGAAGGACGGGCGAATGGCCGGAAGGGCGGAGGCGGCGCGGGCCGCGGGAAACAGGCCGTCCCATTCGGCAAAGAAGCGATGTTCCGCCTCGTCCCGGTCGGCGGCGACCACCACGGCGGTCTCCTCATAGCCGAGGCGCTCCAGCTTGCGCTGGCGCAGGCGCGGCAGTTCCAGGGCGAGGAGCACATGGAAGCCGATCATCACCGCGTTGCCGACCCCATCGGCGACGCCGACCCAAACTTCCGCGAGGCCCATGAGGACCATCACCGCCACATAGGCGGCGAACACCAGCCACAGGCGGAAGCGCAGCAGCACGATGGGGGCGAAGAACAGCGTCACCCAGGAGAATTTCTCGCGCACGAACACGGTGCGCCCCGCCGCCTGCTCGGCGGTGTCGCCGGGGACGGTGCGGGTCAGAACGGTCCAGCTGGCCATGGCTGCCTCGTCTCCTGCCTCGGTTCCTGCCTCGTCTCGGCCCGCCTCAGGTGCCCAGCGCGCCCTTGGTGGAGGGGATTTCCCCCGCCGCCGCCGGGTCCACCGCCACAGCCGCACGCAGCACCCGGGCGAGGCCCTTGAAGCAGCTTTCCGCGATGTGGTGCGCGTTCACCCCGTACAGCGTCTCCACATGCAGGGTGACGCCGGCATTGGAGGCGAAGGCCTGGAAGAATTCCCGCACCAGCTCGGTGTCGAACTCGCCGATCTTCGGCACCGCGAACTCAGTGCGGAAGACAAGGAACGGCCGGCCGGAAATGTCGATGGCGACGCGGGTCAGCGTCTCGTCCATGGGCAGGAGCACGTCGGCATAGCGCGTGATGCCGCGCATGTCGCCGAGCGCCTTCTTGACCGCCTGGCCGAGCACGATGCCCACATCCTCGGTGGTGTGGTGGAAATCGATATGGAGGTCGCCCACTGCCTTGATATCGAGATCGAAACGGGCGTGGCGGCCGAGCAGGTCCAGCATGTGGTCGAGGAAACCGACACCGGTGGCGACAGACGTCCGCCCCGTCCCGTCGAGGTCGACGGCGAGCGTGACGCTGGTCTCCTTGGTCTCGCGGACGATTTCGGCCTTGCGCATGGAACTCCTCCAAGGCTGCGGCTTCTATCAGCAACCTCGCTGCAACGCCATATGGCGATGAGATGACGGCGCGCGCGACGGAATGCTACGCCTTTCCCAGCGTCACCCGCCTCGCGCCGACGCGCCATCTATGGCATAGCGCACCCGTCAACCCGACGGGGATCGCCGATGCCGACGACGCACAATGACGGGCTGGAGCTTGCGTATCAGGTCAGCGGCGAAGGCCCGCCCCTGCTCATCATCTCCGGCCTTTCGGCCGAGCGTTCCTTCTGGGCCCTCTCGCGCCCGCTGCTGAAGGGCTTCACCCTCATCGAGTTCGACAACCGGGACATCGGCAAGAGCCAGCGGGCCAAGGCGGCCTACACCGCAGCCGACATGGCCCGCGACGCCCTCGCCGTGCTCGATGCCTCGGGCTTCCAGAAGGCCCATGTCATCGGCCATTCCATGGGCGGCATGATCGCGCAGGAACTCGCCATCGCCGCGCCGCAGCGGGTGAACCGGCTGGTGCTCTCCAACACCATCGCCCGCAACGATCTCTACACCACCGAAATCATGCGCCTGTTCAAGGAGCTGCGGCTCCAGATCGACAACGAGCTGACGTTCGGCGCCGCGCTCACGACCTTCGTGCTCGGCATGCGCACGCTGAACAAGATCCCGCTTTTTGCGGCGGTCCAGCAGTCGTTGGACGCGGGCCTCTACCAGGAGAAGGACGCCTTCATCCGCCAGGTGGGGGTCTGCGTCGGCTTCGACAGCCTCGCCCGCATCGGCACAATCACCGCGCCCACCCTCGCCATCTATTGCGACGACGACCGCCTGTTCTCCCCGGCCATGGTGCGCGAGGTGGCGAACGGCATTCCCGGCGCGAAGCTCGACGAGATCATAGACAGCGGCCACTGCCCCATGGTGGAGGCGCCGGAGAACTTCTGCACCACCGTGCGCGCCTTCCTCAACGGAAACTGAGCGGGAAGCGAGTTGCGTCAGCCGCGGAAGCGCATAAGTAAGCTCCAAGCGGAGCACTTCATGCATTCCCCTGATACCATTTACGGCACCACCATCGTCACCGTCCGCAAGGGCAACCGCGTCGCCATCGCCGGCGACGGGCAGGTCACGCTCGGCCAGACCGTCCTCAAGGCCAATGCGCGCAAGGTGCGCCGGCTGGGCCGGGGCGACGTGATCGGCGGGTTCGCCGGCGCCACCGCGGACGCCTTCACGCTGTTCGAGCGGCTGGAAGCGAAGCTGGAGCAGTATCCCGGCCAGCTTCAGCGCGCCGCCGTGGAACTCGCCAAGGACTGGCGGACTGACCGCTATCTGCGCCGGCTGGAGGCCATGATGATCGTGGCCGACGCCTCGGTGTCCCTCGTCCTCACCGGCACCGGCGACGTGCTGGAGCCGGACGCGGGCGTGGCCGGCATCGGTTCAGGCGGCATGTATGCCCTCGCCGCCGCCCGCGCCCTCCTCGACCGCGAGGAAGACCCGGAGGCGATCGTGCGCCGCTCGCTGGAGATCGCGGCGGACATCTGTGTCTACACCAACCGGAACATCGTCGTGGAAACCATCGGGTCCTGAGCGCCCCCGGCCCCCGCGATAAGGACTGCTGATTCCATGAGCGACTTTTCCCCCCGCGAGATCGTTTCCGAGCTGGACCGCCACATCGTCGGCCAGGCCAAGGCCAAGCGCGCGGTGGCCATCGCCCTGCGCAACCGCTGGCGCCGGCAGCAGCTGGACGAGAAGCTGCGCGAGGAGGTTCTGCCCAAGAACATCCTGATGATCGGCCCCACCGGCGTCGGCAAGACCGAGATCTCCCGCCGCCTCGCCCGCCTTGCCGGTGCGCCCTTCCTGAAGGTGGAGGCCACCAAGTTCACCGAGGTCGGCTATGTCGGCCGCGACGTGGAGCAGATCGTGCGCGATCTCGTGGAGGTCGGCATCGGCCTGACCCGTGAGGCCAAGCGCAAGGACGTGCAGGCGAAAGCCCACCTCAATGCCGAGAACCGCGTGCTGGACGCCCTCGTCGGCGCCACCGCCTCGCAGGCGACCCGCGACGCCTTCCGCAAGAAGCTCCGTGCCGGCGAGCTGGACGACAAGGAAGTCGAGATCGAGGTGCAGCAGGGCGCGCAGGGCATGCCCATGTTCGAGATTCCCGGCATGCCCGGTGCGCAGATGGGTGCCATCTCGCTGGGCGACATGCTGGGCAAGGCCTTCGGCGGCCGCGCCAAGCCGCGCCGCGTCACGGTGAAGGAGGCTCACCCCCTCCTCCTCACCGAGGAGGCGGACAAGCTGCTCGACCAGGACGCCATCACGCAGGAAGCCATCCACGCGGTGGAGAACAACGGCATCGTCTTCCTCGACGAGATCGACAAGATCGCCGGGCGCGAGGGCCGGTCCGGGGCTGATGTCTCCCGCGAGGGCGTTCAGCGCGACCTGCTGCCGCTCATCGAGGGCACCACGGTCTCCACCAAGCACGGATCGGTGAAGACCGACCACATCCTGTTCATCGCCTCCGGCGCCTTCCACGTCTCCAAGCCGTCCGACCTGCTGCCCGAGCTTCAGGGCCGCTTGCCCATCCGCGTGGAGCTGGAGGCACTGACCCGCGCCGATTTCGTGCGCATCCTCACCGAGACCGAGGCAAGCCTCGTCAAGCAGTCGGTGGCGCTCATGGGGACGGAAGGGGTCACGCTCGACGTCACGGCGGACGCGGTGGAGGCCATCGCCGATGCCGCGGTGGAGGTGAACTCCAACGTCGAGAACATCGGCGCCCGTCGCCTGCAGACGGTGATCGAGCGCGTGCTCGACGACCTCTCCTTCTCCGCGCCCGACCGCTCCGGCGAGACGGTGGTGGTGGATGCGGAGTATGTGCGCTCGCGCGTCGCCGACCTCGCGAAGAACGCCGATCTCAGCCGCTTCATCCTCTAAAGGCGGCTCACGACAGGCGGGTGCGCTCGCCCCAGGCCAGTTTCTTGCGGTAGAGGGTCGAGGGGCTGAGGTCGAGGGCGGCGGCGGCAAGGGAGATGTTGCCGTCGAAGGCGGCGATGGCGGCCTCGATGGCGCGCCGCTCGATCACCGCCAGCGGCTCCACCCGGCCGTGCCACGCAAGGCTATCGGACCAGCCCTGGATGAACACCTCGGGGCTCCGGCCGGGGGTGTCCGCCTCGGGCGCGGCAGGCTCGGCGAGGAACCCGGGCGGAATGGTGCCGCCTTCGCTCAGGATCACCACCTGCCGCATCAGGTTCTGCAATTCGCGCACATTGCCGGGGAAACGGCGGGCACGCAGCGCCTCCACTACCTCGGGGGTGAAGCGCGGCATGGGCCGGCCCTCCTCTCCGGCGAAGCGGGCCAGGAACGTCTCGGCCAGAAGCAGAACGTCGTCGCCGCGCGCCCTGAGCGGGGGCAGCGCCAGCGGCAGCACCGCCAGCCGGTAATAGAGATCTTCCCGCAGGCGGCCGGCGCGCACCTCCTCCAGCGGATCGCGGCTGGTGGCGCAGACGAGGCGCACGTCCGCCTCCCGCTCCGCCACCTCGCCCACGGGGCTGAACCGGCCCGTCTCGACGAAGTGCATCAGCCGGGCTTGGCAGGCCGGGTCCATCTGGGTGATCTCGTCCAGGTGGAGCGTGCCGCTCTGGGCGCGGTCCATGGCGCCGGCGTCCTCGCGGCCGAACAGGGCGATTTCCATCAGTTCGGGGGGAATGACGGCGCAGTTGAGAGCGACGAACGGCGCATCGCGCCGCGAGGACGCGGCATGGACCGCCGCCGCCACCAGATCCTTGCCGGTTCCGCTCTCGCCGGTCACGAACACCGCCGCGCGCGAGGCGGCAAGGCGCTCGATCTGGGCGTAGACCGCCTGCATGGCCGGCGAACGCCCGGAGAGACCGCAGAAATCGCCCCCGCGCGGCAGGGGGCGGGCCGCCCGGCGGCGGCGCTCGGGGCGGCGCGCCGGTGTCGCGGCGAGCAGGCGGTCCATCACCTCCTCGATCACGAGCGGCTTCTGCACCACATCGTCGGCCCCCGCCCGCATGGCGGCGACAGCGTCTGTCACCGAGCCTTCGCTCAGCGCCACCACGAGCGTGCCGGCATATCCGCTGGCGCGCACCCGCCGCACCACATCTTCCGGGTCTTCCGTCCCGAGGAGGACGGAGGTGCAGCGGGGCAGCAGGGTCAGCGCCGAGGCGATGTCGGTCGCCTCGATCAGATCGAGGGAATCACGTCGGGCAAGCGCCGCACGCACGGCCGCACGTGCGGTCGGGTCAGGATCGCAGATCAGAAGGCGGGCCGGCCCGCCGGTACGCCGGGCGATGGAAAACTGGGACATGGACTGCGGATCGCGGGAAAAGAACATCCCTGGAAGTAGACGCCCGGCAGCGTAAAGGAAGCCTTGCCGCCCGCACAACCCATTCTCACGGTGTCACTTCCGCCCACCCGATCAGGCAGGCTCGCCGGTCAGCCCCGCGGCGGTTTGCCCGCACCAGCATCGGCGGAGAGGCCCGCGCTTTCCAGCGCCGCGAGTGCACGCGAGGCGTGATCCTTGGACGGCAGCAGGCGCGTCACCAGCCGGCGCACGCCATCGGCACCGTCGGAGGCCTGATGAACCATGAGGTTGACCACCTCCCGCTCCTCGCTGTGGCGCCCGAGGGCGTGAAGGCTGAGGGCGAGCGCAATGCGGTTTTCCACCGTCGGATGCAACGTCAGCTGGGGCAGCATGGCCTGCGCCGCGATCAGGTCGCCGCGCAGGAAGGCGGCGAGCGCCAGATAGGAATCCCGGAACGGGGTCGCCACCGCCCCCTCGCGGCGGGCGTTGGCGAGCAGGGCCTCGCCCTCCGCGATCCGCCCGGCGCCGATGAACACCACGCCCACCGTGGCCGCCACGTCGAAATCGAGCGGATTGAGGCGCAAGGCGCGTTCCGCGGTCGTCACCGCCTCGTCCGGCTCCCCGGCGAAAAGCTGCACCAAAGCGAGCGCGCGGGCGGCATAGGCGCTGGCGGGGGCCAGTTCCACGGCGCGCTCGGCCTCGTCCAGCATCACCTCAAGCTCGGCCTCGGACGGGGCCGGCGTGTCGTCGTGCAGCGTGCGCTGGAGCTGGGTCTCGGCGCGCACCGCGTGGCCGAGAGCGAAGGCGGGGTCGCGGCGGGTCAGTTCGGCGAGGCACTCGTCCACATTGATGCCGCGCGTCTCCTGCCGGGTCTCCGCCTTCATTTCCGGCCGCGTCTCCTGGCTGTCGCTGCGTCGCTGGGCGGCAGCGGCGGCGACGCAGCCGTAGCCGGAGGCCGGAGCACGGGCAAGGGCCTGCGCCCGGGCGCGGACCTGAACCACGCCATAACCCTCCATCACCGCGACGGCCACGTCGTGGATCACCCGCTGCTCGCTCTCCGCGAGCTTCCCGGCGCCGGACAGGCCGTCCATCATGGTGGACCAGACGATGGAGCCGTCGCAGCGGTCGGTGAGGCGAACGGCGAGGGAGAAGGTGCCATCCGGCCGGCCTTCGGCGAGGCCGGCGAGGGAGAAGACCGAGCGTGGCACCTTGGCCGCGCACGCTTCGGCGACGGCACTCTCATGGATATCGGCGCCGGCGGCGCGCACCTGGGTGAAATCAAAGCGGGCGAAGGCGTCGCGCATCCGCTCCTCGATGGCGCGCAGCTCGGTCATCGGCGGCGCACCGTCGCCGGACGCCTCGAAGGTGCGGACCTCGACCAGCGGAAGCCGGATGCGGTCCGCTGTCGCGGCGGCGGTTGCCGCATCCCGCGGTGCCTTGATGTCGGCGTCCCACAGGGCGAAGCCTAGGCCGGCCGTCACCACCACCGCGAGCCCTGCCGCCAAGGCTGGCAGCAGCCGACGGGGACGGGTGATCTCGGCGGGGACCTCGGTCGATCCCGGCGGCACGGCGGATGTGTCGGGATCGGCCAGCGCCGCATCGTCCGGCCCGCGGGCGCGGAACTGAGGCACATAGCCGCCCTTCGGGACATCGATAATGACGGGATCATCGGCGCCGACGGTTGCATAATACCGATCAAGCGCGCGCCGAAGCCGGGTCGCCTCCACCCTTACGATGGGATCGGACTGCGGATCGAACGATGGCGGGCGGCCCAGGGCCTCAACCGCAATGGTGTAGCCCTTCAGCGCGTCTGCGCGCCCGTCCAGCGTTGATTCGACAACAAACCGCAGAAAGGCGGCGAGGCGGGGCGAGGAGGCGAAATCGGCCGAGGCAAGCACGCGATCGAGAGCGGCGCGCACGCTGGCAGAGGCATCGACCGTCTCGGCCACACCTTCCACGCCGGCTTCCACCGCGCTCTCTTCGCCTGCGTCTGCAGCGCTGCTTACCACGATACCGTCCTAACCTACGGTCACGACCTTTGTCGATCAGAACCCATGCACAAGCAAGAGGGCGGGATCAAGGTGAGCCCGCTCCCTGCGGCAAGCTTCCCGCGACGGTTCCCACCGGCAATGCGGGCTGCTAGCCTTGCCGCGACGCGACCGCACCCGAGGCCGCCGGCCGGCATGTGCCGGCGGCGCGCGACCCGCACTGTGCGCGCTGGCGCGTTGCAAATCGGCGCCAAAGACAAGGCGCGCGGGAGAGGAACCATCATGGCTCTGGACGATCTGGTGACGGACGGCGTGCGCGCGGACAGTGTTCCGAACGACCTCGAAGCCTTCTGGATGCCGTTTACCTCCAACCGGTCGTTCAAGAAGCGACCGCGGCTCGTGTCCCGCGCCAAGGACATGCACTATTACACGCCGGAGGGCCGCCCCATCCTCGACGGCTGCGCCGGCCTGTGGTGCGTCAACCCCGGCCACAACCGCGAGCCCATCGTCGAGGCCATCCGCGAGGGCGCCGCCGAGATGGATTTCGGCCCGACCTTCCAATACGGCCATCCGAGCGCGTTCCGCCTCGCCACCAAGATCGCCGACCTCGCGCCCGGCGACCTCGACCATGTCTTCTTCTGCAACTCGGGCTCCGAGGCGGTGGACACGGCGCTGAAGATCGCCCTCGCCTACCAGCAGACCATCGGCCAGGGCACTCGCACCCGCCTCATCGGCCGCGAGCGCGGCTATCACGGCGTCGGCTTCGGCGGCATTTCCGTGGGCGGCATGGTGGCGAACCGTCGCACCTTCGGCACCATGCTGGCCGGCGTCGACCACCTGCGCACCACCTACGACCGGGAGAACCAGGCCTTCTCCAAGGGCGAGCCGGAATATGGCGCGCATTTCGCCGACGAGCTGGAGCGCATCGTCGGCCTGCATGATGCCTCCACCATCGCTGCCGTCATCGTCGAGCCCATGGGCGGCTCCACCGGCGTGCTGCCGGCGCCGAAGGGCTATCTCAAGCGCCTGCGCGAGATCTGCGACAAGTACGGCATCCTGCTGATCTTCGACGAGGTCATCACAGGCTACGGCCGCCTCGGCTATGCCTTCGCCGCCGAGCGCTACGGCGTCATCCCGGACATGATCTGCTTCGCCAAGGGCATCACGGCCGGTGCCGTGCCCATGGGCGGCGTCATCGCCCGCAAGCCCATCCACGACGCCTTCATGAAGGGGCCGGAGCACATGGTGGAGCTGTTCCACGGCTACACCTACTCGGCGCATCCGCTGGCCTGCGCCGCCGGCCTCGCGACGCTCGACCTCTACGCGAAGGAGAACACCTTCACGCACGCGCTGGCGCTGGAGCCGTTCTTCGCCGATGCGGTCATGTCGCTGAAGGACAAGCCCGGCGTGCTCGACATCCGCACCGTGGGCATCACCGGTGCGGTGGACCTCGCCCCGCGCGCCGGCTCGCCCGGCCTGCGCGGCTACGAGGCGCTGGAGAAGGCCTTCCACGAGGAAGGCTTCATGATGCGCATCGCCGGCGACACGCTCGTCATCACCCCGCCCCTCATCATCTCGAAGGATCAGGTGGGCGAGCTGGTGGAGAAGCTCGGACGGGTGATCGAAAAGACCGCCTGAAGAACGCCGCGCGCGTCCGCCGCCCCGTGGTGAGCGGCGGACGCCGACGGGCAACGCACAGACCCTGGCCGCCGGTCCGCAGCGGGGTGCGGCCGACGGCCAGGCCGTGCGGGCCGCGAAGCAGGGGCGTCAAGCTCGCGGGCCGCACGTTCGCGGTCTCGATATGGAAGCGACTGGACGTGGAGATTTGCGCGCGCCTTACGCGGCCGGCACCGACCGGCCCAGTCAGCCGGCGCCAGCCGCGAGGCCGCTAGAGTCGTCCCGTGAGTGCCAGCACGATCACGATGATCAGCAGCACACCCACGATGCCGCCGGGTCCATACCCCCACCCGGAGCTGTAGCCCCATCTCGGCAGCGCGCCGATGAGCAGCAGCACGAGAATGATGATGAGGATCGTGGACATCAGCGGCCTCCCAGTCTGTCGGGCGGAGCCACGCTCCGCCTCGCGCATCTGGTAACGCCCACGAGGCCTTGCAGTTCCTTGGCTTGTGGAGGATCGCCCAACGCTCTGCGGGCGATCCGGCCGACTTCCAAAGCGCGATCCGAGCGGATTGGATCAATCCGCTCGGTGAATCGCCCTCTCACTCTTGGCAAGAGAACGCGTGACCCGATCAAACTGCGATGCAATCTGATGGGCACGTGCTCTAGAGCGGCGCCGTGGCTCCGGCGAGCCAGTCGACACAGCCCTCGTCCACCAGCGGCGCGAGGGTCGCGCGGACTTCGGCGTGATAGGCATCCACCTGCGCCCGCTCGGCACCGGTGAGGAGACGAAGATCAATCAGTCGCCGGTCGTAGGGGACCAGCGTGAGGGTCGAGAAGCCGAAGCACGGCCGCTCGCCGGCCTCCACCGGGCGGTCCTCCACCAGGATCAGGTTCTCGATGCGGATGCCGTAGGCGCCGGTGCGATAGAAACCCGGCTCGTTGGAGAGGATCATCCCCGCGGCCAGCGACAGGTGGCCGAGCTGGGAGATGCGCGCCGGCCCCTCGTGCACGGAAAGCCCCGCGCCGACACCGTGGCCGGTGCCGTGATCGAAATCGAGCCCGTTCTCCCACAGGAACTGCCGCGCCAGCGGATCGAGCTGGGCCCCCGTGATGCCCTTGGGAAACACCGCGCGGGTGAGAGCCAGATGGCCCTTCAGCACCAGCGTGTAGTGGCGGCGCATGTCTTCCGTCGGCGTGCCGACGGCGAGGGTGCGGGTGATGTCCGTGGTGCCGTCAGGATATTGCGCGCCGGAATCGAGCAGGAACAGCTCGCCCGGATGGATCGCCCGGTTGGTCTTGCGCGTGACCCGATAATGCACGATGGCGCCATTCTCCCCCGCCCCGGCGATGGTCGGGAAGGAGATGTCGGTAAGACAGCCGGTGGCACGGCGGAAGGTCTCCAGCGCCTCCACCGCGTCGATCTCGGTCAGTTTGCCGGTCGGCGCCTCCCGGTCGAACCAGGCGAGGAAGCGCACCAGCGCAGCGCCGTCGCGCACATGGGCCGCGCGCATCCCCGCGATCTCGGCCGGGTTCTTCGAGGCCTTGATGAGGGAGATGGGGTCGGCACCCTTGTCGGCGATGCCGCCTGCCGTCTCGATGAGCGTGGCGAGGCGCACGGGCGCGGTGGCTTGATCGACGCGAATGCGCCGGCCCTTCCCGTCGCCCTTGCCCTCGCCTTTGGCGAAGGCGGCGAGCACGGGGTCGAGGTCGCCCACGCCGTGCAGGCGGGCATGCCCCGCGAGGGCGGCGCGCACCTCGTGAGAGAGCTTCAGCGCCTCAAGGAAAAGGTCGGGCAGTCCCTCGCGCGGGATGATGCACCAGGCGAGCGGCAGCGGCGTGTGCGCCACGTCCCCGCCGCGCATGTTGAACAGCCAAGCCGCCCCGTGCGGATCGGAGACGAGCACGCCGTCGAGCTTCTCCTCGGCGAGCTTCTCCTGCACCCGCCGGAGCTTGGTGGCGGTGTCCTCGCCGGCCACGGAGAGGTCGAGCAGGCGCACCGGTTCACGGGGCGGTGCGGGCCGATCGGGCCAGAAGGGATCGAACGGATCGGCATCCAGCGGCGCGAGGATGCCGCCCGCCGCCGCCACCGCCTTCACCAGCCGCTCGCGACCATCGATGGTGGTGCGCCACGGATCGAAGCCGAGCCGGGCGCCACGGGGCAGATGGTCCTCGATCCACTTGTCCGGCCGCGTTTGCGACAGGGGCACCACGGTGAAGGCCGCCTCGTCCACCTGCGCCGGGGCCTGGAGGGTGTAGCGCCCGTCCACGAACAACGCGGCCTCCGTCGGCAGCACCACGCAGGTGCCGGCCGAGCCGGTGAAGCCGGTAAGGTAGGCCAGCCGCTCCTCGCAGGCCGGCACATATTCGTTCTGGTGCGCATCCGCGCGCGGGATCACATAGCCGTCGAAGCCGAGGCGGGCGAGTTCCGCCCGAAGCGCCGCCAGCCGCGCCGGCCCCTCGGCGCCGTCAGCGAGATCGTCGAAGGTCTGGAAGTGCGCCTTGAACGGGGGATGGCCGTGGGAGGCCGGATGAACCGGGGAATGGGCAGAAGAAGGGGACGTCATGGGCGGGGCGCCGGGCAATCGTTGAAATCCCTCCGACCATAGGAGCCCCGCCGGGCAACGGCAACGCAGTGGGTATTTCGCGAAACGCCCTTGATGGGCAACCCCGCATCCGATTATGGTCGGCGCCTGCGCGGGCGTAGTTCAGTGGTAGAACGACAGCTTCCCAAGCTGTATGTCGTGGGTTCGATTCCCATCGCCCGCTCCAATTTCGCGAGCTATGACAAGAGCTTGGCGGGCTACCGTTGAACTAGACGTTCCCCGCGTTCCCCATCTCGTTCCCCATGGTTGTTTACCGCTTGTTCCGGTGAGCCGTCCGCATTCGGGCGACCTTCTGACTTTTCCCGATCGTACCCCGCACATAGCGCAGTGTCGTTGAGCTTTGGGAGTGACCGGCCGCGGATCGGATCGCGTCCAGGTCAGCGCCCGCCTCGTCGGCTTCGGAGATGCCGCCCGCTCGAGCATCCATGTTCCAAATTCTGTCCGGCACCCCCGCCGCACGAGCGATGATTCGCCATTCGCGTGCGTAGGCATGTTCAGCGTAGGGCCTGCCGGCGATTTCGTCCACGATGACGGGGCCGACCCTACGGTCAGCCGGAATTTGGCACAGGAGCTTGATCACGAGCGGTGTCAGCTTGAGATCATGACCAACATCGGCTCCCGTCTTGGTGGTCTCTTTCACCATGAGTAGGTCGTCCGAGATGTGCGACCAAGTGAGCCCTCCGGTCCAGTATCGGCCACGCAGCACGATGCCACCTCCGTTGGGCGCATCCTTCCGCCACTCTCCTATGACATCGCGTTGCCGCATCGTTGTCTCGAACTGAAGCGCTGTACCCAAGGCTAGAGAGGGACGCCCGGCTGCGACTGCGGCCTTGATGAAGGCCTCGACATGGTGCAGCTCTAGCTTTGCCTTGCGCCGACCAGGCTGCTTGAACCTGGCCTCGTCGAGGATGCGGGCTAGCCGGCCGCACTCCGGGAGCTCGGCCATGACGCCATATCCGAGCAGCCGGCGCATCATCGAGACGATGCCATGCGCCTTTCGGATTCTCTCTTGTCCCCCGGCCTGCTTCGGCTTCTTCGCCTCATCGTACCATCGGCGGAGATCCCGGATGCCCAGCGCCGCGAGCGACCTCATGCCAAAGGCCTTCTCTATCGTCCGGAGGACCTGATCATAGGTGCGTCGGGTGTTCCATTTCAGATCCCTGTAGGGACTTGCTGGATCCGTCTGATAGAGTCGCACGAGGCTGGCTATCGAACCGTCGTGCGACCGCAGGTCATTTTGACTGCCGCAAGCCCAAGCTAGCATTTCAGCCTGAAGGCGCGAGCAGGCAGCCTCGATCAGACGCCGATCCCCGGGATCATCGATGCTGTAGTGCAAGCGCACCGTTTTTGGAACATAACCACGCAAGACCAGATCGGCACGGGCCACCCAAATCAGGCGAATAGTCCCGTCACGATTGCGCCGACGTTTTAGTCCTGGTGCCGTAAAGTCAGAGGGCATCTAGATTCTCTCCACCGTCCGGTTGCGACGCGAGGAGCGTAGAGAGGCCATATCGGCGGTTCCAGTAGGCTTCGACGGCCGGCCAGTAGCGGCCGCCCATGAGAGGGTCGATACGGGGAAGCCCGTCCCTTTCGAGAACGGTCGTGACGTGAGCCCCATTTCTCCTCCAGTTGAGGAGAGAGTCCGCCGGTTGATTTGTGGCCTCAGGCGGCCACGGTTTCCAGTGCGATTGTTGCGGCAAACTCGGCGGGGGATCGATGGCCCAGCGCCGAATGAGGTCGGTTGAGGTTATAGTCCTCCTTCCATGAGCTGATGGTGGCGCGGGCCTGCGCCAGGTTCGAGAACAGGGTCTCA
>NZ_JAMJXC010000075.1 GCF_023571765.1 Xanthobacter aminoxidans | reverse complement strand
TCGGGGATCTCGGCCAGCGAGCTTTTCGCGCGCTCCGGCGTCGGCAAGCGCGTCATCGGTGTCAGCGGACTGGTGGAGGTGGTGCCGGACAATATCCTGGCATTCGACCATTCGGCCGGCCGCCGGCGCATGATATTCGAGGGAGCCGCGACGAATTACATCCGATATGCCAATGATTTCGCAGGCACCGGATGGTTCAAGGACGGCGGCTCGACTATCACGGCGAATGCAGCCGTCGCCCCCGATGGGGCGATGACGGCGGACCGGTGCCAGATCGCCTCATATCTGGGCTGCGATCTGGGCGCCAATATCACGTCGCGCGGCACATTCTCAGTGTGGCTCCGGAGCGCGACCGGTGCCAACCAGACCGTCCAGATGTACCTAGCCTACTCCACGCCCGACGGCGTCACGGCGAACCAGAATTTTACCGTCACGACGACGTGGCAGCGCTTCGTGCTCACTGGCACACCGCCGCCCGGCGCGACGGGGTTCCGTCCGGTCATCGCGGCGGGCGATGTTTATGCGTGGGGCGCTCAGTTCGAGACAGGCTCGGCCGCCACGTCGCTAATCGCCACCGCCGGCAGCGCCACCACCAGACCCGCCGATTTG